>NZ_WJNH01000020.1 GCF_009649735.1 Salinibacillus xinjiangensis
GTAAAAGAATTAGAGACCAAATGGGAAGGTGGACACATACAGAATTGGTCCTTAGCTATGAACCAGTTATTAGTTGATGATCGATTAAAGGATCGAGTTCTGAAATATATCTGAACTTACACACTTTACTTGACAAGCCCGAAAAACACCTGTCAAGAAAGGGGTACGACAAGTGATTTTCTATTTCTGATGATGTTTCGCTTGTCATGAATGGTTCATGACGAGCGATTTTTTGTTTCTGATGATGTTTCGCTTGTCATGAGTGGTTCATGACGGGCGTTTTTCTGCTTCCACTGACCCTTCGCTTGTCATGAGCACACTATAACACGTTTTTCACTCATTTTACCGAATATGTCGCAGTTTATACCTTTTTAATTAAAAACAACACCCTCTCAGAAAAGAGCATTAGTAAATAAAATGCACTATCTAAAAAAGGATAATCCTTCAAATACTGGTTCCCCTATCCTTTTCCCGCTTTGCAAGCCTCTGTCACAAATTCCACAAAATTGTCATAGATTCGTTCATTTATTATGAACAATTTGTGAAACCCGTAACAACTTATTGTGTAACACCATACGAAGTTATTATCATTAACACTATAGTTATAGTGATAAATATCACACCCACTTGTACTAAATTTTCTAGAAAGAGAAAGGAGCACCATTATGAAATTGAAGTGGGCTTTCTTATCCCTATCTTTTTTTGTAGTAACCCTGCTCTCAGGGTGTAATTTACTAGTCTTAGATCCAAAAGGACCACAGGCTGAACGACAAGCACATGATATTATCCTTTCAGCATCCATCATGTTGTTTATCGTGATTACTGTGTTTAGTCTTCTGATTTATATGCTAATTAAGTATCGAGCATCGAAACAAAGTGAGGATTATGAACCACCTTATATTGAAGGTAACAAATGGGTGGAGTCCATTGTTATCGGAATTCCCGTTTTAATTATTGTTGTTCTTTCTATTGTTTCGGTTCGAAGCAATTATATCGTTGAATCGGCTCCAGAGGGATATGAGGAAGAACCTTTAGTCGTTTATGCCTCATCCTCTGATTGGAAATGGCATTTTAGCTATCCAGAACAAGATATTGAGACCGTGAACTACTTATATATCCCGACTAATCGTCCTCTTGAGTTTAAACTGTATTCTCATGGATCGATTACGAGCTTTTGGATTCCACAGCTTGGTGGACAAAAGTATGCCATGTCTGACATGGTCACCACCTTACACTTAGCAGCTGATGAACCAGGAGAATACATGGGACGTAATGCAAACTTTAATGGTAAAGGATTTGCTGAAAACACCTTTAATGTGAAAGCAATGCCTCAAGCTGACTTTGAAGATTGGGTTGAGGAAGTAAAAGAAACGGCAGAACCTATCACAGAAGATAAATTTCAAGAACTGTTAGAGCCAGGCCACCTCGGCCAACTAACCTTTAATGGAACGCATTTGGAGTTCTCACCTGCACCAGAAGGAGAGAATGGTGGCCATCAACACGGAAATTCTGAACATGATAAAAATCAACATTCAAGCGAAGAAGCTAGCGAACATTAACACACACTTTTTGTTTCTATACAACAATTTTTACTAACTTAGACTATTTCCTGAAAGGAGTCAAAGAGTATGGAATTCTTTGATCGATTTGCTATCCCCCATCCAAGTCCATTAATATACGCATCCATGGTTGCCATCGGTCTTACGGTAATTGCAATTATTGCGGGCTTGACGTACTTCAAAAAGTGGGGGTATTTATGGCGTGAATGGTTAACAACCGTGGATCATAAACGAATTGGGATTATGTATTTGCTCTCTGCTTTACTCATGCTTTTCCGTGGTGGAGCAGATGCTATTATGATGCGTGCTCAATTATCTGTACCAGAAAACACGCTTCTAGATGCTCAGCATTACAATGAAATTTTTACTACACACGGTGTAGTCATGATTATTTTTATGGCGATGCCTTTTATTATGGCTTTAATGAACTTCGTTGTTCCTTTACAAATCGGAGCACGAGATGTTGCATTCCCACGCTTAAATGCGTTAAGTTTTTGGCTTTTCTTTATGGGAGCGATGCTATTTAATATTTCCTTTGTCATCGGGGGCTCACCTGATGCCGGTTGGACCTCGTACTTCCCACTTGCCGGGAATGAGTTAAGTACGTCGGTCGGAACCAACTATTATATGATTGCCATTCAGATTGCCGGACTCGGTACGCTGATGACTGGGATTAACTTTATCGTCACCATTTTCAAAATGAGAGCACCTGGTATGACTTTAATGAAAATGCCAATGTTTACATGGTCGGCGTTAATTACCAATATTATCATTGTGTTCGCCTTCCCTGTGTTAACAGTAGCTTTAGCTATGGGAACGATGGATCGACTGTTTGGCACACACTTCTTTGCCACTACAAATGGTGGTATGGATATGCTTTGGGCCAACCTTTTCTGGGTTTGGGGACATCCAGAAGTATATATTTTGATTCTTCCTGCCTTTGGTATTTACAGTGAAGTGATCTCAGCCTTTGCACGTCGAAATCTATATGGCTATAAATCTATGGTTGGATCTATGGTGATCATTTCCCTTCTATCATTCTTTGTATGGGTTCACCACTTTTTCACGATGGGTCAAGGAGCACTTACGAATAGTATTTTCTCCATCACAACGATGGCTATTGCCGTACCAACAGGTATTAAAATCTTTAACTGGCTGTTTACACTATGGAAAGGGAAAATCGAGGTCACAGTTCCTATGCTGTATTCCTTAGGGTTTATTCCGATTTTCACCATAGGTGGAGTAACTGGTGTCATGCTCGGAATGTCCGCGGCAGACTATCAATACCATAATACAATGTTCTTAGTGGCACATTTCCACCTTGTTATTATTCCTGGCGTTGTGTTTGCCATGATTGCTGGTCTAACCTACTGGTGGCCAAAAATGTTCGGCTTTATGCTTAATGAACGTATCGGAAAATGGACGTTCTGGTTTATTGCAATTGGTACCTGTGTTGCCTTCTTCCCGATGTTTATTTCAGGTCTTGATGGGCAGGCACGTCGTATGTACACATATTCTGAGTCTACAGGCTTTGGGATTTGGAATATGCTTTCCTTTTTCGGAGCGATTTTACTTGCTATCGGGTTTGCGTTAATCGTCTATAACATTTATTACAGCATCCGTTATGCATCCAGAGATATTGGAGATGACCCTTGGAATGCTAGATCACTAGAATGGGCAACTCACAATCCTGTTCCAGATTATAATTTTGCCATCACACCAGAAGTAAGCTCTAGTGAAGGCCTATGGGATGCAAAGAAAAGAGGTCACACTCTATTTAAAGGGCCATACAAAGAAATTCATATGCCAAGTAATAGCGGTGTTCCATTCATTATGAGTGCTATTTTCTTTGTATTTGGGTTTGCCATGATTTTCAGTATGTGGATTGTCGCCATTATTTCAGCAATTGGAATCTTTGCTTGCATGGCCCACCGTTCATTTGAACAGGATCACGGTTACCACATCTCTGTTGATGAGATAAAACAAACGGAAGCGAAATTTGGAGGTGCAAAAGAATGAAACTAGATCATACGCAACCTCTTGAATATAGTACCAAGCAAAACCAGTTAAATATTTTAGGGTTTTGGATTTTCTTAGGGGCTGAAATTATGCTGTTCGCCACCCTATTCGCCTCTTACTTTACGTTGGAGGACCGAATCGGGAATGGCCCTAGTGGCGGTGAAATATTCGGTATTACTCCCGTGATGATTGAAACAATCCTACTATTAACAAGTAGTTTTACGATTGGATTGACCGTGAATGCAATGAGAATAGGAAACAAAAAAGCGATGCTAACCTTTTTTGTCATTACGCTTTTACTTGGTTTAGCCTTTTTAGGTGTCGAAATCTATGAATTTTACCATTACGTTCATGTTGGTGCAGGCCTTCAAACAAGTGCCTTTACCGCCATATTATTAACGACACTAGGAACACATGGAGCGCACGTAACCTTTGGACTTTTCTGGGGCTTATTCATTGTCTCTCAAGTGAAAAAGCGTGGAATAACAACTGAAACGACAAACAAATCATTCATTTTCTCTCTTTACTGGCACTTCTTAGATGTTGTCTGGATTTTCATTTTCAGCTTCATCTACTTGAAAGGAATGATGTAAGATGAAAGAGTTATTTCCATTTAAACAGGTTATGGGCTTTGTCTTTTCACTAGTCCTAACGGTAGTTGCCGTTTCGGTTTATTTTTTTGATTTATCATTTGCTCTAGGGATGACAATCCTTTTAGTCACAGCCTTCATACAGGCTGCCCTTCAGCTAGTGGTCTTTATGCATGCAGGTGAAACAGAAGACAAAGGCGCCATTTACGCTAATCTTTATTACGGAATCATCATAGCGCTCGTCACTGTTTTCGGAACGTTACTAGCGATGATTTGGGGATATATGTAGGAAAATAAGTCTCGACTTTGTATGTAAATATACAAGTCGAGGCTTTTTTTGCTTCAAAATATTAAAACAATTGCAAATTTGACTGATTATGAATGTTTTTGATTGATTTTGATTGATTTATGAAAACGTTTGCCTTATAATAAATCTACAGAGCAAACAAGTTGGTGATATAAATGTTAACAACAGAACGCCACGAAATGATTCTTAATTTGTTAAAGGAAAAGCAAATCGTTACCATACAGGAAATTACAGATGTAACAGATGCATCTGAATCGACCATCAGACGTGATTTAACAGAGTTAGAAAAGCGAGGGGATTTAGAACGAGTACATGGCGGCGCCAGGTTTAATGAACGTAAAGTACAGGAATATAGCATTTCTGAGAAGGAAAGCCAAAACCTTCAAGAAAAAATCGAGATTGCGAAATATGCCGCCTCATTAGTAAAGGATGGGGATTGTATTTTTCTAGATGCTGGTACTACTACTATACAGCTTATTCCTTTTCTTCAGCATAAGGATGTCATCGTAGTTACAAACGGACTTCCTCATATTGACTTACTAACTAAACATGGCATTACATCCTATGTCACTGGTGGCTTAATTAAAGCTAAAACAGGTGCCTTAATTGGACCTCAAGCCATAAAGTCCTTAAATGATTTTTGTTTTGACCTCTGTTTTCTAGGTGTCAACGGTTTTCATTATGAATTCGGTTATAACACACCAGATCCTGAGGAAGCACACATTAAGCAAACAGCTCACAAGCTTGCTAAAGTGTCGTATGTTTTAGCCGACCATTCCAAACACAAAAAAGTTAGTTTTTCTAAAATTTTTGACTTAGCAAAGGCTCGGCTAATCACGAGCAATTTACCTAAGAATGAAGTAGAGACTTTATCTGAAATTACTGATATAAAGGGGCTGTCAACATGATTTATACATGCACCATTACACCATCGATTGACTACACTACGTACCTTTCAAGCTTTCTACCTGGTGAATTAAATCGTACAAAGGAAGTCTATTATTATCCAGGTGGTAAAGGGATCAATGTCTCCAGGGTTTTGAAGAGGCTCGGTGAAGATAATACAGCCTTAGGATTTGTCGGTGGATTTACAGGCGAATATATTAAACACTTTTTAGAACAAGAGAACATTAAAACAGAGTTTATTGATACAGAAGAAATTACACGTATTAATGTCAAAATTAAGGCAGATCAAGAAACGGAATTAAACGGACCAGGCCCTATGATTGCCGAACATCAGCAACAGGAATTACTTTCTAAATTACAGCATTTACAAAAGGGTGATTGGCTCGTATTAGCTGGTAGCCTTCCAGAGACCATTCCACTTTCCTTCTACAAGGAGATAGCGAACCTTTGTCGTCAATTAGGAATAAAAATTGTCCTCGATACATCTGGTCCAGCATTTAATGAGCTAGTAAAGGAACGGCCCTTTTTAATAAAACCAAATGAACATGAACTCGGGGACCTATTTGACACAACCATTTCTAGTAAGGAAGAAGCCATTCACTATGCAAAAAAGCTGAATGAATTGGGTGTGGAAAATATTATCGTATCCTTAGGCGGGGACGGTGCCATTTTTGTCTCAAATGATACCATTCTTGAGGCAAAGGCCCCCAAAGGAAAAGTCGTAAATACCGTTGGTGCAGGCGATTCTCTCTTATCAGGGTTTATTTCATCTTACGCTAAAGGTCAGGGTGTTCCTACAGCCTTCCGATATGGTGTTGCGAGTGGAAGTGCAACAGCATTTCAAACAGATTTATGTAAAAAAGAAGACGTGGAAGCGTTAATCGATCAAGTACAATTGAAATCTATCAAAGAATAGGGTGACAAAATATGAAAATTACAGAGCTTTTAAATAAAGACACCATCATTTTGGATTTACAATCAGGCTCAAAACAAGAGGTATTACAAGAATTAAGTCATCAGCTTCATTCGGCTGGTAAACTCAATGACCAAGAAACTTTTTTAGAAGCCATTAAGGCCCGTGAAGAACAGAGTACAACTGGAATTGGAGAAGGGATTGCCATTCCCCATGCTAAAACTGCGGCAGTAGAAACGCCCGCGATTGCTTTTGGTCGCTCAACAAATGGAGTTGACTATCAATCTTTAGATGGGCAGCCAGCACACCTCTTTTTCATGATTGCGGCAAGTGAGGGAGCAAATAACGCTCATTTAGAGGCTCTTTCACGCTTATCTACATTTTTAATGGACGAAAGCTTTCGCGAAAAATTGTTAGAGGCAACATCTAAGGATGAGGTCTTAACCGCCATTAACAAAAAGGAATCAGAAATTGAAGCACAGGAAAATGGCAACGAGGAAAATCAGGAGGATCAAAGGATTTTGGCTGTTACAGCTTGTCCAACTGGAATTGCTCACACCTACATGGCTGCTGAAAAGCTTAACGAAACAGCGAAGGACATGGGAATTTCGATAAAAGTGGAAACCAATGGATCTGGTGGTGTCAAAAATCGCTTAACCAAACAAGAGATTGAAGATGCAGATGTGATCATTGTTGCAGCTGATACACAGGTTGAAATGGCACGCTTCAACGGAAAACCAGTCATTCAAACGGGTGTAGGTAAAGCTATTCATGAAGCCGAAAACCTATTAAATCGAGCTCAGAATCAAGATGCACCTATATATCATCACGAAGAATCAAAAGATGAATCAGGGGAAAAAGAGGAGCGTAGTGGATTCTACAAACACCTCATGAACGGGGTTTCAAATATGCTACCATTTGTTGTGGGTGGCGGTATATTAATCGCTCTATCATTCTTTTGGGGAATTAATTCAAGTGATCCAACTCACGCAGATTATAATGAATTTGCGGCAATGTTAAATACCATTGGAGGCGGGAAAGCCCTTTTCTTAATGGTTCCTGTTCTAGCGGCATTTATTGCTTCTAGTATTGCGGAACGTCCCGGATTTGCACCAGGTATGGTTGGTGGTTTAATTGCGATTACTGTCACTGGTGTTGAAGGGGCTGACGGTGGCTCAGGCTTTCTGGGTGGTTTAATTGCAGGTTTTCTAGCTGGTTATATTACTTTATTATTTAAGAAAATATTATCTGGTTTACCACAGGCACTAGAGGGCTTAAAGCCGGTACTATTTTATCCTGTACTAAGCATAGCAGCAACCGGCTTAATTATGATGTTGATCAATCCTCCATTAACGAAAGTATATACAGGGATTTCCACCTTCTTAGAAAGTATGGGAGGTACAAACCAAGTCATCGTTGGGATTATTTTAGGAGCGATGATGGCATTTGATATGGGTGGACCCGTTAATAAGGCAGCCTATACGTTTGGTATTGCGATGCTAGATGCAAATAATTACACATTTATTGCAGCCATTATGGCAGCTGGTATGGTGCCACCACTTGGTATGGCTCTATCTACTACATTGTTTAAAAAACGATTCACAAAAGAAGAACGGGAAGCAGGTAAAACCGCTTATCCACTTGGCTTATGCTTTGTCACGGAAGGGGTCATTCCATTTGCGGCAGCAGACCCAGCGCGTGTCATTCCATCAACAGTTGTAGGTGCGGCCGTAACAGGTGGGCTATCCATGTTATTTAACATCGGTCTTCCTGCCCCACATGGCGGAATCTTCGTCATAGGGCTTGTTGATGGCGGATTGGCCAAAGCCTTTTTATATGCCATAGCAATTATTATTGGTTCCTTTGTAACTGCTGTCGTTGCCGGTATGTTAAAACGAAATGTAAAAAATATATAGAGCAAAAAAACAACCAGTGGGAATTTTCTCTCCACTGGTTTTCTTTATGGTCGTTCTGTTTTTTCTAACACTTCCTCTGTTGCCACAAAAAACACACCCATAAGAAATATAAAAATAGCTCCCATCACTGTGCCGATTCCAATTGAAGCTAATGTGCCGAAACCGCTGTCATAAACACCAAATAAAAAAAGTAAAATGCCGATAGATAATACTGTACTGCCAATGTAACGAACAGCACTTAACATTTTCGCATTATTTTCCATATCATCACCCTCTTAACTATATTATTCAACGAGTTCACAAAATTGTCAAATTTATTAAGAGGGTGTTCAGTTTTATTTATCCCAACCTTTTTCTTTAAAAAGCGATATAGCCTCTATTCGATTGCTTACCTCAAGTTTATCAAGAATAACGGATATGTAATTCCGAACCGTCCCATTGGTTAGATAAAGCTCACTGGCAATTTGTTTTGTGCTTTTCCCGTCAGCCATTAACTTCATAAGCTGCTCCTCCCGCTCTGTGAGGGGGTTTTCTTCACTAAAGGCCATATCCACGAGTTCTGGAGCATATATTTTCTTACCTTCCATGATCGTCCGGATGGAATTGGCTAGCTCATCACTTGGACTGTCCTTTAATAAATATCCACTCACCCCAGCTTTCCTAGCCCTGTCAAAATATCCTGGGCGTGCGAAAGTAGTTAATATGATAACCTTGCAGGATGTATCCTTTAACCCTTCTGCAGTATCCAAACCGCTTTTTAACGGCATTTCTATATCCATAATACATACATCAGGCTGGTGTTGCTGCACTAACTCTAGGGCTTCTTCCCCATTTTTTGCTTTTCCGACCACTTCCATATCCTCTTCCATATCTAATAGCGAGCCGAGTGCTCCAAGAAGTAAGCCTTGATCCTCAGCAATTACAATGCGAATCATTATTATAGCCCCCTATTTTGTTACTTGAATAACTTTCGGTACTTGGACTGTCAGTTTCGTTCCCTCATTGGTTTCGATTTTTAACGACCCATTCACGAATTCTAATCTTTCCTCCATACCTTGTAGCCCATGGCCTTTTGGAGATTGCTTATCCGGTATTCCCATGCCATTATCTTGGATGGTAATGCTCACCTCATTTGGATACTGGTTAATCACAACATGGCAGGAGGTGGCCTGACTATGCTTGATAATATTATTGACAGCCTCTTTCAAACACATTGAGAGGACATTTTCGACCAACAATGGAGTATCCTTTAAGTTCGAATCTCCCTCTATTTGAAAATCGATTTCCGCTGCGGCTAAAATTTGACGTACCCGCTTCACCTCATCAATTAACTTTATTCCACGCATATCTGATACTAATTCGCGCACCTCATTTAAGGCCGTCCTTGCAGTTTGCTGGATATCGTTGATTTCTTTTGTAGCTTTCTCAGGCTTAACGGTAAGCAGTTTCTTAGCCAAGTCACTTTTTAACCCAATCAGAGAAAGCTTTTGACCGAGCGTATCATGTAGGTCACGTGCAATTCGTTGACGTTCTTCTATAACCATCAGTTGCGAAATCTTCTGGTTAGCGTCCTCTAGCTGCCCCTCCAGGATTTCCTGTTTATAGCGATTATACATGTTAAACGGAAGTAGAATGACACCAATTACACTAATAATGATAAACGGCAGTTGAGAGAAAAATGCATCGCTCTTGATAAAGAAGCCAATCGTAATGGCTGCAATGGTTGTAAGAAGATGAACAATATAAAGGATGATAAAGCCAATTTTGTTTTGTATATTCCCAATAAAAAAGGCCAAAAAAAGTGAAAAGTAAACATATCCGAACAACAATGTCATCACAATATTAATAATCATATCAATGCTTATCCATAAATAGGCTAGTGAACTATTCGTGAGAAAGGACAAGCGATAGGAGCTAAAAAATAAAAGAATCATAAAGATCCCAAAAATAACTTCCATAAACGAGGAGGACCTGAAAATAAAATAAAAGGGTAAGATACAAAAGATAATCCAAATATATGAGCTAAGTCCAGTATTTCTTGGGAAAATGTGATACCAATTTTTCTTTTTCATATAAACCTCCTTCATATGTATTTATTAAACACCAAAAAACCCTTCGACGTAAAGTTCGAAGGGTTTTAACACTATTCTTCCTGAAACTGTGGTCCTTTTCTGTTGAGCTGAACACTAGGTTTTGGTTTCTTTAGAATTTCCTTTACTTCCTTAAAGCTTACAAATGTCTTACTTTCCTCATCATACAGACGAAAGCGTATGGACTGTAAGCTTGTCGCAAGTGTAATTGTTGTTGCCTTCTGAAGAGGCGGAGTGGATTCATGGGCCTTTTCCAAGTTATAGTTCGGTACTCTTGGATTTAGGTGGTGCACATGGTGAAAGCCAATGTTGCCAGATATCCATTGCAGGATTTTAGGAAGCTTATAATAGGAGCTCCCATCTACAGCGGCTTTAACATAGTCCCATTCGTCTTCATTTTCAAAGTAAGAATCCTCAAACTGATGCTGCACATAAAATAACCAGATCCCTAGTGAACCTGAAATAAAGAGAATTGGTGCTTGTACGATCAAAAATGCCTGCCAGCCTATAGCCCAAATGAGCATAGAATAGATTGCTGCGATAGAAAGGTTAATCAAATAAGTGTTAAAACGCTCTTTACGCTTTGCTCCTTTTCGATTAAATCGATTAGATATTAAGAAAAGATAAAGAGGTCCAAAGCCAAACATCACAATTGGATTCCGGTATAAACGATAGGCCAATCTTCCCCATACTGATGCATTTACGTATTCATCCACAGTCATGACCCATACATCCCCAGTTCCTCGTTTATCTAAATTTCCACTTGTTGCGTGATGGATGGTATGACTTCTTTTCCATTTATCATAGGCAAAATGTGTGAGGATCCCGGTAATGGTTCCGACAATCCGATTAGCCTTATTATTTTTAAAAAAGGATAGGTGTGTACAATCATGAAAAATAATAAAGATTCTTACGACAAAGCCTGATGCTATGGTTGCTAACAATAACGTCAACCAAATGGATATGGATAAGCTATGGTAAGCTAAGAACCACAGCCCCAAGAAAGGAATAATCGTATTAAAGAGTTGTACCACACTCGATTTCGTATCAGTTTTTTCAAATGGTTTCACTTTTTTTCTCAATTGTGCTTGTTTTTGTTTGCTCATGATTACCTCCCGTAAAATTAAGGCATGTTCTCTTATATCATAATAAGATAACAGCTACTTGAGAAATAGTCATAAACGTCACTAGTTTATATGACAAGTGTCATATGGATTGGATGGCTAGGTTTAGGCAGGTTTGCTGATGTCGCGGCTGTGCTTCTTTCGACGATGCTGAACAACAGGTGCGTTGTGCTGAAAATACACATTTTCCTGCTGAAGATTGGGCTTTTTGCTAAAGGTTACGTGGTTTGTGCTAAGAATTCCGTTTAGGGTGCTGAAGGTGCCACCCATTTGGCTGAAGTCACCTTGACGCTTTTCAAATGCTAAACCTATACACGTAGATGCTGAAGTTAACTCGGATTTTGCTGAACACGCCGAGTTTTGCTAAAGGCGGCAGTGACATTTCTATAGTTCATGGAGGCGTGGCTAAAGTTTAGGCATAATATGCTGAGGGTGCTTCTTCAATTGCTAAACCCAGTCGCCCCTTTCGCTTATTATTCCCCAAACCAAACAAAAAACCACCCATTCTAGGGTGGTTTTTCCATATGATATTTACTTAATGACGTTTACTCAACCAAAGTACACCTGTTTTAGCCAATCGGGGCAACAACCCTGTGAATGGTTGGTTAAACATATTGCCGAACCCATCAGTTTTACCAAGAGAGCCTAATGCTCCTTTTAGCTTAATCTCTTTAGGCATATCAGGTTCTTTTCCTTTAAGTACGGCATTCAGTACCTCTGCAATTTTTTCACCCTGTTGACCTGCAAGCTGTGCACTTGGTGAATGAACAGAGGAAGCACAATCACCTACCACATATACGTTGGTTTGTGATGGCACTTGGAAAAAGTCGTTTAGCTTAACTTTGCCCTGGTCATCTTTTTCAAAAGGCAAGGTCTCGATTAAATAATTTGGCTTTACACCTGCTGTCCAAATGGTGACATCACTATCGAAGCAAGATCCATTGTTACAAACAGCATGCTCCTCTACATATTCCACATTAGCATTATGAATGACATCCACATTATTTTTAGCAAACCAATCTTCAACATAGTCTTGAATTTTACTGTCAAAAGCTTTTAGTACTGTTGCGCCACGGTCTAGTAAGCGAACTGTTAGGTCAGGTCTGCTTTCTCTGATTTCAGAGGCCACTTCAATTCCACTTAACCCTGCTCCAACAATCGTCACTTTACTGTGGGCGTCTAGATTACTAATAGCCGTACCTGCTCTTCTTGCCTTCGCAATGGTTTGAACACTGTGAGTAAATTCCTGTGCCCCTTCAATTCCGTGATAATTATCCTCACAGCCAATTCCAATCACCAAATAATCATAAGGGATTGGCTCTTCAATTTCCCGAATGACAATGGTTTGGTTTTCCACATCGATTTGTTGAATTTCCCCATAAGCTGTTTTCACCTGTTCATGAGTAGGGAATTGAATCCTTACATCTTTATCTGCCGTTGTTCCTGCTGCAATTGCATAAAATTCCGTTTTTAAAGAGTGATATGGATTACGATCTACTAACGTAACCTCCAAATCTTCAGGTAAACCTTTTTCCAATAACTGATGGAGGATATTCATCCCTCCATAACCGCCGCCTAGTATGACTAATTTTCTCATAACAAACTCCCTATCCTTTGACAATTGATGTAAAAAGCATACAACGCTCAGAAACCGTTTTCTCCTAATATAGACTATCAAAGGTTAGTATAATTTGTCGAACAAATTTTAAATAATTCTACTTCTTTTTTTCATTTTTACCATTAAATAGACGTTCACCCACCAATGTAAGACATCTCAATTTTTGGTTTATTTCGCACTGTTTCCTCTGTTCGTTCATCAGAGTAACGGTCCTGTCTTTGGGTCCATGTAGGTGTGAATGCAGCTATAAGCTCTTCATCCGTCGCATCTGATCGGACCATTTTTCTAAGATCAAAACCACTAGTCGCAAACAGACATGTATAAAACTTACCGTCTGCTGACAATCTACCTCGTGTACAGGTGGAACAGAATGATTCGGAAACTGATGTAATAAATCCAACCTCTGTATCTGTTCCAACGTACCGGTATCTTTTAGCTACTTCTCCTAAATAAGCAGGATCAACTGGCTCAAGCTCAAAATGTTTATCGAGTTCTTTAAACAAATCCTTTTTCGTGACAACTTGACTAAAATCCCAGCCATTCGTTTGACCAACATCCATAAACTCAATATAACGTAGTGTAATTCCCTTTTCTTTAAAGTATTTGGCCATTGGGATGACCTCATGATCGTTCATTTCCTTTTTGACAACCATATTGACTTTAACCTCGAGACCCACTTCCTTAGCCTTCTCAATCCCTTTTAACACCCGTTCTACACTTGCTCCTACATCATTAATGGATGCAAATGTCTCTTGATTCAAAGCATCTAAGCTTACATTTACTCGCATTAACCCTGCATCTTTTAAACGCTGTGCCTGTTTCTCTAATAAAAATGCGTTGGTAGTTAGCCCAATGTCCTCAACACCATCAATGGCGACGAGTTTTTCAATTAAAAGGTGTATATCCTTTCGTAAAAGGGGTTCCCCACCTGTTAACCGGATTTTTTTCACACCTAGCTGGACGAAAATCCTTGCTAATCTCTCTATTTCCTCAAAAGATAGGAGCTGATCTTTTGGCATAAATGCAAAATCCGTCCCGAAAATTTCTTTCGGCATGCAATACGTACATCTAAAATTACAACGGTCTGTTACAGAAATCCGGAGATCCTGTAGGGGACGACCGAACTTATCTTGAAGTGGAGATATATTCATTTACATTCTCCTTTCAGGGCCTACTATCCTTTACTTTATATCTATGCTGTTCACCCTCCTTTTAATTAAATCATTTATTTCCTTTTGTCCTTATATCTTCATTACAAATTATCGACAATTATATGTAAAGGGGTGGTATCCTTCAAAACACGATACCACCCAACTTAAATACCTAAACACGTAAAACGTTAAACTGTCCGCCACCGAGCAGCGTCTTTGTGTAGTCAATTTTCACCTGATTAAAATAGGCTTTGTCTCGTTCATTGACTAAAATTTTAATTCCTTCCTCTTCTAATACTTCATCATTCTCTAAAGCTGACTCCTCCAGAGCCAGACGTAACTGAGGACCACCTCAACCAATTGCCATTTTTAAACGGATGAATGGTGTTTTTCCCTTTTCCATTACCTCTTGTACTTCTTCTTTAATTTTTGTGAGTGCTGATCCTGTGAATGTTACCAAGGCTATCCCCCCTTAGTCTATATTTTGATGAATGAAAGCGAAACGATACTCCCAAATTCACTGTTCATTTATAGAGAATTGAGCCTTTCTTTTTTGGAAGTCCACTTGTTGATAATAAGTGTTTTTGACCAATAAATTTGGCCCTAGGCATTTAACAGCAGGACAATGGCAATTTAAGCCCTTCGCGGTATCTGTAACCATCCACCGATCATAAGCCTCAGGAAGTGTAGATGACTTAATATTCCCTAATGATGGCTCATCACCAAAATCTGTGACAATGATTTCACCGGTAAAAATATTTACGTTTAAACGTGAGCGTCCATCCGGATCATTTCTTACCGTGACATTGGGCTCCTGGTATAACCGCTTCAGAAAATTCTGCTCATCTTTTGATGAACTGCATGGATAAAAAGGAAGCGTCCCAAACAGGATCCATGTATTTTGATCACGATGATCAAGAAGACGTTTGATGGCCATCTGCATCTCTTCTAGGTTGAGTGTTTCTAAATTACTGGCAAAGTCCACCGGGTACATGGGATGAATTTCATGTCTAGTACAACCCATTTCCAAGACATGATCATGTATTTTTTCTAAGTATGGATACGTCCGCTTATTTAGCATAGTCTCAGCCGATACCATGACACCTTCCTTTGATAATGCCTTTGAATTTTCCACCATACGATCAAAAAACATTTTCCGATTTTCAGCCATTGGTTTACGGTCCATTCGAGCAAATCCTGTTTCTACAAACTCCTCCATAGTTCCCCAGTTATGTGATATATGTAAAACATCTAAGTAAGGAATGATTTGTTCGTACCGATTATATGGCAACGTTAGATTGGAGTTTATCTGTGTTTTTACTCCGCGTTCGTGTGCATACTTTAGAAGGGGGACAACATAATTCCTAACCGATTTTTTTGATAACATCGGCTCCCCACCTGTAATGCTTAACGTACGTAGATGAGGGATTTCCTCCAACCGCTGGATCAATAGATCAGCTGGAAGTGCCTCAGGATCACGACTTTGAAGCATATAGCCAACCGCACAATGTGCACAACGCATATTACATAGAGTAGTTGTGGTAAATTCAATATTGGACAGTGTCATGCTCCCGTGCTCTTCAACATCCATATATACCTCCCACGGGTCATTGGATGGAGAGATGATTTGATGTCGCTCCTTTGTTGTCATAAAACAACAATCTCCCTTCATACGCTTTCTTTCTATTTTACAAGATTTGCTTTCCAGATAACACCATAGTCAAAGAAAAAAGCACCATTCCCTATTGGAAATGATGCATAACGTAATTAAGATAGGTTTAAATGAATGAGATTTCCTGATGGATCTTTAACAGCGTATCTATCTTGCTGTTCGTTTACTGTCATACCCTTTTGCTTTAATTGTGTCACGACTTTTGCTCTAGACTCTTCGTCTGGGAAAATTAACGTATACCAATTTAGACCTACACTATTTTCAGGAGGTGCAGGTATCCCTGTACCATTCCAAACATTGAGCCCAAGATGATGGTGATATCCACCAGTTGAGGCAAAGAGAGCCCCTGGATAAGTTGTTATAATATCAAAGCCTAGCCCATTGACATAGAAGTCCTCAGTTGTTTTCAAATCCGATACATGTAAATGAATGTGCCCCATAATCGTTCCATTCGGCATGCCTTTCCATTCATCCGTACTCTCAGCCAATAACCCCTGTGCATCTAATTCTACTGTTGCCATTTCTACTTCCCCATTGGACCAATTCCATTCTGAGGAAGGACGATCTCGATATACTTCAATTCCGTTTCCATCTGGATCTGACAGATAGATTGCTTCACTTACATAATGATCAGAAGCCCCTAGTCCATAACGGAATTTAGTTTGTACAATATGTCTTAGGAAGGCTGAAAGATCTGATCTACTTGGAAGTAAAATAGCAAAGTGAAACAACCCTGTTGTTCTTGCCTGTTTAGGAAGAACATCTTCAGGCTGCTCGATTGTTAGTAATGGTGTTTTTCCATCTGCAGTTAAGACAGCCTTACTGTCC
The DNA here is from genome assembly GCF_009649735.1 of Salinibacillus xinjiangensis. GTDB lineage: Bacteria > Bacillota > Bacilli > Bacillales > Alkalibacillaceae > Salinibacillus > Salinibacillus xinjiangensis. The sequence goes on from NZ_WJNH01000020.1 coordinate 16,694, forward strand.
GTTTGTCTAAGGACTTTAAATCCTAAAATATGCTGATAAAACTCTAATGATTGCCCCAAATCTGTAACGTTTATATTCACTTCGCCAACATAAATTGTTGGTGCTTGAAAGAATTTCTTTTCCATTTTTTCACTCCTTTTTCACTATTCTTGTTCGCTATCATTAACAAAGCATTTATTCCGAAAATAATTATTATGAATTCGAGGTAGTTGGGTAAATTTTTTTCATGACTTCTGATTGTCTTTATAAGGACTGAGCATATAAACCTAACTTCTTGATTTGCTCAATTAAATGCTCCTTCTCCTCTGCAGTAAGTCCGCCCATAATGTCATTCATAGCTTCCGAATGCTTTGGGAAAATTTCTTCCATAAGTTGTTTCCCTTCCTCTGTTATTCCAGCATACGTTACACGGCGATCACTTGGACATGCTCTTCTTCTGATATAATTCTTTTTTTCTAATTTATCCACAACATAGGTAATACTGCTGCTAGCTAGTAACACCTTTTGTCCTATTTTTTGAATCGGTTGCTCACCTTTATGAAATAGCAATTCAAGTACTGAAAACTCGGTTAAGTTTAAACCATGACTCTTAATATCTTGAATCGCATGAGATTCGATGGATTGCACTGCACGATTTAACACAACAAAAAGCTTTAACGATAATTCTTGTTCATTTTTTTTTGAATTCATCATTATCCATCCCTTAACCTAAATATCTCGAATTAAAACTAATTATATGTGATACGATTGGCTCATGTCAAGGAAGGGGGTGTTGAGATTGGAGGATGAAGGGCGCGGACGGATGCTCAATACCGCGCGTCATTTGCCGAAATTTAGGCTTATAATGCTGAAGCTGCCCTCAATCCACTCAAACCCACTTATCCCTCAATAATCTTCACATGCACCGTTCTTGTTCTCGGCCCATCAAATTCACAAAAGTAAACACTTTGCCATGTACCCAAAATTAGGTGGTCATCCGTTATAATTAGGGTTTCACTCGCTCCAACTACAGATGATTTCATATGGCCATCAGAATTCCCTTCCATATGCACATATTCTGGCTTATTTGGGAAGGTTTCATCCAGACCAAATTTTAAATCTGTTTTCACATCAGGGTCAGCATTTTCATTTATTGTGATAGCCGCTGTGGTATGTGGGCAGTAGACTACCATGATTCCGTTGTGCACTCCGCTTCTTTCTAAAGCATGATGCAAATTACGATCAAGATTCGTAAAGGACTGTTTTTCGTTTGTTGTAATATCAAATGTGAAAAATGTCTGATTCAAAGATTATCACCTCATCTAAAAAATAGGTATTAGGAATTTTCCTAACACCTATTTTAAGCTTATCACGTTTATATAAAAACCTTATTCTGCTACTTTTTCTTCTGTAAAAATATCATCATGGTTTTTATCACGGATAACCAATTTATAAGGATCATCTTTCACATAAGGTTCAGCTTGTTTCGAGCTTAAAAATTCCTCAACAAGTTTTTCAATTTCCCCTACTTTTTCATCCTTTTGAAAACTCCATGGATGAATAGAGGTTTTAATTATGATTGTCATTGGTAATGGATGATTTGAATAGGCGAACCCTGTTACATCTAGGTGTTCTTTTTCCTTGAGAGCCTCATAAATATAAATACGAGCTTTAGCCCACCTTTGATCTTGCTCTCGTTTCTCCATCTCGTCCCGGTCAATACGTTTTATGTTAATGGTGTAATCATGATAATTACCTTCATCTAATGCTGCCTGAATTAATTCACGTAACTTGTTCGTATCCTTGTTATAGGGAACTTCCATACTAATTTCTTTATCGGCATCGATTCCAAAACCTGATAAATGATAATCAGAATGCTCTAGCTTTTTACGAATAGCAGCCATGACCTTGTCAATTTCGGCTACTAACTCTTGGTCTTCCTTAGAAATGTCTGGCTTAGGTGATGGTCTAACCCTTTCCACTTTAACCGAATAGCCATTAAAATTATGATTAGTTAATTCATCTTCAACCATTTTTACAATCTCTTCTTTATGGGTCTGAATATATTTATCTGATTCATTTACCCGCACTATTGCCTTTTTATCCTTAAAATTCGGAGATACAAATAAGGTGTGATCTGTTTTATTTCCTAGTGACGTATTCACCAATTCCATCCGTTCTCTTTGATCCTCACGTGTCTTCATAAATTCACTAATAAATGGAATTTTAGCAACAACCTCAGCCATTGTAGGAGATACATATGTTGAACCTACTAACAGTGAAATAACGAGTACGATAATACTACTTGTAACAATTATTTTTTTACCAAAGCTCATAGGATTCTTCTGCACCCTCATGTTCTGTTCAACTTTTTCTTTGATATTATCTTCTATCTCTTGATTATAGTAATGTTCTTCATAATACTTTTTAGCCTTTTTTAACTTTTTATCCATCGCATTCACCCCGATCGGAGAGTTTTTCTTTTAACAAGGCCCTACCTCTAGATAATCTTGTTTTCACCGTGTTTGCTTTTAATTTAATAACATCTTTTATCTCTTCAATTTTAAGATCCTGAAAGTAATATAGGATCATCACTTCACGATATTTTGCAGGCAAAGATAGAACCTTTTGCAAAACATCTGCCGATTCCTCTTTTTCCAACATAATCTGCTCTACGCTTTTACTCTGTCGTAAACTGTCAAAGAGCTCTTTTGAATACTTAAAAACATTAAAACTCCTTTTCATAATAAAATCTTTAGACGTATTTATTGTAATTCGATATATCCAGGACTTGATTGACGCATCGCCTCGATATTTATGTAAATGTTTGTAGCATTTTAAAAAGACTTCTTGTGCAATATCCTCTGCCAGGCCCTGATCTTTAACGTAGGAGTATGCTATCAAGTAAACTTGTTTTGAATACTCATTCATTAAGTCATAAACTGCGGATTCTTTATCTTTACTTTTTAATAAGTTGTCATTTTCTAGAGTAAAGTGATCATTCAAATCTTCACCCTCCATTCTTACACCTTCTTACTTATATGACTTTGGGTTTTTATTTTTGGTTTCAAAAATAACCATTTTTTAAAAACAAAGCGCTCAGGGATAACCCTAAGCGCTTTGATAGTCTACTCTTATAGTTTTTCACCGTATCATTTTCCCAGGTAGTTTCCATGACAAAAATACAATAAGCAAACAGAAAACCAAACAGATGATGACAACAAGATGCAAGTGCACAACATCGACAAAGTCATTAAAAGTGACTCCTAATAAGCTACTTGATAGTATGGCACCTAAATACCTACTTGTCTGAAATAATCCAGATGCAGAGCCTGTATTCTCCGCTGATACATGTTCATATAGAGCAGTTTGAGCGGAAATATTATTAAACCCATTACTCATGCCCAAAATTGCCATAATGATTAGTAGCCAAAATATCGGGGAAGTCTGATGATAGGTTATGATAAGGGCGGTCCCGATTAAAAGTAAAAGAGCCCCGATAAACATCGGTAATTTTGATCCGTATTTATCAATCATGCCTCCTGCAAGTGGAGACACAATCACACTAAACCCTGCAAGAGCTAACATAATCAACCCTGTATGTTCTTCACTGTAGCCTCGAGCTTGCTGTAGAAATGTTGGCAAGCCAAAAAAGTAGCAGTAGTACACTAAGTTGATGGTCATGAATTGTACATAAATAAAGGTAACAGTTGGGTCTTTTTTTAGTGCATCAAAATCAATAAAAGGTTCCGTACGTCTTGTTTCATATAAGTAAAACAGAATAGCTCCAACTACAAAAACCATTAGTGCCCACCAATTAACATTTTGTTCAATAGAAAGTAGAAATAATATTATGGCTATAACAGTTCCAATAAAGATTGTAATGCCTATAAGGTCAATTCGCTTTAACCGGAATACCCCACCCCGATTTTCAGGTAAAACAAAAATCGCTAAAAAGAAGGACAAAACAATAAATGGGAAGTTAATCATGAAGATTGAAGGCCAATCCCAAGCTGCAATTAGAAAACCTCCCACAGAGGGTCCAAACGCTGCTGAAACATTGGCGAAAATGGATAGGATTGCTAATGCCTTGGCTTGATTCTTGCTTATACTCGTTCTCACCATACTCATACCACTTGGAAATAAGGTCGAACTCCCAATGGCCTGTAATGCACGACAGCCTAATAAAAAGATGAAATTAGGCGAGAAAGGGGCCAATAAACAGGAAACGGCGACAAGAACTAATCCAACCATGAATAACCTCTTAGCCCCAAACATATCGCTCAATTTCCCCATAACAGGCTGCCCTACTGCACTGGCTAAATAAAAGATAGAAATCAACCAGGAGGCATCTGCAAAGGTTAATTCAAACTCAAATTGCAGTCTCGTTAAAGCGACCGAAATCATGGAAGAGTTCAAAGGATTTAGTAATGTCCCTAAGCCAATTGTTAAAACAAGCAACCAGGGCTTTTGGAGCTTGTCCGTAAAAGCATCACCTAATTTATTATCATAAGCAGTACTGCCTGCTTTATTGACCATACTTACCTCACCACTATTCTATGATTCCTATTTTATTTAAGAAAATAATTAAAATGGCTAATGGTGCAATAATGCGCACAATCCATATCCATACATTGCCGACCCAAGTGTTCCCAAGGTCAGAGTCGCGCAGGGCCTCCTCTTTTTTCCATGCCCAACCCATAAAGAGTGCGATAATGACTCCCCCTAATGGTAGCAGAACATTACCTGATAGTTGATCCATAAAGGTCAAAAAGTCCCTGCCCATCACTGTTATAGGTATAGCCCCTTGTGCTAGGGAAGATGGGATACCTAATAAAAAGATAATTCCTCCAATAAGAACCACCGTTTGTTTACGACTCCATTGTAGCTTACGCATAAAATACGCTACCGTAACCTCTAATAAGGATACTGAAGATGATAAGGCAGCTGCAAATAATAAGAAGAAAAATAAAGCTCCTACTAGCATGCCAGCTGATATTTGTTCGAACACATTTGGCAGCGTCATAAAGACAAGCCCAGGTCCACTAGATGGATCCTGTCCGAAAGCAAAAACCGCCGGAAAAATGAGAACACCAGAAATAATAGCTACCGATGAATCTAAAAGACCAACACTTAGCGCTGCACTTGGCAGCTTATGTTCACGGCTTAAATATCCACCGAAAGTAATCAAGGTCCCCATTCCTAAACTCAAAGAAAAGAAAGCCTGCCCCAGTGCCGCAAGTATTACTTGAGGGTCAAATAGCTTATCCCAGTCCGGATAAAAGAGAAACGTTAATCCTTCCTTTGCTCCACCAAGGGTTAAACTGTATATAGACAGTACAACTAATAAAACACCTAACAATGGCATCAGTAGTTTGTTAGCCGCTTCAATCCCTTTTTTTACCCCTGCAATGACTACTCCTATGGTTAACGTCATAAAGATAAACTGCCAAATAACAGGCTCATACCTCTGTCCGATAAAAGAAGTGAAATAGCTGGTAAAATCTTGGCCAGGAACATTAGCAATCGCCCCTGTTACATAACCGAAAAAATACTTCATTACCCAACCAGCTATAACACTATAAAATGATAATATAATAAATCCTGTCGCAACCCCCATATAGCCCATGATTTTCCAAGGCTTTCCTGGTGCTAGTTTTTCAAAAGCTCCAACAACATCACTTTGCGCTTTCCGTCCTATCGTAAATTCAGCTAAAACAACAGGTAAACCAATGATCAGAACGATTAATAGGTATACGATTAAAAAGGCTCCACCACCATTTTCACCTGCAGTTGTGGAAAAACGCCATACATTACCGAGTCCTACAGCTGAACCCAAACAGGCCAATATAAATCCAAGCCGTGAGCCCCAATGCTCACGGTTTTTATTTTCATTATCCATTATATATCCTCCAAATTTAAAGTGACTTGACTTATCACTGTTAATGGGACAGTCAATTATGAAAAAAGCAACATCCTCTAATATAGAGTTTTTATTAAGATGCTGTCAATCGACAATTTTTGCATAAAGGCATTATTAGTTATTCCCACCATTTTAGTATTCATTTAGAGGATACATAATTTAGATTAGTCACCATTTTTATCAGATAAATACCTGATTCGGCAAAATCTGACCAATTTGCCCACTTCCCTTTTACTATTCGACATACAATATTATCGAAAAATATATCTATAATAGAGAGGAGATTAGGAAAATGAAACTATATTTAGACCCAGGGCATGGCGGGACAGATAGTGGTGCTACAGGCAATGGGCTACTTGAAAAAAATATAAATTTAGATATTGCCCTAAGAATCCGTAGACTACTACTAGAAAACTACAATAAGGTCGAAGTTCTTATGAGTCGTACTACTGATCGTACAAAAAGCTTAAGTGCACGAACCAATGAGGCTAATAATTGGGGGGCAGATTATTATTTGTCAATCCATTGCAACGCGTTTAATGGAAGTGCAAGTGGCTATGAGGACTATATACATTCAAGCTTACCGAACTCTTCAGATACGGCAAACTATCAGGACATCATGCATGAAGAAATTATGAGGGTGAACCGACTTAGCGATCGTGGACAAAAAAAGGCGAATTTTCACGTGTTGCGCGAAACAACCATGTCTGCCTTACTGACCGAGAATGGATTTATCGATAATCGCCAGGATGCTGCCCTTATTAGTGACCCTTCCTGGAGGCAGGATGTGGCCCAAGGGCATGTAAATGGATTAGCAAGGGCCTTTCAGCTCGAGCGTAAAAGTGAAGATCCATCAGGCACACTTTATAAGGTAATTGCTGGTTCCTTCCAATCTCGTGATAATGCTGAGGAACGGGTAGCTTATTTGCAGTCACAAGGAATCGATTCCTTTATTACGACCGTTACCATTTCGGGTCAGCTCTGGTATCGTGTACAGGCAGGTGCCTTTTCTAACCGGGAAAATGCTGAAAGACGTTTAGATGAAGTGAGAGATGCTGGCATATCAGATGCCTTTATCGTGACGGATAGCAATGAGGACCAAGAACCTTCTCCAGGAGACACTGGTTACGCTATCCTAGGTGAGACTTATCTATCACCGGAACTAATGAATCAGTACGTTAAAACCATCAATCCACAAGCAATCGAGATTGCTAGCTACTATCTGACCTATGGTGAAAGGTATGGAATAAGAGGCGATGTGGCCTTTGCCCAGGCCATGCATGAAACCGATTTTCTTCGGTTCACAGGTGTTGTGCAGCCAGAGCAAAACAACTTCTGCGGATTAGGAGCAACAGGCCCTAACAACCCAGGAGCGAGCTTTCAAACAGCTAAGGAAGGAGTGCTCGCACATATCCAGCATTTATATGCCTATGCCTCCACTGATTCATTACCCAATAGCGACCCACTAGTAGACCCGCGGTACGATTTAGTGACTAGAGGTTCAGCTACAACATGGACCGCTTTAAATGGAAAATGGGCTGTACCGGGGGATAATTACGGGCAAATGATTTTGAATTTATATGAGAGGATGTTGGACTCCTCGCTGGAACAATTAGAAGGGGTCATGCAGGAAATCAAAAACTGACAATAAAGATTTTTAGAGAGATAGCCTTTGGCTGTCTCTTTCATTTTGAGATGGGACTTGAAGAAATGGTTAATTTTACATAATATGAATCTAACGAATACAAATATTAACATCTAGCAGATTTATTTAAACGAAAGGAAGTGTCTAATGGTTATCAAACCTTACCATGAAAACAGAGAATTACAGCTTTTACGATTATTAAATTCAAGAATGGAGTTATCCACAAAGGAAAAGCAACATTATTTATACCTTCAGAAAGGGTATAAAGGAGAGAAGATATTTGCTGATAGGTTAGAAAGTCTACCCTGTGAAAAAGTCATTATTCATGACCTGCTACTGGAACATAATCACACCGTCTTTCAAATTGATACTCTCCTATTCTCTCAGAACAAAATATATCTCTTTGAAGTAAAAAATTATGAAGGAGATTATTATATTAATTAAGAAAAATGGCACACATCTTCTGGAAGGGAAATAAAGAATCCTGTGCTTCAATTGAAAAGATGTGAATCCATGCTTCGACAATTACTTCAAAGTTTATAGCATTGACATTCAAATTAAATCATACATCATTTTTATCAACCCTGAGTTCACTTTATTTCATGCACCTCTAAATCTACCCATTATCTTACCTACACAAGTTAATCGTTTTATGAATCAGCTCCAATTATCTTCAACCAAGATTAATAAAAAACATACTCAACTCGCAAAAAAGCTAGTATCAATTCATATAAAGAACTCCCCATTTGATCGATTACCCAGTTATGACTTTGATCAATTAAATAAAGGAATCGCTTGTTTATCGTGCAACACCCCTTTATCTTCTTTCAAAAGCAGACAACTAGTGTTTAATCATTCCGGTCATATTGAAAAAGTTGATTCTTCTATATTAAGATCTGTCCGGGAATAATATCAACTTTTATTTCCTGAAAGATAGGTAACAACCAATTTTATTTATGAATGGTGTAGCGTTATACCCTCAAAGTATACAATTAGCCGAGTTCTTAGAAACCATTTTAAGGTTTTGGGTCACGGTAGGTTTTCCTATTATGTTAATGATGAAGAAAACTGTAGAGAAGGTGCTGGTCGGTCGTCATGAGGGATTCATGACGACCGAGTTTCTTATTTCAGTGGTTTTTTGTGTGTCATGGGGCCCAGATGACGGTTGTTTTCTCTCTTCCCCCGATGTTTCGCTCGTCATGAACTTCATATGACGGGCGTTTTCTCTCTTCCTCAGCTGTTTCACTCGCCATGAATCCAAAAAAGAACCTTAGTATGAATAAATCCACACTAAGGTTCTGTTCACGGACACTAATGTTGGTAACTAAAGAAACCCTTGATACCAAGGGTTTAGGGGTTTATGGGTGTTTTTACAACTTACATTAATGTTGGTAACCTGATTTTTTCTATATCATAACGATGACATTTATGTTGGTAACTGAGATTCCCTATTTGATTTTACCCACATATCTTATTATTAAATATCATTGTAATTGAGAACTGAAATGATGCTGCATAGCAATCCAAGAAAAACACGATTTCTTTTCAAATAATATCAATTATCAATCATCACAATCCAAACATTTAGACCCAGGTAATGTGCCGATTTCAAAAAGTTTTCCACAACCTGTACAAACTTCGAAGCTGGTTAAACATTCTTCACAGACCGGTTTATTTTTATCAGTTCTATAATCTCCAGGTCTTATTCCACAACTAATGCATGCTAATTCCAAAAAATCATGACTTTTAAACAAGGGTTCATACTTATCAATATATATGAAAATGATTTTGAAGATGGCTCTCCTTATCCACAAAGCTTGTTGATAGGTTATCGGTGAAATATTTAGCTTGCCATGCATGTTCTGTGCCGTCTTTTAGCTTCCAATAACACTCAACACCAGCATCACCACCAGCCCCTTCCTTTCTCGCAAAGTAATCTACATCTTCAGGCGGGGTCAGGTGAGCCAATTGACAAACCAACTTTCAAAACCGTTATCTTGGCTTCCGTCATGGTTCCTTATTTTCGTAAAGTCTAAATCAATCATTTAATTCCACCTAACTTATTTTCATTTAATCTGGTTATTTAGAATAGGAATAGTAACAACTTCTACAAAAGGGACATAACTAATTAGGTTATGCCCCTTCTGTAATTTCTGTGTTACCGTATTTATATTCTAACATAAAATTCCAATTTTCCTTAAGATTCACCAAAAAGTAAAGGATTGCCATTAAATAATTGACAATCCTTTACTCAACATACGCACCCGTTACTTTAAGTACATTCTTTCAAAAATATTTAGCACAATAGATTTGGTTTTAATGCTCAGTTTATTTGTACTGCGCAGCATGTGACTTCCTCTTGTTAGTTTATCTTCCTCAAAAAAATAAGACCCCGTTCGTAATATAAGGTTATTAAGTATATGTGAGAACACTGATTTGATACATTTCAAACAGACTGTAAGTGTTTAAGTAAGTGATAACAGAAATCAGGCTTAAAAAATGAAGTGTTTAGCAACTTTATTACTCCCTGTTTCTATATGGTAAATATCTTAAAAATCTCTTGGATGCAAGTGAAAGTGATTTTTGCTCTCTCATAGCAATACCAATATTTCTGTATGCAGGAACTTCAAGCTCTTTCGCTATAATTTTGTAAGGTATTCGCTGTAAAATCAATTCTGGTAATATACTGATTCCTAGCCCATTTTCCACCATAGACATAATTGCATAGTCGTCCCACGTTGTAAAATGAACTTGCGGTGAAATATCGTGCATCTCAAAAATTTCAGAGATTTCTGCTTTTGCTCCCTTTTCCAATAACATAAATGGATTGTTTAATAAATCATTAATAGGGAATTTTTCACAATTAGCAAGCGGATGATTTCGTGGAATCACTACCAACAAACGATCTTTCTCCAAAAAGATTGTTTCAAGTTCTTTTTTTGAAGGGATCCTCACAAATCCGAAATCAACACGTCCATCTAAAATCCAACTTTCAATTTCAGTATAGTCACCAAGCAGAAGCTCAAAATCAATCTTTGGATAGTCCTTCTTAAAAATCTTAATCATGTTAGGGAGCCAGTGGGATGCTACGCTGGAAAATGTACCAATACGAATCATACCAGACTGCATATCGTGTAACTCTTCAATCTGTGTCGTTAAGATTCCATGCTCATTACAGATTCGCTTTAATTGAGGTAGTAACTTTAAGCCATCTGAGGTTAAACTGATACCGGCACGTCCTCTTTCAAAAAGGAAAACCCCCCATTCTTTTTCTAAATCATTAACCATACGGCTTACCCCAGACTGTGTATAGTCCAAGCTTTGAGCAGCTTTTGTGAAACTACCATATTCTGCTGCTTTTACAAATGCCATATATTTTTGGATATTCATTTCACTTTTCCTTTCCCATTTGATTTTGTCATGCGCATCATGACAAACATTCGTTTTTGTAATACATGAGAACATGATATGTTATTACTATTAAAGATTCAAGTTTGGAAAGGAAGAGGTAAATAAAGATGCTATTTGTGAGTGAAGTTATGAAAACTGTTCCAGACAACTATAAGTCTCTGCTTCAAGAAATGGTCTATGAAACATTGACAAAGTTAAAGATTTCATTTGAACGAGTGAATACAGATGAAGCCATTTCAATGGAGGACTGTATCGAGATCAATCAGAAATTGGATATGAAAATGGTAAAAACGCTGTTACTCTGCAATAGGAAAAAGACAGAATTCTATTTATTTATAACTACCGCAAATAAGCCATTCAAATCAAAAGATTTCAGCAATGCACTTGGTATTTCTCGCGTATCCTTGGCCCCAGCGGAACAGATGGAAAAGATTTTGGGCGTAAAAATCGGTGCTGCTACTGTATTTGGTGTGTTAATGGACAAAAAGAATCTTGTGCAAGTTGTTTTTGATAAGGACGTACTTTTGGAAGAATGGTATGGATGTAGCGATGGGACTACAACCGGATATATGAAGGTCAAAACAAAGGAGATTGTTCATAATTTCCTACCCTATACAAACCACATTCCGACTGTGATTGAAATGGAAAATTCAGAAAAATAATGGTGATAAATACTTTGTTTTAATAACAGGTTAATAATCTGTGAAATATAATCTGTTCAGATTTATTAAGGTTCAAAGGAGGTAAGTTTGTGGATCAAAAGCGATTATTTTTAATTTATGGTTTAGTATTTTTTGTCACAGCTATTTGGGGACTTAATATGGTTTTAATTAAGGTTTTGGTAGAAGATTTACCTCCTCAAACAATGACGGCATTTCGAATTATGATGGCTGGAATTACTGCATTAATCATAATTATTCTTGGAAAATCAATTCGTCGTTTATCGAAAAAGGAATGGATTTATACACTACTCGGGTGTGTTTTTGGTGTCATTCTACATCACTCGCTTATAGCAATAGGCTTAACAATGATTGATGCTTCGAATGCTTCTTTAATTCTATCATTAGTACCACTTACAACAGCAATACTTGCCGTCCTCTTTTTAGGTGAACAATTAACAAAATTGCGAATCATAGGATTTATCCTCGCATTAACTGGAGTCTTTTTTATTCAAGGTGGCTCATTCAATAATATGCAATTATCTAAAGGAGAACTGCTTTTATTTATTGCTATGTTCGTCCAAGCCATTAGTTTTATTTTTGTAAAAAAGGCAACAGCAACTCTTGATTCAAAACAGATAACAACAATAATGTATTTATTAGGCTCAATAGGTTTGTTGATTATTAGTTTAATAACTGAACCTAAAGGATTCCATGAAATGACTTCAGCCTCTTTATTTGTTTACTTTTTATTTATTGTGTCAGGGGTATTGGCAACAGGTGTGGGGTATATAGTTTTTTATGCAGCGATCCAGCAGATAGGAGCAGGTAAAACAGCCATATTTAATAACTTTGTTCCTTTTTTTGGTCTTGTATTCTCCGTACTTTTCTTAAATGAAACCATTACAGCTTCACAATTAATTGGATTTGTGTTTATTGTAGCTGGAGTTCTATTTGGGACAGGTTATATTGAAAAACTATGGGCAAAAAAGCATAATCGGATAAACAAAACAAAAAAGAGTATAGGATAATATACTAACGGGTTCGGTTTTGGAGTACAAAACACCAAAAAACAGCGAAAATACCACAATTAAAAGGGAGCTTGGATATAATTCAAGCTCCTTTTATTATGAATTTAATGACCTCTTCTTGAACTAACGCTCCCAATAGTTGAACAACTTAGTAAGCATTTTTTTCAAGGAAACTCTTTGCTTCTTCAAAATCAGATGTTTCTAAAACCATTTCCTTACTACTTAGAATATACACATAAGGTGCTTGTTTGGCATTTAGAGTAGGTGCAATATCTTGTACTCCTTCTAAACCATTTACAATAAGGCTTAAATCATCGCCCTTATTTTTAGTAAATTCCAGTAGCCATTGATGATTCTCTCCATGGTATTCGTTACCTGGCGAATTATCTAAAGTAACATAAATGATTTTATATTGTTCACCTGGCAAAGCTAAAGGAAGGTCATCTTTTTTTGAACAGCCAATTAAGTTAAGTATAATATGCGTTATTGCTATTCCTAATATAATTTTCTTCAATGAAAATCCCCTTGTTGAACATTACTGCTTCGTTAGTTTAAGTACGTTCTTTCACAAACTCTATATTCATTTTAACATAAAATAACAATTATCCTCTTGGTTTTAAAAAACAGCATTGAAAATTACATACAAATTCGCATAGGAAAAAGTACATTGACAACAGCTATTGACATTATGCTATTTGGGGAGCGATTTTGTATGCTAATTCAAGCGTTAAAAACCAATAATCGTTGAAATACAAGGGAAAAAGACAAGACCAAATCATATGTGATTTGGTCTGCTAATTTATATGCTATTTCGTATGTTTCTCCACCGAAACGGAACTACTTAACTTATAAATAAGTCTCTTTACTTTAAAGTACATCCATTCAAAAAACGAAATGTAATGTCACAGTAAGCGTCTACTACGTAATACAAGAGTTTCTCCACAATCTTGTCCCGTTTTCTGAAGAATGATCTTACAGAAAAGCAATCAAATTTTTGGATTATTGACATAAGCTCTTACACATAAAAAAATACGCTGTCTATATTTAGACAACGCATTTTAGGTTATTCAGTTTACAGTTACCATCTTTATTCGTAACTTACCATCTTTATTCGCTATTTACCATCTTTATTTGTCATTTGCCATCTTAATTGTACTTTTACACACATAATCTAATCAAACTACTCTTTACTCAACTGTCACACTCTTAGCCAAGTTCCTTGGTTTATCCACATCACAATCACGATGCAATGCTGCATAATACGCGATTAATTGTAGTGGTACCACAGAAACCAGTGGTGTTAGTAATTCATGAACAGAAGGAACGACAAAGGTATCGCCTTCCTCTGCTAGGTCTTCCATGCTGATGATGCAGGCATTGGCACCACGCGCAACTACCTCTTGGACGTTTGCGCGAATGGAGTAGTTCACGTTTGCTTGCGTGGCAAGCGCAATGACTGGTGTTCCTTCTTCAATCAATGCAATGGTTCCGTGTTTTAGTTCTCCTCCTGCAAAGCCTTCAGCTTGAATGTAAGAAATCTCTTTTAATTTCAACGCACCTTCCTGGCCGACAAAATAATCGACTCCGCGGCCAATAAAGAACGCATTTCGTGTTGTCTCAAGGAACTCAGAAACAATTTTTTCAAACTCTTCTTTTTGATCACATAAAGCTTCCATTGCGGATGATACAATAGCAAGCTCTTGAAGTGGATCAAAATCAAGTTTTATACCTTTTGCTTTGGCTGTATCAACGGCCAGTATAGCTAAGACTGAAATTTGAGCTGTATAGGCTTTTGTTGATGCAACGGCAATCTCTGGCCCTGCATGAAGATGCAAGGTGTAATCTGCTTCACGAGAAAGGGTTGATCCTGGAACATTCGTAATTGTAAGGGCTGGATGACCCATTTCCTTAATTTGCACGAGTACAGAACGACTATCTGCTGTTTCCCCGCTTTGGGAGATAAAGATAAATAGTGGTTTTTCAGACAGTAATGGCATATTATAAGAAAACTCACTGGCAACATGAACCTCTACAGGAACATTTGCAAGCTTTTCAATGAATTGTTTCCCAACTAAACCAGCGTGATAGCTAGTTCCGGCGGCAATAATATACACACGATCCGTATCCGTCATGGCTTTACGAATATCAGCATCTAATTTTATATCATCATTTTCATTTCTATATTCTTGAACAATGTTACGAATGACGAGTGGCTGTTCATCGATTTCTTTTAGCATAAAGTGTGGATATGTTCCTTTTTCAATAGCACTCGCATCAACTTCCGCTACAAATGGTTCTCTTTCCACAACAGTACCGTCAAGCTTTTGAATTTCTACTTGATTACGCTCGACAATGACAACCTCTTGGTCCATTAACTCAACAAATTGATTGGTCACTTGTAGCATGGCTAATGAATCACTTGAAACTACATTGAATCCTTCTTCGCCTAGCCCTACTAATAGTGGACTTTTATTTTTTGCCACAAAGATTTGGTCTTCGTTGTTCTCGTCAATTAAGGCAATGGCATATGAACCATGAAGCATACCAACTGTCTTACGGAAGGCCTCTGCTACGTCATTTGTTTGCTCAACAAATTTTTCGATTAACTGAACAATGACTTCCGTGTCGGTTTCACTTTTTAGTTCAACGTCTTTTAAAAACTCATTACGTAAGTCCATATAATTTTCAATGACACCGTTATGAACAAGGGTAAAACGACCAGACGTACTTTGATGCGGATGGGCATTTTCTACACTAGGCGCTCCATGTGTAGCCCAACGTGTATGGCCGATTCCCATTGTTGAAGAAACGTCTTCATTTACTTCTTCACGTAATGCTGCAATTCGTCCTTTTACTTTAAAGACGTGAACTCCATGATCATTTAAAACTGAAATACCCGCTGAATCATATCCACGGTATTCAAGCTTTTCTAAACCATTTAATAGTACCTCTTTCGTATCTTGATGTCCTATATAACCTACAATTCCACACATAGTTGTGTTTCCTCCCTCTTTTGAAAGGGGCAAACAAAGTACTATTTGGTTCAATAGGGGCGTCGTTTGCCCCTTTCTCGCGTTTTTTATTTATATCGTTCATCTTGTTTCAAACGTTTGTGCAAAGAGTCACCTCTTTGTTTTCGTTCAAAACATAACGGTTGAGATGTAAACAACCGGGAGGCATCCGCCGAAGACTCGATGAACCTCCTCCTCGTCAACTAAACCATTTAACGATGTGGTTTAGTCCTGGCGCTTTATAAAGAACTTTTTCAACAATCCTCCTTTTCCATTCCAAAATAACACCTGCCTAGTATTGTTTGTTAAAAAGTCACAATAACTCGCGAGATGCAATTACAATTTTATCCGAATGGGAGAGTACTAGTCAATAATTTTTTTGATTTCAATAATATACAATATGCGCAGGCATCATCCATTGTGATACCTGCGCATTTCTTATACTTCCGTCATGCCTAGTTGCTGTTGAACAACTTTGGCAACCTGTTCTACATATTTCTCACAATCTTCTTTTGTAGGAGCTTCAACCATTACCCGAACGAGGGGCTCTGTACCTGATGGACGAACAAGCACTCTTCCATCATCACCTAACGTTTCCTCGACTTTATTGATTTCTTCTTGAATTATTTTATTCGTATGGATTTGGTGTTTATCGACTACTTTAATATTTTTCAATACTTGTGGAAACTTTTCCATTTCAGCAGCTAGCTCTGATAATGGTTTGCCCGTATCCTTCATAACATTCACAAGCTGTAGGGCAGAAAGCATACCATCACCAGTTGTCGTGTAATCAAGGAAAATGATATGGCCTGATTGTTCCCCACCAAGATTATAGCCGCTCTTACGCATCTCTTCCATCACATAACGATCTCCGACAGCTGTCTTCACACTAGACATACCTTGTTGTTCGATTGCTTTATAAAAACCAATATTACTCATGATTGTGGAAACAACTGTATCCTGTTTAAGTCGGCCTGTTTCCTTATAGTACTTACCACAAATATACATGATTTTATCGCCATCAATAATATTGCCTTTTTCATCTATAGCAATAAGTCGGTCCCCATCACCATCAAAAGCAAGACCAACGTCAGCGCCTTTTTCGATGACAACCTCCCGTAATGCTTCTGGGTGGGTAGAACCGACACCGTCATTAATATTTAACCCATCTGGTGAAGAACCTATAGTTGTGATCTCAGCCTCCAAATCAGCAAACAAATGTGGTGCTAAGGATGATGTGGCACCGTGTGCACAGTCTAAAGCCACATGAAGCTCATCAAAATCAAAATCTACTGTTTGTTTTAAATGTTGAAGATATTTTTGTCCACCTTCAAAATAGTCATTCACTTGACCCACTTCTCCGCCAATAGGACGAGGAAGATCATCTTCTTCACGGTCCATGAGCGCTTCAATTTCATTCTCTTGCTCATCTGTTAGCTTAAAGCCATCTGGACCAAAAAATTTAATACCATTATCTTCAACAGGGTTATGAGAAGCTGAAATCATAACACCAGCATCTGCTCCAAGCGCTTTTGTTAGGTATGCTACTCCTGGTGTTGAGATTACGCCCATTCGCATGACTTCGGCTCCAATGGAAAGTAGGCCTGCTACTAATGCACCTTCCAGCATATGGCCAGAGATACGGGTGTCACGGCCAATTAAAACTTTAGGTTGGCTATCCGTATTTTTGGTTAAAACATATCCTCCAAAACGGCCAACTTTAAATGCTAATTCTGGTGTTAATTCTTTGTTTGCGACGCCTCTGACACCGTCCGTACCAAAATATTTTCCCATATTATGATCGCTCCTTCGTCCTTGTTTAAAAAAGTGGAAGGGCCTTACTCAGCCACGGTTTTAATAGGTCTCACCTTAAAAATGGTGGATGGTACCACTTAAAGGCATGACTTAGGTCCCGAGTGGCTGGGCCCTGTTACCAGACTAGTTCCTTTTACATTGTATTTACTCTATGCGAACTCGTGCATTATTGTAGTTTGATGTTATCACATATTCTTCAGGATTGCTGATCTTAATTTCTGTTTCAAATTCACCTTCATAAAATCCTTCTACATCAATAGTCGCCACAAAGTTCTCAGCGGTAATTTCCTCCAGCTGTTCCGCTGTTCCTGATACCTTTAGATTGATTGTCCCGTTTTCAGGCGAGATAAACGTAACATCTCGTCCATCCTCTAGATTTTCCACCTGGATTGGAATTTCGTCAATGATTTTTTCCTGTGTTTCTTCAACGTTTACCTCAACCTCTACAGTGGATGGTTCTACTTTAGTTGCTCCTGGTGGAATTGGCACCTCTAATTCTACCGTTTTATCCTCTGAAATTGCCGCTAGGTTGACGCTTAAATTTGAAATATTCTCAATCGAGTTTAATACCGACTCTTGTCCAAAAACAGCCACTACTTCTGGGTTTGCTGTAATGGATTGTAGACTTAAACCTTCAGGAAGTTCACCTTCCGTGCTGACTTGAAGTGGTACCTCTTTTCGTCCAACCTCTACAGGGATTTCAACACCAACTGTTGATGGGTCTACATAAACATTTAACTCATTTCCTTGCTGGTCATAAACCTTGACAGGAGCATTGTCTATATCAATTTCATCCTCCACCCCTGTTAAGTCTACAATCGCTTTAACCATTGCCGTTTTGTCAACCTCTGACTTCCCACCTGTAACCTTCACCGTTGCGGGTTTAACGGTTGGTTCGCCAAGGATATACCCTTCATTTATTTGATCCCGATTCATCAACTCGGTATCCACTTTGTATTCCTTCGTTAATCTTTCTTCAATCTCAACTTCAACGGTTTCGGGTTCAATAAAAACAGATAAATTATTTGAAAATCCAGCATGCTGCACATTAACCTCATGGGTGCCTGGTTCAAGTCCTTCGAGATCGATAAAGACGTCAAACGAACGCACCCTTTCAGTGGATGTGATGGCGCTCTTAGATCCTTCAATCGAAACATTGACATATTGAGGTACACCTTTTACGACATATTTCTCTTCATTTATTCGGACTTGTAACGGAATACTATTCATCGTAACTGTTTCACTTGATCCACTTGGAAAAAGTGTGTCTTCTAGCCCATTTGCGTTATCTTCTGACAAACTAACAGATATGTAGAGTGCAACAGCTAATAGTAATGATATACCTCGAATGACCCAAGGGGATCGTAACCAATTATCCATTTTTCTTCCCCCTCCAGTTCCAACTCTTTGTCGTTTGGGCAAATACTGGATTTAATTCGCTGAATAAAATCTCTCTTAATGCTTCTTCCTCTAAATTACGATGCAGCTCGCCGTTTTTAGTACATGAAATGGATCCCGTTTCTTCAGATACAATAATGGTAAGTGCATCCGTAACTTCACTTATACCCAGACCCGCCCGATGACGAGTTCCTAATTCCTTTGAGATAAAAGGACTTTCAGACAACGGAAGATAACATGCGGCAGCGACAATTTCATCTCTTCTTAAAATGACCGCCCCATCATGTAGCGGCGTATTGGGAATAAAAATATTGGTTAGCAGTTCGTTGGTAAGTTTCCCGTGAACTTTAATTCCCGTTTCTACGTAGTCACTCATGCCTGTCTCTCGTTCTATTGAGATTAAAGCACCAATTCTACGCTTTGCCATATATTTACATGATTTGATAATCGCTTCGATGGAATCGTTCATTTCCTCTTCTTCAGATTGGCTGTTCCTAGCAAAGAATTTACCTCTTCCTAATTGCTCCAGTGACCGCCTTAACTCTGGCTGAAACAGGATAATGACAGCTAATGGCCCCCACATGAGCACTTGCCACATCAACCATCTTACGGTTTGAAGTTGAAACAATGAGCTCAGGAGAAAAATAGCCAATATGACAAATATGCCTTTTAAAAGCTGGACCGCTTTTGTACCCCGAATCAGCATGAATAATTTATATAAAACGAACCATACTAGGGCGACATCTATTACAATTCGTAAAAGCTCTACGAAATCAAATCCCCCATCAAGCATGCGCACACTTCCTTCTGCCGTTGTTTTAATCTTGAATCCTTAAAACTGTCTTTATTATATCATATTACCTTTAGTTATCAGCCTTTAAACGTTTATTCATGTAATATTAAAGAAGGACGCAAATAAAAGCCGCTTTTGAATAGCGGCTTTTAGGTAATGATTGTTAAATGATAACAAACCTAAAATGAAAAGATACTACGAAATGTCTCTTTCGTATGATACCATACCCATTCAAAAATTTGGTTCACCTGCTCAATCTGTCCGGTCACTTCTCCCGCTGAAGCCAACAAACCATTACTACTAATCAAGTTTCCATTGATTAAAACAAGATCCCCTTCAATTTTTCCTTCCACTATGACATCTCCGTTTTTCACAACTAAATCACCTGTAACCACTTTCCCCTCAGGTATGATGACCGTATCATCTTCAATCACGATGCCCTGTTGTTTAGACACCGTTAACTGCCCATCTTGACTCCATAGTGAAAAGGCACTGGTTAACATTAAGATAAAAAAGATGGCCGCAGCTGTGAATATAGGATGACCCTTTAGCCACTTTTTATAGCTAATGGATTTTTTCTCTTTTGGTAATTTGTTCATCACTTGTTCAGTAAAGTTGGGAGAAACCTGAACATGTGGAGGGCTTTCTAACAAAGTTTCCGTTCTTTTTAACTCATGAAAATGGAGCTGACACACTTCACATTTCATTAAATGGTCTTTTAACTCCGTTTCTTCCTCTTTCGTTATCTCATGGTCGAGGTATTTATGCATCATTTCAATGTAACGCTTAGGACAGCTCATAGTTTCACTCCTTTACAAGAAAAGCGCAAGCGCCTTCGAAACAAGAATTTCACTTGTTTTTCTGTGATGATTACACTAAGAAGATTTCCTTAGTGCTCAGACAAGCCCTGACGTGGCGCTCTTTGCCCGTGATCAGGATTGGCTTATCCCCGAGGGGTAAGCGCTGGAGCTAGACATACTTGAATATTATACTAGCTTTTATAAATCGCGAAGCTTTTTGCGTAAGGCTTCTCTACCACGATGTATTCGGGTTTTTACGGTTCCCATCGGTATATCCAATACCTCGCTGATCTCCTGCAATGACAAATCATCAACATAACGTAATGTGATTATCGATCGGTACTTTTCGGGTAAGGAAAGTATTTTTTTCTGAATGTAACTTTGTAACTCTAAACTTTCCATTTCCTCATCTGGTAATGGATTCTGATCTGAAAGCTGAGAATACATCGTTAGTCCCTCTGTCCCTTTAACTTCAGCATCAAGAAAATAATCTGGTTTCTTTTTTCTAATCCGATCAATAGACAAGTTCGTCGCGATTCGATATAGCCAAGTGGAGAACTTTCGTTTTTCGTCAAAGGAGTGGATATTCGTATAGGCTCTAACAAACGCTTCTTGTGCCATATCCTCTGCTTCATGGATATTCCCTAGCATCCTGTAGCAGACCTGAAACACCTTCTTTTGATAAAAATTCACAATATCCTCAAATGCAGATTGATCACCTTGTTTGACCTGGCGTATTTTTTGTTTAATTATGGTTTCCATCCTTTGTACCTCCGCTTGATTCTGCGGGTTCTATATATGTACGAACACCACACAAATCAGGTTTCACTTTTTTAAAACTTTTTGGCCAGAAGTTTGAACCTAAGGTGATAACAACTTTAAATACTTTTATACCATATACCATTAAGAGAACGCATGCGCCCTCAATTTGCTATTATAAAATTATATTCCGATAGTAGAAACATAAAAACCAGCAACCTGTGTACACACAAGTTGCTGAAGTTGGATTAATGAATAAGAAAAACAAAGGCTATTAACATCACCCTGCGCTTCCTAACATTTTCAATTATAGCAATTTTTCACCAAATAGAGAACCCATTAAATCAACTGCAATGGATGCAGTTTTATTTTTTTCATCTAATATTGGATTGACCTCGACAAACTCAGCTGAAGTAATGATATCTGCCTCTGCCAGCATCTCCATCGCTAAATGACTTTCACGATAGCTAAGGCCACCCACAACTGGTGTACCGACACCAGGTGCTTCCTCTGGGTCTAATCCATCCAAATCTAAACTGAGGTGAACATGTTGTACTCTTTCCTTTAAATAATCAATCGTTTCACTCATAACCTGAGACATTCCCAGTCTATCAACCTCATGCATCGTATAAACTTTAATGCCTTTTTCTTTGATTAATTCTTTCTCTCCTTCATCTAAAGAGCGTGCCCCAACAATAACAATGTTTTCCGGACGAATTTTTGGACCTGACTCCCCAATTTGAGTAAGCTTTTCATGCCCGATGCCTAAACTTACAGCTAAAGGCATGCCATGAATATTACCTGATGGTGAGGTTTCACCAGTATTTAAATCACCATGGGCATCGTACCATATGACCCCTAATTGATCTGCGTGCTTTGAAACACCCGCAAGTGTACCAATAGCTATACTATGGTCGCCACCTAGCACAAGTGGAAAATGCCCCTTTGAAAAGGAATCGCTTACAGTCTTAGCCAAGTTGATATTTCCTTCAGCCACTTCATTTAAATTCCTCAAGTTACTTTCATCATCTTTTTGATTCCGTCCTGGGGTGGGACTTGGAATATCTCCTAGGTCTTCTACCTTGTATTTTAAACGCTCTAATCGATCAATCACTCCAGCATACCGAATTGCGCTTGGTCCCATATCGACTCCTCGTCGATTTTGTCCTAAATCCATAGGTACCCCAATAATTGAAATATGTTTTTTCATAAAAACTCCTCCTACTATGTTCTACTCTTATTTTAGATAGACTTGGTGGAATGATTCAACTGGACAGGATTTTGTATATATATACGGCGTGCGTGATGCTATTAGGTTGGAGCGCTTGCGGTTGCGAGGTGGTCGTGGTGAGGGAGAATGGGTTGTGGTGTGGGACAGGGGAGTGGCGGGAGTGACATGTGCTAAACATCATAAGACTATCGCTAAAGATAATAGATAGTTTGCTGAAGAGTTGAATTTCAGCTAAAGATGTGTAGTTTTATGCTAAAAATATGCGGTATTTTACCAAAGTCAGATTTTTATTAACTAAAAAGCGGTGGATAAATGCTGAAATAGGAATGTATCTAATGTCACTTTAACATCCGCGGTATAAATATAAAAAAACTGACACGGTTTAAGAATCGTGTCAGTTTGTTCTATTATATGTATTGGTGGAGCCTAGCGGGATCGAACCGCTGACCTCCTGCGTGCAAGGCAGGCGCTCTCCCAGCTGAGCTAAGGCCCCATAATTATGTATACTCTGGAGCGGAAGACGGGATTCGAACCCGCGACCCCCACCTTGGCAAGGTGGTGTTCTACCACTGAACTACTTCCGCAGGTGATGTGATGAGCCATGGAGGATTCGAACCTCCGACCCTCTGATTAAAAGTCAGATGCTCTACCAACTGAGCTAATGGCTCGTATTTAATATAGTGGAACAATTGCTTTACAAAAATAAAAATGGCTGGGCCAGCTGGATTCGAACCAGCGCATCACGGGATCAAAACCCGATGCCTTACCGCTTGGCTATGGCCCAATATAAATGGTGGAGGGGGTAGGATTCGAACCTACGAACCCAGAGGGAGCGGATTTACAGTCCGCCGCGTTTAGCCACTTCGCTACCCCTCCAACTATTTAAATTAATGGTGGAGGATGGCGGGCTCGAACCACCGACCCCCTGCTTGTAAGGCAGGTGCTCTCCCAGCTGAGCTAATCCTCCGAAAAATAGGATATATAATCCTATTAATGTTTTGATGACCCGTACGGGATTCGAACCCGTGTTACCGCCGTGAAAGGGCGGTGTCTTAACCACTTGACCAACGGGCCATTCTTAAAATGAAATTTTGAGAGCTTCCAGCCGGACTTGAACCGACGACCTCTTCCTTACCATGGAAGCGCTCTACCGACTGAGCTATGGAAGCATATGGCTCCACCGGTAGGATTCGAACCTACGACCGATCGGTTAACAGCCGATTGCTCTACCACTGAGCTACGGTGGAATAATCTCAAAAATATGGTACTAGCAATTCATAGTTATAGCTGTAAAACTCAAGTTGTAATGTGCTTGACTCACACCTAAGTTGTCATAACTTATAATATCTAGCCCAGCAGCGTCCTACTCTCGCAGGGGAAAAACCCCAACTACCATCGGCGCTGGAGAGCTTAACTTCTGTGTTCGGAATGGGAACAGGTGTGACCTCTCCGCTATTGCTACTGGACATATGTTTTTGAAGTTTTTTTAGTAACTTCAAAACTAGATAAGAAGTGAATCAAGATGACGTTTGCGTTTGTGCGGCTAGCTCCGACTCCCAGGTCCTCGCCGTCATAAGCATAATCCCTTCCGTGGCATAGACCGCCACTACAGGTATTCTGCTTATGCGGTCGGACCTAACCGGTCGTCTCCGCTTTTGGTTTTAAGTTAAGTCCTCGATTGATTAGTATCCGTCAGCTGCACGTGTCACCACGCTTCCACCTCGGACCTATCTACCTCA
>NZ_WJNH01000021.1 GCF_009649735.1 Salinibacillus xinjiangensis
TTTTCGATAATGATAGATATCCAAGATGCCCATACAAATACTCGGTAACAAGCTTTATTTTAAATTCCTCACTATATTTGACCATAAAAACACCCCCGAAAGTTAGATTTTCTACTCTAACTTTCGGGGGTCGGTACCATACAAGTGTTGAGCACCTTTTCTTAAATTATTTACCAACAAAAGATCGAATCGCACCCCATGCTTCATCCTTCCCTTCACCTGTTTCAGATGAAAAGGGAATAATTTGATCTTCAGGTTCAATGTCTAATGCTTCTTTAATTTTCTTAAGATGGCTTGGTCTTTTCGTTTTTGCCACTTTGTCCATTTTGGTTGCGATGACTAATACTGGGATTTCATAATGCTTTAGAAAATCATACATAAGTAAGTCATCTTCAGTTGGGTTATGACGCAAATCGACGATTAAAACGGCTAATTTTAGTTCCTTACGTTTAGAAAAGTAATTTTCCATCATTTTTCCCCAAGCTTGACGCTCTTTTTTCGAGACCTTTGCATAGCCGTATCCAGGTACATCCACAAAATAAAGCTGTTGATTTATCAAATAGAAATTAAGGGTTTGAGTTTTACCTGGTCTGGCTGAAATACGAGCCATTCCTTTACGTTGAATCATTCGATTAATAAAGGATGACTTCCCTACATTGGAACGTCCGGCAAGTGCGATTTCAGGTAGAGGATCATTGGGGTATTGATCCTCTCTAACGGCGCTAATTACGAGTTCAACATCATTAACTTTCATTCACTGGTTCCTCCAAAAGTGCATGGTCTAGCACTTCATCCAAATGTGTTACTTTTACATATGTTAAATCATTACGAACACTCTCTGGAATGTCTTCTAAGTCTTTATTATTTTCAGCAGGAATGATAATTTTTTTCAAGCCTGCGCGGTGAGCACTTAAGGACTTTTCCTTTAACCCACCAATTGGCAGTACGCGGCCTCTTAAGGTGATTTCACCAGTCATTCCTACCTCTTTTCGAACTGCACGACCTGTTAAAGCAGAGACTAAGGCAGTCGCCATTGTAATACCCGCAGACGGGCCATCCTTAGGTGTTGCACCCTCTGGGACATGAATATGAATATCATTATTTTCATGGAAATTCGGATCAATGTTTAGCTCCTCTGCACGTGAGCGTATGTAGCTAAACGCTGCTTGAGCCGATTCCTTCATGACATCTCCAAGCTTTCCTGTCAAAGTTAGCTTTCCTTTACCAGGATATATGGATACTTCAATGGATAAGGTATCCCCACCTGCTGCGGTATAAGCAAGCCCTGTTGCTGCACCAATTTGATCCTGTTCCTCAGCTTGACCATAACGGAATCTTGGTTTACCAAGCATTTCCTCTAGTATTTTTTCTGTTACGATGACCTTCTTCTTGTCACCAGAAACAATCATCTTAGCACCCTTACGGCAAATGGATGCTAATGTTCGTTCCAGATTTCTTACCCCCGCTTCACGAGTATAAGTGCGAATGATTTTGAGTATAGACTCATCTTTAACCTGGAAATTTCCTTTTGTTAATCCATTTTCCTTCACTTGCTTTGGTAATAAATGCTCTTTAGCAATATGGAGCTTCTCAACTTCGGTATACCCAGCAATTGAAATGACTTCCATTCGATCAAGCAATGGTCCAGGAATGGTTGCCAGATTATTAGCTGTCGCAATAAACATGACATTGGATAGGTCATAATTTTCTTCAATAAAATGGTCGCTAAATGTACTGTTCTGTTCAGGATCTAATACTTCAAGCATGGCGGATGATGGGTCACCACGGAAATCACTCGCCATTTTATCGATTTCATCCAACAAAAACACTGGATTTATTGTACCAGCTTTTTTCATTCCTTGAATGATACGTCCAGGCATAGCTCCAACATAGGTTCGACGATGTCCACGGATTTCCGCTTCATCACGAACTCCACCAAGAGAAGAACGAACAAATTTACGATCAATCGATTTGGCAATGGATTTTGCTAAGGAAGTTTTCCCAACACCCGGTGGTCCTACTAAACATAAAATGGGCCCCTTAATGGTTTGGGTTAATTGTTGAACAGCCAAATATTCTAAAATTCGTTCTTTTACTTTATCCAGGCCATAGTGGTCCTCATTTAGTGTTTCTTCAGCCCGGTTAATATCTAAAATATCCTCGGTTTCTTCTGTCCAAGGTAGCGCAATTAGCCACTCAATATAATTACGAATGACAGAGCTTTCTGCAGAATTGTTGGGAACTCGTTCATAACGATCCAATTCTTTCGTAGCTACTTGTTCAATTCGTTCAGGCATGTTGGCTTCTTTAATTTTATCTCGTAATGAAGCAACTTCACCTGATTTTCCATCCTTATCGCCAAGCTCCTTCTGGATGGCTTTCATTTGCTCACGTAAGTAATATTCCTTTTGCGTACGTTCCATTGATTTTTTGACGCGTTGTCCAATTTTCTTTTCTAAATGAAGCACTTCTTTTTCATTATGAATAATATCAATTAAATGATTGAGTCGCTCGGTTACATCTGTAATTTCTAGAATCTTTTGCTTATCCTTCATTTTTAAAGAAAGATGGGAAGCAATAATATCAGCCAAACGTCCAGGCTCATCAATATCTGAAACACTTGACAACGTTTCTTGGCTTGTCTTTTTCGATGCTTTTATGTACTGTTCAAAGTATTCGAGTAGCTTACGCATAAGAGCCTGTTCTTCAACAGAATCATGATGCGTTTCGTTCACTTCTTCAACATCTACAAGGAAATATTCCTCTTCGTCCTTAAATTGGAGAAGTTCAGCACGATCAATTCCTTCTACTAATACTCGAATTGTTCCATTAGGAAGCTTAAGCATCTGTTTTACATTGGCAATGGTTCCCATACGGTATATTTCATCTTCTGATGGTTCATCTATATCCATTTCTTTCTGTGAGGCTAAAAATATTAGATTGTCTTCCACCATGGATTGCTCCAACGCCTTAACTGATTTATCACGACCAACATCTAAGTGTAACACCATTGATGGGTATACAATTAAACCGCGCAAAGGCAGGAGGGGAAGCTGTTTGACCTCTTGATTTGCCATATTCCTTCTCTACACCTCCAAGACTTCCATATCGTACTATCATCATAAAGAAATCCTTTTCGTTTGTAAACAAATTCGATTAACTAAATAGATTGCCGCTTTTGATAAGGAATGTTTTGATTTTGAGTAATGGAATGAAACTCTGCGGCTAAAACATGCTCCAATACCTCTTCAAATTTTTGTACTGGAACAACCTCAATACCTTCAATCTGATCTAAACCTGCTTGTCTATTTTCATAAGGAATTAAGGCCTTTACAGCCCCTGCTTTTTTTGCTGCTTTTATTTTAGGTAATATTCCACCTACAGGCTTAACGGCTCCATGTAAACTGATTTCACCAGTAAGAGCAACATCATTCTTGATTGCAACCTTATGAATAGCGGAAAATATCCCCACTGCCATTGCCACACCTGCTGAAGGACCATCTACTGGTACTCCTCCAGGATAATTGACATGTAAATGGTACTGGTGAACTGGGACACCCATAGATTTCAACATGGTGAGTACATTCGAGACAGAGTGATTGGCCATACTTTTGCGGCGAATCGTTCGTCCACCTTGATTCATCTCTTCTTCATCGACAATCCCTGAAATGTGAATTGTTCCTTCCTTATTCTCGCTCACTGGTAAGGCTGATACCTCAATTTCAAGTAAAGAGCCTGAATTTGGGCCAAATACGGCAAGGCCATTGACCACACCAACTTTTGATTCCTTGGCAATCTTTGGCGTGATTTTAGGGACGAGCTGACTAGATTCAGCTACCCATTCAATATCTTTAATTTCGATATTATTTTTATGCTGTTTTTTAATGATGCCCACACAAATTTGAACAATATTGACCGCTTCACGCCCATTACGGGAATACGTGGCAATTCGTTCTAATGCATCATCTTCTATTTCTACTTTAACTTTTGCAGCAGCTTTTTTGGCAACCGTTTTTAAATGATCACTTTCTAAGTCCTTAAAGAAGATTTCCAAGCATCTGGATCGAATAGCTGGTGGAATTTCTTCGGGTTTTCGGGTTGTAGCCCCAATTAATCTAAAATCAGCCGGTAGACCCTGCTGAAAAATTTCATGGACATGTAACGGAATTTTTTCATTTTCCTCACTATAATAGGCACTATCAAAGAAAACCTTACGATCCTCTAACACCTTTAATAATTTATTCATTTGCAGGGGATGTAATTCACCAATTTCATCTAAAAATAAAACCCCTCCATGGGCGTTGGACACTGCACCCTTTTTCGGCTGTGGTATACCAGCCTGTCCCATTGCTCCTGCACCCTGATAAATGGGATCATGCACAGAACCAATGAGGGGATCAGCAATGCTCCGCTCATCGAATCGAGCAGTTGTCGCATCAACCTCCACAAAAACGGCATCCTGTTTGAAGGGGGTTTCAGGTCTTTTTTTGGCTTCTTCGAGGACTAATCTTGCTGCGGCCGTTTTCCCAACCCCTGGGGGACCATATAAAATAACGTGCTGTGGATTGGCACTACATAGTGCTGCCCGCAAGGATTCAATGCCATCCTCCTGACCAATAACATCCTTCATTTGTTTCGGGCGTACCATTTCTGAGAGAGGTTCTGAAAGCGATATGGCACGCATTTTTCTCAGCTCTTCAAGTTCCTTTTTGGATTCTTTTTCAATCGCTACTTTACTCGTACGGTTATTTTTTAACATATTCCAGAAGTATAAACCGACCACGATACCAACAATTAATTGAATAAATATTGCAATTCCTGCAAAACCACTCATCAACATTTTCCTCCCATTTCTATGTACATTATTTGCTAGTATCTCCTGAAAGAAAGCGGATTAAACGCAATCCTACGCTAAAAATGGGAGGAAGAGGAATCAGGATTTTTAGTTATTCATAAGTAGAAGTAGTGTTTTTTTGCTAAAGGTATGAAGAGATTTGCTAAAGTTTAGATTAGGATGCTGAAGGTAGGGGATTAAGCTAAATTTGTAGTAAAATCAACTAAAGATTAAGAGGCTAATGCTAAATTACAACACAAAAACGTTAATGCATGAACTAATTATACTAAAGGCATCTCAGCATAGAAGGCATCAATCATTCATCAAGCATAAAAAACTCCCCACACCATTTTGGGCGGGGGGAGTCGATTTATTATGCACTTTCTTTTGGCGTCTCCTCGTTCTGATCTAACACCGTTCCATCAGTCATGACAAGCTTTGGCTTACCATTTTCCAAACTCACGGTATCCTTTGTGATGATGCATTTCTCAACATCCTCACGAGAAGGTAATTCAAACATAACATCTAACATAATGCCCTCAATAATAGACCGTAATCCACGGGCACCTGTTTTTCTTTCAATCGCTTTATTAGCAATGGCCTTTAGAGCCTCTTCTTCAATTTCAAGCTCAACATGGTCAATTTCAAATAGCTTTTGATATTGCTTAACTAGTGCGTTCTTTGGCTTAGTTAAAATTTCTACTAACGCATCTTCGTCTAATGGCTCTAATGCACCGATTACTGGTAAACGACCAATAAATTCTGGAATTAGACCATAGCGTAGAAGATCCTCAGGTAGCACTTTGGATAGCAGCTCTGCTTTATCCAATTCTTCACCATAATTGTCAGCACCGAAGCCAATTACACGCTTACCTAAACGACGCTTAATGATTTGCTCAATTCCGTCAAAGGCACCACCAACAATGAATAAAACATTTGATGTATCAATTTGGATAAATTCTTGGTGTGGATGCTTTCGACCACCCTGTGGGGGCACACTTGCAACCGTACCTTCAAGGATTTTTAATAAGGCTTGCTGTACGCCTTCACCTGATACATCTCTAGTTATGGATGGGTTTTCAGATTTTCTGGCAACCTTATCAATTTCGTCAATGTATATGATCCCTTTTTCTGCCTTTTCCACATCATAATCTGCAGCCTGAATTAACTTAAGTAGGATATTTTCTACATCTTCACCAACATATCCCGCTTCAGTCAAAGAAGTGGCATCAGCAATCGCAAATGGAACATTCAATATGCGGGCTAATGTTTGGGCGAGTAATGTTTTACCACTACCTGTAGGACCCATTAATACGATATTACTTTTAGATAATTCGATATCATCGCTATTTTGATTTGAGTTAATTCGTTTATAGTGATTGTATACAGCAACAGACAAGGATTTTTTTGCATTTTCTTGCCCAATAACATAATCACTTAATATATCACAGATTTCCTTTGGTTTTGGAACATCTTTAAATTCAACTTCTTCTTCTTGACCTAACTCTTCCTCCACGATTTCCGTGCAAAGTTCAATACACTCATCACATATATAAACACCAGGGCCTGCAACGAGCTTACGAACCTGCTCTTGCGTTTTCCCACAAAAAGAACATTTCAGACGTCCTTTTTCATCGTTAAATTTTAGCATTCAATCACCTCACCTATTGTTCTGTATCTAATTAAAATAACTCATATCATGTTTGTTAGTCTTTAGCACATCATATCAAATATGTGCTTGTGGAAGAAAGTCATATCTCATTGATTTCTCCATACAATAAATGGAGATATCTTTCATTATGTACGTCATACTTAGATTAGTCAATCATAAAGGTAACTGGACATTATGAAAGATTTAATGACTTAAAAAACCCTTAACTTATATGTATGCAAATCATTACAAGTATGTGACTGAACTAGGTGATCATTTTAAATATCAAGAAATAACATTCAATCTCATATGTATAAAACAAGGTACGAAACCCTCGCACCTTGTTTTAACTCTTATTATACAGCTTTGCTTTGATCAACTAAGAAGTCAATCGCTTTTCTAACCTTTAATTCACCTTTTAATGCTTCTGTGTTTCCACCTAGCATTTGTTTAATTTGAGTAGATTCCATTTGATACATTTCTGCCATTTTTTGAATGTCCTCATCCACATCTTCTTCAGTTGCTTCAAGGTTTTCTTCATTTGCAATGGCTTCAAGTGTTAGGTTTGTTTTTACGCGCTTGCCAGCATCTTCTTTCATTTGCTCTCTTAACGCGTCTTTATCTTGACCTGAGAACTGTTGATACATATCTAAGGTCATACCTTGCATTTGTAGCTGTTGTTCAAACTCTTGTAGCATACGGTCTAGTTCTGTCTCAACCATTGCATCTGGAATGTCTACCTCTGCGTTTTCAGATGCTTTTTGAACTAAAGTTTCGCGCTTTTGATTCTCAGCATCTTGTTCCTTTTGCTCTTGTAGACGTTTTTTCGTCTTTTCTTTTAATTCATCAATGCTTTCTACTTCATCATCGGCATCCTTAGCAAATTCATCGTCAAGCTCAGGGAGTTCCTTCGCCTTAATTTCATGAATCTTAATTTTGAAAGTAGCAGGTTTTCCAGCTAATTCTTCAGCATGATAGTCTTCTGGGAAAGTTACTTCTACTTCACTTTCTTCCCCTGCTTCCTTGCCAACTAGCTGTTCCTCAAAGCCAGGAATGAATTGACCAGAGCCAATTTCTAAGGAATGGTTTTCAGCACTTCCACCTTCAAATGCTTCTCCATCCATGAAGCCTTCAAAGTCAAATACAACGGTATCGCCTTCTTCAATCTTACCCTCTTCTTTAACCACTAGCTCAGCGTGGCGTTCTTGCATTTGCTTCAATTCATTTTCAACGTCTTCATCTGTCACTTCAGTGTTTACCTCTTCAACTTCAAGGCCTTTGTAATCACCTAGTTTAACTTCAGGCTTCACTGTTACCTTAGCAGTGAAGATTAAGTTTTGTCCTTTTTCGATTTGCTCAACATCAACTTCTGGTTGATCAACTGGTTCGATTCCAGCTTCGTTCACAGCGTTCATGTAAGCATCAGGTAGAATAATGTCTAATGCATCTTGGTAAAGAGATTCAACGCCGAATCGTTTTTCAAAGATTGGACGAGGAATTCTCCCTTTACGGAATCCAGGAATTTGGACATCCTTAACAACTTTTTTGAAGGCTTTATCTAAAGCAGAATTAAATTCTTCTGCATCGACTTCAACAGTAAGAACACCTTCATTACCTTCTTGTTTTTCCCATTTTACTGACATAAGTTTCCCTCCAACATCTATTATTCAATTAAGTACTGAATTTAAATAGTCATTATGATCTTTTTCTTATACTATCAGGTAGGCTAAATGAGTTGATAGTATATTCCAATGAACGATGGCATAATGCAACCACTATATTATAACATACTGTACCGTGCTTTCAACTATTAGAAAACACGACTTATCGCGCTAATATGTACTAGATATACCTCACATATCCTACTCAATTTGCGAAAAATATTTCATTTCTAGACGCTTTATTTCATCCATCCAAAACTCACGCCGTTCACTTTCCCCATCCAAAATAGAATGATGACCTTCCTCCAATTGCAAATATTCTAAGGCGAGTGACAAAACCGCCTCTGAAATAGGCAGGCAGTCTTCCTGTTCCGGAACAAATGGATAGTAAACATACAAAAAGCGGAATAGAATTTGACGTGTAAATTCAAACAAGGTTGGGTCATTTTGTTCAATAATATCTAGTGATTGAACAATTTCCTTTGCACAATTACTTTCTAATATATCTGATAGATTTTTTGGATTGACAACCTTGGTTTGGTTAAATTTTTCAATTTCAATTTCTCGATCTACATCTTGTTCTGTCAACCATTGAAGTAATCCTGTTTTGATAACCGGATTCAATTCATTATCACTAAAATATGGAATTAAATCATCAATATAATCTCCTACCGGTTTTTTTCTTAATAATGATAATAATCGCCATTGTTCCTGAAAACTTCCGCCATCTAAGTTTTGGATAAAATGTTGAATTTCCGTTGTAGGATTATGAGCTTCTTCATCCTGATAAAAATTTTGACTTAAGTTATAAATTTGATTAAATTGCTCCCGATATGTATATGGAACCTTTTCCGTTGAAAAAATTTCGTCTAATAAACTTATAATTTCTCCATATTGGCTTGTTTGGAATAAAACAGTAATATAAATATGTAGATATTTATAATAGTTATCTTCGTCCTCTTTCATCAATTTTCTACATAAAGCAATCGCTTCATCATAACGATTTAACTCAATATAACAAATAATTTTTCCTGTTAAGATTTCATAAGAAGCCGCTTCAAACTGTTCCAATAGCTTTACCTTTTCAAGTGCATCCTCATATCTTTTTTCCTTTAGTGCTTCTAATCCATCCTGCTCTAATTGTCTTTTCCAGCCAGGAAATATCACTACATCTTGATGTTCTTTTTTCATAAACACCTTCCTGTTCTATCGGAAATCAAGTGAAGTATTACTTATTCATACCCAATTTTCACGAATTAAAAACTTATGATTTACAACAAGTATAATATAATTTGATTCGTCAAATAAACCTCACATACTATACCATAAGTATCCTTTGCGAAAAAGACTTGCCCGAATGTTTTTATAATATAACAAAATCCAGCACCGCCTTTAAAGACAGTACTGGATTAGGTTCATTTCTCCTTCATAAATAACTGTAGCTTTTCTATACGTCTAACGGCTTCCTCTAATCGATCTTCATCATCAAGTAAACCTACACGAAGATACCCTTCACCTGATGCCCCGAATCCATGACCAGGTGCCGTCATTACATGTGCTTCTTCTAATAAAACATTAGCAAGCTCTTCAGATGTATATCCGCTAGGAACAGGCAGCCATACAAAAAATGTTCCTTTCGGCGCCTCTACTTCCCACCCAATTTCGTTCAATTTTTGAATGAATCTATCCCTTCTACTTTGATAGGTATCCACTAATTGCTGAACAGCCTCTTGACTACTAGTTAAAGCTTTTGCAGCAGCATGTTGAACCGCACCAAATAAGCTTACATAAAGGTGATCCTGAATTAAATTAATACTATTGATGACAGACTGGTTACCAATGGCAAAGCCAACCCGCCAACCAGCCATATTATAGGTCTTTGATAAAGTATAGATTTCTACTCCGATATCCTTAGCTCCTTTAGACTGTAAAAAGCTTTGCGGCTTTTGCCCATCAAATCCTAAAGCCCCATAAGCAAAGTCATGAACTACACAAATGTTGTTCTCCTTAGCTAAGTTGACGGTTTCATCAAAAAAAGATTTTGTGGCGGTAGCTGACGTCGGATTGTTCGGGTAGTTTAAAAACATCAATTTGGCCTCTTCCATCGAATCAGCACTAATTTTTTGATAGTCAGGTAAAAAATCATTCTCCTTTAATAAAGGCATAAACTCAGTTTTGGCATTTGCCAATGCAATACCTGACATGTAATCCGGGTAACCTGGGTCAGGAAGTAAAGCTAAATCTCCTGAATTCAGCAGACATTGACTAATTTCCACTAAACCAGTTTTGGCTCCAAACAACACTGCAATCTCTTTTTCTGGGTCAATATCCACTCCATATTCTCTTTTATAAAATTCTGCTACGGCTTCCTTTAAAAACGGATAACCTTGGAATGGAGAATATTTATGATACTTGGGATTTTCAGACGCTTTCTGTAGCTCTTCAACAATATGGGGCGGCGTTGGCAAATCTGGATTCCCTTGCCCTAGATTAATAATGTCATGACCTTGTTTTTTCATTTTATGTACCTTTTTCACGAGCTTGGCAAAGAATTGTTCTGGTAGTCTTTGCAATGCTTCAGATTGTTCGAATGTATTCATTACCTCTCATCTCCCGTATCTAACTATATTGTTTTTTATGATATCGGTCTGGAGATAATTTGTAAAGTTTAGAAAAGAATCAATTGTTTATTATTTAATTGACAGATGAAGGGACTAATGACATAATATTCAACAATATTATGGAGGCGAACTCCAATATTAAGGAGAGAATCAGATGACTCTTAAAGCGGCCTTGATTCAGATGGATATTGCATATGGGGATCCCCAAGCGAATTACCGCAAAGTGAAAGATCTTATCGCAGAAGCTGTTCAGCATGAGGTTGATGTGGTTGTTCTCCCTGAACTATGGACAACAGGCTATGACCTAACGAGGCTGGATGAAATTGCTGATAAGGAAGGATTAGAAAGCCTTTCTTTTCTAAAATCCCTCGCTCAGGAACACCACGTTTATATCATTGGAGGATCTGTTGCTAAGCGTACTCAGCAAGGTGTAACCAATACAATGTTTGTGATCAGTCATACTGGTGAATTACTAAGTGAATACAGCAAAGCACATTTATTTCGTTTAATGGATGAGGAAAAGTACTTAATAGAAGGAAATCATTCAGGCTTATTTGATTTAAATAACCATAAATGTGCAGGACTTATCTGCTATGATATACGTTTTCCAGAATGGATTCGAACTCATATGCTCAACAATACAAAAGTATTATTTGTTGTGGCAGAATGGCCTGAGCCGCGAATTGATCACTGGCGGAGCTTGCTAATCAGCCGTGCCATTGAAAATCAATGCTATGTGGTCGCCTGTAACAGGGTTGGATCAGATCCTAAGAACAATTTTGGCGGTCATTCCTTGATTATTGGCCCATGGGGAGAAATTATAGCAGAGGCGGATAAAGACGAAACGATTTTATATGGTAATATTCACTTAGAGCAGGTTGATGAGGTCAGAAAAACAATTCCAATCTTTTCTGACCGCAGACCCGATATATACAAGTTATAAGACTGGAGATGCCAATCAGCAATTGGCATCTCTATTTTTTCACAATCAGTATTCAGTATTTATAAGTTCAATCGGTAGATAGTTAAGCGCAACTAGGCTCTAGCCAAGTTTTCTACATGCCTAAAGGTTTAAAAACATTTATTATCGGGAAATAACTAATATAATTTACTTTAATAGAAAAACTAGATTGTCATCAAGTACATCTAAAAATGGCTGAAATAATCAGTTTTTCTTACCTTATCATTCTTGATAGCTACGAGAAGGTCTTATGTTCTAACTATCCAAACATAACGGGAGTGATACTATCAGATTTTCATACATTAATGATGAAAAGCTGGAGGACGCCTATAAAAGAGCATTAGACTTACAATTGGATCATGATTTTGTGAATATTTTAAAAGAAGAAATGCGATTAAGAAATGAACGAAAAGAAAAAACAAAAGAAACATCTACTTAAAAGCAGGCTTATTGCCTGCTATACATAACCTATTTATATATTTTCAATCAAATCCCAACTTAACACACTTATATTTCGATACCCATGTTCCTTTAAGAAGCCTTGAATATCATTAACTTCTGATTTCGGTACAATAATCGCTTCAACATCTTGCTCGACGAAACGAAAATTTTCCAAGCATCTCCACTCTCGCTCACCATAGAAGGTATCGTCATAATCTGTATCAAAATGTGTAATTTTTAAGAAGTTCACTAAAGGATTTTCCTTTGTAATCCCTAGTTTGTGGAGAAAGGATTGTATATTTTCATTTGATATGTCCTTGTTGACATTTCTCACCTGATTGGGCATGGTCTTCATCATTTTTGTTGGATGTGGCTCAAAGTAAAGTACAGGATGAAAGTTTTCATGAATCTTCTTTGAATTAAATCCAATCCCGTAATCCCCATAATACTGCCTATGAAAGGTTAAATCCTTTAAAGGAATATCACAAACACAACAGAACTTATCGGTGATCACAGATTCTAACACTTTCTCAGTACTAGTTGCTTGTAATACCTTGGTTTGAATGATGTTTTTAAGGTTTTCCATTGCTTCTTTCGGTTGTCTTAGAAACGTATTCTCCTTTACTTCCCTTAAACATCGATAATTGTGCCATACAACACTGCCATCTTTTGAAACTGGTCCTCCTGTGAAATGCCAATAAATGTTCGAATAAAAGCGAGGTTTCATTATTCTGGTTTCCCCCTTATTTATTTATAGAAGGAATGAAAGCATTAAGCCTGTTAGCCTAATGCTTTATTTGGGATAAATTATAATGATTGTAATGCTTTTTTCTACTCATTATATTTTTCTTCCGGAAGGCTATAGTTGATTTGGACCAAAAGATTATCGTGCTGGATCGTCCACGAAAAGAGCATGGCGCTTTCTTCTCCTAAGGAATCATAGTAGTCCTTCATTTCGGTTAAAGCTTCCTTATCTGTAAAGCTAAAATTCTTCCTCCAGCACCCTCACCTAATGACGGGATAAGAAAACGAAATCCTTCCTCCGCCTTCATAGGGGCCATCCCATAATCATCCTTTGTCATTTGAGTCGGTTCTTCTACTTCTAATCCAACCTCATCAAAAGCTTCAATCGCATCATCTGCACTCCATTTTGAAAACTCGTCCCCACAGGCACTGAGGAAAAGGATAATGAGGATGATAAGTAATCCGTACTTTTTTCATTGTTTAAACTCCTTTCTGTTTGTTAGAAAGAAATATTAAGTACATATTCGTTAGTATCACCAAATCACGGTTTGGGTATTTAATTTAATTGAAAATGCTTTTTGGGTTTTGAATGGAGTGGGTTGTGCTGTTCGGGGGGGGGGAGCGCTAAAGTATATTCCTTGTATGCTGAAGTTATATATAGTTTAGCTGAAGTTATATATGGTTTAAGCTAAAGTTAGGGATTTTTGATGAAGTCGGTGACTTATTTGCTGAATATAGAATGAATCATGCTAATACACAAGTCAGGTTTGCTAAAGTTTAGGAGCAATATGCTAAAACCAGTTCATGCTGCGCAAGCGATACATAGATCTAAAAGCATAAAAAAAAGCTCACAAGCGTTTATAAACACTTGTGAGCTTTATTATGTATACGTCCCAGGAGAGATTCGAACTCCCGACCCACAGCTTAGCTTACCACTATGACTTTCGCCACCAACAAACAATTGTTGTTTGTGGTCTGGACTATATCTTCACCATTTCAGGTGCGACACGTATAGTCTCTACGGATCCTCACGATATGCGTAAGTTTCCTCGGTGTTGCCATCAGCATAATCTGTTAAGGTTTCACCGATACAGTGTCGTCCACTCTATAGGTTTCTTATTTCCCTATAAAGGCTCCTACTTGAAGGCTGTTGCTCTATCCTGCTGAGCTACTGGGACATGGAGCGGGTGATGGGAATCGAACCCACGACATCAGCTTGGAAGGCTGAGGTTTTACCACTAAACTACACCCGCAAATCCTGACCGACAAAACCTATTATATAAAGCTATACTCATTTTGTCAACAGGATTTATAAATTTATTCTAATCAATATGGACCGAAGTAGTGGATTCCACCTCTCCGTCCATATTAACAAACTCTACTTGGAGCTCCTGTTTCCCTTCAAATGCCAATCGTACATAAGTAGGCGTTCGCCCAGCAACTCCTCCGCGGGGTTGTCGTACACTCCCTGGATTAATAAATAATTTTTCCCCAACCTTTTCTGCACCTGCTAGATGAGAATGACCAAAACAGACAATTTTAGCCCCCACTTCATCAGCTCGATATGACAAAGGCATTAAATTCATTTTCACTTGAAATAAATGACCATGGGTAATGAAGAAAGGAACTCCTTCTACTGTAACTTGATTTTCCTCAGGATATTTTGGGTCAAAATCACAATTCCCACGAACCTTTTCAAACCCTTTCATAGGTTCTGAATCAAAATCAAGCTCCGAATCACCACAATGAATAAACGCACTTGCCTCATCCTGATGGCGCTCTTTAATCATCTTTAATTCCTTCTCTAAGCCATGAGTATCACTTGTAATGATGACAACTGCCATATGTATCACTCCATTGCATCATTTTGTTTCAACCATGAAATCATTTGGTCAATAGCATGTCGCCGATGACTGATCTGATTTTTTTCCTCTGGTGAGTATTGAGCTAAAGAACGATGGCTACCCTCCGGATAAAAAATTGGATCATAGCCAAATCCATGTTCTCCAATTGGCTCTTCGCCTATGCACCCTTCACATGTTCCCCTTTTTGTAATGGTCTGTGAGCCTGGTCTAGCTAAGGCTAGAACACAAACGAAACGGGCTGTACGATTATCTGTTTTAACGCCCTTAAGCTCTTCTAAAACCTTCTCTAAATTTTTCTGATCATTTTTTTCTAAGCCAGCATAACGGGCTGAATATACCCCAGGTTCTCCATTTAACGCATCGACTTCTAATCCTGAATCATCACCTAATACAGGGATTTGGAAACGTTCGGCAATGGTTTCCGCTTTGATTACGGCATTTTCCTCAAAGGTGGTACCTGTCTCTTCAATTTCTGGAATAGTTTCCTCCATATCTAAGAGAGATAAAACCTCAATACCAATCTGCCCGAAAATTTCCTTGAACTCCTTGGCCTTACCTTTATTTTTCGTTGCTAGTAAGATTTGTTTCATCTTTCATCGCCCTATCCTCATTTGATTCTTTCTGGTTTGCTAAAAGTTTTTCATGCCATTTACCAACGGCGACACGTTGGACCTCAAAGATTTCCTTCAAGCCATCATTAGCCAGCTTAAGCATTTTCGTTAATTCATCATAGGAAAATGTATCCTCTTCACCAGTTCCTTGTATTTCGACAAACTCATTATTTCCATTCATCACAATGTTCAGGTCAACCTTAGCTGAGGAATCCTCCTCATAGCAAAGATCAAGAATTTCGGTGCCATCAGGTAAAATACCTACCGATGTGGCCGCTAAGTAATTTTTGATTGGAAATTCCTTTAACGCCTTGTTATCAACTAGTTTTCCAAAGGCTAGAACCACAGCTACAAAGGCTCCTGATATGGAGGCTGTGCGTGTTCCACCATCTGCTTGAATGACATCACAATCAACCCAAACCGTACGTTCTCCTATTTTATCAAGGTCAACAACTGCCCTAAGGGAACGCCCTATTAAACGTTGAATTTCCATTGTTCGACCAGAAATCTTTCCTTTTGAAGATTCACGAATATTCCGTTGTCCAGTTGCTCTTGGTAGCATAGCGTACTCAGCTGTTATCCAGCCCTTACCCTGTCCTCTTAAAAAAGGGGGAACTCGATCTTCTATACTAGCATTACAAATAACCTTTGTATCACCTACACTAATGAGGACGGAACCCTCTGGATGTTTCGTGAAATTGGTTTCCATATGTATTTTACGAAGTTCGTTTACATTTCGTCCATCAACTCTCATCTTGATATCCTCCTTTAGTGAGACTATAACATAATTTACTAAACTAAAGAAAACTTGGCTAGTGCCGAGCCGTATGGTACAGGCGATTGCCTAGTTGCACTTGTACTATCTACCTTAACTTAAATTCAGATAGTACAATAAAAAAGAGGCTGACATCACAGCCTCTTAATAACATCCTTATTATATACCTTTTTACTATTAAATACCACTTGGTTGAGAAATATCCTCTCTAGTTACAGGCTCTGAGAATACCTCACCATTCTCATTAAATACCTGTTCTGTTCCTTCCACCTGAACCTGTACAGATTTCACATCCTCATGTTCTGTAAGTGAGAGGACAATTGAGTTTAACACTGTATCTGAAATGGTTTTATTCTCCACATCATTAAAAATCGATTCATTAAATGTAATGGACAAAATACCATCCTCTATTTTTGGCTCTTCTGTAAGCTGTACTCCGTTTCGGAATACATCTAAAAGGCCGGAAAGCTCGTAGCTTGGTCCTTCGACGACTTTATTGATTACACTTTCATAAATATCCTCGCTTGCATCGATTGGAGTTGTAACTGGTACATAATAGTAATGTTCACTTTGCTGTGCAGGATAATACACCGTTACAGCCTGACTGTTCATTAAGTCGTTGACGTCCCCTACATGAAGATTTATTCCATCTGCTCTAGAAAAACCGTTTCCAATTGGAGTACCATTCACTGGCATAACATCCTGATCTACACCATCAATTCGAAGCTTAATACGCTCAACAGAATCAAATTGTGTAAGAGTGAATGTCATGGCCTGGATGACTTTTTGTTCATTTTCTGGTTGATAATCCTTGAACTCCTTAGA
Source organism: Salinibacillus xinjiangensis (assembly GCF_009649735.1). GTDB lineage: Bacteria > Bacillota > Bacilli > Bacillales > Alkalibacillaceae > Salinibacillus > Salinibacillus xinjiangensis. The sequence goes on from NZ_WJNH01000021.1 coordinate 16,990, forward strand.
TAAATCAACAACTAAAGAGCCATCCTCTTGTAAATTCAGTCCATTTATATTTGTACCTGCTGGTAAAACAGCTTGAAAGCCATTAGGTAAAATGTTTGAAACAGGACCGTCCTTGACAAGATATTCTAGCGTTTGTTTTGCAACTTCTTTTGTTTCATCCATTGGCAGTGGTAATGTTTGAGAAACCACCATTCCATTCGGGTCTAGCAGATAGAGTTCTCTATTAACTGTTTCGCTTGTCCCTTCTGAGCTCTCTTTGTCATTTTCTGTCTCTTTTGTCTCTTCCGTTGTAGCTTCCTCAACATTATTTGTATCTTCTCCAGTATTATCTAGATCATCAACTGTCTGAACGTTTTGAGGTGGATCCATTTCCTCTAACGATTGCTCCCCCTCGAAGCATCCTGAAAGTAGTACAATACTGGACATAAACGCAGGTAGTAACCATAGTGATCGCTTACGCATGCATATTCCCTCCCATGATGGTTTGTACTACTATTTATACGAGCTATTTTTAAATTTAGACCAAATAAATAGAAAGCTTTCACTATTTTTTTAGTGAAAGCTTTCTATTAAAGGGATATATTTTTTACATGTCTTAATGGATATCCGAACCAAATATTTGCAACCTGTTCAAAAAGGCTTAAATTTCCTGTTGTATAAAACTTATGCTCAGGTATTCGGTTTCCATGGTAATGGAGATTATGATACGAAAGAATGGTACTGACCTCTCTAGCCGTTTCATCACCTGAAGAAATCACCGACACATGCTCTCCAACCACTCTTTGAATAACTGGTCTTAACAATGGGTAGTGAGTACATCCGAGGATTAGGGTATCTATTTTTGTGTCTAGTAAGGGTACTAGAGAATCCCTTACAACGTTTTCTGTATATTCACCGTCTAACATACCATTCTCCACTAAAGGAACAAAAGGAGGACATGCCAAGCTGTAAATATCAAGTGACGAGTTAATTTGTTTCAGTATATTTGGGTAAGCCCTACTCTCAACCGTGCCAATCGTACCTATTACCCCAATCGACAAATTGTTAGTCGCCTTAATAGCAGCTCGTGCCCCAGGCTGAATAACGCCAATGACAGGTACTGGTAGTTTTTCCTGAAGTTCCTTTAAAACAAATGCAGTTGCTGTATTGCAAGCAACAACCAACATTTTTATTTGGAATCTACTTAAATAATGAACCATTTCCCAAGTATACTTTTTAACTTCTTCCTCTGGTCTTGGACCATAAGGACATCGTAACGTATCTCCTATATATATAATTTCCTCTTTAGGCAATTGGCGCATAAGCTCTTTCGCTACTGTTAATCCGCCAACACCTGAATCAATAACACCTATTGGTTGTTTCACGTCATGAACGCCTTTCTATTTTGGTTTAGTTTCTGAGTTGATGACTAGACATTTCTTTGTTCAGTTGATTGAGCACTTCATTTAAGGATTGAACCTGGTCATCTGAAAAGCTTTCTAATACCTCTTGTAGGTATTGTTGGCGCTTTTCAATTACTTCATCAATGATAATCTCGCCTTTTTCTAGTAAGTGAATACGGACAACACGACGATCCTCTTGATCTCGTACACGTTTTACTAATTCATTCTTTTCTAATCGGTCGACCAAGTCCGTAGTAGTGCTGAAGGCTAAATAAAGTTTTTTAGATAACTCACCAATGGTTAAATCTCCTTCTTCTAATAACCATTGTAATGCAATAAATTGTGGAGGTGTGACTGGATAATGGGTTAAAATTTCCCGCCCTTTTTGTTTAATAATATGGGCAATCACTCGTAAATTTTTTTCCACATTTGAAATTAGTTCTCTGTCGAACAACTGCAGCACTTCCCATCCCAATTGTTAGTGTCTAATGTCTATTTTTAATCTTTTTTGCGAAAATATCAAGTTAAGTTTATGTAATATTTTTAGATTTGTTTTTAAAGGCTGTTTTCGTAAACGTTGTTGCCTTTTATATTAAAAAGTAGACAGAAAATGCGACGTAAATTTAGATTCGTTCTGTACTGAATAATATGAGTGCATGCATACCGTTCCGGCAGAATACTTCGCTTTCCATGGGCACGGCCTCAGCCTCCTCGGAAGCCCAGACCGCTTCCTGCGGGGTCTTCACCACGCTTCCTCCATAGGAGTCTCCGTATTCTGCCTCCACTGTTAAAGTGCTCTGATGTATGCATAGTTAAAAAGCTTTTGATTAACAATAGTTCACTACAAAATAAACGAATGAGCCACTGTTTATAGTAGAGGAAATACACGGAGACTCCTGGTCGGTTAAAAACGGCCACGTCCAGTGGCAGAGCACCGACACTTGGACGTCCTGTTCTTCGTGGGAGCAAAGAGACAGGTGAGACCCCGCAAGCGCAGCGAGGAGGCTCACCGCTCGCCCGCGGCAAAGAAGACACTATGAAAACGACCAAAGGGAGTTTGAAAAGATGTCGCATTTGTGCCCTTGGGTGAAAGCGAAGTGTATTTCCGTAGCGACAGTTTTGCACTCATCAGATTGATATTTGGAAACAAGTCCTGCTGAAGTTACGTCGCATTTTATATCTTTTTAGACATTAACAACATTATCTTAGAAAAAAGCGTATTTAAAAAAGCAGAGGCTGTGTCCAAGAATCCCTGGAACAGCCTCCGATTTTAAAGCTTTAACTCCCCCATGCGCAGGAGTTCAACAACAGCCTGTGAACGCCCCTTAACACCAAGTTTTTGCATTGCATTCGAGATGTGATTTCGCACCGTCTTCTCTGATATAAATAACTCCTCAGCAATTTCTTTTGTAGTTCGATCTTGGACCAGCAATTCAAAAACTTCTTTTTCCCGTTTCGTTAGTAGCTGCTTCGGTTTATAGTCTTTATCATTCAATCGGGAACCCCTCCTTGCTGTTACTTGAGCCACAAGGACCAAGGGGAATAATTTAGTCATAGTATAGTATGTATATTCATGTTGCACCGTTCCCTATAAAAGTTGAAAAACGGAAATTCGGAGGAAAAAATAAGCTTTCGTCTATAACTGTCAGGTCTTCTTTTCTTACAGTAAACCTTTTTCTGTAAATATCTGCTTTTGCCGATCATCAAAAGGGATTGGTTTTCCTGTATTTGGATCTATATGTACGAGGCGGCCACGACCAGTTACACAGATTTCTTCTTTTTGATTCACTCCTAGATAGTGAATATCCAAGGAGGTTCTGCCCACTTGGTTCGTTTTTACGTATAGCTTTAAACGATCCTCGAAAAATATCTGCCGGTGATAATCACACTGTAAGTCAGCAACGACAGGAATACCTTGACTGCCATCTTCCTTAAAATCTCGAAAAAGACCAATATGCTCCAAATAAGCAATTCGCGCTTCTTCAAAGTAAATAAAGGGAGAAATATTATTTACATGTCCAAACATATCTGTTTCTGAGAACCTGATCTTAACAGGAATATAAAAGGTGAATCCGTCTATCCATGCTTCAACATCTTCCACATAGTTAACTTTTTTCATGACACTCCCTCCCTAATAGGAAGGTGAGCCCCTTCTTAGAAGAGGCTCACCCTTTAGTCTAAACTTAATTGTTATAGTCACTTCCGAAAAAGTTCTTGAATGATTGTAATGTTGCTTCACGATTCAATGCTGCAATTGAAGTCGTAAGTGGAATCCCTTTCGGACATGATTGGACACAGTTTTGTGACATCCCACAGTTAGCAAGGCCACCATCACCCATAATGGTTTCCATACGCTCGTTCTTATGGTATTCACCTGTTGGATGAGAATTGAACAAACGTACCTGTGATAAAGGTGCAGGTCCAATGTAATTTGATTTGCTGTTAACGTTAGGACATGCCTCTAAACAAACACCACATGTCATACACTTTGATAATTCATAAGCCCACTGTCTCTTGCTTTCTGCCATACGAGGTCCAGGTCCTAAATCATATGTTCCATCAATAGGAATCCAAGCCTTTACCTTCTTCAATGAATCAAACATTCTGCTTCGGTCTACAGCTAAATCACGTACAATCGGGAATGTCTTCATTGGAGCAAGGCGAACCGGCTGTTCAAGTTGATCCACTAATGCTGAGCAAGCTTGTTGTGGCTTCCCATTAATGACCATAGAACAGGCACCACAAACTTCCTCTAAACATCCCATTTCCCAAAATACCGGTGTTGTCTTTTCCCCTTTGGCATTTACAGGATTACGACGAATTTCCATTAAGGCAGAAATTACGTTCATATTTTTACGATAAGGAATTTCGAATTCCTCATCAAAAGGTTGTGCATCGGGGCCATTTTGACGAGTTATAATCACTTTAATTGTCTTTGACTCACTCATGTTTCATCCTCCCCCTTTATCTATTAATGTTTTGTTGTATAGTCTCTTTTTCTAGGCTTGATATAAGAAGTGTCAACATCTTCATAGTAGATTTCAGGCTCACTCTTATCTCCCGTAAATTTCGCCATCGTTGTCTTCAAGAACTCCTCATCATTACGCTCTGGAAACTCTGGCTTATAGTGAGCTCCACGGCTCTCATTACGGTTGTAAGCACCAAGAGTAATTACTCTAGCTAATTGAAGCATATTCTTAAGCTGACGAGTAAACATAGCTCCTTGGTTACTCCAACGAGACGTATCATTAATATTGATATTTTCATATCGCTCTAAAAGCTCTTGAATTTTTTCATCCGTTTGTAATAACTTCTTGTTATCACGAACAACGGTTACATTGTCTGTCATCCATTCCCCTAGCTCTTTATGGATTTGATAAGCATTTTCATCACCGCTATTCATACCCATAATCTTCTCGAATTTGTCTTCTTCTTCTTTAATCTTTTGATCAAACAACTGAGAAGGTACATCTTCAACAGACTTTTCTAATCCCTCAATATATTCAACAGCGTTTGGTCCGGCAACCATACCACCATAAATAGAAGATAATAGAGAGTTCGCTCCAAGACGGTTTGCACCATGCTGTGTAAAGTCACACTCACCAGCAGCAAACACACCAGGAATATTAGTCATTTGGTTATTGTCAACCCATAGGCCACCCATTGAATAGTGTACGGCTGGGAAGATTTTCATCGGAACTTTACGAGGGTCATCCCCAACGAATTTTTCATAAATCTCGATAATTCCACCGAGTTTTACGTCAAGTTCCTTAGGATCTTTATGAGAAAGATCTAGGTATACCATGTTTTCCCCATTAATACCTAGTTTTTGGTTTACACAGACATCAAAGATTTCACGTGTTGCAATATCACGTGGAACAAGGTTACCATATGCAGGATATTTCTCCTCTAGGAAATACCATGGCTTACCATCTTTATATGTCCAAACACGTCCACCTTCACCACGAGCTGATTCACTCATTAAACGTAGCTTATCATCACCAGGAATGGCTGTTGGGTGAATTTGGATAAACTCTCCGTTCGAGTAAATTGCACCTTGTTGATAAAGAGCAGATGCAGCTGAACCTGTATTTATAACTGAGTTGGTAGACTTACCAAAGATAATACCAGGACCACCAGTTGCCATGATCACTGCATCACCTTTGAAAGCACGGATTTCGTGTGAGTGTAGGTCTTGACCCATAACTCCACGACCGACACCTTCATCATCAACAATAGCTGAAAGGAATTCCCAGTTTTCATACTTCGTTACTAGACCATTGACTTCATGGCGACGAACTTGCTCATCAAGTGCATATAATAGCTGTTGACCTGTAGTTGCACCAGCAAATGCAGTACGATGATGTTGAGTTCCACCAAAACGACGGAAGTCTAATAATCCTTCTGGTGTACGGTTAAACATTACTCCCATACGGTCAAACATATGAATAATACCAGGTGCAGCCTCACACATCTTTTTAACATGTTCTTGGTTTGCTAAGAAGTCTCCGCCATAAACGGTATCATCAAAGTGAATCCAAGGAGAGTCCCCCTCCCCTTTTGTATCAACCGCACCATTAATTCCACCTTGTGCACATACAGAGTGGGAGCGTTTAACAGGTACAAGTGAAAGTAGATCAACATGCACGCCTGCTTCTGCTGCTTTAATTGTTGCCATTAGTCCAGCTAATCCTCCACCAACAACAACGATGTTGCGATTACTCATAATTCATTCACTCCCTTGTTCTATTTAATGTTCCTTATTTTTTATAACTAGCTAACAAAAGCGAAAATTGTACTTACCCCGACATAGGATAAACCTATAAAAATGAGCATTGTAACGTATGTAACAATACGCTGTGAACGTGGCGTAATGGTTAGTCCCCAGCTAACTAGGAAAGACCATAGACCATTTGCGAAGTGGAATATTGTTGAAACAACACCCACAATATAGAACCAGAACATAAACGGACTACTTAAAATGGTAGCCATCATATCAAAGTTTACTTCGGTACCATAGAAAAGGTTTGCAAGTCTTGTCTCCCAGACATGCCAAACAACGAAAATTAGTGTAATAATTCCTGTTATTCGTTGTAAATAGAACATCCAGTTACGAAAATATCCATATCTACCTACATTGTTCTTTGCAGTAAATGCAATGTAAACGCCGTAAATAGCATGGAATAGTAGCGGAAGGAAAATTACAAAGATTTCAAGAAAATAACGGAAAGGCAGGTTTTCCATAAATTCTGCTGCCCGGTTAAATGATTCTGCACCATTTCGTGCAAATTGGTTCACAACTAAGTGCTGAATCAAAAAGATTCCAATTGGGATTACCCCTAATAAAGAATGTAGTCTTCGATTAAAAAATTCGCGGTTATTTGCCATCTTAACCCCCCTCAGTTGATGTAAATAATATTAGGATACTAAAATAAAGCGCTTTTATTTCCCAAAAAACAAGCACATTTTTTGGAATAATCCCCCTTCTCGCCCAAAAAGAAAAATCATTTCATAACATTTAATATTGTACCCCTACCCATCAGTAGCGTCAAGGAAACTTAAAACCGAAAGTCTAACTTCTTCAAAAAATCTACAAAATTCAATTAGCTTTACTGGAAAACATGGAAATAAATGTCTAAAAACATTTTTTTAGTTCGAATTACAAGATAATGTAAGTATTGCAATATACATCAATCCCTATGATAATAGTAGAGAGAAAGGAATGAGCACAGTGGGAAAAGAGAAGACATTACTCCAAAATGAAGAGATTAAAAATATCCAAATACCTGCATTTGGGTATGAATTAATCAAACAACTAACATTACCTGAAATCTTAGGTGATGACGTAAACTTTGTTCAATATTATTTAGGGAAGAGTTTGGCTAGAAAATGCCCTGTAAACGATATGGAAGAGCTACAATCCTTTTTTCAGCAGGCTGGCTTTGGTGACCTTACTTTAATCAAGGAAAAAGGAAAAGAGCTCGTATTTCAACTACAAAGCCCTCTGATCACGGAGCGCTTTTCCTATAAAGAAGATGTTTCCTACCGACTTGAAGCAGGTTTTATTGCAGAGCAACTATCACATATTTACCAGGATGCCATTGAGTGTATGGATGAAACCAACAAACGACATAAGAACGTGACTTTTTTCGCTGTTACCTCACTCTAAAACAACAGAAAAAAGAGGAGGAGTAATAATGAGTTACTCTTCCTCTTTATTTAATGTTTCCACAATCTTATTGGCAACTGGTATAGGAATTCCTAATTTTGTAAACTCCTCAATATCAGCCTCTTTCATGTCTTCAATGGACTTAAAATGACGTAGCAAAAGACGTTTTCTTTTCTGTCCAACACCTTCCACCTCATCCAATTTAGATTGAAAGCTGCTTTTTCCACGTACTTGACGATGGAAGGAGATTGCAAATCGATGGACTTCATCCTGAATTCTCTGAATAAGATAAAAGGGTTGTGATTGGCGATTCATTTCAACCATTTCAGGTGGGTCACCATATAAGAGCTCACTGGTCCTATGTTTTTCATCCTTCGCCAAACCGCATAACGGAATATCAAGTCCTAATTCATTTTCAAGCACATCAATGGCAGCACTCATTTGTCCTTTTCCACCATCAACCAAAATTAGATCAGGCAAAGGTAATTTTTCTTTTATTACTCGCTTATACCTTCTTCTGATGACCTCGCGCATCGTTTCGTAATCATCAGGACCTTCAACATCTCTTATCTTATATTTTCGGTATTCCTTCTTATTGGGTCGCCCATCGATAAAAACAACCATAGCCGAAACAGGGTCTGTTCCTTGTATATTAGAGTTATCAAAGGCTTCAATTCGGTGAGGAATTTCAACATTCAACAATTCACCTAGTCCTTCAACTGCCTTTATAGTACGCTCCTCATCCTGTTCAATCATTGAAAACTTTTCTTTCAGGGCAATTTTGGCATTTTTCATACTTAATTCCACAAGCTCTTTTTTCCGCCCACGCATAGGTGTTTTCACATGAATTTTAAGTAGATCCTCCAATAAGTCCTTATCTGTACCTAGGGGAACCAGTATTTCTTTTGGTTTTAAATGATTTTGATGAAGGTAAAAGCGTCCAATATAGCTTACAAATGTTTCAGCTGGCTCATCAAAGAACGGAAACAAGGCGACATCACGTTCAATCAACTTTCCTTGCCTGATAAAAAACACTTGGATACACATCCAGCCTTTATCATAGGAGTAGCCAAAAATATCACGGTCTTGTTGATCATTTAATGTCATTTTTTGTTTTTCCATTACAGACTCAATGTGTTGTATTAAATCACGATACTCCTTAGCTCGCTCAAATTCCAGCTGCTCAGAAGCATCCTGCATCTTCTTTTTTAAATCTTTTTTGATGTCTTGATGTCCACCGCTTAAAAATTTCGTTATGTTTTGAACAATCTCCGCATTCGTTTCATCTGTTACTGTGTATTCACACGGACCCAGGCATTGATGGATATGATAGTACAAACAAACCCGGTCAGGCATTTTGTTACATTTTCGTAGCGGATAAAGTCGATCTAATAATTTTTTCGTTTCTCGGGCTGCATAAACGTTAGGATATGGACCAAAGTATTTGCCTTTATCCTTTTTCACCTGTCTTGTAATGATTAATCTAGGCTGTTTTTCAGCTGTAATCTTTATATATGGGTAGCTTTTATCATCTTTTAATAGAACGTTATATTTGGGGTCGTACTTTTTTATTAAATTCATTTCTAAAATAAGGGCTTCTATTTCTGATGAAGTTACAATATATTCAAAATGGTCAATTTCCTGCACAAGGCGTTGAGTCTTAGCATCATGTGCACCTGTAAAGTAAGACCGAACACGATTTTTTAATTTTTTTGATTTTCCAACATAAATGACCTCTTCATGCTTGTTTTTCATTAAATAACAACCAGGCTGGTCTGGTAAAACAGCTAACTTGTCTTGAATTTTTTTATTCATATAGTACACTCCCTAAAGAACCACCTAAAAATATTATATGACATTTAGATAGCCTGTAACAAAAAAACCCTTGCCAACGATTGGACAAGGGAATTTTTCTTTATTTATTAGAAATTGCTTAAGCGTGTTTATTTACAAGTTCAGCTAGTGCTTCTTTAGGTTGGAATCCAACAACTTGGTCAACTACTTCTCCATCTTTAAAGAGTAGCAATGTTGGGATACTCATAACACCATACTTTTGAGCTGTTTCTTGATTTTCATCAACATCTAATTTAATAATTTTAACTTTCTCAGAAAGTTCACTGTCCAAGTCTTCTAATACTGGTGCAATCATTTTACAAGGTCCACACCATGGTGCCCAAAAGTCTGCTAGCACAAGACCTTCAGAAGTTTCTTGATTGAAGTTTTGATCTGTTGCATGTGTAATTGCCATTTTTCATTCCTCCTATGCCAAAGCATATTTAATTATGAACTAAGTATAACATCATGGGCGGAACATATTCCAATAGTTTGTTTGAGCTTAATTTATCCGAGTTAACCGTATTCATGCATGGCGAATGAAACAAAGTGCCAGACCTCTCATGTGAGAATGTCTGGCACTTTTGAATAGAAGCTTCAATCTATGCGTTTACTTTCAAATTTTTAATTTCTTCTGTTAACTTTGGAACAACCTCAAATAAATCGCCTACAATTCCATAATCGGAAACGTTAAAGATGTTAGCTTCAGGGTCTTTGTTAATCGCGACAATAATTTTGGAGTTTGACATACCAGCTAAGTGTTGAATAGCGCCGGAAATTCCACATGCAATATATAGGTCAGGGGTTACAACCTTACCTGTTTGACCAATTTGAAGGGAATAATCGCAATAGTCTGCATCGCACGCTCCGCGAGAAGCCCCTACAGCTCCACCTAGTACATCAGCAAGCTCTTGTAGAGGTTCAAAGCCTTCCTTGCTCTTTACCCCACGACCACCAGCTACAATAACCTTAGCCTCAGAAAGGTCAACTCCTTCAGACGTTTTGCGCAAAATATCTTTAATAACCGTACGAATATCTTTAATATCTACTTCTTTAGCCGTTACATCACCACTACGACTGTCGTCACGATTAAGTGGGGCAATGTTGTTTGGACGAATGGTCGCAAAGATTAGTCCGTCTGTTACAATTTTCTTTTCAAAGGCTTTACCAGAGTAGATTGGTCTAGTAAAGACAACATTATCACCTGTTACCTCAATTTCTGTAACATCTGATATTAAACCGCTTTCAAGTTTGCTAGCAATTTTAGGTGTTAAATCCTTACCAGCAGCGGTATGTCCCATAACGATTCCATCTGGATTTTCATCATTGATAACAGCTAAAGCAGCTTGGGCATAGCCTTCTGATGTATAATTTTTTAAGCTATCGTGCTGTACTGTAATCGCACGATCTGCTCCATAATAAATCAGTTCTTTAGCAGCTTCCTCTAATCCTTCATTGCCAAAAACTGCTCCTACGATTTCCCCATCTTCATTAATTTTACGGGCAGCGGCAATAGCCTCAAAAGATACATTACGAAGTTCTCCGTCACGAACTTCACCAAACACGACGATTTTTTTACTCATTTCTATTCCCCTTTCCCTTTGGTGTTATATGAATTTATATCACTTTAGCTTCGTTGCGTAGTAAGCCTACAAGCTCATTTACTTGATCATCGATTTCGCCCTCTAGGATTTTACCCGCTTCTTTTTCAGGTGGTAAGAAGACATCAATGGTTTTCGTTTTTGGTTCTACATCGTCTTCATCTAAGTCAAGGTCATCAAGCTCTAGCTCTTCTAAAGGCTTTTTCTTTGCTTTCATGATACCTGGTAGAGAAGGATATCTAGGTTCGTTTAACCCTTGCTGACAAGTGACAAGAACAGGTGTTGAAACTTCAATCTTTTCAACATCCCCTTCTACGTCACGCTCAATTTTAGCTTTATCTCCATCAACCTCTAAATTTGTAATGGTCGTTACGCATGGGATATCAAGACTTTCAGCCAATCTCGGACCGATTTGTCCGCTTGCTTGGTCAATAGCCACATTACCGGCTAAAATCATGTCATACTCTTTATCCTCAAAGAATGCTTCAAGAATTTTCACCGTTGTAAACTGATCGCTTTCCTCCACATCATCTTCTACATTAATGAGGACAGATTTATCAGCACCCATGGCTAGAGCAGTACGCAATTGCTTTTCAGCGTCCTCCCCACCAATAGTGACAACGGTTATTTCTCCACCGTGTTCGTCGCGAAGTTGAATTGCCTCTTCAATCGCATATTCATCATAAGGATTAATAATAAATTCGGCACCCTCTTCGTCGATTCGACCATCCTCAATGACAATCTTTTCTTCTGTGTCAAAAGTTCTCTTCATTAGTACATAAATGTTCATGTGATAACCTCCCTAAGTTTAATGGTCTTTGAAATTAGGCTTTCTTTTTTCTATAAAGGCTTGGATACCTTCTTTGGCGTCTTCAGTTCCAAAAACATTACCAAATCTTTTTGCTTCCTCACTTACACCCGCTTGGAATTGTGAAGTATGAGCATAAGGGAGTAAATCCATAACTGCTTGAACAGATGGACCACTTTTATCAACGATTTTATTTACTAGATTCATTGTGAAATCTTCAAGTTCTTCCTCAGACACAGCATGATTCACCAAGCCCCACTCTTTACTTTCGACACCGCTTATCGGTTTTCCTGTTAAAATCATTTCATAACTTTTAGGTAATCCAACATAACGTGGTAATCGTTGTGTTCCAGCAAAGCCTGGAATGATGCCTAGCGTCAATTCAGGTAAGCCAAGCTTAGCATCCTTTGTTACAATTCTCATATGACAAGACATTGCCAGCTCTAAGCCACCGCCTAGTGCAGCTCCATGAATTGATGCGATAATCGGTACGTGAAATTTCTCCATTCGATTAAATAACTGCTGTCCTCGTTCAGCTAATGATGTGTAGTCATCTGCATCTTGTAAGCTAGTAAACTCTTTAATATCTGCACCTGCAGAGAAAAACTTTCCTTCTCCACGAATAACGATAGCCTTAATTTGAGGGGTCTCCTCAACCTCGTCTAAAACCTTTGAAAGCTCTACCAAAAGTCCTGTGGATAATGCGTTTGCAGGTGGACTAGTAAATGTAATTAGCCCAACTTTTTCTTCAACTTGGAATGTTAAATGATCCACCCCGTGTAGCCCCCTTACCTTTATTTTTTTATTCCATTAGTAATGAAATAATGAACATCACTTGCTTGTGCAATGAGGTCATACTTTTCTTCTTTCATCACCCAGTTGGTGACGACCTCATCCAGTGTTCCAAAAATCATCTGACGTACTAATGTGATATTGAGCTCCGAGTGGTATAATCCTTCTTCAACACCTTCATGGAGAATCTCATCTATGATAGCTATATACCCTTTTAGTACCTCATTTATTTGTAACCGTAAGTCCTTTTTAGATTGTCTTAGCTCAAGCTGAGTGACTACGGCTAAATGATGATCAACTGCTAATTGCCTAAAGTGCATTTCAATTAAGCTATATAGCTTTTCATTCGCATTTGACTTCTTTGCAATATCATCTTTTATTCTTTCTATAAATTGTCCCATCTTTTCTTGAAAGACCGAGACTAGGATATCCTCTTTGTTTTGGAAGTATAAATATATAGTACCATCTGCAACCCCTGCTTTTTTGGCAATTTTTGATACCTGTGATGCGTGATATCCATTTTCAGCTATAACTTCTACTGCGGCATCAATAATCTGTTTATATTTCGGTTTATTTTTCTTCATATGTGTTCTCCTTACTATGGATGGGGATGAATGTTTACTCACACATTTTACTATATTCATCCACATACACAAAACTGAATGAATAGTCATTCATTTATTTTATATTCTATCGGGAAAACATCCAAGTGTCAACCATATGAAGGGATTTATCTTGTCCAAATCAATGTTAAAAAAAGAGGAAGACTTAGCTTGATGTGTGGGCTTCTTGTTTTTGTTTTTCCTCATCAACCAATTTTCGGCGTAAAATCTTTCCAACCGCTGTTTTCGGAAGCTCATCTCTAAATTCATAGATACGTGGTACTTTGTAAGCGGCAAGGTTTTTTCTACAGAAAGCATTTAAATCCTTTTCTGTAGCCTCACTTCCATCCTTCAATACGACATATGCCTTAACTGTTTCCCCTCGATAGGGATCAGGTATTCCTGCTACCGCTGCTTCTAGTACTGCTTCATGCTCATAAAGCACTTCCTCAACTTCTCGTGGATAGATATTGTATCCACCAGCGATTATCATGTCCTTTTTCCGATCGACAATGTAGAAAAAGCCTTGATCGTCCATATATCCTATGTCTCCAGTTAAAAGCCAGCCATCTTTAAGTACTTGTTCGGTTTCCTCAGGTCTGTTCCAATACCCTTGCATAACTTGAGGGCCTTTGACTGCAAGCTCCCCTATTTCTCCAACCTCTAATTCTTCATGTGATTCCGTATCAAAAATCTTGGCATCTGTGTCTGGCCATGGAACTCCAATACTTCCATTGATTCGCTTATCCCATAAAAAGTTCGCATGAGTGACAGGAGAAGATTCCGTTAATCCATAACCTTCCACTAACTTTCCTCCAGTTTCTTTTTCAAACCTTTGCTGAACTTCAACCGGTAATGGGGCAGAACCACTTATACAGGCTTTAATAGAAGATAAATTATAATCTTTCAAATTGGGATGATTTAATAAACCAATATAAATTGTCGGTGCTCCTGGAAACAAAGTCGGCTTTTGTTTATCAATGGTTTTCAGCACTTCTTCTGCATCAAACTTTGGAAGTAAAATCATTTTCGTTGCCATCATAATGGATAAATTCATTACCGCTGTCATTCCGTATACGTGAAAAAATGGGAGTACAGCTAAGGTTATATCTTTCGCCTCTTCAATTTTGTACATCCATTTTTGTGACATTTGCGTATTGGCCACTAAATTATGGTGAGTTAACATGACGCCTTTCGGGAAGCCTGTTGTCCCACCTGTATATTGTAATAAGGCTAAATCCTTTTCTGGGTCCACATCCACTTCTTTTACTTTTCCACTAGCTTCTTTTAACACATTGGCAAGCTTATGAACCTGTCCGCCGTGACTAGGCTTCTCAAAGTCACCATATTCCTTCTTTTGTATAAAGGGATACAGCACATTTTTAGGAAATGGAAGGTAATCCTTGATCCCTGTTACCACAATGTGTTCAAGGTCAGTACTTTCCTTTACCTTCTTCACTCTAGGGTAAAGTACGTCTAAACAAATAATCATTTTAGCCCCAGAGTCCTTTAATTGGTAATCTAATTCTCGCTCGGTATATAAAGGATTCGTCTGTACAACTATTGCACCAGCCATTAGTGCAGCATAATATCCAATTACTGACTGAGGTGAGTTAGGTAGCATAATAGCGACCCTGTCACCTTTCTTCAATCCTAAGTCTTGAAGATAACTAGCAAGCTTTTTTGTTTGATCTAGTAGCTGTCTGAAGGTTAGTTCCTTCCCCATGAAGTGAAGCGCTTTCAAATCAGGGTGCTTATCTGCTGTTTCGTGAAGAAATTCATGTAGTGGCTTTTTATCATAGTCTATCGAATGTGGAATATCTGCTGGATAATGCTGATGCCATAATTTGCTTGCCCCCTCAACCATTGCATAACCTCCTTATAATTTCTTTAACCCTATTATATACATAATACACAAAAATTTAAAATAGTGCGACAAAAAAGAAAGCGGATGGGCCTTGGTCAATGCTCAAATCGAAAAATAACTAGGTTCATAGAGCCATGATCCATAAACCTAGTTACTTAGTTCTCAATATTATGCCGAAACCATATAAATGACCCCAACGGCCAAAAAGATAAAAGCTACAATCATTAATACAATAGCTAATGTTCTCATTAATGCTGCCTCTCCTTAAATTATATTCGCACCAATTACAAAAGATAACCCAACCGATATAATCAATGCAATAAATCCAACTGCTCGGTTATCATTTTCGATTTCTTCATCGATTTTAAACGTCGGGGTTAAAAATTCAAAAATAAAATATCCAATAAGGAGTAGTAAAAAACCATAAATTCCCCAGCCGATACTCTCCACAAGGGAGTCATTGTGTTCAATTGAAAAACGAAAAATATTAGCTATACCAAACATTTTGCCGCCTGTAGCCATGGCTACGGAAAAATTTCCTTTATGGATTTGTTGCCAGTTGTTGTACTTTGTAACGAGCTCAAAAATAGCCATAAAAACAATTAAACACAAAATGACCACACTGAAGCTTGCCGCTGTTTCCACATAGGGATTTTCCCAAAAATTTTGCCACATAAGTTTCCCTCCTCATCCATCCTATCCTAATTCAAGGATGGTGACTCCTGACCCACCTTCATTCATGCTCCCCATTCGATGACCAGAAATCGAACGATGGCGCTCAGCAAATTTTTGTACACCTTTTCTTAAAGCACCTGTTCCTTTTCCATGGATAATAGATACCTGATGATAGCCAGCTAATAATGCATCATCTACATACTTCTCCAGTTGAATTAAGGCATCCTCGTATCGTTCTCCCCGTAAATCCAATTCCGTTTTGACGTGGAAAGATTTCCCTTTAACCTTTGCTAAAGGTTTTTCTTCTTTAACGGGTTCAGGCCGATTGATAAAGATTAAGTTATCGGCTTTTGCTTTCACTTTCATAATGCCTAGCTGCACTTGAAATTCTTTTTCACTTATTTTCTCTACGATATGACCCTGTTGATTTAAAGAACGAACCTTTACTTCATCGCCAGGTTGCAGGTTTTCGGTATTATTTTGAACCGCAGATGTTTTATTCTTTTCCTCACCTGTTAAATTCAAGCCAGCTTCTTCTAATTGTTTTTTCGCATCTATGATTTCATGCTCTTTTACTTCCGCATTCTGTTTCATGTTACGTAATCGGTCCACAATTTCAGCAGCTTCACGTTTCGCTTTTTCTAATTCCTTATTCGCCTTTTCTTCCGCTTTCTTTAACAATTTCTCCTTTTGCTGTTCCAATTGATTCCATTTGTTATTCAGATCGTGATGGAGCTTTGACGCTTGTTCTAAAATAACCTCAGCTTGCTCATAATCCTCATCAGCTTTCTTGCGGGACTCTTCTAATGAGGCAATCATATTCTCTACACTTTGGGAATCCTGACCTGTTAAGGATTGTGCTTTGTGTATAATTTCTTCTTGAAGACCGAGTCGCCTGGAAATTTCAAAAGCATTACTTCGACCTGGGACTCCCAATAATAAACGGTAGGTAGGACGTAGTGTCTTGACATCAAATTCTACAGAGGCATTTACCACTTCTTCTCTATTGAACCCATATGCTTTTAGCTCAGGATAATGGGTTGTCGCAATGACTCTAGCCTGTTTTTCTACAACCTGATCTAAAATTGCCATTGCTAAAGCGGCCCCTTCCTGAGGGTCCGTTCCAGCTCCTAGCTCATCAAATAACACTAGTGTTTTTTCATGAACCCCTTGTAGGATATTTACAATATTAGTCATATGAGATGAAAACGTACTTAAGCTCTGCTCGATTGATTGTTCATCCCCAATATCAGCAAAAACGTCATCAAATACAGAGAGTTCACAACCATCTAACGCAGGGATTTGTAATCCAGCTTGAGCCATAATGGTGCAGAGACCAATCATTTTTAAGGTGACCGTCTTACCTCCAGTATTTGGACCTGTAATGACAATCGCTGTAAAATCCTTGCCAATTTCGACATCATTAGGGACCACTTCACCTTCATTTATCAAGGGATGACGGGCTTGTTTCATTTTTATAATTCCCTGATCATTCATTGATGGTTTGGCTGCCTTCATGTCTTTCCCAAATTTAGCTTTTGCAACCATAAAGTCTATTTTCTCTAATATTTGAACATTTTGATTGATAAACTCTTTATCCTGAGCAATCTGTGCGGAAAGCTCTTGTAGTATCTTCTCAATCTCTCTTGATTCTTCTACCTTTGCAGCTTGTAGATTATTATTAGCTTCTACAACAGATTGTGGCTCAATAAATAAAGTTTGCCCTGATGCGGACTGGTCATGAACAATACCGCCAAAGGAGCCTCGATATTCTTGTTTTACCGGTAATACGTAGCGATCGTTACGAATCGTGACAATTGCATCAGACAGCATTTTACTCTTCGTTTTCGTGTATTGTTCTAATCGGTCCCGCACGGTATTTTCATAGGTCCTAATGCGTGAACGAATGGAACGAAGCTTGTCGGATGCGCCATCCATCACATGACCATGGTCATCAATACACGATTTTATATTACGCTCAAGTTCATTTAAAAGGACAATCTGGTCGGTTAAATCACGTAGAATGGGAATAGAAAGCTCTTCATCATCAATATCCAATATAAACTGCTTAAGTACCTTTCCTGCACGTATGGTACTTGCTACATCAAGACATTCAAAGGAAGTTAAAACTCCTCCAATGCTTGCTCGTTTGACGTTAGCACGAATATCAAATATGCCTCCTAAGGGGATATGACCCTTGATTCGTAGTACTTGAGTAGCCTCGTCAGTTTCTTCCTGCCATTTTTTCACTACTTCTAAATCTCCTGATGGCTGTAGCTTTAAAACTTGTTCCTTCCCTAAGGACGAGCCAGCATATCCTAGTAATTGTTCTTTTATTTTGTCAAATTCTAGTACCTTTAACACTCTTTCATTCATAACTTCAATTGCTCCTTTAATCTTTTCCGTTTGTCATAAAGTGGGCTAATTGCTCCTTTGACCAAGTATTTAGAACTGTATTTGGTGTTAGTTTTCCTTTTCGACCAAAGCTTACCCCTATGTCCATATCCTCTAACATGTTGTAGTTATGGGCATCTGTATTAATAGCAATCTTGACTCCTTCCTCTTGAGCCTTCATCAGCCATTTCCAGGATAAATCTAGTCGATTCGGATTCGCATTTAACTCGAGTGCTGTATTGGTTTTTTTTGCATAGTGAATTAACTCCTCATAGTCTACTTCATATCCATCACGTTTTCCAATTAATCGTCCTGTTGGGTGGGCAATTAAGTTGACATGAGGACTATCCATTGCGTTTTTCAATCGTTGCATAATTTTTTCTTTAGATTGTGTAAAGCTTGAATGTATGGAGGCAATAACAAAATCCATTTCACTTAAAAAGTCATCAGTAAAGTCTAAGGTGCCGTCTGGCAAAATGTCCATTTCAATACCTGCAAAGACATGGATATCAGAAAACTTTTCGTTAACTCTGTTAATCTCCTCACGCTGCTTTCGTAATCTATCCTCATTCAATCCGTTCGCTACACGTAAAAATTTGGAGTGATCGGTTATTGCAATATATTCATAGCCCTTTTCACGAGCCCGAATTACCATTTCTTCTAATGATTGAGCTCCATCACTCCAAGTGGTATGCATGTGTAAATCGCCACGAATATCCTCTTTTGTAATCAGATGAAATGGTTGATTGGCATCATCTACTTCACCTGTATTTTCCCGCAGCTCCGGTGGGATATAGTTTAAGCCAAAGTGGTTAAAAAAATCTTTTTCACTTGAAAACGTAAGGGTCTCACCTGTATCTAAATTTTCTACCCCGTATTCACTAATTTTTTCATTCTGTTCCTTAGCTATTTGCCTCATGGCTACATTGTGGTCTTTAGAACCTGTGAAGTGATGGAGGGTTGTAGCGAATTCATTAGGTTGAACTAGGCGAAAGTCAACCGATACATCATATCCTTCACTAAAAATCACTGTGACCTTGGTTGTTCCGGCTGCTTCAACATGCTGAATCCCTTCTAAATTTAGAAGCTGCTCTTTCACATCTTCCGGTTGGTCAGTCGCAATAATAAAGTCTAAATCTTTAATGGTTTCTTTTAATCTACGGATACTTCCGGCACGAGAAAATTTGGTTACATTTTTAAGGCCAGCTAATTGCTGTTCAATCTTTTCGGCAATTGGCAACATAAACACTATCGGCAAACGCTCTGGTCGTTTTTCGTGATCTTCTAATGATTTTAAAATTTTCTCAGCCGTTTTCTTTCCAAATCCACTAAGTTGTTCAACTTGTCCACTTTCACAAGCCTCTTTTAGCGAAACAGCATCTGTTACGTTTAATTCCTGATAGAGCTTAGCTAGCTTTTTTCCACCTAGTCCTTGTAAATCTAACAAAGGAATAAGACCAGCAGGTACATCCTCTTCAAGCTGACGGAGTGTATCTGAATAACCGTCCTCTATGTATTCTTGGATAACAGCGGCGGTTCCCTTGCCGATTCCTTTCATTTTGGTAAAATCATCTATTTCTGATAATGACCGCTCATCTGTCTCCAAAGCTTGAGCTGCCTTACGATATGCTGAAATTTTGAAAGGATTTTCTGCCTTTAATTCTAAATACACAGCAATTTGTTCCAATAATTTGATTACTTGTTTTTTATTCACCATCATGAACATCACCTACTATTATTTTCTACCAATTTTCTTTTCTTACTAATACATTTGCGGACTCTAAAGAAAAAACTTCTCTCAAATTAGGAGAAGTTTTTTAAGGCTTCAGATATATTGCTAAACCACAAGTCTTTAATTTGATCAGATAATAATGGAGTATGCTCAATCATAAATTGAGCGATGCTAGAATCATTTACATATCCTTGGATAAAATCAATTGGAATTAGTGCGGAGAAATATATAATGACAAACAGGATAAAATAAGTTTCTAAAAAACCTAAAATAGCTCCTAGTATTCCATTAAAACTATTTAAAATAGGTAGATCTGCAATAAAATCAAGCATGTTAGCTACAATTTGCAGCACAATTTTCACCGCAAAAAAGATTATGACAAAAGCAATCCCATTATAAAAAGCTGTCTCCAGAGGTAAGGATTGGAATAAGGCACCGAATCCTTCTTCACCAAAGTCTGGATATGGAATCCACATAGTTAAAATAGGAGATAGATTATCATAATATAAAACCGAAATAATGAAGGCAATGATAAAGCCTGTTAAATGAAGGACCTGCATGATAAAGCCACGTTTTAGGCCTATAAGAAGTCCAATCAGTAAAATCACTAGTAGAACCAAGTCAGCCATTTTTTCTACGTTCCCCTCTTCGCATTTGTTCAATCAATGATGTATATTCTTCATCTATCTTTACATAATCATTCATAGCATTCACAGCCGTTAATACCGCTAATTTAGCTGTATCAAGGCTAGGATTTGCTTCTTGAATTTCTCTCATTTTTTCATCTACCATACTAGCAATCACTTGCATATGATGAGGATGTTCTTCCCCTACAATGGTATATTTACGATTATAAATATGTACAGTGGTTTTGTTTTTATTTGATTGAGACACTTATTAAGCCCCCTTACAATACATCCTAAAAAACATATTAACATGATTATGTACAATTTGGAAATCAAAAATGCAATGTAATATAAATGATAACTTTATATTATATCTAATTTCCATATAAAAAGGAGTAGAATTTGAATCAATCTACCCCTATTTTAAATCCTTATAAATATATTTATAAAACAATTTGGTCATGCCAATTAATACCATATGATTGATTGGGTTTATCCGATAAAAGGAACGGTGGGCTTTAACTAGTTTTAGTCTTACTAACAGTAAATCAAGGCCTAATGACCACCCAAAAGCGGCTAAAGCTCCCCTCCAAGAGTCATTCATCTTGATAAACAATGAGTTCGGTATAGAGATAAGCACACAATAAAACGCTTTGATCGCAAAATGCTCCTTCCACGAAAAGAACCGCCCAAAACCTAATCGAAATTTTCGTATGAAGGTAAGTGCTAGACTGTAGTTTGTTACACTAAACAATGTCATAAAAAATAGTGACAGATATTGTACAATGCTATTTTTCTTTTTTAATAAGTAAAACCATTGATCATTTAGAAAAAAGAAAATAGTAATAAATATCGCTGTATATCGCGTTTTCCACCATCTATTATAAAAAATTTTAAGGGATAAAAAAATCCTTTCGACCAATATAAAATATGTGCTAAATAAAAGCTTAATTTTCCAGTTCGCTTTATTTACGTTCATAAAGACAGCTGTAAAAGGTACAAAGATGGCTTGAGACAAGGCCGCTCCGAAAATGTTGTCATGATACGAAATTTTGAATATTCTCGGTTTATAACGGTAAGCTGCAAATATATTTAATACAATAAATTCAAAAAAATAGGCCATTCCTATACTGGAAATTAGTAGCACAAAAGTTTGTTTTTTGTTTTTACTTTTGATAAAGGCATAAATGATAAGGATGGTATGGAAGATGGATAATATTAAATAAGGTTTGGTTTGTTTTCGAATACCCCTTTTTTGCAACATAAAATACCTACTCATCCCCTTAATTACTTGTTAGTTTTAGTATTCATATTTGAGTAGGAAATCATACCATTTTACGAAACGCTCATTTTTAAAAGAATGGTGTTTGACTTAAAAGATATAAAATGCGACGTAATTAGCTTTCTTTAATGTTCCTTAAGTTGTTCTGATGAATATTGAGTGCATGCAAACCGTTCCGGCAGAATACTCCGCTTTCCATGGGCACGGCCTCAGCCTCCTCGGAAGCAAAGAC
>NZ_WJNH01000022.1 GCF_009649735.1 Salinibacillus xinjiangensis
AATCGAGGACTTAACTTAAAACCAAAAGCGGAGACGACCGGTTAGGTCCGACCGCATAAGCAGAATACCTGTAGTGGCGGGTTTTGCCACGGAAGGGATTATGCTTATGACGGCGAGGACCTGGGAGTCGCAGCTAGCCGCACAAACGCAAACGTCACCTTGATTCACTTCTTATCTAGTTTTGAAGGTACTCAAAACACCTTCAAAAACACAGGTCCAGTAGCAATAGCGGAGAGGTCACACCTGTTCCCATTCCGAACACAGAAGTTAAGCTCTCCAGCGCCGATGGTAGTTGGGGTTTTTCCCCTGCGAGAGTAGGACGTTGCTGGGCAACATGAAATCCTCAGAATCTTAATTGATTTTGAGGATTTTTTAGTGTGTAAATATAATTACTTATTAGAAGAACTTTATAAGCACTAACTACCTTCACATTACATTGGAACATGTTAACATATAAATTGCCAGATTATTTCTTAAATTGAGGTGGGGTTATCTTGAAGATTAACGGAATCAATCATTTGTTATTTTCTGTTTCAAACTTGGAACAGTCAATCGAGTTCTATAAAAACGTATTTCAAGCAAAATTATTAGTTAAGGGAAAGAATACTGCTTATTTTGACCTTGGGGGTTTATGGCTCGCATTAAACGTGGAAAAAGATATCCCGCGAAATGAAATACATAAATCATACACTCATATTGCATTTTCTATAGAAGAAAAAGATTTTGAGGATATGTATCAAAAATTAAAACGATTAAATGTACACATACTAGCGGGAAGAAAAAGGGATGTTCGTGACAAAAAGTCCATTTACTTTTGTGATCCAGATGGCCATAAATTCGAATTTCATACAGGAACCTTGCAGGATAGACTTGACTATTATGAGGAAGAGAAGCCTCATTTGGACTTTTATTATTAATGTTAAGTATTTGTGCTTAAAATGTTCAAAAAAACATACAATATTGTAAAGAAAAAAACTTGTCTTTTTGTTTTTTTTCTGGTAAGTTGTACTTAATCAATGAAAACTTTCTTATTTTAAAGCTTTTTTGAAGTAAGGATAGAGGTGCAGAAACCATCAGTACTTATGTGGAGGAGAATGAGCTCCTAGGAATCATAAGGAAAGGGGAATCTGCCGAAGTGGATGGAGACTCATACTCCTGAAGCTGGTTCTGGTATTGAATAAATACAGGACTGTCATATAGGAGACTATATGGAGGGCTATCGAATGCTTAGGACGATAAACCATTGTTCTATTTGCAACAGCGAGCTCTCTCGTTGTTGTTTTTTCATTTATTAAAGTCCTCCACACCTTAAGAGAAAAATAAAATATGATGAAAAGGGTGTGAAGTTATGAATTTCGGTAAAGTATTAACAGCTATGGTAACACCATTTGATCAACAAGGTGATATTGATTTTGAAGCAACAAGAGGATTAGTGAATTATTTACTTGCCAATGGTTCAGAAGGATTAGTTGTTGCGGGGACTACGGGTGAATCACCGACCCTAACACATGATGAAAAATTAAAGTTATTTCAGTTTGTCGTTGAAGTCGTGGATAAAAGAGTACCTGTCATTGCTGGAACAGGCTCTAATAATACAAGGGCTTCAGTTGAAATAACGAAGGAAGCTGAAGCGACGGGTGTTGACGGTATTATGCTCGTGACACCTTACTACAATAAACCTTCACAAGAAGGATTGTATCAACATTTTCGTATGATTGCTGAAAATACATCGCTACCAATTATGCTTTATAACATTCCGGGACGTAGTGTCATCAATATGGAAATGGAGACCATTATTCGTCTTTCTGAAATTGATAATATTGTCTCGGTAAAGGAAGCAAGTGGTGATTTAGATCGCGTGTCCGAAATCATTAGTAAGACGGCCGATGATTTCAGTGTTTACAGTGGGGAAGATAGTCAAACACTACCAACCTTAGCTGTTGGGGGTACTGGCATTGTATCAGTTTCATCTCACGTGATTGGAAATGAGATGCAGGAAATGATCCATAGCTTCCGTAAAGGGGATGTAACTCATGCAGCAGCTATGCACCGTTACATTTTACCTATGATGAAAGCATTGTTCTCAGCGCCAAGTCCAACTCCAGTTAAGGAAGCGCTAAATCGTATGGGTGTTCCTGTAGGGGGCGTACGTTTACCACTCGTTCCATTAAATGATGTGGAAAGAGAGTCCTTATACAATCTAATGGCAATGTATGAATCAAAAGAAGTAGCTGGTTATTAAAAGGAAAGGAATAAGCGATTGCGCTTATTCCTTTTTTTGATTTTACAGTCTGTAAAGGGTGATATAATACGGTTAGTGATTTATTCAAGGGAAGTGGGCTTCATGGTTTATGCTTTTATACTATTTATCGTCGCAGGTATAGCCGAAATAGGTGGAGGATATCTCATCTGGCTTTGGTTAAGAGAAGGAAAACCTTTTTATTGGGGATTAACAGGTGGCTGTGCATTAGCTTTATATGGGAATTGTCGCTACTTTTCAAGTAGAGTATATGCTGCTTATGGAGGGGTGTTTATTGTTTTTTCAGTACTGTGGAGTTGGGGTATTGATAAGAAAACTCCTGATTTATATGATTGGATAGGTGCTGGAATATGTTTGTTGGGTGTCTCCGTTATGTTGTTTGCACCAAGACAATAAAGGTTACATATGCTTTTAGGGAGAGTATGATCTATGAAAACAATAAACGATATCATAAGCTCGATTGAGTTCGATGAATGGATGATGGAAGTTTTACGGGCTGCGCAATCTCTAAACTTACCCGATTGGTGGATTTGTGCTGGCTTTGTACGGTCGAAAATTTGGGATACATTACACGGTATTCAGCCACGAACACCTATGTCAGATGTGGATCTAATTTATTTTGATTCAGCAATACTGGATGAAGAAATGGAAAAAGAATATGAAAATCAGTTAGAACAAATATTCTCGGATGTTCCTTGGTCTGTTAAAAATCAAGCGAGAATGCACCTCGTTAATCAGATTCCACCTTATGCTTCCTCTGTGGATGCAATCTCAAAATTTCCTGAAACAGTTACAGCATTAGGAGTAAAACTAAATGATAATGGTCAAGTTCTATTGAGTGCTCCTCATGGAATCGATGATGTTTTGAATATGGAAGTGAAACCAACTTCATACTTTTTAGAGAAGGAAGAGCGGGTTGCCATCTATAAAAAAAGAATAAAAGAAAAGAAATGGTCACTAACTTGGAATAATGTCAAAATCCTATATTAAATAATTTCGATAAAAGGAAAAAATTGGACCTTATAAACCTATTGATAATAGATTTATACCATGGTATATTATTTCTTGTCGGCATAACAGGTGGCCGCAAAAAACAAGATATTCATTACCATAATTTAACCATTGCGTAACAAAGCAAACCATGTTAAATTATTAATTGTTGCTTCAAAAACGACAAGCCAACAACATTGTAAATACGAAAAGTTATTGACAATGAAATGCTTGAATGATATAATTATTTAGTCGCTAAAAGACGGTGACATTCGAACCTTGAAAACTGAACAAACCAACCAGTATGTCAATTCGCTATTTTAATAGCAATTTGAATTATGAGCTTTATGGAAGCTTTTCAAAGGAGCTTCTGCTAAGTTCGGTCACGTCCTCGAAACAGCAATGCTGTTTCTGTGTAGTAATGCTACGAAGTATTACTTAGTGTGACCAACGCAGAAGTTAGCACATCCTGTGCGTCACTTTTTGGAGAGTTTGATCTTGGCTCAGGACGAACGCTGGCGGCGTGCCTAATACATGCAAGTCGAGCGCGGGAAGCTAACTGAACCCTCCGGGGTGACG
>NZ_WJNH01000023.1 GCF_009649735.1 Salinibacillus xinjiangensis
CCAGCGTTCGTCCTGAGCCAAGATCAAACTCTCCAAAAAATATTGGATGTTGAAATCCATAAAGCTCATAATTAATTCAAATTGCTATTAAAATAGCGAATTGACGTACTGGTTGGTTTGTTCAGTTTTCAAGGTTCGAACTATAATTGGTGGAGCCTAGCGGGGTCGAACCGCTGACCTCCTGCGTGCAAGGCAGGCGCTCTCCCAGCTGAGCTAAGGCCCCATAATTAATGGTCGGGAAGACAGGATTCGAACCTGCGACCCCATGGTCCCAAACCATGTGCTCTACCAAGCTGAGCTACTTCCCGTGTAATGGCGCGCCCGAGAGGAGTCGAACCCCTAACCTTTTGATCCGTAGTCAAACGCTCTATCCAATTGAGCTACGGGCGCATTATAATGGTGCCGAGGGCCGGACTCGAACCGGCACGGTAGTTACCTACCGCAGGATTTTAAGTCCTGTGCGTCTGCCAATTCCGCCACCCCGGCAACATAATCTGGAGCGGAAGACGGGATTCGAACCCGCGACCCCCACCTTGGCAAGGTGGTGTTCTACCACTGAACTACTTCCGCATATCCACAGGAAATTTAGCTACGATATTAAAATATTAACATATTTTAATCTAAATAGCACTATAATATTTATGGTGCGGGTGGAGGGAGTCGAACCCCCACGTCGAAAGACACTAGATCCTAAGTCTAGCGCGTCTGCCAATTCCGCCACACCCGCATAAAAATGGTGAGCCATGGAGGATTCGAACCTCCGACCCTCTGATTAAAAGTCAGATGCTCTACCAACTGAGCTAATGGCTCGTGCGTGTTTTATTTTATATATCAAATCTTAAATCCAAAAAGTGGTGCCGGCCAGAGGACTTGAACCCCCAACCTACTGATTACAAGTCAGTTGCTCTACCAATTGAGCTAGACCGGCATAATTAAGAAATGGTGGAGGATGGCGGGCTCGAACCACCGACCCCCTGCTTGTAAGGCAGGTGCTCTCCCAGCTGAGCTAATCCTCCTATATTTTACGCCTGGCGGCGTCCTACTCTCGCAGGGGAAAAGCCCCAACTACCATCGGCGCTGGAGAGCTTAACTTCTGTGTTCGGAATGGGAACAGGTGTGACCTCTCCGCCCTCGCCACCAGACAAGACTGTTTGTTTTCAAGGACAAGTTATATTATATTCACTTTCATTTAAAAATGCAAGTGTTTTTTTGATATTATTTAATACCTTGAAAACTAGATAAGAAGTAGATCAAGATGACGTTTGCGTTTGTGCTGTCTAGCTCCGGCTCCTAGGTCCTCGCCGTCATAAGCATAATCCACTCCGTGGCATAAACCGCCACTACAGGTATTCTGCTTATGCGGTCGGACCTAACCGGTCGTCTCCGCTTTTGGTTTTAAGTTAAGTCCTCGATT
>NZ_WJNH01000024.1 GCF_009649735.1 Salinibacillus xinjiangensis
TGAGGCTAGCCCTAAAGCTATTTCGGAGAGAACCAGCTATCTCCGTGTTCGATTGGCATTTCACCGCTACCCACACCTCATCCCCGCACTTTTCAACGTACGTGGGTTCGGGCCTCCAGTAAGTGTTACCTTACCTTCACCCTGGACATGGGTAGGTCACACGGTTTCGGGTCTA
The DNA here is from genome assembly GCF_009649735.1 of Salinibacillus xinjiangensis. Lineage (GTDB taxonomy): Bacteria > Bacillota > Bacilli > Bacillales > Alkalibacillaceae > Salinibacillus > Salinibacillus xinjiangensis. The sequence goes on from NZ_WJNH01000024.1 coordinate 176, forward strand.
CGACCACATACTAAAAAACGCCCTGTTCAGACTCGCTTTCGCTGCGGCTCCACATCATCTGTTTAACCTTGCATGGGATCGTAACTCGCCGGTTCATTCTACAAAAGGCACGCTGTCACCCAGCATTTTTCCAAAGGAAAATATGCATGGGGCTCCAACTACTTGTAAGCACACGGTTTCAGGTTCTCTTTCACTCCCCTTCCGGGGTGCTTTTCACCTTTCCCTCACGGTACTGGTTCACTATCGGTCACTAGGGAGTATTTAGCCTTGGGAGATGGTCCTCCCAGATTCCGACGGAATTACACGTGTTCCGCCGTACTCAGGATCCACTCCGGAGGAAACAAG
>NZ_WJNH01000025.1 GCF_009649735.1 Salinibacillus xinjiangensis
CACACCACGAGAGTTGGCAACACCCGAAGTCGGTGGGGTAACCTTTTGGAGCCAGCCGCCTAAGGTGGGGCCAATGATTGGGGTGAAGTCGTAACAAGGTAGCCGTATCGGAAGGTGCGGCTGGATCACCTCCTTTCTAAGGAAATTTAAAAGCGGAGACGACCGGTTAGGTTCGACCGCATAAGCAGAATACATGTAGTGGCGGTTTATGCCACAGAATGGATTATGCTTATGACGGCGAGGACCTGGGAGTCGGAGCTGGATAAAAAGATGTACTGGTTGTGTTTGTTTAGTTTTGAAGGATCGAATGATTCTTCAAACCAAGTACCTTGAAAACTAGATAAGAAACAATCAAGAGCATGACAATGCGTTTATTAAGTTAAGTGAACAAGAGCGCACGGTGGATGCCTTGGCACTAGGAGCCGATGAAGGACGGGACAAACACCGATATGCTTCGGGGAGCTGTAAGTAAGCTTTGATCCGGAGATTTCCGAATGGGGAAACCCGCTNGCCCGTCACACCACGAGAGTTGGCAACACCCGAAGTCGGTGGGGTAACCTTTTGGAGCCAGCCGCCTAAGGTGGGGCCAATGATTGGGGTGAAGTCGTAACAAGGTAGCCGTATCGGAAGGTGCGGCTGGATCACCTCCTTTCTAAGGAAAACATCATCACTTTCGTGATGAATAAAAAGGTGTATTGGTTGTGTTTGTTTAGTTTTGAAGGATCGAACGATTCTTCAAACCAAGTACCTTGAAAACTAGATATGAAACAATCAAGAGCATGACAATGCGTTTATTAAGTTAAGTGAACAAGAGCGCACGGTGGATGCCTTGGCACTAGGAGCCGATGAAGGACGGGACAAACACCGATATGCTTCGGGGAGCTGTAAGTAAGCTTTGATCCGGAGATTTCCGAATGGGGAAACCCGCT
>NZ_WJNH01000026.1 GCF_009649735.1 Salinibacillus xinjiangensis
ACAGCTCCCCGAAGCATATCGGTGTTTGTCCCGTCCTTCATCGGCTCCTAGTGCCAAGGCATCCACCGTGCGCTCTTGTTCACTTAACTTAATAAACGCATTGTCATGCTCTTGATTGTTTCTTATCTAGTTTTCAAGGTGCTAAATGGAGCCTAGCGGGATCGAACCGCTGACCTCCTGCGTGCAAGGCAGGCGCTCTCCCAGCTGAGCTAAGGCCCCGTTATATCATGGTGGGCCTGAGTGGACTTGAACCACCGACCTCACGCTTATCAGGCGTGCGCTCTAACCAGCTGAGCTACAGGCCCATGTATAACTTTGAAGGATCATTCAATCCCTCAAAACTAAACAAACACAACCAGTACATCTTTTTATTCATCACGAAAGTGATGATGTTTTCCTTAGAAAGGAGGTGATCCAGCCGCACCTTCCGATACGGCTACCTTGTTACGACTTCACCCCAATCATTGGCCCCACC
>NZ_WJNH01000027.1 GCF_009649735.1 Salinibacillus xinjiangensis
GGTTTTATGGGATTTGCTTCACCTCGCGGCTTCGCTGCCCTTTGTACCATCCATTGTAGCACGTGTGTAGCCCAGGTCATAAGGGGCATGATGATTTGACGTCATCCCCACCTTCCTCCGGTTTGTCACCGGCAGTCACCGTAGAGTGCCCAACTAAATGCTGGCAACTAAGATCAAGGGTTGCGCTCGTTGCGGGACTTAACCCAACATCTCACGACACGAGCTGACGACAACCATGCACCACCTGTCACTCTGTCCCCGAAGGGAACCCTCTATCTCTAGAGGTAGCAGAGGATGTCAAGACCTGGTAAGGTTCTTCGCGTTGCTTCGAATTAAACCACATGCTCCACCGCTTGTGCGGGCCCCCGTCAATTCTTTTGAGTTTCAGCCTTGCGGCCGTACTCCCCAGGCGGAGTG
>NZ_WJNH01000028.1 GCF_009649735.1 Salinibacillus xinjiangensis
GGTGGTTACCCCCAAAAGTTAGAGTTTTTATTATGCAGCTGATTGGCTGGATTGAGTTCGGTATTCAACTGGACTCAATCCAGCCAATTTTTCTTTTGATCGTTCATGGTTGTACCAGTAAATATATTCTTCTATCTGTCTTTTTAATTCTTCATAGCTTATTAATTCTTCCCCATAATACATTTCTTGCTTTAAAATGCCAAAGAAATTCTCCATTGAGGCATTGTCAGCGCAGGTTGCTTTACGTGACATGCTTTGGAATACTTTATTTTTCTTCAATGTTTGCACCCATTGGTTATGCTGGTAATGCCATCCTTGATCAGAATGGATGGTGGTGCGGTAGGTTGCGCGATTCTTTATTATCTCTATCGTTTCTCTTAAAGGTTTCATAACTAGATCTAACGTGGGACGTTTCTTGATGTCAAAAGCAATAATTTCTCCGTTATAAAGATCAAGAATTGGATTTAAATATAACTTCTCATCCCCCAGACATTTGAATTCTGTAATGTCGGTTACTAGTTTTTGAAGAGGAATAGGTGTGCTAAAACGGCGGGATAATCGGTTTTTCGCTACCTTTCCAACCTTTCCCTTGTAGGAATTGTATTTACGAGATTTCCGCATAAATTTTACACATTTCAATCCTAGTTCCCGCATAAGTCGATACACTTTTTTATGATTAACATGATGTCCTAATTTCTTTAATTCTTCCGTGATGCGTTTATACCCATAGCGTTCATGATGCTTCTTAAATAGGTTGGTAATGAGTTCTTTTATCTCTGTATCCGGATCTTCTTTCCCAAAGTTTTTTAGATGATAATGATAGGTTGCTTCAGGAATACCAACAACAAGAAAAATATCCTTTAATCGGAATCCTTCTTCTTTGAGTTCAAATGCCACCCTTGCTTGTGCTTTTCGTAGAAGGCATTTGGATTCTCCCGAAAAGCTCTCAGCTTTTTTAAATATGCATTTTCTAGCCTTAGTAGTTCATTCTCACGTTCCAACTCTTCTTCACGTGTTATCTTTTTCTCTTCCTTTTTCTTTTGTTTATTGGGTTTCTTAGACATAGAAGGTCGCCCCTTTGGTTTTGCATTCAGGCCTTCTACTCCCTGTTCATGAAACTCTTTCGTCCAGCGTTTGATTAAGGAAGGGTTGTTCAATTTAAAATGAACAGCGGTTTCTAAATAAGAAGCACCTGTGGTTAACATAAATTGTATCGCACCTAATTTAAATTGAACAGAGTACTCCTTTTTTGTTTTTCTTCGTTTTAACCCATCAATCCCCTGAAACTTATAAGCGCTCACCCACTCACGTATAGGGGTCTGACTGCCCATATTATATTTTTTTGCCAATGATCCATATCCTATGTTGCCATCTAAATACTCGGTGACAAGCTTCATTTTAAATTCTTCACTATATTTTGCCATAAAAAAACACCCCCGAAAGTTAGATTATTACTCTAACTTTC
>NZ_WJNH01000029.1 GCF_009649735.1 Salinibacillus xinjiangensis
GTGGAGTTGCTTAGACAACCAGGATGTTGGCTTAGAAGCAGCCATCATTTAAAGAGTGCGTAATAGCTCACTGGTCGAGTGACTCTGCGCCGAAAATATACCGGGGCTAAACGTATCACCGAAGCTGCGGATTGTACCGTGGGTACAATGGTAGGAGAGCGTTCTAAGGGCTGTGAAGTCAGATCGAAAGAACTGGTGGAGCGCTTAGAAGTGAGAATGCCGGTATGAGTAGCGAAAGACAAGTGAGAATCTTGTCCACCGAAAGCCTAAGGTTTCCTGAGGAAGGCTCGTCCGCTCAGGGTTAGTCGGGACCTAAGCCGAGGCCGAAAGGCGTAGGCGATGGAAAACAGGTTGACATTCCTGTACCACCTT
>NZ_WJNH01000002.1 GCF_009649735.1 Salinibacillus xinjiangensis
TTTTTTGCCAATGATCCATATCCTATGTTGCCATCTAAATACTCGGTGACAAGCTTCATTTTAAATTCTTCACTATATTTTGCCATAAAAAAACACCCCCGAAAGTTAGATTATTACTCTAACTTTCGGGGGTCGGTACCTTATCGTGATAGGCGTTTTTTTACTTCTTTTCGTCAGTATCACCGCTTACAACACATTCACATTAACATCCAAACAACCAACACCATCACCTACTACTATTTCCATAAATGAAGAGGAAGTCGTGTCTCGATTTTTGAATCTTTAACCTATCAAACGATATCCTATCAAGATCGTAAAAAATTTAATTTTGATGAGTTTGACCGCTTTTTAGCCTTTTTAGAGGAAAGTTTCCCGATTGTCTACAGTCAACAAGAATTTGAAACTGTCAATGACTATGCGCTAGTTTACAAATGGACAGGGACAGATTCCAACCTGAAGCCAATTGGACTAACCAGTCATTATGATGTAGTTCCCGTATTAGAACGAACGGAATCTGATTGGGAACATGGTCCCTTTAGTGGTACCGTATCCGATGGTGTCATTTGGGGACGTGGAACATTAGATGACAAAATAGGTGTGATGGGAATTCTTGAAGCTGTTCAACACTTAGTCCAACAAGGCTTTGAACCCAAGAGAGACATGTACTTTATGTTCGGTTTTGATGAAGAAATTGGTGGGGCAGAAGGTGCAAAGGCAATTGTGGACCTGCTCGAACAACGCAACATCACTTTTGAATATGTTCTTGATGTAGGCGGGGCGATTGTCGAGGAAATGGTTCCAGGTGTTAGTCAACCAGTCGGTGTTGTTGGTGTATCTGAAAAAGGATCTGCCACAGCAGAGCTATCTATTGAAGGAAGTGGTGGACACTCCTCACAACCAAATGATCAAACCAATATTGGCCGCATCGCAAGTGCCATTTCCAAGCTAGAGGAGACACAATTTAAGGAGGATTTACAAGGTCCTGGTGAAGACTTGTTTGAGTTTGTTGCACCTGAAATGAGTTTCGGGATGAAGTATGTATTTGCTAATAAAACGGTTTTTGAACCGATTATTGAAGAAATTCTATTGGATCAACCTGCTTCTGCAGCTTTAATACGAACAACGATTGCACCTACCATTTTTCAGGCAGGGGAACAATACAATGCCTTACCAGAAAAAGCATCAGCCATTATTAATCTCCGTGTAATGCCTGGTGATTCTCTTAGAGACATTAAGCAATTCATTGTAAATACGATTGATGATCCTGACATTCAAGTTACAATTACCGGAAGTGAAGCTACTAAAGTTTCAGCTTCTGATAGTAACGCATTTCAAAATGTACAGCAAGCCGCACGCAACGTACACCACGACTCTATCATTGCTCCTTATTTAATGTTTGCCGGTTCAGATGCCAAGCACTATGAACGTATTTCAGAGGACACATATCGTTTCTTACCTGCTCTAATTACATCAGAGGATTTACAAAGAATGCATGGAACAAATGAACAAATCAGTGTGGAGAATTACGTAAATGCTATAAAGTTTTTCATTGAATTAATTCAAGAATCGAATCATTAAATTCACGAAAAACACTGTTTCCGAAGCAGTGTTTTTTAATTTCCTGTCTTGCTTAGTTCTAATATTTTCTGAATATTAATACTATTTACTAAACCGGTATACAAATATAAGGAATTTAGAGGAGGTGTATTCAAGTTTAACGATCATAGTAGGCTACTAGTTTTAACGGGGGGGTGAATAGATGTCAGAAAATATGAAGGTGGCCGTCTATTACGGTCCACGAGATTTACGAGTTGAGAGAATACCCATTCCCGAAATTGGACCTCATGATATATTGCTTAAAGTTAAATATTGTGGCATTTGTGGTTCGGATGTCCATAGCTACAAAACAGGGCTTTACATAAAAGAAGGCCAAATCATGGGGCATGAATTTTCTGGTGAAGTGGTTAAGGTTGGGGATCATGTAAAAGAGATTGAGGTTGGTGAGCGAGGTACAGGCTTTTATGCGGGAGTCTGCGGAACTTGTTATTGGTGTAAAAAGGAACAATACATGCTCTGTCCAAAGCTGTTTTCGAATTCTACTGGCTACGGTCTACCAGGTGCATTTGCGGAGTACGTCAAAATATCAGATGCTACTTCTGGTGTAAACTACCACCGCATTCCAGACGAAATAGATGATATTTCAGCTGCAACGATTGAGCCTGTTGCCGTAGCAGCATTAACAGCAGAGCTTTGTGAACCGAAAACAAAGGATCAGGTGGTGGTTATGGGAGCCGGCTTAATTGGAAATGCCGTTATGCAGGTTTTTAAGGCCAAGAAAGTAGATAAAGTAATCGTGACAGAAGTATCCGAAAATCGCTTGCGAGCCGCAATCGAATCAGGTGCAGATACGGTTGTTCATGCGTATAAGGAGAATGTGTTAAAGAGGCTACAGGATTTAGTAGGCGTTGGACCTTATCATTTTCATGAAGGAGCCATGGGCGATATCGTGGTGGAGGCTTCTGGTGCGCCTTCCGCAGTAGAGCAGTCCTTTGAAATTATTCGCAGTGGAGGAACCATTGCCTTTGTGGGACTTCCAGAGAGAAAAGCGACAATCGACACAACGAAAATTGTCCATAAAGCTCCAAAAATTATCGGTGCACTGGGGGGAGACTTTTTTCAATCAATCAAATTACTTAAAACAGGAAAGGTGAAAACAGCACCACTCGTTTCTCACTTGTTTCCTTTAGAACACGTGAGAGCAGCTTTTGAAACGCAAATGAATCCTCAAAAGGCCATGAAGGTGATGATTGAATTTTAAGAGATTTACATTAGGAGGGATTAAATTGGCTGAAGTTTATCAGAAAGATATTCAGTTAGACGACTATAGCAAGGAAGATTTAGTTACGTTTTATCGCGAAATGGTGAAAATTAGGAAATTTGATGAAAATTTAATTCGGTTGATGCACGAAGGTAAGGTTTCTGGTTTCTATCATTCCGGTATTGGGTCGGAAGGTTTATCGGTAGGGTCCATCGTGAAAAACCTGCGTGATGAAGACTATCTTTACTACAACCATCGTGGCTGTAACCAAAAAATTGCTAAAGGGGTGCCTTTATCTAAGCTATATGGCGATTTCCTTGGAACAGTGGAAGGTACGACTAGGGGATTAGGGGCAGGAATTGTTCATAGTGCAGATACCTCAAGAGGTGTTTTAGGGCAAGCAGGAACGATTGGCTCTCAATTTAATATCGCAGTTGGAAGCGCTTACTCAGCAAAGCTGCAAAATACAAACAGGGTTACGGTTGTCTATTTTGGTGATGGGGCTGCATCAAGAGAACCCCTTCACGGCTCACTTAACTGGGCTGGCTTATATAACCTGCCGATCATTTATATTTGTGAAAATAATGAATACGCGATTTCGTCTCGTTGGGATGAAACCCACTCGGTTAGAGAACACATTGCAGACTGGGCATGGGGGTATGGAATTTCAAACTGTGTAGTCGATGGTAATGACGTGTTATTAATGAATGAAGTCACAAAGGAAGCAGTTGATCGTGCAAAAAGAGGGGAGGGCCCTACCTTTATAGAGGCCAAAACCTTCCGTCACCGTGGACACTTTGAAGGTGATACGTATGATTATGTGGACCAAGAGGAGCTAAAGGACTGGAAGGAAAATCGTGATCCGATTAAAAACTTTAAGAATCTATTACTTGAAAACAATATTTGCGTTGAGAATGAGTTTACAAGAGTTGATGAAGAGGTAGATCAAGAGATTCTCGAAGCGATTGCGAAAGCAGAGTCTTCACCAATGCCAGATGAGAAGAGAATTTATGAAGGATTATTTGCTTAAAGGGGGGACCATTTATGAGAAAAATTACGATGAGAGAGGCTATTATCGAAGGGCTACACGAGGAAATGGAGCGTGATGATCAAAAGGTTCTGTTTGGGGAGGATGTAGGAAAATTCGGTGGTATTAACGCCATTACAAGAGGTTTATATGAAAGATTCGGTGGTGAAAGGGTCTTTGATACGCCAATCGCAGAATCCACAATTGTGGGTGCAGCGTTAGGAATGGCTATAACTGGACTACGGCCGATTCCTGAGCTCCAGTTTGGCGATTTTGTCGGTATTGCTTTTGATGAAGTTTTCAATAAATTGGGTAAGTGGAGATATATGCATGGGGGGACTATGGAGGTGCCTGTCACTTTACGAGCACCAATCGGCATGGCAGGGGGAGCTGGCCCTGAACATTCCCAAAGCCCACAAGCTCTATTCATGCATGCCCCTGGTGTTCATATCGCCATACCTTCTACACCATATGATGCAAAAGGACTTCTAAAGACTGCAATTCGCGATAACAACGCGGTACTCTTCTTTGAGCATAAACTCTTATATGATACGAAAGGAGAGGTTCCTGAAGCTGAAGATGAATACTTAATTCCTTTAGGGCAAGCGGATGTAAAGCGAGAGGGTTCGGATGTCACGATTATTGCTACTGCCTTGCAGGTACAAACCTCACTACAGGCTGCAGAGAAGTTAGCTAATGAGGGGATTGATGTGGAAGTCATTGACCCACGTACACTTGCTCCTTTAGATAAAGAAACCCTACTGTCTTCAGTTCAAAAAACAGGTCGAGTATTAATCGTCCATGAAGAATCCAAAACAGGTGGTTCAGGTGCCGAAATAGCAGCACAAATTTCAGAGGAAGCCTTATTTGACTTGGAAGCACCCGTTAAGCGGATTGGAAGTCCAGACGTGCCAATTGCACAAAGTCTACATTTAGAACCATATTATCGTCCTAGTGAAAAGCAAATCACTGATGCCGTTCATGAATTACTAGAATACTAATGTTAATCATAGAAGATTTGATGTGAGGAGGGATAACGTTGCACGAAGTATTTATGCCACGATTAGGCGTAACGATGCAAGAGGGGGCCGTTAGCTCCTGGTTAATGGAAGAAGGACAGTACGTAGAAAAAGGTGATTACCTCTTTGAAATGGAAACAGAAAAGTCCAACGTAGAAATTGAGGCTCAATCTTCTGGAGTCTTACGGAAAATCCTCGTTGAAGAAGGTGAAGAGGTCCCGGTTAATACGGTTTTAGCCATTTTAGCTGAGGAAGACGAAGATATCACTACCTATTTGGAACAGCGAACATCAACTAACAAGGAGGAATCTCCTGAGGAACCTGAAACGGCCAAAGCTTCAGTAGCAGTTAAAGAGGAACCTAGCCCACAACGAAAAGCAAGAGTAGCTCCTAAAGCTAGAAGACTAGCAAAACAGCTAGGAGTCGACCTCGAGATGGTAACGGGCACAGGTAAAAAAGGTCTAATTACGGTACAAGATGTAGAGAAAGCGAAAGCAAGCACACTAAACATTAAGGAAAGTATTCCTTTAAATCATGTCCAAAAAGCGATGTCTGCCAATATGCTAGATAGCTGGAGAGGGATTCCGCAGTTTACCCAAGTGGTCAGTGTAAACGCAGAGAATCTGTTATCTATAAAAAGAGAATTACATGAGGTAACGATAAATGACATTATTGTGAAAGCTGTTGCAAATGTAGCGGAGAATCATTTGATTATTAACAGTAGCTTACAAGAACAAACCATACAAATTTATGAAGATATCAATGTTTCTGTAGCGGTCAGTAGCGAGCATGGACTGGTGGTTCCTGTCGTCAAGCAAGCCCAACAAAAATCGGTTCGAGACATATCGGGTGAAATCAAGAGTCTTTCCGAAAAGGCTCATCAAAACAAGCTTTCACCAGCGGATTATGCAGATGGTACCATTACCGTGTCCAATTTAGGTAGTTTAGGAATTGAATCCGGAACACCTATCATTAATAAACCTCAGTCCACGATTATTTTCGTTGGAAGTATTGAACGTGTACCAGCTGTAAATAAATATAACCAAATCGAAGTAGCGCCAATGATGAAGCTTTCTATCGCTTATGATCATCGTTTTATCGATGGCGTTACCGCAGCCAACTTTACTAATGGATTAAAGACAGCCTTAGAAGAATTATCCATTCATGAAATAGATTAAATTAGGCAAACCAATCCATAATGGGGTTGGTTAGCTTTTTGTCTTCATTGACAGATAAGGTAATTACTATTAGAATAGAATTAGAAACTAAAAGTAATATTATAGTTTTTTCATTTTACAGCTACCAAAGGGGTTATATAGTGAAAGAGAGAATTTTAAAAGCAGTCGTAGAAGAAATACAAGAAAGTGGCATGCGATTTACTGTTGATGATATTACACACCGTATGGGAATTAGTAAAAAAACCATTTATGAGCATTTTGCCTCAAAGGAAGAAATTATTAAAACGATTGTAGAGCGGATGTTGGAAGAATCAGATCAAAAAACAAATCAAATTTTTACTGACCAGTCTTTATCGTTTGTAGAAAAGATAAAAAATTTAATGCTGGTTTTACCTGAATACTACCAAATTTATGATCGGCCTGTATTAGATGGAATGAAACGGTATTATCCAAACTTGTGGCAAAAAATCAATGATTCATTACAAGAGGATTGGAATGATCTTGAACAGCTTATCGAAGAAGGGATTCAAAAAGGAGAGATTGTAAGTCATTATTCTATGATTATCATTATGAAGGTATTAAAGGAAACATTTAATACGACCTTTGATCAAAGCTTTTTCTATAAAAATAACATAACGGTTAGGGAGGCACTATCCCAAATTGTTGATTTATTACTATATGGAATGATTCCAGAGAATAAAAGGTAAATCCCTTTTTATTCTTTTCTTTTCCCCAAAATAAACTATATAAACATTTTTAGTTTATTCATTTTATCTATTTAAACTGTTTAAGAGGAGGGGTTATGATGGCATATGTAATCTTAGCTATTGCAATTGCAAGTGAAGTATTGGGAAGTTCGATGTTAAAACTATCAGGAGGATTCTCAAAGCTTTTACCATCAGTACTTGCCCTGGTTAGTTATGGAGCTTCCTTTTACTTTTTGTCACAGGCTTTAAAGCTATTGCCACTAAGTGTTGCCTATGCCATATGGGCTGGGGTTGGCACGGCACTAACGGCACTGATTGGGGTACTCATCTGGAAGGATTCGTTTTCAATCCAAACGTTATTAGGTTTAACTGCGATAATTTGTGGAGTAGCGGTATTAAATATGCCAAAGTGGACATAATCTTATCCAACTCAGCATCATTGGATTGGATTTTTCTTCGCAACTGTAATTGACAGGTCATTGAATATATGGTATTTAATGAATGGTAGGATTAGCACTCTATAACAGACAGTGCTAATTTAGATATTAGAAAGGAGAGGTAGACATGGAGAAAAAGCAGTTTCAGGCTGAATCAAAAAGATTATTAGAAATGATGATTAACTCCATTTACTCTAATAAAGAGGTCTTTTTACGGGAGTTAATTTCCAACAGTAGTGATGCCATTGACAAAATTTATTACAAGACATTAACCGATGATAATCTAACCTTTGACCAGGACAACTATTACATAAAAGTGGGTGCCGACAAGGAAAACCGCACCTTAACCATTAAAGACACAGGCATAGGTATGACGAAGGAAGAATTAGAAAACAACCTTGGAATCATCGCTAAAAGTGGAACGCTTGCCTTTAAGAAGGAAACTGAAATTAAAGATGGACATGATATCATTGGACAATTTGGCGTTGGTTTCTATGCAGCGTTTATGGTCGCTGATGTCGTTACTGTGATTAGTAAAGCGTTAGACAGTGATCAAGCCTTCAAATGGCAATCAGAGGGTACAGAAGGATATACTATTGAGCCTCATGAAAAAGCGGATGTCGGTACAGAAATCACTTTAAAGATTAAAGAAAATACTGAGGATGAGTCTTATGATGAATTCCTTGAAGAATATCGGTTGAAAGAAATTATTAAGAAATACTCTGATTTTATCCGTTACCCAATTAAAATGGATATTACCGAAAAACGACCAAAAGATGATAACGAGGAGGAGCTCGTTGATCATACGGAAGAGCAAACGATTAATAGCATGGTGCCAATTTGGCGTAAAAATAAAACCGAATTAACTGATGAGGACTATGAAAACTTTTACACCGAAAAGCGTTACGGGTTCGACAAGCCCTTGCAGCATATGCACATTCAAGTAGATGGTACCATCCGCTTCCATGCACTGTTGTTCATACCTGAAAATATTCCATTTGACTATTATTCTAAGGAATATGAAAAAGGACTAGAGCTATACTCAAACGGCGTTTTAATCATGGATAAATGCGCTGATCTACTTCCAGATTACTTTAGTTTCGTAAAAGGGCTAGTAGATTCTGAGGATCTATCCTTAAACATCTCACGGGAGATGCTTCAACAGGATCGTCAGCTGAAGCTTATTTCCAAAAACATTAGCAAAAAAATTAAAAACGAACTGAAAAAGCTTCTTAAAAATGATCGTGAAAAGTACGAGAAATTCTTTGATGCCTTTGGTAGACAGTTGAAGTTTGGCGTATACAATGATTTTGGAGCGAACAAGGACATGCTACAGGACTTGTTATTATTCTACTCCTCCAAGGAAGAGAAAAACGTCACGTTAGACGAGTATGTTTCAAACATGCCAGAGGACCAAAAATATATTTACTATGCAACCGGCGAATCCATCGATCGAATCGAAAAGCTCCCACAAACAGAATTAGTTAAAGATAAAGGCTATGAAATCCTATACTTTACTGACGAAGTTGATGAATTTGCTATCAAAATGATGCGTACCTACAGTGAAAAAGAATTTAAATCTGTATCAAGCGGGGACTTAGGCATTGAATCTGATGATGATAAAAAGGAAACAGAATCAGAGGAAATAGAAAATAAGGAACTATTGGATAAAATGAAAGAAATCCTTGCAGGTAAGGTCAAGGATGTAAAAGTATCTAACCGTCTCAAAAGCCATCCTGTTTGCCTATCTGCGGACGGTGAGGTATCCATTGAGATGGAAAAGGTATTAAATCAAATGCCAGATAATCAAAATATCAAAGCGGACAAGATTTTAGAAGTTAATACAAATCACGATGTATTTAAGTCCTTACAATCTACTTTTGACAGTAACAACGAGGAACAACTGAAATTGTATACGAACCTATTATACAATCAGGCACTATTGATTGAAGGATTACCAATCCAAGATCCAGTCGAGTTTACAAACGACATTTGCAAGGTTATGGCTTAACAAATAAGCAACAGCTCATTCTTTGGGCTGTTGTTTTCGTTTTCTAAAGGGATAAGAAGTTCTTTAGCGAATACATATATAACGAAACCTTTTTAGTTATTTATAGGGAGTGAACATTTTGACTGCCATACCAAAACCCGCTGCAACGGTTGTATTAATGGATGATGAATCTAAGGTTTATTTAACCCAACGTCCTAAGACAATGAAATTTTTAGGAGGCTATTTTGTTTTTCCAGGGGGATCGATTGATGAAGAGGATTACTCTTTTCTTATAGACTATATAAAATATGACCCACCATCTAATCATATTTCACTTGAATATTACATTGCAGCAGCTAGAGAATTATTTGAAGAGGTAGGAGTACTGCTCATTGACACCGGCGGAGAACCTCCCGTATTTCAGCACCAATCAGCAGAAGAATACCGAATGCAATTGATAAATAATGAAATTTCCCTTCTGAATATGCTAGAGGCAGAGGACTTTCGGTTAGATTTACACGATCTGCAATATTTTGGTCATCGTATTACACCGAAAACGAGTCCCATTCGCTTTGACACACGCTTTTTCATTGCTAAGTTACCAAAGGGGCAATCCCCTAAGCCTGATCAAAATGAAATAACCGAAGCCTATTGGACCACCCCTGAGGATGCTTTGTATGCCTATGAAAAAGGGGAATTGTCTATGGTACCTCCGACCATTGTCTCTCTACGTACAATTGCAAACTATGTAAACAAGGGAGGCTCTTTAATGATGCCAGACCGTGAAAATGAATCAAGTATTTAATAAAGAATATTGACCATTCTTGTTTTGGACAAGCCCATCTTTTTGCAGCTTAACAAGATGGGCTTCGATTGTTTTTTTCGCCACTTCAAATACACTAGGGTGAATTTGATCCTTGTAAATCCATGTCGTCAACTGCTCCGAAGATAATGACTGTTTATCTTTTAGAAGCTCTTTGATTTGGCTTTCTCGTTTCAACCGTCTCTTCATCACAAAATCAATTTTTTCATAAGGATTAAGCACCCAATCACCATGACCAGGACCGATTTTTTTCATATCAAATTGCTTCAAACGATTTAAGGTTTGTAAATAGTCACGCATATCCCCATCTGGTGCACCAATCCAAGTGGTACCATCAGACACTATATTATCCCCAGATAACAATACCTTTTCAGATGGAATATATAGACTCAAGTGACCAGCTGTATGTCCAGGTCCATGAATGATCGTGATATTCACACCATCTATTTGAATGTTTTCACCATCATGAACTGTTTGGATGTGGGTCAACGGATGAATCGCTTCTTTAATTTGTTCTAGTTCTTTTTGATGACAAAGAACAGTAGGGGAGAAGTGCTGTAACTGTCGTACTCCAGGTGCATGATCAGGATGGTAATGGGTGAGTAAAATCCTTTTGGGCGCTACCATGTCATGATCCTGAATGGCCTTTTCTACCTCGCGTATTGTATCCACTTGGTCATAGCCTGCGTCAACTAGAAGGGATTCCTCTTCATTTCCTATAAGATAGGAATTTGTTTCCGTATTGGGATATAAAGTTGGGGTGCTAATAGGAATGCGGATTATTCTTATTTGATTCGACACCTTTCTCATCCTTCCTTTATGTACCTTTCTCTACTATATTCACCAACGATATGAAAAATCCTGCAAATACAAAAGGGGGAAGGTCTAAGACCTTCCCCTTTGTTCACTAAGATAAATGAACAAGCTTTTTCGATAAATCGAATGCTTGTGGTTGTATTGGTTTTACATTTTCACGGTTAGCTAAAAACTCAGGTCGAGGTGATAGCTCGGAAAATGGCTGCTCAAGCTTATTTTCGATACTATTGAAAACGAAAAATACATTACTGCGTGGGAATGGTGAAATGTTACCACTAGACCCATGCATAATATTAGATTCAAAGAACAGAACAGATCCAGCCGGTCCTGTTGCACGGTCTATTCGACCATTACTCTTGCCTACTAGCCATTTGAGGCTATTATGGTCAGGCGTACCAAATTCTTGTTTTTTCAATGATTGTTCAAAGTGACTATCAGGTGTTCCTGAAGCACACTGTACATAATAGTTCTGAGAACCTGGGATAAGCATTAATGGTCCATTATATTCATAGTTATCGGTTAAGATAATAGAGCAGCTAACCGCTCTCATCCGTGGCATTCCGTCTTCCACATGCCAGGTTTCAAAATCAGAATGCCAATAAAATTCTTTTCCTTTAAAACCAGGTTTGAAATTAATTCTGGATTGATTAATATAAACCTGACTACCTAATAGTTGTTGGGCAATGTTGACCAACTTTTCGTGGGCAGACAGCTTTTGGAAGAACTCTGTATTCTTGTGGACATCAAAAATGGAGCGAATTTCATCACTACCTTGTTCACGAACAACATGAGGTTTGTCGACGGACTTATGATCATCCATCGTACCATCTAATTTCTTCCGTAAAACATCTACCTCATCATCTGAAAACAGTTTTTCAAAGAATATGTAGCCATTCTGTTCGTAGAAATCTAGTTCTTGATGCTTTAATGGACCAGAATCCTTTGAACCATACAGACCTGGATCCTTTCTTTCCATGATTGAAGGTGTCGCGCTTATTCTAGAAGGATAGAAATCTGTCATGTATACCACTCTCCTCTAAAATAAATTTGAAGAACACTTTCAATGCCCATTTTATGAAGTTAGCAGCATACAATCAAGTCTGCTAACAGGGGATGAGAGCCCTCTATAAGCGAAATAACGAAATAGACCCTAAACAACAGATATTTATCTGAATTTTGCTCTTTTTATCACTTTTTACCTTACTATAGCTAACTTACCTTATGTAATCTGTACAAATTTGAAAAGGGCAAGGAGCAACTCCTTACCCTTTTCTCGCACCTATTACGTAGTTAATTGTACACGTGCTCTGACATCCTCGAATATCGTTTGCAATTCACCCAGTAGAGGTAAATAAATCATTCCATTTCCTTCTGTCTGAGGAGGATGACCCAACGGCACGGTTCGCCGAATAAGTTGAGCATACAGCTCCGCCTCTGAAAGCTGACGTTCAAAATGCTTAGAAGCTAAAGTTTTAATTAAAGCAAGTGCTCCGGAAACATGTGGAGCTGCCATAGATGTTCCGCTTAATTTCGCATATTTTCCCTCTAAATAGGTAGAGATGATCTGCTCACCTGGAGCCACCAAATCTATCTGGTTGTTTGAATTAGAGAATTCTGAGGAGCTTCTTTCCAAGTCAACGGCCCCGACACTTATGACTTCATTATAGGAGCCTGGATAGGCTAGTTCATCAGTTTGATGTTTACCATCACCCTCATTACCAGCAGCACAAACGACTGGAATATTATGTTGAATAACTGCCTGTTGAATGGCATCATGGAGATCAGATACATCATTAGGGCCACCGAGGGACATCTGGATGATATCTACCTGCTGCTCAATCGCGTAATGAATCGCATCAATAATCCAATCATATTGACCAGAGCCATCCTTACCTAATACCTTTAATATCAACAGCTTGGCATCAGGTGCCACACCTACTACTCCTTGCTCATTTTGTTTGGCAGCAATTGTACCTGCAACATGGGTGCCATGTCCATTGTAATCCATGATGATGTCAGGATTTCCTTGATCGTCATTTGTGAAATTCCGACCGCCAATAATGTTTTCGTTCAATTCCAGATGGTTCACATCACAACCAGTGTCAAGAATGGCAACCGTGATGTCACTGGCTGTTGCATCCTTCCAAATCTCAGGTGCACCTATCAAGTCTACACCTTTTGGAATTTCGTTTGCGACTTCAAGCTGCTCAATTAAATGATAGTGAATCAGTTGAACATTTTGGCTCATTTTAATCCTCCTCACTATTTTTGGTCAGCTCTAAGGTGTTATTGAAAATAATACCAAAAACAGGGTAAAATAAATAGATTCATAGGTTGTGAATTGGACAAGGTACTAAGACCTATTTAACAAGAGGAAAGGATGATAACATGAAGCTAATTCTAATATTCGGCCCCCAAGCTGTTGGAAAAATGACCGTTGGAAAAGAGCTTGAAAACATCACAGGATTAAAATTATTTCATAATCACATGACCATTGACTTAGTTCTGAAATTCTTTGACTTCGGAACAACTTCCTTTATGCGTTTAGTCAATTCTTTTCGGTTTCAAATTATGGAAGAGGTGGCGCAAAGCAATCAAGAAGGTCTTATTTTTACATATGTATGGGCATTTGATCAGCAGGAGGACTGGGATTTTGTTGATCACATTTCCTCGATTTTTGAACAGAATGGGGGAGAGGTGTATTATGTAGAGCTTGAAGCGGAGCTGAACGAAAGGCTAGGGAGAAACAAGAGCCCTTACCGACTCGAACAAAAGCCTACTAAAAGAGATGTTGATTTTTCAGAACGTGAACTAAAATCCTCCATGGATGAATACCGACTTAATTCGTTAGAGGGGGAACTGAAGAAAAAGAATTATCTCCGCATGGATAATACACTCTTATCCGCTAAAGAGGTCGCTGAAAAAATTAAACAGACGTTTGTTTTATAAATAATTAGTAGACGAGGTCAAATAAATCCTATTTGTTCCTCGTTTTTTTATGTCTTGAAAATCGACTTTTAAAAAATGAATGGAATGCAAATACTAACATCACTAAGGGGGATTAATATATGAATACCGAAAAAATTAATGTTGTCAAATATGATGGTGATGATTTCGATCATATTCAAGATACAGCAGCAATCGAAAACCCACTGACCATACAGCTTGATGGAGAAGAATTTGCAACCATGGTTTGCACCCCCGGATACTTGGAAGAACTGGTGATTGGCTTTTTAGGTTCTGAAGGTATCATACGTTCTGTAAAACAAATTGAATCCTTGCAAATCGATGCTGACACAGGGTTTGCTTATGTAAAGTTAGTTAATAAAGGCATTGAAACGAAAGATTATGTTTCCAAACGGTTCATCGGCTCTTGCTGTGGCAAAAGTCGTCAATTTTATTTTTATAATGATGCTAAAACAGCTAAAACGGTTATGAGCAAGCTACAAATGTCCGTATACCAATGTATAGATCTTATGAATGAGATGCAAATGCATTCAACAGAGTACAGGCTTACGGGCGGCTTTCACAATGCAGCCTTAGCTACCAAAGATGAGCTATTGCTTTGTCGGAATGACATTGGCAGACACAATGCCCTTGATAAAATTTTTGGTTATTGTCTGCAAAATCGGATCTCCTTATCCGATAAAGTGATTGTTTTTAGTGGCAGAATATCATCGGAAATCGTACTAAAGGTCGCAAAGATTGGCGCACCTATCCTTTTATCCAAATCTGCACCAACTACATTAGCCATTCAGCTCGCAAAAGATTTGGGGATAACATGTGTTGGTTTTATTCGGAATAATCGACTCAACGTATATACACATCCAGAGCGTATTCAACAGGTCCATTAGTTACATAAAAAGAATAAAGGTTAGGTGATATACTTGACTTTTCATCCACCTAAAGAAACAGCAAGACTAGCAATGGAACATGGTGAGAAAAAAGCACATCTTCCCATTACAACCCAACTTTTACTTGGATTTTTGGCTGGTGCTTTTATTGCTTTTGGATTTTTACTTGATATTCGAGTAGTTGGAAACCTTCCAGAAGAAATATGGGGGTCGATGTCTGCATTTATTGGGGGAGCTGTTTTCCCAGTTGGGCTCGTTTTTGTGTTACTGGCTGGTGGTGAGCTTTTAACCGGAAATATGATGGCAGTAGCAACAGCGAGATTTGCTGGAAGGATATCAACTGGCTATATTATAAAAAATTGGTCAATTATTGCCATTACCAATTTTGTAGGGTCTATTTTTGTTGCTTATTTCTTCGGCCATTTTTTGGGCTTAACCGAAACAGGTCCTTTTTTAGAAAAAACAGTTACCATTGCAGAAGGGAAGTTAGAGGATTCATTTTTACAGGCGTTTATTTCTGGAATTGGAGCGAATTGGTTAGTCTGTTTAGCGGTTTGGTTATGCTATGCAGCAGATGATGTTGCTGGTAAAATTTTATCAATCTGGTTTCCGATTATGGCGTTTGTAGCTATCGGTTTTCAGCACGTGGTAGCTAACATGTTTGTTATTCCAGCTGCTATCTTTGCAGGCTATTTTACCTGGATGGAATACCTCGAAAATTTCGTTGCTGTCTTTTTCGGAAATGCAGTAGGTGGAGCGATATTTGTTGGATGGTTTTACTGGGCAGCATACCTACGAGAAGACGTATAAAATAGAAAAAAGCACCCCAGGCTTTAATAAAGTTAAAGCCTGGGGATTCTTATTCTTCTAATTCCATATCTGATGAAGTGGGATAGATCAAATGATTGGTACATTCTGGGCAAACATCCAAAATATCATAGGGATGTGGTTGATCATCCACTTCCTCCACACGACCACAAACCTCACAGATTCTTGGCAACAGAAAAACCTCCTTCACAACTCATTTTCAGAAGCATTGACCTCAAAACCTAAATCCATAACGGCTTGCGTGAAATCCTCCAAAGAACCTGCATCTTCGTCATAGGAGATAATGGCCTCATTAGTTTGGGTGTTAATTTTCACATTACGAATTCCCCACACATCATGTAAGGCTTCACTAAGTTGTTTTTCATCCTCTTTTTTTAACTGCGGAATGGAAAGCTTATGTGTAATCATATTTTCACCATCCTGTTTAGTGAATCTCTTTATTATTTAGTCCATCACCCATACCCTCTAAAAAGCTAACCATAGTATTTAGAGAGGTTTTCACGCTTGGATTTTTCATCGATTTCATCAATCCCCACATTCCGAGCTGTTCTTGACTTTCCGTACTTTTGGCTGCTTTTTCCAAACCTTGATTGAGTCCGCCGAAGATAGCCTTTAACTGATCAGGGTTCATATTGGCTAAAAGGCCAATGGTGTTCATGCCATTTTTAATAATATTGTGCATTCCAGGCTGGTTAAGCTGCTCAATTGCGATGGTACCAACCTTTTCTCTTGTTCTTAGGAATCCCTTAAGCATATCAATCATACCTGCTTCATGTAGCTCCTGTAGAATAACCAGTGTATCCTGAATCACCTCTCGATTGTCAGCGATTTGATTTACAATCGCTGACAGATCCTCCGCGCGCTCTTCCTGTAGATTTTTTTGTTTTTTCTCAATTTGCGTAATTGCTTTTGCCATCTGAATCTCCCTCTCTTTTCAAGGCTTCAGGAATAGGTGTAAAGTCAGAACGGTTCCACTTTTTCTCGACCTCGACACCGATGTGTGGCTGAGGATTACCGAAACGATGGTTATGGTGAGGGAGTGGTGATTCACCCTCTTTTTCTAACAGCTCGAGTTTTACCTGCGTTTCCTTGTAATTTGGCGTATGAGTGTCCTTGTCATAATAGCTGCTCGTTAATTTGTTTACTGCCTTCTGATTTTCAGTTGTATTCATAGGTAAGTACAGTTCATTACCAGAAACCCGATTGGTCACTAGCACACGGACCTTCACTTTGCCATATGGAGAGGTCAGGCGAACGAGAGAGCCTGTCTCTAAATTGCGTTCTTTGGCTAATTCAGGTGAAACCTCTAACCATGGATTCGAAACCTTATGATTAATTCCCTCAGACTTATTCGTCATATTGCCTTCATGGAACTGCTCTAGTAAACGACCGTTGTTTAAATGAAGGTCATATTCATCTCCAGATTCAAATGGAGGTGTCCAATCGACAGGGAATAGACGTGCTTTCCCATCAACGAACTTAAATTTATCCTTATAAAGGAGTGGAGTACTTTCTCCATTTGGCTTCACAGGCCATACTTGACTATCCCATCCTTCTAAATGTTCATAGCTAACCCCAGCGAAGGTAGGAGCGAGTCTCGCTGCTTCGTCCATGATTTCAGATGGGTGAGAGTAGTTCCAATTGGCCCCAAGCTTATTGGCAAACTCCTGGAAAATTTCCCAATCAGGCTTACAGTCACCAAGCGGCTCAAACACTTTATAAAAACGTTGAATTCGCCTTTCTGTATTTGTAAAGGTTCCATCTTTTTCTAAGCTTGGTGCAGCAGGTAGCACAACATCCGCAAATTGAGCTGTTTTAGAAAAGAAGATATCTTGTACAACAAAAAAGTCCAGCTTTTCAAAGGCTTCATGAACGTAGTTAATATTGGAATCCACCAATGCCATTTCCTCGCCAAATAAATACATCCCGTTGACACGACCATCTGTAATGGCTTCAACAATTTGATGATTGTTTAAGCCTGGATGTTTCGGTAGCTTAGTACCCCATGCACCTTCATAGCGAGAACGAACTTCATCATTTTCAATAGGCTCGTATCCAGGTAAGAAATTTGGCATCGTACCAAAATCACTAGCTCCCTGAACATTGTTGTGGCCACGCAATGGGTAAGCACCTGCACCAGGTTTTCCAAAGTTACCTGTCACTAGAAGTAAATTAGCAATGGCTGTACTTGTATCTGTACCGCCGAGATGCTGGGTTACACCCATCGCCCATAAAATACATGTTCCCTTTGCCTCGTGAATCATCTCTGCCACTTTGATTAGCGTATCTTGGGAAAGACCAGTGACTTCCTCTGCATATTCAAGCGTAAACTTACTTAGTGATTGTTTATATTCCTCAATATTGTTTACGCGCTCTTGTAGGAAGGAAGAATCCTCCCAGCCTTGGTCTAAAATGTATTTTGTCACAGCTGAGATCCAAACTAGGTCTGTGCCCGGCTTTGGATGAATATATAAATCTGAGCGTTCAGCTAATTCGTTTTTACGCAAATCAGATACAATTAATTTCTGACCATGCAGTTTATTTGCTCGCTTAATTCTTGTGGCCAACACCGGATGGGATTCTGAGGCATTGGCACCGACGACAATCACTAAATCTGAGGTAGCAATATCCTCCATAGTGCCGGAGTCTCCACCAATACCAACTGTACGCATTAAACCAGTAGAGGCTGGAGTTTGACAATATCTTGAGCAATTATCAATATTGTTGGTTTGGAAAACGGACCGAGCTAGCTTTTGAAAAAGATAATTTTCTTCATTCGTACACTTAGAAGATGAAATAAAGCCAAGAGCATCAGGTCCTTGTTTGTCTTTAATCTCCTGGAACTTCTCTGCCATTAAATTTAAAGCTTCATCCCATGTTGCTTCATAAAACTTGTCACCTTTACGAATGAGGGGCTTCGTTAGTCTTTCCTCACTATTCACGAATTCCCAACCAAACTTCCCCTTAACACAAGTAGAAATGCCGTTTACGGGAGCATCACTTTGAGGTTGTATACGTAAAATATCCCGGCCTTTTGTCCAAACCTCGAAACTACAACCCACACCACAATACGTACAGACGGTTTTCGTTTTATTAATGCGATCTTCACGCATAGTGGCTTCTACGTTTGATATCGTAAATATTTCTTTATAGCCTGGCTCCACTTCCTTCGTTAAGTCAATCATTGGCTCTAACATATTTTTAGACATACCCGTCAGATAACCCGCTTCGCCAAGCATCGATTTCTCCATCAACGCATTACAAGGACAAACCGTCACACAATGCCCACAGGATACACAGGAGGATTCATCAATAGGAACATCATTATCCCAAATAACCCGGGGCTGTTCGCGTTCCCAATCAATACTCAACACTTCACTAACCTGAAGATCCTGACAGGCCTCGACACAAAGACCGCATAGAATGCATTGATCAGGTTCATAGCGATAGAAAGGGTGTGAATTATCGGGTGGGTAAGGCTTGGGTGTAAACTCATATTTTTGATGCTCCACCTCTAAATATTCAGCTGTGTTATGTACCACGCAGTTCCCATTGTTGTTATCACAAACTGTACAATAAAGCTCGTGGTTTTTAAGTATTCGCTGCATCCCTTCCAACTGCGCTTCCTTAGCAGAGTTGGAAACAGAGTTGACGGTCATGTTTGGTTCTGCTTTTGTCGAACACGCACGCTTTAACTCACCATTTACCTCTACATAACACGTATCACAGGTTTGAATCACTCCAATTCCTAAATCAGGTTGGGAGGAACAAATACCCGGAATATATACATTGTTTTCCAAAGCAGCCTCTAAAATAGATTGGCCATTTTTAGCTTTAATGTCAGTGTTATTGACCTTAAGAGAAAAAGTGTTTTCTTCCATCAAAAATGCACACCACCTCTTATTCGTAGTTATTATAAGTATTTACCAGTTAAGGAATTTGTATGAATAAATAAGGTAGATTTATTGCTTATCATATAATGAGCAAAATGTGTTGAGTTATGTCGAATATTGGTATATTATTAATATTATTGAATTAGGCAATATGACTTACATACCATACTATTCAAAATGATACTCTTAATTGAAAAAGGCAAACTACCCGAAAGGATAGGACGCAAAGCTTAGGGTCTAAATGCTAGGGGTGATACTCCTGCACACGATCGCCTGGTTACCAATGTATAATGATTATGTTTTTTTAATTCATGACCATACTAGGTAACCCTAGTATGGTCATTTTTGTGGGATTTTGTCGAAAAACGCAATTAGAAATGAAATACTAAAGCTTCGAAGAACAGTGCAATGAAACAGTAAAGGGGAAGAGATTAAGTGGAAAATACAATACCATTAATGATTATCATAAGTTCACTTCAATTGATTATAACTTTTATCATTCTTCTCATAATCTATGGTGCATTTAGAAAAAGAATGAACACCCTAGAGAAAAAGATAATCGGAACGGATGCCAAAAAGGTAAAAGAGCATCAAGAGAAAATAGAAAGATTATATTCTAGGATTAATCAAAACTATTTTAAAATCGAAAAAAATCAATCCGACCTTGTTGAAGAAATTAAAAACTTCACCGAAAGTAGTAAAAATTATAATTCCGCACAAAATCATATAGCATCTACCAATAATCAGCTTCATTTTATAGGTATCAAAATTGACGATCTTTTAAATGGAATGAACACCCTGAAAGATCGAAAGAGTATCCAAAACCAAAATAATGATTCTGACCTAACCTCGATGAAAAATAGTCTTTTCCGTGTAGAAAAAGACGTGCAAAAATAAGGAAAGAAGCGAACAAGAACAACTCTGGACATTCAGGAAAGGACAATCGTCTGACTCAAGAAATTATAGATGATGTGAAATATATAAAAACTACTATGGATGACTATTCTATGAACAGTTCAACCGCTAAGAATCAAATGCAGGTAAAAAATGGAATAGTAAGGAATATAAAATCGCTATTTGAAGATACGCAACATTTGAAGGACACTATGTATTCAAAGGATTCAGATTGGAATGAAACGCAAGTAAATGAGATGCTTACTAATTTATTAAGAAGTATTTCTGATATAGAGCAAAGAATAAATAACGATTTACATTTCCATAGCCAGAAATCAATAGTTTTAAGTGAAAGTTATCAAAATATGGAACACAAAATTATGGACATGAACGATGTGATCAAACAGATACAGTCCAAAAGTAATCATGATACGTATGAAATCAAAAAGGATTTATCCAATATTTCAAGTCTTGTATCTCCATTACAATCCACTGTAATGGGTACATTGAATGAATCAATAGAGGAATTGAAGGAACTTAGAAAAGACCTTATTAAAACAGGGAATCATCTATTAATTCAAGAATCGCTTGATGCTCTATCAGAATATATTAATATATCTCAAAAACAACTATTTAAGGTTTTAGCTTATCATAATGAAAAGTTAAATAATGTTGACAAAAACTTAGAAAAATCTTTAGAAGAAATAGAAGAACAGCTTAAAACATCTGAGAATAAGCTAGTTAATTATCTGTCATTCGTCTATCAATCTATGAATTCTAAATCCAATCACCATTCAATAGATATTGGGATTATAGCAAAAATAGATGAAATCAATAAAAAACTCGACAATAATACAGGGGAATCTAAAAGATACTTAACAACTATCTATAACAAACTAAATGAACCTAGAGAGAAGGAACAAAGTGTATGAATAAAATAGTGATTACGGGTTATGGCATAGCAGTACCTGGGAGTCATAATGGTAAACAATTTGAAAAACAGTTACGGAAAGGTATACATGGGATCAAATCTTTCAATGACGAGCACCTTCCACAGAACAAAACTTTATCATTAGGGTATTTAGACCCAATTGTTTTTGACAGAGAAGAGAAAAGTTATAAAAAATATCCTAGGGTTTCCAAAGTGCAAATTAACACTACAGATGAAGCGATCAAGATGTCTGGAATCGATTTAAGTAAAAAAAAAACTGGTGTTTTTATTGGTACCTCATTAGGGGGTACTGAAGGTTATGAAGCGAATATTCCGATTTCGAATAAAGGAGATTATAAATCTTTCCCGAATTCTGCAATTGGAGAAACAAACTTTCAGAGTACTGCTGCTGCCATTAATGGACACTTAAAATTAACTGGAATCGCAAAAACGATTGCAACAGGATGTACTGCAAGCATGGAAGCATTGGAAACAGCCTGTATTTACATAAAAAGCGGAATCATCGACACAGCCATTGTAGGTGGAGTCGACATCGCTAATACACCCGGCCTATTATATGCTTTTAGCAAGATAAGATCGCTACCCCTTGGACACGAACTTGAACAATCAGGGTTACCGTTTAGTAAAAATAGTAAAGGGTTTGTCGCTGCTGAGGGTTCTGCTAGTCTAGTCATTGAGAGGGAAGAGGATGCAGTTAAAAGGGGGGGAGTTATTTTAGCAGAAATTGATGACGTCCAAAGTAACAATGATGGCTTAGGTGTATTCGGCAGTGATCCCACTGGAAAGCATATGTTAAAATTATCTAAAGAAATTGTCGCTAACAAAAATCCTGACTACGTTAACAGCCAAGCATTGGGACTGCGGCCTAGTGATGAATTAGAGGCAAACAATCACAGGCTACTATTTGATAATCAAATTCCGATCACATCCATTAAGGGTATGGTTGGACACGCCTTTGGAGCATCTGGCTTAATTCAGGTGATTGCATCATTAATCGGGATGCAGGGGAACTTTATTCCTTATACCGCTAGAACCGATTATGTTGGTCATGAGACCTTGAACATTATGGATCGATTTCAGGAAAGAAAAGTTTCAGAAGTATTAATTACTTGTCACGGCTATGGAGGCAATAATTCCGTTGCTTATATAAAAAAACACAGTGTAAAGGGTGACTAAAATTTGATATTCTCCATTCTTATTTTTGTCATTGGGTTAATTCCCATTTCTTTAGGATATTCATTATTTTTCTTATATGAAAAAAGTAAACTAACTTTGTTAATCTTCTTATATATGTTATGTATAACCTTTTGGCAAATCGATATCGCTATTTTATATATCGTATCTCCCAACTTAAATGAAGGAATCACCCTATTCTTATTTAAACTGTTTAGACTAGGGCCTATGGTAGCACTTCCTTTACTTTTATACATTTGCTTTGAAGTTTATAAAAGTTCAGTTCCAAAAACAAACCGTTTTTTAGATAAAGTGGCTAAGCTGATTTTAAATAAAAAAATGATTTTTCTGTCTTTTATCAGTGCAGCAATTGTTTACGGAATTAATTGGACTAATTATGGAATCAAGGATTTAAGGTTATTAAATAATAGTCATTTGCATTTAGATTATTACTTTCCTGTTTACGGAATATTAAATTGGACATTTATCATCCATCTTGTCGCTTTCTTAATATTATTAGTAGCGTTAATCTTTGTAGGCAATAGTCTTGACCATGGTAAAATGAAATCTTTTCTTAAAACACTAGTAATATCTTCATTGATTTTATTTTTATTCGGTTGGACTAATTTTGTACCTAGTTATCAAATACTAGTAAGCAGTATTGCTGTGTTAATCTATTCTATTTTTATTTTGTTATCTTTTATTAAGATGTATAATGACTTTAATACAGAGTATCTAAATGTTGTCCAAAGACAAAATAAATTAGATTACATTGGAAATTTGACTGCTAGTTTAATCCATGAAGTTAAAAACTCATTATCCATTATCAAAGGATACTCTGAGATTATACCTTCTATTCAAAAACTTGAACCTCAAACAGAAAAAATAATGGGGCAGGTTATTACGTCTAGTAATCAATTATCAAAATTGGTAAATGCTTATAATCAATTTTTAAAAAATGATATTGAAATGGAGTTTGAGAGTAAAAATGTAGTGAATAGTATAAAAATGGCCGCTCAAATGATGGATAATATGTTGAAAGAGCAACAGGTGCATATTGAAATCACCCCCGAAAATAAAGGGGTCAATGCTTATATTAATAATACATATTTTACACAAGTATTTATTAATTTAATCAAAAACGCGATTGAGGCTACACCTTCTGACCGATTAGAGAGAGTGATCAAGTTCAATGTGATTGATTTCGATAATACTAAGGTCATCATTGACATGTATGATTGTGGATGTGGGATTTCAAGAGATAAGTGGGATAAAGTATTTTTACCATACAACAGTTCAAAATCAGAGGGTACTGGACTAGGGTTACCATTTTGTAGTAAGGTGATGTTTTCACATAGAGGTTTTATTGATATCGTGTCTAGTAATTCTGACGGTACTCATTTTAGGTTACAGATACCTAAGAATAAGTTTGTTGAAATTGATAAAGTTAGCTAAGTGAAACAGGAGGAATAAAGAGAGATGGAAAAGAAAAAAGTACTAGTTATTGAGGATATTAACCAAATGTTTCTATTATATAAATACTGTTTAGAATCTTATTTTGAGGTCGTACAGGCAAAAACGTTATCTGACCTTAAAAATTTCGAAAATAAAACTGACGTAGTAGCAACTATATTAGACTATCATATCCCAGGTGAAAATTTTGAGCATGTACTCGAATATGTGATTGAGAATTACATCAATTCTAAGAGGGTGATGATATCTGGACATGCAGACACTTTAGAACTAAAACAAAAATACGGCAGAAATTTAGATGAAGTTTTCTCAAAACCTTTAGATGATTATACGAAATTAGCTGAATACTTAATTGAGTTAGTTGGGTTAGATAATTTAAAAGGTGATCAAACAGAAACTACTGATGAACAAAAAAATGAAACATCAAACGAACAAACAGCGGCAAAAGAGCAAAAAGAAGAAGATAAAGAGATAACCGAAGAAGAAATTAGAAACGATTTATTAAACAGAGAGCTTAGCATGGATGAGATAAGCGCAATCATTAAAAAATAGTATAAATGGTACACCTAAGGTAATCAGAACACTTAAAGTTTCAACCTAGTCTGAAGGAGAATTTACATGAATGATAATGAAATTCGCTGGCGACAAATATTCGAGAATTATGAAAAAGCGTACAACGAGTTAAATAAACATAAGGACATGATATTTGAGACTAATCTTGAAAAAGCAGGATACATCCATTACTTTGAAATTGCAATGGATCTTGCGGAAAGAGTAATGCTAGCATATTTAGATGCAAAGGAAAAATCTGTTGATACGCCCCGCCAAGCTGTTAAAGAATTAGGTAAACTTAACATAATACAACATCACCAAATTTGGTTTAAGGCACAAAACCGCAAGAAACTACCTCTCTTTATACATAAAAATGAGAAGTTGTTTGATGAACTTGTCAATGACATTAATCAAACATACATAGGTGAGTTGGAATCATTTTGGGAGACGCTTATCAAAATTAAATAATTTTTCTCAAGACGAGATATGTAGTTAGATGCATAATCTCGTTTTTTAATAGTCAAAACGACTCTTGTAAAAAATAGTTTACTAAATTATGAAACTTACATCGTTTCCGCGTGACTATACCTTATTAGCTAATTCTAGAGAGAAATCACTGCGATATACGAACTATTCAACCTTCAAATGAACAACCAAAATACCTATACCAACTAAGAAATGTAGGGCTAAAGTGTATTCTATACATCTACAAAAGTTGATTCCTATTTCTCAAGGATTTCATTCCGTAATTTCAGAATATGTTAAGTATATTTTGAAAAGGAGGAATAGTATGAAGAAAATATTTTGGAATGCAGTAGCGTCCCTTTTTATTTTAACTGCCTTTCCGTTAGTAGGAGAGGCCGAGGAAAATTCAAATGCTCATATTAAGGACAAGCAACAGCCTGTTCAATCAACTGACGAAGCAGGCGAGTATGTGAAAGGGGAAGTAGTAGTCAAATTCAAGGAAAACGTTGCTAAAGGGAAACAGAAGAATGTGGTTAAGGGAGTTAAGGCGGAGGTAGTAAAGGATGAGGATATTGTCAAATCTCCAATTAAAGTTCTCAAAGTAGGAAATGTAGAAGCTGTCGTTAAGGCCCTCAATAATAATCCAAATGTCGAGTATGCGGAACCAAACTATAAGCTGAATGCGACGTGGACACCAAATGACACATATGCAAATACTTCCTACCAATATGGACTTTTTACAACTTATACAGACTATGCTTGGGATATTGCTCGCGGAAGCAGTAGCCAGGAAATTGCTGTTATTGATACGGGAGTAGATTATAATCATGAGGATCTAAATGATAAAACCATATTAGGCTATGATTTTGTTCAAAATGATTATGATCCTATGGACCGCAATGGACATGGAACACATGTAGCTGGAACTGCAGCAGCGGAAACCAATAATGGGATAGGTATCGCTGGGATGGCACCGGAAAC
This sequence comes from Salinibacillus xinjiangensis, assembly GCF_009649735.1. Taxonomy (GTDB): domain Bacteria; phylum Bacillota; class Bacilli; order Bacillales; family Alkalibacillaceae; genus Salinibacillus; species Salinibacillus xinjiangensis. Next base: position 25,881 of record NZ_WJNH01000002.1, read on the forward strand.
AAATATATTAGCGGTACGTGTGCTTGATCCACGGGGAAGTGGTTCTTTAGCAGATATTGTAGATGGTATACGATATGCTGCTGATTATGGTGCAGAAGTTATTAACCTATCACTTGGATGTAATTGTGATACACAAGCCTTGGAAGATGCGGTAAACTACGCTTGGAACAAAGGGGCGGTAGTCATCGCTGCAGCCGGTAATGATGGAGTATCTACAACATTTGAACCTGCTTCCTATGAGAATGTGATTTCGGTTGCCGCAGTTGACAGCAACAATCGACTAGCTAGTTTCTCTAACTATGGTTCTTGGGTAGATGTCGCAGCACCTGGCGTAGACATAGCATCTACCATTCAACGAAATGGCTATGCCTATATGTCTGGTACGTCAATGGCATCCCCACACGTTGCTGGACTTGCCGGTCTATTAGCAGGACAAAACCGAAATAATGCTGAAATCCGTGCTGCAATTGAAAACACAGCATCCTCCATTAGCGGAACAGGCTATTATTTTGAACACGGACTTATTAATTCAAATGCTGCTGTAAGCTATTAAGTTAGCAAAGTCGCTTTCTCATTGCGGAAATACTAATTTCTTAAACCTAAGAAAAATTACAGGAATTGTATGAATATTTCGCTGACTATTTAATTTTATATGATAAGATATGGATTTAAATGAAATACAATTTTCTTCTTATCCAGAGAGAGGGAGGGACTGACCCTATGATCTCTCGGCAACCAGTTCTTTATTTTAAAGGGCCCGGTGCCAATTTCAGAGGCAGCATGTCTGCCGAAGATGAGGAGACGAGTCAAACAAAACATGTTTATTTTTATACCATGTTAACTAGACCCTTCTCTTCTAATAAGAGAAGGGTTTTTATTTTACAAAAAAGGAGAGGATTCGAATGGCAATTGAAACGTTTAGAGCATCAGCGGCATTGAAGGACAAATACTTGGTAGAGACAGAGGCAAGAGGTCATAAGCTTATTATTGATGAACCTGAAGAATTAGGGGGGACTGACCAAGGACAAAATCCTGTTGAAGCGGTTTATCAGCATTAGGTGCATGTCAATCGATTTTTGCTCGGACTTATGCGAAACAATTTGGTGTAAATCTTCATGATTTCCGAGTAGATCTTGAAGGTGATATCGATTTAGATGTTTTTTTTAATAAATCTAATGTAAGACCTGGATTCTCAGATATTCGCTACATTTTTCATATTGAAACCGATGCACCTGAAGACAAGGTAAATGAATTTAAAGAGTTTTTAGGAGCACACTGCCCAGTGGGTGATACTCTTGCTAACACGGTGAATTTGAAATCAAAGGTTATCATTGAAAGTGCAGTAAAATAACTTAACGGATAAGCTATTTCCAAACTGGATCTACTAAGATAAAGGTTTGTATTTAAATCGAAAGTATAATGAATTTAATCGAAAAACATTAAGAACAGAAGATATTCAAAACAGACAACACGCAAATACAATAGAAGCAGTTACAAAACGGAAGTTGGATTTTTTAATCATTTATGCATTGGTGAAATCTGTATCTAAAACATGTGAATATATAGGTATAAAAGACCAAACACATTACCAGTGGTTAAGAAAGGATTTAGCGTTTAAGAGGGATTTTTGTAAGATACAAAAAAATAGTAATGAGAATAATGAGTAAGTACTAACCGGTCAATAACGATCGGTTTTATTTTGTTTTGGATAAAAGGGAATCAATCTTCTGACGGGTGACACAAAAGTACTGAAAACCAAAACCTTGTTAAATCAGGGTTTTTATTTTTTTGTTCAGTGATTCCATTGACCAAACTGAAGATTGGTAGTAATGACAATACTTTTATTCTCATAACACATGGATATTACTTGGAATAGTAACTCCGCACCCTCTTTATGAAGCGGGATGTAACCCAACTCATCTTATGCAAAGAAAGTTATTATGCATCACGAATAGCACAACGCACAAAATCACAGCAGCTTTTATGGTAGGGTATGAACATTATTATTTGGAGTTTACAGCCGATGAAGATAAACAGATTAATGAATATGAAGAATTAGTCGTTTCGGATAAAGCTAAATTAGAATTACTTGAATTATTTGTTAAGATATGAAAGAGAGAATTAAATAAATAATTCTAGAAGAAATTATGAAAACAGCAAAAAGCCTATTTCCTTCCTTATAGGATGTGGCTTTTTGCTGTTTTCATAATCATATAAGTGAAGAGATAAAATGTTAATTATTATTGGCATTGAATAGACCATTAAAAGCAATCCGTCCGCCCCGTCCCCGAGAACAGGGGATGTAGAGTGGATTATAAAGTTGAAAATTATCTTCTGTCTTTTTATTCAATAAGTTCGTTGATGTCCTTAATTTTCTCTAACCATATTCGGTTAAACTATTTAAAAGTTTGTAATTCGACAAGTTTCCCATCTTCAATATAATATGAACTATACCATCCATTACTATCTTTATATTTGACAGCAACTTGATATCTTTTATTCTTATCCTTTAATTTGTCTATATAACGAGGTCTAATTTCTACTATTTCTTTATTTGGGTAATTTTCCTTAATCATTTCTTGAACTTGATTAACAACCTCTTTATGATACTCTTCATCGGGGATAATAACGGATTTAACATATAAATAACTTCCAAATAATATTAATAAAAATACAGCTAGCATTATATACTTTTTCATATCGCTCCTCCTCGTATATTATATTATATCAAAAAAAGACGTTATAAAAATAATAGATTCAGCCTAAATGGCTGAATCTATTATTTTATAGCCCGCCTTCAACTTTAGTTAGATAATAGTCATCTAAAATCCAATGAGGTGGAACGGAGTATTTAGTCAATGACAATTCACCTAAATTCACAACTCTACCTGTACCATAGTAGTAGGATTGCCACACAAATTTTGTGCAGTATTGTTCCATATAGTCCCCTGTTATAGGTGTCCAAACATCGTAGGCGGCATACTTATAATTGGAATAAAGTTCTTGTGCTTTAAAACCAGCATCCGATCCGCATGAGCTTGATTTCGAACGCCATACTTGAACATCATCATAAGTGTTAATAAAAGAGCTTACGGACATGTACTCTATTCCTGGGTCGCCTTTTCCGGGAGTGTGATACACATATCCATTTGGAGCAACTATAGCAACATGGCCCGTAAAAGCAGAAGTATTTATTTTACTAGTATATAAAACATCGCCTGGTTTTGCAGCCAGGTCAGAACCTGGATAAACAGCTCTCCAATTTTCATAAGAAAAACAGGGAAAGAGATACTGCTATCATATCTTTGATCTTAGGATCCGGACTTAGAATATCTGAAATCACTGGACTTGATTTAGATGACATTGATTGGCACAAGAATACAGTTCGAGTGATAAGAAAAGGCAATAAAGAACAGTACGTATATATTAGTGATCAAGCTGCGTTGGATTTAAAAGAATACTTAACGATTCGTAAAGAAAAGTATGGAATTAACAAAAGCAACAAGGCATTATTTGTTGCAACCACTATGGGCCCAAAAGGAACTTCAAGGAGGCTAACTGAACGATCTATTGAAAAGATAGTTGAAAAATATTCTGCAGCATTTGGGAAACCCTCATTATCAGTGCATAAACTAAGGCATTCATTTGCAACCAGATATCATTTCGAAAACAATAATGTACCTAAATTAAGGAGACAATTGGGGCATTCATCAATACAAACAACTATGATTTACACACATCTTACTAATGATGAGATGCATAAAGCAGTAAATAAGGCAGATAATTAAATAGCAATATTAATAGCTGTGGGAGATTTTAATACCCGCAGCTATTTTGTTTCAATACTTTTGAGTCACAATCGATCCAAATTAAGAAGAAATAGGGGATGTAGAACAAGATATTCAGTATATTTGTGTCACAAAACAGACGTAAAAATGAATAAATAAGGCTTACTAAAAATTATTAAGAAGATTTTTTTAATAACACGACAGAAATTAAACGAAGAAGAGGGGATTCAGTACTTTTGTGTCAATTCCTTAAGTACTTTTGTGTCACCCGTGATCTTCAATCAATACTTACTTAATGTAATTAGATACCAATCACTTGGTTTACATAATATATATTATAGGAAGTTATGCAAAATTAAAGATTCAGGTCTCATTAAGAAAGTAATCTTAGGATATTGAGACAAAATAAAAAAATCTACTCATAAATAATCATATCTTTTATAAACATCTTTATTAGTGAGTCTAACTCAATCAACCTATATTCATTTGCTCACAAATCATTTCATAACATTTCAGTATAAATTAATTTCATTTCAATCACTCTCGTAACCCAACATAAACTCACTCTAATTATTCGTACCTAATTCAGATTAGCCATTTCTTTTCTTCTTCCTCTCCTGTATAATATATTTCGAGTATCGAAGGAAAGGAACGACTTCCATGTCAGAAAAAACAAATACCGTAACGAGCCCCAATCCAGACAAAATTTGGACCCGTGATTTCGTCCTTATTTGTCTGGCTAATTTTTTCATTTTTCTCGGCTTTCAGATGACATTACCTACAATCCCCCTATTTGTTGAGCAATTAGGTGGAAGTGATCAGCTAATTGGAATGATTGTTGGTGTTTTTACCTTCTCTGCACTAGCATTAAGGCCATATGCTGGTCATGCACTTGAAGATAAAGGTCGTCAATTTGTCTATATGACAGGGCTTGCTATATTTGTTATTGCTGTCGGCTCGTATGCCTTTGCTGCAAGTATCGTGTTTCTGTTTATAATGCGGGTTCTTCAGGGGCTTGGCTGGGGATTTTCAACAACAGCAACAGGAACCATAGCAACAGATATTATCCCTCCAAAGCGTCGTGGTGAAGGAATGGGCTACTTTGGCTTGTCTGGAAACATCGCATTAGCCTTTGGACCATCCTTAGGGCTTACACTTGCTGGAATGATGTCATTTACCTATCTATTTCTGATTTGTGCTGCAATGGGGTTTATTGCATTCTTATTATCTTCTAGAATTCATTATAAAAAGGTTGAAAAATCACCGCACAAATCAACCACAGTAAAATTTGATATCTTTGAAAAAACTGCCTTACAGCCCGCCACTTTATTATTTTTTATTACGGTCACATTTGGAGGAATTGCTTCATTTCTCCCATTATATGCGGAACAAAAAGGAATCGAGGGTATTGAGCTTTACTTTCTAACCTTTGCAATCTTTTTAATGATTTCGAGAACCTTTGCTGGGAAAATCTATGATCAAAAAGGCCATTTGTACGTATTTTTACCAGGGACCAGCTGTATTTTCACTGCCATGATTTTATTATCATGGTTACCAAGTACTTTCGTGATGCTAGTAGCTGCAGGTTTATATGGTCTAGGCTTTGGCAGTGTTCAACCGGCCCTTCAAGCCTGGTCTGTTGAAAAAGCCCCTGATAACCGCAAAGGAATGGCCAATGCTACCTTTTTCTCTTTCTTTGATTTAGGGGTTGGAATTGGTGCCATTTTATTTGGACAGTTAGCCTTTATTTATAATTATGCTGTTATTTACTCTACAGCAGCAGGATCCGTCTTTATTTCCATGGCCCTATATGTGTTTTTATTATTTAAATCCCGAAAAAAGGCACCGATGGCTTAATCTAAGAGCCGTATTTACAGTATGTACTTCTGTAACTGCGGCTCTTATCCTGTGCGGTAGTTAACATAATATGATTATAATCTACCTAATACCTCTCTCTAATCAATATTGCATCTTCTGTTTCATCTTCTACTCTTTTATCATATAATAGAAGTGTAAATAATTTTTGCAATATTCATTAAAGGAGGTTCTTCTGTGACAAATGCAGTTTGGTTTCCAACCGAAAATTATAAAAAATCAACACGATTATACAATTGGATGAACTCGCTTGGCTATACAGATTATGATAGCTTTCATTCACAAACAGTTAATGACATTGGGTGGTTCTGGGATCAAGCCGTTAAGGAATTAAACGTAAAATGGTTTGCACCCTATACGAAAACACTAGATTTATCAAAAGGAATCATGTACCCGGAGTGGTTCGTCAATGGAAAAATGAATGTTACATATAATTGCGTGGATAAATGGGCAGAAAACGCCACTACTGCAAAGAAACAGGCCCTTATTTGGGAAGGTGATGACGGCGAAACTACGTCCTATACATTTGCAGAGCTCCAAAAAGAGATTAATAAGGTTGCTAATGGTTTAGAAAATCTAGGAATACGTCCAGGAGATGTCGTCGCTATTTATATGCCAATGCTTGCGGAAACAGTAATTGCTATGCTTGCTGTTGCGAAAATTGGTGCCATATTCTCCCCTGCTTTCTCGGGTTATAAAGCGGATGCTGTAGCTAAAAGACTAAATGCAGCACAAGCGAAATGGTTAATTACAGCAGATGGCTTTTTTCGCCGTGGTAAAGAGGTTTCCCTAAAGGCTGAGGCTGACAAAGCTGTTGCAAAGTCCCCTTCAGTTGAAAAAATTGTGGTTGTTAGGCGTACAAATAGTAATGTTTCATGGGATTCAAAGCGTGATATTGACTGGAAAGAAATTCGACAAAATGTAAGCGATTACAACACAATGCATACTAATGGAAATGACCCCTTTATGATTATTTACACTTCAGGAACAACTGGAAAGCCAAAGGGTGCGCTTCATACCCATAATGGATTTCCGATTAAATCGGCGTTTGATGCGGGTATATGTATGGATGTACAACAGGAGGATACACTGTTTTGGTACACGGATATGGGTTGGATGATGGGTCCCTTCCTTGTATTCGGCGGACTCATGAATGGTGCAAGAATTGTGTTATTTGAAGGTACCCCTGATTATCCAGAACCAGATCGAATTTGGCGAATGGTTGAGAATCATCGAGTCAGTCATTTAGGCATCTCCCCTACTCTAATTCGTTCATTGATGAGTAAAGGGGAAGATTGGTTTCAAACAAGAGATTTATCCACTTTAAAAATGATTGGTTCAACTGGCGAGCCTTGGAATCCAGAGCCATGGATGTGGCTGTATGATAAGGTTTGTAAAGGCAAGGTCCCTATTTTCAATTACTCTGGCGGAACGGAAATATCCGGGGGAATTTTTGGGAATGTACTTGTTAAACCGATAGCTCCGGTCAGCTTTAATGCTGCTCTTCCTGGCATGGATGTAGATGTGTTCGATCAGGAAGGACATCCCGTTGAAAATGAAGTTGGAGAACTGGTCATAAAACAGCCATGGGTTGGCATGACATACGGATTTTATAAGGAAAACGAGCGGTATGAGAACACCTATTGGAGCCGGTTTAATGATACTTGGGTACATGGTGACTGGGTGATCAAGGATACAGAAGGATTTTTCACGATTACAGGTCGCTCAGACGATACACTAAATGTAGCAGGAAAAAGAATTGGCCCTGCTGAAATCGAATCGGTTTTAGTTAAGCATGATGATGTTCTAGAAGCAGGTGTTATAGGGGTTCCTCACGAGGTAAAGGGAGAATCACCTGTTGCCTTCGTTGTATTAAATAAGGATTATTTGGATACCGAGATGGTAATAGAAGAAATCACAAAGCTTGCTATTGTTAAACTTGGTAAAGCAATTGCCCCTAAAGAAATTCATTTAGTGAGCGATTTGCCGAAAACCAGAAATGCAAAGGTTATGAGAAGAGCCATTAAATCCGCTTATTTAAACAGGGATGGTGGCGATCTATCAGCTTTAGAAAATCCTCTGTGTCTTAATGAAATAAGACAGCTAAAGCATCCGGCTAACTAATGCAAAAAAAAAGAGACTTTCCTCCTTCGCAAAACAGAGGAAAGTCTCTTTTATATTAAGAGTTCTTTTCACATAAAAACATGGATTCATCAATTTGCAAGGAATGTATACATTCACCTTGCTTTTTAATCTGAAAATAGTGAAGTTGTTCCTTCGACCCGCTTAGAATAAAATCTCGAACCTTTGATTGTTGTTCTTCCGTATCTGTTGTTCTATGTACCCAGCTATCATATTCATAGGTTTTCTTTCTGCATTCCTCTTTCTGCATGACTAAATCGTTGTCATCGAACAGTTGTTTCCACTCCCTTGTCGATAAGCATTTCACGTGGCTATAATCTCGCAATTGTTCAAATGTATTCATATAGCTTGCTAGATTTTCATCGTTTGGCGCAACATTATCAACAAGCATCATTTTCCCACCTGGCTTTAACACTCTTGATACCTCTGAAACAAACTTACTTGGATGCGGAAAATGGTGTGGCGCGATTCGACAAGTGACCGCATCAAAGGTGTGATTCAAAAAGGGTAATTCTTCCGCATCAGCTAAAACATAAAAAATGTTATCCAAATCCTTAAGATTTTTTGAGGTGTTTTCTAGCATTTCCTTAGTAAGGTCAGTAGAAAAAACCTGTTTCACATATGGAGATACATGCTTTGCGACATGTCCCCCACCAGTCGCAACATCGAGTACAACCCAACTTTGTTCTGGACTTAACCATTGAACAAGCTTTTCTAAGTCATCCGCTTTTGCATGAGTTATACTCTCTACATAGGATTGTGGATTTTTCGAAAATTGCGCTCTCACTTTAGCCTTCTCATCGTTCATTAAGCTTCCCCCTTATTTTTTGACCATTTTCTTTTCATTATAATAGTCAATAACGCAAGTATACCAGGAATGATAACTTGTAATGGAATATGAATATATGTTGGTACAACTTCAAGCCCAATTTGTATATGCTTAAGCCAATTCCCTGCGATTACCTTTGATAAAAACACCACAGAGATTGCAGCGATTATAATGATCGGCTTTTGATAGTTCGATGTAACGGTATACCTAATTCCTAAAAGACCGGCATAGAAAAAGATAATAATTTTAAAAAAACCACCGATGACCATAATTACAACTGCTATAGGGTCTATTCTTTCTAGAAAACCTCCAATAGAAACCTTCTCAATCGTGTCAAGCAGTGGGAAAAGTGTTCGATTTAGTTGATCAACACCTAACGTCATAATATTTATTGTCATCGTTAAGCTTAACACTAATCCACTAAATAAAATGGCCAATATTCCAGTCTTAAGAGTCCCCTTTTGTTTTTTTACATAAGGGAGTAGCATCGTAAAAACAATTAATTCCCCAAAAGGTATGGTAATGGTCTCGGGAAAGACGGTAGATAATACAGGGGCTAATCCATTTTCTAATGTAGGCTGTAAATTTTCTGGCTTTAAATCTACAGATATAAATATTAACACATATAAAATAAACGTAAACAGTCCTAGTATGTAAAATAAAATTTCCCCTGTCCGAGCGATAACCTCCAACCCTTTAAAGCAACCGTATACAATGACAATCATCATTAAAGAATTGACTACCATTATCGGGGTATCCTGTAATAAACCTGTTGTGATCAGCTCCCCAAAATCTCTTAACACTCTTGAAGATATATAAAAGAAATAACTTAGATAGATGAAGCCTAAAGTTTTCCCCAAGAATTTACCGACCACTTTCTCTAGGTATACTGAAAGTGGCGTTTCAGGGAATTTTTTATACATATAACCATAAAGTAAAAAGATGAAAATACCGATGAACATGCCAAGAAAAATGGCCATCCATGCATCCTGTTTCGCATCTGTACCAACACCGACTACAATGGCACTTCCTAATTCAAATGTGACCATTAAGACAAATAACTGCACCTGGCTAATTTTCATTGCTTTAACTAGACCTTTCTTATACATCCATTGGTTCAGTTAGTTTGCCCAAGATACGCAGGATTAATTAAACAGAAATATAAGAAGGGATGACGTGATGTGTCATCCCATGATTATTTATACTGGATATACCCCATGTTTTCTTTTTGTGAATTTCAAATTCTTGGTTTCATAGGCTTCAAGACGCTTGCCTAATTCATTACGTAATTCATCAGGTTGAACAATGTCATCCACAACCATTTCTGAAGCAAGTCGGTAAATGTCAATGTTCTCTTTGTATTCCTCTTGCTTTTCCTTTACAAATTGTGGGCGCTCTTCCTCAGGTAGCTCCGCAATTTTATTTGCATACACAGCATTAACAGCCGCTTCAGGCCCCATAACAGCAATTTGGGCCGATGGTAAAGCGAGACAGCAATCAGGTTCAAAGGCAGGTCCTGCCATAGCATAAAGTCCTGCTCCATATGCTTTCCTAACGATGACCGATATTTTTGTTACAGTAGCTTCACTCATAGCTGAGATCATTTTAGCCCCATGACGAATGATTCCGGCCCTTTCCACTTTGGTTCCAATCATAAAGCCAGGAATATCAGCTAAGAAAATAATCGGAATGTGGAACGCGTCACATAAGGTGATGAACTTGGCTGCTTTATCAGCTGAATCATGAAATAATACGCCACCCTTCATACGTGGTTGGTTAGCAATGATTCCTACAGAGCGTCCATCTATTCGTGCAAAACCTGTAATGAGCTCTTTTGCAAATTCACGCTTAATCTCACAGAATGAATCTTCATCAATCAGACGTTTGATCAATTCATACATGTCAAAAGGTGCATTTTGATTTTCTGGAATTAATTCAGATATACTCTTTTCAACCTTTTCCGTTTCCTTTTTTTCTAGTCTTTTCGGTGTTGATTTATAGTTTGCAGGAAAATACGTTAAGTATTTACGAGTATAGGTAATCGCTTCTTCTTCATTTGGAACAAGTACATCACCAACACCAGAGACAGAACAATGCATTCTTGCACCGCCCATTTCCTCTAGTGAAACCTTCTCCCCTATGACCTTTTCCGCCATTCGCGGGGAGCCTAAATACATAGAGGCATTCCCATCCACCATGACGACAATGTCACAAAAAGCAGGAATGTAGGCACCTCCAGCAGCTGATGGTCCAAACAACAAGCAAACCTGCGGAACACGTCCAGACAGCTTCACCTGATTATAAAAGATTCTTCCTGCCCCACGTCGACCTGGGAACATTTCCACTTGGTCTGTTATTCTAGCTCCTGCAGAGTCCACAAGATATAGCATCGGGACCTCTAGTTTTTCAGCTGTTTCTTGAATCCGGAGTATTTTTTCAACAGTTCGCGCACCCCAGGAACCTGCCTTTACAGTAGAGTCATTTGCCATCGCACAAACCGTTTGACCATGTATTTTCCCAATACCTGTGACAACACCGTCTGCTGGTAAACTTCCATCAACGCAATTTGCAAAGAAGGCATCCTCGATATTTATATCATCATCAAAAAGCTTTTCTAGACGCTCCCGTACAAATAATTTCCCTTTTTCCTGATTTTTAAGGTGATACTTCTCCGCCCCACCTCGTTTAATTTGCTCTGTCTGCTGTAATAATTTTTCATCGTATGTCATGCTATCACTCCTTTAACCACGATTACTTGCCCATATAATTTGGTTTTCTTTTCTCTTTAAAGGCTTTAATGCCTTCCATTCGATCCTCAGTCGGAATGGTTTCCTTATAGCACTTTTCTTCTATTTTTAATCCGCTTGAGAGGTCTGTATCAAGTCCTAGCCGTATAGCTTTTTTCGCCTGTTGTACGCCAATTGGCCCGTTACTAGCTATAGCTCTAGCAACCGATAACACCTCTTCTACTAATCTACCTCGTTCAACAAGCTGCTCGACAATACCATATTCATAGGCCTCTGTACTAGACAACCGGTTGGCAGTTAAAATCAAATAGTTTGCCTTCCCAGGTCCGATTAGACGAGGTAATCTTTGGGTTCCACCTGCTCCAGGGATGATGCCAAGTGAAGTTTCCGTAAGTCCCATCTTGGCCTCTGTACTCGCTATTCGAATATCACAGGCTAACGCTAACTCTAATCCGCCGCCAAATGCAGCACCCTTCATAGCTGCTATTGATGGTATAGATAACTGCTCTACGCGTGTGAGTGTTTGCTTAATTGAGCGAACGGCCTGAATCACTTCCGCATCTGACATTCCTTCCCGTTCCTTTAAATCTGCTCCAGCACAAAAAGCCTTTTCACCGCTCCCTTTGACCACCAGGACTCGGAGCTTTTTATTAGCCTCTACCTGGTCTAGTACTGTATTAAAGTCCTGTAGTAGCTTGCTGGAAAAAGCATTAGCTGCATAGGGGCGATTTAGCGTAATCAATCCAATATGCTGATCAATGACGTCAAATAAAACCGTACTCATTTCTTACTCCCTCCCTTGATTGAGAATTTGCATTTGGTGACTAGATAATGATTTTTTCATTTTGCTTTGAATGAAGGAGGCGGCTTGTAACAGTTTTTCACGGTCAATATTGGTTTCTATCCCCATTCCATTTAACATATAGAACAGGTCATCTGTTGCGAGATTTCCAGATGCACCTTTGGCATATGGACAACCGCCAAGACCTCCTAATGCGCTATCAAATGTATCAAATCCTAGTTCCATTGCTACTAAGCAATTGGCAAGGGCAGTTCCTCGGGTATCATGAAAATGAAGTGCGACCTTTTGCTCTGGTAAATGTTCTCGAAATTCAGTTAAAAAATGCTGAACTTGTAGTGGATTTGCCACCCCAATCGTGTCTCCAATCGATAGTTCATCTATCCCCATGTCAAATAAGGTTTTGGAAACCTGAATGACATCCTTCACGTCAATATCTCCTTCATAGGGACATCCAAATGCTGTGGAGACATATCCACGAACACTTTTTTGCTGTTTTTTCGCACCAAGCACAACCTCTTCTAGCACAGGATAAGTTTCTTCTATGGATTTATTTATATTTTTTCGATTATGGGATTCACTCGCTGACATAAAAACAGATATTTCATCTACATTAGCCTCCAACGCTCGCTCCAAGCCTTTTTTATTGGGCACAAGTGCAGCGTAGGTAATATCCTTTTCTCTCTCAATCCCCTTTGCAACTTCAATTGCATCTGCTAATTGAGAGATCCATTTGGGATGGACAAAGGATGTTATTTCAATATAAGATAGTCCTGTTTGAGACAAGAGATTGATCCAGTCAATTTTATCCTCCGTTCGAATCATGTCCGATTCATTCTGTAAGCCGTCTCTTGGTCCTACTTCTTTTATCGTAACGTGTTTAGGTAATGCCAATTGATAACCTCCTTTCTAACGACGAAAAGCTATTACTCTATTGTCGCAATCACATCTCCTTCATTCACAAAATCACCTTCAGCCACCTTGATTTCCTTTATAACCCCTTCAGCTTCAGCACTCACCGGGATTTCCATTTTCATCGATTCTAAAATCACAACGTCCTGACCATTCTCAACCGTATCTCCTTCTTGAACAACAATTTTCCATACACTACCTGCCATATTTGCAACGATTTGATTCATTATTGACCTCTCCTTTTATACTTGAATGGATTCTTGAATAAATGAAGTTCTTGTCATCCCACTTTGGAAAGTAGGGTCTTGCACAACCTTCTGTAGTAAAGGAATATTGGTTTTAATCCCTTCCACTTGGTAATTCTCCAATGCCTCTTGTAACCTTTCAATGACCTCTTTACGCGTCCCACCAGTGACAATTAATTTAGCGATCATTGGATCATAAAATGGTGTGACTTTACTTCCTTGTTCCACTGCTAGTTCATTACGAATGTGATTTCCTTCTGGTGGTTGAACAATAGTAATCGTCCCAGGTGAAGGAAAGAATGTTTTGGGATCCTCTGCATATATGCGAACCTCGATAGCATGGCCATTAATTGAAAGATCAGCCTGACTGATATTCAATGGTTTACCTGTTGCGATATCCAATTGTTCTTTGACTAAATCCAAACCCGTTATTTCTTCCGTGACAGGATGCTCGACCTGTAATCTCGTATTCATTTCTAAAAAGTAGAAATTTTGCTCCTCATCTACTAAAAACTCAATGGTTCCTGCATTTGCATACTGAATAGCCTTAGCAGCCTGAATAGATGCCTCTCCCATCTTACGTCTCGTCTCCTCTGTTAAGAGAGGGGATGGGGCTTCTTCTAATACTTTTTGATGCCTCCTTTGAATGGAGCATTCCCTTTCAAACAAGTAAATGGCATCTCCATGCTGATCTGCTAACAATTGAATTTCTACATGGTGAGCGTTTTCGATGACTTTTTCTAAAAACATCGTTCCATCACCAAAGAAATTTTTTGCACGCTGAGAGTTGCCTTCATAGGCCTTAATTAGTTCTTCCTCATTTTGAACAATTTGCATCCCGATGCCGCCTCCACCAGCAGAGGCCTTAAGCATAATCGGGTAACCTATTTCATTTGCCCTGACTTTGGCATCCTCAACATCTACAATTGGATCCTCTGTACCTGGAATAACGGGAACGCCTGCTTCTTTCATCGTTTTTCTCGCTTCAATTTTACTGCCCATTTTCTCAATACATTCAGCTGATGGACCGATAAAAGTAATCTGATTCACTTCGCATTGTTTAGCAAATAAAGGATTCTCACTTAAAAGTCCATATCCTGGATGAATCGCGTCCACATTTGTCTCTTTAGCTATTTCTATGATTCTATTTTTATTTAAATAACTTTCATTTACACGGTTTCCGCCAACACAGTAGCTTTCATCTGCCATTTTGACAAAAGGTGCTGACTCGTCAGCCTCTGAATAAATGGCGACGGTCTTTATATTGTATTTTTGGCAAGTTCGAATAATTCGAGCGGCAATCTCACCACGGTTAGCTACTAATATTTTTTGAAAACTCAAAAGGCATTCCTCCTCTAGCATCCTAGTTGTCTAGCAATGACCAGTCTCTGAATCTCAGAAGTTCCTTCTCCAATTTCTAATAGCTTGGCATCACGCAAGTAGCGTTCCACCTCATATTCCCGCATATAGCCATATCCTCCGTGAATCTGAATGGCTTGATTGGACGCTCGGAACGCAGTTTCTGTTGCATAAAGCTTGGCAAAGGCAGACTCCTTGGTAAATGGTTTATTTTGATCCTTTAACCACGCTGCCTTGTAAACCATGTTTCTCGCTAGCTCTACTTCCATAGCCATATCAGCTAGCTTAAACTGGATGGCTTGGAACTTTGAAATGGGCTTACCGAATTGTTTTCGCTCTTTAGCATAAGCTAATGCTTTTTCATAAGCAGCCTGTGCGATTCCAAGACCTAAAGCTGCAATGGAGATTCTACCTCCATCAAGTGTGTATAAAAACTGTTTAAACCCTTTTTCAGGATCTCCAAGTAGGTTCTCCTTTGGTACGCGCACATCTTCAAGAATAATTTCAGCCGTGTCCGAGCCACGAACACCCATTTTGTCATACGCACTGCGAATCGTTAGTCCTTCTGCATCTGTTGGTACAATAAGAGCTGAAATAATCTTTTTCCCTTTCTCATCCTTTCCTGTCACAGCCGTCACGGTTATCGTTTTCGCAAAACTGGCATTCGTGATAAAACATTTCTCTCCATTAATGACATACTCATCTCCTACAAGCTCTGCAGTTGTCTCTGTTCCACCTGCATCAGACCCTGCGTTCGGTTCCGTTAAACCAAAGGAGCCTAAGCCTTTCCCAGATGCGAGGGGGACAAGGAATTTCTGTTTTTGCTCTTCTGTACCAAAATAATAGATTGGAGATGCACCTAGTGATACGGCAGCAGCATAGCTTAATCCTGTGCTTCCACACACACGCCCAATTTCCTCAACGGCAATGGCATACATTAAGGTATCTCCACCAGAACCACCGTATTCTTCGGGAAAAGGAATCCCTAGCAACCCCAATTTTCCCAACTCATCAAATATGTCCTCTGGAAATTCAGCTTTTTGGTCAATCTCAATAGTTCTTGGCTTGATTACACTTTCCGCAAAATCTCTAACCATTTTCCGCGTCATTTCCTGCTCTTTAGTTAACTCAAAGTTCATCAAAATCCCCCTTATTTTGTTATAGACCGACTAGTTGGTCGGTTTAGCGCATAAATGTAAGCGCTTTTATTTAATTGCATAGATGAAACCTACAGAAATAAATGACGAAATTCTGGCTCCTGTTTCGCTTCCTCCGTTAATATTCCTTGTAGGACAATGTCTGTAAAAATGGCTGCAATCTCCTCGATGGTTTTACTTCCATCTTTTCGGTACCATTTGTACGTCCAGTTGACCATACCTAGAATGGACATTCCTGTTATTTCGCTAGGTAGCTGTTTCCGAAACTCGCCTAGCTCCTGACCATTTTCGATAACCTGGAATACAATTTGTTTAAATTGATCACGTTTCTTTTTGATAAGTTCTTCAAAATCTGGTTTTAAGTAAATGCTTTCTTGGTAGAATACAGAGATGTGAGGTTTATACAAGTCAAAGACTCGCACAAACGATTGGATAATTGCATGTAGCTGTAATGTAGGTCTTTGGTAGGTTGTTACGGCTTTATTTGCTTTATTTAACACATAAGTAATAAAGGTATCATGAATTCTAAACAATAGTTCATCCTTGGATTGGAAATGATGATAAAATCCACCCTTGGATGTCTGGCTGTGCTTTACAATATCACTGACGGTTACCCCATGAAAGCCATGTTTTTCAAAGAGTAATAAAGAGGATTCAATAATATTGTCTTTTAATTCACTCATGTATCAACTCCCTTTCCTATTTTATCATATCACAATTTTTTGAAAAGTTGCAATACAAAATAGCCCCGGGATGAATATCCCGAGACTAATATTTGGATCTTATAGTAGGTTAAATCCAGAGTCAACGTAAATAATTTCTCCAGTAACACCTCTCGATAAATGACTCATCATTGCCATGGTCATATCCCCTACTTCATCCTTGGTTACATTTTTACGAAGGGGGGCTCGCTCTTCAACATCCTTCAAGATATCATTAAAGGATGGAATACCCTTTGCTGCAAGGGTGCGAATTGGGCCAGCTGAAATAGCATTAACCCTAATATTTTCTTTTCCTAAGTCCTCTGCTAGATACTTGATTGAGGTTTCAAGAGCCGCTTTGGCAATCCCCATAACTTTGTACTCCGGAATAACCCGTTGTGCACCAAGGTAAGTCATGCCAATAATGGAGCCACCCTCTGTCATATAATTCTTAGCTTCTCTTGCTACAGCAATAATCGAGTAAGCACTTGTATCGTTGGCAAATGCATAACCCTCTCGAGACGTATCCACAAAGTCACCTTTTAAGTCCTCTGCATGAGCAAAGGCGACGGAGTGAACAAGACCATGTATGACCCCAACGCGATCGCCAATTTCCTTAAATGCCTCAGCTATACTTTCATCATTGTTAACATCACATTGTACGACTAGCTTTGCTTCAAAGTCATGTTTTTCTAATAGTTTATTGAGTTTCTTTTGGGATCTTTCTTGTCGGTATGTAAAAATAAGATTGGCGCCTGCACGATATAAGGATTGAGCGACACCCCAAGCAATACTTCTTTCGTTTGCTACACCCATAATCACAATATTTTTATCCTTTAGTTGTAATAAATCCACTTTCATCCTCCTAAAACAAATCCAAGAATTGTTATCTATCATTAGTACCTGGTTCTAATATACATGAAATGGACAGGAAGTTCAATTTTTTAGATAAAAAACCCCCTGTAGTCCATAAAAACTACTCTATAAAAACAACCTGTTTCCAATTTCGAAAACAGGTTGTCCTTTTATTAGTTTTCTTCATCCTTTGTAAATGGTTTTACATATTGCGGTTTCTTCCAGACTCTATTGACATCGCCGGTTAAATCCGTATCTACTACAAAGGAGCCATTGCTATAACGATCATGCTTCTTCAGTTCTAATGGATAGAGTTCATGAATTTCTCCATCATTTGTCTGATATTGAATAAAGTCGTGCTCATTTACCATAATTAAGCCTGCAACACGATGAGGCTTAGCCTTTAATTCCTTCAGCATAACCTGACCTCTTTTAGCACGGGAGGATTGTTCAAACTGAGACAATGCCATCCGTTTACATGCTCCTCTTTGAGTTAACAATACAACAGATGGTGATGATAATTCGTCAAAAACCTCACCACTTACGACATATTCATCCTCTTTGAGCTGAATAGCCTTCACACCCGCTGCACGCTGGCCTACCGTATTTACTTCTGACTCGTGATACCATAATCCATAGCCTTTATTAGACGCGACAAATAAGTCGTAGCTTCCATTGGTCTGGTGAACACTTACTACTTCGTCATCTTTTTTCACATTGATTGCTACAAGTGGTTTCGAACGACGTTGGGCATAGTATTGCTTTAATTCCGTTTTCTTCACCATCCCATTTTTCGTAAAAAACACAAGGTATTGATCCTCTTCAAACTCCCTTACCGGAATCGCCTTTATAATTTGCTCATCCTTATTAACAGGAACTAAGTTGGCTACATGCTGCCCAAGGTCCTTCCACCTAATATCTGGAAGTTCATGAACGTGAATATATAAATAATTTCCCTTATTTGTGAAAAGCAAAAGTTTATCTGTTGTATTAACCTCTTGCAGTGTTATGAGGTGATCCCCTTCTTTTACAGTCAAATCACTCTCATTTGAAGCGGCATATGATCTTAAACTTGTCCGTTTCACATACCCGTCCTTCGTTACGGAAACGAGGACATCCTCGCTTGCTACCATAACTTCAAGGTTAATTTTTAATTCTTCAATTTTATCCTCAATTTTTGTTAATCGCTCAGATTTATATTGTTTTTGAGTCGCTTTCAAGTCCTTTTTAATGACGTTTAAAAGCTTCTTTTCGCTGTTTAATATCGTCTCTAGTTCTGAGATTTGCTTTTGCAATTCTTCAGCTTCTTTTCGTAAATCAGTAACGTCGGTATTGGTTAAACGATATAGCTGCAACGTAACAATTGCTTCAGATTGCTTTTCAGTGAAATCATATTGCTCCATTAAGCGCCGTTTGGCATCCTGTTTATCATTGGAAGAGCGAATGGTTGCAATCACATCATCCAAAATAGAAATGGCTTTAATTAAGCCCTCAACAATATGGGCTCTATCCTTGGCCTTCTTTAGCTCATATTGGGACTGACGTGTGACAACCTCGCGCTGATGCTTAATATAGGCATCGATAATGGTAGGTAAACTCATCAGCTGTGGAGTCTTATTGTGAATAGCTACCATATTAAAATTATATGTAATTTGTAAATCGGTATTTTTATATAAATAATTTAAGATTCCTTCACTATCGGCATCCTTTTTTAATTCGATGGCAATACGCAATCCCGTACGATCCGTTTCATCACGTACTTCAACAATTCCCTCCACTTTACGATCCAATCGGTTTTCATCAAACTTTTTCACAAGATTGGCTTTATTAACCTCATAGGGTAGCTCTGTTATCACGATTTGCTCTCTACCATTACGCAGCTTCTCGATTTCTGCCTTTCCACGTAACACAACTTTACCTTTTCCAGTCTTATAGGCCTTCTTAATGCCCTCAACCCCTTGGATAATACCCCCTGTAGGGAAATCTGGGCCTTTTAAAACCGTCATGAGCTGATCAACATCAGCATCTGGTTGGTCAATTTTCATAATCACTGCGTTGATGACTTCATTTAGGTTGTGCGGCGGAATATCTGTTGCATATCCAGCTGAAATCCCTGTTGAACCATTTACCAATAGGTTTGGAAACTTAGCCGGTAACACTAATGGCTCGTTTTCGGTATCATCAAAGTTCGGAATAAAATCTACCGTTTCTTTCTCAATATCACGAAGAAGCTGAGAAGCGATACTTGATAGTCTCGCTTCTGTATAACGCATAGCAGCAGGTGGGTCCCCATCAATACTCCCATTATTTCCGTGCATCTCTACTAAACCATTACGTACCTTCCACGTTTGACTCATTCGAACTAGCGCATCATATACGGAAGAGTCACCATGGGGATGATAGTTTCCGATCACGGTACCTACCGTTTTCGCCGACTTACGAAAAGGCTTGTCATGTGTATTTTTCTCATGGTACATCGCATATAAAATACGACGTTGAACAGGCTTTAAACCGTCCCGAGCGTCAGGTAATGCACGCTCCTGTATAATATATTTACTATATCTTCCAAATCGATCTCCAATAACCTCTTCAAAGGGAAGATCTAAGTATTTCGCCTGGTCTGTCAATGGTTTTCCTCCTCTAAGAAATTCTAAAACTAGATTAAGCTCTAGCGCATATGTTGTTAATTATGAAGTTTATCGTTTTCTAAAATGTTATCTTCGTCGTCTAATGTGAAGGCTACATGGGATTCAATCCATTTTCTCCGAGGCTCAACCTTATCTCCCATTAAAGTAGTAATACGTCTCTCGGCCCGAGCTAAATCCTCAATCGTAACACGAATTAACGTTCGTGTTTCTGGATTCATCGTAGTCTCCCAAAGTTGGTCAGCATTCATCTCACCAAGACCTTTGTAACGCTGAATGCTATAACCATTTTTAAATTTAGACAAAATCTTTTTCAGCTCGTCCTCTTCCCAAGCATACTCCACTTGTTCCTTTTTTCCTTTTCCTTTAGACACTTTATAAAGGGGTGGAAGAGCAATATAAACTTTTCCAGCCTCAATCAATGGACGCATGTAACGATAGAAAAAGGTTAACAACAATACTTGGATATGGGCTCCATCCGTATCCGCATCAGTCATGATAATAATTTTATCATACCGAATATCATCAAGATTGAATTCTGGGCCAACATCGGCACCAATTGTATGAATAATAGTAGAAATTTCCTCATTTTTAAAGATATCGGCTATTTTCGCCTTCTCGGTGTTAATTACCTTGCCCCGAAGTGGTAATACAGCTTGGAATTTTCGATCTCGCCCCTGTTTTGCTGATCCACCTGCAGAATCACCCTCGACAAGGTATAGTTCATTTCGTTCAGGATTTTTGGATTGTGCTGGTGTCAACTTACCACTAAGTAAAGCATCACGCTTCTTTCGCTTCTTCCCATTACGGGCTTCCTCCCGCGCCTTACGAGCCGCTTCTCTGGCATCACGGGCGCGAATGGTCTTTTTAATCAGCATTGTTGCTGTTTCTGGATTTTCTTCTAGGAAAAAGGACAGATGCTCAGAAATGACAGAATCGACAGCTGAGCGTGCTTCTGAGGTTCCTAGCTTACTTTTCGTTTGACCTTCAAACTGTAACAGCTCTTCTGGAATTCGGACAGAAACAATAGCGGTAAAGCCCTCACGTATGTCACTGCCTTCAAGGTTTTTATCCTTATCCTTTAGTAAGTTATTTTTTCGTGCGTGATCGTTAATGCTTCGTGTTAGTGCTGTGCGTGCACCCGATTCATGGGTACCACCGTCCTTAGTTCGGACATTATTAACAAAAGACAGCATACTTTCTGAATAACCGTCGTTAAACTGAAAGGCAAAGTCCACTTCGATTCCATTGTTCTCCCCATCAAAGGCGACAACAGGGTGTAAGGTGTCCTTTTCCTCATTTAGGTAGGCGACAAAGGACTGTAGACCGTCTGGGTATTGATAGGTTTCGGAAAGTTCCTGAATCTCATCGACTAGCTCAATTTTAAGTCCCTTTAACAAGAAAGCCGCTTCTCTTAAACGTTCAGAAAGAATTTCAAATTGAAACGTTGTGGTTGAAAAGATGCTTGTATCAGGCTTGAAACGAATCATCGTTCCTGTTTTGCGGGTTTTCCCCTTTTCTTCTAAGGTTGTAACTGGATTACCACCATTCTCAAAGCGTTGATGATAAATGGTCTTATCCCGATAGATTGTAACCTCTAACCACTCTGATAAAGCATTCACAACAGAAGCACCTACACCGTGAAGACCTCCACTTGTTTTATATCCACCTTGGCCAAATTTACCGCCAGCATGAAGCACGGTAAGGATAACCTCTGGAGTCGGCTTACCTAATTTGTGCATTCCAGTCGGCATTCCTCGTCCTTGGTCGAGGATGGAAACACTTCCATCATTGTGAACAGTTACTTTTATTTCATTTCCAAATCCAGCAAGTGCCTCGTCTACAGCATTATCGACAACTTCAAACACGAGGTGATGTAGTCCCCGGTGGTCTGTACTTCCTATGTACATACCTGGTCTTTTTCTAACGGCTTCTAAGCCCTCTAACACTTGTATGGAATCATCATTATAGGACGACTGTTGACTCTTCAATGTTTGTTCCCCTTTCAACTCCATAGATACACCTACGTTTAATTATGGTGATCTACTTCATTCCCTATTCTATCATGTTCTCTAATCTGTTTGTATTTATTATAGAACAATTGTTCTTCTTTGCAACTAGAACCTTTTACATACTCTTTTCATTTTAGCGTTTTTTTTTATGTACGCAAATAACCTTTTTCAACAAAAAACAAAAAATCCCTGCCATAACAGGGATTTTTCTCGCTCACCAAGCATTTACTTTCCGATTGTAACAGAATGTGCGACTTTAATACAAATATCCATTAATACTGTAAAATCGTGCTCTTTTAAGTATTTATAAGCCTCTTCATTTTCAACACCTTGCTGTGCCCAGAAAATCTTGGCGTCGGTATTTACAGCTTCTTTAGCTATTTGAGGTAGAAATTCAGAGCGACGGAAAACATTAATAATATCAAATGGCACATCAACTTCCGCTAAAGATGGATAGGCTTTTTCGCCAAGTACCTCTTTAACAGCTGGGTTTACAGGGATAATGCGATAGCCTGCTTCCTGCATTACCTTTGATACTTGATAGGATGTACGTTCTGGATTGTTTGATAAGCCCACCACTGCAATTGTTTTAGCATCTTCTAAGATTTGCTTAATTTCTTCATTATTGGGATTTTGCATGATAGTCATCCTTTCATCTTTTCCTCTATCATATTAAAAAAATACGTATAATGAAAGAGAAGACAGTAAATTCTGGAATTTTTCACTCTTTTACTTTTCATAAAAAAATTGAGCTTTTTATCTTTTTTAGTAAAAAATCCTCAGAATTTGTCACTATTCATGATAGAATATACATTGATTGCTCATTTCGTTATGATTTTATCCTTAAAGGTCAATAATGTAAATGTTATGGATAGCAATGACCGGTTAGTAAAAGCAAGGGAGTAAATTAGAAGATGGAATTTGTTATTTTTGCACTTATAGCCTATATTCTTGGATCGATACCCTCAGCGTTAATCGTTGGAAAAATAGGGTTTAATATTGATATTCGCGAGCATGGAAGTGGAAATTTAGGTGGGACAAATACATTTAGAGTACTAGGTGTTAAAGCTGGTTTAATTGTAACCATTGCTGATATTTTAAAAGGTACCTTAGGGGCAGCTCTACCTATGCTATTTGATGCGAGCGTGAACCCTTTAGTAATTGGTTTATTCGCAGTTGTAGGTCATACATATCCTATTTTTGCGAAATTTAAGGGTGGTAAAGCTGTAGCTACTTCAGGTGGAGTCATTCTAGCTATTAGTCCTATTCTTTTCACAGCAATGATTCTAACATTTTTAATTGTCCTAAAAATTTCTAAATACGTTTCCCTGTCCTCCATGGTTACGGGTATTGTGGCTGTAATTATCTCTGCCTTTATGCAAAATGTTGGGTTAATTATCGTTACATCTGTACTCACCCTTTTTGTCATTTATAGACATTTGGCAAATATAAAAAGGATTATGAACAAAACAGAGCCTAAAATTAAATGGATGTAACACTTACAACACCTAGATCTTTTTTTGGTGTTGTTTTTTTACATTGACAAATAATACAGATGGAAAGGAGTGTTTTTAATGAAAAAATGGACCGTACCATTTATCCTTTTCTTTCTCTTTGGAGGGACTGTTATTGGTTATATTGTATCCACCCAGGAAGAAGCAAATGGACAAACAGAATATACCATACACAACCACAGCACTCTCCAGGATAGTAAAATTTCAAACAAAACATTTAAAACGGAAATTACCCTTGGTGCAATAGGAGATATTCTAATTCATGACTCGGTCTATCGAGATGCCAGAACATCGGACGGCTATGACTTCAAAGATATGTTTACCGAGGTAAAGGATTCAATGCTAAAGCAAGACCTGATGTTTGCCAACCAGGAAACCATTATTGGAGGAACAGATTTAGGGTTATCATCCTATCCGCAGTTTAACTCACCCTATGACGTAGCGGATGCTCTGAAGGAGTCTGGTGTAGATATAGTATCCATGGCAAATAATCATACCTTAGATGTCGGAGAAGAAGGCATTTTAAATGCAACAGACTATTATAAGAAAATAGGTATGCCATATGTGGGAGCATATCGTAGCAAGAAGGACCAGCAAAAGCCACGTATTTTAAAGGCTGAGGGCATTTCGGTCGGCTTTCTTGCTTATACGTACGGTACGAACGGATTGATAAGACCAGAAAATAAACCCTATCTCGTCCAATATATTGACGACAATACGATAATAGAGGATATCAAGGATTTAAAGCCTCAAGTTGACTTTGTTGTCGTCAGTCTTCATTTTGGATTAGAAAATCAACGTCTAGCTAACGATGTACAAAAGCTGTTAGCTGATGAGGTTAGTAAGGCAGGAGCAGATATCATTATTGGACATCATCCGCACGTCCTGCAGCCTGTTAATTGGATTACACAAGAAAATGGCCATAAAACACTTGTGGTATACTCTCTTGGGAACTTTCTCTCAGGTCAAGCAAAGCTTTATCAGAGAATTGGTGGAGTGATGCAAGTGCAATTGAGCAAAACAATTGATGAAAATAACAAATCACATTATAATCTTTCTAATGTAAAGGTTATGCCAACCTTTAATTATCGACCAGATTATCAAAATTATAAAATTGTACCACTTTATAAAGCAAATCAATATGGGCTCTCGGATGCCAAATCACTGTATGATGAAATTAGTGACCATATGAAGACCTATACTGATGATATTAAAACCGTTCCTAATTTATAAGGTTTATAAATTGAAGCTATTATAAAAAATCGTGTATAATTTCAGTAAGTGATTGTATTTATTTAGGTACTAGTAGGGGCTGAAAGGAGTCTTTAAAATGTTTGAAGCAAAAGAACAGAAGAAAAAGCTTCCCAATAAACAAGAACGTCATAAATTATTTGGTTCTGTACCCCCAGGACCCAAATCAAAACCAGTAGAAAAAGATAAGATGCCAGATCTTCAAAATACAAAAAAGGATTTTCTATTTACTTTAGATGCGGTAGGAATCCAGAACGTGAAGCATCCTGTCGTTATTAATAGCAAGCTAAAGCCATATAATCAAACAACAATTGGAACCTTTAGCTTCTCATCCAGCATTCATCAAGAAAGTAAAGGGACTAACATGAGCCGGTTTACTGAGCAATTAAACCGCTACTATGAGAATGGCTTTATCCTTGATTTTGACACTATGAAGAGCTTTACAAAGGAATTGGCGGGTCGCTTAAAACAAAATGATGCTTATTTGGAGGTTTCTTTCCCATGGTTCTTTGAACGAAAAGGGCCAGAATCACAGCTTGCTGGAATGAATCACGCGAATGCAAAGGTGAAGGTTTCCTACCACGTAGATACGGGCTTTGATGTTGAAGTTTCCTTAGAAGCAACGATTACAACCCTTTGCCCTTGTTCAAAGGAAATTAGTGAGTATAGCGCCCATAACCAGCGCGGGAATGTAAGTATGACCGCTACGTTAACAGATGATTTTGATGAAGATACCTCAGACTGGAAAGAAGTTCTACTTGAAGCAGCTGAAACTAATGCAAGTGCGCGAATACACCCTGTCTTAAAGCGACCAGATGAAAAAATGGTTACTGAAACAGCTTACGAAAATCCACGTTTTGTGGAGGATATGGTGCGTCTTGTCGCTGCTGATTTATATGAACTACCTTTCGTGCAAAAATTTGAAGTATCATGCGTGAATGAAGAATCTATACACTTACACGATGCGATGGCAACGATACGTTATGATAAGTCAAATGAAGAAGATTAAGTTGATGTATAGAAGGTCTTTATGATGAAACACATCTTTATTTATTTAATTAAGCTATATCGACAATATATTTCACCTATAAAACCACCCTCCTGTCGTTTTCAGCCAACCTGTTCAGAGTATGGTTTAGAGGCATACAAACGATTCGGAGCAATTAAAGGGACTTACTTAACGGTGAAAAGAGTTCTAAAGTGTCAGCCACTACACCCTGGTGGCTTTGACCCTGTACCAGAAAAGAAGAAATCTAAAGAAATCGAAAGCTAAAAAAGCTAAGTGTGAACCGGCATTGCCCGAGCACACTTAGCTTTTTTTCTTTCTTTTCAGATTCCAAAGCGATCCATTTGGTCAAATTGCTTCTCAGCTTTTAAAATCTCCTGTTGAAATTTCCCAAACAAATCAAAATGTGGATAACGCTCATCTCGATGTATCCATTCAGGCTTTAAACCGTATTTCTTTCCCCACTTTTCTAACTTTTTAACATCAGAACATCCAACCTTCGTAACAGAGGTGCTATTTGGAAATCGATTATCCAGCCAGTAATGCGTAATGAATGCAATTTGGCCCTCTTTAACAGCCTTCTTCCAGCTGACTAATTCATTTCTTTTCACTCCAAAAGCCAATTATAAGTCACCCTTTGCTTGTATATAAGCTTGATGTAATTCAGGGAATTTTTTACGTGTGGAGACAGGTCTAAAGCTGTCTTTTTTCACACACACATGAGAGGTTGTCCCTGTGACAGCTGTTTTGCCCTCCCCATCTACAATTTCATAGGCATATACAACCTTCAACCCATCATACTGATCAACCCAGGTTTTAATGACAACATCATCACCATAGCGAATTGGTGATTTAAACTGGAGATTGGCATCCACCACTGGAGATACAATACCCTCTTTCTCCATTTCCGCATATTTAAAACCAAGTGCTTCAAGAAATTCAGTTCGACCAATTTCAAACCAAACGAGGTAATTCCCATGATATACAACCCCCATTTGATCCGTTTCCTGGTATCTAACTTTAATATTTGCTTCCACAATTTTCACGTCTTTTCCCCCTAATATATGTATAACGCTTGCGTCAACTAATGGCTATTTTACCATATCCCTTTTTCCTTTGCTTAGTAGAAAACCTGCCAATGATGGCAGGTTTTCTACATCTTCTTAATGCTGCTGATTGCGTGCTTCATCCTTTATCTCATTGCGCATCGCATCAAGAGACTCCCTACGACGTTCGTTTTTCGCTTCTATATCTGCACGATCATGCCCTGATGCGTATTGAGCCGTTTCTTCTGCTTCTTCCATATTTTCAATTGTGTTATGCACCATTTGTTGCAGCTTTTCAACGTTATCGGAGCGATCATCAGGTTTCGGTTGATTTTGTCTGTGGCTCATTATGATACTCCCCCTTAATTTCCTTTAGGTTGAATCCATTGGGTTTGTTCCCGACCTTTTGTTTGATATTTACGTCCCTTATTACCATCGTAGCCCATACTCAATTTCCCATGCTTGTTAGGACGAAAGTGCTTAGTATCCTTTTTTGGGTTTCCCATAAATAAAAACTCCTTTGGTGAAGTTTTGCATCCTTATTTTTTGTTGTCATAAAAAAAGTATGTGCTAAAGAAAATGGAAGGTATAATAAGCAAAAGAAAAAGACAGCTGCTTAGGCGTCGTCAGCTGTCTCCATCATACCGGTAGATAGTCGGTCCTCAAGTTTTTCTTCGATTTTATCCATTAGTTCTGGGTTTTGTCTAATTTGCTCCCGCTCAAACTCCAACATTTCAGCAAAACTCATTTTACGCTTTTTATTCATTGGAAAATCTCTCCTTTTCATTATTAAAAGAGTTTCCAAAAAATAAAGATTTTATTCAAGCTGTTCCATTTTTTCTTTTAGCATCTCAAAATCCATTTCCCCGCCCTGATACGGCAGTTGAACATGGCCATCACGATTAATAAAATACGTGGTTGGCAAACCGAATGCCTTATATTGATCTAACGTTACAGAAAGATCTTTATCAATTATGATGGGAAAGGTTAACCCAAATTCATTAACAAATTTTTGTACACTTTCAACTGAACGCTCTGTACCTGTTGCGTTTACAGCTATGATGGCGACCTCATCCCCGTACTGTTCATGAAATGTCTGCATTTCAGGCATTTCTTTCCGACATGGATCACACCAAGTTGCCCAAAAGTTTAAGAAAATCTTTTTCCCCTTTAGTTCAGATAAAGAAAACTCCTCCCCATTTAACCTTTTCAATGAAAAATCTGGGGCTTGTTCACCAACTTCAACAGCCTGACTTGCTGTACTACTATTCCCTTCAGGCTTCGCAATGGCCACGCCGTTAAAATTTTCATCCTCTATTTCAGTTGGAATCTGTTCATTGGTATTAGAATTTTCCTGTGTAAAGTTAAAAACAACAATTCCAAACATCGTTAATAAGATCACTGGACCAATAAGACGTTTTAGCATGTATGTATCATCCTTTTAGTAACAATCACTTTCATACTACATTTTAGCACGTCCACCTCTAGAAAAAAACAAAAGCACCCCTATAAAAGGAGTGCTTTTGTGGCAATAAGCCGAACTTATTGTAGCTTATTACGTAATACCATTTGTAGGATACCACCATGACGATAGTAATCCACTTCAACATCACTATCAAAGCGAGCTACGACTTCGAATTCTTTCTTTTTACCTTCTTCATCTGTAGCAGTTACTTTAACTAAGTCATGTGGTTTCACCGATTCATCAACCTGAACATCAATGGTTTCTTTACCAGTTAGTCCAAGAGAATCAATGCTGTCACCGTCTTTAAATTGTAAAGGAAGAACACCCATCATAACTAGGTTAGAACGGTGAATACGCTCGAAACTTTCAGCAATTACGGTTTTAATCCCTAATAGGTTTGTACCTTTTGCCGCCCAGTCACGAGAGGATCCCATTCCGTAGTCCTTACCAGCAATAACAATTAAGCCAGTGTTATCCTCTTGATACTTCATAGCTGCATCGTAAATAGGCATAACTTCTTCTGTTGGCCAGTAAGTAGTATATCCACCCTCTGTACCTGCAGCGATTTCATTACGGATACGGATGTTTCCAAATGTACCACGCATCATGACTTCATGGTTACCACGGCGGGAACCATACGAGTTAAAGTTACGTGGTGAAACACCTTTATCCATTAGATATTTTCCTGCTGGCATATCCTTAGGAATCGCACCAGCTGGTGAAATGTGGTCAGTTGTGACAGAATCGCCAAACTTACCAACAACACGTAAGCCATTAAGAGGCTTCACCTCTTCTGGATCACGGGATAGACCTTCAAAGAATGGAGGATTTTGAATATAAGTAGAATCCTCATCCCATTCATAAAGTGGTTCATCAGTTGTGTTAATTTTGTTCCACTTTTCATTTGAATTGAATACATTTTCGTATTCTTTACGGAAGATTTCAGGTGTAACAACCTTAGAAATTTCCTCTTTAACCTCTTGACTAGAAGGCCAAATGTCGTTGAAGTAAACATCATTTCCATCTTTATCTTGACCAAGTGGCTCTTTAGTAAGGTCCACATCTACACTACCAGCTAAAGCATAAGCTACAACTAGTGGTGGTGAAGCTAAGTAGTTAGCCTTCACTAATGGATGGATACGACCTTCGAAGTTACGGTTACCTGATAGTACGGATGATACCGTTAAGTCGTTCTCTGCAATTGTTTCTTCAATTTCAGGAAGAAGTGGTCCAGAGTTACCAATACAAGTTGTACATCCATAACCAACTAGGTTAAATCCAAGCTTATTTAAATATGTCATAAGACCAGAGTCCTCAAGGTAACGTGTAACAACCTTTGAACCAGGTGCTAATGAAGTTTTCACATATGCAGGTACCTCTAAGCCTTTTTCAACGGCTTTTTTCGCAAGAAGACCGGCACCTAACATAACGTGTGGATTAGATGTGTTTGTACAAGATGTGATGGCTGCAATCGCTAGCGAACCTGTCTTCATTTCAACACTATCTCCGTTATTGAACTTGACCGTAGCACTCTTGTCTTTTTCACTTTCATCAAGCCCGAAACCTTGGTTACCTGCTGGTGCGGTTAAGGCTTGATTGAATGAATCCTTCATTTGAGATAGAGGAATCAAATCTTGTGGACGCTTTGGACCAGACAAGTTTGGCTCAAGCTCAGAAAGATCAATTTCAACAAGCTCAGTGAATTCTGGATCTTCTTGATCAGGTGTATAAAATAGTTCATTTTGTTTACAATAAGTTTCGACAAGTTTAACTTGTTCGTCAGTACGTCCAGTTAAACGTAAGTATTCAAGTGATTCTTCATCTACTGGGAAGAAACCACAAGTTGCACCATATTCAGGTGCCATGTTTGAAATGGTTGCACGGTCAGCAAGTGGCATTTCTTGTAATGCCGGACCAAAGAATTCGACGAATTTCCCTACAACCTTCTTCTCACGTAGAACTTGTGTTACTTTTAGCGCTAAGTCAGTAGCTGTTGTACCGTTTGGAAAGCTTCCTACTAATTTAACACCAATGACTTCTGGTGCTGGAAAATAGGAAGGTTGACCAAGCATTCCAGCTTCAGCTTCGATTCCACCAACACCCCAGCCAAGAATACCTAAACCGTTAATCATCGTTGTATGGGAGTCCGTACCAACTAATGAATCAGGGAATGCATCATACTCGCCATTTTCACCCTCTACCGAATGAACAACGTTTGCTAAGTACTCAAGGTTAACTTGGTGAACAATACCTGTAGCTGGTGGTACTGCACGGTAGTTATCAAATGCTTTTTGAGCCCAGTGAAGGAATTCATAGCGCTCTGCGTTACGTTCAAATTCAAGGTCCATATTTAGGTTTAATGCCTCTGCTGTCCCATATTTATCAACCTGTACAGAGTGGTCAATAACAAGGTCAACTGGAACCTCAGGATTAATTTGATCAGGACTACCTCCCATGTCAACCATGGCTTTACGTAATGAAGCTAAGTCAACAACAGCAGGAACACCAGTAAAGTCCTGGAGAATAACGCGGGATGGCTTGAACGGAACATCCACATCTCCCTCTTTTGTTCCCCATTTTGCTAGCTTTTCAACATGTTCATCTTTAATTACTTTTCCATCATGTTGTCTTAATACAGATTCTAGTAGAACACGGACTGAGAATGGTAGACGTGAAACTTTACCTAGACCAGCCTCTTCTAACGCTTTTAAATCATAGTAATTATACTTTTTACCGTTAACTTCAAATTGCTTTTTAGCATTGAAAGCGTTATTATCTGCCATATTACTTACCCCCTCTAGAATATTATGTAACGAAACTGATTCCCATATAGTGAAGTCCCTTTGGCAGTATGCACTATACATTTTAAAACAAAATCTTACATAAGTAAAACCTTTTCAAAAACTTTCATAAAACTTACATGCAATTATCATACCATCTCATTTTCTTAAAAAGGATAATTTCCCTCCTCTCTTCTCATACTACTTATGAAAGGAGGGTGAGAAGATGGGAGAACAAAAAAACTCTAAATTAAACCGTCAAGCGAAGCAGCCTTATGGCGAGCCGATGAAAGGTTCGAAAAAAGTAAAAAATCGGAATCACTCTAGACAGAAAAAAGGGGCCTCACATGACCTCTAATTTCTGATTTAATTCCAACAGCTGATTATATAAACAATCAATATCTCTAGGTGTTAATGTGCGAAAATCAAAGAATACCTGGTCATTAAGAAACCGACCAATCACTGGTGTAGAGAGTTTTCTTAACTGCCTTTCTAATTGTGACGGGGTCATTTTGTAACAATTTACAGTGACTCCATAGGTTTCCAATTGCTCATTTGGCATGGTCCCCCCACCAATTGTAGAAAAACTGCTTTGGACTTGGAAGCTGAATAACGAAAGGCCTTCAGCTCTCTCCAAAAACGACATAATTTGTGCTTTGATTTCCGACACATTCTTCACAATATCTCTTGTCGTAGGAATGGAATGTAAAGCAGATTTTGTCCCTTTTGCATAGGCTTTTAGGGTGCTTTCTAAAGCTGCTAACGTCATTTTGTCCACTCGCAAAACACGTGCTAACTGATGCTTTTTTAAATGGTCGATCAAGTGCTTCTTTCCTGCAATAATTCCTGCTTGTGGACCACCCAATAGCTTATCTCCACTAAAGGAAACGAGGTGAGCCCCTTTATCTAACACCTCTTTGACGACAGGTTCATCACCTATTCCGCTCTCCCCATAATCAATTAATGCTCCGCTCCCTAAGTCTTCATAATAGGTGATGTTATGTTTATTTGCTAACGGTACAAGGATATCTTTATCCACGCTTTCCGTAAAACCAACCACCTTAAAGTTACTCGTATGCACCTTCATAATCATTGCTGTATCTTCGTTTATAGCAGACTTATAGTCGTAATCATGGGTTTTATTTGTTGTCCCCACTTCTACTAGCGTTGCATCACTTTCTTCCATAATGGAGGAAACCCGAAAGCTGCCACCTATCTCAACGAGTTCTCCTCTAGAGACTATGACTTCTTTACCCTTAGCCAGTCCTCTAAGAGTTAAATACACAGCTGAAGCATTATTATTCACGACTAGAGCTGCTTCAGCTCCTGTAACCTCTTTAATTAACTCCTCAACGATGTTGTGTCTTGACCCTCTTTTCCCTTCAAGGATTTTGTATTCCAAATTCGAATAATTTTGTGCGACCTCCACAACATGCTGTATGGCCTCGTCAGAAAGCCTTGCTCTACCCAAATTTGTATGTAAAATGGTACCGGTTGCATTAATGACTTCAGTTAAAGAATACTGTTTCCAATCCTGACTTTTCTCATAAACCCGTTGGACCACATAGTCCATAAAATCTGTAGCCCGGTCAATAGTTAACTGATTACGTAAAAGATCAGCTCTAATTTGGTCTAATGTTTCCTTAATCCAAGAAGTCACCTTTTCGCGACTCACCCCGAGTTCTTCTTCAACATTAAGTATTTGGGGATGTCTTTGTATTTCATGTACGGGTGGAATTTGTCTTAACCATTCTTTCATTTTTTAAGCCTCCCAGGAAATGAGGGTCAAACAACAGGAGTTGTACATATTGAAAAGCATGCATGACCGCATGCTTTCGGAAATAGTAAATTACTCATTTTTTAGTTTTTCGAGTTCTTGAATCATCTTTTCAGATTCAGGAAATTGTCCCGTTTCTTTTTTGGAGTATATTTTTGTATCATTTACCGTAACCTCAAATACTCCTCCTGAACTTGGAACCAACTTCATTTCCGTAATTTCATGTCTAAAGTGACTAAATAATTCTTCTGCGAACCTCGCAGCTTTTGGTGCGTAGTTTCACATCATACAGAATTCTACTGATACTTTAAAGCTCACGCTCGAAATACCCCCTTTTATATCACCTTTATTTTAATAAAGGATGTCTACGAACACAAATAGTTCGCTTCTCTACACATAGACCAGTCAAAAAGAACATGGTAAATTAAAAAAATCAAAACTTTTTCGGCAAATGTAAGTCTAATATATAGATACATACGAGGCTAAGGGGGATGCATCTTGCAACTTGACCGTGATTTGGTCCAGAAAGCCCGCGATGGAGATGATGAGGCTTTTCTGACCATAATGCAGCAATATAAAACCGATTTATATAAAACAGCCCTAGCATATTTTAGAAACGAAAATGATGCGATAGAAGCTGTACAAGAGGTCACATTTCGGGCCTATAAAAAAATAAAAACACTTAGAGAACCGGCTTATTTTAAAACCTGGATCATTCGAATTATGATCAACTATTGCAACGACCAAGTGCGCAAACGAAAACGACTCGTGTTCGAACAATCAGAAATCGAGAAAACCGAGACCCAGGATAATCATACAAGGATAGAACTTGAGGATGCCATGTTGGAATTAGATGACCAATCAAGAGAACTTCTTATGCTTAAGTATTTTCATGATCTAAAGATTAAGGATATTGCAAAGGTTTTACGAAAGCCTGAAGGAACCGTAAAAACTTGGTTAAACAAGGCGTTAAAGACCTTAAAAGGCACCCTGGAAGATTAGGAGGGAAAGTCAAATGTATGAAAAAGAAGAACAGAATATAAGAAATTACAAAGAACAAATTGAAAAGACGTCCATACCAAATGAAGCGCTAGATGACGCCATAATGACTGGTTTTCAGCGGGCAAAAGGGACGAAACTAAAAAAGAAAAAACGCAGCCCGAAGTGGATCATGAGTCTAACTGCTGCAGCTATATTACTGGTTTCATTTATTGGTTTAGTTAAAGGTTCACCTGTATTTGCACAATATATTACAGCCATTCCTGGAATGGAGAAGATAGTAGAACTAATCCGAAATGACAAAGGAATGATGTCAGCGATTGAACACGATTACTACCAAGAGATTAATGTGACCAAAAAACACGCTAACAGAGTGGTAACGTTAGATGGAGTGATTGCTGACCAACAAGGATTGGTTCTGTTCTACACCATTAAAGGAGAGAACCAACACCGGCAACCAAGAATAACCCACCCCGAATTAAAGAGTACGAATCATGAATCATTGGATTTCAAATCCATTTCATTAAGTGGTGCAAAGAAAATTGATGAAACTACGTCTACTGGTACGATAGAGATCTTTTTTGATAAGCCGTATCAAACAAGAGAGTTTATTTTAGATTTACAATTCCGTCGTTCAAGCGAAACGATGAGTCTTCCTTTCACATTAAAAAAAGAAATGCCTCCTCAGAAAACATATGAGCTGAACCAAACAGTGGTAATTGAAAAGCAAAAAATCGAAGTATTAAAGGCCGTCGTTAATCCACTAAGAACAGCTATTCACGTCAAAGCAGCCCCTGAAAACACAAAGGAAATTTTAGATTATGAAGATGTTCGTCTTGTGGATGAAAGAGGGGAAACCTGGGGAAAGATTATGAATGGTACAACAGGTAGCCGTATTTCGGATACAGAACAGATTTTATATTTACAAAGTAATTACTTTCATAATCCAAAAGAATTATATTTAGTATTCAATAAAATGCAGGCGGTTCATAAAAAGCAGAGTGAAGTAGTGATTGATGTCGATAAGGAAGAAATAATTAGCCAGCCAAAAGGAAATAAACTTAGAAATCTACAAATTAAAAATAATCAAATTGAAGTTGACCTCCATACGAACAAGGAATTTCACTATTCTATTTTTGGTAAACTTACCGGCGCAAACGGTAATGAGACATACGGAAATTCAAGTACGGTACTTGGACCAACTGAGCAAGATCAAAACATGAAATACTCGCTTTACGTTAGTGATCTCGACGAACTAAAATCTCCAATCACAATGGACCTTTCCTTTTTCCCCGCATGGATTGAGGGAAATGAAAAAGTTAGAATTAAATAATGAAAAGAACAAGACCTCCTCTAGGTCTTGTTCTTTTTAATTTGGCCTGCATAGCCACCTTCGATCTCGATCCACTCTTTCTGTGTACTGTAGCTCGTCCAACAATTCCAATAATGGGATTAAATATTTTCTTGAAACTCCCCAAACGTCTTTGGCATCACTCAAAGTAAAATACTCATCCGTTTGCTCGCTTAACTCCTTCACTTTCTCAAGGAATACTTGAGCGTTAATTACATGTTTTTCTGACAGTGGATAAGCCGATTTTTCTCGTATTACATAGGCTTTAAAATCATTAGCCAATTCAGCAGGGATGGACTCATTTAGGACATATTCTTCCCATTCCTTAACCTGAATTTGATCCAGTTTCATTTGCTCCAACACATTTCCCATTCTCTTCTTCCATTGTGACGGCAGGTGTGGTGTAAATGTATACAAGGAAAGGTACTGTTGAGATTGTTTTAATTGTTTATCCTTTAACCATTGATTGAGCAGTTCCTCGATAACCTTCTTCGGACCATCGTATAGCTGCAGCAATTCAGGCTTGTTCATCCCTTCCTTTAACGGATGCTCTTGATGAAACTCCGTTAACCTCGTTTCTATGTCATTCCACAACGTTTCAAGTGTAATTGCTGTTGCATAATGTTGATGGACATATACAACCTCTCCTAGCTGCTCCAAATCATGTAGTAGCTGATCAATGGTCGCTTCATCAAGGGATAATTTTCGTATGAGTTCATGACGCTCTAACCATTTTTCTTCATTCAGCAGTTGTTTTACCAATGTTTCAGGAGATCCTTCCTTCACTTGCTGAAGCTGTTCTATCGTTTTCGGTCCAAACTTATACTTTTCCCCAACAGGATTTATAATCCAGCCACCACCCAAAGTTTCAACTGGTGTCGCTCTTCTTAAAATAAATCTGTCTCCACGATTGACAACGATTGGTTTTTGTAATCGAATTTGGCATAATATTTCATTGGAATCCTGTTGTACTTTATTGCGGTCAAAAAATACAATCTTCCCGTAAACCTCATTGGCACCTGTATGTAATTTAATAGGAGCGCGTTGTTTAATCGGTGTTTGTATATCATTCAAAAGCTTTAAAGAGACATCGATTGTATCACTTTGATCAAAATATTTAGGATTCTTAACAAACACGTCTCCTCTTTCTAGTTCTTCTCTGTCTATACCAACAACATTTATAGCAGCGCGTTGACCCGCAGAAGCTGCGTTTACCTCCTCGTGATGTACCTGCAACTGCCTTGCTTTCCCCATTTGCTGACCAGGTAAAACATAGAAAGGCTCTCCTTTTTGGATGGCTCCATCGTAAATAGTACCTCTTACAATTGTGCCAACGCCTTTAAGGGTGAAGACCTGATCTATCGGCATTCGAAAAGGGTTTTTGGCATTTCTAATGGGAGTTTGTTCAAGCTCTTTGACAATTTGTTCCTCTAATTCAGGAATCCCTTTTTCAGATAAACTGTCCACACACAGCATGGGAGCATCGTGAAAGTGAGTATCCTTCATATACTGTCGAACATCATCAATAACTAATTCTAACAGCTCCTCATCTGCTTTATCCACTTTAGTAATGGCAATGATTGCACGTTCCACTTGAAGCAAGGACAGAATATCTATATGTTCCTTTGTTTGTGGCATGATTCCTTCATCCGCTGCGATGGTGATGATGACTAAATCTATCCCAGCAACACCTGCAATCATTTGACGAATAAACCTTTCATGTCCAGGTACATCGATTATGGAGACATGAAAATTTGCCCCTTTAAGTTTTAAAGGAGCAAATCCTAATTCGATTGAGATATTTCGTTCTTTCTCTTCTTTTAGACGATCTGTGTCTATATTGGTTAAAGCTTTTGTTAAGGATGTCTTGCCATGATCAATATGGCCAGCCATACCAATCGTGTAGTTCTTACCTGCCATTTTCTCACCACATTGTTCTATTTTTAAGTTCGTGGTAATGTTACTCGAAACAATGTCCCTTTTTCAAGTTCTTTGCTGATAATTTGAATGTCTCCACTATGATTTTCGATAATTTGATTGGTAATCATCAATCCGAGTCCTGTACCATTTTCCTTTGTAGTGAAAAATGGCTCTTGGATTTTATCCAGTAGCTGGTCTGGAATCCCCGGTCCTTCATCCTGGATATCGATGACCACATTTGAATTCTCAACATGGGCCCTTACCTCGATTTCCCCACCCTGCTCCATGACTTCAATTGCGTTTTTGATGATATTTATAAACGCCTGTTTCATTTGGGACTTATCGCATTCAATGAACATATTCTGTTTTCCGAGTAATACCTTGATCTCTACTTCATTCAGCCTTGCTTGAGACTGCATAAGTGTACATACATCCGTTAATAATTCATTAAGCGAAACATTTGTTCTGTGATGTGAATAGGGCTTAGATATGTATAATAATTCCGATGTTATAGATTCAATTTTTTCAATTTCTTCTTTCATAATTTTATAATATTGCCCTTTTATATCTACACCGGCTTCCATAAGCTGTAAAAACCCTTTCAAAGATGTTAAGGGATTACGAATTTCATGGGCAATTCCAGCAGCTAATTGTCCGGCTACCGTCATTTTTTCTGAATGAGCTAAATGATCTTCCGTTTCCTTAAGTTTTGAAATATCAGTTGTATAACTAACAATGTACTCTTTACAGTCAATCATCATCCTGCTTATATAGGATTCTACCCATACGTAATGACCTTCTTTATGTAATAATCTGTAGGTAAGCTTTTTACTTGCCCCAATATGATCTGGTATTTTTGTGCTTACGTAAGGATAGTCATTCGGGTGAATAAGCGTTTTTAATTTGACTTTTTTTAATTCTTGAAAATAATACCCAAACATCGAGGGTAAATTTTTAGAAACATACAAAAGCTTCCCTTGTAGAGTAATGACTGCAAATAAATGATTGCTTTCCTGATCAAACCAATCAAGAATCTCACTTGGAAGCTCGTTAATGTGATTCCATGATTGCTCGCTAGTATCCCCATCTGTGTGAGTAGGTACGTCTAAAAAAGACTCTAAAACATTTTTTTTATTTTTCATATGGCTCCCTCCATTCTTCCAAATGAATGAAAAGAAATGATATTGAAAGGGTTAACTATAATCCATTTTTCTCTAGATACATTTACCAATTACTTTTATTATCGCTTCTATAACAAAAAAAATCAATTGTTCTATAACAGAAAGTTCCAAATTTTATTGTGTTTTCCACCTGAAACATATAAAAATATTGCAATTTATTGAGTAAGCTTGTATAATTATTTTTTGCACTGAAGGAAATTATAAAATTTTAATATCAGAGTAAATTCGATGGTGTGAAAATTTTAGAATTCAGTATAAGTGCAACTAGGCAATCACCGGTGCCTACGGCTTGGTGCTAGCCAAGTTTACTTTATCTTTGGATTATGGGGTTGGTTACGGAGCTGGTGCCCGTCGCAGTCTTCAAAACTGTCCGAGAGGCAAGTTTGTCTCTGGTGGGTTCGATTCCCACACAATCCCGCCATACAGCCTATAAGCACTGTTTAAGTGAAATTACATAATATAACGCATAGGAAAACGCTCCAAGTGTAAAAGCTCGGAGCGATTCTTTTAATGTTCTACAATGAACCTATTGAATCTCTTCTAAATAGATTCATTTAAAAGTTGCTGTAGTGCATCATCCATCGAAAAAATAGTACTTCGATGCAATACACTAGTGAATAATCTTATGAGATTTTCCGCAGAATCCTTCAAATCTCTCACGTTAGTGTTCTCCGGATATGTTGTAAGGTATTTTTTAATAAAGGAAGGCTCCAGCGTATCATAAGCCTTAAATTGATGTAGCTTTTTATTTTCGTTCATTGCTTGCAGATATAACGTATAGGTACGCATTTTCTCAAGCATTTTAAGTGCATAGATTACATTGGTTCTTCTTAGAGCTTTATGCAAACTCAATGCGCAGTATACAAACTCGAATGGTACATCAATATCCGTTTCGTACTTTACGGGGTTATTTTCGAACTTCTGATTTTCACTTTTCATTTTTTTCGTAACGAACCCAGTCTTATCAACAATTACCTTCCACAAAGGCGATTTTACAGTTAAAAATTCTCTTGGAACAATAGACACATTGAATTCTAGATTATTTTCTAACAATACGATAAGAAGAAAAATATCCTTACTAAATTGTTTTTCTTTAATGTAGGCCGGATTTATTTCACTAAAAAATTGCCTTAAAATATTCTTAGCCGGCTCCGCATCATTTACATTAGAAGTTGCGACCATGAAATCAATATCAGAGAATTCATCGCTAAACCCAAAAACTCCAGATCCTATTTGGACAATCCCCTCCACAAGTTTTGATGACTCTATCCTTTTGACCATAGTGTCAAAATGTCTTTTTCTCTCGTCGGGACTAAACATATTTCGTCCCTCCCTTATAATCTATTATTTGATCCCAAAAGTTTTGCTACTTTTCCTACTAGCTAAATATAAAAGGATTTGATTGTGTTTTGCTTAACATCAATTACATTTGCGATATCCTTAATGGTTAACTCTTCGTAATAAAAGAAGTATATCACTTTACGATATTTGACAGGGAGATTCATGATTTCCATAACCATTTGATCATCTTCGTCTAATTGAATAACGGTTTGTTCAACACTAACATGATGTCCTTCATCAAAAACATTTTCGTTCTCTAATCTATCAGTTCTGCTTTATCTTCTATTGGAAAGTTTCCATTGTTACTTCTTCCAAACTGTCTCCCCTCCCTTTAAATCTAAGACGACGTGCTACTTAAATAAGTTTGATATTTATTGGAATTCTTTATATTTGAATGAAATTTATTATGATTTTAGCATAGTTTCACAACTTCCTAAGCCTTCATCGTTAAAAATTAACTCCTAAATGTGTATGCAAATAGAAAAAGCTGGGAGTACCCAGCTTTATACCATAATTTTTATCGAATGGTCATCTCTGCTCTCCCAAAGCCCTCTCCGTACAAATATCAAAATTAGGCAGCAAAATAAAACCGTGTTGAGCCCAATGAAAACATCAAAAATTCCTAATGTTACATAATAAATCAGCTTAATACAAATCCAGCCAGGCAGAAGGATGGTAAAGCTAAAAAATATAGACAGAGCGGCTAATTTAGTTTGAATAGAGTAAAATGCCCCACTTAAATGCTCTGCTAATTTTCCTCCATGCCATTGTAAAATGACAATTGCAAGTGAATAGAACAAAAAAATAGATAAATAGTTTTCAAGCATTTCGGGATAATATTCAGCGTATGGAAATTGCTCATTTATATGTAGTCTCATCTCACAAATAAGTTCCCCAAACAAAAAAACAATACTACCAGTTAAAAATCCATAAAACCGATAATTGATTTCCATGTCATCACTCATTTCGAAAGCAATCTACAACGATGTATAGCCTACTAAAAACATATATTCTTACAATCCGTCTGTTATGCGTTCATTTTGATTTATTTATTTTTTCGATATAAGTTAACATATTATTTTTATAGTCATCTTCCTGTTCTATCTAAAGATAGAATTTATATTAAAAATATGCTATATTTTAGATTATCAGGATATATAATTGCAGGTGAGAAAAAATGTCAGATTTATTTATCATCCTCATTATTGCTTGGACCTTCATCATGTTGGGGCTTTTTGCAATCGGCGGCTTTTTTATGTTTCGAAAGTTTTTGAAACGGATGCCAAAAGAGGATGGAAAGTCTACCCTTGATTGGGAAGAATACTATGTTCAGGAATCATTACATATGTGGGGAGAAGAAGAAAAAGGCTTACTAAATGAATTGGTAAGCCCTGTTCCAGAGCTATTTCGTGATGTGGCAAAACAAAAAATCGCTGCAAAAATTGGACAGTTAGCTTTAGAAAGAAAACACAAAAAAATCACTGAGGATGTATTAATTGAAGGCTATATATTAGCTACTCCAAAAAGGGATCACAAATTTTTAATAAAAAAGCTAGAAGAAAAAGAAATTGATTATACACCTTATAAACCTCTTTTGGAGGACTAAAAAACCCTCGTGACTAGTGAATTGGTCACAAGGGTTTTTTAACATTCTAGGTTTGATTAGCTAAGTCTGACATAGAGGAATTTTCATTCATCACTCTCTTTAACCTTAAAAACTTTATGAGCATAGCTACTCTCCAGCTTATGATCATACCAAACGCTAGTAGGAAAAACATTCCGCTCGTTTCTCCAAAAGAAATGGTTTGGCCTATAATCGACTTAAGAATAAGTCTTGCTACTAATAAACCAATAAGAATAAAGATGAATGCTTTTGATGGTATTAAATAAATATCGTCATTTTTAATCTCAAATTTAGTCGAGATAATTAAGAATACAGAAAACACTACTCCCACTATAACGGCTTCTGCAAACTCCAACCAACTAACGCGGAAAACAGGAAACAGGAACATAGCCGCTCCTGTACTCATAAATAAAGGTGGTAAAATAATCTTTTTCACAGTAGCAGGTTTTTGAGCTGCTTTCATACGAATAAAAATCATGGCTATAGCCATGAAAAAGGCTACTATTGAGCTTACAACAATCCAAAACATATGATTCATTCACACTTTCTCAATGTATAATTACACTATGTAGCTAAAACGCGATTGATGGTTTCAATGACGCGTGATTCATCAAAGGGCTTCACAATAAAGTCTTGAGCTCCTAATTGGATAGCATCTACTACAATTTTTTGTTGACCGACCGCGGAGCATATAACGACCAGTGCATTAGAATCTATACTTAAGATTTCCTTCGTAGCATCCATCCCGTTCATATTAGGCATGGTAATATCCATGGTCACGAGATCTGGTTTTAATTCTTTATAGCGTTCTATTGCCTGCCTGCCATCTGATGCCTCTCCAATAATTTCATGGCCAGCCTTGGACAGTATGTTTGATAAAGTTAATCTCATAAATTGAGCATCATCCACAATCAAGACTTTCCCCATTTCAAGATCTCTCCCTACTTTTTCACTATAAATCAGCTATCATTGGCAATCGTAAGCATGATGGTTAACGTAACACCGACAACCGTCAAGTATACACCTAGGTCAAAAATCATAGCAGTTGCAAGTTCGACATCACCCAGTATGGGTAAATGAAAATGGCCATAGGTCTGACTTAAAAATGGTTGATCAAAAACAAACGAACCTATTCCCGTTAAGACTGCTATAAATAGACCTGTTGGAATCACCATTTTAAAATTTACCGGTATAATTTTTCGAATTGCTTCAAACCCATACGCCATATACATTAATAAAATAGCGGCAGCTGTCATAAGTCCCCCAATAAATCCACCACCAGGGGCATTATGTCCGGCTAACAAGAGGTAAAATGAAAAGCCTAGAAGGATAAAAGCAATTAGAGATGTCGTGGTACGAAAAATAAGATCATTCGTCCGCATATATACCCCTCACTTTCTTCTTATAATGTATATCATAATATAAAAGTGATAACTATCACAACTGATAAGTTAATTAGAAGCCTTGAAATCCAAATAAACCGGCTAGATAACCAGTTAATAGACGCATCCAATCAA
This sequence comes from Salinibacillus xinjiangensis, assembly GCF_009649735.1. Classification (GTDB taxonomy): domain Bacteria; phylum Bacillota; class Bacilli; order Bacillales; family Alkalibacillaceae; genus Salinibacillus; species Salinibacillus xinjiangensis. Next base: position 68,719 of record NZ_WJNH01000002.1, read on the forward strand.
AGAATAGTGCGATTCCCATTAAAATCATAACCGCTCCACCTATTTTAACTAGTTTTTCTCCATTTCTTTTAATCCAATCTAATTTGCCTACAAAAAAGGAAAGGACGAGAAATGGAATGGAAAAACCTAGTGAATAGGCAGTCATCATTATAACACCTGTATCTGGATTGGTTGCAGCTAATCCAACGACAGCTACAAGTATAGGGCCCATACAAGGAGTCCAGCTTAAAGAAAAAGCGGAACCTATTAAAATGGAGCCAAAGTAACCAGAAGGCCTATTTTTAAATGATACTCTTTTTTCTTTCATTAAGAAATCAAACTTCAAAAGGTCTACCATTACTAATCCAAAGAACACCATTAGTATCGCACCAAACTGACGAATATAATCCCGGTATTGGATCAATATTTCACCTATTGTCGATGTAGCAAACCCTAACACAATGAAAATGGCTGAAAAGCCGATGAGAAACGATATCGTATGTAACATACTCCGACGCGTAAGCATTGCATTTTCAGTTTTAATTTCATTTACACTCATTCCAGTGATGTAGGAAAGAAAAACAGGATATAGTGGCAACACACACGGAGAAATAAATGATAAAAAACCTGCGCCAAATGCGATAAATATGTTCACTTCTTCTGCCATAGTAGTATCTCTCCTTTATGTCTGTTCAAACACACAATCCTATTGTATCAAACTATCCGAACCAACCGTCTACAGACGCACCTAAAAGCATGACAATTATGTGAATTTGTATCTTTTTCAAAAGGTGATACAAATCCTATGGTATAAATAAATCCTTCTTCCGCCGAAGAAGGATTTACACTTATTTATCTGCCTGATTATTCATTGCACGCATCATCTGTTTAATCTTTTTCTGTGATGGCTTTTGACCCATTTGCATCATCATTGTACGAAGCATTTGCTCATTAATTGGTGGATTTTTCTTTAAATAATTCATCATATATTTTCTTGCAATAAAAAATCCTAATGCTACACCAATTAGTAATGCAAGGATAGCGATTAGTACAACCCATAATGTACCCATAAAAACGTTTCCTCCTTCGTGTTGTTTCTAATACAGTATAGTAAAATCGGCATCATCTGACAATAGCCGACCTTAAAGAATCATTCTTTTTCGTAAAGGTGATAGCCACCCAAATTGATTTTCTGATTGATTGACCACAAAAAAAGCATGGTGAAATGCCCGTAAATGTTCAAATAAAAGTTTCTCCACATCGTGAAGAGAAGAACTAATCACCATACACTCTTTTTGATCACACCTAAATCTTAATGACATTGATTCACTCGCAATTGCCAATTCATTTCGATAGGCTTCTATTAAGAAATGCGAGCGTACTTGTTGTTTTATGAAGTCTAACAATTTCTCACACGGAATCTCTTTTGTAATGTAGTCAAATTGTTTCATATACACTTCGTCATTCATTGATGAATTATATTTACGTAAAAAATCATATAGTAAATTACTTTTATGATAATAATGTTCCACAACTTCATCATTAATTAAGTATAGTGTGTACTTCTGCATAGCTAGTCCCTCCCTACTATGAACTAGTCTATCAGAAATATCAAAATAGTTTGTCATAATTCGTCGAAAGAATTTGTATATTTTTAGGTTAATTCCAACATAATGCGACGCTAGCAATTAGCGTCGCATATGTTTAGATTATTTTAGTAATTCTTCCACCTGTTTGACTACATTTTCAACGGTAAATCCATATTCAGAAATGACCTTATCTCCAGGTGCTGAAGCCCCAAAGGTATCAATCCCGATCACTTTTCCTTCGTCTCCAACATAACGTTCCCAGCCAAAGGATGCAGCCATTTCAATACCTACACGTTTTTTCACGTTTTTAGGTAATACTTGATTTTTATACTCTTCAGACTGCTTTTCAAAGCGATCCCAAGAAGGCATGCTAGCCACACTTGCATCAATACCCTTTGATTTTAATTCATGTTGTGCTTTTACAGCAAGCTGTACTTCAGATCCAGATGCGAGAAGAAGAACATCAGATTCCTCTTTATCCCCTTTAGAAACAACATATGCCCCTTTCTTAACACCTTCATAGGCATTTTCCTTTGTTCCTTCTAAAGTAGGTAATCCCTGTCTTGTTAGCACAAGTGCCGTTGGATGATCAGTCGCTTCTAGAGCTAAACGCCATGCTGCATTGGTTTCGTAACCATCTGCTGGACGAATCAATGAAAGATTTGGCATAGCACGTAAGGATGGAAGCTGTTCTACAGGCTCATGTGTAGGTCCATCTTCACCGACAGCAACCGAATCATGGGTAAACACGTATGTCACCGGAACGTTCATTAACGCTGATAAACGAACAGCTGGACGTAAGTAGTCACTAAATACAAAGAAGGTTCCACCAAATACTCTTAGTCCTCCATGTAATGCCATACCGTTTAATGCGGCTGCCATGCCAAATTCACGTACGCCAAACCAGATGTTACGGCCACTAAAGTCTTTTGGTGTTAAGTCTGCCTCATCCTTAATCATTGTTTTGTTTGAACCAGCTAAGTCAGCACTTCCACCAATGAAATAAGGAACACGCTTTGCAATAGCATTTAATGCAGAGCCGGATGCTGCACGTGTTGCCGGAGAATCGTTCCCCACTTCATAATCTGGTAAATCTTCATACCAGCCTTCTGGAAGATCTCCATTCATGGCTAACTCTAACTCTTGTCCTAATTCAGGATATGCCTTTTTATACTCATCAAACAATTGATTCCATTCTTTTTCTGCTTGAACTCCTTGTTCAAGCACCTTTTGTTTGAAGTCATCATAGACTTCTTCTGGAACATGGAACAAATCATGCTCCCACTGATAATATTCTTTCGTTAAGGTGATTTCAGTTTCCCCTAATGGAGCACCGTGTGCATCGGATTTACCTGACTTATTCGGAGAGCCAAAACCAATAACGGTTTTCACTTCTATTAAGGTTGGTTGCTCCGTGTTTTCCTTTGCTTCCTTCAATGCTTGGCGAAGGGCTTGTACATCTGTACCATCCTCAACGAGGATTACTTGCCAACCATATGCTTTAAAGCGGTCTTCTACGCTTTCAGAGAACGAGCGGTCTAAATCCCCATCTAAGGAAATATCATTTGAGTCATAAAGCATCACAAGTTTTCCAAGCTTTAGATGTCCCGCTAAGGATGCTGCTTCATGAGATATTCCTTCCATTAAGTCACCATCACCACAAATGGTATACGTAAAATGATCAACAATATTATATTTGTCTCGGTTATACTTAGCTGAAAGATGACGCTCAGCTAATGCCATTCCCACTGCCATGGATAAACCTTGTCCTAGAGGTCCAGTTGTGGCTTCTACACCATCTGTATGACCAAACTCAGGATGACCTGGTGTTTTAGATCCCCATTGGCGGAAATTTTTAATATCATCCATCGTTACGTTATAGCCTGACAAATGTAATAATGCATATAAAAGCATAGAACCATGACCTGCTGACAATACAAAGCGGTCACGATTGAACCATTTTGAATTATTTGGGTTTTGATTCATAAATTCTGTCCAAAGCGTGTAAGCCATCGGAGCAGCACCCATTGGCATACCAGGATGACCAGAGTTCGCCTTTTGCACCGCATCAATTGATAATGTACGAATCGTATTTATTGATCTTTCTTCAATATTTGTAGACATAATAAACTCCTTTCCTATCTTCTGCATATGTATCACAATATTTATCCTATACTGAAACACCTTTTGAGACAAGCAATAATTGTTATTGTTTCCATTTTGTAAAATTTTGAGGTCTTTAATCCTTGTTTTTATTATCGAGTAATTCAATGTTTTTATTCTTTATAAAGATAAAAAACAAGCCCTACAGAAAAAAGGACTTGTTCTTATACTAGTGCTTTTTAGAGCGATTTTTTTCATCTTTCAGCTTTTGAGGTGTTACATCATTTCCGACTGGATCCACAACTTTAACGGATTTAAGCTGATTTTTGAATGAACTACGCAAATTTCTTAGATAGTCCTGACGTAAGTCCTGCTGTTCTCTCTTTTCTTCTTTAGTTAATCCTTCGCTCTTTGCTTTATTAGCTAAAAAGTTTATGCGGTCTATTTTATCTTTTGAAAGCATTATTGGTTACTCTCCTTTAATCTCTAAACATTGAAAAAGCAAGTGTCCTATTACGACTCCTTGCTTTTCTATCATCTTAACTTTGATTTTGTTCTTTTTCAAGTTTATACTCTTGAAATCTTCTATGTACCGTAGCCTTGGATACATTATACCCCATACCTCTTAAAGTCGATGCAATTTCTGCAAAAGTTAATTCGTTTTTCCTTAAACGCACCACTTCATCAATCGGGAACTTTATGCGTTCCCTTCCTGGAGCTTCATGTATATTTGATAAATTATCCTCTGGTCGATAACCATTTTCTATTGCCTTATTCATACCGCGTTTGATTTTAATGTTATGTAATTTACGTTGATATTCCTCCACTATCGAAACAATTTGCAAAACCATAGAGTCTGAATCAGAGATTTCCATTTCACCTTGTTGTGAAATTGTGTATATTTTAATGTTTAATTTATTTAATTGATGTAGTAAGGCAATTTTAGTATTCCCTCTGCCTAATCGGGTTTCGTCCTGTATAAAAAGACGATCAGCTTTACCTGAAGAAAATAAGTCGAGCATATGAAAGATTCCTTCTCGTTCAATTTCATAGCCACTCATTTTTTCCTCTATGATATCGACGACTTCCACATTATATTGACTAGCTAGCTTCGTTAGTTCATCCTTTTGCCTTGCAAGCGAAGTCGTTTGTTCCTCTTTGTTAGTACTTACACGACAGTATATGACAGCTTTCATAGCTGCTCCCACCTTTGACTTGTTAGCTAATAGATATTGCATAATATAAGATTACTAGAGTTAAACCAAAAAGTGAATAAAATGCTAAATCTAGTTTTGAAATTTTATTAAACATCTACATCGCCTCCAAATAGAACTTTTGTTCGCCTTTTGATTAATTTTATTATAACAGAACATTCGTTCCTGTCAACAGATTTCCCGAACGAATGTTTGTTTCTTGCAAAAAGACATGGTATAATACTATTAATTTCAATATATGTACGAGGTGAAAAAATATGACCAAGCTATCGAAAAGGCAAGAAGCAATCTTGGAATACATAAAAAATGAAGTCTCCGTTAAAGGATATCCACCTTCTGTTAGAGAAATTGCAAAGGCGGTTGGTTTGGCCTCAAGCTCTACCGTACATGGCCATTTATCTAGATTAGAAGAAAAAGGGTTCATTCGAAGGGATCCTACTAAACCAAGAGCTATAGAAGTTTTAAACTTGGAGGAAGATGGTGAGCCCATCCCAAGAGATGAAGCCTTATACGCTCCTGTAATTGGTAAAGTAACCGCTGGTGAGCCAATCACCGCGATTGAAAATATTGAAGAATATGTACCTGTACCATCTCATTTAGCCATTTCTGAAGATGATCTATTTGTACTGAATGTCCAAGGGGAAAGTATGATAGAGGCCGGAATCCTAGATGGAGACCGTGTCATTATCCGCAAGCAGCAAACAGCTCAAAATGGAGAAATTATCGTAGCGATGACAGAGGACGAAGAGGCAACCGTTAAACGCTTTTTTAAAGAGAAGGATTATATCCGATTACAACCGGAAAATGCAACCATGGAGCCGATTATCGTTAGAGATGTAACGATTCTTGGTAAAGTAATAGGCTTGTATCGTGATATCTATTAAATCTATTAAACAATAGTAAAAATCCCTAACCAATATCGGTTAGGGATTTTTACATTTATTAAATTAATACGTCTGAATATACTGCTCGCGTTCCCAAGGATGAACCTGTGTACGGAACATATCCCATTCAATCTCTTTCGCTTCAACAAAGTGCTCGAACAGGTGTTCTCCAAGAGCATTCACAAGAATCTCATCCTTCTTAAGTAACTGAACAGCATCATATAATGTTGCTGGTAAGTCTTCTACTCCATTTTTTATACGCTCCTCTTTATCCATAACATAAATGTTACGGTTAACAGGTGCTGGAGCTTCTAGTTTGTTTTCTACTCCATCTAATCCAGATGCCAACATTACTGACATGCCAAGATATGGGTTGGCAGAAGGATCCACACTTCTTACCTCAATACGTGTACTAATGCCTCGAGAAGAAGGAATACGTACTAATGGACTTCTATTCTTTCCAGACCAAGCTACATAACTTGGGGCCTCATAACCCGGAACTAGACGCTTGTAAGAGTTTACGGTTGGATTTGTGATTGCCGTAAAGCTTGTAGCGTGACGAATAATTCCAGCAATAAATTGATAAGCTGTTTCACTTAATTGTAAATCACCTTTTGGATCGAAAAAGGCATTTTCGCCATCTTTAAATAATGACATGTTCGCGTGCATTCCAGAACCATTCACACCGAATAGTGGTTTTGGCATAAAGGTAGCGTGTAATCCATGTTTACGAGCAATTGTTTTAACAACTAGCTTAAAAGTTTGAATATCATCACAATGCTTTAAGGCGTCAGAATATTTGAAATCAATTTCGTGTTGGCCTGGTGCCACCTCATGGTGAGACGCTTCGATTTCAAAGCCCATTTCTTCTAGTTCTAACACGATATCACGACGGCAGTTTTCACCGAGGTCTGTTGGCGCTAAGTCGAAATAACCACCCTTATCGTTAAGCTCCATGCTTGGTTCACCATAATCATCTAATTTAAATAAGAAAAATTCTGGCTCAGTCCCGATATTGAAGGCACTAAATCCTAGCTCTTCCATCTTCTTTAGGTTCTTTTTCAGATTATATCTAGGACAACCTTCAAATGGTGTTCCATCAGGATTGTAGATATCACAGATAAAACGAGCAACCTTCCCTTTTTCTGATGTCCATGGAAAGACAACAAATGTGTCAAGATCAGGATATAGCATCATATCTGATTCCTCAATTCGAACGAAACCTTCGATTGATGATCCATCAAACATCATCTTATTGTCAAGTGCCTTCTCTAATTGACTTAATGGAATTTCCACATTCTTAATGGTACCTAGTAAATCGGTAAACTGTAGTCTGATAAATTTCACGTTTTCTTCTTTAACTGTTTTCCAAATGTCTTCTTTAGTGAATTTTGATCCCATAAATTCTTTCTCCTCCTAATTATAATTACTACCAAAACGTTTTCGTTTTAATAGTTGATAGTGTGAGTATCACTACACCTATGGCTTCACCTTACTGGTTCACCATCAGGCGAGATTTCTTTAATGGAAGAATCGAGATAATTCTCCCTGTCTTAACGATGGCTTGTTAAATCTCCCTGCATCAAACAATTCTTTTCTGAGCATTTCTCGTAGTTCTTTGTCACTGAGAGATTGTTTCACTTCAACTTCTGCTTGTGGTTGTTTTGGTTCGTCCTTAGCTTGCGACTTCATAGCAAGCATTTCTTTAATTCCTGCTAAATTTACGCCTTTTTCGATTAACTCCTTAATCTCAAGAAGACGATCCACATCGTTAAAAGAAAACAGTCGACGATTCCCTTTAGTACGAGCTGGATGTATTAATTTATGTTCTTCATAATATCGAATTTGTCTAGCTGTTAATTCTGTCAAAGATGTCACGATACTCATTGGAAAGAGAGGCGTCGAGCGACGATTCATATCACTCATTTCGAATACCTCCTATTCATTAATTTAAATACATTATATCTTTTGTTCAGATATCTGTCAACACATGTTAGGAAAGTTAACATGAGTTTTTTAAAAAAAAGAGTAGTTTTCGTTAAACTACTCTTTTGTTGCATTAAACTCGATTTTAAATCCTTTTTCCATCAAATTTTCTAAAGCAGACAGAACCGCTATTTTCACATGTTCATAGGTTAATCCACCCTGTACATAAGCTGTATATGGGGGTCTAATTGGTCCATCAGCTGTTAACTCTATACTCGCACCTTGAATAAAGGTTCCAGCGGCCATGATGACATTGTGGTCATATCCAGGCATAGGGCTTGGATATGGTAACACGTGTGAATTAATCGGTGATGCCTTTTGAATCGCCTGACAGAATGAAACCATAGAATCTTGATCAGCAAAGATTACAGATTGAATTAAATCTGTTCGTTTCTCCGTATAAGAAGGATTCGTATTAAAACCACATTGGTCTAAAATACAAGACGTGAATATTGCCCCCTTCAAGGCCTCGCCAGTTATGTGAGGGGCCATGAATAATCCCTGATACATTTCCTGAAGACTATACAAAGATGCCCCTGCCTCTTTTCCAAGCCCCGGGGCTGATAAACGGTTAGCACATAAGTAAACTAAATCCTCACGTCCCACAATGTAACCACCTGTCTTTGCTAGTCCACCGCCCGGATTTTTAATTAACGACCCTGCCATTAAATCTGCTCCAACATCAGTTGGTTCGTTTTCCTCCACAAATTCACCATAGCAATTATCCACGAAGACAATACAGGATGGGTCAATGGTCTTCACATAGGTAATCATCTTCTCAATTTCATCAACGGTAAAAGATGGTCGATCATCATATCCCTTTGAGCGTTGAATGCCAATAACCTTTGTTTGTTTGTTCATTTGTGCTTTCACTTGGTCAAAATTTACAGATCCATCTTCCTTTAATTCGACATGGCGATAACCAATCTGAAAATCCTTTAAAGAACCTTCCCCTTCTCCTCCGACAACCCCTTCTAACGTATCATAGGGCTTACCAGTAATATAAAGTAGTTCATCTCCTGGCCTTAAGACACCAAAAAGGGAAAGGGTAATGGCATGAGTCCCCGAAATAATTTGGGGACGCACAAGGGCGTCCTCTGTTCCAAAGGTCTCCGCAAAAACTTGTTCTAACACTTCTCTTCCCATATCATCATAGCCATAGCCTGTAGTTGGATTAAAGTGGCTATCACTAACTTTATGGGTTTGAAAGGCTTTTAACACCTTTCTCTGGTTATGTTCTACAATTTTTTGCACGCGTTGTTGGTATGGTAATATGGTTTGTTCAATCTTTTCTGCTAGGTCCATTAGCTGTTCTTGATACATAATTTTATTGCTCCTTATTAATGTAATGTTGATAAATAGGATGATTCGGATCCACATATCCCGTTAAAGTAAAGTCCTCTGTTTCGGGTATGAACGTTTCGGATTCGACAATGGTATGATTTTTGATTCGGTTAAGTAAATTCCCATCATAAACAGGCAAAGTCATTTGGTAGTACTTCCACTCACCTTTCACAACATCTTCAATTTTCTTGAGAAGCCTATGAATATCCTTTGAATCAAAAGCGCTCATCGTAATAAAGGGATAGGAGTTCGGAATAAAATCCGCTCGAAAGCGGTCAGATTTATTATAAACCGTTAACATTGGTAAATGGTCGGCTCCTAATTCTTCTATCAGTTCATAAACTGTTTTCTCATGTAGGGGAAAATCCTCATTTGAGCCATCGACTACATGTAGGATAAAATCCGCCTCGGTTACTTCTTCCAGGGTTGAACGAAAAGCAGCGACTAAGGTTGTCGGTAAGTCCTGGATGAAGCCAACTGTATCGGTAATAATGGCTTGAAATCCATTTTCTAATTTCACCTGTCTCGTGAGTGGGTCCAATGTAGCAAATAATTGATTTTCCTCCAGGGATTCACTGTTTGTCAGCTTATTAAACAGGGTTGATTTTCCAGCGTTTGTGTAGCCAACAATTGCAATTTGGAAAGCTTTGTTTTCCTTTCGTCGCTTTCGATACTGGTTTCGCTGATTCACCACGGTTTCTAGTTGATGCTTTATCTCTGTAATGCGACGACGAATATGACGGCGATCGGTTTCTAGTTTAGTTTCACCGGGACCTCTTGTTCCAATCCCCGCACCTAAGCGTGACATTTCCGTTCCTTGCCCATGTATTCTTGGAAGAAGGTATTGCATTTGAGCAAGCTCAACCTGCAGCTTCCCTTCCCTAGTTTTAGCTCGTCCAGCAAAAATATCGAGAATTAGCTGTGTACGATCAATCACCCGGGCATCCAGGAGATTGGCGATATTCCTGAGTTGCCCAGGTGAAACCTCATCATTTAATATTACAAGATCAAATTGCTCATGCTCAAGCTGTGCCTTTATCTCATTCAGCTTTCCCTCTCCAATATAGTAAGCACGATGGATACGATCTCTTTTTTGAACGACAACATCTACCACTTTTCCGTTTGCGGTTTTCGTCAGCTGTTTAAGTTCTTCAAGAGAGGTATAAAAGCGGTCTTCATTTTCTCCTTTGATTTGACAGGCAATAAGTAAGACTCTTTCTCTACGGTCCATATATAAACTCCTTTACGAAAACGAATCATCTTTTAGTACGAAATCTTCAGGTTTAATCGAAACTAAATCCTTTGCACCATATTTATCTGTTGCAACAAGGCGAAGAGCTTGCCTTCGAATCGCTTCCTCCACCTTATTTCTCACATATCTACCATTTGAAAAATTGGTGTGCTGATTTTTTTGTACATGTATTAAATGATATCTTAATTTATCTGCTGCTGATTTTGTTAATTCGTATTGTTTACGCTCAGTTATAATGTGCGCAATATCTAATAATTCATCAACACTATAATCTCGAAATTCCACTACAATTGGAAATCTTGATTTCAAGCCAGGATTCAAGTAAAGGAAGTGATCCATTTCATCTGGATAGCCTGCTAAAATAAGGACAAAATCCTGATGATAGTCCTCCATATGTTTCACAAGCGTATCAATGGCCTCTTTTCCAAAATCCTTTTCGCCACCCCTTCCCAAGGAATACGCTTCATCAATAAACAACACTCCACCAAGAGCTTTTTTAATTAAATCCCTTGTTTTTTGGGCGGTATGACCTATATATTCCCCAACGAGATCTGCACGTTCTGCCTCAATGAAATGCCCCTTAGAGAGGATATTCATTTGATAAAAAAGCTTCGCAATCTCGCGTGCAATCGAAGTCTTTCCTGTACCGGGGTTTCCTTTGAAGAGCATATGAAGCATTTGGTGTTCCGTCTTCAAGCCTGCTTCTTCTCTTTTACGGTTTACGACTACGTTTGCATATATTTCTTTAATCGTACTTTTCAATTTTTCCATACCTATATAGGAAGCAAAGGCCTGATCAATAAATTGAAATAGATGGTCGGATTGGCGATTGGCAAAATGGTGATAATCCTTGGGTTGAACAGCGTTATTTTGATCATGTAAAACAATATTGATTTGCCCTTTACGCTTTGCTTGTAAATTCAATTTCATTCACCCCTTATCTACGTTTACTATACGTAAAACAAGGGGAATTTGTGACAAATGCCCATCGAGAACTAAAGCGCAAGCGCCTTCGAAACAAGAAAACAACTTGTTTCTGCAATGAATACACTAAGGAGCTTTCCTTAGTGGTCAGCCTAAGGCAGGCATAGGACAAGCCCTGACGTGGTGTTTTTTGCCCCGATCGGATTAGCTTATGATCTCGAGGGGGTAGGCGCTGGAGCTGGACGTGGTTTTTATGAGAGTAAACTTATCCACGGGCACAATTTTATAATTTCCTAACCCACAATAAAACGGATGCCAGAAGCATCCGTTGTTTTTAGCTTATTCTTTTTCCAAATTAACGGCTTTTGTCGGTGCGAATGTTGAAATCGCATGCTTGAAAATAAGCTGCTGCTTACCATCTACCTCTAGAAGGACAGTGAAATTATCAAAAGATCTCACAGTTCCCTTCAATTGGAATCCGTTCGTTAAAAAGACTGTAACCGGAACACGCTCTTTTCGAATTTGATTTAAAAATTGATCTTGGATATTCACAGATTGAGCCATGAAACTTCCTCCTCTATTTATCTATACTATAATAGTTCGTGATTTTTTAAAGCATTCCTTCTAAATCGTGAAAAATTAGTGAAAATGTCTCATCTACTGTCGATTCAGAAATGGAATACCAACGTACATCTAATTTGTTACGAAAGTATGTATACTGGCGTTTGGCATATCGCCTTGAATTACGTTTCAATGTTTCGATTGCCTCTTCAAGGCTGACATCCCCTTCAAAATAAGGGATAAATTCTTTATAGCCAATCCCCTGCATGCACTGGGCATCCTTTAGCCCAGTTTTAAACAATGCTTTCACTTCTTCCAAAAGACCTTCCTGCATCATTTGATCAACACGTTGATTGATTCTTTTATATAATTCCTCCCTTTCCATGTCTAGCCCAATTAGTATTGGTTTATATGGGGATTGATCTACCTGCTGTTTTTGCAATTCAGATTTTGTTAAGCCTGTTTTTTCGTAAATTTGTAGCGCTCGTATGACTCTCCTAATATTATTTGGGTGAATTACTTTTGCCTGTTCACGATCAACCTCTTTTAATTTTTCAAAGTAGGGCTCTATACCTTTTTCAGTAATCTTCGCTAGCATTTGTTTTTCGAAATTTTCATCCCTTTTCTCACTAGAAAAGTTAAAGTTATATAATGTCGATTGTATGTAAAAACCTGTTCCACCAGCTATAATCGGTAAATGATTACGTTCGTGTATGGTATCAATGTAGTGTTGCACATTTTCCTTGAATTCCGCTGCTGAAAAGCTTTCAAAAGGCTCTTTAATATCAATCATATAATGGGGAATTCCCTGCATTTCTTCATGTGTAACCTTGGCCGTACCTATGTTTAACCCTTTATAGATTTGCATGGAATCTCCACTAATGACTTCTCCATCAAACTTCTTAGCCAATTCTACACTTAGTTTAGTTTTCCCAACAGCTGTTGGCCCAACGACTGCGATGACTGTTTTTTTCATTCATTTTCCCCCGAAACCAAGTCAAGAATTATGTATACAATAATTGGTAATCATCTTTCCTTATTATACATGAAATGACTACATATGCAAATTTTACCACCTATTATCCAACATGTGGAAAGTTAGAGAATCTTAGACATTATAATTGTACCATATCATAGTCACCCACAAATGAAAATAAGTGAATCGAATCAATATTGTTTACTACCATAAAATAGACCGGCACATTCTTATGAACATGAGCCGGTCTATTAAAAAGTTTTGTTTACATTACTCGTTTGAACATCTTCTCTAATTCATATTCCGAGAAAAAGATAATAATTGGTCTGCCATGCGGACATGTGAACGGATCCTGACATTGTCGTAGATCTTCAAGTAATCGAAACATGTCATCATAATTTAAATGATGGTTGGCTTTAATTGACCTCTTACAGGACATTAATATGGCAGCATCTTCCCGTAGTTTCTTGATATCCACCTTCTGATTTTCGAGGACTTGGTCAACCATGTCACGTATGATTTCCTCTTCTTCTCCCTTAGGAAACCATTGTGGATGAGAACGGATGATATAAGTATGCTCGCCAAATGGTTCAAAAAATAGCCCCACAGTTTTCAAGTCCTCTTGATGGGCTTGAATAAATATCGATTCCTGTTTCGAGAACTCGAATGTTAAAGGAACGAGTAGCTGTTGGAGCTCTTCTGGAACAGCCCCTACTTTTTCCCGATAAAATTCGTATTTAATTCTCTCCTGTGCCGCATGTTGGTCTATTAGATAAAGCCCTTGATCATTTTGAGCAATAATATAGGTGCCATGAGCCTGACCGACAGGATATAATACAGGAACTCGATCCTTTTCTTCTTTTACAGATTCTATCGTCTCTGCCTCTATTTCCTCATCGCTATCCTCGAAATCAGGTTCTGAAAACGTCGGTTCCGGATAAGAAGGGGTTGGATCTTTGATAGGTTCAGGATTAAAAATGGATTGGCTTTCTGAATGGGAACCCATTAGTTTTTCCCACGGAATCTGATTAACCTGATTATCTGATTCCTGGTGATTATATTGTAACGAAAACGACCCTTGTTCAGACTTCTCCTTCTTCGGTTTATCCTGTTTAATCTCGGGAATCAAGGTTTGTTGTTTGAACACATTTTTCACAGCTCGCTCAATCGCCTCAAACAATTCCTTTTCCTTACTAAACCTTACCTCTAATTTGGCTGGATGAACATTTACGTCCACTAAATACGGATCCATTTCAATATTAAGTACGACTAATGGGTACCTTCCAATGGGCAATAAAGTATGATAACCTCTCAAAATGGCCTTATTTAACATATGGTTCCGAATATATCGTCCATTCACAATCGTTGACATGTACTGGCGATTGGCTCTCGTAATTTCCGGTCGGGCAATAAATCCGGTAATTTCAAAATCTAGCGTCTCATGTTGTATGGGCAACATCTTTTTAGCGGTTTGCATTCCGTAGATTTGACTGATAACTTGGCGCTGATCACCTCGACCAGATGTATAAAAGAGTCGCTTCCCATTATGAATGCATTCAAAACGGATTTTAGGATAGGACAAAGCCATACGATTTAACACATCGGTAATATGTCCAAGTTCGGTGTGTATGGTCTTCATGTATTTTAACCGAGCAGGTGTATTAAAAAAGAGATCTTTCACGACAATTTCAGTACCTTTTCTGGCGTCACTCCTTTCATTTGAAATGAGCTTACCACCTTCAAGGATGAGATGGTTGCCTGCTTGTTCACCTGTTGACGTGCGCATCGTTAAGCGACTAACAGCAGCTATACTGGCAAGTGCCTCCCCGCGGAAACCCAATGTGTGAACCCGAAATAAATCTCCCTCTGATGATATCTTACTTGTGGCATGACGAAAAAAAGCTCGTTCGCAGTCATCTTCCGTCATCCCATCCCCATCGTCTGCTATTTTGATGGTAGATAATCCCGCTTCTTCTAATTCAACCTTGACCCAAGAGCTGTTCGCGTCGATGCTGTTTTCAACCAACTCTTTTATAACGGAGGAAGGCCTTTCGACAACTTCCCCCGCCGCTATTTTATTTGCGAGATGATCAGGCATGAGTCGAATGTTCCCCATCCTTTTGCCTCCTCCGTGTTATTTTAGTTTTTGCTGTATGGAAAAAAGAGTGTTCATCGCTTCCATTGGTGTCATGTTTAGTAGGTTCAGAGTTTTTAATTCTTTTACAACCTTTTCTTCACTAGTGTTAACTTTAGGCTTTTGTTCCACTGGCTCTGGTTCAGCTTGGAAGAAATCAAGCTGCTTCTCTTCTACCTTAGGGAGCGAATTAGAGCCACTTGTTTCTTCAAATTGATGCAAAATATCATAAGCCCTCTCAATCAATTCCTCTGGCAGCTCTGCTAGCTTTGCTACATGAATTCCATAGCTTTCGTCAGCCGCACCATCTTGAATTTTATGAAGAAAAACAACCTTCCCCTCATGCTCTTCTGCCTTTACATGAACATTTTTTAACCTTGTTAATGAATCATCTAAGGAAGTTAGTTCATGATAATGTGTTGAAAATAAGGTTTTAGCATGAATACTTTCATGAATATATTCTACGATGGCCTGAGCTAAGGACATTCCATCATAGGTGCTTGTCCCACGCCCTATTTCATCGAGTAAAATCAAGCTATTTTCAGTCGCTTTTGTTAAAGCATGCTTGGCCTCTAGCATTTCTACCATAAAAGTAGATTGTCCTGCTACGAGGTCATCAGCGGCACCAATTCTCGTGAATATTTGGTCAAAGACAGGGAGTTCTGCTGAATCACAAGGAACAAAACATCCAATCTGCCCCATTATGACTGTTAAGGCTAACTGTCTCATATACGTACTTTTACCAGCCATATTCGGACCTGTAATAAGAAGAATTTCGCTGTTTTCGTCCATCCTAATATCATTTGGAACGAACATCTCATTTTTCATTACCTTCTCGACTACGGGATGGCGACCATTCTCAATAAGTAATTTGCGACTTTCCGTAAAGGACGGTTTTATATATTGATTTTCGTCACTAACAATGGCAAAGCTTTGCAATACGTCTAACTGACTGATTTGGTCTGCAAGGTGCTGTAGTTCTGTTATATATCCCTTTACTTGCTCACGGATATCGATAAAGATCTCATATTCTAGCTCAACACTTTTATCTTCAGATTCTAAGATAAGAGATTCCTTTTCCTTAAGCTCAGGTGTAATGTAACGCTCTGCATTACTTAAGGTTTGCTTTCGTTCATAGCGCCCCTCCGGAATTAAGTGGAGGTTGGCTTTTGTCACTTCTATATAGTACCCAAACACTTTGTTATAACCTATTTTTAAGGACTTAATGCCGCTTGCCTCTTTTTCCTTTTGCTCTAATTCGGCAATCCATTGCTTCCCATTTCGAGATGCGGAGCGGTATTGATCCAGCAAGTGGTGAAAGCCATCTTTGATGATTCCACCTTCTTTTATCGATAATGATGGATCATCAGCGATGCTTTTTTCTAAAAGATTCGTTAACTCTGTTAAAGGATTAAGTTGGGACGCCAATCCCTTTAAATCCTTTTGTTCAAACTGAGATAGTAAATCCTTAATTTCAGGTATTTGCTTCAGTGACTTCTTGAGTTGAATTAAATCACGGGCATTGACATTACCAAATGCCACACGCCCAGACAGACGTTCTAAATCATACACTTCTTGCAAAGCATCTCGTAATGCTTCCCGTTCAAAATACTGTTCAATTAACCCTTCCACTTGCCCATGGCGTCTACTGATGTCGTCAACGGATAAAAGAGGGCGATCAATCCATTTCTTTAACATACGTGCCCCCATGGCTGTGACGGTCTTATCTAATACCCAAAGGAGGGAGCCCTGCTTTCCTTGTTTCCGAATTGTTTCCGTTAGCTCAAGGTTTCGTTTCGAATACATATCTAAATTCATATATTGTTTTAGTTCGATATATTGAACCTTTTGCAGGTGGGTTAAAGCTCTTTTTTGAGTCCGGGCCAAGTATTGAAATAACCTTCCGAATCCAGAAATTAACTTGTCCTCTTTTAAATTGTCAACTAGATTCATATATTCTTCAGGTATATCAGTATTGTCTTCAACAGAAACAGTCATAAAAAGTCTTTGTTGTAAAGCTTCCTTCAATTGCTCATTGAAATCAGGTGGTACGACAATCTCTTTTACGGGGCGATTAAATAGTTCACTTAACACCGAATCAAATTGTTCTTCAATCTTCGCGACACTGTTTTCACCAGTGGATAAATCATTATAAGCAATAACGTATTCTGTATCAGAAAATGGTGTTAAGGAGGCAATATAATTATTCTCTTTATCATCTAGCAACTCGTCCTCCATAACGGTCCCAGGGGTAATCACTTGGATGACTTCTCTTTTGACAACGCCTTTTGCTTGTTTTGGATCTTCAACCTGTTCACATATCGCCACTTTGTAGCCTTTTTCAATTAAGTTTTTTATATAATTGGCAGCCGAGTGATAAGGTATTCCACACATGGGAATCCGTTCATCGCCACCATCTCGACTTGTTAATGTAATTTCGAGTTCCTTTGATGCTTGTAAGGCATCATCAAAGAACATTTCGTAAAAGTCTCCTAAACGAAAAAATAAAAAAGAATCCTTATATTGTTCTTTGATTTGTAAATACTGCTTCATCATTGGTGTATACTGCGCCATACTACTTCCCCCAACGGATTATAGGTTTCTTGTCTCATCTTGTTATTATATCACATTTCCTGTCTATTCTTGAAAAGGTATTGCTTTTTTCCGAAATGCTCTTTTCTAAGTTGTTTATGACTTTAAAGATATAAACTGCGACATAGTTAGACTCTTTAGTGTTGCTTGATTCGTTCTGAATAATATTGAGTGACCCCGGAGCGCAGCGAGGAGGCTCACCGCTCGCCCGCGGAAAGCGAAGTGTATTTCCGTAGCGACGGTTTATACACTCATCTTAAAGAGTTGGAACACGCTAGAGTTATGTCGCAGTTTCTATCTACTGCACAGTATAAAAACCAATAACTTATACGAAAAAGCCTTCCAAAAAGAAAAACCTGGCTTAGTTAGCCAGGTCACCAGTACTATCTGTCACTTTCACCATCAGAGGAAGAAGAAACATCTGGGTTCACATCAGCAAGTTCAGCTTCCAATTCATCGTAATCAAAGTCGTCATCCGTTTCCACATATCCATGAGGATCTAATTTTACAACAACCTTTGTTTCTCCAATAACCTCTACGATAAATTCCTTTTCAACCTCTACTAAAATTTTATTGCCAGAATCATTAATTTTGCATTCTAAGCAGTTTGGTTGTTGAGTAGCTCGAGCGATTACTTCTAGATCATCGGTAATGCAGTTATCATCCTTTATCGCTAACGGAATTCTTTCTGAGTATGTTACTTTATCTGTTACGACCTCTGTCTTCGTATTATCATTAAAGGAATACCATACATTAATATCGTAAGAGCCGGAAACCTCTACAAAATCTCCTCGTTTTCTTGCTTTATAATGATGATTAATAACCCAGCACCCTAATATACTGGATGGACTATGATGTGGTGAAATAGTATGTGATGCTTCTGTAAATCTTTTACCTTTCCCGATAACAGCTTTTGTAATAATTTGCCGCTTTTCTTTGCCAAGCAATGACATATAGCTTACCTCCTTCAAATTGATTCCATGACATTTTATTCAAGACATCCGCCCGAAGTGCAACATATCTTGGAATTCTCTTCTTTTTTAAAAACTAGTTATCTGTCTAATAAAAGCTTATGCAGACGGATATCATTGTGTGTATGGAACAAGTGAAGAAAGCAACCCTATAAAAAAGCTGCCCTTGTCAAGGACAGCCCTGCTAACATTTGAATTAGTGGTGACAGGATTGGTCATTCTCTTTCTGAGCCTTAGTTTGCCCAGTAAGGACATCTCCACCTGTCGAGCGGATGATTTCATTGGTTACTTCACGTGCAATCGTACCTGAAATCATTTGTAGGATGTCATTAATGGTCACTTGGATTTCTTTAAATTCAGCTACAATTGGAATTTCATCCAATTCCGCTTGCATGCGATCCAATTCTTTTTCCGCTTTTTCTTGCGCTTCCTTCTTGCCATAATGCTGAAGGTTAACAGCTTGTTTTTGCATCGCCTTAATTCGTCTAATTAAACTCTGAACACGCTCGTTATTATTTAATTTCTCTTCAATTTGCTTAAAACGATCAATCTCTTCAATATTAGCTAGCATATTCGCTAGTTTATTTGCTTCATCTACAACTTGTTTTCTAGTATATTCTGCCATATTATCTCACCTCTGCCGCTTCTTCTATCATTTCTCCATCAAGTGTCCAGCTTTTTGTCTTTGTAACTTTTACCTTAACAATTTTACCAATGGCTGATTTAGGACCTCTGAAGTTTACTAGCTTTTGCTCTGGTGTGTAACCTGCTAGAATATCAGGGTTGTTTTTACTTTCGCCTTCAACTAAGACCTCTACAACTTGATCCTGATATTTTTTCAAGGCTTCTCTAGAATATTGATTCACTCGTTCGTTTAGACGATATAGACGTTCTTTTTTCACTTCCATAGGTACGTTATCCTCTTTTTTGGCAGCAGGTGTACCTTCACGCGGGGAATAAATAAACGTATAGGCACCTTCAAAACCTACTTCCTCATAAAGCGTCATCGTTTCTTCAAATTGTTCATCCGTTTCATTTGGGAAACCAACTATAATGTCCGTAGTTAAAGCAGCGTGTGGAATCGCCTCTTTAATTTTACGAACAAGCTCTAGATAGCTTTCCCGAGTATATTTACGGTTCATGAGCTTAAGAACCTGGGAGCTTCCGGATTGAACAGGTAAATGGATATATGGCATAAGGTTTCCACCCTTAGCTAATACTTCAATTAGACGGTCATCGAAGTCTCTTGGATGGGAGGTTGTAAAACGGACTCTTGGAATATCAATTTTACGAATTTCATCCATTAAATCACCCAAGCCATATTCCATATCTTCAAGGTCTTTTCCGTAGGCATTTACGTTTTGACCTAGTAATGTAACCTCTTGATAGCCCTGAGCAGCTAAATGTCTGACCTCTTGAATAATATCCTCAGGACGTCTAGAACGTTCCTTACCACGAGTCATTGGAACAATACAATATGTACAGAATTTGTCACAACCATACATAATGTTCACCCAAGCTTTGGTTTTGCCTAAACGAGCTTTTGGAAGATTTTCAATGATATCTCCCTCTTTAGACCAAACCTCCACAACCATTTCCTTGCCAAACATCGCCTCTTGTACAAGCTGTGGTAGACGGTGGATGTTATGAGTTCCGAAAATTAAATCGACATGGTGATGCTTTTGTAAAATCTTATTCACCACAGATTCCTCTTGGGACATACAACCACACACACCAAGAATAAGCTCAGGCTTTTCCTGCTTTAATGGTTTTAAGTGACCCAATTCCCCGAACACTTTGTTCTCAGCGTTTTCACGAATGGCGCAAGTATTCAAAAGAATAATATCTGCTTCTGTGGTTTCTGTTGTTGCCTCATAGCCTAGTTCAGTTAATATACCAGACATAACCTCAGTGTCATGTTCATTCATCTGGCAACCATATGTCCGGATTAAAAATTTCTTTCCTTCTCCAATACCCTTTACGTTATCAGGAATTGAAAAATCTTCATGATATTGAACTTCTTGCTTTCCACGCTTTCTTGCTTTGTTTATATTGGGTGGTTCATACGTTGTTTCAAAGTACTTTACGAAATCATCAGATGATTTGCTTTTTAAACGTTCGAGGTTTTCCTGGTCGGATTTTACGTCCGATGGATTTCCTTGACGAATTTGATTCATCTCTTTACGTTGCTGCTCGTTCATATCGAAACTCCTTCCTCATATACTCTCTAACTGTATCATTATAGCAGGGACAGACGAAAAAAGAAAATCAGATTTACCCTTCGTTCATGGTTTTGTCACAATTTTTCGTTCACTTCTGATCAAAATGTACAGGACATCCATCCTCCGTACATTGACCAATCGGAACAATTTCTCGTTTTGATGCAATCCAATCATACACTTTTTGTCCAAAACCAAGTACAATGGACATAGATAATAATGGGACAAATACTCTATACCTTGGTATTCGTTTGGCAATTTCTACAATCGTATATATACCAGAAAATGAACTCCCATCACGCTTACGAATACTATAAATTCGTTCCTCTACATGAAGACCATCCAAATGATATTCTCTGAACACTGTAGGCTCGCGTATAGAGTAAAAAAGAATCTGCCCTCGTCGATCAAGCTTTTGGATGTTTTGCTTGGCTCTTTGACATAAGGGGCACCAACCATCATAAAAAACAATCAAAATATCCTTCTTCATTTCAATCCCCCCATTTAGAAAGGAGTTTAGATGTTGAATATTTTAGTCGCCGGTGGAACCGGATTCATTGGACAAAATCTCACACAATCACTTATTCAAAAAGGACATCATGTTTATATCCTAACACGTAAAGCTAACATGAGTAGTCAATCTCCATACGTTCACTATATCACATGGCTTAGTCAAGATGACAATATCCCGCAACAACTTCCCACTATTGATGCGGCCATAAACCTCTCAGGTGATCCTTTAAATAAAGGAAGATGGACACAGAAGAAAAAGGATGAAATTATTAATAGTCGAAAAATAACCACTCAACACATTTTTCAACTGCTAAAAGATTTTAATCCAAAACCAAGTGTCCTTATTAACGCATCAGCTGTAGGGGTTTATGGTAACTCAAACACTGATACTTTCACAGAGGAATCCGTATCTTTACGTAATAGTTTTCCTTCTCAAGTATGTGAGATTTGGGAAAACGAAGCATTGCAGGCTGAATCATTAGGTGTTAGAACGGTTTTAGCCAGAATAGGCGTTGTACTAAGTAACCAAGGAGGAGCATTACCAAAAATGACCATGCCCTATCGCCTGTTCATTGGTGGTAAAGTGGCTTCTGGGGAGCAATGGGTATCATGGATTCATATCCATGACCTTGTAGAGTTGTTTCAATTTGCAATCCATAACCAAAGTATAAAAGGCCCAATAAACTTTACTGCCCCGAATCCAGTACAAATGAATGAATTAGGGAGACAAATTGGAAACGCGTTAAACAGACCTCATTGGTTCCCAGTTCCAACGATTATGTTACGAACCATTTTTGGGGAAATGAGTGAGTTTCTATCTGAAGGACAAAAGGTGATTCCAAAAAAAGCGGTAGATCAAGGGTATTCGTTTACATACCCACATTGTGATCAGGCATTGAAGAGTATTTTACGTTAGGATGCGGTGTTGGCTAGGGCTGGGTAATTCAAATACTAAAAATCACAATTAAAATACTGAAGTTTCTCTCGGTAATGCTGAAGATTGGGTTTTTAGCTAAAGTTACATAGCAAGCAGCTAAAGCCTGCCTCGCATATGCTAAATACCAAGCGAAATTTGCTAAAGATGACCCTGATTATGCTAAACGCCGTCCAGCACCTTGCACTCAATAAAATATTAGTCAAATAGCATACAAAAAAGTTGACTCCAACTAGCTAGAGTCAACTTTTTCTAATCCATCTACTAATTGCAAGCTATGATCATGTATAGCCTTGTCGTAAATTTGAAGATTTGCGCTATTTACCTCGTATTTTGCGCTTTCCCAGGAAATTTCCCATTACATAAATTCTGAAACGAGTTGATCAAACTTCTCTCTTTCCATTCCTAATTCGGAATCCTTTAGCGGCACTTCTCGATAGCCTTTGACCATCTCCTGGTAGGATTTCTTTTCTTTATCCTGATAAATCAAGCCTGTCACCAAACTATCATGATCCATTAAGGTTTTCATCGCCAAACCTCTGTCACTCGGATCATAATCTTCAATGGAGGACACCTTAACTAGATTTTCTTTGAACCATTCATACGTATTCACCTTATTATACGTTACGCAAGGACTGAATACATTGATCAAGGAGAAACCTTTATGATTTACACCCTGCTCAATGATAGAGGTTAAATCTTTAATGTCACTAGAAAAGCTTTGGGCCACAAAAGTAGCACCGGAGGATAAAGCCATTTCCATCAGATTGACAGATGATTCGATTGAACCTTCTGGAGTACTTTTGGTTACAAATCCTTCCTGACTTCTAGGTGACGTTTGCCCCTTCGTTAATCCATAGATTTGGTTATCCATTATAATGTAAGTAATGTCGATGTTTCTTCTAATCGCATGGATGGTATGCCCCATGCCGATTGCAAGGCCATCCCCATCACCCCCGGCAGCAATTACTGTTAAATCACGATTCGCCATTTTAACTCCCTGGGCAATTGGTAAAACCCGTCCATGAATACCATGAAAGCCATAAGCATTCACATATCCCGATATCCGTCCTGAACAACCAATACCAGATATCAGTGCTAGGTCATCTGGTTCTAAGCCAAGGTTGGCGGCTGCTCTTTGAATGGATGCTTGCACGGAGAAATCCCCGCATCCAGGACACCAGTTAGGCTTTACATTGTTTCGAAAGTCTTTAACTGTTGCCATGTAGCATCACCTCCTGCATACAGTCTTGATAAATTTCGTTCGGTAAGAAAGGTGTTCCATCATACTTTAAAATGCTTGAAATTTTATCAGCATGACCAACATTCATCTTAATGATATTGGCTAATTGTGCGGTTGCATTGTGTTCAACTACAATTACTTTTTTGGCTTTTTCGATGAGTGGTTTTACTTCTTCTGTAGGGAATGGATGTATGAGTCGTAAATGTGCATGATTAACTTTTATACCCTCATTCTCTAGTCGTGACATCGTTTCCTCAATCACGCCTCGAGTAGAAATATATCCTATAAATAGTAGATCTGGAGTATCATGCTTTGCATTTGTTGCGACTGGTGTTGGAAAGTATTTTGGTAGGTCTTTTAATTTGCGTAGTCGTTTATCCATTTGTTTTTTACGATTATCAGCTTTTTCGGATGGCTTTCCGGTTTCGTCGTGCTCAACCCCTGTTACATGGAAAACACCATTTTTCGTACCTGGTAATAGTCGTGGGGAAATGCCTGACTCTGTAACTTCATAGCGCTTAAAATACTCCCCTTTACCCAACTTAGGTAAATCAGGCTCTAGTTCTAGGTTTCCTCTTCTAACTTCAACACGGTCAAAGTCTAATGTATCCACTGTCTGCTTACCTAATGATAATTGTAAATCTGAAAGTAAAATAACAGGACATTGGTATTCCTCTGCTATGTTTAGCGCTTCTACAGCATCATAAAATCCTTCTTCAACTGTACTTGGTGCGATCACAACTTTCGGAATCTCTCCGTGTGTTCCATAAATCATCGCCATTAAATCTGACTGTTCTTGTTTGGTAGGTAATCCGGTACTTGGACCCCCTCGCTGAGTATCAACAACTACGAGTGGTGTTTCGGTCATCCCAGCTAACCCGATTGATTCCATCATTAAGGAAAGCCCTGGTCCTGCTGAGGCTGTAATCGCGCGAACACCACCATAATTAGCACCAATAGCCATGGTTGCGGCCGCCATCTCATCCTCTGTTTGTATAACAGTTCCACCGTAACCTGGTAGATGCTTTATCATAAATTCCATAATTTCTGAAGCTGGTGTGATTGGGTATGCTGCCATAAAACGGCATCCCCCAGCCAAAAAACCAAGTGATATGGCATCATTACCAATGAGATACATTCGTTTGGTACCATCAGCTGGTTCCATTTTTAGTTTAGACGGTGTGCCATTGGCTTCCGATTTGATGAAGTCAGCACCTTTTTCAATTGCTCTCATATTATTTTCAACTACTTTTGATCCTTTGCGCCCAAAGATTTGCTCTACAATTCCAAAGTAATTGTCTGTTTCCAAATCTAAAATAGCACTAGATGCTCCAACGGCTACCATATTTTTCATCAGCGAGCTTCCGAGCTCACGTGCTATATCTGTGAAAGGAACAGCATATAAGATTACATTAGTTCCTTCAGGTATCGTCGGTTTAAATTTAGCATCCGCAAGAACGATTCCTTCATCCTGTAGCTCATGAAAGTTTACATCAATGGTTTCTTGGTCAAAAGCTACTAAAATATCTAAGTCATCCTGTATCGATCGTACTGGTGTAGTGGATACGCGTATTTTGTTATTCGTATGCCCTCCTTTAATTCGAGATGAAAAATGTCGGTACCCATATAGATAGTACCCTAAATGATTCATAGCTGTAGCGAAAATTTCTCCTGTGATTTCAATTCCTTCTCCTTGTTGTCCTCCTACTTTCCATGAAAGTTGATTGACCATTCTTTGAGACACCCCCTTAGTATATTGTTACAGAACACGGCCTCATTTAATGAGGTCGTATTCTGTATGTCTATAACCCTGTAATGGCTTATAGATATAATAGAAAAAGCATAATGCTTCATTCTAACTAGGTTGGTAGATTATTCAAAAAATTTTGATGGGTCAATTTTTGTACAAACTCAGTTGAGAAGCGGGTTTTTAATTCCTGAACAAAAGCATTATATTTAGAATAATTCTCCAAACCCTTTACAAATCCTGCTGTTCCGTCAAAATCTGACCCTAAACCTACACTATTTTCTCCACCTAGACGGTATATTTTTTCGATATGGTTCATCACATCTTTTGTGTCAGCATTTTTATGTCCAGTTAAAAATTCCGGGACAAAGGTAACGCCTACAAATGCTTGTTTTGAAATGAGAGCCTTTAATTGTTTATCATCTAGATTTCGTTTATGAGAACAAAGCTTATAACTATTAGAATGGCTAGCTATAGGGTATTTAGCTGTTTCCATCACATCCCAAAATCCTTGATAAGAAAGATGAGAAACATCCGTTAAAATCTCGTATGTATTGAATAACTCAATGACTTCTCTTCCAAATTGTGAAAGTCCTGCCCCTCGCTCTTCTCCTATCCCGTCACACACTCCATTACTATTATTCCATGTTAATCCAACAGCTTTTACGCCTAGGTGAATCAATGTTTTTAGCTTAATGATGTCATGACCTATTGGATGGCAGCCCTCTAGGGTTAGCATGGCCCCTTTTTCATTTTCTTTCAAAAGTTCAATATCCTGTCTGCTCCGTACCATTTTTACATTTGGATGTGACTTAAGTACTTGGTCATAAAAGATATCAACCATTTGAAGAGCTGCATGAAATTGTAAATCTGCTGGTACATCATCTGGTACAAATATGGCAAAGCATTGAACCTTTACATCATTTTCTAACCAGCGTTCTAAATTGATTCGTAATTCAGGGCTATGTTCAAAAGACCACTCAGGATTTTTCCAGAGCTGATATAGTACGTCACAATGTGCATCGATAATCATGTATTAGTGCCTCCTAGAAGTTATTAATAGGTTTATTAGATTCCTAGATATTAAAATAAAAACCTGTTTGCCCGCCACGCAAACAGGTTAGATTTATTTATCTAGGTTCAACAATCAATTTGATTGCTGTACGCTCCTCGTTATCAATCATGATGTCCGTAAAGGCTGGAATACAAATAAGGTCTACACCACTTGGAGCCACAAATCCTCTTGCAATCGCAACCGCTTTCACCGCTTGGTTTAATGCACCCGCACCAATTGCTTGAATTTCAGCTGATCCCCGCTCACGTAAAACGTTTGCTAGGGCACCTGCTACAGAGTTAGGATTTGATTTTGCTGAAACTTTTAATATTTCCATTACTAGTTCCTCCTTATTTAACTATTATTCTTCCATAAATACTATATTCACTATTAGTTAAGATATTCCTTTTTATTATGAATGATTTTTCTGAAAAATTCAAATATTATTAAACAATTTTTTGTGTCATTTTCTTTTCCGATTCCACAACAAATCCCAAAACGAGTGTTTTTGTGGTTAACTATAGATTTTTTATAAATACCCTTTTTTGTGAGAATGGTGTTTTTGACTTAAAAGATATAAACTGCGACTTAACGTTAGGATGACTTCTTTTTCAATATGATGAATGCAAAACCCTCGCTCCGGGGTCTCACCTGTCTCTTTGCTCCCACGAAGAACAGGACGTTTAAGTGTCGGTGCTCTGCCACTAGACGTGGCCGTTTTTAACTGACCAGGAGTCTCCGTGTATTTCCTCCGCTATAAGCAGTGCCTCATTCGTTTATTTAGTGCTGAAGTATTGGTTATCAAAAGCTTTTTAACCATGCCCTCATCAAAACACTCCAATAGTGGAGGCAGAATACGGAGACTCCTATGGGAGGAAGCGTGGTGAAGACCCCGCAGAAGTGGTCTGGGCTTCCGAGGAGGCTGAGGCCGCGCCCATGGAAAGCGGAGTATTCTGCCGGAACGATATGCATGCACTCAATGTTCATCAGAACGACTTAAGCGATAATAAAGAATCTAACTATGTCGCCTTTTCTATCTACTACAAAGAAAAACGAATACAGCCTTTATGAAAGAAATAATTTTTTATAAGAAACTTGTATAATCACCCATTTTTAGTGAAAAAATGGGTGATCATCGTTAATTAAAATTCGTTCAATTTTCTTAGCCATACCTGTGTCTTTATTTAGTTCTATACAAACCCCACTCAGTTGAGTTCTTCCGTCTGAAGGTACCTCAAATCGAACTGGTAATGCTGTCTGGAATCTTCGTAAGACTGCTTCTTTCTCTACTCCTAAGATTCCATCATAGGGTCCTGTCATTCCGACGTCAGTTATGTAAGCAGTCCCATTAGGCAATATTCGCTGATCAGCGGTTTGAACATGAGTATGTGTTCCCACAACTCCGCCAACTCTCCCATCTAGGAACCAGCCCATTGCTTGTTTTTCACTTGTGGCTTCAGCATGGAAATCCACAAAA
This sequence comes from Salinibacillus xinjiangensis, assembly GCF_009649735.1. Taxonomy (GTDB): domain Bacteria; phylum Bacillota; class Bacilli; order Bacillales; family Alkalibacillaceae; genus Salinibacillus; species Salinibacillus xinjiangensis. The sequence continues at coordinate 96,415 of NZ_WJNH01000002.1, forward strand.
ACATAAGGGGTCCTTGCCTTTGCTTCATTTACAAGCTCGTCAACTACACGAAATGGGTCATCAATAGGTGGAAGAAACGTACGTCCCTGTGCATTAATGACGGCAATTTCCTTCTGTCCTACCTTATGAAAGGCCATCCCAATACCTGGTGTGTCTACAGGGAAATTAGCCGGTCTAATCATGTCGTCCACATCATCAATAAATTCAAAAATTTCTTTCTTATCCCAAGCATGGTTGCCTAATGTTATCACATTGGCTCCCCATTCTTTAAAATTACGATATATTTTTTCGGTAATACCTTTTCCATGAGCTGCATTTTCGCCATTCACAATCGTGACATCTGGACGGTATTTGGTTTTTAAATGAGGTAAATTTTCCTTCAAAATATTTCTACCTGGTGATCCAACAACATCACCAATAAATAAAATTTTCATCTTCATGTCCTCACTATCTGTTTGCTTTTCTATGGTTTACTAAAATCAGTTTCACACATATGTAGGTTCTTGTCAAAGCAGCAATTAGATATTGCTATTTTTCCAGTCATTGTTTCTTGTCATTCATATATATTTTAGAGCCAAAAAAATAAGCGATCTCGTAAGATCGCTTATTTTGCATATTCGACTGCTCTTGTTTCCCGAATAACGGTAACTTTAATATGTCCTGGATAATCCAATTCATCCTCAATTCGTTTTCGAATATCACGTGCTAGCATAAGTGATTCATCATCACCAATTGCATCAGGACGAACCATGATTCTCACTTCACGACCCGCTTGAATAGCATATGATTTATCGACACCTTCATATGAATCAGAAATTTCCTCAAGTTTTTCTAAGCGTTTAATGTAGTTTTCCAACGTCTCACTACGTGCACCAGGACGAGCAGCAGATAAGGCGTCTGCGGCAGCTACTAATACAGAAATGATGGATGTAGCTTCTTCATCACCGTGATGGGAAGCAATTGCATTAATTACAACTGGATGCTCCTTATATTTCTGTGCTAGCTCTTTACCAATTTCTACGTGACTACCTTCTACCTCATGGTCAATTGCCTTTCCGATATCATGAAGTAGTCCTGCGCGCCGTGCTAAACGCTCATCTTCACCTAGTTCAGCTGCTAACAAGCCTGCTAAATACGCGACTTCCATAGAATGCTTCAACACATTTTGACCATAACTTGTACGATATTTTAGACGACCTAAAATTTTGACTAAGTCTGGATGTAAACCATGTACACCAACCTCGAATGTAGCTTCTTCACCAACCTCACGAATATAATCGTCAATTTCGCGACGGGATTTTTCGACCATTTCCTCTATTCGTGCTGGATGTATACGGCCATCTTGCACTAGTTTTTCTAGAGCTAATCGAGCAGTTTCTCTTCTTATTGGATCAAATCCAGAAAGAATGACTGCTTCCGGCGTATCATCTATAATCAAATCAATTCCGGTCAGTGTTTCTAAGGCACGAATATTTCGACCTTCTCTACCGATTATACGGCCCTTCATTTCATCATTAGGTAAGTTCACTACAGATACGGTTGTTTCTGCCACATGGTCTGCTGCACATCTTTGCATAGCAAGTGATAAGATTTGTTTCGCTTTCTTATCTGCTTCCTCTTTTGCACGATTTTCAGCTTCTTTTACTTTCATGGCCTTTTCGTGATTAATTTCCTTCTCAACACGCTCTAAAATAATTTGTTTCGCTTGATCAGAAGTGTATCCGGAAACGCGTTCAAGCTCAGCTTGCTGTTCTTTCACCAACTCATCCACTTTGCTTTCCATTTCTTTTATTTGTTGTTGTTTTTCAGCAAGTGAGTCATCTTTTCGTTCTAACATGAGCTCGCGTTTATCTAACGCTTCCGTCTTTTTATCTAGATTTTCTTCTCTTTGTAAAAGACGGTTTTCTTGTTTTTGAACTTCTAAACGTCTGTCACGAAGCTCATTTTCAGTGTCCTGACGTAAACGATGATTCTCATCCTTTGCTTCTATTAGCGCTTCACGTTTTGCTGCTTCGGCATTCCTCCGACCTTCTTCGACAATTTGTTTTGCCAAGTCCTCAGCACTTGAAATTTTCGCTTCCGCAATAGACTTGCGAATTAAATAACCAACAAACAAACCGACAATCAAGGCTAGCAAAGCGGAGATGATTAGGGTGACTATACCATCCATTTCGTTCACCTCCTCTTGCTGTAATGCTCGTACTAAATTCCAGTCGGCATTGTACAATTTTCATTTTGAAAAAATCATCTTTGCAAAATTTGTTGAAATAAAAAAATAAAATTATACATATTAATTTTAAGCTTGACCATTTTTATTGTCAAGGACAGAAGTCATAAAAAAGGACTATCCCTTGTGGACAGTCCTCTTATAACTTAAACATCTAACATTTCTTGTGTTTCATCAGACGATTTCTCTTCTTTAACTTCATCCAGATTATGATAATTACGGATTGCTGCATTGACAGTTGTTGCAACATCTTCATTTTCACTTAAGAATTGTTTCGCGTTTTCTCGACCCTGTCCGAGTTTTTCGTCATTATACGAGTACCATGAGCCGCTCTTTTGAATGATATCTAGAGAGGAACCAATATCAAGTATCTCTCCCTCTTTAGAAATTCCTTCTCCATACATAATATCTACTTCTGCAGTTTTGAATGGTGGTGCTACTTTATTTTTCACAATTTTAATTTTCGTTCTGTTACCAATCATTTCATTACCTTGCTTTAAGGTTTCAGCTCTTCTAACTTCTAATCGAACTGAGGAATAGAACTTTAGTGCACGTCCACCCGGTGTTGTTTCTGGATTACCGAACATAACCCCAACTTTTTCACGAATTTGGTTAATAAATATGGCTGTGGTTTTTGACTTATTAATCGCACCTGATAGCTTACGTAGGGCTTGTGACATTAATCTTGCTTGTAAACCGACGTGAGCATCTCCCATTTCCCCTTCGATTTCTGCTTTAGGTACAAGAGCGGCGACAGAGTCAACAACAATCGTATCGATTGCTCCACTTCTAACTAATGCTTCAGCAATTTCTAGCGCTTGCTCACCAGTATCAGGCTGTGATAAAAGTAATTCTTCAATATTCACACCTAATTTCCGAGCATAAACAGGATCTAGTGCGTGCTCGGCATCAATAAATGCTGCTTGGCCACCATTTCGTTGTGCTTCTGCAATAGCATGTAGGGCAACTGTTGTTTTACCAGAGGATTCTGGTCCGTAAATCTCAATAACACGACCTCTTGGATATCCCCCTACTCCTAAAGCAATATCTAATGCTAGGGATCCACTTGAAACAGTAGATACTCGCTGTTCTGCCTGTTCACCAAGTTTCATAATCGAACCCTTACCAAATTGTTTTTCTATCTGTCTAAGCGCCATATCAAGCGCCTGCTTACGTTCACTCACAGTTTTTCCTCCTTTAGCAATCTATCATTAGTACTATCATAACCTTTTTTGTCGTATTTGCCAACAAAAAACCGAATAAACGTTCTGTTAATTTCAAGAAAAACATCTATCGAAAATCAATTTTTCTACTAAGTAAACATAAATTATAGCATATTTTAAGTTATGAAATTACAAATTTAACTTTTTTAAATTATTTATTCAATGGAATGGTACTGCTTTAAATAGTGATAAAGCAACTCAAAGCCTTTTTTAACTGCGCGATTTCGAATGTTTTCTCTTGTCCCATTTACTTGGATAGATTCCACCAGCGGCTCTTGGCTCCCAATTTTTAATCCTATATAGACCAATCCAACCTCTTTTCCTTCAATTGGATTAGGACCTGCATTGCCCGTGAAGCTAATCCCAATATCTGAGTTCATCATTGTTTGTATGTTATTAGCTAATTCAGATGCACACGGAGCACTTACTGTTCCGTGCTGATCCAAAACATCCTTTGAAACCTTAAGTATATTCTCCTTAATCTCACGCTGATAACAGACTATAGAGCCAAGAATAATAGTAGATGCTCCCGGAAGTGAGATCATTCGATCGATGAACCTACCACCCGTTATACTTTCAGCCGAAGATAAAGTCAAACTGTTATCCTTTAGTATCTGAAATACTCGGTTTTCCACCGTTTCGTGATCAGCACCATAATAGTAATCTCCAACTCGCTGCAAAACTTCTTTTTCCACTTTTGCAATCATAGCATTAGCTGATTCCTCTGTTTTTGTCTTTGCAGTAAGGCGTAAGGTCACCTCTCCGTCGCCGGCAAGAGGGGCAATAGTTGGATTCGTCTGTTTTTTCATGATGTCAGCAATACGATCCTCTAGAAGCGATTCTCCTATGCCGATAAATTTTAAGACCCGAGAATAAATTTTTTGATTTAGTGAATATTTTTGCTTCAGAAACGGATCAATACTTTGATTAAATATAGATTTCATTTCCCGGGGTACACCAGGAAGAAAAACCCAGCCCGTATTTTCGTGCTCTGTAAAAATCCCAGGCGACATGCCTTCATCATTAGGAAACACAGTGCTACCTTGAAACACATGAGCTTGCTTACGATTGTTCTCTGTCATCGTTTGATTACGTTTTTGAAAATAAGATTCAACTTTGGCAAGTACCTGTGCATCAACTTCGATCGGTTGATTTATAACCTGTGAAGCAACTTCTCTGGTCAAATCATCGTCAGTTGGGCCTAGTCCACCGGTTACAATCACCAGATCGGAACGCTCCTTAGCAAGCCTCATAGCCTGCTCAAGGCGATTAAAATTATCTCCAATCGTGTGGTGATAAAATACATTAATACCCAAATCCGCAAGTCGCTTTGACAGCCATTGAGCATTTGAGTTTACGATTTGACCGAGCAACAGCTCCGAACCTACTGATAAAATTTCAGCATTCATATCCTTCATTTCGAATCCCTCATCACATGCCAATTTTTAACGAAATAATCAATTCCAGAAATCACAGTAATGATTAAGGCTGCATATAACGCCACTACATCAAAAGGAAAACCCATAAGTGAAAACGGAAAATTATGAAGTAGGAGCGCACTGATAGCAATAATTTGTATCCATGTTTTTAATTTACCCATCTGACTGGCTGCAAGCACCATTCCTTCACCAGCCGCTACAAGTCTTAATCCAGTGACAGCAAATTCCCGACTAATGATTAAAATCACAATCCAAGCAGGTGCCAAACCAAGCTCAACAAGTAATATAAAGGCTGCTGAGACGAGTAATTTATCTGCTAACGGGTCCAAAAATTTTCCTAAATTGGTAACCAAGTTATGCTTTCTTGCGTAATATCCGTCAATCCAATCGGTTGTTGATGCCACAATAAACAGGATAGCAGCAGCTAAATGTGAAATCGGAAGGGTTCCTTCACCAATTTCAATCTCTCCCCAGTCAAGAGGAACAGCCAGTAAAACAATAAAAAAAGGAATTAATAATATTCGAGATAATGTGATTCGGTTAGGTATATTCATTTTTTACGCCTCCATCTAACGAAATAAAGAGTCATCGTTTCGGCGATGACTCTAAAAAATTATTCACGATTTACTCTTTCACCTTAATGGTCAAGTTTTGGACATAGTTCTCCGGCTTACTTGGATCGAATGGATATTCTACCTTTACACCATTTATTGTAACATCTAAGTCAGCAGCTCGCCCAACTCTTAACTGTATTTCTTTTTCACCAGCAAAGTCAAAGGTTTTCGGTGATTCATCATCCGAAAAGTCATCATTATAAAATACTTTTCCATCACCATTTTTTATGACAAGCCAGCTGTTTTTGGATGTTTCAATCGTCATATTAAATTCATCTTCTGGAAGCGTCACGTCATATTCGGCAGACAGCGACCCACCTTCTGATTGATTAACCAATTCCAATTCAGTTTCTGATTCCGGTTCTGGCTCGTCCACTTTTCCCTCATTCTCTGAATCTTCTTCGTTGGCCTCACCTTCACCATCTTCAGTAGCACTTTCGTCTGTCTTTTCTAGTTCATCATTTGGCTCCTGAGCTTCTTCTCCACGAGTAATTTCAACTTCATTTGAGTCTTGTTCTTGTGGAGTGTCTTCAGGTTCAATAGTTTGTTGATAAAAGTAATAAGCAAACACAATAATACTAACAATCAATAATACGGTTAAGATTTTGGGGAAAACTGAAAGAAAGATTGAATTTTTATTAGAATTTGCTTGCTTTCTATGCTTTTGAACACGACTTAACCGTTCTAGGTCCTCATCAGTCGATGAAGGAAGCTCACTTTGGTATTCTTCTAGTAGCTGGTCCGCATTTAATCCTACATTTTCCGCAAATTCCCGAATAAAAGCTCTCGTATAAAAGCTACCTGGCAATACTTTATAATTTCCTTCCTCAATAGCTTGTAAATACCGAGTTTGGATTTTGGTCATTTGCTGAATTTCATGCAGGGATAGACCTTTTTCCTCTCTGGCTTCCCTTAATTTCTCACCAAGTTCCATTTCCTTAACACCATCCATCCTTAAAAATCAAACATTGAAAAATCACTATCCTGAGAAAGACTTGGTCTTTCGACAGATTCATACCTGATTTCTTCATCTTCAGTATTTCTCAATTCAATAATATAATCAAAATCCTCTAAAGAATATTCGGTTTGCTGTACAAAAATGTCGGGGTGTTCGACAACTTTTGTACCTGGAATATGCATAATTTCACGGATTAATTGCCAATGCTTTTCACTTGCACGTCTAGTTGACACAATTCCATCTATAATAAATAGGTTATCTTCATTATACTCATCTCTAATCAATTGACTTCGTACCGTTTGTTTTAGGAGTGTGCTAGAGACAAATAGCCATTTTCTGTTTGCGCAGACACTTGCTGCTACAATGGATTCAGTTTTTCCAACTCTAGGCATACCTCGAATACCAATTAACCTATGCCCTTCTTTTTTATATAATTCAGCCATAAAATCAACGAGTAAACCTAATTCATCACGAACGAAGCGAAACGTTTTCCGATCATCCACATCACTATGTATATAGCGACCATGTCGAACAGCTAAACGATCTCGTAGTTTAGGAAGTCGCAGTTTAGTGATGCGAATGGTTTCCATCGTATCTAAAATTGATTTTAACCGTTCTATTTGCTCCTCATGTCTACATAACAAAAGCATTCCTCTACGGGAGTTTTCCACGCCATTAATTGTAACAATATTAATGGAAAGCATTCCTAATAAAGACGAGATATCTCCTAATAAACCTGGACGATTTATTTTAATTTCGTATTCTAAATAATATTCTTTTCTTTCATCCATATTCAAGCCCCTTTTGCACAAGGATTTCAAGACATTACTAAATACTATGATAAATGATTTTGGATTATTAGAAAAGGAAATATTAGCATTATTCTACAGGATTTTTCAGTAATGTCGAATTTTACGAAAAAAATTTCAACTTAAGAATAGGACGAAAGTAAAACAAGAGGGAAAAATTCCCTCTTGTTATTGAATGTTGCCTTCATTTTGAACCATTTTTACCATCATGTTTGCAATAGCATGCTTCTCATCATTTGAAGCAACATTCCATAAATCCCTCAAAATTGCTTCTTGATCATTTTTAGCATCCACTTGCGTTGCTAAGTAATCCCCAACCTCATACGCTAAGTCTGAAATTTCCTTTTGAGAAAGACCTTGGTCCTGTGCATTGTGCATTTTGTCGCCTAAAAAATGCTTCCATGAATCAAAGTTATCTAAGATGGACATGTGAATTCCTCCTTCAAATTGGACCTTTCATTCTTAGTTTGAACCGCTACTAAGAGATTATTCACGAATATTTTTAAGAGGTATATCCACCATTAACTCCAATAATTTGCCCATTTATATATTGGGCACTCTCACTAAGTAAAAAGCATACCGTATTTGCGACATCCTCAGCTCTTCCAGCCTTTTGCTGGGGAATACTTGCGATAAATTCCTCTCGTTCTTCGGATGTGAACCGATCATTCATTTTAGTATCGATAAAACCTGGGCTCACAGCGTTGACTTGAATCCCACTTGCGGCTGCTTCCTTTGCTAGTGCTTTCACAAAGGTGTTTTGAGCTCCTTTTACAGTTGAATACAATACTTCTAAGCTGGCACCTATTTCCCCCCACATGGAACTAATCAGAACGATTTTTCCCTGTGTTCTTTTAATCATACTCGATAAAAGGTAACGGGATATTTTCATCGGAGCTTTTATATGTAAGTGAAACATTTCATCGATTTCCATATCTTGAACATCTTGGAATAAGCCATATGTCGCCTTTCCGCTTGCATGCACGAATGCATCAATTTGAAAATGAAGTTGCTTTAATAAAGCATCCACCCCATCTGAGGTGGATAAATCTGCCTGGATATATGCTAAAACAGACTCTTCAGGAAATTGTTCTGATTGTTTTATTAAGCCGTCTAAATTTTGATTGCAATGTAAAATCACTTGCCATCCGTCTTGAACGAGCTTGTTAGCAATACTACCCCCAATTCCGCCGCTAGCTCCAGTTATTAAACAGGTTTTCATCGTTAACAGACTTTCCTTTCCTTTAGCTTTCTGGTACGACATAACATGTGCTTAATCGGTCTTCACTGATCCATTGCTTTACAATAGACTCAAATTCATCCTTCGTCATGTCATCTAAGGTTTGATATATATCAAAATAATCAAGGTCTAATTGATAAAAGTCAATAAAATGATTGGCTGTTCCTTCTAATGAGTTTAGTCTACGAATCAAATCACCTAATTTTTTACGTTTCATTCGTTCAAAGCTTTCCTCTGTCCACTCTTCATCCTTTAGCTTTAACAGCATAGACTGAAGTTTATCGGACAGCTTCTTTGGCGACTTTGTATCTCCGCCAACAAAGGAGAAAGAAAAGTTCTGTTCAATATGAATTTCATAATCAAACTGCTCTTCAATTAGGCCTTCTTGATAAAGCTCTTCATAATAGGCGCCACTTTTCGAAAATAAAAAGTCATAAACCATCTGTGTCACGAGCTTTAATTTCGGTATGTTTTCTTTCGTTAGCTGACTTGGGTCTTCTTTAATTCCGACGAGACATTTAGAAATGGAAATGGGCATGCGAATTTCTTTTTCCTTTTCAGCAACCTGTGTGGGCTCATCGGGAAACTTTCGATTGATTTCATCAGCAGGTCGGAATGTCTTCTTGTCTTGATTTTGCTTTATATTCTTCATCATGGCTTCAGGCTCGAAGTTACCCGTGACGAACAAAATCATGTTTGAAGGGTGATAAAAGGTTTCATAACAGGTATATAAATCATCCTTCGTAATCTTTTGAATGGAATCAACTGTGCCAGCAATATCAATTTTGACAGGGTGATTTTGGTACATAGTTCCAATCATGCCAAAAAACAACCGCCAATCAGGTTGGTCGTCATACATTTTAATTTCTTGAGCAATAATACCTTTTTCCTTTTCCACGGTTTCCTCCGTAAAATAAGGCTCCTGGACAAAGTTTAACAAGGTTTCGACATTTTCATCGACATTTTCCGTTGAAGAAAATAAGTAAGAGGTACGTGTAAAGGATGTATAGGCATTAACAGATGCACCTTGCTTTGTAAACTGTTGAAAGATATCTCCTTCCTCTTTTTCAAACATTTTATGCTCAAGAAAATGGGCAATTCCATCTGGTACGGTCGTATATTCATCTTTCCCAAGTGGTGTAAAAGTTTGGTCGATAGAGCCATACTTAGTGGAAAAAATTCCATAGGTCTTTTCCATCTCGTTACGTGGTAATAAAAAAACATCCAGTCCGTTATCTAACGTATCATAATACAACTGTTCACCAAATTGCTCTATATTTTTCACTTTCATTTTTGATCACCTTCACTCGTTAAGAAGTAAATCGTATCTAATTGAATCTGATTCGCAAATGTAATTAAATCCTCTTTTTTTACTTTTTTAATTCCCTCAAACATTTCTGACGGGGTCAAACTTCGATTAGCTAAAACTTGGTGATACATCACCTCGACAATGCCAACAGGATGATCAAACGTTTCCTTTAGCTGATGAATTGTCAGTTTTTTCGTTTCTTCCACTTCTTTATCTGTGAAATTACCTTTTTTCATATCTTCAAACTGCTCAATAATAATATTTTTAGCTTTATCGTAGGCTTCTGGTGCTATTCCACTAAAAACGAGTAAAAGACCTTTATGACTTTCAAATCGGGATGAAGCATAATAAGCAAGCTGATGCTTTTCACGGACATTTACGAATAATTTTGAGTGTGGGAATCCTCCAAATAGGCCATTAAAAACCTGCATCGTAAAGTAATTAGAATCCTTAAAGGTCGTATTGGTTCTAAAGCCCATATGTAGCTTCCCTTGTTGAATTTTTTGTGCCTCAGTTACCTCTTCGTAGTCCTTCTTTTCTTTGCTGTTTTCTACAATAGTTGGCTGATGCTTCTCTGTTCGATCAAAAGTTAAATACTTTTCAATAACCTGTTTGGACTCTTCAACATCAATATCCCCTAACAAGTATACATCCAGTTTATCTTCATTAAGCATTGACAAATACGTCTGATACAAATTTTCCCCGTTGATTTTATCAAGGTCATCAATGTACCCGTGAACATGGGTTTCATAAGGTTCACCCTTACACATTTCATCAATCAGTCGCATATTTGTATAGCTCATCTTTTGGTCCTTGATAGACTCTATTTTCTGTCTAAGTGTTTCCTTTTCTTTTTCAACAACTTCATTTTTAAAGGATCCACCATCTAAGTTTGGTTCAAATAATATTTGCTGAACAAGTCCGAGTAGTTCATCCATTAAGGAATCTTCCTGGTTTAAAAACTTCTCATTCACAAATGTGATTCGAACTGAAATAATGTGATTTTCACCTTTTTTTGCACAATCAATATTTAGATCAGCACCATAAAGCTCATCAAGCTTAGTTCTCAGCACACGCTCGCTTGGATAATCCTTTGTTCCTTTTTGCAAAACAAACGGCAGTAATGCTCTGTTGGTAGCTGTTTCTCGTTGTAGGGGTGCAAGAAAACGTATAACTAATGCATTCGTTTTGAACTTCCTAGTTGGGACTAAATGGAGTTGATAGCCATTTAGACTTTCCTTATGTTCCATTAATTCTGCCACTCTACAAAACCTCCTTAAAACATTCTACTTCCATTTTAGCTTATCATGAATATGAAAACTTATCCTAATTTTTGAAATGCCATCGTTTAAATAAACAACCTCCTATCTTGGACATGATAAGAGGTTGTTTATCTGTTCTATGAGGTTTGCTCTTCTTCTACATTTGAAACTAGTACCTTTCTTGGTTTACTTCCTTCATATGGCCCGACAACTCCACGGTCCTCCATGGCATCAATTAAGCGGGCGGCTCTTGTATATCCGATTCGAAATCTTCTTTGTAGCATAGAAACACTGGCACTTTGAGCACTTAGGATGAGCTGAACAGCATCATCATATAACTCATCGTCTACTTCTTGAACGACCTCAGACTCATCCTCAGGGATCATCTCCTCTTGGTACTGTGCCTTTTGTTGCTCCACACAATGGTCAACAATTCGTTCCACTTCTTCATCTGATAAAAAGGCCCCTTGGATACGTGTTGGCTTAGAAGCTCCCACAGGCATAAATAGCATGTCTCCTCGTCCAAGTAACTTCTCCGCACCACCAGAATCTAATATGGTTCTAGAGTCGGTTTGAGAAGAAACGCTGAAGGCGATTCTTGACGGTATATTTGCCTTAATGACCCCTGTAATAACATCTACAGATGGTCTTTGTGTCGCGATAATTAGGTGTATACCTGCCGCTCTTGCCATTTGCGCTAAACGAGTGATTGCATCCTCAACTTCATTAGAGGCAACCATCATCAGGTCTGCTAGCTCATCGATTAAGACGACAACATATGGCAGTAAAGGCTGCTCCTCATCGTTCAGGCTGTTCATTCGTTTAATATACTCATTGTAGCCCTCAATATTTCGTGTACCCGTATCTGAAAATAGGTCATACCGTCGTTCCATTTCAGCAACCACTTTTTTCAAAGCTCTTGCTGCTTTTTTCGGATCGGTCACAACCGGTGACAGGAGATGAGGAATCCCATTATAAACATTTAATTCAACTTTTTTCGGGTCAATCATCATCATCTTAACTTCATGAGGCTTTGCTCTCATAAGGATACTTGTGATAATTCCATTTACACAGACACTCTTACCACTACCTGTGGCACCTGCAATTAGTAAATGGGGCATCTTATTTAATTCTGCGGTGATAGCCTCACCCGAAATATTACGACCTAAACCAAATAACAGTTTTTGATGATTGTTTTTCGGGTAGGAATCCAATACTTCGCGTAAGGATACCATTGCTGTTTCATGATTTGGAACCTCAATTCCAATGGCAGACTTACCTGGAATTGGGGCTTCAATTCGCAAATCCTTTGCTGCTAGCGCTAAGGCTAAATCATCATGTAAATTGACAATTTTGCTTACCTTTACCCCTGCATTAGGGTGAACTTCATACTTGGTCACAGAAGGACCTACATGAACCTTGGAAACTTTCGCCTTTACCCCAAAGCTTTCAAACGTTCTTTCTAGCTTGCGAACCGTAGCTTGTATTTGTGATTTTTCTTGTTGCTGCGAATTTTGAATAGGTTCAGCTAATAAATCTGGTGAAGGTAATATATATTCGACATTTTCCAATTCTGTAAGTGGTAAGGCCTCGTCTATATCCGAAGTTGGATGGTTATCCTCGGATACCTTTTCCTGATTCTCTTCTTCTTGACCTTTATGTTCCTCTTTTGACAGAGGAGTCTCATCAAATTCATGAGTATGATATAAAGCGTCCGTAAAATCCTGAATAATCGGCTCTTCATTATCACTATTCGTTTCAGGTTGGCTAGCTTGTCCGATTTCAACTTCCATTTCATTATCAGCATCTGCTTCAAGTGCAGCCTTTTTTTCAGCTTTATTCGCTTTGTGCTCAGCCCATTTTTGCTGTAGACGGAGCCTGTACTCCATAATTTTCCCTTTCAATTTTTCATAGATTGTACTGATTATGTCTCCTAAAGAAATTTGAGTTAAAAATAGTATTCCTATGATTAGTCCAAAAAAGGAAAGAATTTTGGCACCTGTTGGAGAAAATAAATAAAAGCTAAACGCATAAAGACTTGCCCCTAATAATCCTCCGCCTAAGTATGTAGCCTCTAGATCACCAGCTATAAATCCCCTGAAATGGGACCATGTTGTCTTTAAAATCGAGGGATCCAACGCCGTTGTCATGATGGGTTCATAAATTTGGACATGAGTAAATAATAATAGTGATGAAAAAATGATATAGAAGCCTATTAATTTAGTATGTAAAAAGTTAGGCCATTCCCGTTTAATCATAAGTGATATACCTAATCCAAACAGAAAGATGGATGGAATAGAAAACCAAAAGCCAAAAAATAATCGAAATAAATTTTCTAAGCCCCTTGGGATAAATCCACCTGCTATAGCGGTAATCCCACTGGAAAAGATGGCAAGGGAGATGAATAACAAGCCTAATAGTTCAAACTTTAATCCTTGCTTCACCGATGTCTTCTTTTTTCTTCGTTTACGTCTTTTCTTTGCCATAAATCATTCACCTCATTGCATTATGTAAAACAAGGTACCATTTTACTGTAAAAGAGAAGCAGCCAATTATCTGGCTGCTTGATATCAATCCTATTATATCATAGTGCAACTTAAGGTAAAATACTAGGTAGGTTTATAACCGAATTTTTGCACCTGGGGAATATTGTTCATCTAAGTAATCGTTTGGGTCGGTTGAAATGGTTTGTAATACCTCATAGGTGCCATCCTTCATATCTTGGACCTTCATCACACGATTGTTAATGGTTACCCATTTATAATTGTTATACTCATCATCTTCGGTTGGGAAAATATCATGCTCATTTAATGGCGTATACAAAATCATTGAATCACCTGACTTCCATCTTGGTCTTTTCGTTCATCAATTAATTGATTTAGCTTTTGCATAGCCTCTTTCACTCCACCCACTTCATTGATAAGTCCATATTCTACAGCATCTGTACCGATGACATTCGTCCCTATATCCCTTGTTAGGTTTCCTTTTTCAAACATAAGCTCTTTGAACTTTTCCTCAGCAATATCTGAATGGCGAGTAACAAAGTTGATGACTCTATCCTGCATTTTATCCAAATATTCAAAGGTTTGCGGGACACCTATGACCAACCCGGTTAAACGAATTGGATGTATTGTCATGGTTGCCGTTTCAGCTATGAATGAATAATCAGTCGATACCGCAATTGGTACGCCAATTGAGTGCCCACCACCTAATACTATAGACACAGTTGGTTTAGATATGGAAGCAATCATCTCTGAAATTGCAAGTCCTGCTTCAACATCTCCTCCAACTGTATTCAGTAAAACAATAAGTCCTTCAATTTTAGGGTTTTGTTCTACAGCAATAATTTGCGGTAGTAAATGCTCATATTTCGTTGTTTTGTTTTTAGGTGGTAATTGCACATGGCCTTCTACTTGCCCAATTATCGGTAGAATATGGATATTGGAATCCGGTGATGCCGGAACATTCGTTTGTCCTAATTGTTGTAGCTTTTGCACTAAGGCACTGGAGTTATTTTCATTGCCTTGTTGTTCGTCTTTGTTTCCGTCTTTTTGTGGATTCTGATCATTGTTCACTTTAACTACGCCCCTTCTTCCATGTTTAACCTTATTATGGCCAGAAGGTACTTTACCCATGCAGAAAGCCGACAGAAAATCTGCCGGCTTCCGCTAAAAGCTATTTAATGCATTTTCTAATACTTCTTGTTCCTGGCTGTTTAATGGAACTAGTGGTAAACGAACTCCACCAACATCTACACCCTTCATATTGAGAGCGGCTTTCACCGGAGATGGGGAAGGAGCAATAAAAACCCCCTTCATAATCGGTAAAAGCTTTCGGTGTAGCTTAGCTGCTTCTGTGACTTTGCCTTGGTTATACAATTCAATCATCTGTTTCATTTCCTTGCCGATAACATGTGATGCAACGGAAATTACACCATCACCGCCTAAGGCTTTAATTGGTAAAGTTAAACTATCATCACCACTATACAATAGAAAATCATCACTTGTTCTTTCGATGATTTCAGCTATGCGATCCAAGTCTCCACTGGCATCTTTAATGGCAACAATATTCTCAATCTCAGAAAGATTAACAACCGTATCTGCTGTCATACTTACCACTGTACGTCCTGGAACATCGTACAATATGACTGGAAGCTTTGTTTGAGTTGCCACTGTTTTATAGTGCTCATACAAGCCCTGTTGATTTGGTTTGTTATAATATGGATTCACGAGCATAATGGCATCAACATTTGTCTTTTCAGCCTCTTTAGTCAGTCTAATTGTAGCTCCCGTATCATTCATCCCCGTACCCGCAATCACAGGTACTCTTCCACCTACGTATTCTGCAACTTTATCATAGAAAAAAGCCTTTTCCTGATCAGATAATGTCGGGGATTCGCCAGTGGTTCCTGTCACAACTAAGCCATCTGAACCATTTTCAATCAAATAATCGACCAACCGTTTCGTTTTCTCTAAATCTACCTCACCCCTAGCATCAAAAGGGGTAACCATGGCAGTTAAAACCTCACCGAAACTCACATTCATTACTCCTTTCTTAACTTAACCTTGTTGTTCTAGTTGAAACGTGTCATGTAATGCGGTAACGGCTTCTTTTAGGTCTTTTTCCTTTATTAACACCCATATTGTCGTATGACTGTCAGCAGACTGTAAGATCTCAATGCCTTTAGCAGTTAAAGAACCAACAATTTTTGACGTCACCCCTGGTACCCCTGTCATTCCAGCGCCAACAGTTGACACTTTAGCGCAATTAGAAAGGGTTGTTGGATGATAACCTAGGTTTTCTAATAGCTGTACCGCTTTGTCCGCAGATGAACTTGGTACTGTATAGGTTACACCATCAGGTGAAATATTAATAAAGTCTACAGATATTTTGGCTTCAGCCATTGATGAAAATACCTCATCATGTAATTTTCCAATATGTTGTTCCGTTTTTACACTTATTTGGGTAATACCTGATAAGTGTGCAATCCCGGTAATCAGACGATCTGGTATGTCCTGACCCCGCTCTTCTGTTCTAGAAGAAGTAACAAGTGTACCTTCATCGTCTTTATAAGTGGATCTGATTCGAAGTGGAACCTCGGACTGCATCGCAAGCTCCACCGCTCTGGGATGGATAACCTTTGCACCTTGATAGGCCATATTACAAATTTCACTATACGTCACAACTGATAAAGGGCGAGCAGATTCGACGATTCGAGGATCTGCTGTCATAATACCTTCTACATCTGTAAAAATATCCACAAAATCTGCTTTTAAAGCGGCACCCAAGGCAGCTGCGGTTGTGTCAGAGCCACCTCTTCCTAGAGTTGTCGTCTCACCGTTTTCATCTTTTCCTTGAAATCCTGCGACAACTACAACATCATGGGTTTTTAATTCATCTATGATTCTATCTGTTTTCACTTTTTCAATTTTGGCATTGGTAAAATCACCATTTGTTAAAAATCCTGCTTGACTTCCTGTGAGGGCGACTGAATTCATTGATGCAGTATTTAGTTCACTAGAAAATACGACGGATGATATCGTTTCTCCACATGACACTAATAAATCTTTTTCTCGATTCGAAATCGAGGACTCGCTATCAATTAAAGATAGCAGCGTATCTGTAGCATAAGGGTCTCCATGCCGCCCCATTGCTGATACTACTACAACCACTTTATATCCATCTTGCACGGCCTTTTGCACGTGTGAAATGGCATTCTTCCTCGTTTCCTTTGAACGCACAGAAGTTCCACCGAATTTTTGTACAATTAATTTCATCTAGACACCTCAAACAAAACGTTATTTTAACCAGTTATTCTCAATAATCGTTTCTGCAATTTGTACCGAGTTCCAAGCTGCACCTTTTAGAAGATTGTCGGAAACAACCCATAAATGAAAGCCATTTTCCTGATCTAAGTCACGACGAATACGCCCAACAAAAACATCACGTTTGCCTTCTGCACTCAAAGGTGTTGGGTAGGATTGATTTTCAGGATCATCTTCTAAAACAACGCCAGGTGCTGCTTCAAACAGTTCTTTTAATTTCGCAACTGATGCGCCGTCTTTCTCAACCTCAAGGTAGACACTTTCTGCATGTGAAGTAAAGAAAGGAAGACGCACGCACGTTGCAGCAACAGGTAGTTTATCTAAATGCAAAATCTTTTTTGTTTCATTGATCATTTTCATTTCTTCAAACGTATATCCGTTTTCTTGGAAGACATCTATTTGTGGCAAAGCATTAAAAGCAATTGGGTAATGCTTTTCATCACCTTTAACAGGTAGGATTTCTGGTTTTAGTTCTTCCCCATTTAGGAAGGCTTGAGATTGATCCTTAAGCTCGCGGGCAGCAACAGTACCAGCACCAGATACAGCTTGATAGGTGGATACAATTACACGCTTTAGTCCAAATGCTTCACGTACAGGCTCTAATGCTGCAACCATTTGGATGGTAGAGCAGTTTGGGTTAGCTATAATACCTTTATGCTTCTTAATATCCTCTTTATTTACTTCAGGTACTACTAATGGTACTTCTGCGTCCATGCGGTATGCACTTGTGTTATCAACCACAACTGCTCCTCTTTTTACAGCTTCAGGTGCCAATTTTTTAGAAATAGAACCACCTGCAGAAAATAATGCAATATCTACACCTTCAAAGGCTTCTGGAAGTGCTTCTTTTATCTCAACTTCTTCACCATTAAAGAGTACTTTCTTTCCAGCAGACCGCTTAGATGCGAGTAGGGAAATTGTGCTGATAGGAAAATTACGGTCTTCAAGCGTTTCAATCATTTTTTGACCTACTGCTCCTGTTGCACCTACTACCGCAACATGGTAACCTTGTGTATTTTGTGTCATTAAATGTTTCCCCTTTCTTAAACAATATGTTAACTATAATAGTTATCCACTTAATTAGTTAGACTATTATATATTATTCTAGCATACTCTGTTTGATTAGAAAAACTTGGCTAGATGTCAACGGGCCTGCTGAAAGCGTATTTGAGTTTTTTAACATGGTATGAGCCTTAGTTTATTCTTGTAATCATCCGAATAATCTAAATTACTGAATACTAGATACTATTTATGCATTAATCTTCTCTAAACATACGTTGAATAAGAACGGGCTGATACTGTTCACGGTCTAAGGCACTCTCTACAGCAACCTGGAGTTGTTCCATGTCAGCTACAAGTGAATTAGGTTTCTTAAACGGATGATCCTGACCAAATGGAATAAAGTAGAAAAATTGACTTGCCATTAACCTCATTAGATTTACCCCGTTTAAGCCTAATGCGTCATTTGTAGAGATTCCTAAAACAATTGGATTTTGATTACGCATTGTGGCTTTTGCAGCCATTAAAACAGGTGAATCTGTTAAAGCATTGGCAAGCTTACTCATCGAGTTCCCCGTTAAAGGCGCAATAACCATACAATCTAAAGGATTTTTCGGCCCAAGTGGCTCTGCTTCTGGAATGGTTGAAATGACCTTTTGACCCGTTATTTCCTCTATTTTACTTACGTGGTCAACTGCCTTCCCAAACTTTGTGTCTACAAATTTAACCGTGTTCGAAATGACAGGTACCACCTCTGCACCAGCATCTACAAGTTTTTGGATTTGCGGAAAAATCTCCTCGTACGTACAGTGGGATCCCGTTACACCAAATCCAATTCGTTTTCCTTTAATATCCATTAATAACTACCCCTTTCTCCCTGTTCATTTAAAATTTGTACGATCACACTAGCCAAAATGTCGCCTGCTGTTTTGGGGGCGACCATATTCGGTATACTTGGGGCAAGAATGGCCTTAACACCTCTTTTTTTAGCGTAGCGAAAATCAGTTCCACCAGGTTTGGAAGCCAAATCAATAATGATTCCATCCTGGGGCATATTTTGAATGACCTTCACATTTACAACAGGTGCTGGAATGGTATTTAATAAAATATTACAGTCTGAAACGTGTTCGTTAACCGTTTTCGTCTCAAAGGGTTCAAATCCCATCTCGTATATTCGTGCTAAATCACTCGGCTTTCGAGCACCCACTTTTACCCTTGCCCCTAATGCTTTAAAGGTACGGGCTAACGTAATTCCTGTTCGACCAAACCCTAGAACAACTACGTCTGAATCATGAATGGTAAAGTCCGTATATTGGATTGCCATCATGACCGTACCTTCAACTGTTGGAATAGAGTTATAGATGGCAATATCATCACGATTGAACAGTGGAATTAAATTCAAGTTATGTTTATCGCATAGTGTAGTTAAATAGTTGTTAGTAATTCCGGTAAAGACAAGAGTAGAGGGCTTTAAATTTTCTGCCCATTCTTCTGTTAACTGTGGTGAGTAATCAGAAAAATGGGAATCAAGATATCCTTCATGATCTGTTCCTCTTACAGGTAGTAACACAGCATCTAATTCTTCAGCATCTATATTTTCCATATTTGTTTTTATAGAGCCTGGTATTTGCTCTTCTAGTTCATCAAAACCAACTAAATATACTGTAGCGTCTGATTCACATAGCTTTTTGATGACTTGGATCTGTCTGGCATCGCCACCGAGTATCCCAACCTTAAAATTCGTTAACATCACAATACACCTCACAGTGTTTGTTCTTAGTACAAAAGCCCATTAAAGTTTACGCTCATATACTATGGCAAAACGAATAATAGTGTGAATAAAAAAGGGTGATTTCGTAAACTTTATACTTCGCAGTTGATAGAAAATGCGACGTAACTAAATTTAGATTCGTTCTGTACTGAATAATATGAGTGCATGCATACCGTTCCGGCAGAATACTTCGCTTTCCATGGGCACGGCCTCAGCCTCCTCGGAAGCCCAGACCGCTTCCTGCAGGGTCTTCACCACGCTTCCTCCCATAGGAGTCTCCGTATTCTGCCTCCACTATTGAAGTGTTCTGATGAATGCAAAGTTAAAAAGCTTTTGATTAACCAATAGTTCAGCTCTAAATAAACGAATGAGGCAATGTTTTAGCGGAGGAAATACACGGAGACTCCTGGTCGGTTAAAAACGGCCACGTCCAGTGGCAGAGCACCGACACTCGAACGTCCTGTTCTTCGTGGGAGCAAAGAGACAGGTGAGACCCCGCAGCGTTAGCGAGGGGGCACACAGCTCCTGCCCGCGGCAAAGAAGACACTATGAAAACGACCAAAGGGAGTTTGAGTAGATGTCAACTTGTGCCCTTGGGTGAAAGCGAAGTGTATTTCCATAGCGACGGTTTTGCACTCATCATATTGATATTTGGAAACAAGTCCTGCTGAAGTTACGTCGCATTTTATATCTTTTTAGTCAAAAACAACATTCTTATAGAGAAGAGCGATAAAAAAACCTTTGTCTTCTTTGAAAAGAAAACAAAGGTTTATTGATTATCCATATACGGCTCGATTATATATTCATTTATACCGATCTTCATAGGGCTTTACAATCATCATGTCATCACCAATTGTTTCAATTTCGTTCCAATGAAGCTCAGCTTGCATTTCACCCTTCTTAACCCCAAACCACTTATAATTGGGAACAACTATGGATTGAATCTTACCCGTTTTAATATCAATGTCTAAATCTGTTTGACCTAATACACCTAACCGAGTCCCTCGAGAAACATCTATTAGTTCTTTTCCACTTAACTCTTTAAATCTCATTAAACTCCCCTCCCATTAAATCCTATGCAAAAGGAAAGGAGCTTATTTATCTTATCTAAAATTCGTCAGCTTATCAGATGTAGCCGTAGCGCTTTATTATTTAGGAGCGATTAAAGCACTTGAATAAGGTTTTTGAAATACCTTTTGAATGATATTTTGTACGGAGTCATGGTGGACGGCATCGATTTGCTCTACAACTTCATCAAGCGTACGATGACGTTTTAACAACAACTCATTTTTCCCATTCCGACTCATACGGCTATTCGTGCTCTCTAATCCAAGCATTAAATTTCCCTTTAGTTGCTCCTTACTATTTTTTAACTCTTTGTCAGTCAACCCGTCCTTAGCGAGCTCATCGACCGTATCATCAATAGTCTCCTTTAACACCTCTAATTGATCACTGCCTGTACCACCATAAATCGTTAGTAGGCCGTTATCTAAAAAAGAACTATGATAGGAGAAAACGGAATAAGCTAGACCTTTTGATTCTCTCACCTCTTGAAACAGTCTAGAGCTCATACTTCCTCCTAATACGTTATTTACCACAACTAAGCTATAAATGTCTTCTGCCCCTAAAGGGAGACCACTATAACCTAAACATAGATGGGCCTGTTCTGTTTCTTTTTTTCTATTGATGTGCTCCGTTATAAAGGTAGGCTCATTGTACCGATGAGATTCCTTGTTTGTTTCATAGGAACCAAACAGTTTTTCAACCTCTTTAAAAAAGCTTTCATCTACATTTCCTGCTACAGAAATAACTACATTATCCGGTCCATAATTATGATCCATATAGTCTCTTAAATCTTCTGGTGTAAAGGAATGGAGTGTTTCCTCAGTTCCTAAAATAGGATACCCAAGCGGATGCTTACCAAATGAAGCACGAGACAAGAGATCGTGTACAATATCATCTGGTGTATCCTCATACATTTTAATTTCCTCATAAACAACCTTTTTCTCACGTTCCATTTCATCGGTTTGAAACGTGGAATTGAAAAACATATCTCCTAAAATTTCTAAAGCATAGCTTGCATGTGTATCCAACACCTTCGCATAATAGCAAGTGTACTCTTTTGAAGTGAACGCATTCACTTGTCCGCCTATGGCGTCAAAGCTTTCTGCAATTTCACGGGCAGATCTATTTTCCGTTCCTTTAAACATCATGTGTTCAATAAAGTGTGAGATGCCATTATTTTTATTGGTTTCGTTTCGGGAGCCTGCTAGTACCCAAACTCCGATGGAAACGGATCTTACGGTTGGAATTTCTTCTAGAACAATGCGTAGTCCATTTTTACATGTGTATTTTTTTACCAAATCAAAGTCCTCCTAAGTTCCACAAAGTTTGTTACAGTTATGTTTATCTTTTTTCCGTTAATAATTTACCAACAGTTCCAATTTTATAGTTTTTCTCCTTAATTTTCAAAGTTAATTCATCAATAGACTCTTCCATGACCTTTGTTGGATGCATTAAAATCATGGCCCCACCCTCTAGTTTTGATAACACACGATTTAATACAACTGACTTTTCAGGCTTTTGCCAATCAATGGTATCAATTGTCCACATAATGGTTTCCATTTTGTTTTCTGCCGCAATTTTTACTACCTGCTTATTAAAGTTCCCTGCAGGAGGAGCAAGGTATTCAGGTTTTTCCTTTAAAATGGATTGAATAATTTCATTCGTCTTCGTAATTTGTTCTTTAATTTGCCCTTCCGAGAGCTTACTCATATTCGGGTGATTATATCCGTGACTACCAATTTGATGACCTTCCTCTGCTATCATCTTTAGCATATCCACATTGTTTTGCGCCCATTTACCGTCAATAAAAAAAGTTGCTTTCACATTTTGTTCCTTTAACTTTTTCAGCATCCCTGGTATGTACTCTTCACCCCATGACACATTAATGAGGTAGGATACCATCTTTTTTTCAGGATGACCACGATAAACTGGCGCAGCAGGAAGATCCGTAAATTTTACCTCTGGTTCAATCTCTTTAAAAGCGAGTAATTTTTCATCAAACTTCCCTTTTTTCTTCATGTTTATATATGATTTATCTACATTGACCTTTAACCCATTTATACCAGGCATTTTCTTCCATACATCATCAATTTTGGCATTTTTCGGTTCCTTTTCATACTCTGTCGCTTTTTGTTTGATTTCTAGATACAGGGGATCATCTTTATTTACTTTCGATATAGTAGTCGACTTCATTACCGATACGTAATCGTCTGAAAAGGGGTTCTCAAATACCCCGAAAGACAAGAAGGCTAAACCAATAAATAAGATCCCTTGTATAATATATCGCCGCTTCATATAAAAACCCCCTCCATTCCACCTTATGAGGGGGTTGTACTAGATAGAACTTGGAAAAGTGAACGTGATCTAGGTGGTGATGTGGCTGGGGTGTGCGGGTGTGCTGAAGTTGGTTGTTTTTTTGCTGAAGAAGACGTGGTGAATGCTGAAGAATGTGTTTTTTGCTAAACATCGCTATGCATCTACTATAGAAGGAGCACAGGGTCTCTGAAGTTCATCATTACCCTGCTAAAGAATTAAGCTGAAATGCTAAACACAGCGCTCCCTAGTCAATCCTGTACCTCAATCAACATCCAGCCCGAGGCCTAAAAATAGCCAATAAAAAAGAAACTGGCATGCCAGCTTCTTACTTTTTGATGACTATTTATTTTCCTTTGCTTCTTCTTGGTCATGTAGTGCAGCTTTTCTGGAAAGATTAACTCTTCCTTGCTTGTCAATTTCCTTAACCTTTACAAGGATGTCATCTCCTACAGAAACAAAATCAGATACATTCTTAACATGGCTGTCGTCTAACTGAGAAATATGAACAAGTCCTTCTTTGCCATTAAAGATTTCAACAAAGGCACCAAATTTCTCAATTCGCTTAACTTTACCCATGTAGATCTTACCCACTTCAACTTCACGGACAAGGTCTTCGATAATGCCTTTTGCCTTTTCGTTCATACTCATGTCAGCTGAAGATATAAACACCTTACCATCTTGCTCAATATCAATTTTAACGCCTGTTTCTTCGATGATTTTGTTAATTTGTTTACCACTTGGACCAATAACATCCCGGATTTTGTCAGGGTTAATGGACATAGTTAAAATCTTTGGTGCGTATTGGGATAATTCATTTCTTGGAATATCAATTGTCTCCATCATATGACCTAGGATGTGCATACGACCTTTTTTCGCTTGCGTGAGAGCTTCTTCGAGAATCTCACGAGAAAGTCCTTCAATTTTGATGTCCATTTGGAGTGCTGTTACGCCTTCCTTAGTACCTGCAACTTTAAAGTCCATATCGCCTAGGAAGTCTTCCATCCCTTGAATATCTGTTAGGATCGTATAGTCTTCACCAGACTTCACAAGACCCATGGCAATACCTGCAACAGGTTCCTTAATTGGTACACCCGCATCCATCATAGCCATCGTACTTGCGCAGATACTTGCTTGTGATGTAGAACCATTAGATTCTAGTACCTCTGAAACTACACGAATGGTATAAGGGAAATCTTTCTCAGATGGAATGATCGGCTCAAGCGCTCTTTCTCCTAATGCACCATGTCCAATTTCTCTACGACCAGGTCCACGAATAGGTCCTGTTTCACCAACACTAAAGGAAGGGAAGTTATAGTGGTGCATAAAGCGTTTTGATTCTTCCAAATCAAGTCCATCAAGAATTTGCACATCTCCAAGTGCCCCTAGTGTACAAACACTTAAAGCTTGCGTTTGTCCTCTAGTAAACAAGCCAGAACCATGAGCGCGAGGTAAAACACCTACACGAGATGACAGCGGTCTGATTTCCTCTGGATTACGACCATCTGGGCGTAGCTTTTCTTTCGTAATGAGGCGACGTACTTCTTCTTTTACAATTTTATCAAGAATTTCTTTGACTTGAGAAATCGTTTCTTCCTCAGCCTCTTCTTCTGCATACTTTTCAAGCACCTCAGCTTTCACATTGCTGATAGCTTCTTCACGAGCGTGCTTTTCTTGTACTTGAATAGCTTCAATCATTTGGGCTTTTGCGTTGGACTCAACTTCATTACGCAAATCCTCATCAACCTCAAATAAGGTAACTTCCATCTTTTCTTTTCCAACAGCTTCAACGATTTCTTCCTGGAAGGCAACAAGGCGTTTGATTTCTTCATGACCAAACATTATCGCCTCTAACATAACATCTTCTGGAACTTCATCTGCACCAGCTTCAACCATGTTCACGGCATCTTTTGTACCTGCTACTGATAAATGAATATCGCTTTTTTCAAGCTGTTCAACAGTTGGATTGATAATTAATTCTCCATCAATTCTACCTACAATTACCCCAGCAATGGGTCCACCAAATGGAATATCAGATATGCTTAAGGCGATGGATGAACCAATCATCGCGGCAACCTCTGAAGAACAATCCTGGTCCACACTCATGACAGTGCTAATCACTTGTACTTCATTACGAAATCCATCAGGGAATAAAGGACGTATTGGACGGTCAATTAATCTTGAGGTTAAAATAGCTTTTTCACTCGGACGACCCTCTCTTTTAATAAATCCCCCTGGAATTTTACCTACTGCATATAACCTTTCTTCATAGTTCACAGTAAGTGGGAAAAAACTAAGATTTTTAGGTTCTTTTGATGCTGTTGCTGTACTTAATACAGCCGTTTCTCCATAACGAATCATGCAGGCGCCATTAGCTTGTTTAGCTAGCTCACCAATTTCAATAGTCAGCTTACGGCCTGCAATCTCGGTGGAGAACTCCTTTTGTAGTTCTGCCATCTGTATACTCCTCTCAAAATTATACGGTTTATAGTTAGATTTTTACATGATTGCTTAGAAATATGTATGAACAAATAAAAACGTATGAATGATTCGAAAAAAGCTAAAATCATCCAATTCCTTTTCCTATAGAAAAAGCGGGATTAAATCCCGCTTTACTTCTAAACTAATCTACGTTAAATTTTATAAACGATTCTTATCGACGTAGACCTAGTTTTTGAATCAACTCACGGTAGCGAGCAACATCTTTATTACGTAAGTAGTTCAATAGGTTACGACGCTTACCTACCATTTTCAAAAGACCGCGACGTGAATGGTGGTCTTTCTTATGAGTACGTAAATGATCGTTTAAGTTCGTAATTTCTTCAGTTAGGACAGCAACTTGAACCTCTGGAGATCCAGTATCGTTGTCATGTGTTTTAAACTCATTAATAAGTTCATTTTTACGTTCTTGTGTAATGGCCATCCTGTTTCACCTCCTATTTTTTTGAAATCCCCTATTCCCTAGCTAAGCGTCGGTGACTCGCAAAGCCAAGCAAAGGTTGATGACGTACGGATATTAGATTACATGTTTTTTACTAAAAATGCAAGAGGAATCATGAGGAAATCGCAAAAAAGTGTCGGATTTTCTCCTCATCCTTATGAAGCTGAGCCTTGAGTTCATCAATACCTGAAAACTTTTGCTCACCACGAATGTAATCAAATAATTCTAACTTAACCTCTTCATTATAAATATTGCCAGAAAAATCAAAAATAAACACTTCAATTGTTGGTTTTAAGCCTTTTTCTTCAAATGTTGGTTTATAGCCTATATTCGCCATCCCTTTGAAGGCTTTTCCTTGCACTTCAATACTAACAGCATAAACTCCAACCTTTGGCAAAATATAATCCTCGTGAAGACTTATATTTGCAGTTGGGAAACCAATTGTTCTCCCTCTTTGGTCTCCTTCAACGACTTTTCCTGTTAATTGATAGGCTCTACCGAGAAGATCATTAGCCTCGCTTATATTACCATTTGCCAACTTTTGACGAATATTACTCGAACTAATCTTATCGTCTTTTGCCGTAACTTTACTAATTGTCGTTTGAGTAAACTTGCCGCGAGAATGCTCAGGCAAAGATTTCATCGTACCTTTTCCTTTATGTCCATAGGTAAAATCAAAGCCTGCTACGACGTGCTGGACGTTTAGACCAATAAGGAATTCATCAACAAATTGCTGTGGTGAAAGTGCTGCAAGCTGTGCGTTAAATTTGACGACAAACACATAATCTACACCTACATTTTCTAGAAGCTGCAGTTTATCTGGAAGAGGCGTTATATATTGAACATGTTGGACCTCTTTTTTCAATACAACAGAAGGGTGTGGATGAAAGGTCATAACAGCACTTTTGATTCCTTTCTCAGCTCCAACCTGAATAGCCTCATTGATTACTTTTTGATGTCCTTTGTGTACACCGTCAAAATAACCGATGGCCAATGCCAATTCTTCCATTGATTCAGTATTAAATTGCTTTGGATATTCTAAATTGATAACTTCCATAATCGCTCACCTTCTTTAACTACATCTCTCTTATTCTGTTACTACAACCCATTTACTTTTCCTTAGCAAACATTTTAAATGGTTTCATTAATGTCCCCTTCGTTGGGTGAATTTGGTACAAAGCAAGCAATTGGTCATTCTTTGTTTTCACCCTAAACGGATTGGTCGACGGGAGTGGATTAGGTAAAGGTAATACCTGTCCATTCTGATAACGAAAAGAATCCTTTTCATTTATGTATAGTGTATCAAATTTTTGGAGAGCAAAGTCGATTGGGATCAAATTTTCTTGAATTTTGTTTTGTTCCTGAGCTTCTTTCACTTCATCTAACGTCATCGTTTGCTCACGTGTAAAGGAACCTGATTCTGTACGAACGAGATGGGCCATATGTGCGGGATAGCCTAATGCCTTTCCGATATCGACGCACAGTGTTCTAATGTATGTACCTTTAGAACAATTAATTCTGATGCGAAACGATGCTGTATCTTGATCCTTTGACCATTCAATCTTGTCCGATAATAGCTGGGTACTGTGAATCATCACTAACCGTTTAGGGCGTTCGACGGAAATTCCTTCACGTGCATATTCATAAAGTTTTTTTCCATTAACCTTTACAGCTGAATACATTGGTGGCATTTGCTCGATCTCACCTGTATAGCTTTTTAAAGCCGTTTCAATTTGCTCTATGGATAAATTGCCTTCAACCACCCTACTCTCTACAATCTGACCATCTTGATCCTCTGTTTCTGTTGAAATCCCGAGGCAAACCTCTGCTTCATAAACTTTATTGGAATCCATCACTAAGGACGAAATTTTGGTTGCTTGACCAATACATATCGGTAGTACCCCCTCTACCTGAGGGTCAAGAGTTCCTGTATGGCCCACTTTCTTTGTCCTCAAAATCTTTCGTATTTTAAACACAGAATCGTGTGAAGTCATACCTGCTGGTTTCCACAATGGGAGGATACCATCCAAATTAATCCCTCCAATGTTTTATTCTATTGTAAAAAAATCGTAAAAAGGGATAGACCTTATCCGTCTATCCCTCTCCACATCCTACTGTTCATTCGTATCTTGATTTAAATCACTTAGTATCTTTTCAATTCGATTACCGTGTTCTATGGTTTCATCAAATTCAAATGAAATTTCAGGCGTTTTACGTAAGCGAATTCGTTTGCCGATTTCAGAACGGATAAAGCCTTTTGCTTTTGCAAGACCGATTAATGTGTCCTTCTTCTGATCTTCGTCACCTAATACAGAGATGTATATTTTCGCCTGTTGTAGGTCTCCAGTGACTTGTACATCTGTTACGGTGACAAAACCAACTCTAGGATCTTTGATTTTCTGTCCAATAATATCTCCTAGCTCTTTTTTCATCTGTTCGGCAATGCGATTTACACGTAAATCACTCATGTACATTCACCTCTTTATAGAAAAACTTCCAAGCCTTCGTTTTTCTTATACTTTCTGGAATGAGATGTTTAATACCACTCAAGCCGTTCGTTTGTTATCTCGAACTCATGGACCGAATCCATAACTTTAATCACTTCCTGTAGGACTCGCTCCGCTTGTACCTTATCAGAGGATACGTGGGCAACGCCTATACAAGTTCGTTGCCACAGATCCTGATAGTCCAGCTCACTAACAGATACATTAAAATGATTTTGAATTCTGGTAATCACTTTTTTTAACGTTGAACGTTTCGCTTTAAGTGACTGAGCGTTATAGATGATGCCCTCAACTTCGAGATATCCAATCATGTACGTTTAATTTCCTCCATTACAAAGGCCTCAATGATGTCTCCCTCTTTAATATCGTTATAATTCTTAATGGTAATCCCACATTCATAACCCTGTGCGACTTCCTTCACATCGTCTTTATAACGTTTTAAAGTGTCAATTTCACCCTCCATAAGTACCACACCGTCTCGAATTAAACGAACACCTGCATTACGTGATACTTTTCCTTCGAGGATATAACAGCCAGCAATGGTACCTACCTTTGATACTTTAAAGGTTTCACGTACCTCAGCTTGACCTGTAACCTTTTCTTCGTATTCTGGGTCAAGCATCCCTTTCATCGCAGATTCAATTTCTTCAATTGCCTTGTATATAACACGATGAAGTCTGACGTCAACCTTTTCAGTTTCAGCAGTTTTCTTAGCATTTGCATCTGGTCGTACGTTAAACCCAATTACAATTGCATTAGATGCTGATGCAAGAATAATATCTGATTCAGTAATAGCCCCTACACCAGTGTGAATGATTTTAACATCTACACCTTCAACATCTATTTTTTGCAATGATGCCGCAACCGCCTCAACGGACCCCTGCACGTCAGCCTTGACAATCAGGTTAATTTCTTTCATTTCACCTTTTTTAATTTGTTCAAATAAATCATCAAGGTTAACCTTCACACTATCATTGCGTTGTTCTTCGATTTGTTTTTGCTGTCTTGCTTCACCGACCTGTCTTGCCTTCTTCTCATCTTCAAAGGCAATGAAACGGTCACCAGCTTGAGGCACCTCATTTAATCCAGTAATTTCAACAGGCGTAGACGGTCCTGCCTCTTGAATTCGACGACCTTCATCGTTAACCATAGCTCTAACTCGACCAAAGGTATGGCCAACAACTAATGGGTCTCCAACTCTTAGTGTACCGTTTTGAACAAGCAACGTTGCTACCGATCCGCGACCTTTATCAAGCTGTGCTTCCACAACTGTACCTGCAGCTAAGCGGTCAGGATTAGCCTTTAGTTCCTCCACTTCAGATACAAGGATAATCATTTCAATTAAATCATCGATTCCTTTACCTTGAATGGCTGAAACAGGAACAAAAATCGTGTCTCCGCCCCAATCTTCTGGAACTAAGCCATGCTCAGTTAATTCCTGCATCACTCGGTCAGGGTTTGCCCCTTCTTTATCAATCTTGTTTACAGCAATAATGATTGGTACCTCTGCTGCCTTGGCATGGTTAATGGCTTCAATGGTTTGTGGCATTACGCCATCATCTGCAGCCACAACAAGAATGGCAATATCCGTTATTTGAGCTCCACGGGAACGCATACTTGTAAAGGCAGCGTGACCAGGTGTATCTAGGAACGTGATTTTTTTCCCATCTTGTTCTATTTGATAAGCACCAATATGCTGAGTAATACCGCCTGCTTCGCCTTCAGTTACCTTTGTATGGCGAATGGAATCAAGCAGCGTAGTTTTACCATGGTCTACGTGGCCCATAATGGTCACAACGGCTGGACGCTCTACTAAGTCCTTTTCGTCATCCTCATAGTCAAAATTCTCAATATCTGTTTCATCAAGGACAACCTCTTCTTCAACCTCTACCCCATAATCCTCACATAATAACTCAATGGAATCTGGGTCTAGGTCTTGGTTAATAGTTGCCATAACGCCTAAGAACATCAGCTTTTTAATTAATTCTGATGGCTCTTTGTTTAATTTCTCAGCAAGCTCTCCAACCGTTAACGAACCAGAATACGTAATCTTAGAAGGGGTTTCTTTTGCTTTATTTTGTTGTGTTTGTTGTTGATCTTTGTTGTTTGGTTTCATAGTATTTTTATTTTTCTTTTGTTTCCCTTTTTTATGATTATTTTTTTGACTCTGTTTATTTTGGTTTGCTTGTTTTTTCTGATTTTGATTCTTTTGACTTGATTGTTGCTTTTGATTAAATTGATTGTTTTGTTGTTTGTTAGCTTGAGAATTGTTTTGTTTTGGCTCATTTGTCCCACCAATTCCAAACTCTTTATCTAGTATAGATTTCGTTCCGTCTGTAATTGTGGACATATGATTGGAAACCTCGATATCTAAAGTTTTTAGTTTTTCAATAACATCTTTACTTTTTAAATTATTTTGCTTTGCGTATTCGTAAATTCTCATTTTACTCATACATTCACCCCCGGTTAGTTTGATCGAGCATTGAAGTAATCTTTTTGGCAAATCCACTATCTTTAATTCCTATCGCTACTCTTCCGCTCTTTCCAATTGCGTGGGATAAAGCCTCACGATCATCTCCAATAACAACGGGTACATGGTAATATGTACACTTATTTACAAACTTTTTTCTGGTATTTTCAGATGCATCATTCGCGATAATTAATAGCTTCAATTGATTCGATCTAATATCTTTAAGGATTGTTTCCTCTCCAATACTGCATTTCCCCGCTCGGAAAGCTAACCCGACCATATTCAAATAAGAATTCTTCAATATTAAACACCTTCTACATACTCTAGTAAATCCTGATATAAACTTGAATCAACCTTTGTTTTAAACTGCTGGGAAAGAATGTCTTTGTCTCTTGCCTTCTTGATAA
The DNA here is from genome assembly GCF_009649735.1 of Salinibacillus xinjiangensis. Lineage (GTDB taxonomy): Bacteria > Bacillota > Bacilli > Bacillales > Alkalibacillaceae > Salinibacillus > Salinibacillus xinjiangensis. Next base: position 127,791 of record NZ_WJNH01000002.1, read on the forward strand.
CTGATGATTCTTTCGTCAAATAGGCACCTCGACCATTCTGCTTTCCCGTCTCATCTATGAAAATGTCACCTTCTTTGTTTTTAACTACCCTAATCAGTTCCTTCTTCGGTTTCATTTCCTTCGTTACGACACATTTTCGTAAAGGTGTTGTTTTGTTTTTTGCCACTTAAAACACTCTCCCTTATTCAAAAAGATCATCATTCACTTCAGAATAAGATTCTGGCTCATGGTTCTCATCAATAATTCCTTCTTCTATTGCAACTGATTCGCTCTTGATATCAATTTTCCAGCCCGTTAACTTAGCCGCTAACCGAGCATTCTGTCCACGCTTCCCGATTGCTAAAGACAATTGATAGTCCGGAACAATTACTGTGGTTGCCTTTTCCTCTTCATCAACGATTACGTCCATAACCTTGGCTGGACTAAGGGCATTAGAAATATAAACGAATGGATCCTCTGACCATTCAACGATATCAATTTTTTCCCCTTTAAGCTCATTAACCACTGCTTGAACCCTCTGTCCTCGTTGACCTACACAGGAACCAACAGGGTCAATTTCCGGGTCTTCTGCGTGAACCGAAATTTTTGAGCGATCCCCTGCTTCTCTAGCAACTGATTTAATCTCAACAATACCGTCATAAATTTCAGGTACTTCCATTTCGAATAATCGTTTTAATAAACCAGGATGAGTGCGTGAAACAAATATTTGTGGTCCTTTATTTGTGCTCTCCACCTTAGTTAAGAACACTTTAATGCGGTCATGAACATCGTAAGTTTCATTTGGCATTAACTCATTCAATGGGAGGCGGCCTTCTGCTTTCCCCAGATCAACGTAAATAAAGCGGTGATCCTTGCGTTGGATAATTCCTGTCATAACATCTTCAACGCGGTCAATAAAGTCATTGAATATCACTCCACGTTCCGCTTCACGCACACGCTGGGTGACAACTTGTTTAGCAGCCTGTGCAGCAATACGGCCAAAGTCCTTAGGTGTTACCTCAATCTCTAAAACATCGCCCTCTTCATAGCTTGGGTCCACATTATGCGCTTCCTCTAAACTCATTTCCAATTGAGGGTCTTCAACAGAGTCAACAACCGTTTTTCTAGCTAAAACCCGCATAGAACCTGTTTCTTCATTTAAATCTACTCTTACATTTGTTTTCGATTTAAAATTTTTCTTATATGCAGATATTAAGGCTGCTTCCAACGCATCAATTAAAACTTCCTTATCGATCCCTTTTTCTTTTTCTAAATATTGGATAGCCTCAAAAAGATCGCTACTCACCAATATTACCTCCTTTAATCAAATGTAACAGCTAAGTGTGCTTTAGCAATTTGGTCCATTGGAATTTCTACATTTTTTGTTCTTGTTTTAACACGAACTTCAAGGTTGACAATGTTATGCTCTACGGAACGTAATTTACCTTCAAATTCCTTCTCTCCATCAATCGCTTGATAAAGCTTGACGTAAACATTTTTGTCAACATTGTTTACAAAATCCTTTTCTTTTTTTAAAGGTCGTTCTACCCCTGGGGATGACACTTCTAAGTAGTATGCATCTTCTATCGGCTCTGTCTCATCCAGTTTTTCACTAAGCTGTTCACTGACTTTTCCACATTCCTCAATGTCAACTCCACCATCTTTATCGACAAACACTCTTAGAAACCAGTTTTTTCCTTCCTTCACATATTCAATGTCCACTAGCTCTAGTCCCATGTTGTCTACAATTGGCTGAACGAGTTCTTCTGTTAGTTCTGTTACTTTTTTTCCCATCGTGAACACTCCTTTAGCCGTAATAAAATATATGTACTAATATGTTCATCCGACTTAGGTTTAATTACTGATACGTATAAAATTCCCTGCCTATGAAAGCAGGGAATTCAAAAGGAAAACATTTTGCGCACAATTAACAAGAAAGAGTGGGTTTCCCCACTCTTTAGTCTCACTACGTATCCTTTGTTATACCAACAAAAATATACCATAAGTTTACGGATAATGCAAACATTAGAACAATGAGAGCTGGTTCTTGTCCGGTAATCCTTCTAAACATCCATGGTGATCTAGATACTCTAAAACGGTTTTTGAGATGCGGCTTCGTTCTCTTAGGTCCTCTTTTGATAAGAACTCGCCATCTTCGCGTACCTTCTCAATATTTAGAGCAGCATTTGTCCCTAATCCATCAATCGCGTTAAATGGTGGAATCAATGAATCCCCATCAACAAGGAACTCGGACGCCTTCGAACGATAAAGGTCTACCTTTTGGAAGGAATAGCCACGCTCACACATTTCAAGGCAAACCTCTAATACCGTTAGTAAACTTTTTTCTTTCGGTGAAGCGTCATTGCCCTTCGCTTGAATTTCTTCAATACGTTTTCGGATAGCCTGACTTCCTTTTGTCATCGTTTCAAGCTCAAAGTCACTTGCACGTACGGTAAAGTAGGCCGCATAAAAATGGATAGGATGATGTACTTTAAAGTACGCAATTCGGACGGCCATCAATACATATGCCGCTGCGTGAGCCTTCGGGAACATATATTTGATCTTCTTACAGGAATCAATATACCAATCCGGCACATCATGCTTTTTCATTTCTTCAATCCATTCATCCTGCAACCCTTTCCCTTTACGCACAAATTCCATGATTTTAAAGGCAAGTGATGCATCTAAACCTTTATGCATCAAGTAGACCATTATATCATCACGACAACCAATAACCTCAGGAAGTGTACAAATCCCTTTATTGATTAATTCCTGTGCATTGCCAAGCCACACATCGGTCCCGTGAGAAAGCCCAGAAATCATAACAAGCTCTGCAAAAGTAGAGGGCTTCGTATCCTCAAGCATTTGCCTTACAAACCGTGTACCGAATTCTGGTACGCCTAAAGTCCCTGTCTTACAATTAATTTGATCTGCCGTTACTCCTAACGCCTCAGTACCACTGAAGATTTTCATAACTTCTGGGTCATCTGTTGGTACCTCTTGAGGGTCAATACCGGTTAAATCCTGCAGCATTCGTATCACAGTCGGATCATCGTGTCCTAGTATATCGAGCTTTAATAAATTATCGTGGATGGAATGGAAATCAAAATGAGTCGTCCGCCATTCAGAATTTCTATCATCGGCTGGGTACTGTATAGGCGTGAAATCATAAATTTCCTTATCATCTGGAACAACAATAATACCACCAGGATGCTGTCCAGTTGTACGTTTAACGCCTGTACAGCCCTGAACTAGGCGATCAATCTCTGTACCGCGATAGGTTAGGCTATGGTCAGAGGCATAGCCTTTCACATACCCATATGCCGTTTTATCTGCTACCGTACCAATTGTTCCCGCACGAAAGACTTTTTCTTCACCAAAAAGTACCTTCGTGTAGTTATGAGCAACAGGTTGATATTCACCAGAGAAATTCAAGTCAATATCCGGAACCTTATCCCCTTTAAAACCTAAGAAAGTTTCAAAAGGAATATCCTGTCCATCCTTCGTATAAGCTGCGCCACATTTTGGACAATTGGCCTCTGGTAAATCAAAACCAGACCCTACAGAACCATCATTGAAGAATTCTGAGTGTTTACAGCTGGGACAAACGTAATGGGGTGGTAACGGATTTACCTCTGTAATCTCAGTCATCGTGGCGACAAATGATGAGCCGACCGAACCCCGGGAACCAACCAGATAGCCATCAACCAACGACTTTTTAACTAGCTTATGAGAAATCAAATAGATAACAGCAAATCCGTGTCCAATTATACTATCAAGCTCTTTTTCCAGGCGCTTTTCTACAATTTCAGGTAAATCTTCTCCATAAATGCTTTTAGCCATGGAATAACTCATATTCCGCATTTCATCATCAGCACCATCGATGTTAGGTGTATACAAATCTTCTTTTACCGGTTTGATCTCTTCAATGGAATTAGCGATTTGCTGCGGATTTTGCACCACTACTTCACGGGCTTTATCCTCACCTAAAAAGGCAAAATCACGAAGCATCCCATCTGTTGTTTTAAAATATACATCAGGTAGTGTTTGGCGATTTAAAGGATTCCCACTTTGAGAAGCAATCAGAATTTGTCGATAAATTTTCTCATGCTGGTCAATGTAATGGGTGTTTCCAGTTGCCACTACAGGTTTATCCAGTTTTTCACCTAATTCAACTAAATTCTTCAAAATATCTTCGAGGTCATGTTGATCACGCACAAGCTCTTTTTCTATTAAATGTGCATAATTGGACGGAGGCTGAACTTCGATATAATCATAGAAGGACGCAACCTGCTCAGCTTCCTCCTTCGATTTTTGCATCATCGCTTCGAATAGTTCCCCTTTATCACAGCCAGACCCAATCAAAATTCCCTCACGATACTTTTGCATTTTGGAGCGAGGTATTCTTGGAACCCGATAAAAATAATCAATATGTGATAAGGAAACGAGCTTATATAAATTTTTCAAGCCTTCTTCAGTCTGAGCCAATAAAATGCAGTGTGAAGGTCTAGATCTTTGGTAGGCATTGCCTTCACCCATATGCAAATTTAACTGATTATGATTGGTTATATCTTTATTTAGACACTCTTTTACAAGCTTCCACAGTAAATAACCTGTTGCCTCAGCATCATAAATGGCTCGGTGGTGCTGAGTTAATTCAATGTTAAATTGCTTACACAAAGTATTAAGACGGTGGTTCTTTAGGTTTGGTAAGAGAAATCTTGCCAGTTCAAGTGTATCGATGACTGGATTATCAGCCTTCTCTTTACCAATCTTTTTAAGACCCGTATTTAAGAACCCCATATCAAAGCTTGCATTGTGAGCAACTAGTATGGAATCACCCATCCACTCATAAAACTTCTCTAGTACCTCGTCTACTTCAGGTGCATCTCTAACCATTTCGTCAGTTATACCTGTAAGCTCTGTTGTTGTATCACTTAAGGGATGATGAGGGTTGGCGAAAGACTCGAATCGATCAACAATGTCACCATCCTTAACCTTTACAGCAGCAAGCTCAATAATCGTATCATAAATGGCAGACAAGCCCGTTGTCTCCACGTCAAATACGACATATTCGTCTTGTTCTAGTAAACGGTCTTGCTCGTTATAAGCAATCGGAACACCATCATCAACTAAATTCGCTTCCACGCCGTATAACACCTTTACCCCATGTTTATTCCCAGCTGCATAGGCTTCTGGATAGGATTGTACAACGGCGTGATCAGTGATAGCGATAGCAGGGTGATTCCATTTCGCTGCCTGTTCTATTAATCTCGAAGCAGAAACAGGTGCATCCATTTGACTCATCATCGTATGGGCGTGTAATTCGACCCTTTTTTCATCCTCTGGTGCATGATCTAAACGTTCTTCCTTTTTAATTTCGTTTAAATCTCGTCCCATCATTGTTAGTTCATTCTGGAATGTATCTGTCTGAATACTGCCTCGCGCTCTTAACCACATACCCTTTTTAAGCATTTTAAATTTCTCCTGGTCGCTTTCACCATTAGAGAAAATTTTCACAGTTAAGGAATCGGTGTAATCCGTCAATTTTGCGGTTAACAAGTGCCGACCAGATCTGAGCTCACGAATTTCAACGTTAAAGACATAGCCCTCTACCGCAACTTTTCGCTCTTCCTCAACAATCGTGCGCATTTCAACGATTTCATCGTTAATTGGGTATCCAAACATAAACGGCCCTTCTGATTTTCCTTCACTTTGCTTTCTAGCTCTTTCTTCCTTATCCTTCACTGCCTTTTGAATCAGATCTTGGTCTTCTTCCTGTCTTTTTTCCTTAAAACGTTGCATATCTTCCACTGATTCTTTCACATCAACAGTAACATTAAGTGGAGAACTGCCTATTTTCCTGCAAAAGGATTGAAGTGGCTCTTCAAGTCGTCTTTGGATTACCTTTGCCTCTGCCTGATTTCTTGCTTGTATCGTCAGCTTATTACCTGTAATAGCTGGCGTTTGCTGATGGAGGATATCCTTATAAGATGGTAATAAATCGGGTATGGACTGAATAAAGCATGTCCAATAGTGACCTACATACTCTTCCTTCATCTGCTGGTTGTCGGTTTGAATCGTAAAATCTACATTGGCAATATGATGAAAGGCTTCCCTTAATTTTGTATCAAATAGTTGAAATACTTTAGGCGGTAATACTTCTTGAATATGAAAAGTAAAGTACCACTTCTTCTCCTTCTTCCATACGGTTAATTTTTGCAAAGAGGCTTCTTTAAAATGCTCGGAAATAATTTCTGCAGGCATTTGAATTTGTTCAAGCAATATTTGCATTTTCTCATGGTTTGTAACCAACATCATAACCCCTCCCCATACAAACCTTTATCTAGAACTGGAAAACCCCTGTCTTAAATGGTTGACAAGGGTTTCTTTATGTCTTCTTTTTATTTTATGGTTTTAACCAAGGAATGAATTTATTTCGCTTAAAATCTCTGACTCATGTAAATCCTTTTGGTCGCCAGTTTGTCGCTCTTTAAATTCAACATAGCCCTCTCCAGCACGTTTACCAACCGTAATTCGTAAAGGAATCCCAACTAAATCACTATCAGCAAACTTTACACCGGCACGTTCTTTTCTATCATCAAATAGGACTTCCACACCTGCTTGTATTAATGTTTCATAGATCTTTTCTGCTAGGTCTCTTTGTTCATCATTTTTTACATTTAGGGCTAGTAGGTGTACATGGAATGGCGCTACAGCTGTTGGCCAGGTTATACCTTGATCATCATGGAATTGCTCCACGATTGCCGCTAGAGTCCTGGAAACACCAATTCCGTAACACCCCATAATCATTGTGTTGGATTTACCATTTTGATCGAGGTAAGAAGCATTCATATTTTCAGAGTAAAACTTACCTAGCTTAAACACATGTCCAACTTCTATCCCTTTCGCAAACTTAATGGTACCATGTCCGTCTGGTGAAGGATCTCCCTCTTGGATGAAGCGCAAGTCAGCGTATTCCTTCACATCAAAGTCACGGCCAGGATTCACATTAATGTAATGATACCCATCCTCATTAGCACCACAGGAAGCATTGACCAAGTATCGTACAGCCTCATCTGCAACAATATCGACCTCTTCAGGTACACCAATTGGTCCTAGTGAGCCAAAGCCTGCATTCATAGCTTTTCTAGTTTCCTCTTCAGTGGCCAAATCAACAACACTAGCATTATATAAATGCTTTAATTTCACATCGTTTACCTCGTGGTCACCACGGGTCACAACAAGTACTAAACGGTCGTCAACCTTAAACATTAACGCTTTTAAGCCTTCACTTAAGGAATGTCCTAAAAAGCCCGCTACATCTGCCATTGTTTTTTGATTAGGAGTCTCTACTTTTTCAAGTTCTTTAGGCTCTGCATCAGTTTTTTCATATGTTGCTATTACTGGTGCCATCTCAATATTAGCAGCATATTCCGTAGTATCTGAATATGCAATCGTATCTTCGCCAACTTCAGAAAGCACCATAAACTCATGCGTATCCTTACCACCCATAGCTCCTGAATCAGCAATAACTGCGCGGAAGTTCAGGCCGCAACGGCGAAATATATTTCCATAGGCTTTGAATAACTTTTCATAGGTTTCATCAAGACTTTCAAAGCTTTCATGAAAGGAGTAAGCATCCTTCATTAAAAACTCACGACCACGCAAAAGACCAAAGCGGGGTCTTTTTTCATCTCGGAATTTAGATTGTATCTGATATACCGTAAGTGGTAGTTTTTTATAGCTATTTACTTCATCACGAATAATACTAGTGATGACCTCTTCGTGTGTTGCACCTAAGGCGAATTCTCGATTATGTCTGTCATGCATACGCATTAATTCAGGACCATACGTACTCCAACGGCCAGATTCCTTCCATAATTCAGAAGGTTGCATTGCTGGCATTAGCATTTCAAAAGCTCCTGCTTTATCCATCTCATCCCGGACAATTTCTTCTACCTTACGAAGTACTCGTTTACCTAGTGGTAGGTAACTATATAATCCTGATGCAATTTGTCTAATAAAGCCTGCCCGTACAAGTAATTGATGACTCTTAATTTCCGCATCTGCAGGGTTTTCTCGTAGAGTCGGTAAAAGCATATTACTTTGTTTCATATTCCATGCACCTCTATTTTCTATTAATTCAATGTTTGTACGTCGATTCTAGGTGCGACATTTAAGGAGTAAATAAACGTTGAATGTCATTCCATGTTACCACAATCATTAATAGCATGAGTAGAGCAAATCCTAGAAAATGCACGACTCCTTCTTTTTGAGGATCAATAGGTTTGCCGCGTACAGCTTCATACCCAACAAATAAAAGACGTCCACCATCAAGTGCTGGTAATGGTAACAGGTTAATAATCCCTAAATTGACGCTCAGCATAGCTGTCCAAGTCAAGAAATTATAAAAACCAGTTTGAACGACCTGATCGGTGACATCATAAATGCCAACTGGTCCAGCTAAACTGTCAATTGAGAGTTGTCCAGTGACAAGCTGACCCACACTCGTTAGGATAAGAGTAGATAACTCATAGGTTTGAGTGAATCCAAACTTAACAATCTCCCCTGGAGAATGCTCAAATGCCTGCCTGACACCTATTTGACCAATCGTCTCTCCCTGTTCCTCAATCGCATTTGGGGTAACCGGAATAACTAGTACGTCTCCATTACGTTCAACCGTTAATTCCACTTCCTCATTTGGATGACCTTGAATTTCCATTACAAAGTCTACCCACGAATCGATCGGCTTTTGATCTACCTTTACAATTTTATCTCCTGACTGCAGGCCTGCCTCGTGCGCTGGATAACCTTCACTTATGGCACCCATTTCTGCTTCATCAACAGGTACACCTTGAATAAATCCAAGGATGATAAAGATTAAAATCGCTAACAAGAAGTTCATCATAGGACCTGCAAAAATTTGCATAGCCTTTTTAGGAACAGACTTAGAAGCAAACTGTCGATCATATGGAGCTATTTGCGTTTCATTTTCGTCCATGACAAAAAAGGCTCTAGGATCAACATCAAAAGTAAGTCGCTCTTCACTATCGACATCATATCCAGTAATCGTTAAGTCATGGTCCAAATCTGCTCTTTCGACTTCAATAACTCGGGCATTTGGATGTTTCGATTTATTGTTAACGATAATTTTAGCTACTTTTCCAAATTGATTAAACTCAAGACCAATATGATGACCCGGTTTTAATTCAATAATTTCGGGGTCTTCACCTGCAACACGCACATAACCCCCTATAGGTAATAACCTTATTGTATATAAAGTTTCATGTTTACGATAGGAGAAAATTTTGGGTCCAAATCCAATAGCAAATTCCCGGGCAAGCATGCCTGCTCGTTTCGCAAAAATGAGATGTCCAAGCTCGTGTATAAACACGAGTAATCCAAACATAAAAATAAAAGCTATGACGGTATTCAAAAGAAAGCACCTTCCTTTAGTTTACATAAGATTTTACTCGTCTCCTTGTCTCCTGGTCCACTTCTACAATAGTTGTTAGATCAGGCTTACTAACCATTGTATGCTCATCCATTGCTTTTTGAATAAAATCTTCAATTGCAAGGAAAGAAATTTTGTTATTTAGAAATTGCTGAACAGCTTCTTCATTGGCTGCGTTTAAAACAGTCGGCATGGTTCCGCCGGCTCTTCCAGCATCATATGCCATTTTTAAACAAGGAAAGCGTTCAAAACTCATTTCGTCAAAATGAAGTTTACCTATATCAACTAAGTTTAACCCTTTTTCTTGTGAAATATCAAGTCTATTGGGATATGTAAGTGCATATTGTATAGGTCCCTTCATATCTGTTGTTCCAAGCTGTGCCATCAGACTATGATCCTTAAATTCAACCATGGAATGGATAATGCTTTCTTTATGTAAAATGACATCCAACTGTTCATAGGGCATGTGAAAAAGCCAATGGGCTTCAATCACTTCAAGGCCTTTATTCATCATTGTGGCCGAATCAATGGTGATTTTCGCTCCCATACTCCAGTTCGGATGTTTTAATGCTTGATTAACCGTCACTTCTCGTAATTCATCTCGTGTTTTGTCTCTGAAACTACCACCAGAAGCGGTAATAATGATTCGCTTAACCTCATCTAAACGTTCACCCTTTAAGCATTGGTGTATGGCTGCATGTTCACTATCTACAGGCAACAACTCAACCCCGTATTTTTCCGCTTCCTTCATAACTAAATGCCCTGCCGTCACCAAGGTTTCTTTATTTGCAAAGGCAATTTTCTTTTGCGCGCGAATAGCGTGTAAAGTCGGCTCTAGGCCAACACTACCTAAAACAGCATTGACAACAATATCGACATTCTCAAGCGTAGAGATTTCACTCATGCCCTCGTCTCCACTTAAAATATTGGGCTGTGAGGATAAATGGGTTTGTAAGTAATCTTTTGTTTCCTTATCTTTAACGGCAATATATTTAGGTTTAAACTCTTCAATAATAGGTATAGCTATTTCGGTATTCGTTCCAAAAGCCATGGCATAAAGTTGAAATTCATGTGGTTGCTGACGTATCACTTCAAGTGTTTGGAGCCCAACGGAACCTGTTGCCCCAAGTAAGGTAATCTTTTGCATAATCAAAACCGCTCCTGTTTATGAACTCTAAATACTAATAAATCCAATGAAATGTAAAAATGGCAGCATAAAAATCAAGCTATCAAAACGGTCTAATATCCCTCCATGACCAGGTAAAATATTACCTGAATCCTTCACATCATAATGTCGCTTAATAGCTGATTCTACTAAGTCACCAATTTGTCCTACGACAGATGCCAAAATGGTTACGATGACGACAATGAATAAGGAAAAAGGAAATGGATCTACTATTTGAAAAATTACTGCTACCAATATGGCTAGTAAAATGCCGCCCACTGATCCTTCTATGGTCTTTTTAGGACTGATTTCGGGCCATAACTTATGCTTCCCCATAGCTCGTCCTACAAAATAAGCCCCCGTATCTGTTGCCCAAATAATCAATAGTACATACAATAAATATTCTATTCCTGCTTCTCTTGTTAGAATAAAGAAATAAAATCCCATTCCGACATACAAAATAGAAGTCAAAATAAAACCGATATCATCATATGTAAACGTGTTTTTTTTCAGGACCATATAAGCTAATAATAATAATACACCGAACATGACTAATTCAGATTTTGCCAAATTCTCTACTATGGGAAGGTGGATTACTGTACCCTGGTACAATACAATCCATAATAATAAAAGAGAAATGAGGGATGCCCATGAAATAGTTGGGATTTTCCTCATTCTTAACAATTCAAATAGTGCTATGGAGGATAGTCCGTAGACTACAACTTGAAGGAGCCACCCTCCATAAATTACAATTGGTATAAATAAAACTAGTGCTATTATTGCCGTTATAACACGTTCTTTCATGCTATCTTCAACACCTTAAATTCCCCCATATCTTCTTTTTCGATTTTGATATTCAATGAGGGATTTCTCAAATTCTACTTCATCAAAGTCTGGCCATAATACTTCGGTAAAATAAAATTCCGAATAAGCCACCTGCCACAACAAGAAGTTACTAAGCCGAATTTCTCCACTAGTACGTATCAATAAGTCTGGGTCTTTTAAGTGGCAAGTATACAACCTTTTACGAATGGATTCTTCATCAATGTTGTCTATCGTTAATTTGTTATCGTTAATATCTTGTGCGATTTCTTTCATTACATCTACCATTTCGTTTCTACTTCCATAATTCAAAGCAAAATTAAGAATGAGACCATTATTCTTAGCTGTCCGATCAATTGATGTTTGAACCGCTTGCTGAGTATGCTCCGGTAAAGCACTAAAATCACCAATAGTACGAACTTGCACATCATTCTCCACTAGCTCATCTAAATATGTATCTAAAAACTGACTTGGAAGTTTCATGATGTACTCTACTTCAGATTTAGGTCTTTTCCAATTTTCGGTTGAAAAAGCATATAGGGTCAAGGTTTCAAGGTTAAGCTCCACCGCTTTACGTACAACCTTTTTAATGGTTTTCATACCTTCTTTATGTCCTGCAGCTCGCGGAAGACCTCGTTTCTTTGCCCATCTGCCATTACCATCCATAATAATGGCTACATGATCAGGTAGGTTTTCTGTTGATAACTCATTTTTCGACGTTCTTTTCGTTATTTTATTTAGAAAGGGTAAGCGAATAGACATAATTAAATCCTCCAGTCAGGATTTACCCATCAATTAAATTAAATCGTTCAAACTGTTTCACAATAGAAAAACGGAGGGTCACATTATATCATACGTTAAAGTAACCCTCGTCTATTACTTCAAAACAAGCGAAAAATCCCCCGGAAAATGAGGGATGTTTCATTACATAATCATGCCATGTTTGAAGAAAATGATTTTTTTAGGTCGTCCAACCCTTTATACTTCCAAAATTTCTTCTTCTTTTGATTTTGTTAGGTCATCGATTTTTTTAATGTAGTTGTCCGTTTCTTTTTGTACATCATCTTGGAAGCCGTGCAACTCATCCTCGGTCAAATCTCCATCTTTCTCTAGCTTCTTAAGTTGGTCATTACTGTCGCGACGAATATTACGAATTTGTACCTTTGCTTCCTCTGCATACTTTTTCACAACTTTCACAAGGTCTTTACGACGCTCTTCGGTTAATGCAGGGATGTTGATGCGAATTACATTTCCGTCATTTGTAGGAGTAAGACCTAAATCGGCTTTTAGGATTGCCTTTTCGATATCCCCAAGTATAGATTTATCGTATGGAGTAATTACAAGTAAACGTGCTTCCGGTGCTGAAACATTTGCAAGTTGATTAAGTGGGGTAACCGCACCGTAGTATTCAACAGTAACACTATCTAAAATAGAAGGGTTTGCTCTACCTGCACGAACTGTTGCAAGTTGCTTCGTATAAGCCTGTGTTGCCTTTTCCATTTTTTCTTTTGTTTCATTAATTACTGCTTGACTCATTTTTCTTTCCCCCTAACAATAGTTCCAATATTTTCACCTAAAACGACTCGCTTAATATTGCCCTCTTCCATAATCGAGAAAACAATAAGTGGGATATTATTATCCATACATAACGATGAAGCCGTTGAATCCATAACCTGTAGCCCTTCATTAAGAATGTCTAAATATGAAAGTTCTTCATACTTCTTTGCATCTTCATTCTTTAATGGGTCAGAATTATAGACACCATCTACGTTGTTTTTGGCCATAAGAATGACATCAGCTTCAACTTCAGCAGCGCGTAATGCTGCTGTAGTATCAGTAGAAAAATAAGGATTTCCTGTCCCTCCAGCAAAAATCACCACACGGCTTTTCTCAAGATGTCTCATAGCTTTTCTTCTAATGTATGGCTCTGCAACCTGTCTCATCTCGATAGACGTCTGAACGCGTGTTGGGATGCCGAAGTTCTCTAGACTATCTTGTAAGGCTAATGAATTCATGACAGTAGCTAGCATGCCCATATAATCCGCAGTAGCTCGATCCATTCCCATCTCACTACCAATCTTGCCTCGCCAAATGTTTCCGCCACCAACAACGACAGCAACCTCTACACCTAACTCTGAAACTTCTTTCACTTGCTTAGCTACAGACTTTATAATGGAGGGTGCAATTCCAAAGCCTGCTTCTCCACTTAATGCTTCTCCACTTAATTTTAACACAATTCGCTGGTATCGGACTGTTGACATAGTAACCTCCATTGCTATTATCAAATTTTTCACAAACCCTTAGGTAAGAAGAAAAATTGATAAGAAAACTGTTATTTATCAAAAAACATTCAAGTATGTAAGTATGGCCTTTTTAAAATAGGGAACACATTGTGTCCCCTATTTTTGTTTCCATGTTATTTTTTCACTTGGTTCATAACTTCATCAGCGAAGTTTTCTTCACGCTTTTCTAGTCCTTCCCCAACCTCATAACGTACAAAGGATTTAACTGTTGCACCTTTAGACTCAACAAACTTCTTAACCTTTTGATCAGGGTCTTTAACAAAGCTTTGCTCAAGTAAGCAAATTTCTTCAAAGTATTTACCTAAACGACCTTCAACCATTTTTTCTACAATGTGCTCAGGCTTTCCTTCGTTCATTGCTTGTTGCTTAAGTACTGTACGCTCATGCTCAACTTCCTCTTGAGAAACTTCATCACGAGAAATGTATTTAGGATTAACAGCTGCTACGTGCATAGCTACATCCTTTGCTACAGATTCATCAGTAGTTCCTTCAAGAACAGTTAAAACACCAATACGTCCACCCATATGAAGATAAGCACCAAATGCATCGTTATCGCCTTTTTCGGCTACAACAAAACGACGTAGGGAGATTTTTTCTCCAATTTTTGCAATAGCTGAAGTGATGAATGACTCTAATGTGTCACCTTCACCATGAAGTTTTTGTTGAAGCGCTTCTTCAACATCAGCAGGCTTTTGCTTAACTAAATGCTTACCAAGCTCACTCAAAAGGTTCTTAAATTGTTCGTTTTTGGCAACGAAGTCTGTTTCTGTGTTAACTTCAAATAAAGCAGCAACATTTCCATCCACTTCGATATATGTAGAACCCTCTGCAGCAATACGATCTGCTTTCTTCGCTGCTTTAGCAATACCTTTTTCGCGAAGAAAATCTACTGCACTATCCATGTCACCTTCAGTTTCTTGAAGTGCCTTTTTACAATCCATCATGCCTGCACCAGTTTTTTCGCGCAGTTCTTTTACCATTTGTGCTGTAATAGCCATTTCATTTCCTCCTTAAAACAAAGTGTAGTATTGTTTTACTTTCAGGATGAACCCGTCTGACAATCTTTTTTATAAGGCTTGTGTAAAAAAGGTGATAAAAGGCTTTCCCTCTTATCACCTTCATAACCTTTCTTACTCTTCTACTGCTTGAGCTTCTTCAGTAACTTCTTCGTTTGTTTCACCTTGTCTTGCTTCAAGAATAGCATCTGCCATTTTACCAGTAAGAAGTTTCACGGCACGAATTGCATCATCGTTAGCTGGAATCACATAATCAACTTCATCTGGGTCACAGTTAGTATCAACCATTGCCACGATTGGAATGTTTAATTTATGTGCTTCTGCAATTGCAATGCGCTCTTTACGAGGATCAATCACGAATAATACATCCGGAATTTTTTCCATATCTTTAATACCGCCTAAGAATTTTTCTAAACGGTCTTTTTCTTTATTAATCATAACAACTTCTTTTTTAGGAAGTACTTCAAATGTACCATCCTCTTCCATACGATAGATATCCTTTAAACGACGGATACGTTTACGAATGGTGTCGAAGTTTGTTAGTGTACCACCTAACCAACGTTGGTTAACAAAGTACATTCCAGAGCGTTCAGCTTCGTCACGCACTGTGTCTTGAGCTTGCTTCTTTGTACCTACGAAAAGAACTGTTCCACCATCTGCAGCAACGTTCTTAACAAATTCGTAAGCCTCTTCTACCTTCTTAACAGTCTTTTGAAGGTCAATGATATAAATGCCGTTACGCTCAGTGAAGATATATTTCTTCATCTTAGGATTCCAACGGCGAGTTTGGTGTCCAAAATGTACACCAGCTTCTAAAAGTTGTTTCATAGAAATAACTGACATCTTTCTTCCTCCTAATAAATTGGTTTTTTTCCTCCGCTCAACTCATCTTTCTACAGGGACTCACTTAAAAAATGAGCACCTCCTGTAAAATCGTCAAGCGTGTGTGTTTTACACCAAAAGTAAATATATCATATGGGAAGTATTCAAGCAAGCAAAAAATTATGACGGATTTTGAAATTTTATCATAAGCTCAACTTCTGTCTTCCCTATATTAAGCTCTTTAGCAATTTCCTCGACTGATAACCCTCGATGATATAATTGCAGGACCTTAGATTCAGAGGTTTGGATCTCAAGCTGATCATCTATCATGATATTTTCAGGATTGTAACCATTTGTTTCTTCTTTTTGCTCCAACTCATCAGCTTGTATATTTGCACTCTGAGTTTGCGTATTTGTTGTTGAAGCCAGCGCTTGTTGGTGTTTTTTCTGTTCTACCTGTTTTTCATCCTTCACATTTTTTCCATTTTCATTAATGATATTCAATAACTTTTGGTTTTCTTCTTTTATTTCCTCGACATAGGCAAAGAGCATGTCTTCTATTTCTCTTATATCCTCTTTATTTTGATTAGCTGATTTTTGTAAATCAATACGTTTAAACAGAAATATGATTATGATAAAGACGATTCCATGTAAAAGTAAACTGAATGTTAATAGAAATTCAATCATAATTACCTACCTAACTATTATAGTCAATTCTTTGGCCTAAAAATGGGTGACGCTGCTGTTGATTTATTATTTGTTTTTTGATTTGAGATTGTGTTTGAGGCTGTTTAAGCTGCATGTTCTTCTCTTGATGGGGATTTTGAAGTCGTTGGTGTTCGATCTGTTTAGTCTCATTCACTTGTTTTCGTCGGCGCTCATCTTCTTTTAACCTTGCTTGAGCTAAATAATTTTGTACAGTGGAGCCACGTTGCTCTAGTTGATTTTGAATTTGTCCTAAATCCTGTGTTCTTGGAAGTGCTACTTGCATTTCTACTGCTTTCCAACTCATAATATACCACTACCCCCATCGACTTTAATAAAGGGATGATACGACTATCTCATGGTTGTGGTATGTGACCTTCACATGCTGATGTTGATTTAAAATATGTCGTTGATACCTGCCACACACAACTTCTGTATTCGGGTATATTATACCATTAACAGTTAATTGTGACAGGGAAAGGTCTGCAACTTTTTCTTGAAAGCTCTGATACTCACACTGCGCCTCTTTATACTCAGTGATAACCCGCTGAATAGAATTCTTTTGTTTCCTTAACATAGAAGCTTCCTGTGAAGTAAGCTTGCCCCGTTTATTTTCAACTTCATGAAGTTTGTCACCGAGTAGCTTTAATTTTTGCATCGAACTAGAAAGGGTTTTAAGTTTTTCCTCTAACATGTATTTTTTAAGAACAGATTTCTTGTTTTCTCCTAAGAAAACACTGGTTTTTGTATTTAATCGATTTCCAACGTCCTTAGCGTAAACTGATATCCCAGCTGAAACATTCCCCCCAATTATATTTCCCTTCTGACAGAAAATATGGTCTCTAGCCATGCAATCACTATGAAGAATTGATTCCTCAACAAAAAGATCTCTACCTGTTTCAATGATTCCTTGATTAATATATTTTACGTGAACATCTAATCCAGCTACAAATTTCCCTTTATGCATGGCAGATATACCAGCCCCAATAAAGACTGAACCACCTGCTTGTATGGTAGCGCCTTCCACTAGACCTGTAATGGTAATATCCCCTTTTGCTTTAAGAGAAAACCCTGTTGGAACATCTCCATGTACGACAATAGAGCCATTAAAATCAACATTCCCTACCTTCATGTCGATTGTTTCACGTACCTCATACGTAGGCAATACCATGATTTCCTCCTCAAATAAGGAGACTTGTCCATCGGTAGTGGATATAACTGTATGATCATCTAGAAAGGCAGTATTTTTACCTAGCTTTAATTTTGCACTTTTCCCTTGATAGGGAGCGACGTTCCTTCCGAATACATCGATTCCCTCTTCTCCTTCGGTTGGAGGATAAATTGTTACGAGTGTGTCCCCACTTTCAACAATTGGGATTTTCATGACATCTCGAAAGTCTAACCCTTCCCTTTCCTCTACCGTCAATTGAGGATGCAAATTCACCTCAAAGGTTAGCCATCCGTCCTTTCCATCTATTGAAGGAAGGCCGCGGGCAACTAAATAAGGTTTATTGATGTCGTTTGTTGATGCAAGGAGACTATCAATGTTATGTTCGATGATTCCATAAGTAATATTGGACTGGTTCAAAAAACGGATAATTTCATTGCTAGTACAACTAGAGGTATTCTGCTCTGTTTTCCGCGACAAATAAACCTCCATACGGTCTGAGGTTATATTCATTTCAAAAAGATCTGTTAGAGAATGCACTTTTGTCATGTAGTCAGCCTCCAAAACAGATTTATTTGTCTTCTATACTGGTTAAAATGTTTCGTAATTTAAAAATTGCACGACTATGAATTTGAGAGATTCTTGAGGTTGACAATTCTAATACTTCCCCAATTTCTGTTAGTGTTAATTCCTCATGATAAAAAAGGCTAACTACCATTTGTTCTTTTTCATTAAGCCCTTGAATTGCTTCTGCCAGTTCATTCACCTTTTCATTATCAACCAGCTGCTTCTCAGGTATAATCGCATTTTCATCAGGGACTAGGTAGCCAATACCCTCTCTTCCCTGATCATCACCTTCAAAGGCTTTATCTTCAATTGATAACGTATTTGCAAATAGCGTGTCCTTAATAGTTCGAACTACTTCATCACTGGAAATATCCATTTCGCCCGCAATTTCTTCAGCAGAGGGTTTACGTCCAATCGATTGTTCAAGCTGTTCCGCTACTCCTTCAATCTGTTTAGCTTTGTCTCGAACAGATCGAGGCAGCCAATCTTCCTTTCGTAAACCATCCATAATCGCTCCCCTTATGCGGAATGATGCATAGGTATCGAACTTTAAGTCTCGATCGTAATCGAATTTATTAATGGCATCCATTAGCCCCATTAAACCTAAGCTTTTCACTTCTTCCCTACTAACACTTTTCGGCAGGTTTGCTGAAATCCGCTTCACATGATAATCGACTAAAGGCATATATAAGGTAACAAGTTCGTTCCCTGCATCTTGATCTTTTTTCTGTTGCCACGATGTCCATAATGATTGTAGATCTGGAGTTGCTTGTCTCATCCTTCTTCCTCCTTTAGACGGTTTATCTGTTAGATTTCCTTTGTCCCATGATTCACAGTGCGTACACTAAGCATGCTTGTTTCTGGATTAAATTCAACCGTCCTTCCACTTGCACCCCCAACATCAGCACTTACAATGGGTATGTTATATTTCAATAACTCTTGCTTTACGGCCGCAACATTTCGAGGACCTATTCGCATCGATTCCTTTGTACCACTTGTCATTTGGAACATCTGTGCTCCACCCGCAATCTTGGCCTTAAGTGGAGAATACCTTCTAACTCCATGTGACTGTAATAGGGTCATCATTTCCTCAATAGCGGTATTGGCATATTTGGCTTTATTGAGTCCTTCTCCCCTAAATGTTGTAGAATCCGGGAGCATTATATGCGCTAAAGCCGCTATTTTTAAATGCACATTAAATATAACCACACCTACACATGATCCCAAACCTGACGTCCGAATTCGATTCGGTGCCTGAACTATTCCCAAATCAGCTATTCCAACTTTGACAATTTCAAAGGTTTCACTCATGATGAGAAACTCCAAAGGATTTAAATATCACTTCAAACGATTCGGGATGAGGAAGCAAAAAGAAATGCCCTTTAATCTCCTCATCATTATGGTCCTCATCTGTTAGAATCGTATCAATAAAAATAGCGTGATCTGTCACCTGTGATAATTCGATTAAGCCAACTGTAAGGATTGCCCCTACCATATCAACAGAACAAGATGGTACGGTAGGTTGTACATTCAGGTTAGTGAAGTCTGATAATGCGCTTAGATATGAACCAGCTAAAATATTACCTAATTCTTCATAAGCAGATATCGCTAAGTTCGAATAGGGCGGATTGTGAAAATTAAATTGCTCATTTCCTGTCATTTTTCGAATTAGAACCGAAGCTTCATCAGGTGTCAAAACAAAAAACATACTACCAGAGGCATTACCTTCGAATCGGACGAAAATGGAGGCAATCTCCTGTTCTGGTCCCCCTAACACATCCATCATTTCATCAAAGGAGACCACTTTTACTTCAGGAACTTTCATATTTACGGTTCGATTTAAAATTTTGGACAGTGAAGTAGCAGCATTCCCCGCTCCTATATTTCCGATTTCCTTTAAAAGGTCTAATTGAAATGGAGATAATGAAAAGGTATCTTTCATGATTTTTAACCCTCTACTTTTTCGATTTCGGTTAGTTCGTCCTTGGAAAGAACTTTATCAATATGTAGAAGAATTAACAATCTCTTATCTAATTTTGCCACACCTCTTATATAGTCTACGTGGATAGAACCAATAACCTCTGGAGGTGGTTCTATTGCGTCCACAGGAATATCTATTACATCATTGGCACTATCCACTACCATTCCTACTGTCATATCTTCAATGTGAGTCACAATAATTCTTGTTTGGTCATTATATTCGGATTTGTCCAAGTCAAACCGTTCTCGTAAATCAATAATAGGTGTAATGATTCCTCGTAAATTAATAACTCCTTTTACGAAATCAGGTGTACCGGGCACACGTGTTACTTGCTCCATTCTTTCGATTGAACCAATAAATTCTACCGGAATCCCATATTCCTCATTGTTGAGCTGAAATACGATTACCTTTACGTCTTGGTTTTCATTTCCCATTTGTATTCCTCCCTATTTAATTAAAGCATTACTATCTATGATTAGGGCCACTTCACCATTCCCTAAAATAGATGCCCCAGATATAGCAAATACATTGGTTAAATATTTTCCAAGTGATTTTAAGACAATCTCTTGCTGTCCGATAAAAGAATCTACAATTATTCCTGAAAGCTTATTCCCTTTTCTTACAATAATGACGGAGTATAATTCATCGTCCTGCTCGTCGAGAGAATATTCAAATAGTCTTCTTATATCAACGAGAGGAACTACTTTGCCTCTAAAATCAATAACCTCTTTATTGTGTGCACGAAGCACATCCTCCTTTTTCACAATCGCAGTCTCTATGATGGATGAAAGTGGTATGGCGAATGTATCCTCTTGTATTTTGATTAGCAATGCTGAAATAATAGATAGAGTAAGCGGAAGTTGAATCGAGAACAGTGAGCCCTTTCCTTCAGTTGACCCAACGGTAATATTCCCGCCTAAGGATTCAATTTTATTCTTAACCACATCAAGACCTACTCCACGACCTGAAATATCCGAGATTTGTTCCGCTGTAGAAAAACCACTAGCAAGAATTAACTCGTTTATTTGGTGCTCTTCCAGGTTTTCCGCTTGTTCGTTCGTAATAATGCCATTTGATAATGCCTTTTTTAACACTTTTTGTTTTTGAATGCCTTTTCCATCATCCTCAATTTCTACAAAAACATGATTTCCGCTGTGGTAGGCTTTTAACAATAGTGTACCCGTTTCAGGCTTCCCTTGTTCCATACGTTCCTCTGGTGTTTCTATCCCATGGTCAAGCGCGTTTCGAATGAGATGAACCAGTGGGTCCCCAATTTCATCAATCACGGTTCGATCAAGCTCTGTTTCCGCTCCCTCAATGACCAAATCTACTTTTTTCCCTAAGTCCCTTGTCAGCTTACGAACCATTCTTGGGAAACGATTAAACACCTGAGCAATGGAAACCATCCTCATGTTCAAGATAATATTTTGTAAATCACCAGATACTCTTGACATACGCTCCACGGTTTCTTTTAGCTCAGCATGATCTGACTCATAAGAGATTTGTTCTAATCTTCCTTTATCAATGACCAACTCCTCGAATAAATTCATTAGATCATCTAGACGATCAATGTTTACCCGAATGGTTTTGTTTACAGCCTGATTTCCTGGCTGGCTTTGATCAGTTTGAGCCTTGCTTTGAGGTTGATCTTTTTGCTCACTATTCACCATGTTATTTGGTTTTTCTTGTTTTTGATTCTTATTTTCGGATAAAGTGTAGCTTTCAACATGAACAGCCTCAACCTCTGATACCTTTAATATCCTCTTCTCAATTGATGTAGCCTCTTCCTTAGAAACGAACAAAACATAAAAATCAAAATCAAAGTTTTCAGACTCCAAATCCTCAACACTAGGATTAGACTTCATCACTTCACCTATTTGTTCAAGTACCTCAAATACCATATATACTCGCGCAGCTTTTAATAAACAATCCTTACGTAATGAAACATGTATTTGATATTGGAAAAAATCCTGTTCTACTGATTCCTGAAGGACGGTAATTTCAAATTCATTTAATTCCCCAAAGGGAGAGCCGGTTTTATTTTCTTGTACTTGATTACTAGTTGACAGTGATGAATCTGATTCTAATGATTCGCCAGCTTCAATCCTTTTCAACTCACTTACAATGGCCTGTACATCCTTTTTGCCATCTCCACCTTCTGCAATCGAAAGCGTCATCTCCTCTAGCCCTTCTACCGCTTCTAATACAACGTCCAACATATTGGAATCAATAATGATTTCATTATTTCTCACCTTGTCTAACACATTTTCTAGCTTATGGGTTAAGTCTGCCAAATCTTCATAACCCATTGTAGCTGCCATCCCTTTTAACGTATGAGCAGAGCGAAAAATCTCATTTACTAAATCCAAATTGTTTGGGTCTTTTTCTAATAGTAGTAACTGATCGTTAATGTTCTGAATATGTTCTTTACTTTCATCAATAAACACTTCCAGATATTGATTCATATCCATGATTAATCCCCCTTAACGTTGCATCCGTTCACAAAGCGCTTGTCCCATTTTATCGATACTTACGACATGATCAACACATTTCGTCTCAATTGCCGACTTTGGCATACCGAAAATAATAGAAGACTCTTCAGATTCCGCCATGACAATCGTATTTTGGTCTGATTGTTTTAAAGCTTTGATCCCATTTGAGCCGTCCGAACCCATCCCTGTTAAAACTAGGGCATATTTACGATAATCCGATAATTGAGCGATGGATCTAAACAGTACATCCGCAGACGGCCTATGACCTTTTTTACTGTTCGTTTGTGTTGTATTCGCAATAAGAGAATTTCCCACTTTGTCAATACTCAAATGATTATCTCCTGGAGCGATGTAAACGGTTCCTTTCTCTAAAACTTCTCCTTGTTCTGCCTCTTTAATGTTAATTGTTGCTATTTTGTTTAGTCGTTCAGCGAGTGACTTCGTAAATCTAGCTGGCATGTGCTGAACAACTACTATAGGTGCTGGAAAGTCTTTGGGTAAACAAGTGAATAAATGCTGTAAAGCTCTAGGACCACCAGTAGAAACGCCAATCGCTACAATTGTCTTACGGGTGGGAAAGGCTTTAGCATGCGTAGAATCTAGTAAATCTGGATGTGAATCTCTTACTTTTGCTAATGAAGCATACTTCAACTTTGCAATCATCTCATGCTGCAATTTCATAATATCTAAAGAAATCGACCCTGAAGGCTTAGCAATAAAATCGACTGCACCGTATTGTAGTGATTGAATGGTTAAGTCTGCCCCCGCCTGAGTTAAGCTTGAAACCATGACTACGGGTAATGGGCATTCCTTCATGATGATTTGTAAAGCCTTTAATCCATCCATTACAGGCATCTCAACATCTAGTGTCACCACATCTGGAGATAGGCTCTTGATCTTGGCGATGGCATCATGACCATTACGGGCGGTTCCTATCACATTTATGCTCTGATCGCTGTTTAACAGCTCTGAAATCATTTTTCGCATAAATGCTGAGTCATCGACGACCAGTACACGGATGTTTTCCAAGCTAATCTACCTTTCTCGTAAATATCATTTTTAATCTAGTTACAAATGAATGACGTGGTAAGACACTCTGTTCATAAGGCTTTTGTTTTAAATATAAATCTATTATTTGCAAGAGTGATTGACTAATTTGAGTATGCTTACTCTTTAACATAAAGGGTGTCTGTTCTTTAACTGCTTGGACGACGGTTCGATCATCCGGTAAAATTCCTAATGTTTGAAAGCGTTGATTCAAAAATCTTTCCACCGCAATTTGTAATCTTTCTAATGTCTCTTCCCCATCCTTTTGATGGTTAGCCCGGTTGACTAATACAGATATAGGCAGGTTTTTCTGTTCTGCGTAAATATGCTTCATTACCGCATAAGCATCTGTAATCGATGTTGGTTCAGTGGTCGTAATCACAAAGCATTCATGGGCAGCTAATGCAAAATGGAGATGGTGCTCATTCATTCCGGCACCCATATCAAAAATAATATAATCATAGCTCATGGAAACTGATCTTAGCTGATGAACAAAATATTCAAAGCTCTCATTATCTAACTGAAATAGCTCTGATAATCCTGACCCGGCTGCTACATAGGAAAGGGACCCATGCCCTTTTTCAATGATTTCATCAAGGCGTAAGGACTCTTTAAACATCTGAACAATGGTTTTCTTCGGAGTCAGGCCCATCAGAACATCAATATTCCCCATTCCAAAATCAAGGTCAAACAGCAAGACCCTTTTTCCCTTTTCACTCAATCCAATTGAAAAATTCAATGCAAAGTTGGACTTCCCAACTCCACCTTTTCCGCTTAACACGGCTATCGTTTTCGCTTCTTTTATATCCCTTTTTTTAGCAAAAATTTCTCTTAGTTTTTGTGCTTGATCATTCATTTGTCCAACCACCAAGTATGAGAGATATGGCCTGTTCCTTGGTCCCTTCAATTAAATCATTGGGTACATCCTGACCATTGGATAAATAAGCAATACCCACCTTATGGGAAGTCATCATATTGAACAGGGCTCCATATTCTGATGTCTCATCGATTTTAGTAAAAATGAGTCTTTCAATTGGAAAATTAGAAAATTGCTCAAAAACTTGATTTAACTCTTTATATTTAGTCGTAATGGACAAAACAAGGTACATTTCATCTTTATTTTGAAAGGAAATCGTTTCCTTTAATTGGTTTATAAATTCGACTTGTTTATAATTTCGTCCTGCCGTATCGACTAAAATTAAGTCGAAATTTGCAAATTTTTCTTTTGCATTTATGAAATCCTTTTGGTTATAAGCGACTTCAATTGGTACATTTAAGATTTTGCCATATGTTTTTAATTGATCAATAGCTCCAATTCGGTACGTATCGGTTGTGATTAAGGCTACCTTTTTATTCTCTTCTACAACCGCTTTTGCTGCGATTTTAGCAATTGTCGTTGTTTTGCCTACTCCAGTTGGACCAACAAAGTAAATTGTTCTAGCTTTAAAGGCATTATGACCAAATGATAAATCAGTCATTAGATTCTTCAGCTCTTCTCTTAACCAACTTAACAGCTGTTTATCATTTACCTGTTTATGATGAAGGTAGTATTTTTCAAGTAACCTTTCCGCAATAGAATTCACGATATTAGGTTGAACCTCTTGGTTAAGTAAATATTGATAAGCCTTGTTGATGGGAGCTGGATATACATTCGCTCCATCACCATTCGCTTGCTGATTCATGAATGACTGCTTTAATTCTTTGATTTCCTTAATGATTTTTTCATCTGGTTCTTTTTGAACAGTCCTTGTTATTTGGTCAGTTTTTGGTTCTCTTAATTTGTGTTTTGGTGCTTTGGAGCTCTTAGGTAGGTGTGGATCTGATGCTGCAATGACCTCGATATTGTCTTTTTTAAACAGACCCAGAAACCCCTTTGTTTTCACTACTTTGGAGTTTAAAATAACAGCGTCTGCGCCTAGCTCTTTTCGTATTTGTTTCATGGCTTCTGGCATGGTCTCTGCCTTGTATTTTTTCACCTTCATTTAAACATTCACCACCCCTACACTTTGGACCTCAATGCTCGGCTCAAGTTCATTGTATGATAGAATCACTACCTGTGGTAGATAACGCTCAACTAATTGCTTCAAATACATTCGAATAGCTGGCGAGCAAAGCACAATCGGCGTAACCTCTTGTACTGAAACCTTTTCCACTTGCTGATGTACTGACTGAATGATTTTTTGTTGTGATTCAGGATCTAAGGATAGATAGCTGCCATGCTCTGTTTGTTGGATATGATCAGCAAGTAACTTCTCAACAGTCCCTGATACTGTAATGACCTTCATCATTTGTTCTTCATTGACATACTGCTTAGAAATTTGACTGTATAAGGATTGTCTCACATATTCCGCCAGTAAGTCTGTGTCATTTGTCATTTTGCCAAAGTCAGCTAACGTCTCAAAGATAATAGGTAAATTCCGAATTGAAACTTGTTCCCTTAATAGCTTGGCTAATACTTTCTGAACATCCCCAATGGAAAGAGGCTCAGGGGTAACTTCTTCCACTAATAAAGGATTGCTTTCCTTTAGATGATCAATGAGCTGCTTCGTTTCCTGTCTGCCGAGTAATTCGTGAGCGTGTTGCTTAATTACTTCTGTAATATGCGTAGACACGACAGATGGAGGATCAACAACCGTAGATCCCATCATTTCAGCCTCGTCCTTTAAGTCCTCAGAAATCCATTTGGCCGGCAAACCAAATGCTGGTTCAATGGTATCAATTCCCTCTATGTCTTCCTCATCAATTCCAGGCATCATGGCTAAATAGTGGTCAATATAAACCTCGCCTCTGGCTACTTCATTGCCTTTCACTTTGAGGCTATACTCATTAGGATTCAATTGAATGTTATCCCGTATTCGTACAACTGGAATAATCATCCCAAGTTCTAGAGCAAGCTGTCGCCTAATCATAACAATTCGATCTAATAAATCACCGCCCTGGCTAGTATCTGCAAGTGGGATTAACGCATAGCCAAACTCAAACTCAATGGGGTCATGACTTAGCATTTGGACAATACTTTCAGGTGAGGACATATCCCTTGATTCTGTTTCTTCCTCCTCCTGAAACTCAACCTCTTCCGTTTTAGCTTGAGTTTGACCTAGACGATAGCCTCCGAACGCTAAAACCCCCGCAATCATAGTCGTCAACCCCATATTGATTGGCGTGAGCCCTAGCATAAATATGGTAAAGGCTGCAATATAGAGTAATTTAGGATAACGGAACAGCTGTGTAGTAATATCAGTACCCAGGTTCCCTTCAGAGGCTACTCGAGTAACGACAATTCCAGTAGCAGTCGAAATTAAAAGGGCGGGAATTTGAGAAACGAGTCCGTCCCCAACAGTGAGACGTAAGAACTGGTCGGTCGCCTCCCCAAATGATAAGCCCATCTGAGCAACACCTATAATTAAACCAAAAATGATATTGATTAAGACAATTACAATTCCGGCAATGGCATCCCCTTTTACGAACTTACTTCCACCATCCATAGCACCGTAAAAGTCGGCTTCCTTTTCAATTTTTTCACGTCGGTCCTTTGCCTGATGCTCGGAAATCAAGCCTGCATTAAGGTCAGCATCAATACTCATTTGTTTACCTGGCATCGCATCAAGTGTAAAACGGGCAGCAACTTCGGATACACGTTCAGAACCCTTGGTGATTACTACAAACTGAATAATAACTAAGATAAGAAAGATGACGAAACCAACTAATGGGTTGTCCCCAATAACAAAGGTTCCAAATGTTTCAATAACAACTCCCGCATTACCTTCAGACAAAATGGACCTTGTTGTTGAAACGTTTAGGCCTAAACGAAACAAAGTCAAAAGCAATAATAGAGAAGGGAATATGGAAAATTCCAATGCTTCTGTTGTATTCATTGCAACAAGGATGACAATTAACGCTAAGGATATATTTAATAATATGAACACACTTAAAAGCCATCCCGGAAGTGGGACGACAAGCATTACGATAATTAAAATTACAGCAGATAATACAGATAAATCCTTTAACTTCATGATGCTCTCTCCTTATTGCTTTCCACTTTGTATCCTGTAAACATAAGCTAAAACCTCTGCTACAGCTTGGTAAAAATCTTCATTAATGGCTTCCCCAATATCCACCTTATCATATAACGATCGTGCTAGTGGCCGATTTTCAACGATGGCAACATCATGATGCTTGGCCACTTCCCTAATTCGAAAAGCGATAAAATCCACGCCCTTTGCCACAACATATGGAGCATCAAATTTCTTCTCATCATATTTGATGGCTATCGAATAATGTGTTGGGTTGGTGATAATCACATCAGCATCTGGGACATCACTCATCATCCGACTCATTGCCATTTGCCTTTGACGCTCTTTAAATTTCGACTTAATAAGTGGGTCACCTTCCGTGTTTTTATGCTCATCCTTCAAATCTTGTTTCGACATTTTGATATTTTTTTCATGATCATGTCGTTGGTAAAGAAAATCTAAAACGGACAAAAATAACAGCACAAGCGAAGCAGTAATTCCCATAATGACGGTCATTTGTCCGAAAAAGGAAATAGCTTGGTCAATTCCCTTAAGCGACATAATCATCATGTCGTCTTTGTTCAACCAGATAATAACGAACGTTACAGTACCGATAAAACTAATCTTTAATAATGATTTTAAAAGTTCAACAATGGCCCTAACGGAAAAGATCTTCTTTGCCCCTTGAATAGGATCAATTTTACTTAGCTTAAACTGTAGTGGTTCCGTAGAAAATAAAAAACCAATTTGTAAAAAGTTAGAGGCCAACCCAGCGATTATCGCTACGACCATAACCGGTAAAAGAATAATGGCTCCATCAAGCGTAGACTGAAACAACACGGATGCTACGTTCTCTTCGGTAACTTCCCAATGAATATATTCTTTAAAACTAGTCGTGTATAAAGCGGTAAATCGATCTTTTAAGAATCCCCCAAGAAAAAGGAATAACATAAACATCCCAAAGAGCAAAATTGCTGTATTAACATCCTGACTCTTAGCAACCTGCCCCTTTTTCCGCGTATCCTGGCGCTTTTTCGGGGTTGCTTTTTCTGTCTTTTCCTGAGAGAAAAACTGTAAGTCTAAAGACAGTTGTTTCATCCTAAGCGCCTCCAAATAATGTCATAATACCTCGCATTGAATGCAACATCGTTTCAAATAAATTCTCGATTAACGTTACATATACCCCGAATGAAACGAAAATGACAATAAAACTAACTAATATCTTCAAAGGAAGTCCCACTACAAATACATTTAATTGTGGAACAGTCCTAGCAACAATCCCTAATGCCACATCTACTAAAAACAAACATCCTACAATAGGAATAGCCATCTGAAATGCAATTAAAAACATTTGTCCAAAGGTCTCCATTACAAACCTCGGAATTGAACCATCCTGAATAGGTATGAATTTGTCGATTTGAATATATTCATAGCTATAAAATATACCATCTAATAGTAAGTGATGCGCATCAACCGTTATAAGAAATAATAATGTAATGGTATATAGAAATTGTCCGATTAATGGACTTTGCACACCGGTCTGTGGGTCCATGACATTAGCAATGGCAAACCCCATTTGGAAGTCAATGAATCCGCCTGCTATTTGTACAGCTCCTAAGATTAAGAATGCAATAAACCCGACTAAAATACCAACCATAAGTTCCTTTAATAATAAAATAATATAATGGCTATCAAACGGCAGGATTGGTATATCTATCGTATAAAACATAATCCAGGACAAAAACAAGGCGAAGCCTATTTTATGTGTCATAGGAATGTTACGGTATGAAAATAACGGCATCGTAACAAAAAATCCAATCACTCTAGCAAAAATGAGTAAAAAACCTGGTAGTCTTGATAATTCATATACATCTATCATTTTAACTAATCACATGGTGTAGGTTATTAAAGATATTTGACGTAAATTCTACAATTTGAACAAGCATCCATGGTCCAAAAAAGACAAGCCCTACAAAAACCGCAACAATTTTTGGTATAAAGGCGAGGGTTTGTTCTTGAATTTGAGTGGTTGCCTGAAAAATACTAACAACTAACCCTACTACCAAGGCTAATATTAAGAGTGGACCCGTTACGATTAGAATGGTGTAAACAGCTCGTTCTGCTAATGAAATGACAAATTCACTATTCAATTTGTCTTACTCCCTTCTAAGGCAGACTAGAAACTTTGCAATAAGGAATGGGTGATTAAATACCAACCATCAACTAAAACAAATAACAATATTTTAAACGGTAATGAAATCATAACTGGAGGTAGCATCATCATTCCCATTGACATGAGAATACTGGCTACTGCCATATCAATAACTAAAAACGGGACAAAGATCATAAAGCCCATTTGAAATGCTGTTTTTAATTCGCTAATCGCAAACGCAGGAACTAAAGTAGTTAACGGAATATCTTCGAGTGTCTCAGGTGGTTCCATTTCCGTATAATTTATAAATAAAGCAATATCCTTTTGCCGTGTATGTTCAGCCATAAACTCTTTCAAGGGCATGCTTGCTTTGTCATAAGCTTCATCTAAGGTAATCTCCTCATTAAATAACGGCTGTAATGCCTCTTGATTCACTTCCTGCATGGTTGGAGCCATAATGAAAAAGGTTAAAAACAACGCCAGTCCAATCAGTATTTGATTTGGAGGCATTTGTTGGGTCGCTAGAGATGTCCTAACAAAGGAAAGCACAATCACGATTCGTGCAAAGCTTGTCATCAAAATCAAGATACTTGGTGCCAGTGCTAAAACCGTTAATAAAAGTAATAATTTAATAGATGTTGACACATTGGCAGGATCTGAATTGTTAAAAAACTCTACGAACTCATTCATGTTGATCCTCTTTTCTATCTCGCGTTCTATCTACCAGTTCTTTTCGTTCGCGTTTTAATGTCTTCAATTCTTCAGAAAACAACTGTTTAAAGGATTGCTTTTGCTTTCCTTCCCCTTTACGCTCTTTCAGGTTGTCTACTTGTTTCATAATGGCTTGCAAAGGATGGTTAGTTTGGGCTGTATCGTTGTCAGTCTTAATCACTTCATTTAATGTATCTTCATCATCAATTTCAGTTAATAAGGATATATCCTCTCCTACACCGACAACAAAAACCCGTTTTCCAATCCTTAGCAATTGAACAGACTTATTAGAGCCTAAGGAAATCCCACCTATATTTTCTAAGGAACGGGTCTGTTGAAACATCTTATTGCGCTTTTGTAGAAACTTTAATAAGAAATAGATGAGAGCTAAAACAATGGCTAACATAAAGACCATCTTTATAATATCTAAAAGTAAAGATTGATCTTCACTTTCCCAATTATTCTCAGCTTCCTGCTCAGATGTAGGTGATGTTTTTTTTTCTTCCTTTTTTTCTTCCTTTTGCTCATTTGAATTGTTTTGTTCCAAATAGTCATTAAGATTCATATTTGCCTCTACCTTTCCAAAAGGAAGAAAACAAAACAATATAATTAGAATCATAAATACATGTTTTTTCATATAGGACCCCTGCTCTATTAGCATATTCTTGGCTCGATTATGAATTTAGTGTTTTGTTAATGGCTTCGATAACACGATCCGCTTGAAATG
Organism: Salinibacillus xinjiangensis; assembly: GCF_009649735.1. Lineage (GTDB taxonomy): Bacteria > Bacillota > Bacilli > Bacillales > Alkalibacillaceae > Salinibacillus > Salinibacillus xinjiangensis. The sequence continues at coordinate 158,918 of NZ_WJNH01000002.1, forward strand.
GTTTTACAATAAAATCCTTTGCACCTGCCTGGATGGCATCAATAACCATGGCTTGTTGGCCCATTGCTGAGCACATAATTACATTTGCATTGGAATCGATTTGCTTAATTTCCTTTAAGGCGCTTATACCATCCTTTTCAGGCATTGTAATATCCAATGTTACTAGATCTGGTTGTAGCTCTTTATATTTTTCAACTGCTTCGTTTCCATCCTGAGCTTCTCCCACAACCTCAAAATCATTCTTTTCTAAAATATCCTTTATCATCATTCTCATGAACGCTGCATCATCTACTATTAATACTTTTGATGACATGTTAATTCCCCCTAAATTATCTTAGTTTTTGAATACGTTCTGATTGACTTAAAATATCGGTAACCCGAACGCCAAAGTTTTCATCAATAACAACAACCTCACCCTTGGCAATCAGTTTATTGTTCACCTGTATATCCACAGGCTCCCCTGCTAATTTATCTAATTCAACTATGGAACCTGATCCCATTTCTAATATTTCTTTTATCGTTTTCTTTGTTCGACCAAGCTCCACAGACACTTTTAATGGTATATCCATAAGCATGTCTAAATTTTGCTGCTCTCTAGGCTCTAAGGATTGTTGATCAAACTCAGAAAATGCTGCTGATTGAACATCTCTTGCTGGAGCTTGTTGGGTGTGACCACCAATATAATTATTGTAGTAGGGATTTTCGTTCATCATTTCGTTTAGTTGATTCATAGATGGTTCTGTCTCGATGTTTCTTTCGATTGTTTGAGTTGGTTCAGGAACTGGAGTAGACTGATTTGTTTCCGGACTAACCTGATCTGAACTCGAATTCCCATTGAGTAACTCCTCAACAAACTGTTTGGCAAAGTCAACTGGCAGTAACTGCATAATATTTGAATCAATTAACTCTCCTACTAGTAAACGGAATGATACCTTAATGAAATGCTCTTCATTTGGGATATATTCGGTACCCTGCCCCTCGTTCATATCAAGCATATTAATGGATGGCGGGCTAATATCTACTCGTTTATCAAATATACTGGACATGCTTGTGGCAGCAGTACCCATCATTTGATTCATCGCTTCTTGGACCGCACTTAAGTGAATATCATTTAACTCTTCCTCAGGTGATTTGCCATCCCCACCTAACATCAAATCAGCGATAATGGCAGCATCAGATACTTTTATCACAAATAGATTTACCCCTGTAAACCCTTCTGTATAGTTTACTCGTATAGCTACATGCGGATTTGGAAACTCAGAATCTAAGTTTTCATCCTTCACCACTGAAACCGTAGGAGTGGTGATTTCTACCTTCTGATTTAAGAGAGTTGACAGTGTTGTAGCTGAACTACCAAAAGAAATATTTCCAACCTCACCTAATGCGTCCTGCTCTATGGCTGTTAAATATTGATTAATTAACGGCTGATCTGGTAAGGGGCTCTCATTTATAGTTTTTTCATGTTCTCCATTTAATAACGCGTCGATCTCTTCCTGTGATAACATTTCGTCCCGATTACTCACTTTCGTCCCCCCTGTGAATATGGCTTAAAATTTGCACAGCCATTTTATTTTTCTTTTTGCCTGGTTGTCCATAAAATTTAGGTTCATTGTGAACAAAAACAGTTAATGGGTCCTCTATATTTTGATTAAGCTGTATGACATCATTTTTTCTAAGATGTAAAAGTTCATCTACAGTAATTTCAGACTCACCTAAAATTGTTTTGACATCAATTTCAGCTTTTTTCAAATGACTTGAAATTCGTTTGGAGTCTTCTGGTTTTACTTGGACCGATTGATTTTGCATCCAGTAATGAACAGATAATTTAGATATGATCGGCTCAAGCACAATGTGCGGAATACAGATATTAATCATGCCGCTTGATTCACCAATTGTTGTATTCAAGGAAATCACTACTACAGTTTCATTAGGTGACACCAGTTGAAGAAACTGTGGGTTGATTTCAAAGTCTTCTAGTATTGGTTCCATATCCACGATTGAGCTCCATGCTTCTCGTAAACTACCAATGGTTTTTTCAAAAATATTCGTCATCAATGTCGTTTCAATTTCCGTTAGGTTTTCTACCTTGTTAAAGCTTGTACCCTTTCCCCCTAAAACACGGTCTAATATCGCATAAGCAATATTTGGGTTCACTTCCATTAACAATCGACCTTCTAGGGGATCGACAGAAAATATATTTAGCATCGTCCTCCTAGGAATTGACCGAATAAATTCTTCATACGGAATCTGGTCAACCGAAGCGACTGAAACACTAGTATGTGTTCGTAAGTGGGTAGAAAAATACGTTGTTAATAACCTTGCATAATTTTCATGAATCCTTGAAAGTCCCCGTATTTGATCCTTTGAAAAACGAAGGGCGCGTTTGAAATCATATACCTTAACTTTCTTTTCTGGTTCTTCTTTTGCCAATTCTGTCGCATTCATCTCTCCAGATGATAATGCGGAAAGAAGGGCGTCAATTTCATTTTGTGATAATATTTCTTCGGCCAATAATCTCACCCCCTACATGGGTATTGCTGCTCTTGTTTACGTTCATTATTGAAGGATTTTTTCTGTTGTATATACATCTGTGACTGACCCTGTCTCTAAAAGCTTATTAATTTCTTTCTTTACGTGGTCTTCTAATTCTGTTAATCCCTCACGAAAATCCTTTTCCGCTTTTTGAGACAATTGTTTAATGATTATATTTTTTAATCTAAAATCTTTTTGCAAATGTTCAACTGTTTCCTTTTCATCTGCCACAATTCTAAATTTGATTCGAATAAAATTTCCGTCTTTTAAGTCCGTAGTAATTTCTTCTGTTTCAAACGAATCCTCTAGCATATCATCAATGCTTCTTTCCCCGTCTGCATGAGTCTTTTCTTGGTTGTTCATAATTACGGCAATTGCACCAACACCTACTATGGTAATAATCACTAAAAGCGTAACCATCACCTTAATTACTTTTTTATTCATAAGATTCCCCCACAGTGCTTTGAACTCGTGTTAACCCAACCTTCTGATAAAAAGAGGTTGCTTTTCGAATAATCTCTTCTTGATCTTCCTGGACAAAGAACTTTTTACCCGAGGTTAAGGTTACCGTTGTATCAGGCAAGGATTGTACCTTTTCGATATATACGGCATTTATCGTAAATTTTTCTCCGTTTAATCTCGTAACTTGAATCATAAGAACTTATGGGAGGCTGATGAGATCATCTGCCTCCCTCCTCCTCATTATCGTTTTAGATTAACAAGCTCTTGTAGAATTTCATCAGAAGTTGTAATGATACGAGTGTTCGCCTGGAATCCTCTTTGAGCTGTAATCATTTCGGTAAACTCTTCACTTAAATCAACATTTGACATTTCAAGTGCACCGGCACGGATAGTGGCAGAGCCAGCGTCTCCAGGTGATAATAGCTCCATTACACCATCATTATTAGTATCATAAGCACCAGCATTATCCGTTAATTTGTATAAATTAGAACCTGCTTTTTGTAGGCCTTCTGGATTTGAAAACTTGGCAATCTGGATTTGGCCCGCAACCTGTGGGTTTCCTCCAGCATCAACGTAGTTTACTGAGCCATCAGATGCGATACTGAAACTTTGGGCATCTTCAGGGATTTGTAGAAGACCATTACCAGTTCCTCCCTCTGGAATTCCGACCAAATAATAACCATTGGCATTCACAATATGACCTTCTGAATCTAGATAGAAATTACCAGCTCTCGTAAAGTTAAGGTCATCATCTTGTACGTTGATTGTGGAATCAGCTGTATTATTTTTAGCTAAAACAAACATTCCATCACCTTCAAGAGCGAAATCCAATGTTCTGTTTGTTGTTTGTGTATTTCCCCCAGTATGAATCGTATCAATACTAGCACTATTCACTCCAAGTCCAACCTGCATCGGATTTTTACCACCAATTACTGGGTTGCCACCAGCATCCACCTGAGGAGCCTGAGCACCCTGAATGGTCTGACTCATTAAGTCTTGAAAAGTCACACGTCCTTTTTTAAATCCAAACGTATTCACATTTGCGATGTTATTCCCCACTACATCTAATTTTGTTTGAAAAGCCTTCATACCTGAAATACCTGCATACATTGATCGAAGCATCTTACATCTTCCTTCCCTGTCTAATATTTTTATTATGCTGTTTCATTCGGTCCACAGCATTTGGCCTCCATACGGTCCAGCCTATAAATTATTCATTTAATAAAATCGTTCCGTTAATATTCGTAAACACATGGTCTGTAGCTTCTGTTCGATCCATTGCTGTTATGACGGTATTATTTTTGGTACTGACAACCAAAGCAGCGTCATTTAGAATCACTAAAGAATCGGTAACACCTTTTGACTTCGCGCTCTCCATTTGATGTTGAATCTTTGACCACTGCGTATCACTTATGTTTATATTTCGTTCAGCTAACCTCTTTTCAGCATGCTTACTTACCTTAAAGTTATGGGTTGCTTCTTTTAGGTAAGACTGAAAGGATGTTTGTTGATTTGACTTTGGTAGCTGATTCTGTTTAGACCTATGTTGATGCAATGGATGATTTTGAAGCTGTTGAATCCGGTGATCCATGACTTCCCCTTCCTTCTATTCCACTACTTCACTTGCATTTTTAATTTCCGTTATCGAATGTACAGATACTTTCTCCCCATTTTGTAATACGAGCTCAATGCCACTTTCCCCCATCGACACGCCTTCAACTATCCCGTTTCCAGTCTTTTCTACTGATCCATCCTCGTTATACACGTTAAACTCTACTTGCCTGTCTATTAAATGACTGTACTCTATGACAGAATTCATAGATTGGGATTGTACTAAACCATTCATCGACTTTGAAATAGCCATTAATTGCTCTAAGGATGAAAAATTAGCCATTTGAGATATGAATTCTTTATCTTCCATCGGGTTTGATGGGTCTTGATTTTGTAGTTGTGTCATCAAGATTTTCAGAAAATCATCTTTACCTAGCTGATTATTACTCGTTTTCTCTGTTGTTTGATTTGCTAAAAATAATGATGGATCAATCTTGGTCATCCTTATCACCTACCTAAATTTCCATTAAATAATCCTCAAAGCTTTTCTCTAATTCTACGTCTTCATAATCATCCTGCTCTGACTGCTTTTGTTGTTTCTCCTGATAGCCTTGTTTCTCTTGTTCTTCCTGGTGTTGGTTAGCTAAAAAGGAAGATGACTGCTGTTGAATGATAGGTTCTGCCTGTTTCTCCACGACTACTTGTTGTGGGGAAAACATATGGCGTAACTGTGTTAAATTACTTTCTACCATTTCCTTTGCTACTTGAGACGTGACTGTGATTTTAACAGCTGTCTCCCCATTTATTTGGGTGAAGCTTAACATCATGTCACCTAAATGTGCAGGTTTGAGTTTAATTGTTAGCTGTGTCGATCCTCCATTTTGAATAAAACGACTTGATTTAATCACTTTTTGCATTTCCTCAAGTAAGTTAGATTCTGATGCCTTTGATTGCTGCCCATGACTTCGTTGTAAATAGAGTGTATATTGTTCTGTCTTGGACATAGGCATGGAATCTACAGTTAATGTGTTTGTTGCCTTTAAGGACAACGAATCTACCTTTTCCTCCTGGGAGACTGTTCCTTGTTGCATGACTGATCGAAGTACATGACTTGAAACGTTTCTCGAATTCCCCTGACTTGATTGGAGAATTTGCTGTACAAATGCCCTTGTATTCGTTGACGATTTTACATCTAGAGAATCTGTATTAACTAATTTTGCTGCAGAAGGATGTTGTTCAGATTTAGACAGCAAATGTGTAATCTTGGTCAATGCAGCCTGAAACTCTCTTCCTGCCTGTTGATTACTTCCTTTTGTCATAGCTTCATAGGATTGTAAAAGAGTTTTGGCCATGTTCAGTAAGCTTGACAGTTCCAGGTTTTGATTGCTTTGTAGACTTATTTTGTCTCCATTACTCTGCATCACCTGCAATCCCAATCCGCCATTATCAGGTGTTTTAAAATACGCTGTAATTTGGGAAAGTAAAGCAGTTAACTCCTGAACTTGTGCTTGATTCAAATCCTCATCAGCTAAAAGTTGTTCAAGTTGTTCAAACATTTTTTGAATAGGAGCTTGTTCCTCTTGTGCTGATAAGTCTGGATTCACTTGCGGCATTGCTCCCCCTTGAATCGTAGCTAATAGAGTAGAAAACGCCTGCTCTATATCTGTTTTCTTTGTGCTAGGCAGCCCTTCTCCCAGTTTCATACTTTGACCTATAGCATTAAATTGAAAAAGTCCGACTTCCACTTTTCTCACCCCCTTTCAAGGATTTTAACCTTATTCAACACGACCGTTAATAAAAGCACTCGTTAAGGAAGCTGCTTTTTCTGGGCTCATGGAGGCTAAAATCGCACCTCTCTCTTCAGATGGAATATCCTTTAAGATAGATAAAGCTACCTCTTGGTCTACATTTTCTACAATAGATGCAACAGATTTAGGTTCCATATCAGTAAATGAAGAAGCTATCTCTTTAATCTGTTCTGCCTGCTTTTCTTTTTCAACTTCCTTTTCATTTAACTGCTTTGTTAATGCTGTAATCTCAGCCTCTAAGTTAGTAATCTGTTGATCTTTAGATTCTATTTCCACCTCAAGTTGCTCGATATGGGAATTCTTCTCTTTAACTGTTGATTCTAATTCTGATATTTCTTGTTGGAATTCCTCCGCCTGCTCTTTCTCATTCATAGCAGAGACAAACGGCAAACGTTCCCCGTACTTATCAGCTAAATCTAGTACATTGACACCCGCGATATTTAATACAATTATGAGCAAGGTAATGGCAAAAACAATGGGAACGACAATAACAAATAAAAACCATTGAAGCTTACCTGCCTTTTCTTTTTCAGGAAAATCTTTTGTACTCATCATCTCACCTATTTCCACGGCGTAAAAATTGTTGAATCGACGCTTCATCCAAAAGCTCTTTTTCTTTTTTTACTTCCACTTGTTTTGCGGAATTCTTTTTATGTGTAATAATCTTTTCGTATTTTTTCATTTCTACATATCTTTCTGTTAGTTGATCGTGCGAGCTTTCCATGTCTTGACGGGCATGTAAAACAGCCTGCTGTAATTTCGCGATTTTGCTATTTAAACTTTGCATGTAGGAATGATAATTTCGTATTTGCTCAGCAGAAATGGATGACTGGAACCCCTTCGAAATATCCTTTTCAAGGTCTTCCTTCTCTTTTAAAAAATGATATAGCTCCGTTGCAGTTACCTCGAAGTGATCCATGGCATCTTGGTATGTCTTATAAGCCATGTCTTTTTCTGTGGTTCTAACATTAAGTATTCTTTCAAAGGCTTGTACGTTTGTCATCACGTTTCACTCCCATTGGCTATATCGAGTAGTACTTGAATACCTTCATCACCCGGAAAGCTTTCATCCATGCTTTGTTTTAAATATCCTATAATTCGTGGGTAAAAAGAAATGGCTTCATCCACTTCCCGTGAAGTACCTTTTTTATATGCCCCAATTTGGATGAGCTCCTTATTTTCCTCATAAACAGCTAAGAGATTTCGTATAAATGCAGCTGCTTGTATATGATCCTTTTTCGCAACTTGATTCATTACCCTACTAATAGACTTTAAGATATTAATAGCAGGATAGCGACCTTGTTCAGCAATAGAGCGATCAAGGACTAAGTGGCCATCCAGGATTCCTCTCACGGTATCCGCAATCGGCTCATTTAAGTCATCACCATCGACTAGTACGGTATAAAAAGCGGTAATAGTTCCGTGTACATTAGTGCCTGTTCGTTCGAGCAATTTAGGCAAAGTGGCAAAAACACTAGGTGTATAGCCCTTAGTCGTAGGGGGCTCCCCTGTTGCCAAACCAACTTCTCGCTGAGCCATAGCCACCCTCGTCACTGAATCCATCATTAAGTTGACATGGTATCCTTGGTCCCGAAAGTATTCACAAATGGCTGTAGCGGTATAGGCTCCTTTTATCCGTTGTAATGGAGGCTGGTCAGAGGTAGCCACAACGACAATGGACTTTTTTAAGCCTTCCTCACCAAGATCATTTTCGATAAACTCTCGAACCTCTCTACCTCTTTCACCGATTAACGCGATTACATTCAAATCAGCATCACTATTTCGAGCTATCATCCCGAGTAATGTACTTTTTCCAACACCACTACCAGCGAATATTCCTACACGTTGTCCCTTCCCAATAGTAAGCAGGCCATCAATCGCTTTGACACCAATTGAAATTCTTTCTTTAATGGGCGGCCTTTCCATTGGATTTGGCGGGTCTTGGTCCGTCGCAATCGTGGATAGACCTTTAGGTAAAGAGGATTGATTTAACTGATTACCAAGGCCATCCAAAATGCTTCCAATCATACTTCTGCCCGCCTGTACCATTAATGGCTGCTGAGTAGCTTCAACTAGGCAGCCGGGACCTATATTTTTCACCTGTGCATAGGGCATGAGGAGTACACTATCCTTTTGAAAGCCTACAACCTCCGCCATAATCGGCTGCTGGTGCTTATTTTTGGTGTACACATAACATACATCACCAATGCTCGCATCAGGACCTGTTGCCTCTATCATGATGCCAACTATTTTCGTTACTTTTCCATAGCTTTTTACAGTATCAATCTTTTCTAACCAATCTAGAACGAGACTAGCCTTCAATTGTTTTAGCCTCCTCAAGTAAATCCAGCAATTTCACCTTTAATTCATTAAGCTGAGAATCAACTCCCACATCAATTTGTCCATTTGGGGTATCAATTAAGCAGCCATGTCGATTGACTTCTTTACTAGGATAAATGGTTAGGTCAGCCTGATCACTTAATAGATTGGTCAGTTCTTCTTTGTGCTGTAGAAGCCCCTCGTAATCACTTACATGTACGTGAAGATCTATTTTAGGCTTGTCCTTCACGATTAACAATGCTTGTTGTACTAGCTTTGTAAAGTTCTCCTGGTTGTCTTCTAATACATATCCAAGTATTTTTTCAGTAGCATTAAGAGAAATCTGGAGTATGTCCTCATGACTTTTATCAATGATCTCGGCATATTCTTGTTTAGCTAAGTTAATCAACGAGCTTGCTTCATCCACATAGGCTTGGTGTTGCTTTTCAGCTTCAACCTTTCCATCTTGAAAGCCTACCTCAAAAGCTTCAGCCTTTAATTGTTCAAACAGCTTTTCCTTCTCACTTTCCCAGGCTTCCTGCTCCTCATGAAGCTGCTGATTGGCTTGTTCGATTATACGCTCAGATTCTTGTTTAGCCTGTTGGAGTTTCTCTTGTGCTTCCTTGAACATTCGTTCGGCATTAGCCTTTAAATTAAGTGTTTCTTGCTCTTGGTCCTGTTGTTTAGTAGTTGGTTTATAAATTGGTTTTAAGGAGATTGTCTTTGATTGGTCCTGTGATTCACGTTGAACCTTCAATATATTAGACAATGATATCGTCACCTCCACCACGAGCAATCACGATTTCCCCAATTTCTTCTAACCTTCTGATGACCGAAACGATTCTAGTCTGAGCCTCTTCAACATTTCGTAGGCGAACGGGACCCATATATTCCATTTCATCCTTGAAGTTTTCTACCATTCGATTGGACATATTTTTAAATAAAACCTGCTGAACCTCTTCACTTGCTACTTTGAGAGATAGCATTAAGTCTTCGTTTTCAACTTCCCTGATGACACGCTGAATAGAACGATTATCAAGGGTGACAATATCCTCAAAGACGAACATTCTTTTCTTGATTTCTTCTGCAAGTTCTGGGTCCTGTGTTTCTAGTTCATCCAAAATAGTTCTCTCAGTGGACCTATCAACCCCATTTAACACTTCTACAACTGCTTCTATCCCACCAGTATAGGTATAATCCTGTGTTACTGTTGCAGATAATTTCTTTTCAAGAATTTGCTCTACTTCATTGATAATTTCGGGTGATGTAGAGTCCATAATGGCAATCCGCTTAGCAATATCAGCCTGCATGTCAGCAGGAAGTTCAGAAAGAATCTGTGCAGATTGCTCTGCATCTAGATAAGATAGAATAAGTGCTATGGTTTGCGGGTGTTCATTTTGAATAAAATTTAATATCTGCGCAGGATCAGCCTTTCGCGCAAAATCAAATGGTCGAACCTGTAATGATGAGGTTAGACGACCAATAATTTTAGTCGCCTCGTCTTCACCCAATGCTTTTTCCAAAACATTTTTTGCATATCCAATTCCACCTTCTGAAATGTAATCTTGCGCCAATGCAATCTGATGAAATTGGTCGATCACTTTTTCTTTTTGATTTGAATCTACTTTTTTAACAGATGAAATTTCCAACGTTAATTGTTCAATTTCTTCTTCTGATAAATGTTTATATACTTCAGCAGAAACATCAGGTCCTAAAGAGATCAAGAGAATGGCTGCTTTTTGCTTTCCGGTTAATTCATTTCTCTGTTTTGCCATTCTAAATCCCTCCTATTCCTCTGCAATCCAAGTTTTTAATAGTTTCGCAAACTCTTCTGGCTTATCCTTGGCCATATTTTCAAGTTGTTTTCTTCGTAGCTGCTCTTCTGTATCAGGTTGATCCTCAATGTCAGGAACATGTATGGCTTGCTCCTCAATCTGCTCTTCGATATGTTCTTCGCTTGGTTCCTTTTTGCGTTTTCGGAAAGCAAGCAATAGCAATATCACAATCAATAGTAGCAATGCCGCACCAGCTGCATATAACCATGTTGGTACCACAGGTGTTGGTGCTGGGTCAGCAACCGGTTGTGAATTAAATTCCTGGAATACAATAGAAACTTTTTCCTCAGGATTAATATTGCCATACTCTTCCGAAACTGTTGTTGAAATGATGGAATCGAGAATAGACGCAATACTTTGCTCTACTGTAGCTTCCTCTTGGGCTGTTAGGTATTGGGCATCTCCATTCTCAGATGGTTGATCTTTTTTTCGATCAACTGCAACTTGAATCCCCAAATCTCTAACCTGATATGGACTTTCTACAATATCTTTACGAATTCGGTTATATTCATTGTTAATGGTTTCTTTTACCATTTCATACTCGGAATTTGCACCTTCACCTTCGGCAGTATTGTATTCAGGAATTTCCCCGTCAGCACCGATCGTTTCAGGTGGTGGATTGTCTCCTGAATAGGTTTCCGTAATTCGCTCTACACTTACTGGCAGGCCTTCCATATTCTCCATATCAACAGGCTCTACCACTTCTTCAACACGATTTTCCTGGGTGAAATCTAAATCTGTTGTTACTGAAACAACTACATTCTCTCTTCCAATCATCGTACCTAATAGCTGTTGTACACGCCTTTGTACATCTCGTTCAACCTCTTTTTTAATCTCCTGTTGCTCTAAGTAAGTAGTGCCTACTGACATATCTTTTGAATTTTTTTGATCAAAGTACTCAAAATGTTGGTTCATTAAGACGATATTATCAGTAGGGAGATTAGGAACTGATTTAGAAACTAAATGATAGAGTCCATCAATTTGATTTTGGTTAAATTTATACCCAGGCTCAGTATGAATCACAATGGAAGCTGATGCCTCTGATGTTTCTTCATTGATAAAGACACTTTCTTCAGGTTTCGTAATCAGAACTTCACTTTCGCGTATTCCTTCAATTCTTTTCATTAAATTTGATAGCTCGGTTTGTAAGGCGTCCAGTTCAATCATTTCTCGCTGGCCGTCTGTCATGCCCCAAGATGCATTTTCACTAAAAAAAGAATAATCAATATTCCCGCTGTTTGGAAGCCCTTGAGCAGCTAAATCAACAAGCAATGTGTCCACATGCTCTTCCGGAACCAAAATGGAGGTTCCACCACCACTCACTTCATAATCAATAGCTCTTGCATCTAACTCGGCTTTAATTTGACCCGTTTCTTGCAGCGAAAGATTATTATAAAGTGGTACCAAGTTTGATTTATTAGCAAAAACGCTTATAAATACGATAAGCAAAAGAATGAAAACAAAGCCTCCAATAAACGCTGACTTTTGCTTTAGTGTTCTATTCTTCCAAAATTCAGTTGTTTTTTGATAATAAGATCGAAGCTTCTCCACTACTGTTGCCTCCATACTGATTCTATTTTTTTATTTGGATTGGAGGATAACAAAGAAAAAACAAGGCTTTTGACAGCCCGTTTTTCATTTTTTAAAAATATTTTTTAAAAACGTACAAAAAATATTATTCTACCTCGTATATCTATTAATAATCACAAACTAATAGATTATAATTGCATCCTCATCACTTCTTTATAAGCTTCAATAGCTTTGCTTTGAACTTCTACTGCCGTTTGTAATGTAATGCTTGCTTTTTGTGCTGAAATCATAACATCATGTAAGTTATCGATTTCACCCTTAGCAAGAGCAGTAGTCATTTGATCTGACTTAATTTGTGAATCATTCACTTTATCTATTGCATTCTTTAATGACTGTGAAAAGTTTTGCTGCGCCTCAAAAGGCGACGTACGATCTCCTTTTGAAAGTTGTGGATTCGGAGATGTTGCTAATATTTGATTAATGGTTGGCATCATTTATCACCTTACTTTCCAATTTCTAAAGCTTTTAAGAGCATATCCTTTGACGCATTCATGGATGTTACATTTGCTTCATAAGACCTTGTCGCACTCATTAAATCAACCATTTCTTTTAATGGCTCGACATTAGGCATGGCTACATACCCATCTTCATTTGCGTCTGGATGATTAGGGTTGAAGACCATTTTAAACGGCTCATCATCTTCCCTGATCTCAGCAACTTGTACTCCTGACCCAGTTCCTGCTGATGATTGTTTGTGGATGGCATTTTGAAGCTGACCACGAAAAGTAGTATCTTTCTCCTCAAAAGCTAAGACCTTGCGACGGTACGGTTCCCACTCTCCTGCTTCATTTAGGCGAGCTCTCGTAGTCTCAGCATTTGCGATGTTTGAAGAAATAGTATCCATTCGAAGTCGTTGAGCGGTTAAACCACTTGCACTTGTGTTAATGGAGTGAAAAATACTCATTATCTCCCTCCTTTAATAACGGTTTTTAAACTACCAAACTTTCCATTCAGACGATCTACAACTGCTTGATAATAAATCTGATTTTTAGCTAACTCGGTCATTTCTTTATCTACGTCCACGTTATTCCCGTTATGGTTATACGTGGTGTTATCTCGTTGTATAACATTGTAGGGTGTTGTATTGGGAGTTGCCTGAAACGGCAGATGCTTAGGATGTGTACGTTTTGCTTCCAGTGAAGAACTTGCTGAATTCAACACATCCTTAAATACGACATCCTTCGCTTTATAATTAGCTGTGTCGACATTTGCAATATTGTTTGAAATGGTTTTGTTTTTTAATGATGAATAATCTAATGATTGCTCAAGGGTATGGATTGTACCACTAAAAATAGACAAATTACATCCTCCTAACCCCTCAAAATTTGTTTCACTTCAAGAATATGTGTAGAAATTTGTCACTTAGTATATATATTAGATTATTACACAAAAAGTCCTTCATGAAAATTGGTAATTTCTTTTTTTCTTTATATTTTTAAATATAGTTCTATAGGCACATGACGTTTTTAGGACTATAGTTTAAGATAAATGGTTACTAATAGGAATTTAACTGGGTCAATCTATAAATACATAAAAAAATTCTGTAGCCAAAGTAGCTACAGAATTTTTTATATATTATTCAGCTGTTAACTTTTGTAATTCAACTAAGAATTTATCATTCAGTACTTTAATATAGGTTCCTTTCATACCAAGTGAACGAGATTCAATTACTCCGGCACTTTCTAGTTTACGTAAAGCATTTACTATTACGGATCTTGTAATTCCTACTCTATCCGCAATTTTACTAGCTACTAGTAAACCTTCTTTACCACCAAGCTCTTCAAAAATATGCTCAATAGCTTCTAATTCACTGTAAGATAAAGAACTAATAGCCATTTGTACAACAGCCTTACTTCTTGCCTCTTCTTCAATTTCCTCTGTTTTCTGGTGAAGAATTTCCATACCAACTACTGTTGCACCATATTCCGCAAGCAAGAGGTCATCTTGATTGAAGTGGTCTTTAAGTCTGCTAAGAATTAATGTTCCCAATCGTTCCCCACCACCAATAATAGGAACAATTGTCGTTAAGCCTGATTGGAATAACTCCTTATTCTCAACAGGGAACGCTGTATATTCACTTTCAATATCTAGGTTAGCTGTAGTTTTTGAAATACTGAATAAACTTTCTGTATATTCCTTTGGAAATTGTCTTTCCTCGAGCATCGTTTTCATTCGTTCATTTTCAATTTCTTGTTTAATGGCAAAGCCTAATAATTTCCCTCGTCTACTTAGGACAAATACATTAGCTCCAATTACATCTCTTAGAGTACCAGACATGTCACTAAAGTTAACGTTTTTGCCCGTAGTTTTTTGTAGCATTGCATTAATGGTTCTTGCTCTTTCTAATAATTCCATTTCCATCCTCCTAAGATTTTTACGACTTCCTACAAAATGTATTGGGATAAGTCTTTATTTTTTACAATTGATTCTAGTTTGTCGTCAACATACTCTTTTGTTATGTCTATTTTCTGCATATGAATATCTGGTGCTTCAAAGGATAAGTCCTCTAAAAGCTTTTCTAGAATGGTATGAAGTCTTCTTGCCCCAATGTTGTCTGTCTCTTGATTGACTTCATATGCGATTTCGGCAATTCTATTTACAGCATCGTCAGAAAATTCAACATTTATACCTTCAGTCTCTAATAAAGCTACATATTGTTTAATTAGTGCGTTAGAAGGTTCAGTTAAAATATTGATAAAGTCCTCAGTCGTTAGCTTTTGTAGCTCAACTCGAGTTGGAAAGCGCCCCTGTAATTCAGGGATTAAATCAGAAGGCTTTGACATATGAAATGCCCCTGCAGCCACAAATAAGATATGATCCGTTTTGACAGGACCATACTTTGTAACTACCGTAGACCCTTCCACAATAGGGAGAATATCTCTTTGAACACCCTCGCGTGAAACATTTGCTTGGGACTCCTGCTTACCCGTTACTTTATCAATTTCATCTATAAAGATGATGCCTGACTGCTCTGCAATTTTAACCGCTTCTTGTGACACCTCATCCATATCAATGAGCTTTTGTGCCTCATCCTGTATAAGCACTTTACGCGCTTCCCGAACAGGTAAACGACGCTTTTTCTTCTTGGTTGGCATAAATTGACCTAAGGCATCCTGCATATTCATACCGAATTGTTCCATACCAGAACCCTGCAGCATATCTAACATGGAGGAATTTTGCTCATCCACCTCAACGGTGACCATGTGATCCTCAAGTTCCCCCATATCTAATTGATGTTTAATTCGACGACGTTTTTGTTCAATCTCTGTTTTGTCTTCACTTTGATCTGACTGATCATTTGTTTGTTGATTGGAAAAAAGCATCTCAAATGGATTTTTTACAGACTGATTCTTTTTCTTATCAGGAACTAAAAGCTTTACAAGTCTCTTTTCAGCTAAATCCTCAGCCTTCCCTTTTACTTGATCCATTTTTTCTTCTTTAACAATACGAATGGACGTTTCCACAAGGTCACGGACCATAGATTCCACGTCACGACCTACATAGCCAACCTCGGTAAACTTCGTAGCTTCTACCTTAACAAAAGGAGCACCTACTAACTTAGCAAGTCTTCTGGCAATTTCTGTTTTTCCGACACCTGTAGGTCCAATCATTAAAATATTTTTAGGTACAATTTCATCCCTTAACTTTTCATCCATTTGCATACGACGATATCGATTTCGCAATGCAACAGCAACGGCTCTTTTAGCTTGATTCTGCCCAATAATAAATTGATCTAGTTTTTCTACAATTTGTCTTGGGGTGAGGTTTTTCCCTAACATCTATCCAACCTCCTTATTCTAGAACTTCTAACACAATTTGGTCATTTGTGAAAACACAAATTTCCCCTGCAATTTCTAATGCTGCACGAGCAATATCTGCAGCAGTTTGGTCATCTGCGAATCTTTTTAATGCACGGCCAGCGCTTAAGGCATAATTTCCACCAGAGCCAATTGCTAAAATATCATCGTCCGGTTCTATAACCTCTCCTGTGCCTGACACGAGCAGCATGTCATCCTTATTCATTACAATGAGCATTGCTTCTAGTTTTCGTAATACCTTATCACTGCGCCATTCCTTGGCAAGTTCTACTGATGCTCGAGCCAGATTGCCGTTGTATTTTTCCAGGTAACTTTCAAATTTCTCAAAAAGAGTAAATGCATCTGCTACAGACCCAGCAAAGCCAGCTAAAACCTTCCCGTTAAATAAACGGCGAACTTTTTTGGCTGTATGCTTCATCACGACTTGATTCCCAAGTGTAACTTGACCATCACCACTCATTGCACATTGGCCATTATGTCGAATGGCAAAAATCGTTGTTGCATGAAATGTGTTTGACAAGAGTACCACACCTCTTTCTCTCCATTGTTAGGCTCTTGGATGTGTTTTCAAATATATGTCGCGCAAATGATCCTTTGTAACATGGGTATAAATTTGAGTTGACGTCAAATGTTCATGTCCTAAAAGTTCTTGAACAGACCTTAGATCTGCACCTGCATTAAGTAAATGTGTCGCAAACGTATGTCTTAATTTATGTGGGTGAACATGTATCGTCAGTGCCGCTTTCTTTACCATGTCATTTAATATTGTTCGAATACCACGGGCTGTTAATGACGTCCCACGCGCATTCAAAAACAACGAATTAGTTGGACTTGACCCTTTGTCTGCTAACTGTTTTCTCCCGTCATCGATGTATTGGACTAAGGCATCTTCTGCATACTTACCAAATGGAATGTACCGTTCTTTTTTACCTTTCCCTAACACGAGAACTGTTCCAATTGAAAAATCAATATTTTCAATCTTAAGTATTGCACATTCACTAACTCGCATGCCCGTTCCATACAATAGCTCCAATAGAGCCTGGTTTCGTTGACCTAGCGGTGTATTTACATCATTAACTGTAAATAGTTTTTCAATCTCTTCTTCATATAAAAATTCTGGTATTGGTTTATCCATTTTCGGTAGGGTTACATTCAAAAATGGATTCTGTTCCACAATCTGTTCTCTCTCCAAGAATCGATAGAATGTTCTTAGACTCGAAAGCTTTCTGGAGACACTTCTTCTCGATAGCTTTTTGTCATAAAGTTCTGTTAAAAAAACACGGATACAAGCATAATCGACTTCTTTTAAATCAGAAATACCTTCTTTTTCTAAAAACAAAAAAAAGGTGTTCAGATCATCAAGATAATATTTTATGGTGTACGGTGAAGCATTCTTTTCAATTTGTAAGTACTCGACAAATACTTCCCGAAAATAGTCGAAATTCATATTCCCCACCTCAGCAGTTGTGAAACATTTAATCTTCATTGTGGACAGGTTTACTCTAATAAGGCTTTGTTAAAGGATTTCAGAAATAATTACCTGAAGCGTATAAATCTTAACATATTCATTTAACCGATGCAATAAATTTGACTAAATTGCAACAAAATTCTGAATTGTTCTTTGTTCCATACAAAAAAGTGGTTTCAATGACCTATATAATGTGATTATTTTTTATGTATTATTACTGTCAAGCCTGTATGCTTACCAATGGGTAATTATAGCCTTAACGAAAAGCCGTGTCAATAAATGAGAATTAAGACGATAAAATTAATTCAAAATAACAAAAAAAGGGCTAAACCATCCATGATTTAACCCTTTTTCTTCCATTACTCTTGAGGTTCTTCCTTATAATCACATTGAGTACATTGAACCTGTGTCCCTTTTTTCTTTTTCTTTTCAACTAATAACCCCTCGCACTTAGGACAAGGTCTTGAAATCGGCTTATCCCAGGAAACAAATTCACACTCAGGATAACGATCACATCCATAAAAGGTGCGGTTCTTTTTAGACTTCCGCTCAACAATATTGCCCTCTTTACAGTTAGGACATTTAACACCAATTTCTTTTAGTATAGGCTTGGTATTACGACAGTCCGGAAAATTCGAGCATGCCATAAACTTACCGTAACGTCCCATCTTATAAACCATTTCATGACCACATTTTTCGCAATCTTCCCCAGCTGGTTCATCCTTGATTTCGATTTTCTCCATCTCTTTTTCAGCTTTATCTAATCTCTTTTCAAAGCCTCCGTAAAACTCATCGATAATATTGATCCACTCAACCTTACCTTCTTCAATACTATCTAAATCATTTTCCATTTTCGCCGTAAATTCAGCGTCAATGATTTCCGGGAAGTATTCCTTTAGGATATCCACGACAATTTCACCAAGTTCTGTTGGTACAAAACGGCGATTATCTAACGCGACATAGCCTCTTCTCTGAATGGTGTCTAAGGTTGGCGCGTACGTAGACGGGCGTCCAATACCTAATTCCTCTAGCGTTTTCACTAAACGTGCCTCCGTATATCTTGGAGGTGGCTGTGTAAAGTGTTGGTTAGGTTCAATATCCTTTGCAAGAACATCTTCCCCTTCCTTAAGAGGCGGGAGTAGCTTGTTCTCTTTTTTCTTTTGGTCGTCTTCTCCCTCAACATACACCTTCATAAAGCCTTTAAACTTTATTTGTGAGCCAGTAGCTCTAAACTCTACTTCATTATTCACTAAATGGGCTGTTACTGTATCCATCGTCGCTGGCGCCATTTGACTTGCTAAGAAACGCTCCCAAATCAACTTGTATAGTCTAAGCTGATCACGAGATAGAATTCCTTTAAGTGTTTTTGGGGAACGATTGACAGAGGTCGGTCGAATCGCCTCGTGGGCGTCCTGTGCTCCCTGTGCCCCTATTTTCTTCTGTCCAGACCCTAAATATTCTTTACCATAAGAGGATTCAATATATTGTGCTGCCTCACTCTTAGCCGTGTCTGAAATTCGTGTAGAGTCTGTTCTCATATAAGTTATCAAACCAACAGTACCTTCTTTTTTCCCTAAATCAATACCTTCATATAATTGTTGGGCTAGCATCATCGTTTTTCTAGCTTTAAAGTTTAGCTTCCGTGCTGCTTCTTGCTGTAGAGAAGATGTGGTAAAAGGTTGTGCTGGGTTTCTCTTTCTTTCACGTTTATTGACTTTTTCTACTTTAAAGTGATCTCCATTCAATTGCTTTAAAATATGATCCACATCTTGTTTAGAATCTAGCTTCTGTTTTTTTCCTTTAACACCGTAAAATGAACCTTCAAAGGTTTCCTTACCTTTTTTAAATTCCGATTCAATCGTCCAATACTCTTCTGGAGTAAAGTTCTGTATCTCTCGTTCACGTTCCATAACTAGTTTGACAGCAACAGACTGTACTCTACCCGCACTCAAGCCTTTCTTTACTTTCTTCCATAGTAAAGGACTTATATTATAACCTACTAAACGGTCTAATACTCTTCTAGCTTGTTGGGCATCTACTAATTTGTTGTCTATGTGTCGTGGATTCTTGAAAGATTCCTTCACTGCATCTTTGGTGATCTCATTGAATACCACTCTACATTTAGAATTCTCATCTACATCTAAACTGCGGGCCAGGTGCCAGGCTATTGCTTCACCTTCGCGATCGGGGTCGGCAGCCAGAAAGACTTTTTTCGCTTTTTTCGCTGCAGTTTTAAGCTCTTTTAATATCGGTCCTTTTCCACGGATTGTTATATATTTAAGCTTATAGTTTTCTTCCACATCGACACCCATTTGACTTTTTGGAAGATCGATAACATGTCCCATTGAAGCTTTTACTTTATATTTTTTTCCTAAATATCGTTCAATTGTCTTTGCTTTTGCCGGTGATTCGACAATTACTAAATAATCTGCCATAAACATCCTCCTAAGAGGTTTCTCTCTTATTTTATAATCAATAATTTTAATTTCTACTCTACCCTATTTTGAAGGTACAAAAGGCTTCTGGTAATCGTTTTATAAATCTTCCCTATTATTAAATACTTATAGCACTTTTGTCAAACTATTTTTTACAGAAAATTTTAAGAAATAGGACATTAAAAGCCTTTTATTTGTTTCATTAAACGCTAATTTTTGTTGTTTTCCATGCCTGGATCAAATCCGTTGAATCATAAATTAATGTAGCGCCTTCCTGTATTAAAAGGTGACAGCCTTTTGTTTGGGGAGAAAGAATAGATCCAGGTACTACAAACACCTCTCGACCTTGTTCTAAGGCTTGCTCAGCTGTTATAAATGTACCACTTTTCTCTTTCGCTTCTATAATTAAGCTGCCAAAGGATAGACCACTTATAATCCGATTTCGTTCCGGAAAATGCCATGGCTTCGGCTTTGTATGGGGTGGATATTCAGATAAGAGCAAATGATTACGTCCAATAGTATTCATTATGTGTATGTTTTCTTTAGGATAGATATGATGAAATCCAAACCCTAACACCGCAATCGTTTTTCCATTATAGGCTAAAGCGGCTTGATGTGACAACTTATCAATTCCTTTTGCCATCCCACTTACAATTAACCAATCATGTTGAATCAATGGTTTAAATAAATATTGAACCTTTCTCTCAGCCTCCTGCGAATGAGCCCTTGTTCCTACTACACTAAGCTTTGGTTCGTGGTTTAAGTAGTCCAAATTTCCTTTTGCATACAGGCATAGTGGTGGGTCTGGAATCATCTTTAGAAGTTGTGGATATAAAGGATTGTAAATAGAAATCATGTTTGTTTGGGAATAGTCATATTTAATGGAACTGATGATTTGAGAAGAATGGAGATCATTGTGGATTTTATCAATAGTTGGAGAGGGTAATTTTAAAAGAGTCTGCAGTTCGTTCACGGAAAGCTGATAGATGGAGGTAAGCTGTGGGTCAATTCGTAATAATTGACGAATTCTCCTTCGTCCCAATCCTCTGACACGTAATAAATGAAATAATCTTAATTCTTTTTCTGGTATCAACTAGAAACACCCCTTTTAGCTTTTGTTAAATTTATATTATATAGAAGGGACTAACCCAATTCTTTTTGAGTTAGTCCCTTAATAGGTTCATTAATGTGTCTTACACTTGTCGTATAGTCCTTTATCCTTCAGAACCTTAATTAGTGTTTCACCCATGACAGAAGGCGTTTCTGCCACTTCAATGCCACATTCATTCATAACACGAATCTTTTCATCAGCTGTACCCTTACCACCAGAGATAATGGCACCAGCATGACCCATACGCTTTCCAGGAGGTGCTGTACGACCACCGATAAAGCCAACTACGGGTTTTGTCATATTAGCTTTTACCCATTCAGCTGCTTCTTCTTCAGCTGTTCCACCAATCTCACCAATCATAATAACCGCTTCGGTTTCTGGGTCTTCATTGAAAGCTTTTAGAACATCAATGAAATCTGTACCATTTACAGGGTCCCCACCAATTCCAACTGCAGTGGTTTGACCAATACCAGATTCAGTTAATTGATGAACCGCTTCATAGGTTAATGTACCAGAACGTGATACAACACCTACATGACCTTTTTTATGAATGTAACCAGGCATAATTCCGATTTTACACTCATCAGCAGTAATAACACCTGGGCAGTTTGGACCTACAAGACGTGTCTTTTTACCTTCCAATTGACGTTTAACTTTTACCATATCCATAACTGGAATATGCTCTGTAATACAAATAACTAAATCTAGTTCAGCATCTGCTGCTTCTAGAATCGCATCTGCCGCAAATGGTGCAGGCACATAAATGACAGAAGCGTTTGCACCAGTTTGATCTACAGCATCTTGAACAGTGTTAAATACAGGAACACCTTCAACCTCTTGACCGCCTTTACCTGGTGAAGTACCACCAACGATTTTGGTTCCGTATTCTAGCATTTGCTTTGTATGGAAAAGGGCTGTAGAGCCAGTAATACCCTGAACAATTACTTTTGTGTCTTTATTAATAAAAACGCTCATTTTTCTCCCACCTCTCTACATTACTTCACTAATTCAACAATTTTTTGTGCGCCATCAGCCATAGAGTCTGCTGAAGTGATATTTAAGCCTGAATCGTCTAAAATTTTCTTTCCCGCATCTACATTCGTACCTTCTAAACGTACGACTAAAGGAAGTTCTAGTCCAATCTGCTTGGTTGCCTCAACAACACCCTCTGCAATTACGTCACACTTCATAATTCCACCAAAAATGTTCACAAAAATTCCTTTTACATTTTCATCGGATAGGATGATCTTAAAGGCTTCTGTTACTTTTTCAGTAGTAGCTCCTCCCCCAACGTCAAGGAAGTTCGCAGGGTCCCCATTGTAGTGTTTAATGGTATCCATGGTTGCCATAGCAAGACCAGCACCATTTACCATACAGCCAATATTACCGTCAAGAGCAATGTAACTTAGGTCATATTTAGATGCTTCAATTTCTTTTGGATCCTCTTCGTCAAGGTCACGATACTCTGTTACATCTTTTTGACGGAATAAAGCGTTGTCATCAAAATTTAGCTTAGC
Source organism: Salinibacillus xinjiangensis (assembly GCF_009649735.1). GTDB lineage: Bacteria > Bacillota > Bacilli > Bacillales > Alkalibacillaceae > Salinibacillus > Salinibacillus xinjiangensis. The sequence continues at coordinate 181,364 of NZ_WJNH01000002.1, forward strand.
GTCTAACGCCATAACGTTGCCGTCACCAGTAGTAACTAGTGGATTAATTTCTGCAATGGAGCAATCCTTTTCAACAAATACTTGATATAGCCCCATCATAAACTTTACAGCTTTTGAAACGAGCTCTTTTGGAATATTGATGCTGAAAGCTAATCTTCTAGCTTGGTATGGCATTAATCCTGTTACTGGATCGATTACCTCTTTGAAAATCTTTTCAGGTGTCTTCGCTGCTACTTCTTCAATTTCTGTTCCACCCTCTTCAGATGCCATCATGACAACACGTGAAGTAGCACGGTCAAGAACAAGCCCTACATAATATTCCTTTTTAATATCACAGCCTTCTTCAATTAGAAGACGTTTTACCTCTTTTCCTTCTGGACCCGTTTGATGCGTCACAAGGGTCTTACCAAGGATTTCTTTTGCATATGTACGAACTTCATCTAGATTTTTCGCCACTTTTACACCGCCGGCCTTGCCTCGGCCACCTGCATGTATTTGTGCTTTTACAACAGAAACGTCTGTACCTAGTTCTTTTGCCGCTTCTACTGCTTCATCAACGGAAAAAGCTACACGACTATTTGGTACAGCTACGCCGAACTTACGAAAAATCTCTTTAGCTTGATACTCGTGAATGTTCATTTTCCATCCTCCCATCAAAATATCAGTGCGTGTTCATTGTAAAAAAAGTGTTAGAAATTGTCCACACTTATCCATTATAAGACTACTCTATGAAAATAACAACAGATGATATAAATTGAAAAAACGACCAAACTGGCTAGGAAAGCATTATTTTTGCGACTGTTTATCCACTTGATAAATAAAAGCAAACACTTCGGCTACTACTTGATAGAGCTCCTCAGGAATGGTGTCATTCGTATTCAGCGTAGATAATAGGTCTACAAGTGCTGCATTCTCCTCAACCGGTACGTTATTTTCATTTGCCATATCTATTATATTTTCAGCAATTGTGCCTTTCCCCTTCGCCACTACTTTCGGTGCTGTATCTCTTTTTTCATGATATGATAAAGCTACCGCTTGTTTACGTTTGTTAGGTAGGTCATTGTTCATATTTTAAAATCAAATCCTTTCTCTGTTCCTGAAGGAGATGAAATGTTATGAAAAGAGGTTGATTGCTTTGAATGATTGAAATCCTTAACCACTATGGAGCTTAATTGATAATGTAAGGTCTGTAAATTGTCAGCAAGTGATGACTCCAGTAGTTTAGTCAAAGGCTTAACTATTTCTGGTTGGTCGTTAAAAACACTAAGGGATATAGACCTATTCTGAACAAATAAATCGACGACTGTCTCGTTGATATTCTGAAGAGTTAAGTAAAACATAACCCGACAATAATTGGAATCTATTTTATCCTGCTCATTTCTTTTACCCTCAAAATCCATAAACAAATCCTCTTTTAGCCCAAACCATTCTCCGGGAAACTGAACCGAAAATTGAGACCATTCCTGTTGATTACTCAACGATAACTGAATCCCTGATACGACGTTTTGTAGGTTTTGTATGTGACTATTAACAGCTGGCTTGTCCACTTGGGCTTGAACCAATTGTAGTAATTCCTTAAACGATTGGTTTGAAGTAAGATTCTCGTTAAGAGCAGAAAATTTCGCAAGCTGTTCATTACCACCCAATAGCGAGAGCATCACCTTCAGTTTAAAGAGGATGCCTTTCTGGTCTGATAATCCCTCTAATAGAGGCATTGAAGCGTCCTTTTGATGGAACAACGATAACACATGTTGTAATTGTCTTGCTTCCTTTGTATCTATATGATCTAGCTCTGTTTGTAGAGCGACTGCTGTTTTATCCATCGATATCGGCTTGAACAGTCTAGCATAAACTGCATCAAATACTTCCTTTGTCATTGGATACTTCTGTATTAGCATTTCTTTAATTACGGACATTCCTTCATCAAATGAAGGCGCCTTTTCCATAAGGGCAAATGCTTTCATTATGCTTTGTTTGTGGATTGGTATTTGTTCATTTATAAGAATAGAAAGCAGTTTTTGTTGATTTTCAGATCCTTTAACCCCCATTTTCTCAAGCAACAGGGAAATGGAATCCTTTTGATTTCGGACTGGCTTTTCACTCATTACCTGCAACCTTACATAAGGAGAGGCTTTGGTTACTTGAAAAAGATAGCGTTTATGGACCTGAAGTAAATTTTCCAATTGAGCAATAAGCTGTTGTCCTCCAAATTGAATGACGGCCTTATTATTCGGCAAAAACTTCTCAATTCGCCCTGTGACCATTTGTCCCTGTTTGAAGGATAGTGGCATGCTCTTTGTTGCTCGTAAACGTATTGATTGTAAGGTTGGATGAACTCCATTTTGCGGCATACAATCTCTCTCCTTATGAACGAATAGCATCTTTTACAGGCGCAAACGAAACTCGGTGATAAGGTGTAGGCCCAAACTGTTTTAATGCTTGAAGGTGGTTCTTGGTCCCATATCCCATATTGGATGCGAATTGATAAGCTGGATATTGTTCATCGACTTGTCTCATCAAGCGGTCACGCGTTACTTTAGCTATGATACTGGCTGCTGCTATTGAGACTGATTTTTGATCTCCCTTAATAATAGCCTCATGGTGAATTGGGATTTCATTTAATTGAACCGCATCAACTAATAAATGGTCAGGTTGGATTGATAAGTCAGCCACGGCCTTTTTCATCGCCAGCTTTGTTGCTTGAAATATATTTATTTGATCAATGGTGTTGTTGTCCACAATACCGATGCCGTAAGAAACAGACAACTGTTTTATTTGATCAAAATACCGCTCTCTTGCTTGTACGGATAGCTTTTTAGAGTCATTGATGCCTTCTAGATAAAATGTATCATTAATGATCACAGCACCAGCCACCACAGGACCAGCTAAAGGACCACGACCCGCTTCATCGATTCCAGCTATGTATGTAGACCCCTTGTGCCAAATACTTTTTTCATATGTTAGCATTTCCTCAAACTGTTCCTTGTGTAATTGCTCTGCTTTTCGCCTTTTTTCTTGTTTTTTTACCAAAACCTGAACGCCCTTTCTCTCATCTTGAGTGTAGGCATTCCATTCCTCTACCGTATATGTTTCATTCTCTATTTTTTCGCGTATGACGGCAATTGTTTCACTTTTGATTGTCATGATGCATCTCTCCCATCACTTTTAATATCGGATAGATTTCGAAAAAAGTAAAGACATTCATCAAAAGATGAATGTCATTTATTTTAAAACGCTCTTTTCTAAGGAAATGTTATTTTTGACTATAACGATGTAAAATGCGACATAGTTAGACTTTTTAGTGTTGCTTAAGTCGTTCCGATGATTATTGAGTGCATGCATACCGTTCCGGCAGAATACTCCGCTTTCCATGGGCGCGGCCACAGCCTCCACGGAAGCCCAGACCGTTTCCTGCTGGGACTTCACCACGCTTCCTCCCATAGGAGTCTCCGTATTCTGCCTCCACTATAGGAGTGTTCTGATGAATGATCATTGGAAAATACGCTAGAGTTACGTCGCATTTATATCAATTGCACAATATAAAAGACAACAACGTAACGAAAGCAGCCTCTTATAAACATGTACTTATCTACCCTTCATCAGGAAAATCAAACGTTATAGTACCTAGCTTAGAGGTTCTAAGATCGCGTATAATCACCTCTGAGGTTTTTTCGTAATCAATCATGCCTCCGCTAGCTAAGCAGCCTCTTTTTTTTCCTATTTCATCAAACCAGGTTACAATATCCTCGACATCAAGATCAATGGAATAACGTTCCACCAATCTATCAGGATAGTGGTCCTTTAAAAATCTTAATACAAATACAGCAATATCATCTAAATGAAGAATATGGTCTTTAATCGTCCCAACAGCCGCTAGCTTATATCCCACTTCCTCATCTTCAAATTTAGGCCATAAAATACCTGGTGTATCAAGGAGTTCAAAATCTTTTTTCACTTTAATCCATTGTTGAGCTGTTGTTACACCAGGTCTATCACCTGTCTTGGCAATTTTTTTATTCACAAGACGATTTATCACCGTGGATTTTCCAACATTTGGAATACCTACTATCATCGCTCGAATAGGTCGAGGTTTTACGCCTTTTTTCGTCAACCGCTCAAGTTTTTTCTCCCCTATTTCCTTAGCGACCTTTACAATTTGCTGAATATCTTTTGCTTCATGAGCATTAACAGCCAAGGATGGGATGCCTTTAGCGGCAAAATGCTCCTCCCACTTTTTTGTCATTTGTGGGTCAGCTAAATCCTTTTTCATCAGTAAAATCAGTTTTTCTTTATCTCCTAATACCTCTTGTAACATGGGATTTTGTGAGGATATCGGAACTCTTGCATCTACTAATTCAATTACAAAATCAACAAGCTTTAATTTTTCTTCCACTTGCCTTTTGGCTTTAGCCATATGTCCTGGAAACCACTGAATGGTCATCATATCACCTACTATTAATGTATTAATCCCAATTGATTGAAGGGCCAATATCTAAATGTGGCTACACCGACAATTCGATCAATAGGTATTAAACCAATTACACGACTATCGGTTGAATTAGACCGGTTATCTCCCAAAACGAGCACATGTCCATCAGGAATTTCCTCATACTCACCTGGGAGGTCTTCTAATGTGAAATCGTGCGTGTAATGACTCCCCTCCTGAAGTTGATTCAGCCTACTAGACAAAAATGGCTCTGTATAAGGTTGTCCATTTATATAAAGGATTTCATTTTGATACGCTATATGTTCACCAGGTAAACCAACTACACGCTTAATATAATCCTTATTTCTAGTGGCGTGAAAAACGACAATATCGAACCGATCGGGATCACTAAATACATACTCCATTTTATTTACTATTAAGTGGTCATCATTCTCAAGTGTAGGTAGCATAGATGGCCCATCTACAATAATAGGCGCAAACACAAATGCACGTATACCAAAAGCGATGATACTTGATATGATAATTACCTTTAGCCAACTTAGCCACTCTCTATTTTTATAGGCCATAGGTTTACCTCCGAACTTGTGGAATGCATATGTATATATTCATTTTATGTTTATTAGTATGTAAATATTTGAAGAATACCGTTAATATTATGCAAAGAGTAGAAAAAGGAGCCTGACAATGCAAGCTCCTTCTTACTAACTTTTGCTAAGATTAAGCAACAAAAAAGGATTTCTGATGCTTAACGATATTATCGAATTTCTTTAATACGTGCAGCTTTACCACGACGACTACGTAGGTAGTACAACTTCGCACGACGTACTTTACCGCGACGTGATACTTCAATCTTATCAATGCGAGGAGAATGTACTGGGAAAGTACGTTCAATACCTACACCATAAGAAATCTTACGTACTGTGAAGGTTTCACTAATTCCGCCTCCACGACGCTTAAGTACTACACCTTCGAATACCTGAATACGCTCACGGTTACCTTCCACAACTTTCACGTGAACCTTTACCGTATCACCAGGACGAAAGCTTGGTCGGTCTGTACGTAATTGATCTTTTGCAACTTGTTCAAGTATCTTTTGCACAAGTCTTCACTCCTTCCAACTAACACTCTTGCCTCACGAATCTAGCAGCGGAGTATCGTCATTTAAAGCCTAAGTAAACTCTTAAGCACAACTGTAAATATATCATAATCATCATCGTATTGCAAGATTATTTCTCGTTCTTCCACACCTGTAGCCAACGTTTCTGCTCGTCTGTTAATTCCATTTTCTCCAATAAATCGGGGCGGCGTTCATAAGTGCGTTTTAATGATTCCTTCTGCCGCCATTCTTCAATCTTTTGATGGTTTCCTGATAAAACTACATCTGGAACTGATAATCCTCTAAACTCACGTGGCCTAGTATAATGAGGGTGCTCCAGCAATCCAGTCGAAAATGAATCTTTGATTGCCGATTCGTTATTACCAAGTACCCCAGGCAACAGACGAACCACACTATCAATGACCACCATCGCACCTAATTCTCCACCTGTTAAAACGTAGTCACCTATAGATATTTCATCTGTGACAAGATGAGTTCTTATACGTTCGTCATAGCCTTCATAATGACCACAAATAAAGATTAAATGATCCTCTTCTGACAGCTCCTCAGCCTTTTCTTGCGTGTAAGGCTCTCCTTGTGGACACATTAAAATAACACGTGGCGCTGTATTTTTTCGCTGTTCCTTTAAGTGATCAACGGCATCAAATAATGGTTGGGGGGCAAGTACCATTCCTGCTCCACCACCATAAGGATAATCATCGACCTTTTGATGTTTATTATCTGTATAATCTCTAAAATTAATAGGGTTATATTGAACAGCATTATTTTCTTCTGCTTTTTTTAAAATAGATGAATTGAATACACCATGAAACATTTCTGGGAATAGTGTTAAGATATCGATATGCATTAGTCCAAAAGACCCTCCATAGGATGAATCAAAATCCGTTTATTTTCAACATCAACATCAGTTACAATGGATTCAATGTAAGGGATCAATACATCCTTTTGTCCCTTTCTTTTCACAACCCAAACATCATTTGCTCCAGGTGTTAGGATTTCTTTTACTATCCCGATTTCGGTTCCATCCTCTGTTACTACCGCACAGCCAATGATTTGATGATAGTAAAATTCACCCTCTTCAAGACTCGTTTGTTGCTCTTCAGAAATTTTCAGTGTACCACCCTTAAGTGATTCCACATCATTTATAGAATCATAGCCTTTAAAATGTAATAAATGAAAATTTTTATGTATTCGGTGTCCATCAATTTCGAGAGATAACGTCTTTTTTCCATCCTCCGCGAACCAAAATACTTTATTACCTTTTTCGAAGCGCTCATCAAAATCTGTGATTTTAATAATTTTCACTTCACCTTTAATACCATGTGTATTGACGACTTTTCCGATGTTAAACATTTGGTTATCCATAGCATCACCTTTTAATCTATCCGAATGACTTGTCCATCCTGTATTGTAATAGAACGTTCTCCCATAATCTCAGACCACTTGTCTCCTACCTCAACCTCTACAATCTCATCTACTTCACTTTCTGTTATTTCACTACCTATTGGTAAAATGTCCAATTGTTCCAGCTGATATTCTACCCACTTCATCTTGTTTTTTCGCCGATCAATTTCCTTTTGGAAGCGTACGTTAACATCTGATGTGGATATTCCTTTCTTAGATTGCAATTTTCGTTTTTCAAATTGGAGCTGATGACACTCATTTTCAAGCTGTGTGAGCTGCCCTTTGAATTTCACTTCTAACCGTTCCTTACTTTTTTCTGTGATGACCTGTTTCACAGCTGTTTTACGAATTATTTTCACAAGGGAAACCTCCCGTTAGACAAAATTGGCTATTGATGAGCCTACAGGCACATTCAATGGCCAACTTGTTAAATACTTATACGTTCCACCAACTTAAGTATATAAGTATACGAATAAAAACGAAACCTTTATTTTATTCATAACCTCTTTTAACTGAAAACTCTTTTAACTTTTAAAGCTGTAAAAACAGGGAAAGGTTTGCCCTTTCCCTGTTGGTTACATAATGTCTAAATAAATTTTTTTGTTAGAATCAGAACCGGCTGCATACACAACAGTTCTGATTGCTTTAGCAATTCGACCATTTTTTCCAATCACTTTACCCACATCGTTTTCATGAACAGTGAGGTGGTAACGAATCTTATAATCGTTTTCCTCTTCTGTTACGTTGACATCATCAGGATGATCAACCAATGGGCGGACAATGGTTTCAATTAAGGCTTTCATGACATCATCACACTACTTTACTTTTGGTTTTTAGAGTCATGGAATTTCTTCATGATGCCTTGTTCTGAAAACAGGTTACGTACAGTGTCGCTTGGTTTAGCACCTTTTGTCATCCAATCAAGTGCTTTCTCTTCATCTAAATCAACTTTAGCTGGTTCAACAACTGGATTATATGTTCCAATTTGATCAATAAAACGTCCGTCACGAGGAGAACGTGAATCAGCAACTACTACACGGTAAAATGGATTTCTTTTAGAACCCATTCTTCTTAGGCGAATTTTTACTGCCATGTTTTGCACCTCCAAAATAATTGTTTTACACAAATAAAGATTTTAGCAGACATTTATATCTGTGTAAAGTATTTTTCCATTACATATTAAAAAACTGATTATAGCTAGCTTTATAAGCTAGTTTTTGTCTACATAAATGGGAAATTCATGCCTTTTTTCTTTTTACCCTTTTTCCCCATATTTGTCATTTGCTTCATCATTTTCTTCATTTCGGTAAATTGTTTAAGTAAGCGATTGACTTCAGACACGGATGTCCCAGATCCTTTGGCAATCCGCCTTTTTCGACTGGCATTCATGATGCTTGGATCGACTCGTTCTTTTTTCGTCATCGACTTAATAATAGCCTCAACGTGATCAATCTGCTTTTCATCTACTTGAAGATTTTTCATGCCCTTCATTTTACCCATCCCAGGCATCATGTTCATGAGCTCATCCAATGGCCCCATTTTTTTCACTTGCTGCATCTGATCCAGAAAATCTTCAAAGGTAAAGGACATGGAACGCATTTTTTCTTCTAATTCTTTTGCTTGCTTTTCATCCACATTATCCTGTGCTTTCTCAATTAAGGAGAGGACATCTCCCATCCCTAAAATTCGCGATGCCATTCGTTCAGGATGAAAGGCTTCTAATTCATCCAGCTTCTCACCCATACCTGCAAATTTAATTGGTTTACCGGTAACGGCTTTAATGGAAATGGCCGCACCACCACGAGTATCCCCATCTAGCTTCGTTAGCACAACGCCAGATACGTCTAATTGCTCGTTAAAGCTTTCTGCAACATTCACAGCATCCTGTCCTGTCATGGCATCTACGACTAGGAAGATCTCATCAGGATTCACACTTTCTTTAATCTCCTGTAATTCACCCATTAAGTTCTCATCAACATGTAAACGACCCGCAGTATCGATAATGACATAATCATGGTGCTCTTCTTTTGCCTTCTCAATTGCCTGATTAGCGATGTCTACAGGATTTGCCTCTGTACCAAGTGAAAATACTGGCATGTCTAATTGTTTTCCTAAAGTTTGTAGCTGATTGATAGCTGCAGGACGATATATGTCAGCCGCAACTAGCATTGGATTACGGTTATGCTTTTTTCTTAAAAGATTGGCGAGTTTTCCAGTAGTGGTTGTTTTACCCGCACCTTGCAGACCAACCATCATAATGACTGTTGGTGGTTTGTTAGCTACGGCAATCTTACTTTGCTCTCCACCCATTAAATCAGAAAGCTCATCCTTCACAACCTTAATAACTTGCTGACCAGGTGTTAAACTTTCCATGACTTCCTGTCCAACAGCTCTTTCTTTTACACGCTTCACAAAATCCTTTACAACCTTAAAGTTTACATCTGCTTCAAGTAAAGCTAAACGGACTTCACGTGTCATCTCTTTGACATCGGCTTCCGAAACTTTACCTTTTCCTTTGATCTTTTGGATCGTTTTTTGCAGTCGGTCGGCTAACCCTTCAAATGCCATAAAAGCCGCCCTCCTAATCTAGATTCTCGAGCTTTTGAATCATTTCCACTAACTCGGAATGTTTTTGTATTACATCGTGTTCCTTTAATTTTCTTACCAATTCTTTTCTTTGCTGGAACTTTTCATAAAGAAATAGCTTTTCTTCGTATTCTTCAAGCATGCTTTCGGTTCTTTTTATATTATCATAGACTGCCTGCCTACTAACCTCAAACTGATCGGAAATCTCACCTAAGGAATAATCCTCTAAATAGTACATTTCCATGTAATTCTTTTGTTTAGGTGTAAGCAGTTCTTGATAAAAATCAAATAAATAATTAATGCGAGTCGTTTTGTCTAGCAAGGCAATCTCTCCCTTGTTAAGTGAAACACCTTTACACTTTATACTAACGGATAGTATGAAAAGGTGTCAAGGTAAACTTATTCATCGGCAGACGTTGATTGGTCAATCATATCAGCAAACAAACCATAAACAAAGGAATTCGCGTCAAAGGCTTGCAGGTCTGTTACCTTTTCTCCTAAACCGACAAATTTAACCGGAATGGACAACTCATTGCGAATCGCTAAGACGATACCGCCTTTAGCTGTACCATCTAATTTAGAAAGCACAATTCCTGATACATCTGTTGCTTCTGAGAAGGTCTTCGCCTGACTCATCGCATTCTGACCAGTGGTCGCATCCAATACGAGCAGCACATCATGTGGGGCTTCTGGAATTTCACGCGTAATCACTCGTTTTACCTTTGCAAGCTCATTCATTAAGTTCACTTTGTTTTGTAGACGTCCAGCTGTATCACAGAGTAGAACATCTGCACCACGAGATTTAGCGGCTTGAATTCCGTCAAAAATCACCGCTGCAGGATCACTACCTTCACTATGCTTGACAACCTCAACTCCTACACGGTCACCCCATACCTCAAGTTGTTCAATGGCGCCTGCTCTAAACGTATCTCCTGCAGCCAGCATAACGGTTTTCCCCTCTTCTTTAAGCATATGGGCAAGCTTACCGATTGTTGTCGTTTTACCTACTCCATTTACACCAACAAAGAGGATAACGGAAAGGCCATTTTCATTTAAATTTAGTTGTTCTACCTCCTGTTCATCGTCTCCATAATAAATTTCCACTAGTTTTTCGGAAATGACCTCGATAACCTCAGACGTATCCTTAATGTTCCGTCTTTTCACTTCCATTTCTAGTTCCTCAATTAGTTCCATGACGGTTTCAACACCAACATCGGCTGAAATTAAAATCTCCTCTAGTTCTTCAAAGAACTCTTCATCAACCTTACGATATTTGGCAACCAAGTCATTCATTTTAGTGGCAAAGGAATCTCTAGTTTTGGTTAATCCATCTTTAAATTTGTCAGTAACCTGCTCTGTTTGTTGATTTATTTTTTCCTTCAATTTTTTAAAGAAACTCAAATTAACTCTTCCTTTCTAGCTGGATTACAATTTAAGCATTCACCATTTGTTCGGTTTCTTCTAATCGTACGGATACTAATTTGGAAACACCCGACTCCTGCATCGTAACACCGTAAAGAACATCTGCTTCCTCCATTGTTCCTTTTCGATGAGTGATAACAATAAATTGAGTGTTAGCACTAAATTGTTTCAAATATTGAGCAAACCGATTTACATTGGCATCATCAAGAGCTGCCTCCACCTCATCAAGTACACAGAATGGCACGGGACGAACACGAAGGATTGCAAATAACAAAGCAATGGCAGTAAGGGCTCTTTCCCCACCTGACAGTAATCCTAGGTTTTGTAATTTTTTCCCTGGGGGTTGGGCGACAATATCTACTCCTGTTTCAAGTAAGTCGGAAGGGTTTGTTAAGGTTAGATCTGCACGCCCTCCCCCGAATAGCGCTTTAAAGACCTCGACAAATTCTTTTTGTATTTGCACAAAGGTCCCTTCAAAACGATTAACCATTTCTGTGTCCATTTCATGTATGACTGAATAAAGGGTTTCTTTAGCATCTAACAAGTCTTGTTGTTGGGTGGTTAAAAAGTCGTACCTTTCCTTTACTCGTTCGTATTCATCAATGGCCCCTAAGTTAACATTCCCTAGTTGTTCAATGGAACGTTTAATACCCTTTACCGTTTGTTTCGCTTTCTCCAGATCGTCTGTCTTCCCAAACTTCTCTTTTGCTTTTTCATAGGAAAGCATATATTCCTCTTGAAGTAGACCTAGACGATTATCTAATTCCACGTCCATACGGTTGGCTTTCACTTCTTTTTCCTGTATATGTTTTCTTAATTGATTTAAGCTACGATTTTTCTCTTTTAGCTCATTTTCAACATCTGCTGTCTTCTGATTTCGTTGTTGCCTTTCCTCTCGCTTCATCTTAAGGTCATATTCTGTTTGCTGTTTTTCTAGCCGTTTACTTGTAATTTCTTGATCAATTTCACTGACCGTTTGTCCTTGCTCTTTCATTTTCTCTAATTCTTCAAGCTCTTCATTAACTTGTTGTTGTTGCTCGATTAATTCGCTTTGCTGATTAGATAGACTATTTACTTTTTCTCTTTGGTTCCTTACATTTGTATCCAACTCAGCTAAAGTGATTTGAAGTGAATTATGTTCCTGTTGAAGCTTTTCACTTGATTGTTGCTGGGTATTTAACTCACTTGTCAATTCATCAATTTGTGCTTGAAGACTAGTCGTTTCCTCTTCTAGCTTCTCTAATTGGTGCTTAATCACCTTTTTCGATTCATGTAAATCCTGTTCCTCTTCAGAATACTGTTCTTGCTCTTGGTCATACAAAGAGAGATGATTATTAATATTAGAGAGCTTAACCTCCACTTCCCGAACCGCTTCGCGAAGATTATCGACATTCGTTTTAAGCCTTGATACTTCTTGTTCTAATTCTGATAATTGGTCTTCTTTTTGTTTTGTGTTTAGGATTAACTGATTAATCTCTTGCTCAAAATCGGCTGATTTACGCTCATAAACTGAGAGCTTTTCTATGACTTGTTTCAATTCTTTTTCTCTTGTAAATAAAGAATTATTGTTTTTCTTTTTCGCTCCACCAGTCATTGAACCGCCTGGATTAACCACATCCCCTTCAAGGGTTACAATGCGATAACGACGATGTAACAATCCCGCAATTTCATTCGCATCTTTTAATGTTTTGGTGATGACAATATTCCCAAGTAGCGATTGGATTGCTGCTGCATACTTCTCTTCATATTTTATCAGTTGACTTGCAATCCCTACATAACCCTGATGACGCTCGACTTGCTGGATTAAATTCGACTGTATTCGTTTTGGCTGCATAGACGATAATGGCAGAAAGGTTGCCCGACCGTTATTGGTTTTCTTAAGCCAATTAATTGCCTTCCTAGCATGAGGTTCGGATTCCACAATTACGTGTTGAGCCTGACCACCTAATGCAGTTTCCATGGCCTGTACATAGTCAGTTGGTATTTCAATCTTTTCAGCAACTGCACCAAAGATACCTTCTAACTCTTTTCGATCTCTAGCTTTTAATACCGCCTTAACCCCATGGAAAAATCCAGCAAAGTCCTCTTTCATTTCTTCTAGCATTTCTTTTTTCGATCGTAATTTATGAATAAGCTGTGACCCTTGATTTAGTTTTGTTTGTTCTGCCTGTATAACCTGATGTCCCTTGTTAATTTCTTCTTTTAACTCGTTATAAGCTTGTTCTTTGTTCTGTAGCTTTTGTTGTTCAGTGTTTAAGGCTTGCTCAATTTTTTGTTTCTCTTTATCAATTTCTTTTCTATCATTAATCAAGTCTTGGAAGCGACTTGTCATTTTCCCTTTTTTGGCTTGATTTTGCTCTAGGTGACGCTCAATGCTCTGACTTTCATTACGCTTTGCAGCTTGCTCATTCAGTTTTTCAATATATTCACTTTTTAATTCTTCTATTTTCTCTTCAATACTCTCCTTAGATTGACCGAGCTTTTCTTCTAAACGAACCAATTGTTTTTTGTTTTGATCACGTTCATTTAGAATGCTCGTTAGCTTTTGCTGTTCTTGGTCTAATTGCTCCCCAATTTCTTTTAGCTTTTGAGTTAACTTCGCGTTCTCATCACTAAGCTTGTCCTTGTTTTCTTCATAATGCTTCCAGCGTTCGTGAAACAATCGTTTTCTACCTTCTATATTTTCTAACTCCTGTGTTAAGGTTAATAGTTTTGCCTGCATCTGCTCGATATTTTCATCGATTCGCTGAATTTCATATTTTTCTTTTTCAATTTTAGCCTCTTCTTGTTGGATGTCCGACTGTTTATGTAAGGCTTCTTCATTTTGAACATCTATTTCTTGAAGAAGATTTTTCCAGTCATAATTCAACTGTTCTATTTCGGTTACGAGGAGCGCTACTTCATTTTTTTCCAGTTCATCTTTTTTCTCTAAATAAGTTTGTGCGATAGTCGCTTGTTCCTTCAGTGGTTCAAGCTGTCCATCTAGCTCATAAATTATATCCTCAACACGATACAAATTTTCCTGTGTTTCGCTAAGCTTCATTTCTGCTTTTTTCTTTCTCTGCTTATACTTCAAAACCCCAGCAGCTTCTTCAAAAATGGAGCGACGTTCTTCAGGTTTTGAGCTTAATATTTCCTCCACTTTCCCTTGACTAATAATGGAAAAGGCTTCTTTTCCTAGGCCAGAGTCCATAAAAAGATCGATAATATCTTTAAGGCGACAGGATTGCTGATTAATAAAAAACTCACTTTCGCCTGAACGATACACTCGACGTGTAATACTAACCTCTTGATAATCAAGGGGTAAAGCGGTATCTTCATTATCTAAAACAAGCGAAACCTCGGCAAAATTAAGAGCATTACGGGTATCACTACCTGAGAATATGATATCCTCCATTTTTGACCCACGTAATGAGCGAGCAGACTGCTCACCTAATACCCAACGAATCGCATCCGTAATATTACTTTTTCCACTACCATTAGGTCCAACTACTGCTGTTACCCCTGGTACAAATTCAACTGAAACTCGATCAGCAAACGATTTAAATCCAACTGTATCTAAACGTTTGAGGAACATTTTTCTTCCTCCCGTAAAATTCAATTTATTGAAAAGCGTTAGAATTCCGTTAAAAAGGTTTTCTTTTAGCCTAGTATATTTTATCATAGAATATAGAACATAAGAAGAACATCGTGAAGATTACGATGAAGAGGAGTGACCCAATGAATTTGAACGAAGCAACTGAACAAAATTTATCCTACATAATTGAACAATTAGCTGAACAATTACAAGTCATTAATCGTTCAGTATTAGACCCGAAGTACTTTGATATCAAAAACTACAACGAAATAAAATCTATGTACGATATGGTTAAAAACAAGCAATTAAGTGTATCTGAAATTCAAGCCATTATCGAGGAACTAAGAAATTTCAGAGCGAAATAACAGGAGAGTAAGGTTTTCCTTACACAAGGATTGGGTGCCAGGTACTTATCGAATTTCACGATAAATTCGATAAGTACCTGGCACCCTTATTTACTTTCTTTATCTAGCTTTTCCAGTGCTTCTTTGGCCGCATTTTGCTCGGCTTCCTTTTTTGTTCTGCCACTCCCATCACCATACTTTTCATCATGTATAAATACATTGGCAATGAATTCACGGTTATGTGCTGGACCCTTTTCATCTACAATTTCATATTCAATTTGACCATCCAAATCTTGTTGAACAACTTCCTGTAATAAGCTCTTGTAATCTGTTGCGTGGGAAAATGCACCAGGCTTGATAGTTGGGAAAATGTACCTTCCCAAAAAGGTTAATACTGTATCAAAGCCTTGATCTAAATAAAGAGCACCGATAAATGCTTCGAATGCGTCAGCTAAAAGGGCAGGTCTTGTTCTACCACCTGTCATTTCCTCTCCTTTACCAAGTAATACAAGTTCATTAAAATTTAGCTTTTCAGCAAAATGAACAAGAGAAGGTTCACAGACAATGGATGCTCTTAGCTTTGTTAAATCTCCTTCAGCCATATCTGGATTCTTTCGATATAAGTACTGGGATACAGCCAACTCTAGTACTGCATCTCCTAAAAACTCCAAGCGTTCATTATCTTCTAAATCCAGATGGCGATGCTCATTTACATAAGAGGAATGTGTAAAAGCTTGTTTTAGAAGACGTTCATTATTGAATTCTGTGCCTATTGTCTGTTGAAAGTTTTCAAAATTCACGGATATATGTCACCTATCCTTTTAATAGTTTATGTACTATGATTCGAACCTTAATATGGATTGAAAGTCCTGCACAAAAGCAGGACTTTCATTTATACCATTTATTATGGTTATATTTCATGAATTCTAATTAGGACTGAGTGCTGTTTATGTAGTTTACAGCATCTCCGACAGTAGCAATTTTTTCTGCTTCTTCATCAGAAATCTCCATATCAAATTCATCTTCAAGTTCCATCACTAGTTCAACTACATCTAGTGAATCAGCCTCTAAATCATCTTTAAAAGATGCTTCCATAGTAATCTTTGATTCATCTACATCTAAACGATCAACAATGACCTTTTTTACGCGATCAAATACATCTGCCATTGGTGTTCACCTCCCTTCACCGAGCAGGAAAAACTATGACTGACACCTGTTTATACTAAGACACCCGGGTGCCAGGGACTTATAAAACTTCTAAAAGAGAAATTCTATAAGTCCCTGGCACCCCTCGGCGGCAGTATTACATGACCATACCGCCATCAACATGAAGTGTTTGCCCGGTCATATACTCAGAGTCGTCCGATGCAAGAAAACGAACAACCTTTGCTACATGCTCAGGATTCCCTAAACGATTTAAAGGAATCATGGATAGCATTTCTTTACGAGCTTCTTCTGGAAGCTGGTCTGTCATATCCGTTGAAATAAACCCAGGAGCTACAGCATTCACTAGGATGTTACGAGACGCCAACTCTTTCGCTGTTGTTTTCGTAAATCCAATTACACCCGCTTTTGCTGCCACATAATTGGCTTGTCCAGGGTTGCCCGTAACACCAACTATGGAGGCGATATTGATAATACGTCCACTCTTTTGACGCATCATTTGTCTAGTTACCGCCTTTGTTGTTAAGAATACCCCTTTTAGATTCGTTTGAATCACGTCGTCAAACTCATCCTCTTTCATCCTCATCAATAAATTGTCGCGGGTAATTCCGGCATTATTAATTAATATATCAAGACTACCAAACGTGTCAATCGTTTTCTTAATCATTTCCTTCACGTCTTCATCTTGTGAAACATTAGCCTGTATGGCAAATGCTTCTCCACCAAGCTCTTCAATTTCTTTGACTACTTCATTGGCTTTTTGTTCACTGCCTGCATAATTGACAGCCACTTTTGCTCCATTTTTGGCTAGTTCTAGAGCAATGGCTCTCCCAATTCCTCTAGAAGCGCCAGTTACAAGTGCAGCTTTACCTCCTAAAGACATTAAGCATCCTCCTTATACCATTCTAGAAATGCGGCTAATGATTCTGGGTCTTGAATGGCAAATGTTTTCGTTCTACGATTCACCTTTCGAACTAAACCTGAGAGTACTTTACCATTTCCTACTTCTACAAATGCATCCACATCACCACTAGCCATCATATTTGAAATCGTTTCTGAAAAACGCACAGGTGAATAGAGTTGTTTCACTAAAAGATTTTGAATCTCGCTCTGGTCGTGTACGGGTGCTGCTGTTACATTTGCATAAACAGGAATTTCAGCGTCCTGAATATCTGTTTTCAAAAGCTCTTGCTCTAGCTCACTACTTGCTGGTTCCATTAATCTAGAGTGAAATGGTCCGCTCACATTTAAAGGCAGCACACGCTTAGCCCCTTTTTCCTTTAGCAGCTCGGTAGCTATTTCAACTCCCTGTTTCGTACCAGAGATGACAATTTGGCCAGGGCAGTTGTCATTAGCAACATCAACAATTTCTCCTTTCTCAGAAATTTCATCAACTGATTCAGAAATCGTTTTTTCGTCTAATCCTAAGACCGCAGCCATTGCACCTTTACCAGCAGGATATGCCTTTTCCATTAAGCGCCCACGAGTTTGGACGAGTTTTAAAGCTTCATCCAACTGCAAAGCTCTAGCACTAACTAAAGCAGAATACTCGCCTAGGCTATGGCCTGCAGCCATTACCGGCTTTACTCCATTTTTCTGTAAAACGTTAGCGATGGCAGCACTTGAGAGTAATAATGCTGGTTGCGCATTCTCTGTTTTTGTAAGTTCTTCTTGCGGTCCTTCAAACATTAAGGTTTTGATTGGAACTTGCAACGCTTGTTCTGCACGATCAAATACCTTTTTTACATCCTCATCTTTTTCATAAAAAGCTTTTGTCATACCTACCTCTTGTGACCCTTGACCTGGGAATAAAAAAGCTACTTTTTTCATTCGTTTCCCTCCTCTGTATTAAGAGATTCAACTGTCTCTTCTATCTTATTGGTTACCTCTTGTTCAACGAGCTGGCAGGCCTGCTTAATGGCATTATAAACTGCCCGATCATTAGAAGAACCATGGGCCTTGATAACTGGAGCGGCTAAACCAAATAATCCTGCTCCTCCATATTCCGAGTAGTCTAGCTTTGATTTTAATCCTTTTAGATCTCCTTTGATGGCCGCTGCTGCCAATTTCGTCTTAGCATTTTTCATAAAAACTTCTTTCAACATGGAGAACATGCCTAGCGCTGTTCCTTCAATCGATTTGAGCGCGACATTCCCAGAAAAACCATCCGTTACAATAATATCCGCTACACCATCGAGAAAGTCTCGGGCTTCGACGTTTCCGATGAAATTTATAGGTGCATCTTCAAGTAATAGGAAGGCTTTTTTCGATAACTCGCTACCCTTTTGATTTTCTGTTCCGACATTCAACAGTCCTACTCTAGGGTTATGAACTCCTCTAACCTTTTCGGCGTAAATCGAACCCATAATGCCATATTGCAGCAAATGTTGTGGCTTGGCATCGACATTCGCTCCAACATCAAGAAGTAAAAAGCCTTTTCCATCTAGTGTAGGGAGTGTAGGGCTTAGGGCAGGTCGATCAATTCCTCGAATACGACCAACAATAAATAATCCAGCACTCATAAGGGCCCCTGTATTCCCTGCAGAAATACATGCATCAGCACGGCCTTCTTTAACTTCATTAGCCATTAATACCATAGAGGCATTTTTCTTTCTCCTGACTGCTCGTACAGGTTCGTCTTCACTAGTAATTACATCCTGTGTATGTATGATATCGATATTTTTTGTAGTCGTTAAATACGAATTAATTTTTTGCTTATCTCCAACTAAAACGACGGAAAGATTTGGGATGTTTTCCACTGCATAGCAAACTCCCTTAACAATTGCTTCAGGTGCGTTGTCTCCACCCATCGCATCGATTGCTATTCTCATTTATTTTGTCTCTCCTTTTTGGTCATTAGACCGAAACATCACAAAACTACCCTGGAACACCAGTTCATTTTCAACAAAGCTATTTACCTCCACAATGGTACGGTCCTTGTGATCGTTTCCTTTTACCTCTGCTTTAGCAACTACTCGTTCGCCTTCCTTAACCTGGCGTTTAAATCTAAGGTCAGATTTAGCTGTTAGCGCTAGCTCATCATTAATCACCGCTACCGCAAGAGAGTTAGCCTGAGCAAATAAATGGTGCCCTCGTGCAATTTTGTTACGAGAAAAAACGTGGTCACTCCGGATATCAAGTATGGAGATCGCACGCCTATCTAATTCTAAATCAATTATTTCTCCAATTACTTCATCTAAAGGTAGTGCTTTAACCGTTTCATTCCATTGATGGGTTGCAACGGATTTAATTCGTTCGCGCAATTCTGGAATAGATAATTCCATTCGATCTAATCGGATGGTTTGTATACTGACATTAAACTTTTTCGCAAGCTCTTCATCTGTTATAAAGGGCATTAGTGAAATGGTTTCTTTTAATTGTTCCTGTCTTTGCTTCTTCGTTTTCCTCATCGATTACACCGTCCACTTTTATGACTAGGTACTAATAGTAATATATAATACCTGTGGAGTAATTGCAATCCCCTTTTAATCTAAAACTTGTCCATTAAAAATTGGATCATTTTCAATGGCTATTTTTAGCTTCTTATAGGATGGGTCATTGAAAAATCGACCTGATTCAATCATGTCAACAGCGTCCTTCCTCGCCGTCTCTAATGCACGATAATCCTGAACGAGGTCAGCTACTTTAAATTCTGGAAGCCCGCTTTGTTTTTTACCAAAAAAGTCTCCCGGTCCTCTAAGCTTTAAATCATGCTCAGATAACTCAAAACCATCATTAGTCTCTGTCATGATCCTCATACGCTCTTTTCCAGTTTCTCCTTTAGGGTCAGCTAGTAAAATGCAATAGCTTTGAGCATCCCCTCGGCCCACACGGCCCCTTAATTGGTGTAGTTGGGATAGACCAAATCGTTCCGCATCATAGATAAGCATCATCGTAGCGTTGGGGACATTCACTCCTACTTCTACTACAGTTGTAGAAACAAGAATTTGCAATTCATTTTGGGCAAACTGCTTCATAACTTCATCCTTTTCTGTGGTATGAAGCCGGCCGTGCATAAGCCCAACCCGTACATCCTGCGGGAAAAATTCTTGCAGTTGTTGATGGATGTCAACAGCATTTTGGATGTCAAGCTTGTCCGATTCTTCAACGAGCGGACAAATGACATAGGCTTGATGACCTTGTTTGATTTCCTTGTGGACAAAATTTAATACTCTATCTAGCATGTTTTCTTTTGCCCAATACGTCTTTACAGGTTTTCGACCCTTAGGCATTTCATCAATAACAGATACATCCATGTCACCAAAGGTTGTAATCGCTAGAGTTCTCGGGATTGGCGTTGCGGTCATAAATAAAACATCAGGCTGTAAACCTTTATCCCTTAAAACCCGGCGCTGCTCTACCCCAAATCGATGCTGTTCGTCTACAATCACAAAACCTAAATCATTGAAAAATACATCATCCTGAATTAATGCATGTGTACCTACCACAATGTCCGCATCCTGCTCTTTCACTTTATGTAGCCGTTCTTTTCTTTTCTTCCCTTTTACGGATCCAGTTAGTAATACAATTTCTGCCTTATCACCGAATAGTTCCTGCAGAGATTCAAAATGTTGTTCAGCAAGTATTTCTGTTGGCACCATTAAAGCTCCCTGCTTGCCCGCTGTAATAGCTGCATATAATCCGATCGCCGCTACTACGGTTTTCCCTGACCCAACATCCCCTTGTAATAGACGGTTCATTTGGTATGGATTTTTTAGATCATTCAAAAGTTCTTTTATGACATTTTTTTGCGCATTGGTTAATTCAAAAGGGAGCTGGTCCATAAAAGCATTGATTTTGGTTACATCCATATTCATGGCATTACCCATGGTCGCTTCCCTTTTTTGTTTCCTTAGCCATTGCATCTTTAACTGAAATAATAATAATTCTTCATATATAAACCGTCTCTTCGCATGCTTGAGTAGAATCCCATTTTCTGGGAAGTGCATTTGCTGTAAAGCTTTAGAGCGAGCTGGAATTTTATAGTCAGTTAAATAGTTTTCAGGTAAAATCTCTTCGATTTGGGTTCCAAAGCTATTCAAGGCTTGCTTCATTGATTTCCGAAAAAACCCTAATGAAATGCCTCCCTTTAGTGAATAAATGGGTTGATGAGTATCTTTCTTTTTGATGGTTCCTTTTTGGAATTGACTCACGGTAATTTGCAAGCGATGTTGATCCCACTTCCCGATAACCGTCACCAATTCTCCTCTCTGTAGGTGTTTTTTTGCAAAAGCTTGATTAAAAAACACCGCTTTAACAGCAATATGATCGACTTCTAATGTAACCGTCAATCTGGACTTTTTACGTCCAAAAAAGCTTAGGGAAGGTTCTGAGACAACCTTCCCTACAAGTGTAGCTTTTTCCTGATGCTCAATTTCAGTAATTGGTTTAATTTCATGGACATCATAGCGAAACGGAAAATGAAATAAAAAATCCTCAACAGTTTGTATGCCCATATCGTTTAGTTCACCGGCTATTTTTTCTCCGATTCCTTTTATATCGGTAACTGGTAAATTGGCTAACAACTTACTCACTCTTTCTTTGATTTAGTACCATAGATTTGTTCTTCAATTGCACGACCAGTTGGTGTTGCTGCAAGTCCTCCTTGTGCCGTTTCTTTAAATGCGGTTGGCATACGTTGGCCAATACGGAACATTGCATCAATCACTTCATCACAAGGGATTCGACTTGTTACACCAGCTAGCGCCATATCAGCAGATACAATCGCATTTGAAGCACCCATTGCATTTCGTTTTACACAAGGTACTTCGACTAAACCAGCTACAGGGTCACACACGAGACCTAGCATATTTTTTAGTGTAATCGCCATGGCTTCTGCGGACTGTTGCGGAGTCCCACCGGCCATTTCAACTATGGCTGCAGCAGCCATTCCAGCAGCAGAACCTACTTCAGCCTGACAGCCACCAGCTGCACCTGAAATTGATGCGTTATTAGCGATTACCTGTCCAAAAGCTCCTGAGGTAAATAAGTAGCGAATCATTTGTTCCCGAGTTGGATTGAGTTTTTCCTTGACCGCAAATAAGGTTCCCGGCACACACCCAGCACTACCAGCAGTAGGAGTAGCACAAATAATACCCATAGCTGCATTCACTTCATTTGTTGCAACAGCTTTACTGACAGCATCTAGCAATAAATGCCCAGATAACGGTTCTTTGTCTCTCATATAATTTTGGATGAGAACAGCATCTCCACCTGTTAGGCCGGAGCGAGATTCAACACCTTTAAGACCATCCTCAACAGCCTTTTCCATCACAGATAGATTTTCATCCATCTGTCCCATAACCTTTTCTCTCGACTTTTCTGTTACTTCCATCTCCTGGCGAATCATGACCTCTGAGATGGATATATTTTGATTTTCAGCAAGTTCTACTAACTCACTTACATTACGAAACATTATGGTCTCCCCCTTCTTGTAAGCGTTTTCCGTTCTTTGCACTATTCAGAAACCTTTGCCACTTGAATGATGTGGTCTTCTTTTTCTAATTGCGTAATAATCTCCGGATCAATGTTTTCATCCGTCTCAATAACCATAAGAGCTTCCTTCCCCTGTTCTCTTCTGGAAACTTCCATATGACCAATATTAATTTCATATTTTGCTAAGATTTGAGTCACTGATGCAATCGCACCAAATCGGTCATTATGCATCACTAAAATGGCGGGATGATGTCCTGATAGCTGTAAGTCAAATCCATTCAATTCGGTAATTTCAGCCTTACCACCACCGATGGATATCCCTACAAGCTCAAGGTCCTCTTTTTCATCCCCGATCTGTATACGCGCCGTGTTCGGATGATCTGGAATCGCCTCTTCCTCAATAAACTCAATCTTTATATCTCGTTCAGTAGCAATCTTGATCGATTCACTCATTCTCGTATCAAACGTATCAAAATCTAGTAAACCACCTATAATCGCCACATCTGTACCATGCCCTTTATAGGTGCTTGCAAATGAACCATAAAGGTGAATCTTAGCCCATTTGGGTTCTCGACCAAAAAGCTTTCTCGCCATACGTCCAATGCGAGCTGCTCCGGCAGTATGTGAACTTGAAGGGCCTATCATCACGGGCCCGATAATATCAAATACCGATCTAAACTTCATGATTTTCACCCCTTATTAAAAACTATAGCTATCGTAAAATTATCATTTCTGAATCACAACTTCCTAATACTATTCTATCGGGAAAAAGCTATTCTGCCAAACATTATTATTAAAATTATATAGAAAGGCTGGATTTTAAGGTTGATTATGGGACGATTTTGAGAAAGGTTATCGCCATAAAAAAGACGTATACTTCAATTGTATACGTCTTTGCATAATCATTCTAAAATATAGCCATTTGCTTATTCTATTGAGAATATAAACGAATAAATCGGTTGTTCACCCTGATGAACTTCCACTTCCATATCTTCAAAATTCTCTTCAATAAAGGCCTCAATTTGTTCAACTTCTTCATCACGACCCTCTTCGCCTTGAAGAATGGTAATGATTTCATCCTCATCGTCATCGACCATATTGTTCAACAGCTCTTTAATTGCCTCGAGCTTATCCTGATGGGTTGATTTAATTTTACCATCAGCAATTCCCATATAATTGCCCTTTTCAATGGTCATACCGTCGATTTGAGTATCCCTCACAGCATATGTCACTTGTCCCGTTTTCACGGCTTGGGCGGCCTCACTCATCGCTTCTTTATTTTCCTCAAGATCTTTTTCTGGGTGGAATAGAAGCAGTGCACTCATCCCTTGTGGAACGGTTTTGGTTGGGATTACTACCACTTCAGAATCACTCAGCTCAACAGCCTGTTCGGCGGCCATTAAAATATTTTTATTATTCGGCATGACAATAACCTTTTTAGCATTTGCTTGTTGAATAGCCTCTGCAATATCCTGAGTACTTGGGTTCATGGTTTGTCCACCTTCAATGACAACAGTAGCTCCTAGGCTTTCAAATAGGTTCTTAATGCCCCCGCCCATGGCTACAGTTACAATTCCATACTCAGCTTGTTCTTTCTGAGGCTTAGAAGTATCTGCCTTACCATCTCCAACAATATCTGTATGTTGTTGACGCATATTTTCAATTTTTAGGTTGATGAGACTTCCAAATTTTTGACCATAGTTTAAAACTTCTCCAGGATACTCAGCATGAACATGTACTTTTACGATTTCATCATCTGATACGACTAGTAATGAATCACCATGCTCACTTAAGGTGTTTCGGAAAGCCTCTTCATCAAAAGGATTTTCAGCAAGCTTTTCTTCTTCAAATTTAACCATGAATTCTGTACAATATCCAAATTCAATTTCGGATGTATCCATGAAGTCCTGATGCATCTTATGGTGTTCTGCATTTACCATTTCATTCATAGACACACCTGTGTCCGTTTGTTCAGGGAGTTCTTCTCCTTTTAAAGAAGCTAAAAATCCTTCATAAACAGTAACCAATCCCTGGCCACCACTATCCACGACACCAACTTCCTTTAAAACAGGAAGTAGCTCAGGAGTACGATTCAAGGATTCTTTCGCTTCTTTTAAGATATTCTCCATTAATTCAATTATATCTTTTGCGGAGTCAGCAGAAGCCTTCGCTGCCTTTGCTGCATCTTTTGCCACTGTTAAAATGGTACCTTCAACAGGCTTCATTACTGCTTTATAGGCTGTTTCCACTCCTGCTTCAAACGCATCAGCTAAATCCTTTACTGTTAGGACATCATGATCCTTTACCGATTTTGAGAAGCCTCTGAATAATTGAGACAAGATTACACCTGAGTTCCCTCTTGCTCCCATTAATAGACCCTTAGCGAAAGATTCACCAACAGAGCCCACGCTAGAAGTGTTTGCCTTTTTCACTTCGTTAGCACCAGAAGTCATAGTTAAATTCATATTGGTACCCGTGTCACCATCTGGGACAGGGAATACATTTAAAGCATCAATCATTTGGGCATTATTAGATAGATGACTTGCTCCTAATAAAACCATTTGAGCAAATTGCGCTCCATCAATAGTTTTTACCGTCACTACATACTTCCTCCTTCATACCTGTCTAGTGTAATTTCCTGTATTTAAGGGAACTACACTTTCCAACACGTTCAATTAAGCATTCGTTACACGCACGCCTTGAACGTAAATGTTAACCGAATCCACAGCTAATCCAACTGTTTTGTTTAATGTATACTTCACTTGGTTTTGAACATTATGTGCAACCTCAGAAATTTTTGTACCGTAACTAACAATAATATACATATCAATGTGAATTTGATCGTTTTCCTGTCGTACGACTATACCTTTTGAAAAGTTCCCTTTACGTAAAATCTCTGCAAGTCCATCTCTTAATTGTTTCTTAGAAGCCATTCCTACAATGCCATAACATTCAACGGCAGCACCACCAGCAATCGTAGAGATTACATCAGTCGAAATGGTTACATGACCATATTCATTTTGTAAATCAATGGACATATGAATCCTCCTCTATACGTCACTATGCTCAAGGTTATTTTACTACAAAGAAAAATTTTTTACTATCAGATTTTATTCGTTTGTATCGTTGATTGTACTGGGAAATTGAAAGATAAGCTATATGTATGAATCCAAACCCACTTCATACAATGGCTGAAAACTTTCATAATGTCAAGAAATAATATTTACACACCAGTCGATGTCTATGTTCCCTCTTTTCATATTGCATTCTTTTTATGATTATGATAAATTGATTAAGTATGTATTGGGTTCAATAGTTAGATTGACAAGTAGGAGGGATTATGATGGCTCGTAAATGTGTCGTAACTGGACGTAAAACACGTTCTGGAAATAGCCGTTCTCACGCGATGAACGCTAATAAACGTAAATGGAAATCAAATGTACAAAAAGTTCGTGTCATGATTGACGGGAAACCTCAAAAAGTATATGTATCTGCACGTGCACTTAAATCTGGTAAAATCAAGCGTGCGTAATTGCTATAAACCGAGGTTTTAAAAATCTTAATCACCAAAAAAAGCTGTCAGACATTGTTTGACAGCTTTTTTTGATTTACCTTTACATATGGGGTTGTGATCTTGTAGTAGAAACTCATTCTTTCTTGAATATCCCAATAATCCCCTTAACCATACCACCGAGAAATTTTGGGAGTTTAATCGTATAAAATTTCATTAGATCCCCCTCCTCTAACGATCAAATCAAATTCCACATGATCCCGTATAATCAAATGAAGACGCACATTACAACTGTACATCATGGCTCCTTACAACTAATAATATGCCTTCACTAAATGAAAAAGTACCTTTTTTTCCAATTAAACAATTGGACGTTGCTAAAGAAGTACCATATTCTAGATTCTTGTTTATTAAAGGGTAATAAAACCCTTTTAGCGTAAGGTTTTTAATGGATGTGGACTGTGGAATAAATGAGATGTTTTCAAATTTTTCATCATACTCTAGACTATGCACACCCGCCCTTTTTAGTTCAATTTTATTATATTTATCTATAATAATTCCGTTCATTTTATACTCACTTAATTGATAGAGTAATTGAATATTAACAAGTTCGTGATCCAAACGCCCCCCTGTAACACCAAAGAGCTGGATATGTTTCGGCTTTAACTCTATTGCCTTTTGTAAAGCAATTTCTAAATCTGTTTGATCTTTCTCTGCAGGGTACTCCTTGATATGATTACATTCCCTACGTATGACTTCCATCTCTTCTTTTGTCACTGAATCAAAATCTCCCAAACCGTAATCAGGTTTAATACCTTCCTCTAGTAAGTGAATACAGCCACGGTCTGCTCCAATCCATATGGTATTTTCCAATTGATATGATTGTAAATCTGGAAGACGAATGGCAGGTCCACCACCTACAACAGCCACAGTCTCAACCACGTGAGTTAGCCTCCTTATAGCGAAAAAGCTGCCAAATTGGCAGCTTTCATCTAAGTATGATATAAAATCGTTTCGATTGCCTTTTTACGATCCTGTTGATTAAAAATAGCGCTTCCTGCAACAAGAACATCAGCACCTGCATCCACACAGCGTTTTGCTGTATCCTTGTTCACACCACCATCAACCTCAATTTCGAAGGATAAGCCCTGCTCCTGTCTCCAATGAGCGATTTGTCGTATCTTTGGAACTACAGATTCAATAAATTCTTGTCCTCCAAACCCAGGATTTACTGTCATTAGTAGAATTAAATCAACATCAGCTAAAATAGGTTGAATGAGTTCTGCTGGCGTAGCTGGATTAATCACTACACCCGCTTTCACTCCTTCGTTTTTGATCATCTGAACGGCACGATGTAAATGAACAGTAGACTCTTGATGAACTGTTATAATATTCGCACCCGCTTTAGCAAATGCTGAAATATAGTTTTCAGGATTTTCAATCATTAAGTGAACGTCTAATGGTAACTCTGTTATGGGTCGAATAGAATCCACGATTAAGGGCCCAATCGTAATGTTAGGTACAAAATGCCCATCCATCACATCTACATGAATATAGTCTGCTCCAGCTGTTTCAACGTCTTTAATTTCTTCCCCTAGCTTAGCAAAATCAGCTGATAAAATAGAAGGTGCAATTTTAGTCACTTTCAATACCTCGGCTTTCTTATTTGAATTTCCTCTAGAAACTGTAAGTAATGCTCATAACGAAAGCTTGGAATTTGGCCCTTTTCAACGGCCGCTTTCACTGCACACTTGGGTTCTTTATGGTGCATACAACCTCTAAATTTACAATCATCCTGCACTGCTACCATGTCAGGAAAATAAGCTGGTAATTTTTCGCTATCTATTTCTCTAAAATCCAAGGAACTAAATCCAGGTGTATCGGCTACTAACCCATTGAATAAGGGAATGAGCTCCACATGTCTAGTGGTATGTTTTCCTCGGCCTAAGCTTTCGGAGATATGATTGGTGTCAATATTTAGGTTGGGATCCAAAGCATTTAAAAGGGAAGACTTGCCTACACCCGATTGACCAGCAATCACGGATGATTTTCCCTCAATATAAGGAATTAGTTGGCGAAAGAGCTCCTCATCCTTGGATGATGTGAGAACAACTGAATATCCCATATTTTCATAAATGGATTGATATTTAGCCATTTCATTCTTCACTTGTTCTGAAGCTAAATCCATTTTAGAAATAACGATTAATGGCTCAATTCCTTTCGACTCTACTAAGACGAGAAAGCGGTCTAAAAGCAAGGCGTTAAAGTCCGGCTCAAGACATGATGTCACAATAATCGCTTGTTCAATATTGGATACTGGGGGACGGATTAATTCATTTTTCCGCTTCTCAATTTTTGTCACATAGCCATCTCCATCATCCATAATATCGATTTCTACACGATCTCCTACCAAAGGCGATATTTTTTGCTTACGAAAAAGCCCTCTCCCTCTGCACTGATATGTTTGTCCATCATCCGTTTTAACGTAATAAAAACCGCTTAATGCTTTTACAATGGTTCCCTTCGTCATGCTATTAATCTCCACCTTCTGGGTTTGAAAATTCATCCTGTTTGACAGATGTCCCATCAACAATGATTTGGTAGCTCCCTGTTTGACCAGGCGCAACTGTCACTTCAAATTGATAGGTCTTATCATTTTCAATCGTCTCATTCACATAAGTCGTTGAGCCATCAATATCTTCAATGTTAATGACCACATGTTTTGTTTGAGGCTCCTGTTGTTTTGGCGGTTGTTCTTCTTCATTATTACCTGACCCTTGTTCATTCTCTGTTGGCTGCTCAACCTTTACTGTATACTCAACTGAAAATGACTTAGGTTTTGGTTCAGCACCTTTTGATATCACAACAGATATTTCCGTTCCTTTTTCCACCTCTGTATAGGCTTCAGGAATTTGACTAATCACTTTTCCTTCCTCCACCTCATCAGAAAACTCTTCCTTTGGATCTGAGGACATTGTTAGCTCATTTTCACTTATATACTGATCGACTTCCTCGAGTGTCATTCCTTTTAGCGACCTTAGAGAAATGGTTTCTGGTCCACTGCTCACCTCAAGTCTGACTGTAGTTTCTTCTGGAACAACCTCAGCCTCTGGCATTGGATCTTGAGAAATAATAGTACCCTCTTCTTTATCTGACGTGACATTAAATTCACGAACATCACTGTAGCCCAATCCTTCTAAGAGGGTCCGAATTTGACTTATTTGTTCCCCAACATAATCACCAAATACTTCTTTCTCTTTTCCTATACTAGTGAAAATCGTAACCGTTTGCCCTTCTTTAACTAAGGAGCCCGCACTTGGGTCTGATTCAATCACATAGCCTTCCTCTACTGTGTCAGAATTTCTTGATTCATTTTCTACATTCAATCCCAAATCACTCAATTGATTAAACGCCTCTTCATAGGTTAAGCCTTCTACATCAGCAACCTCAACTTCTTCTGGCATGAACAATTTCGGTAGGATAAACAAAGCAACAATCGCTGCAGCTACTAACACACCAAGTATGGAAAAGGTCCAAACCTTCCAATTTTTCTTCTTCTTTTTGGGTTCACCTGTTACGTCATCTTGCTTTTTATGAACCACTGTTTCATCATTTTCAAGATGCTCGATTTGGTGATCGTTGGTGATTACCGGGATTGCTTTCGTTTCCTCTCCTTCTTCCTGAGGCGGGATAAATTTCTTCTCATTCATGCGACTAGGTAATAAAGCCGTAGCCAAATCCTCTTCAAACTGATAAGCGTATTCATAGCGATGAAAAGGGTTTTTAGCTGTTGCTTTTAAAACAATATTCTCAACACTTTGAGGAATTTCAGGAACCCATCTTCTTACAGAAGGCGTTTCACTCTGGAGGTGCTTAAGCGCGATAGATACTGCTGATTCGCCAGAAAATGGCAGTCTTCCGGTTAGCATTTCAAAAAAGACAATTCCTAGTGAATAAATGTCAGATTTTTTTATTGCTGTTCCACCTCTAGCCTGCTCAGGTGATAGATAATGTACCGAACCTAGAACTGAATTCGTTTGCGTGACACTTGTCCTACTCAATGCCATTGCGATTCCAAAGTCCGTCACCTTAGCAGTGCCACTTTGGTCAATTAAAATATTTTGTGGCTTTAAATCACGATGGATAATTTCATTGTTATGCGCATGCGTAATGGCGGAAGTAACCTGCTTCATGATATCAATAGCTTCATCCACAGGTAAGGGGCCATAATTTTGAATATATTGCTTTAGAGTCATCCCCTTCACATATTCCATTACGATGTAATAGATATTATCATCTTCTTCCCCGACATCATAGATATTTACAATATTCGGGTGTGACAAACTAATCGTTGATTGCGCTTCTCTTCTAAATCTTTCAATAAACTCATCGTCATCAGCATACTCCATACGAAGAACTTTGATGGCAACATCCCGTTCTAAGATTAAATCACGAGCGACATACACATTGGCCATTCCACCGCCGCCAATCGTGTCGATGATTTTATACCGTTCACTTAAAACTTGTCCTCTGAACACCTTTACTCACCCTCTTTCGTTAGAGGGATATTTTGTACAATGCTCAAGGAGATGTTGTCCTCGCCACCTCGTTCATTTGCTAAATTGACTAACTTGTTTAAAGCTTCATCAATTGAATCCGACTCGACAACGAATTGATGTAACTCATCATCCTCTACTTTGTTCGTTAAACCATCTGAGCAAAGGATAAGGTAATTATTCTCCTCCCACCCAATCGTTTTCGTATCAATTTCGATGGACTCTTCAGTTCCAAGTGCCTTTAACAGGACATGTTTTCGAGGATGGTGTTCCGCATCTTCAGGCGAAAGCTGACCTGTTTTCACAAGCTCATTTACTAATGAATGATCTTCAGTCACCTGAGTGAAGCCATGGCTATTAGATAGATAGCACCTACTATCACCGATATGTCCAATAGTTATAAATTCCTCCGTGCAAATGGCCGCAACTACTGTTGTACCCATACCTTTGCATTCTTCATGCTCAATGGCATATCGAAATATGGTTTGATTAGCTTCCTTTATATGTTTTTCTAACCAGGCTTGAGCTTGCTCTGGTGATGTAATCGAATCTGTCTCTTTCCATCTCTTATGTAATTCCGTTGTGGCAAGGGAGCTAGCCACATCTCCTGCACTATGTCCACCCATACCATCAGCCACAATGGCTAAAATTTGTTTTTGTTTGTTTTCATATATGCCACCAGAATCCTCATTATGGCTGCGTACATGTCCCGTATCTGTTAGAAATTTCCCTAACACTCGTTTCACCCCGTCTCTTTCATACCAAACTTAATGACTCTATTGTCCACATTTATATTATTACATTCTACATTTTCCAAGGTTATCCTTTATCCTTTTTGTAAGCATAACACTAATGATGTGTTATTGCTTATTTTCTTTTAACTAATCTAGTAAGGAAAAAACCGTCAGTATTTAAGTCTTGTGGGAATAATTGAAGTCCCCATTCACTTAACCCCGGAAGTGTTTTCACTACCTCGGGTAACTCATCCATAAAAGTAGGATCAACAGTAAACTCATCATGTTTTAGTAAAAATGCCTTGATTAAGTGTTCATTTTCTTCTTTATCCACCGTACAGGTACTATAGACAAGCTTGCCATTTGTCTTGAGTAAGGGGCTTACGGACTCTAAAAGTTCCTTTTGGATACTAGCTAAATTGTGTATGTCCTCTGCGCTTTTCTGATACTTAATATCTGGTTTGCCTCTTAAAACCCCGAGTCCAGAACAAGGAGCATCTAACAAAATTCGATCAAAAAAATTAGTATCATAAAATTGATCTAGGTTTCGACTATCCCCTTGTTTAGCTTCAATATTCGTTAACCCTAAATCCTTTGCTTTTTCTTCCACTAATTTGGCCTTTTTTACATGTAAATCATATGCATGGATTTTACCTTCATTTTTCATTTTTTCAGCTATATGGGTTGTTTTTCCTCCTGGTGCACTACAGGCATCTAAGACAAACATGCCAGGCTTTACGTCCATCATTTCCCCCACAAGCATAGAGCTTTCATCTTGAACGGTAAAGCTCTCTTTAAAAAGCGGATGACGGAAGATGTTCCCACTTTTCACGATAATCCCTTGAGGAGATAATGAAGAAGGCTCCAATTCAAAGCCGTCATGTTGTAATCGTTCCATTGCTTTATCACGTGTTATATTTAACGATTGTACCCTGACAGAAGTAGGCTTGGCATGAAGGTTACGGTAACACATTGATCTTGCTACATCAAAGCCATACCATTTTACAAAGCGCTCTACAAGCCACTTGGGATGACTTGTTTCAATGGCTAGCCTTTCGACGGGATCCTCGATGGATTCAAGTGATGGAACACCGCTTCGTTGAATATTACGCAAAACTCCATTCACAAATGAACCTACACCCTTGCCCCCTTTTTTCTTTGCCATTTCCACGGACTCATAAATAATGGCATGATCAGGCACCTTTTCTAAATACTCCATTTGATAGATTGCAAGGTATAACAACCATCTTACCCAAGGCTTCACTCTTTTTCGCACAAAAGGAGCTAAATAAAAGGCAAGGGTGTCTCTGCGTTGTAGGGTTCCATATACGAGTTCGGTAAGCAGTCCGACATCTTTACGATTCAAATCATCCTTATCAATTTCTTGTTGAATAAGTAAATGACTATACCCTCCACCTTGTCCAACTCTTAGTAATATGTTAAGTGCTGCTTCTCGTACTGTTTTCTGTGCCATGCTATTCTCCTAACTGATCACCAATTTCGAGTGTACTACCTGTACCTCTTAAAAAGGATTCGGATGTCATTCTCTTTTTACCTGATGGCTGTAAGTCCGTAATTCGAATTGCTTTACCGTCTCCACAAACCACGACTAATCCATTATCTAAATCAACTATCGTTCCTGGTTTATGGTCGTAGGTTTTATGCACTTTTTCACCCCACCACACTTTAATGTTCTTCCCTTTTAATGTAGTCGAAGCTACTGGCCATGGATGTAAACCGCGAATATGGTTATACACAACAGCTTGAGGATTTGCCCAGTCAATTCTTTCCTGTTCTCTTTTAATATTATAGGCAAAAGTAGCTTGTTCATGATTTTGTTTTTGGGCTGTAATGGTTTTGTTAAATACTTTAGGTAATGTATCCTTCAATAATTCTGAACCTGCTTCTGAAAGCTTGTCATGCAACGTTCCAACATGATCATCATCAGCAATTGGGACACTCACCTTGGCCAGCATATCTCCAGCATCCAAAGCCTCAACCATGTACATAATGGTGACACCTGTTTCTTTTTTTCCCTGTAATATTGCGTAATGTATTGGTGCCCCACCCCTTAATTCTGGCAACAGAGAAGCGTGAACATTAATACATCCGTATGTAGGAAATTCCAATAATGCTTTTGGCAGGATTTGCCCAAAAGCGGCTGTAACAATTAAATCTGGTTTATATTCAACAACAGCTTCATACTCACTTTTAATCTTTTCAGGCTGTAAAACCGGGATATTGTGCTTTTCTGCTTCGACCTTCACCGGTGGAGGTGTTAAAATTCGCTTCCGTCCCTTTGGCCGGTCCGGTTGAGTCACAACCGCCACTACCTCATAGCCTTCCTCAATAATTGTCCGTAATACGGGAACCGAAAAGTCTGGGGTGCCCATAAAAACAATCCTTTGTGACATCCAAATTCTCTCCTTCTACATCATATGATTCGGCTGAAAATCGACATTAATTTGCAAATCTTTATTTTGAATTTCATGTTCAAATTCCTGTACTATTTTCCTCATATTTGTATATAAGTTGGGTTCATTTCTGTATTTTACCATGCATTGATAGCGATATCTATTTTTGATCCTTGTGATAGGAGAAGGCGTTGGCCCTAATATTTTCGTCTGATTATTACTCATCTCATTCAGTTTTTTCGCAACTCTTTGTGTTACTTGAATAACATACGGATGGTTAGGATGTGAAATCGTAATTAAGGCCAGGAAATAATATGGTGGATATTGAAAGGCCTTCCTCACTTTCATTTCATGTCCAAAAAACGCTTCATAATCATATTGACTGGCAAGCTCTACACTATAATGATCAGGAGTGTACGTCTGTACAATCACTTCTCCAGGTAATTGATGTCGGCCAGCACGTCCGCTTACTTGGGTTAACAGCTGAAATGTCTTTTCCGCTGAACGAAAATCGGGAATATGAAGCATAGAATCCGCAGCCAAAACCCCTACGAGTGTGACATTATCGAAATCAAGTCCCTTGGCTATCATCTGTGTGCCAAGCAAAATGTCAGCCTTCTTATCCTTAAACTGAGCCAAAAGCCTCTCATGGGCTCCCTTTCTTCTAGTCGTATCTACATCCATTCGGATAATCCGTGCCTCAGGAAAGGTTTGCTGTAAGGATTCCTCAACTTTTTGTGTGCCCGTACCGAAATAACGGATTGATTCACTTTCGCAGTGGGGACATAGCTTTGGCATCGGGATTTCATATGAACAATAATGACATTTTAGTTTTTCCTGTTTCCGATGATAGGTTAGCGATATATCACAATGTGGACAATCAATTGTACTTCCACAGTCTCTACACATGACAAAAGTAGAATATCCACGGCGATTCAACAATAGTACAATCTGTTCTTTTTTCTGAATTCTTTCCTGTATTTTCTCTTGTAGAGGAAAGGAAAACATTGAACGATTCCCTTTGTGGAGCTCCTCACGCATATCTACAATGTCTACCTCTGGCATGTTCTGATTGTTCACTCTTTTGGATAAGGTTAAAAGTTTATAAACACCTTTTTTCCCTCTTGCAAAGGACTCAAGCGTTGGAGTCGCACTCCCTAAAACAACAGGACACTGATGAAATTCACCTCTAAAAATAGCCACATCCCTGGCATGATAACGAGGTGTATCATCTTGCTTGTAGCTTGTTTCGTGTTCTTCATCAATAATAATGATGCCTAAATGACGAAACGGAGCAAATATTGCGGATCTTGCTCCGACTACAACCTGAACTTCTTGCCTTTGGATTTTACGCCACTCATCAAACTTTTCCCCTGCTGATAATCCACTATGCATAACCGCAACTTTAGATCCAAATCTTCCTTTAAAGCGGTGAACCATTTGTGGTGTTAAGGATATTTCTGGAACGAGAACAATAGCCTCTTGCCCTTTTTCTATTGCTTTCTGGATAGATTGTAAATAAACCTCCGTCTTACCACTCCCTGTCACACCGTGTAACAAAAATACATCATGGTTTTCCTTTTGTATTGTTTCGTGAATTGGCTCAATTACTTCAGCTTGTTCTGTGGTGAGTGGAAGCGGATCCGTTTTTTCAAAGTTCCGATTCTCATAAGGGTCACGGTAAATTTCTTGCTCGTATGTTTCTAACAAACCTTTTTGTACAAGGGTCTGAACGGTTGATCTCGTTGTATGTAATTTCCCCTCTAGTTGCTTAATGGGAAGTGGCTCATTATCCTCTAGAAAATATTCAATAATGACACGCTGTTTTTTGGCATGCTTCGGTATATCAACTAACGCCTCTTCCAATAAGAGAGGATTTACAGGACGTACCCAGGTAAGTTTCTTTTTTGTTTCCTTACTTTTTACTACATATTGCACTTCTACATAGCCATCTTTAATCGCCTTTTGTATGTGATGGTAAGAGATATTTCGTTCCTCAATTTCTGAAAATGAGACGACTGCTCTTCCGACGAATAAGCTTTTTAGCACAGGAGATAACTCCTCTTCTCCTTCGACTAATAGCTTTAACTCCTTATTATATTTAGCCTTCAAAATTTGTGGTAACATTACTTGGAGTGTTGATATTTTAAAGCTTAATGTGGTATCCGCGAGCCATGTACCTAGTTTTAATAGCTCATCCGTAAGTACTGGAGTCATATCCATAACCTCTACAATACTTTTAAGCTTTTCGATAGATGAGTCATTTTGCATATCAACGACGAACCCCATTACCTTCCTAGGACCAAAGGGGACAATGACTCGCATTCCCTTTTCAACAATATCTTCATACTTTTCTGGAATGAGGTAATCAAAGAGACGATCAATAGACATCGATGGTACGTCTACTATTACTCTTGCTACTTTCACGACTTACCACCCTTTATATCCGTTTCAATTAGTGTTAAGACTTGCTGTGCAATTTGTGTTTTTGACGAAAGCGGTAAGGATTTTTCGATGCCTCTCTTCGATAAAAAGGTAACTTCATTGGTATCACCTGAAAAACCAGTACCTTCTTGACTCACATCATTGATCACAATTGCATCTAAATTTTTACGTGTTAATTTATCTTTTCCGTATTCTATAGCTTGATTGGTTTCAGCTGCAAATCCAACTAAGTATTGCTCCTTTTTCTTTTCTCCAAGTGCCTGTAATATATCTCTTGTACGCTCCATTTCAATGACAAGAGATCCTTCTTTCTTTTTCATTTTATGGTTATATTGCTGTTTTGGTCGATAATCAGCGACCGCTGCCGCTTTTATAACAATATCTGCCTCGTCAAAATGCTCTAAAACGGTATTGTACATATCTTCAGCTGATTGAACGGGTAGTACATTTACTCCGGGTGGCTGAGACAGATCGGTTGGTCCAGAAACTAAAGTAACCTTTGCACCGAGACTTTCTGCCATTTGTGCCAGTGCATACCCCATTTTTCCAGATGAATGGTTAGTGAAAAAACGAACCGGATCAACAATTTCCTGTGTAGGTCCTGCTGTTACAAGTACATGCTTGTTCTGATAAAAAGAGGATGCTTGTTTATTCGTTTCCCGTTCTTCAATTACCTGAATAATCGTCTCAGGCTCTTCTAATCTACCTTTCCCAACATATCCACAGGCAAGAAATCCTTCACCAGGCTCAATAAATTGATAGCCAAACGAAGCTAAGGTATTCATGTTATTTTGCACGGCTGGATGTGCATACATATGTACATTCATAGCTGGAGCTACATAGATAGAGGCACTCGTTGCCAATAAAGTTGTGGAAAGCATATCATCCGCTATGCCATTGGCTACCTTACCTAAAATATTGGCAGTTGCTGGGGCAAGAAGGAAAATGTCTGCCCAGTCCGCCAAGTCTATATGAGCAATTTTTTGCGGGTCCTTTTCATCAAATGTATCTGTATAAACAGGCTGTCTGGATAATGCTTGAAAAGTTAGAGGGCTGACAAATTGTTGGGCATGATCTGTCATGATTACTTTTACATTTGCTCCTCTTTGACTTAGTTTACTTGTAAGCGCACAAGCCTTATAAGCCGCAATTCCTCCTGAGACCCCTAATACAATATTTTTCCCCTTAACCATAGTTCATCCCTCCAGGTTTGTGTATACCATTAGACGTTTAATCACGATATAGTAAACTTTCTTTTCTAAGAGAGTACTGTTATTGACTGAAAAGATATAAAATGCGACGTAGCTAGCTAAATATAGTTTCGTTCTGAACTGAGTAATATGAGTGCATGCAAACCGTTCCGGCAGAATACTTCGCTTTCCATGGGCACGGCCTCAGTCTCCTCGGAAGCCCAGACCGCTTCCTGCGGGGCCTTCACCACGCTTCCTCCCATAGGAGTCTCAGTATTCTGCCTCCACTATTGGAGTGTTCTGAAGAATGCATAGTTAAAAGCTTTTGATTACCAATAGTTCACCTCTAAATAAACGAAAGAGGCACTGCTTATAGCGGAGGAAATACACGGAGACTCCTGCGGGAGCAAAGAGACAGCTGAGACCCCGCAACGTAGTGAGGAGGCTCAGCGCTCGCCCGTGGAAAGCGAAGTGTATTTCCGTAGCGACGGTTTCGCTCTCATCAAATTGACATATGAAAGCAAGTCTTACTAAAGTTACATCGCATTTTATATCAAATGTGTAGCTAAAAAACAACAACGTTAACGAAAACAGCCATAGTAAAAAATAACAACCTGATGAAGGTTGTTATTTCAAAGTTTGCTCTTCATTATTCGTAATCGTGAGAATCGGTATCAAGGTGTTCTGCTTGAATTTCCTCTAAAGCAACACCGACTAATTTATGGGATGTCACTTCATCTACCATTGGGTCTTTCGTCGTTTGCAATTCACGAGCGCGTTTTGCTGACAAAATCACTAAGGCGTATTTTGAATTCACCTTTTCTAACAATTCATCAACAGAAGGTTCCAACATCATGACTCATCACTCTCCAACGCTTTTTTATATTCTTCTGCAATGCGTTCACGTTTGCAATGTTCACTTTGAACAATAGCCTGTATTCGTTTGACTGCTTGATCAATTTCATCATTGACTACAACGTAATCATATGCTTCCATCATTTCTATTTCTTCTTTAGCCGCTAATAAGCGATTGCGGACAAGGTCTTCCGTTTCGGTTCCCCGATTTACAATTCTGTTTTTCAACTCATCAAGGCTTGGTGGAAACAAAAAGATGAAGACACCTTCTGGAAAATTCTCCTTTACTTGAAGTGCACCTTGTACTTCAATTTCCAAGAAGACATCTTTTCCCTCTGCTAATGTTTGTTCTACATAGCGTCTAGGAGTTCCATAGTAGTTCCCGACATATTCCGCCCATTCCAATAGCTCCCCATGTTCAATCATGTTTTCTACCTCATCCTTCTCATGAAAGAAGTAGTCAACACCATGAGTCTCACCATTTCTCGGTTTACGAGTTGTAATGGAAATGGAATATTGTAAATCCGTTTCTTTTTCAAATAGTGCTTTACGAACGGTTCCTTTTCCTACACCCGAAGGACCTGAAAGCACAAACAAAATCCCTTTCTTATCAATCACACTACCTGCCTCCTAGCCTTCATACGATAAATCATCGTTGCTAATCACTCTTTGACCGACTGTCTCTGGTTGTACTGCTGATAGGATAACATGATCACTATCAGATACAATTACAGCACGTGTACGTCGACCATATGTAGCATCTATAAGCTTATTATTGTCTCTTGCTACAGAGATAATTCTTTTTATTGGCGCAGACTCCGGAGAAGTAATAGAAATAATACGATTTGCGGATACAACGTTACCAAAGCCTATATTGATTAGTTTCAAACTCAAGTGTGGTTCCTCCTCTAATTTTGCCGTAATATCAGCATTAACTATATAAAAAGTTGAATTATTACCGCCCTTTTTTTGCGCATAAAGCTTGCCTTCTAAAACAAATTTACCTTATTATCACGTTTTATTCAACATTTTGTACTTGTTCTTTCAACTTTTCAATCTCACTTTTGATCGTTACAACCCATTCAGTAATTTGGACATCATTTGATTTTGAACCAATGGTATTCGTTTCACGTAGCATTTCCTGTACTATAAAATCTAGCTTTCTGCCGACAGGTTCCTGTTTTTCTAAGCTTGATTCAAATTGTTCTAAATGGCTAAACAAACGGGTAATTTCTTCTGTAATATCCCCTTTTTCAGCCATAAGAGCTACTTCCTGTATTACTTTACTATCGTCCTCTCGCAGTTCTTCTGTTAAATATTCTTTCAATCTTTGTAAAATTCTCTCTCTGTACTGTTCAATTACAATTTGACGATGCTTTTCTAATTGTTTTACAGTTTGTTTAATTTCTGTAGTTCGATTACGTAAATCATCATAAATAATATTGCCTTCTCTTTTTCTCATTTCAGAGGCTTTCACTATTGCCTTTTCACATGTATTTAATAACGTTTCTTCAAATTTGTTATTAGCATCTTCCTGTTCCTCTACGGAAAAGACTTCTTCTAGTTTCAAAACCTCTTTGATACCTAAGGAGTCTGCTAATTGATACTTTTTTTGTAAGGCTTGAAAAGTTTCCATATACTGATCAAGTAAATTCCAATCAACCTGTAGCGATCGGTTAACTAGGCCCTCCCCTTCAATTGTGACAAACACATCGATTCGTCCCCGTTTAAAATAGGATCTTGCCTTCTTTTTCATATTTTCCTCAATATACAGAAGCATCTTTGGCATTTTAATAGACAGGTCCAAAAACCGATGATTAACTGTTCGAACTTCAACTGTTATTCTTGTGTTATCTAATGTGGTGACTTCTCTACCGTATCCTGTCATACTGGTAACCAAACTATTCACTTCCATTTCTTCTAAATAGGTGCACTCTACCATTAATCTTTATTTTATCATGAAATTTCCTCAATTTCGACCACATTTGTCATAATATACCGTTTTTTCATACATAAACGCTTATTTCCTTAATTTTTAGTTGGAACCCATAAAAAGGTTGGAATAGCACTTAAAGCCACAATGAAAATCCATTCAGTATAAGGCAAATCAACGGTATGGAAGATTGGTTGTAATGGTTCAAAGTATACGACTAATAACATTAATAGGATAGAAGAAATAACAGCTCCTACTAAGTATAGATTCCCAAACGGGTTACGAGCATAGACAGAGGAATCAGAACGACAATCAAAAACATGGATTAATTGGGCCATAACGAGTGTCGTGAAAGCAACCGTCTGTGCATATTCTAAATGGTTCGGGTTTTTGTGATAGGCAAATACAAAGGCTATGAGCGTCACGATTCCTATTAAAAGACCTCTACTAATAATTTTGTAGCCTAAACCTCTCGCAAATATACTTTCTTTTTGACTTCTAGGCGGTCGTGACATCACATTTTTTTCAGGTTGGTCTAGTCCTAAAGCAAGCGCTGGTAAACCATCCGTCACTAAATTGACCCATAAAATTTGAACGGGCACTAAAGGGAGTGGCATAGCTAGCATCATCGCAAACAGCATGACCAAAATCTCCCCAACATTAGAAGCAAGTAAATAACGAATAAATTTACGAATGTTTTCATAAATGTTCCGGCCCTCTTCTATCGCCGATTTAATTGTGGCAAAATGGTCATCCATCAAGATCAGTGATGAGGCCTCCTTTGTTACATCTGTTCCGCTTTTCCCCATACTAATGCCAATATCGCTTGCTTTAATTGCAGGAGCATCATTCACACCATCTCCTGTCATAGCCACGACGTGTCCACGGGACTGGAATGCCTTTACAATTCTTAGCTTATGCTCAGGAGAAACACGAGCAAAAACATAAACATCGTCAATAACTTCTTCAAGTGCTTCATCCGTCAAGTTGCTCAGTTGATATCCATCCATTACCTTTCCATTCAAAGGTAAAAGGGATAATTGTTTCGCAATGGCTTGAGCCGTATGAACATGGTCCCCTGTAATCATCACTGTTTTTACACCGGCTTGACGACAGCTTTTAATCGATTCCGCTACTTCCTCTCTAGGTGGGTCCATCATCCCGAATATTCCTATAAAAGTTAAATCGCTTTCCAATTGAAAGTCCTGATATTCCTTTTGTGGATCAATCTCTTTTATACAAACAGCGATGGTACGCAAGGCCGACTGTGCCATTTGCTGCATAACTAGATTGACCTTCTTCTCTCGATTCGGGGTAAAAGGTTTCCTTTTTCCTCCCTCCTGAATCCAGCTTGTCCGTTTTAACAAAACATCGGGAGCTCCTTTTGTAATGACAAATCGTGGACCACTTGCATCCTCCACAACGACAGACATTCGTTTCCGAGTCGAATCAAATGGGATTTCATAAATGGACTTAAATTCGGACAATTGCTTACGGTGAATTCCAGCCTTTTCTGCCGCTACCACTAAGGCTCCTTCAGTTGGGTCACCGTCAATATGATATTTCCCCTTTGTGTTCATTACTTCTGCATGACTACAAAGTAGGGTGTGTTGTAATAGATTCGTCAGGGGCTTTGATTCGAGTGGGTTTACTTTATGATCGTTAATCATAAACTTACCCTTAGGCTGATACCCCTTTCCCGTAACATTTAACTGTTGATTGGGGACAAAAATTTGTCTTACGGTCATTTGGTTTTGGGTAAGGGTGCCTGTCTTGTCTGAGCATATGACAGTGGCAGAACCTAAAGTCTCAACAGCTGATAGCTTCCGCACAACTGCTTTTCGTTTAATCATTCGCTGGACACCTAAGGATAATGCGACCGTCACAATCGCAGGAAGGCCTTCAGGTATAGCTGCAACTGCTAGTGATACTCCAGCTAAGAACATTTCATAGATTGGATGTCCTTGATAGATTCCAAGTACAGCAACCGCAGCGGTTAACAATAGTGCAGCCACAATTAAAATTTTACCAAGCTCCTCAAGCTTTCGCTCTAATGGAGTTGGCATCCGATCTGTTGAGGATAACATAGTAGCGATTTGCCCCATTGCTGTTGACATCCCTGTAGCGACAACAACACTAAGGCCATTTCCGCGAGTGACCAACGTTCCTGAAAAAGCCATGTTATGTTGATCCGCAAGCTCTACATCTTCTGAAATGACGTCAGTATGTTTATGTACTGGAAGAGATTCACCCGTTAAGATAGATTCCTCCACCTCTAAGCCTTTGGACTCTATTAAGCGAAGGTCTGCACTAATTCGATCACCCGTTTTTAATTTGACAATATCTCCTGGCACAAGGTATCTGCTTGATATTGAAATCCATTCCCCATCCCGAAAGACTGAGACTACGGGTGCAGACAGTTCCTTTAACTTGGCTAGCGACTTCTCGGCCTTCTGCTCTTGAAAGTACCCCAAAATACCGTTTAGCAATACGATTGCCATAATTGCGATTGCATCAATATATTCCCCTAATAATCCAGATACTAAGGTAGCCGCTAATAAAACAAGAACCATAAAATCCTTAAATTGTTGAACAAATAAGTAAAACCGCGACACCTTTTCGTGGTCAGAAATAACATTCTCACCAACTTGCTTTAACCTTTCATTCGATTGCTTTTCAGTCAGACCATCATGTATATTCGTACTAAGTTTTTCTAAAACTTCTGTCAGATTGCTCTTATACCATCTCAAGAGTCCATACCCCCATCACATATTCTCTTGTATATCTATTCAGACAAGCCTTAAAAAATGCTATACTTTGTATGTTATGAGGTGATTATAATGTCTTTTGACGGTGTAGTAACTCGTGCTGTTGTTCATGAATTAAGTAAGGAGCTTACAACAGGACGTATATTAAAGATTTATCAACCGACAAACAGTGAATTAATCTTCACAGTACGTAGCAATGGGAAAAACCACTCACTTCTATTGTCCGTACACCCAAGCTATGCACGGCTCCACTTAACCCAGGACTCTTTGAAAAACCCAAAAGAGCCTCCGATGTTTTGTATGCTGTTACGAAAGTATTTATCAGGGGGATTTATTGAAGCAATAGAACAAATCGATATGGAGCGTATTGTAAGGTTTCGTATTAGGAGTAAGGATGAGATTGGAGATGAAACAAGAAAATCTTTGATTGTTGAAATTATGGGAAAGCACAGCAACATTTTACTTGTGGATGATGAGAAAAATATCATTTTAGATAGTATTAAGCATGTTTCACCTGCTCAAAACCGTTATCGAACGATTATGCCTGGTCAACCATACGTGTTTCCACCGGATCAAGAAAAGCTAAATCCCGTGGACATCGATTCGGAACAATTCATTAAAAAATTAGATTTTAACCAAGGAAAAATTGACCAGCAGATTGTCAATACCTTTATGGGCTTTTCACCGATTCTTGCCCGTGAAATAACACATCAAGCCCATCTTGGTTCTGCCAACAGATATAAAGAAGTGTTTTCACAGGTCCAAAATCGACTTATCACGCATCAATATGTACCTATCATTTATCAAGGCAAGAAAGAGCAATTTTATGTGTTTGCTTTAGACTCAATTTCTGCTGAACAAGAGCAATTTTCATCAACGAGTAACATGCTTGATACCTTTTACCGAGGCAAGGCAGAACGAGACCGAGTCAAGCAGCAGACGGGAGACATTTACCGTCTACTAAAAAATGAA
Source organism: Salinibacillus xinjiangensis (assembly GCF_009649735.1). GTDB lineage: Bacteria > Bacillota > Bacilli > Bacillales > Alkalibacillaceae > Salinibacillus > Salinibacillus xinjiangensis. The sequence continues at coordinate 225,238 of NZ_WJNH01000002.1, forward strand.
CGAGATAAAAATAAACGGAAAATCAAAAAACATGAACAAACCTTAAAAAAGGCAGAAAAGGCAAGTGAGTATCAACGATTGGGTGAGCTTTTAACTGCTAATATGCATGCTGTCAAAGCCGGAGATTCTTCGGTTACCGTGATTAATTACTATGACCCAGAGCAAGCGGAAATAGAGATTGAGCTAAACCCGAATAAAACGCCTAGTGAAAATGCCCAAAGCTTTTTTCAAACCTATCAAAAATTAAAGAAATCCAAGGAAGTTGTTTTGAAGGAAATTGAAAAAGCAAAGGAAGAAATTATTTACTTAGAACAGCTTATGCAGCAGCTAGAATCTGCTAGGGAACAGGATTTAGAGGAAATTCGGGAAGAGCTGCAGGAGGAAGGCTACATAAGAAAGAGAACTACAGGGAAGTCCAAAAAGAAAAATCAAAAATTACGACCTGTATTGGATGAATATCAAGCCTCTGATGGTACGACCATTTTAGTTGGACGTAACAATAAGCAAAATGAGTATTTAACCAATCGTTTAGCCAATAAACAGGAAATATGGTTACACGCTAAGGATATTCCCGGCTCCCACGTAGTCATTCGTAGCCAAAATCCGTCTGAAGTGACGATTAGAGAAGCAGCGCAACTAGCTGCCTTTTATAGTAAGTCTAAAATGTCATCATCTGTACCTATTGACTACACAGAAGTTAAGCATGTTCGGAAGCCTAGTGGGGCCAAACCTGGGTATGTTATCTATGACCATCAACAAACCATATTTGTAACACCAGATGAAAAAAAGGTGCAGTCCATGAAAATATAGTAATGAACAGCAAAAAGAGCTTTGGGTTTTCCCAAAGCTCTTCTTACTAAATAAATTGAAACAATAAAACAAATAATAAAATGGTACCCACATATGTAAATAATCCTTGTCCCCAATACTTTTTAGAGTGGCGACGAATCATAAAATAATTCCAGATGCCAAATATAAAAATGCCGATTAGAAAACTAGCACTGGCTTTCCAAGAAAGAATAGATTCTGACTGTCCCATTTCAAAAAGAACCCATAAATAGATATACAAGTAACATGTGAATAATCCGAGTGCTGCATTTCCTATAATAAGCCAAGCCCATTTTGATATTTTCAAATCATCACAGCCTTTTACCATTTTTCTATCGTCATTGTACACTGATACGAATAGAAATGACAACTAGATCATGTTTTTTGGGCAAATGTTAGTTGATTACGCCATGCTAGTAACTGACTGTGTTCCTCATTATGAATTTGATTTTTGTTACTCATGAGTGTTAGCAGGGTATCAAAATCTGTTAAGCTTTCAAAGCATAACTGTGATTTAGAGAAGTTTTCTTCAGTTAAGGTAAGTCCATAGGTGAAAATCGATAGCACGGAAACGACTTTACCGCCAGCTGCTTGAATAGCTTTTGCTGACTGAATAGAGCTCATACCTGTAGAAATTAAATCCTCAATCACGATCACCTTTTGACCTGTTTTTATGATCCCCTCAATTTGATTTTGTTTACCATGGGATTTTGCTTTGCCTCTTACATAGACCATAGGAAGATTTAACTCCTCAGCTACCCATGCAGCATGAGGAATCCCCGCTGTTGCACAGCCTGCGATGACCTCTGTTTCCGGATAATGCTCCTTGATGACCTCAGCAAAATATTTCGCTATCTCAGCTCTCACCTTTGGAAATGACATAACAATGCGATTATCACAGTAAATCGGTGATTCAATTCCGGATGACCATGTAAATGGGTCGTTTGGGCTGACTTGTAATGCCCCGATTTCCAACAATTTTCTAGCTACTATAGACTTTCTACTCATTTTCCCACTCCCTCACTACTCGCTCATATCGTTGTTTCGGCTTTTGGGCGTTCGTAATACTTCTACCCATTACTAGCATATCGCTACCCTGTATTTTCGCTTCCTTTGGGGTAGCCACTCTCTTTTGATCGTTGGCCAAATCCTCCTGAAAACGAATTCCTGGTGTACAGGTTAAAAATGACCTTCCGCAGGCACGTTTTATCGTAGCGGATTCATGTACAGAGCAAACCACTCCATCTGCTCCTGCAGTTTGAGCTAATCTTCCATAATTTTCAACTGTTTTATTCATAGACCACTGGATGCCTAGCTCTTCCTTTATCATCCTTTCATCCGTTGAAGTGAGCTGTGTGACAGCAAGCAGGATTGGTCTATCTTTTCCCTGATATGTTCCCATTTCTAAGCCTTCTCTTGCTGCTGAAATCATCTCGCTTCCTCCCGCAGCATGTATGTTTACCATATCAACGCTTAAAGATGCTAGATTTTTCATCGCTGATTTCACCGTATTGGGAATGTCATGCAGCTTTAAATCTAGAAAAATAGGATGCTGATTTCTTTTCAGCTGTTCAACTACTTGTGGGCCTTCGCGATAAAACAGCTCCATTCCTATCTTGACAGGAATTCCTCCTAGGTCGTTTTCTTGTAAAAAGGTTTCAACCTCAAGGTAAGTAGGAAAATCTAAAGCAACATATAATGGATGAATCATACGAAAGCCCCCTTACCTGTGCAGTCCTGAACCGATTGAAAACCATATTTTCGTAACATGTCCGGAAGTTCGTCGATCAGATTTGAACAAATAAAAGGGTCCTGAAAATTCGCCGTTCCGACTGCAACCGCACTAGCACCAGCTAGTAAAAACTCCACTACATCATCTGTTGAACGTATACCACCCATTCCAATAATAGGTAGATTTACTTCTTGTTTGACTTGATAGATCATTCGTAGTGCGATAGGTTTAATGGCTGGTCCTGACAAGCCCCCCGTTTCATTAGCTAATATAGGCTTTCGGCTCATAAGGTTGAACCTCATTCCAGTAAGTGTGTTGATCATGGATAATCCATCTGCACCTGCCGATTCGACAGCCTTTGCCATCCCCACTACGTCTGTTACGTTCGGTGATAGTTTGACATAGACAGGCTTGTCGCTTACTTTTTTCACCCGTTCTGTTACATGTGCAGCGAGGTTCGGGTCTGTACCAAATTGAATCCCACCCTCTTTTACGTTTGGACATGAAATATTCAACTCTAGTGCCTGTATATGGCTTGATTGAGAGAGTAAGCTTGCCACTTCCTCATATTCTTCTACTGAACTCCCTGCTACGTTTGCCATAATAGGTGTGTGAAAGGAAGATAGAAAGGGCAACTTTTCCTCAATAATGCCTTTAACACCAGGGTTTTGTAGTCCAATTGCATTTAGCATGCCACTTGGTGTTTCCGCGACACGTGGCGTTTCGTTTCCATACCTTTGATTTTTCGTTGCTGCCTTAATAACGATAGCACCTAATTTACTTAAATCATAAAATTCACTAAACTCTCGACCAAATCCAAAGCATCCAGATGCAGGCATAATCGGATTTTTCAACTCTAGTCCAGGTAGATTTACGGCTAAGTCTGTCATAATATCACCTCTTCTGCTGCAAATACAGGCCCATCCATGCATATTTTTCGATAGCCTTTTCCATCTTCCTGATCTGTGGTTTGGCATACACAAGCAAAGCAGGCGCCAATTCCGCAGCCCATCCGCTCTTCTAATGAAATATAGCCAGGCGTCTTTGCCATCTGTTGGGTTACGGCCTGGAGCATTCCAGTTGGACCACATGTAAAATACAGATCTGTTTTCATTTGGTACTTCGGTAGAACATCCGTTACCCTTCCATGCTGTCCCGCAGATCCATCTTCAGTCATGACTATCGTTTCTCCCAAACCTTGAAACTCTTTTACATAAAACATGGCTGCTTTTGTTTGAAAACCAAGAATAATGGTCACCCGATTGTTTTGTTGGGTTAATTTTTTAGCTAAATAATAGAGGGGCGGGACTCCAACCCCTCCACCTATTAATAGAACGTCTTGATTGCATACATGTTCAGTTGTGAAGCCATTTCCCCTTGGTCCTAACACATGAATGCGCTCGTCTGGTTTACGCATACTGAGCCAATGTGTTCCCTCACCAATTGTTTTATAAATAATGGTGACTTGTTGTGCTTGATAATCAAGATCTGCTATTGAAATAGGGCGTCTTAGTGTATTCGTTGCCCCATCCCCCACTCTTACATGCAAAAACTGACCTGGTTGTGTCATTAAATGAACAAGGTCACCAGAGAGCACCATCTTAAAGGTATCCAAGGAGATTGGCTCATTTTCTATTACGGTCATCCATTCCATTTTCATTAGGCCATCACCACTTCTTGTTTCGGCATATGATTAGCGGTAAAGGTCATCGATTCAATGACACGTAAGATAGCTCGAGCCGTATCGATTGACGTTAAACAAGCTGCTCCATGCTCCACCGCTTCACGTCTAATTCGAAAACCATCTGTATGAGGCTGTTTCCCTTTTGTTAACGTGTTAATAACAAATTGTACCTCTCCATTTTCAATAATATCAATAACGTTCTTTTCTCCGGAACCAACCTTACCTACCTTATTTACTGGAATATTTAGCTTTTCCATCAAAGCACCTGTACCGGATGTCGCAAAAATTCTAAACCCAAGAGCATGAAAACGACTTGCTACCTCTTTAATTTCATGTTTATCCTTATCTGCTACGGTGATTAACACGGCACCATCAGTCGGAATGCTAAGGCCTGAGGCGGTTAACCCTTTATAAAGGGCTTTTTCCAGGTTATGATCGCGGCCAATTACTTCACCAGTTGATTTCATTTCTGGCCCGAGTGTAATATCCACGCGGCGAAGCTTCTCAAACGAAAAGACCGGTACTTTAACGGAAATCATATTTGGTTCAGGTAGAAGTCCTTCTTTATAGCCTAAAGCCGATAGCTTGGTACCTAAAATCACCTGTGTAGCTACATTCGCCATCGTCATACCAGTCACTTTACTTAAAAATGGAACAGTTCGACTGGCTCGAGGATTTACTTCAAGCACATATACTTCATCCTCATGTAAAACAAATTGAATATTTATGAGCCCAATAATTCCTAACTCCTTAGCAAGCATTTCGGTAATTTCCAAGCATCTTTCCTTTTGTTTTTTTGTGATTCGTTGCGTAGGATACACGGCAATGGAGTCCCCTGAATGTACACCCGCTCGTTCAATATGCTCCATGATTCCTGGAATCACAACCGTTTCCCCGTCACAAATGGCATCCACTTCAAGCTCAATTCCTGTAAGATAACGGTCTATGAGGACAGGGTGCTCTTTATGGACCTTCACGGATTCGTTCATATAGCGTAATAAATCTTGTTGTTCATAAATAATTTCCATCGCTCTTCCACCAAGCACATATGAAGGCCGCACAAGTACAGGGTACCCTAAGTCTTCAGCTCCATCTATCGCTTCCTGAATGGAGGTTGCGATTTTCGCTTTTGGTCTAGCAATATTTAATCGATCTAGCGTTTGTTCAAATTGATCCCGGTCCTCTGCTCGATCTATCGCCTCTAAAGAGGTTCCTAAAAGTTTCACTCCTCTTTTCGTCAATCCTTCTGCTAAAGAGATAGCCGTTTGACCACCAAATTGTACAATGACACCCTCTGGTTTTTCTAAATGAATCACATTCATTACATCTTCTATCGTTAACGGCTCAAAATAGAGTTTATCGGATATGCTGAAATCAGTTGAAACCGTTTCTGGATTATTGTTGATGATAATAGACTCATAGCCCAGTTCTTTTAAAGCTAGAACAGAATGAACCGTTGCATAATCAAATTCAATCCCTTGGCCAATACGAATCGGTCCTGATCCGATTACGAGAACTTTTTTATGTTCGGTAACGACTGATTCATTTTCTTCTTCGTAGGTGCTATAAAAATATGGTGTACTGGACTCAAATTCGGCTGCGCAGGTATCAACCATTTTATAAACTGGTGTAAGTTGATGTTGGTGTCGAAATGCTTCTATCTCTAGTACGCTTGTATGCCAAAGCCTTGCAATAGTAATATCTGAAAAGCCGTTTTGTTTCGCTTCAGATAGGACTTGGTAATCCCATTGATGCTGTTCTATATCATTTTCAAGCTTAATGATTTTTTCCAATTTGGATAGGAAGAAGAGGTCAATCTTCGTAAGGCGATGTAACTCGTCAATCGAGTACTGACGCCTTAGTGCCTCAGCAAGTAAAAAGAGTCTCTCGTCGTCAGCTTGCTGTAGACGTTGTTTAAGTACTTCATCCTCTAGGTCATCCCATTCGGGTATAAATAATTCGTTATTTTCGATTTCAAGAGAACGGACAGCCTTTAATATCGACTCTTCAAAATTTCGCCCTATTGCCATAACCTCACCCGTCGCCTTCATTTGGGTACCGAGCTTTCGGTTGGCAGCTACAAATTTATCAAATGGCCAACGTGGAATTTTCGTCACGATGTAATCTAATGCTGGTTCAAAACAAGCATATGTATTTCCTGTCACCGGATTTTTAATTTCATCAAGGGTTAAACCGATAGCAATTTTGGCCGCAATTTTAGCAATTGGATAGCCTGTTGCCTTGGAGGCTAATGCTGATGAACGACTCACCCTTGGATTCACTTCAATTATATAGTAGTTGAAGCTATGTGGATCAAGTGCAAGCTGAACATTACATCCACCCTCAATTTCTAGCTCACGAATAATTCGTAAAGACACATTACGAAGCATCTGATATTCACGGTCACTTAAGGTTTGGCTTGGTGCAGTCACGATTGAATCACCTGTATGAATCCCAACAGGGTCCATATTTTCCATATTACAAACGACAATGGCATGATCATGTGAGTCTCTCATCACTTCATATTCAATTTCCTTAAAGCCGGCAATACTTTTTTCAACTAAGCATTGGTGTACAGGAGATGCTTCTAAGCCACTTCCTACAATTTGTCGTAACTCTTCTTCATTTTGACAAATTCCACCGCCAGTTCCACCTAATGTATAAGCAGGGCGAACAATAATAGGATAGCCAATTTTGTTAGCAAATTTTCTGGCCTGTTGCACTTCACTTACAATTATACTTTCAGGGACTGGTTCTCCTAGCTCATTCATTAAAGCCCGGAACTCCTCACGATCCTCTGCTTTCTGGATAGCTGTTAATGGAGTTCCTAAAACTTCCACATCATATTCTGATAAAATTCCTTTTTCCTTTAGTTGAATGGCTAAATTGAGTCCGGTTTGACCACCAAGAGTTGGTAATATTGCATCAGGCTGTTCTTTACGGATAATTTTCATGAGAAAATCAATGGTTAAGGGCTCCATGTAGACCTGATCGGCTACGGTTTGATCGGTCATGATGGTAGCTGGATTCGAATTGGCCAAAATAACATGATAGCCTTCCTCTTTCAAAGCTTGGCATGCCTGTGTTCCTGAGTAGTCAAATTCTGCTGCCTGCCCAATTATGATAGGACCTGAGCCTATTACTAAGATTTTATGAATGTCTGTACGTTTGGCCATGATGTTGCCTCCTCTTGTTTATGGTCTTGAATCATTTGCAAAAATCGATCAAATAATGAGTTTGAATCCTGTGGTCCTGGTGCACTTTCTGGATGATACTGAACTGAAAATACACGATAATGGTTGTGCTTTAATCCTTCTACGGTTCCATCATTTAACGCGTATTGACTCATTTCTAATTCCGTCTGCTTTAAGGATGAGTACTCGACAGCATATCCGTGATTTTGAGAGGTCATCCAAACTCGACCTGTTTCCATATCTTTAACTGGATGATTAGATCCACGATGACCAAATACCAATTTATGCGTATCGGCTCCGCAGGCTAGAGCAATCAGCTGATGGCCTAGACAGATACCAAAAATAGGTACACGGCCGAGTAATAATTGAATGGTTTGAATGGATTCCGGCACACTTTTGGGATTACCCGGTCCATTTGACAGCATAACCCCATCAGGCTTCAGCTGTAGAATCTCTTCTGCGGTTGTATCATAGGAAACAACCGTGACATGACAATTTCGTTTCGTGAATTCCCGTAAGATGCCATGTTTCATTCCATAATCAATTAATACAATTCTATGTCCTCTTCCCGGTACGACATAAGGCTTTACCGTTGAAACTTGACTTACTTGATTAATGGGTAATGTGGTTTTATTCAACTGTTGAACAATTTCAAGGTCAGGTCGTTCAACAGGTGCGAACATCCCTTTCATGGTTCCACGACTGCGAATTATTTTCGTTAATTTACGCGTATCAATCCCATAAATAGCTGGTATGTCTTTCTTTTTTAAAAATTGATGTAATGTTTCTTCACTTCTAAAATTAGAAGGTAGCTCACAATTCTCTTTCACAATAAGTCCTGCAATACTCGGCTGTATCGTTTCAAAGTCATCTAAATTAATTCCGTAATTACCAATTAACGGATAGGTTAATGTAACCATTTGACCACAATAGGAAGGGTCTGATAGGATTTCCTGATAACCTGTCATCCCTGTATTAAAAACGACTTCGCCGCCTCCATCTCGCTCACTTCCAAAAGCATAGCCAGTAAAAACTGTTCCATCCTCTAAAACTAGTTTACGCTTCATTGTAAGACCCCCTCATTACTCCATGCTGTCTTTCCTTCTACGACCGTTAGAACCGGCCATCCTTGTACTTCCCAACCTTTGAATGGGGTGTTCTTTCCTTTTGATAGGAAATGATCAACTTCAATAGCTGATTGCCTGTCTAAATCTACTAGTACAATATCTGCATAGCATCCTATATTTAAAGTGCCATATGGTAAATTAAAGATTTTAGCAGGCTTTACCGTTAAGAGCTCAACTAAACGCTCCAGTGACATGGTCCCTTTTTTAACCAAATGAGTATAAAGAAGAGGAAATGCGGTTTCTAAGCCCACAATTCCAAAAGGAGATCGTAAAAACCCGTTACTTTTTTCCTCCTCTGTGTGTGGAGCATGGTCAGTTGCAATACAATCAATCGTACCATCGAGTAAACCCTCGATTAATGCCTCCTGATCCTCTTTAGAGCGTAAGGGTGGATTCATTTTATAATGGCCACTATCTGCTGGTATATCCTCCTCATTTAAGAGTAAATGATGTGGCGTAACCTCGGCTGTTACAGCTATTCCAGCTCTCTTGGCATCCCTAATGACTCGAACGGACTCCTTAGTACTCACATGACAAACGTGATAGTGACAGTTGGCCGCTTCTGCAAGTAGTACATCACGAGCTATTTGGACAGACTCACTAATCGAAGGAATACCTGGTAGATTTAACTGTTTACTTTTTAACCCTTCATGCAGTACTCCTCCATACACAAGATTATTATCCTCACAATGAGCAACAATGGCTGAACTATTAGCTGCTGCCTTTTGCATCGCCTCATACATCATCCCTGCTGTTTGAACCCCTACTCCATCATCTGTAAATGCAACTGCACCTAATGCCTTTAATTCCTCCATGTTGGTGAGCTGTTTTCCAAGCTGTCTCTCGGTGATCGAGGCATAGGGTAATACCCGAACCTGCGCTGTTTGTTGTATTCTAGTAAGGACTTTCTGTAAATTTTCTTTACAATCTGGAACAGGTCGTGTATTGGGCATGGCACAAACAGTCGTGAAACCGCCCCTAGCCGCTGCTAGTGTGCCCGCTTCAATGGTTTCCTTTGCTTCACCGCCTGGTTCGCGAAGGTGGACGTGGATATCAACAAATCCTGGAAGCATCAGCTTTCCCATACCGTCAATCATTTGGTCTGCGTTCATATTGAGTCTTGATCCTATTGCCTGGATTTTGCCGTCTTCTATGTATACATCGCTCAATTCCTCGGTATTAAAAGTGTCTAAACGTTTTATATTTTTAATTAGCAACGACATTTAATTTGCCACCCTTCGCTAGTAATTTGTTCATAATCGCCATTCTAATGGCGACTCCATTTTCCATTTGTTTGAAAATTCTCGACCGCTCACACTCCACTAATCTACTATCGATTTCAACTCCACGATTAACTGGTGCGGGGTGTAAAATGATACTATTCTTTTTCATTTTCTTTTCCCTTTGCATTGTAAGACCATATCGAGTTAAGTAATCTTGTTCCATTGAGTTCTGAGATTCTTCATGCCGCTCCCTCTGAACGCGCAGCAACATTAATACATCACTCTGTTCAACCGCGTCGTCCATAGATATGTAACCATATGGTAATTTGTGATCTCTCCATCCTGAAGGCGCCGAAAATTTTACATTCGCTCCAAGTTTACGTAAAGCATAAGCATTAGACCGAGCTACCCGGCTGTGCAAAATATCGCCCGCAATCACAACATTTAGGTTTTGAAAGGTACCAAATTCCTGATAAATCGTAAGTAGGTCTAGTAAGCACTGAGTTGGGTGCTCCCCTTTTCCATCACCAGCGTTGACAATAGGAACATTTACATCCTTTAAATTTTTATAGTAAGCATCATCAGGATGACGAATAACGGCCAAATCACCCCCTATTGACTCAACTGTCTTAACTGTGTCGTATAAACTCTCTCCCTTCTGAACACTAGAAGAGTCCACTGAAAAATGTAATAGAGAGATCCCTAAACGATGTGCCGCCATTTCAAAGCTCATTTTCGTCCGCGTGCTAGGCTCAAAAAACAAAAGGGCTGCTGTTTTAGGCTGGTGAAGTATATGTTCACCTTTTCGACAGTTTTCTGCTTGATTGAGAAGTGAATAAATTTCATCAACAGACAAAGACTTCATAGATAGTAAGCTTTCCATGATCATTCTCCTCTATTTTGGAATATTCCGATTTCTACCCTTTTTTAAAGGGACACCTCCATAAAGGCGTCCCCCATTCAGTTTTCTTAGGCTGCTGTTTCATCAGATTGAACTTCTTCATTTGTTTCAAACATTTTTCCATTTCCATATCCAGTTTCTTTTCCTGGCAGGATTAGGTTTAAAATCACCCCGACAATAGCGGATAGTGCCATACCTGCAATTTGTAGGTTTTCTGTTACTTGGATATATGCACCACCTATTCCAATCACTAGAATGACGGAAGAGATGATTAAGTTTCGCTTATCTCCTAAGTCTATTTGATTATCAACTAGCATGCGTAAGCCACTTGATGCAATAATCCCGAAGAGGAGGATGGAAACCCCACCCATTACAGCGGCTGGAATGGATTCGATTAATAAGACGACACTTGTTGTAAATCCGAACAAAATAGCTAGTACAGCTGCTCCACCGATGACAAATACACTAAACACTCTCGTAATGGCTAATACCCCAATATTTTCACCGTATGTTGTATTTGGGGGTCCACCAATAAAGGAGGCAATCATTGTTGCGACCCCATCCCCCATAATGGAACGGTGAAGTCCTGGCTTTTCTAAAAAGTTACGTCCGGCTACTTTGGAAAGGACCATTTGATCCCCAATGTGTTCAGCGATGGTTACAAGCGCGATTGGAGCCATAATCCATACAATTCCCCAGTTGAATACTTCAAGCGGATTGTAATCTTTAAATGGAACGACAAAGTCCGGTACTTGGAACAATGTTGTTAGAAAAGCACCAAGGGATCCACTCCCTGCAAGATCATTCCAGTGATTAGCAATTGGTTCTACATTGACGATTCCTTGTGTAAGTGCGAAAACATATCCTCCAACAATTCCGATTAAAATCGGAATAAGTCCAAAAAATCCTTTGAAAAACATCGTAGCAATAATAGTGATAGCCAAGGCTACAAGTGCTACCATGAAGTGGGTTCCACTATATTCCCCATCCACATTCATTGCCATGTCAATGGCAGTAGGTGCAAGGCCTAGACCAATAACGATAATGATTGGACCCACTACAATTGGTGGTAAAATTCTCATTAGCCAGTTGGTGCCAAGTATCTTGATAAGTATTGAAACGACACCATACACTAAACCAGCTACAAAACTTCCAATCATAATTCCCGGCATCCCATAGGCTTGACTTGCTAGAATAATAGGCGTAATGAATGCAAAGCTTGAGCCTAAATATGCTGGGATTCTTCCCTGTGTAATAAGCAAGTATGCAAGAGTTCCTAGCCCACTTGATACAAGCGCAGCAGCTTGAGACATGTCAGTTAGTAATGGAACTAAGATGGTTGCCCCAAACATTGCAAACAAATGCTGAAGACTTAAGGTTAACCACTTTCCTTTTTTCGGTACATCTCTTATATCTAATGCCATTTCCTGTTTATTCATTTTCATTCCTCCTCTAGGTATAAAAAAAACCTCTTTGCGAAGGTCGCAAAGAGGTACACGTATCCACCTGCATGGAGGTATACGTCACTTCTATAATGCGACCTTCTTAGTCTCTCTGGACTAAATTTAAAGGTCCTTTATTTAATTCTCGTAAATACTTACCTCATCCTCATTGTCTGTTTCATGTAATTGAACGACAATGACTTCATCTTGGGAAGTTGGGATGTTTTTCCCCACAAAATCGGCTCGAATTGGTAATTCCCGATGTCCACGATCAACTAATACGGCTAGTTGTATATTTCCAGGTCGGCTTATATCCATAAGCGCGTCCATGGCTGCTCGAACAGTTCGACCTGTATATAAAACATCATCCACTAATACGACCGTTTTGTTTTCAAGCTCATCGTCGATGTCCGTCCCCTTTAGTTCAGGATCCTTACTGTTATCCTTATGGGTTAAATCATCGCGGTATAAAGTAATATCCACTTCTCCAGTTGGTACTGTTACTCCTTCAATGTCTGCGATCTTTTTCGCTAGCCTTTGAGTGATAGGAGCACCTCTAGTTTTGATACCGACAAGAACTAGTCCGTCTGTTCCTTTGTTTTTCTCTAAAATTTCATGTGCTATTCTTGTCAGGGCTCTCCCAATAGCTGCCTGATCCATAACTTGTGCTTTGAGCTGCAAACTTCCACCTCCCGATTGATTGACCCAACAGATAATCGCATAAAAATACCCTTTTGCCAAAGATGGCAAAAGGGTATACTACGGCAAACTTCAACCGTAAATCATATCCGCCACCTTCTCAGCCTCTCTGGACTGGTTTAAAGGGTCCCTATTCATTTCAAGATAAATTATTTCATTTCTCGCGTTTTTTGTCAACCTTTTATTTGCAACTCTTTTAATACTTGTTGAAATTCTTCTGGTGGTTCTTTCTCAAATTCCAGCCATTCATTTGTGATTGGATGCTCAAAGCCAAGTACTCGAGCATGTAAAGCCTGACCATTAATATCTATTGTTTTGCGCGGGCCATATTTTGGATCCCCTACTAGTGGAAAGCCAATATATCTAAAATGAACGCGAATTTGATGCGTACGTCCCGTCTCTAGTTTACACTCTACGTGTGTAAAGCCTTCATATCGATCTAACACATTAAAATGGGTTACAGCATCCTTGCCTTGGTCCACTACGTTCATCTTTTGTCGGTCCTTCTGATCACGGCCAATTGGAGCATCAATCGTACCGTAATCATGTTCAAGCACGCCATGAACAATGGCTTCGTATTTTCTTTTTACAGTCTTGTTAGAAAGCTGTTCTGCTAAGCCAGTATGTGCCTGGTCCGTTTTAGCTACCATAAGCAATCCACTCGTATCTTTATCAATACGATGAACGATTCCAGGTCTTAAGACTCCATTTATCCCTGAGAGGTCCTGGCAATGATACAGGATTGCGTTAACGAGAGTACCACCCATATGACCTGCAGAAGGATGAACCACCATCCCTTTTGGCTTATTGACCACAAGTACATGCTCATCCTCGTAAACAATATCAATCGGAATATTTTCTGGTTCCACATCTAAAGGTTCAGGTTCAGGAATCGTCCATATAATCGTATCTCCTGCTTGACACTTATAGTTACTTTTTACAATTTGATTGTTAACCTTTACTAGTTTGTCTTTGATCCATGATTGAATTTGTGACCTTGAATAATCCTGGTTTCGTTCTGCAAGTACTTTATCAATTCTTTGAGTCTGTTCTTCAGGTAAAACAATATGTGTATTTGTCATCATTTCTTTGGCGCTCCTTTAAACCGCTCCTCAAATAGGGTGTAAATTAACATTAAAATGACCCCTATTACGAGAGATGAATCTGCTATATTAAAAATAGGGTAATCATATCCAAAAATGATTACATCAAAAAAGTCAACAACCTCTTGCCGGAACAGGCGATCAATAAAGTTGCCAATAGCACCAGCCAATATCAAGCTTAAAGACCAACCTAATAGTGCGTGATCCTTCCCGTGTTTTTGCAAATAATAAATAACAAATACGACAACAACAGTTGTAATAATATAAAAGAACCACATTTGTCCTTGTAGAATTCCCCATGCTGCACCTTTATTGCGATGGGAGGTTATGTAAAAGAAATTTTCAATAACAGGTATGCTTTCATAAAGCTCCATTTTTTTATCGACCATCCATTTGGTCCATTGATCAATACCTATAATCACGATTGCTACTAGATAGTACCACACATCATTTTCCCCCAACCATTTAATATCATTCTTAAGCATTTTACCATAAGTATGCTTAAAACGCTTAATAGAATAAAAGGGGCTGCATATATATCTTGCAGCCCCTCCCCTTATCATGACTTAAGCATAATGTTTGGAAACAATATCAGCACAACGATCACATAAATCTTCATGTTCTTCATTGTTACCCACTGTTTCTGATGCTACCCAGCAACGTTGACACTTTTCGCCTGGGTGTTTTTCTACAACCACTTTTACATAATCATAATCTTTAGCATCCGTCAAGCTAGTGCTAACCTCTGCTTCAGATACAATCAGGTATTGATGTAAATGTTCAATCTCCTCAAGTAATGCTTTAGTTTTCTCGTCTTTTGCTTCAATTTTCACTTTAGCCTCTAACGATTTTCCAATCACTTTTTCATTTCTAGCTTCTTCTAGGGCTTTTAATACATCATCACGAACCTCGATAAAGTGATCCCATTTTGCTTTTAATTGATCTTGATCCTTAATTTTACGCGGTTTCGGCATGTCAGTTAGCTGCACACTGTCCTCTTCTACTCCCGGGATATAGTTCCACACCTCATCGGTTGTATGAGATAAAATTGGTGAAAGTAATTTAGCTAGTGACGTCAAGATCTCATAATATACGGTTTGGATACTACGACGACGCTCGTCATTTTCAGGTTCGATGTATAAAATATCTTTAGCAAAATCTAGGTAGAACGAGCTTAAATCTATCGTACAGAAATTGTGAACGGCATGATAAATGGTTGAGAATTCATATGTGTCATATGCCTGGTCTACCTTCTTCACAAGATCCTGTAAACGGATAAGCATATAACGATCAACTTCCTGTAAATCCTCTTCTTTAACACGGTCTTTATTTGGCTCAAAGTCATTGAGATTACCGAGAATGAAACGGAAAGTATTTCGAACCTTACGATAGACCTCAGCAACTTGCTTTAAGATATCATTCGAAATTCTCACATCTGCCTGATAATCAACGCTAGCCACCCATAAACGTAAAATGTCTGCACCAAGCTGTTTCATAATTTTACTTGGAATCATGACATTACCAAGAGATTTACTCATCTTACGCCCATTTCCATCAAGAGCAAAGCCATGACTTAAGATCGACTTATATGGTGCTTTTCCTGTCACTGCCACAGCAGTAGAGATAGAGGAGTTAAACCAACCACGATATTGGTCAGAGCCCTCTAAATACATATCGGCAGGACGCTGTAAATCATCACGTTCAACTAAAACACCTTGGTGGGAAGAACCAGAATCAAACCAAACGTCCATAATATCATTTTCTTTTGTAAACTCACCATTTGGACTTGATGGGTGTGTGAATCCTTCAGGAAGTAAATCCTTCGCTTCCCGTTCAAACCATACATTCGACCCATGCTCTCTGAATAAATCCGAAACATGATTAATGGTTTCATCCGTAATAATTGGCTCTCCATTTTCAGCATAGAAGACCGGAATTGGAACACCCCAAACACGTTGACGGGAAATACACCAATCTTGACGATCCCGAACCATATTGTAAAGTCGTGTTTCTCCCCATTCTGGAACCCATTGAACTTGTTTGATTTCATCCAAAATGTTATCACGGAAATCCTTAATCGATGCGAACCACTGGGAGGTTGCACGGAAAATGGTCGGCTTTTTCGTACGCCAGTCATGCGGGTATGAGTGTGTAATAAATGTTAGCTTTAATAAGGCGCCAACCTCTTCTAGCTTCTCTGTGATGGCTTTATTTGCTTTATCATAGAACATCCCTTCAAAACCAGGGGCTTCAGCTGTGAATACCCCTTTGTGGTCTACAGGGCAAAGAACATCAAGTCCATATTCCTGACCAACCCAAAAGTCATCTTCCCCGTGACCTGGAGCTGTGTGTACACATCCTGTACCTGCTTCTGTTGTTACGTGTTCTCCAAGAATAACAAGGGAATCACGATCATAAAATGGATGTGTTGCTACAACACGATCAAGGTCTTGACCTGTGTGAGTTTGAAGGACTTCATAGCTTTCCCACTCAAGCTCCTTAGCCACTTCCTCAACCATTTTAGCTGCTACTACATACTTCTCACCATTCACGCCCACAACTGCGTATTCAAGCTCTGGATGGACAGCAATGGCTAAGTTCGCAGGAATTGTCCATGGAGTTGTTGTCCAGATAATGATCTTTTCATCGCCATTCAGTACGCCTTTTCCATCCTTTACATCAAATCCTACATAAATAGATGGAGAACGTTTATCCTGATATTCAATTTCTGCTTCTGCAAGGGCAGATTCAGAGGAAGGAGACCAATATACAGGCTTTAACCCTTTATAGATGTATCCTTTTTTCGCCATTTCACCAAAAACTTGAATTTGTGCTGCCTCATACTCAGGCTTAAGCGTAATGTAAGGATTATCCCAGTCTCCTCGAACACCGAGCTGTTTAAACTGCTGACGCTGTCGGTCAATTTGCTCAAGAGCATACTCTTCACAGATTTTACGAAATTCTGCGACACTCATCTTTTTACGATCTACTTTTTTCTTGGCAAGTGCCTGTTCAATTGGCAGGCCGTGAGTATCCCAGCCAGGTACATAGGGAGCATGGTAGCCAGCCATGGATTTATAGCGGACAATGATATCCTTCAAGATTTTGTTGAGGGCATGCCCCATGTGCAAATCCCCATTGGCATATGGAGGGCCATCATGAAGGATAAATAGTGGTCTACCTTCTGTTCTCTTCTGCACCTTTTCATATATATTTTCTTCTTCCCAATGTTGTTGCATTTCTGGTTCGCGTTTTGGAAGATTTCCACGCATCGGAAAATCTGTTTTAGGCATTAAAAGCGTTTCTTTATAGCTCATTTTTTCCAAACTCCTTTATCAAAATTTCACTACATTAAAAAAAGCTTCTCATTCCCTTGGAAAGGGACGAGAAGCCTCGCGTTACCACCCTAATTGACTAATAAAGTAAAAATATTAATCCGCTTTAGTTATTCGTAACGTGAATACGACGTCCTTAGCTACTATTTTATTCACTAGGAAACTCAAGGGTGATCTTCCATGGAATTTCATGTGCTGGGCTCACACCATCCCCAGTTCGCTTGAACAATTCATTCTATGTACTGTCCCTATCATAGTTTTTCAACATTATGATTATACTTTTGCATTATATTTAAAAATAAACGTAGAGTCAAGATTGGTTATCTGCAAATTGATAATTTCTTTCTTCCTTCTCCTCTACTTCAACCTCATTTAAGTCTAGCTCAAATAATTCATCCCAGTCATCGCTTTCAATCATATCCATTTGCGCCTGGACAATCATCTTCATTCTCGTTCTAAATACTTTTGCTTGTTTTTTAAGTTCTTCTACTTCGATTGCAATTCTTCGTGATTTTGAAAGTGCCTCATTAATGATGCGGTCTGCATTTTTCTCGGATTCTTTAATAATTAACTTTGCTTCTTTATTCGCATTACTTTTCACTTCTTCAGCTGTTTCTTGTGCAACAAGTATGGATTTGTTTAATGTTGCCTCAATATTATTAAAGTGTCCGATTTTTTCCTTTAAGTCAGCAACTTGCTCTTCAAATTCCTTCTTTTCACGAATCACTTTTTCATAATCCTTAATGACTTGATCTAAAAATTCATTCACTTCATCTTCATCATAGCCCCTGAATGCACGGGTAAATTCTTTATTATGGATATCGAGTGGTGTAAGTGACACAAAGGTAACCCCCTTGGCAGTAGTTTGTTTTATTTTATTTCGACGTTTCTTCTTTATTTCCTGCTGATTCTACAATTATTTTAGCACACCTGTGAGGATTCGCCATTTTTCTTTTTTGGTTTCCCCTAATATTTTTATTAATTTACTCCTCCCTTTTTTCTTAAGGGAGATGATATCCCCTTCCTCCATTTGGAAAGCCGGGTTTTCTACTGTGCGATAGTTTACTTTTACATAGCCCTTTTGGATCCACTCACCTGCTTTATTTCGAGAAAGGTGATAGATTTCCTTTAAGAGAGCATCCAACCTCAGGGACGATACAGTGCCCTCCTGTTCCACCCAACGCTCTGTAGACTCTTGCAATTGTTCTAAAGGTACAGCTGCAAAACGTAAACTAGCCTTCTTTACACCAGTTAAATGTAATTCAAGGAAGGTTTCAATATCTGCATCAACTAAAATTTGAATGGTGTCATCAACAATGACAATATCTCCTAGTTTATTTCGCTTTATACCTAAAGACATGAGGGAACCTAATACGTCACGATGGGTAATCTGAACAAACTTTTTTGGGAATCTACTTTCTAACAAAACGATGGAAAAATCATCGTTGCCAATTTCCTCATAAAAGGGGGCTATTATGGCTCTTTTCCGTTCCCTATCATGCTTTCCACCAAAAAAATGAAGTCGTATATCAGAGTGGTTCCCAATAATAGAGGAAAGAATATATTGTTCACGTGGATCTAAAAAGTCTGTTAGCTTCCGTTGAAATGACCTTTCCACCTCATCTCTCCAGGATAATGCCATGTCAATAAATGCTTGTTCTTCTTTACGAAAATGTTGATAAATGTCCATGTACGATAAATCTCCCTAATGCCTATTTAGAATAACAGCATCTGGAACAATTGACTTAAACCCACTTTAGCAAATTGCAGTGCAAAAATGGCAACGATTGGTGAAAAGTCAATCATACCTAGAGGTGGAATAAACTTCCGGAAAGGCTCTAAATAAGGTTCCACTATTTTACCTAATATTTGTCCAAATGAGGATTCACGGGCACCCGGAAACCAAGACATTAAAATATATCCGATGATGGCATACATATAAAAAGTAAGAGCATATTGCAAAATATTATGCAGTTCAATCATGAATTTTTTACCACCTTTACTTTAAATCTTCATCCACTAATTCCGAAATGCTTCCTGAAACATCTACGTTATCAGGAGCACATAAAAACGTATGTTGCCCTAATTTTTGTATATTCCCACCAATAGCATAAACGGTTCCACTTAAAAAATCCACTATTCGCTTTGCTTGATGGTGATCAGTTCGTTGTAAGTTAATGACAACTGCTCGTCTATTTTTCAAGTTATCAGCAATCTCCTGTGCCGATTCATAATCTTTCGGTTCACACAATACAACCTTCGACGTTGACTTAACGCTCTCCAAACGAACTACATTTTGAGGATCTGTATTTCTTTGTAGTTCCTCCGGTGAAGGCTCTGGCTCCACCGATTCCTCCTCATAATATTCATATTCTTCCTCTTCAAATGTAAAAAGCGATTTAATTTTATTTTTCAAGCTCACTTTCGACACCTCATTCCTCGATTTCTCTCCCCACTAGCTTGGAACCAACTCGAATATGAGTTGCACCCTCCTCAACAGCAATTCGATAATCATTACTCATTCCCATTGATAAATATTGACATGGTGCATGACTATAGCCTTGATTTTGGATTGTTTCTTTTAATTCTCTTAGCATTTGAAAGCACCCTCTTAGTACTTCTTCGTCATCAACATGTAGAGCCATAGTCATTAAGCCGACTATTTGTATATTTTCATAGTTTTTCATCTTTTCAACAAATGCTTGTACATCTTCAGGCTGTATACCATGCTTGGATTCCTCTCCACTTACATTTACTTGGACAAAGCATGGAACTTGTTTGTTAGCCCGTTTGTTAATTTCTTTTGCTAAAGATGATCTGTCCAATGAATGAACATAGTCTATATGATCAATTATATCTTTAACCTTTCGAGATTGTAAGGTGCCTATAAAATGCCATGTTGCCCTTGGCCCTATTTCCTCATACTTATGTAAAAATCCTTCAAGGCGATTTTCACCCAAATGGTTGATACCTACATCCAATGCTTCAATAGCCCTCTCCAACGAAACATATTTGGTCACAGCAATGATTTCAACATCGTCTGGGTTACGATTCGAGTTCTGACAGGCCTCTTTAATGTCTTGTTTGATGGTTTCAAGATTTTTTTGCACAACCAAAACTATGATTCCTCCTTTTCTTTTTTCATTGGAGAACCTTCATAAACGGCGAAATGTACGTCTCCAGTGAAGTTGAGGGCATGATCAATTCTTTCCTTTTGGATTGTTCCAAGCTCCTCAAAAGGAAACCAACGATACTCAGAATGCTCAGAGCTTAATGTAATAGACTCGTCATTAGGTATTGTACAACGAAACAGACATACTTGGGCATGAAAATCGGAATGATAGTACATCCCACTCAAATACTTTACATCTATCTTAACCCCAAGCTCTTCCTGACACTCTCTTTTCACTGTGTCCAAAACTGTCTCACCTTTTTCGACAGCACCACCTGGTAGTCCCCAGCGTTTATCTCCATAAACCTGTTTTAATAGTAAAACCTTCGTTAAATCTGGGTTAAAGATTACTGCATGAGAACTTACGCGAAAAAATGTATTAAATCCCATCCTTATCCCCTACCTAAAGTTGATATAAACTGCAGTCGCATCATCAGATTGTTTAATGCGTGGATATTGAGTTTTATGTTTATCCTGTAATTCTAAAGCTCTAATATCGTTGACGGCTTGTTGGATGGTTACATGACCATTCAAAATGGAACTCCAGCTTAAGTGATTAAATAAATCCACGATTCTAGAAAAGCCATCACTGCAAAGTAGCACACTTTTCATCGAGTGAGATTGAATTTGACCTGTAATACTCGCATCAATTCCTTTGCCGTCAATGGTCACCACCCAATAGCCATTAGGTTGGTTCATATAGCTTTTATTAGCTACTAGCTGCTTTTTTAATCGAGCTTGCTTCTCTTCATCAGGTGCATTCATCGACTGTGTTTGACGGAAAACTTTTATTGTTTTCCTTGCAAGTGGTTCAATTCGATCATCTGTTTTCACGTGAACCTCTTCCTCATCAGTATAAACAAGCGAGCAGTCCCCTAACATCAGATAATCCATTTTGTCATCCTGTTTTCTCA
Source organism: Salinibacillus xinjiangensis (assembly GCF_009649735.1). Classification (GTDB taxonomy): domain Bacteria; phylum Bacillota; class Bacilli; order Bacillales; family Alkalibacillaceae; genus Salinibacillus; species Salinibacillus xinjiangensis. The sequence goes on from NZ_WJNH01000002.1 coordinate 246,592, forward strand.
CCATTGCAATAACACAGCTCGGCTGTTGGTAAGCAGGTAAAGAGCGATTTGAAGGATGGACCTCTTCTTTTTGTTGTACAACCTTTATGGCTCTATGTAAAATTTCCTTTAGTGAATAAGTACTATCATTAGGCTTCAAAGAGAGTATCGTCATAATGAGGGCATCATGTAAAGCCTCAGACAGCCATTTTGCATCAGAATCCTTAGAAAACACTTGCTTATGATGCAATGGCGTAGCTCCATCTATGACCCAGGCGTAGTTATACAATACGTGTCCAATATCTTCATTAACCGCCCCATCACCCTGATTCGTAACATAGCTAAAATTGATAGATTCCACAGAATTCACCTTTTCCATTTAGTCAATTCCTACATTCATTAGGATATATAACGACATAGTCTTTTCATCATGAGTCTTTTTACAATTCTCGTCTCGTTATACTATTTATATTAACATGTTCATTAGGTAGAAAAAATATTTTTTCATTGGCTCGGATAATTATATCCATCAGGCAACGTTTTCGGCCGCTCTGTTCTTACTAAAATAACATCGGCACCAATTGTAACAATATGATTCCAAGGGATGACCATTTCTTCCTCTTTACCGAACAGCCCAAGCATTTTCCCTTTTAATGATATCACAAGCGCCACCACATAGCCCTTATCAACATCAATTTCTAAATCGGTTATATAGCCCAATTTTCTGCCATCTTCAATTGCCACAATATCTTTTACTTGAAGCTCAGAAATTTTCATAACGAACACCACCTCTGTAAAATATATATGCAGGATGGTGGATTAAAAAAACCCTTGATTGTCCGCTGACAACCAAGGGTTTGATATTTTATTGGTTTATATTTTTATTCATTTGTTCAATTGCTGCTTTTTCTAACCTTGACACTTGAGCCTGAGATATTCCAATCTCCTCTGCTACTTCCATTTGTGTTTTTCCTTGAAAAAAACGCTTGTTTAGAATCATTTTTTCTCGCTCGTTTAGTCGTCTCATGCCTTCCTTTAAGGCAATTTCATCAATCCATAGTGAATCCTTATTTTTATCATCCTTCAGCTGATCCATAACAAAGATAGGATCTCCACCATCATTATAAATAGGTTCAAATAATGAAACTGGATCCTGAATAGCATCCAATGCAAATACTACATCTGAATGAGGAATCCCCATCTCTTCAGCAATTTCCATTGGAGTAGGATCCTTCGATGTTTTACTCATTAACCTTTCTCTAACTTGAAGAGCCTTGTAAGCAATGTCTCGAAGTGAACGGGAAACACGAATTGGATTATTGTCACGTAAGTATCTACGAATTTCACCGATTATCATCGGTACTGCATATGTCGAAAATTTCACATTCTGACTTAAATCAAAATTATCAATGGATTTCATTAGGCCGATACATCCTACTTGAAATAAGTCATCAACATATTCTCCGCGATGATGAAATCTTTGGATCACACTTAAAACGAGCCTCAAATTTCCATTCACAAGTTCTTCCCGGGCAGATTGATCACCTGCTTGCATTCGTTTAAATAATTTCCGCATCTCTTCATTCTTAAGTACTGGTAACTTTGATGTGTCGACACCGCAAATTTCTACTTTATGTCGTGTCAATCTAAAACCCCTCCTAAGTGGAGATAGTGTCAACAAACAGTTTCTCCATTGGAGGGATTTTTATGCAGAATGTCACGCTTGGATTGATATTCAAATATTACAAATAATTACACCATTTTATTGAATTCCTTACGTAGGCGCTTTATAATCTTTTTCTCTAAACGTGATATATATGATTGAGAAATACCCAACATATCAGCAACGTCTTTCTGAGTTTTTTCCTCCTTTCCAATAAGACCGAAACGTAATTCCATGATTTGTTTTTCACGGTCATTCAGTGTCGAAAGAGCCTTTCTTAATAATTTCTTATCAACAGTTGATTCCAGGCCCCTCGTAATAATATCTTCGTCTGTTCCTAAAACATCAGATAATAATAGCTCATTCCCATCCCAATCTACATTCAATGGCTCATCAAATGAAACCTCTGAGCGAATTTTGTTATTTCTTCTTAAGTACATTAAAATTTCGTTTTCTATACAGCGGGATGCATAGGTAGCTAGTTTAATTTTTTTCTCCGGATTAAACGTATTTACAGCCTTAATTAAGCCAATAGTACCGATACTAATAAGATCTTCAATATTAATGCCTGTATTTTCAAACTTTCTGGCAATATACACAACTAAGCGCAAATTTCGTTCAATGAGTATCGACCTTGCTGCCATATCACCATCAGGTAGCTTTTTTAATAATTCCTGCTCCTCTTCCTTTGATAATGGCGGAGGAAGGGCTTCATTTCCTCCAATATAGTATATTTCATCTGACTTTATTCGTAGTTTAGATAATAATTTATACCAAAATAATTGGAGTTTTATTTTCAGTTTTTTCATATGCCCTATCTCTCCCTTTTTTCTATATAATTACATATCTTTATGAACTAACTTTTAAATTAGGTAACTGCATGATTTTTGGGTGTAACAAGCAGTGATAGCTCCCATCAGACGAGAGTTCACCGAATTGTATTCCAATATAGACGCTTTCAAATGTGTATTCGCATTCGTTTACCTCGACATAAATGGAATCAGGTTTGAATATAAGTATAAAGGCGCGTTTTCCTCCTACCCCTTGAAACGGGATCATTCGTATTCTAGATATCCATTTTTCCGGTAATTGCTCAAATGTCCAGTTATTTTGGCAATTCTTTAATTCCTGCCATTCATCTTCAGAAAAACAATTTCTTAAAATTACTTCATCACATATAATAACTGGCTTTTTCGTAAATGGATCAACTAAACTGTTTCCACTATCGAAAAATCCAGTTGTTTTGTGAAATTGTCCATTTATTTCAATTTTGACTGGACACATTTGGTCATAACGAACCTTATCAAAGGATAGCTGATCAACTCTTCTTCTAGTAAACCACCAAACAATTGGAAACCCGATGACGACAAATAACCAGCTAACCATGTCTCCAAACCCACTATTGTAGGTAATAAGGCCACCGTTTTGGACCTGAAATTGCTGTCCAATTAAAAAATATAATCCGAATAGACCACCACCAATTGCAAAAGAAACAAAATAAAAGGTGAAAAATTGCTTTGCAAACTGTTTTACATTACGAAATCCAAATGAGGCAACTAAAATCAAGATGGAATATACAATTTTACCTGGTAAAGTTGCCAAAATATTTTCTGGATAAAACACGTTGATCGGGACTAATAATGATGCAACAAGTCCACCTAAAATGAGCCACTTACGGTTGGTTTCTGCCTTTGCTATCCAGTGAACGAGCTGTAAAATCATCCAATCCATTAAAAAATTTAACAGCCAAACAGCATCGAGATAGATGGTCACCTTACTTCCGCCTTCCCTTTGGACAACTTTACTCTTATCAGTTAGTATAAAAAACATCTCTCAAAAAGTCTGTCATATCCTGTTTGCAAAAATAAACTTATTTTTTCACATTTTGTCAAATCTCACTTAACCACCTACCTCATGGTATTTCTAAATTCTATTAATATCGAAATATAAAATTTGACATATAAAACTTATAAGCATAAGAGAATGTTGTTTTGACTAAAATGATATGAACTGCGACATAACTTTAGCGTGATTCGTTTCCAATATGATGAGTGCAAAACCATCGCTCCGGAAATACACTTCGCTTTCCGCGGGCGAGCGGTGAGCCTCCTCGCTAACGCTACGGGGTCTCACCTGTCTCTTTGCTTCCGAGGAGGCTGAGGCCGTGCCCATGGAAAGAGAAGTATTCTGCCGGAACGCTTTGCGAGCACTCCATATTCTTCAGAACGATTTAAGCGACTCTTAAAAGTTTTTCTATATTGCATTTTACATCTACTGCAAAGTATAAAATTCAACAACGTATACGAAAACAGGCAAGCAAAAAAAGAGGTTGTTCCCATTTTAAGGAACAACCTCTTTCTACTTAATTCTGTATTATGGTCTACGGTTACGATTTCGTAGGAACGTTGGAATATCGAGTGTATCCTCTTCAACCGTATTGTTTCCTCCACGATTGATTCTACGTTCCTCTTGTGGACGACTGACTTTTTCAGCACCAACAGTAGGACGTTCCTTCGGTTGAGCTGCTTTTGTTTCGTCAAATCCAGTAGCAATAACCGTCACGACAATTTCGTCTTTTAAGTCTTCATTAATTACAGAACCAAAAATGACATTCACTTCTTGGTCGGCAGCAGATGTGACAATATCAGCTGCTTCCTGTACTTCATAAAGGCTTAAATTCGTACCACCTGAAATATTCATTAAAACTCCACGAGCTCCGTCGATAGAAGTCTCTAATAAAGGTGAAGAAATAGCCTTTTTAGCCGCTTCTACAGCTCTGCTCTCACCAGTAGCTACACCTATACCCATTAAGGCAGAACCTTTGTCAGACATAATAGTTTTCACGTCGGCAAAGTCAACGTTAATGAGTCCAGGTACCGCAATCAGATCAGAGATACCTTGGACACCTTGCCTTAATACATTATCAGCCTCACGGAATGCTTCAAGCATTGGAGTATTCTTATCTACCATTTCTAATAAACGGTCGTTTGGTATGACGATTAATGTGTCTACACTTGACTTTAATGCGTCAATTCCACTAATGGCGTGAGTAGATCTTTTACGTCCTTCAAATAAGAATGGCCTGGTTACTACTCCTACTGTCAGAGCATCCAGCTCCTTTGAAATTTGGGCAATTACTGGAGCTGCTCCGGTACCGGTTCCTCCGCCCATTCCTGCAGTTACGAACACCATATCAGCACCTTGAAGAGCCTCTTCAATTTGCTCACGGCTCTCTTCAGCTGCCTTTCGTCCCACCTCAGGATTAGCACCTGCTCCAAGTCCTCTTGTCAATTTTTCACCAATTTGCAACTTCACTTCTGCTTTTGATAGATTTAACGCTTGTGCATCTGTATTCACAGCGATAAATTCCACGCCTTGAACACCATGTTCAATCATTCGGTTAACAGCATTACTACCGCCACCACCGACACCGATAACTTTTATTTTGGCCAGTTGGTCATTACTTATATCAAAATCTAACATACTTCGTTCCTCCCAATTTGCAAGTTTACCATTTTTGTTTTGTTATCTGTTGAAGGAAACGCCAAATCAATCAAAAAAGTAGCTGAACAATTTCGCGAAACCAGATTCTTTTTCCTTTTTCGTTTCCGAATTTTGATTAGCAGCGTTACTCGTTTTCGGCTTGGTTCGAGCCTTTACAGGTTTTTGTTCAACATGCTTCATTTGAACGGCAGGATAAATTTCTTTACCTTGTACCTGTGCATTTCGATAGGCAAATTGTAATGTACCTACCCCTGCTGTATATTGAGGATCTCGAACTCCTATGTAGTCAGGGGTTGCAATACGAACATTTGACTTTAATACATCTTGGGCGAGCTCAAGTGCACCTGGCATATTCATAACGCCTCCGGTTAAAACAAACCCACCTGGTAACTCATGGTAACCCATTTTTCGTATTTCTTGACTTGCAAACATATAAATTTCTTCTAATCTCGCTTCTATCATATCAGAAATTTGTAACTGATTGAAAGATTGCTTTTGATTACTTCCAATAATGGTTACATCAAATACTTCTTCCTCTACAGCTGTATCATAGAATGCATGTCCATGACTTTGTTTGACCTCTTCAGCTTCCTCTGTTGATGTCTTCATACCAATGGATAAATCCTTAGTAATATTGTCTCCACCTAATTGGAAGACAGTAGTATCATGTAAGTAACCAGATTCATAAACAGAAACCGTTGTACTTCCACCACCGATGTCAATTAGGGCAACACCTAAAGCCTTTTCGTCTTCAGATAAAGCTACAGAGCCTGAAGCAAGGGAATGCAGGCAGATGTCCTGGACGTCAAGTCCTGCACCTTCAATGCATTTCAAGGTGTTATGTAGTACAGTCTTTGAGCAAGTGATTAAAGTACCTTCCATTTCTAAACGTACACCAATCATTCCTCTTGGATCAGAGATTTCATCTTGACCATCAACGATAAATTGTTTAGGGAATACATCAATAATCTCTCGCTCTGGTGGTATAGACAATACCTGTGCAGCATCTATGACTCTAGCAATATCCTCTTGACCAATTTCTCGATTGTCACTAGATACAGCTACTACCCCATGGCAAGGAATTAATTGAACATGGTTTCCATTAATATTCACAACCACTCGTTCAATTTGCATATCGACCATTCTTTCTGCTTGTTCCACCGCATTTCGAATAGCATGAACAGTTTGATCTATATCAACAATGGCTCCCTTTTTCATGCCATTTGACTTTGCTGTCCCTACTCCGATGATGTTTAAAGAATCCTTTGTTACTTCACCAATAATTACTTTAACTCTAGATGTTCCAATATCTAAACTTACAAGTATTTCATTGTTGTTCAACATTCGCACCTCCTGAAAAGGGCCTCCATGATTGATATTATGTGTGTGAATGATTTAAATACTGATATACTCCATTCTACTATATTATTCGTAGAAAATAAAAAGTATTTTCCACCACCGATACTCTCTAGCAAATTTAAACGACATCGGAGGATAGTATATACGTAACTTCCCTATTGTCAATCGCCCTACAGACAAGAGAAATAGGGAGTTTTTCTTCATTATTTATTTATTCAACATCCACATAATTTTTCCCTTTTAATTTTTTGAGTTTTTTTCCAAACGAGCATTTCTAATGTTTTCCAACAAAATCCGCCGTATAATGGCGATATTTTGAAAGAGACGGACACCAAAGGCGAATACAGCGGCTAAATATAAATCTATACCTAATTGTACACCAACAAATGCCAAAATGGCGGCTAATGAGACATTTGTTAAAAAACCTGATATAAACACTTTATCATCAAATTTATGCTCTAAATGGGAGCGAATTCCACCAATTAGCGTATCAAATGCTGCTAATACAGCAATTGATAAATAATCCTCATACACCTCTGGAATTCGGATATCCGTTAATAACCCAAGAGTTATCCCGATAATAAGAAATATAATCGTTAGCCACATAATTAACTGTCACCTGCTTCTTCTGAATCTACGGGCTCAATCCATTCTAAATCAGTAGGATGGTTATAAGCAGGAAGCGTAAGATGGTAATCTACCCGATAGCTAATCTCTAGGTTTTCAACAGCAAAGTAATCATTAACCTTACTTACCTGCATATAGTCTAATAATTTTTGAGAATCCCGAGACAATACGTATATTTTAATAGGAACAGGAGGAAGAGGCCGATTGTTCACATAAGTGGTACCATTGACAACCCGAATTGGTGAAACATCTATAATCCTTTCCTGCTCAATTGCGATATCTGTTGCTCCATATGTATACAATTCGTTCATTAATCGATATAGCAATTCAGGTGGGATTGTGGGATAGGCTTGTCCATCAAGTGATTCTTTAAAGATGGGCTCTACAGCAATTTCTATACCTCGCCCATCAATTTCGGTTAAACCGGCTTTCACCTTTAATTGCTCTACAGACTTTTTTAACGTCTCGATTTGTTCTTCATTACTTTGTCTTTGGTATTGTTCAAGGGTTTGCTCGGCTTCCCTAATTTGATCATATAAATTTTGTTGATCCATTTGTTTATCTCGCAATTCTGTTCTAATTTCCCATAAATCTCTTGTATCTCGGTCTTCTGGCTGCTGATTGGACTGGAACAAAATTGCAACCATAAGTCCAATTAATAAGGAAACAAAGGCGATTATTACTTTTCTCATCTAACTATCCACTACCACCTTTCATTCTCCTGAAACCCTTGCATCCATTTTGATTTGATCCTTCTTCTCAACCGTTACTTCCACATTATCACTAACCAAAACATCTAATACACCGTTTTGGAGTTCAAAACTAGCATTTAGAACTTCTGGGTCTCCTATTGCACTAATAACAAATGGCGCTGGATGCTGTTCACCATCAACAGAAATAACCGGTCCGATACAAGCAATATGACTATTCTTTAACAATCTTTGGCCATTAATAGAAATAGCATTTGCCCCTGATGATAGAAGTTCGTTAACTACCAAATGAACATGAAGGTCATGAACAATGTAGTCATTAACATTATCCTCTGAGGGTATGTAATTTGCATCATTTAGGGTAATAGTTACACCAGGCCCTTGAATAGGTACCTCGCCGGTAACCATTTCTAACTCTTTCTTCTCATCTAAATAGGTAGAAACTAAATCCTCTTGATTTCCCAACTTTTCTTCAAAAGATCGTATTCCATCCTTTAATTCAAGTAATTCTGCTCTTAGCTCTTTATTTTTTTGTTCCACCTGATTTAGACTTTCACGATACTTAATATCCTCTTGCAATTGTTCTTCGTTCATACGTACAATTTTCGATTCCTCACTCGTAAGCTGATAGCTAAAAGCAACTAAAAACCCGGTAATAAATAGGATGAAGGAGAAAATTACATGCTTACCCTTCAGTTTCATTCATTCCCTCTCCTTCTTGACTTGTCTCATCTTCTTGATCATCAATTTCATCTTTTTCCTCTTGCTCATATGGCACAAAGAAGGTTCCGACGTCAATATGGATCACCCCTTGTTGATCCGGTTCCAATTGAGAAACAATGGATGGATAGGCACTCATCTTCTCAGAAAAATTCCGGATCGATCCAATCACTTCTTGTCCACTACTCATAAATAGACGAATTTTATAAGGATTAGTTTCTTCAGGAATCCAATGAATTTCCGAAATTTGCTGTGATAAAGATGGTGACAATTTACGAATCTCACTGGTCATTTCGGATAGGTAGGTACTATTTTCCCAGCCAATGAGAATAGGGGCATCACCTTTTGGTACATCTACAGGTTTATCTAATGTCTCTCCATTCTCAAGAATTGGTGAAAAACGTCCATTTTCCTTTACATATCCTACTCTGACATACTCTTCAAGAGAAATCACCACGGTACTTGGCAATTGTCTTTCAATCTCTGCATCTTTAATTTCTTCATGTGATACTATCTGACTTTTTATTTTTTCAAATTCAAGATTCCATATATTATCGTTTGTTGTTATGTTACTAAGTTCTACAATTTTATCATGTTCCACAAACTGGTTTCCTACTACAGAAATCTTTTTCACATGACTAAGTGGTGACTGTAGATACAAAACAATCATAATCAGAATGAAAAAAAGGACCAAATAAAAGATTAATCTTTTATTTGCCTTTTTTTTCCGTTGTTCTTTTAGTTTGGGTATTCTATTTTCGATTGACACTACTTTTTTTTCCGTCATTTTAAACCTGTTTCCCCTTAAAGAGTAATGATGTTCTTACACATTGTCTATTTCTACACATTATAACATGTTATGACCTTACAATTTCTACCTCTGTATGCATTTGTACGCCATAATTTTCTAAAACGGCTTCCTTAATATGTGTAATTAAGGCCATTACATCTTGAAAGGTTGCCTCATCATCATTCACAATAAAATTACCGTGCAGCTCTGAAATTTTGGCACCATTAATTTGATAGCCTTTTAATCCTAAGTCCTCAACCAATTTTCCAGCGTGCTTTGGTAAAGGGTTACGGAAAACACTTCCACAGCAAGGGTTACTCCAAGGCTGAGTTTCCCTGCGATAATCTTTATATTTTTTCATTTCTTGTACGATTTCAGCTTTGTCACCTTCAGTTAACTGGAAAACGGCCTCCACACAGAATCCTTTTCGTTCATTTTGAAGTACAGATGTACGATAGGAAAATTTCATTTCTTCATTAGATAGCCACTCTAAAGTCCCATCCGGAAAAAGAATGCGGGCCTTAACTAAAATTTTGGAAACATCTGAGCCATGGGCACCTGCATTCATATACACAGCACCACCTACACTGCCAGGAATCCCACCAGCAAAGGCAAGCCCTCCTTTACCCTTCCTGCTCATCACAGTTGCAAGCTTGACTAATGGATAGCCCGCACCAACCTTAATTTGATGATCTGATTCCTCTATATGGTCAAGACCTCGACCCATTTTGATAACGGCACCACGAATACCTTCATCCGCAATTAATAGGTTAGATCCTCGACCAATCACTCGGATTGGAATATCATTCTCCTTCAATATTGTAAGTGCTTGCTCTAAGCCTTCTATGCTATCGGGTTCTATGAATAAATCAGCAGGTCCGCCGATTTTTATGGTTGTATGTTTGGATAACGGTTCATTTAAAGTGATTTTCCCTATGTTCAACTCTTCTAATTGTTTTTTAATTTCTTCCAAGGTAGATCCTCCTTCTTCGCTGTTCATCAAAACTAAACATTTATCCTATGCTATATTTTATCATGCTTTTTGATTTTTTGTGACATAAACCTCCATATCAATACCCAAAAAAATACCTGCCAACAATATTGGACAGGTTAAATTTCCAACTATTAGATTTTAGCGTACCGACTAATATTGAGTAGTATTCCCATAGATAATAGCGTCAAGGTCAATGAGGAGCCACCATAACTAATAAATGGAAGGGTAATACCCGTAACAGGAATTAATCCAATAACAACGCTAATATTGATAAAGACCTGAATGACCACCATGCCAATAATTCCAAGGGCAAGTAAGCTGCCAAACAAATCAGGTGCGGCCAAGGCTACACGAATCCCTCGCCACATTAACAAGAAGAATAGCAAAATCACAAAAGTTCCACCTATAAACCCAAGTTCCTCTGCTAAAATTGCAAAAATAAAGTCTGTTTGTGGTTCAGGTAAATAGAAGAATTTTTGAAGGCTTTGACCTAAACCCATCCCCATTAAACCACCTGGTCCAATCGCATATAAGGATTGGATAATTTGAAATCCATCACCTAATGGGTCTTCCCATGGATTTAAAAAGGCCTTAATTCGGCTTATTCGATAAGGTGCCGAAATAATAAGTCCAGCGAATCCAACGAGCCCAAGTAAACCTAACCCCATAAAGTGAGAGATTCTGCCTCCTGCTATGTAAATCATGATAAAACATGTTACAACCAAAACCATACCCGTACCTAAGTCTGGCTGTAGCATAATTAATCCAAACGGCACAAACACGAGAAGTAAGGAAGGAACAAACCCTTTTTTAAAAGATGTAATGTATTTCTGTTTGTCCGACAATAGCTTGGCTAAAAAGATGATGAGTCCAATCTTCATGAATTCAGATGGCTGAACACTGAATGCTCCCACACCAATCCAGCTTCTTGCCCCACCTCGAACCATCCCAATACCAGGGATTAGTACTGCAATTAATAACAGGAAGCAAACGATGAGAATAATATTGGAATACTCTCTCCACTTTTGATACGGCACATTCATGATAAAATACATCGCCATCAAACCACAAAATGCAAACAACAATTGTCGTTTCGCATAATAAAATGCATCGTCAAATTTATACGAGGACCAAATAGCTGAAGAGCTATAAACCATAACCACTCCTACTAAAAGCAGCATAAAAATGACGATCAATAATGTGTAATCTGGTGCCTTCTTTCTTCGTTGTCCTTGTCTAAACAAAAAAACACCCCCAATTTCCAAACGAATGGAATTTGGGGCTATAAGTAAAACAAGCCCCTATTATAGCTTATGCACGGCTCGTACAAACATGTCACCTCGTTCTTCGAATGAACGATATTGATCCCAGCTTGCACATGCAGGGGATAATAAAATTACGTCTCCCTCTTCAGAACTTGCATAAGCCTCATGAACAGCATGTTCTACATTATCGACGATTTTAACATGTTCTATTCCTGCTTGTTTTGCAACTTTTATTAATTTATCGGCTGTTTGTCCGAACACTACCAGCTCTTTTACGTTATCAAGATACGGAATTAAGCCATCAAAGTCATTGCCACGATCAAGCCCCCCAGCAAGTAATATTACTGGTTGTTCAAATGATTCTAACGCTCGTGATGTTGCTAATAAATTTGTTGCTTTTGAGTCATTATAAAAGGAGCGATTATTTAACTTTCGTACAAATTGCGTACGATGTCTAACGCCTTGAAAGGTTGTTAATACGTTTCGAATGGCTTCAGGCTTGGCACCCATTAAGCTTGCAGCAGCAATAGCGGCTAGAATATTTTCAAAATTATGCTCACCTACTAAGACAATTTCTCTTTTATCCATAATCGGCTGATCTTGAAAATAAACCGTTTGGCCATCAAACCATGCGCCATTTTGACAATGCTGTTTAGTCGAAAACGGTACTTTTTTTGCCTTTGCATTTTCAACTAATTCAACCACTAAATCATCATCTAAGTTATATACGACAAAATCTGATTCAGTTTGATTGGAAAAAATATTTGCTTTAGCATTTGCATAATGGTCTAACGTTTTATGATAGTCAAGATGCGCCTCAAAAATATTTAGTAATACCGAAACGGTTGGCTTGAAGCTTTGAATGCCTAATAACTGAAAGGAAGATAACTCAACAACTAGTATTTCATCTGATTCGATGTCCTTTGCCACTTCAGAGGCAACCGTTCCAATATTACCAGAAATGTTGGCCTTTTCCCCGCTACTTCTCAGCATTTCATAAACTAGCGTTGTAGTGGTGGTTTTGCCATTCGATCCTGTAATTCCAACAATTGGTCCCTCTGCTAGCTGACCAGCAAGTTCAATTTCAGTTATAACGGGTATATTGCGTTTTATGGCTTCCGCAACAACTGGATTCTCATAGGGAATGCCAGGGTTTTTTATCACAATTTCAATTCCATCGAGAACTGTTAAAGGGTGATGGCCCGTTATGACTTCAACGCCAAGCTGCTTTAATTCTTTTGCTTCTTCGTTTTCTTCTTCTCTTTTCATATCATTTACCCGCACATTTTTACCATTTTCGAGTAAAATACGGGCTGCGGCTGTACCGCTTTTTGCTAATCCTAATACAAGCACGTTTTGATACGGAAATTGTTTTAACGTATTCAAGCTAACCACACCTCAATATATATCCCTAATGCAGCAAAAAGAATGCCAACTACCCAGAAGGTAGCTACAACTCTCCATTCAGACCATCCTTTTAGTTCGTAGTGATGGTGAAGTGGGCTCATGCGAAACACCCTTTTTCCTGTTGTTTTAAATGAAATAACTTGAATAATGACGGAAAGAGTTTCAATTACAAAAACCCCACCTACTATGACGAGTAATAATTCAAGCTTAGTAAGAATAGCAATGATTGCAATAGCTCCGCCTAAGGCAAGTGAACCTGTATCCCCCATAAAAACCTTGGCTGGATGTGCATTGAATACAAGAAAACCTAATAAGGCACCCACAACTGCTAGTGAAAAAATCGCAATCTCAAATTGTGGGTTACCATGCCATGCCATAATTCCAAAGGCACCAAAAGCAACCGCAGCAGTTCCTGCAAGAAGACCGTCAAGTCCATCAGTTAAATTGACGGCATTAGATGAGCCAACAAGCATAAATAAAATAAATACAGCATATCCAACACCTAAGTCAATGCTCCACTCTGTACCCGGAACACCCACAGTAGTTGGAAAACCATGTTGTTTTAAAATAAGATATACGATAATGGCAATAATAATTTGTCCAAGCATTTTTTGCTTTGATGTAAGACCAAGGTTTCTTTTCTTTAGTATTTTGATAATATCATCTAAAAATCCAATTAAACCATATCCAACTAAGACAAATAATAGTAAAAACACTTCAAAATTAATCGGTCCCGGCTTAAACTTCAAGGACATCACAAAGGCAGTAATAGCCACTGAAATGATAATCATTAGTCCACCCATGGTTGGAGTGCCAGCCTTCTTCTGATGAGACTTTGGTCCTTCTTCCCGTATGCTTTGCCCGAATTTAAGACGACGTAGGAAAGGAATCAAAATTGGTGAGATGAGTACTGTGATTAAAAATGAAATTGCCATCGTGATTAATAAAATATTTTGTGACATTGGATTGTTCCTCCCTTTTTAACTGCGGTCCTGTAGATCATCAATAACCTTTTCAAGCTTCATCCCTCTCGAAGCTTTAAAAAGAATGATGTTCTGAGGTGATAGCTCATTCCGCAGTTGATCTGTAAGCCTTTCTTGTGAATGAAAAGAATAGGTTTCCACCTTTTCATCTCTTTCCTTCAAGGCTTGAATAATTTCCTCACTTTGTTCACCATACGTATAAACCGCATCAATTGGAGGAGTGATAACATCTGCAACCGATTGATGGATAGATTTAGAAAACTCGCCCAACTCTAATATGTCGCCGAGAACAAGAATTCTACGATTTGCTTCCATGTCCTTCACAACCTCAATGGAAGCTTTCATGGAGGTCGCTGACGCATTATACGCGTCATTGATGAGAATAGCACCCTCATTTGTGTTTATTTTTTCAAATCTCATCCCGGTTAATTCAACATTGTTAAGGCTTGAAGTAATTTTATCATCGCTAACTCCTAGAAACTGTGCAGCAACAATGGCGTAAGAGGCATTTTTTGCTTGGTGTTTCCCCAAAAGTGGAATCGAGTAGTGATTGGAGCCTAATTGAAAGCTAGTATGATCGTTATATAGTTGAACCTTCTTTATAACCTGGTCATTTTCCGGGTCAAAACCGATACGACGGCTATTTTGTTTAGCTGCTAATGCATGTAATAAAGGTTCATCGCCATCTAATATTAAAATTCCATTATGCTTTAATCCATCTACAATTTCACTTTTAGCTTTGGCAATTCCTTCTCTTGAGCCTAAATATTCAATATGAGACTCACCTATATTGGTAATAACTGCAATATCCGGTTTGGCAATGTTCGTTAACGTTTCAATTTCCCCAAAATGGTTCATGCCCATTTCCAATATGAGCACTTCTGTATCTTGTTCCATTTGTAAAATGGTTAGCGGTAACCCTATATGGTTATTAAAATTCCCATTTGTTTTCCAAGTCTTAAAGGTTGAGCCTAAGACATTGGCAAATAAATCCTTCGTGGTTGTTTTGCCATTTGAACCTGTGATACCTATTACCTTAGGATTTACCTTCTCTCGATAAGCTAAAGCAAGGTGTTGCATCGCTTTAACCGTATCCTCAACAAAAAAGAGTGGAAAATCGGTGGGAAGGAAACTAGGGATATCCTTTTCCTTATTCCAGAGGGCTGCGATTGCTCCTTTTTGAATGGCATCCTTTAGAAATTCATGTCCATCAAAACGGTCCCCTTCAATCGGGATAAACAAGCCAAAGTGAGACTTTTGTCTACTATCTGTAAACACTTCATCGATTTCTATATGGTCGTTCACAACACCAGTATGCTGTGTAAACATTGTTGCGAGCCAGTTTGTTGTAAACTTTGACATTATGAGCGCCCCTTTAATTTTTTCTCTATCATTTCAGAAGCTACTTTACAATCATCAAAGTCAAATCTTTCCTTACCGATTTCTTGATAGGTTTCGTGTCCTTTTCCTGCAATGACCACAACATCTCCTGGTTGACATTGCTGGATAGCCTGAGAAATGGCCTGTTTACGATCCCTTTCGACACTAAAGTTTGTTGCTTCTAAACCTTCAACCATATCTTGTAAAATTTGATCAGGGTCTTCTGTTCTTGGGTTATCAGAAGTAAAAATAGCCTTATCACTATGAGTAATAGCTACATTTGCCATTTTTGGTCTTTTGCCTTTATCTCGGTCTCCACCACATCCGACAACAACATACGTTTTGCCTTTCGCAAGAGACTGAACAGTTTTCAAAACATTTTCCAAGGAATCCGGGGTATGTGCATAGTCGACGATGACACCAAACTCCTGGCCACAATTAACGTTCTCAAATCTTCCAGGAACCCCTTTCGTCTCAGAAAATGCTGACTGTATCGTTTTCAAGGGCACATTCGCACAAAGTGCTGCGCTGCTGGCTGCTAGCATATTATATACACTAAATTCACCAACTAAGCTGCTTTCTATATGTACCTCTCCAACAGGTGTAGAAAGGTCAAACACCGTACCATTGGGATTGAGGGAGAGGTTTTTAGCCATTACATTTGCTTGATTTTCTATGCCGTAAGTAAGCACCTCATAGGCTGTGCTTCTCACTAGCCTTTTTCCATACGGATCATCTATGTTTATTACGGCAAACTTTGGTTGATCATATCGGTTACCCATTTGAGCAAATAACAGGCTTTTAGCCCGGAAGTAATCTTCCATATTTTTATGATAATCTAAATGATCTTGGGTAAGATTTGTAAAGACTGCAATATCATAATCCGTACCATATACCCTTCCTAAATCAAGAGCGTGGGAAGAGACCTCCATCATAACAGTATCTACGTCCTTATTAACCATCTTATGAAAGGACTTTTGTAAAAATAAGGAGTCAGGGGTTGTATTTTTCACAGAATAAGTATCATTTATAATTTTCATCTGAATGGTTCCAATTAAACCGGTTTTTTGCCCATCTAGCTGAAAGATTTCATCTAGCATATATGTCAATGTTGTTTTTCCATTCGTTCCAGTTATCCCAATCAATTGAAACTTTTCACTAGGGTTTTCATAAAACGTGTTGGAAATCTGAGCCAATGCCTTGGCCGTATCATTGACAATTATGACAGGTATATCAAGGGAAAGAGGGCGCTCAGCAATAATTGCACAAGCACCCTTCTGTTCTGCCATTTTTGCAAACTGATGACCGTCAACCGTAAATCCATCTATACATACAAACACATTCCCATTATCAACTTGTCTGGAATCCATTTCAATCCCTGTTACATCGATGTCATCAATCTTTTTTTCACTATGATAAAATTTTATTGTCTTAAGTAATTGTGTTAGTTTCATTCATTTTTCGCCTACCTCGTTAAAACATTCGTAACTATTATAGCAAAGATAAGGGTCTGTAACGATAAAACTTTATTCATTTGAATCATTTTTCGGTTTTTCGTCACTTAAGAATATTCGAACCGTTGATCCCTGCTCAACCATTTTACCAGCTGCAGGAGATTGTTCAATAATATATTCCCCTTCTCCTTCTGAATCTATGGATAAATTCGTTAAAAATTGCTGCAAATCTTTTGTACTTAATCCAACTAAGTCTGGAACCTCTACCTTAGGCTGATCAGGCCATTGATATTCCTTGGCTAAACCTTCTTTTCTTTCTTTAACATCTAAGGCTCTTAGGCTATCTTCAATTATCGTTCCAACAATGGGCGCTGCTACTACTCCACCAAATTGTACCGTGTTTTTCGGGTTATCGATGGCTAGATAAACAACAATTTCTGGATCGTCAGCCGGAGCAAAGCCGATAAAAGATACGATATGGTTATTGTCCATGTAACCACCATCTTCTCCTACTTTTTGAGCTGTTCCTGTTTTCCCGCCGACACGGTAGCCATCTACATATGCACCACGACCGGTCCCTTTAGCTACTACACTTTCAAGAGCATGACGAATTTCCTTAGAGGTTTCTTCAGAAATCACTTGATCCTTTACCTTTGGCTCGGTTTTCTCTAAAACCTCTCCTGTGACAGGATCCAACCATTCTTTTGCAACATAGGGTTCATATAAATACCCACCATTGATAGCAGCAGAAACGGCTGTTACCTGCTGGATAGGTGTGACAGAAACACCTTGACCGAAGGATGTAGTAGCCAGCTCTACAGGTCCTACATCTTCTTCATCAAATAATATTCCTTTCCCTTCACCGTGTAGGTCAACCCCTGTTTTTTGACCAAAACCAAAATCTTTAATATAAGAGAATAATTTTTCTTTACCTAGCTTTTCGCCCAATGTTACAAAGCCAGGGTTACAAGAGTTTTGAACAACCTCTAGGTATGTTTGGTGGCCATGACCTCCACTTTTCCAACAGCGTAATCGAGCTCCTCCAACCTCAATTGATCCAGGATCAGTAAACTCATCCTCTTGCAAATCCACAAGCTCTTCTTCCAGTGATGCTGCAAGTGTAATAATTTTAAAGGTTGAACCTGGTTCATATGTGCTCCAAACAGGTAAATTTCGATTATAAATTTCCGCATCTACTTCCCGAAAATTACCCGGATGAAAATCAGGTCTACTATCACTTGCCAGTATTTCACCCGTATCTGGATCCATCACAATAGCAAGTGCCCCATCTGGATTATACTTCGATTCCGCTAAATCTAACTCACGATCAATAATGGTTTGAATTCGCTCGTCAATTGTTAATTTCAGATCCAAGCCATCCTCAGGGGGAGTATATATTTCTGCTATATCTTTTAGTTTATGTCCTTTGTTATCAGAAAAGAAGGAAAGCGCCCCTTCTTCCCCCTTCAATTTATCGTCATAATATAATTCTATTCCGGCCAAACCCTGATTATCAATACCAGTAAACCCTAAGACATGAGATAAAAATTCTCCATGGGGATAATGTCTCTTTGAATCTTCGGCTATGTAGACCCCTTCTAAATTCAACTCCTGTATTTTAATAGCTTGTTCCTCTGTGAGCTTGAGTCCCTCTGGCTTAATATCTTGCACCGAAGCTTTAGCTGTTACACGTTCATATGCTTTTTCTACAGACATATTTAATACCTCGGCTAATTGTTCAGCTGTTTTTTGAGGATTTTTGATTTGGCGTGGAACAACTGATACAGATGGAGCAGACACATTTTCGACTAACGCTTCACCATTTCGGTCAAGTATTCTTCCTCGTTCAGGTTTTAGCCGAATATCACGACTCCAGAGATTCTCTGCCTTCTCTGTAAGCATGTCCCCAATCACAAACTGGACATACCCCAAGCGAAAGCTCATGATGATAAAAAAAATGGCAGCCAAAATAAAGACAGTGACCAATCGTTTCCGCACTGTTACTTGTGATACTCGTTTCACATCCATCATCCTTTTAGTATAAGTACAAGGTAGGCTTGTATCACAATATATGAATTAGTACGAAAGATTAGAACACTGTCTTTTGAAGAAAGTATAGTACTTGTATTATCCTTCTTCTGTTTCCGCTTCACTGGATTGCTCTTTATTTTCTTCTTCGCCTTCCTCTGAAGCCTTTTCTTGTTCTGGTTGATTAGGTGGTTCCAGTTGAATACTTAAATAGCTGCCTTCTGGTACACTTGCCCCCTCAGCTATGCTTTGTTTGACTGTATACCCAGTTCCTGAATGCTCGACCTTAAGACTAAGTAACTGACCAAGCTGCAGGACCTCTCGCAAAGACCAAGCAGTAAGATCTGGCATAACTGGATCACTATCAGTTAGTAGTAAAATACTAGATCCAGGAAGCACTTTTTCACCTGCTTTAGGAATGGTTTTTGCAACGCGATTCCCATCACCAATAACTCGAACAGTAGAATTTTGTTCTGCTAGTTCCTGTTTAACTGACTGAACGGATTTCCCTTCATAGTTTGGTAGTTTAACAGAATCAACATTCACCTGTTTTGTTTCCATATCAGGTGAAATATTTAAATAATGCAAGCTATTTTCCATAACCGATTTAAAAATATAAGATACTGGTTCAGAACCAACCTCAGTAGCATCGAGTTCAGGCTTCTCCACCGCCACATACATCATTAGTTCAGGATTTTCTTTAGGCGCCATGCCTAAAAAGGAAAAAATGTAATTTTCTCTTCCTGTTAAATAGCTGCGGTTTGGGTCTGGATCAGGAATTTGAGCCGTACCCGTTTTCCCAGCGACAGAGTAATCCTCCAGCTGATATCCTTGGCCTGTTCCATCCTCAGCTGTTACAACCGATTCCATTAAGTCTCTAACTTGTTTAGCAGTTTCAGCATTTATAGGTTCACCGACCACTTCAGATTCTTTTTCAGAAACCACTTTTCCTGTCTTAGAATCTACTGTTTTGGATATGACATAAGGCTTTAACATTTTACCATCATTCGCAATAGCCGTGGCCGCTTTCATCAGCTGCATTGGTGTTGTTGTAGAACCTTGACCATATGAAGTTGTGACCTTTTCTGCTGGCCAATTGTATAAAATCTTACCCTTAATTTCACCAGCTAAATCAATTCCGGTCTTTTTTTCAAAATCAAAACGGTGTAGATAGTCTAAAAACTTATCTGTACCTAGCTTTTCCCACACAAGTTTAGATACGGCAACGTTTGATGACCTTCTAAACCCTTCATTAAAAGTGATTGGGCCCCAACCTTTTCCATAGTTGTGATCATGCACTGGTCTTGCCCCATCCATAAACTTATAGGTACCAGATTGAAAGGTTTCTTTTCCTTTGTAGACGCCTGCATCAATTGCAGCAGCCACTGTAAATATTTTCATAGTGGACCCCGGTTCAAACGGATAGGAAATTACATCATTGTACCAGTTTCCGATATTTTCTCTACTATTAGGGTTGAAACTAGGTCGATTTCCCATCGCTAAAACTTCACCTGTTTTAGGATTCATGACAACTGCAACAATCTTCTCAGGTTTATATTGCTCTTGAACATCAGACATGGCATCTTCTAAAAAGGTTTGGATTTTTTGGTCTAACGTTAAATAGACCCCCACCCCATTTTCGGGCTCCTTTACTACTTCTTCTGGATCAAGAAGCTTGGCCGCATAATTATCCCTTTGATAGGAGATATGTCCATCTTTACCTCTAAGTTCGGTATCCATTGATTTTTCAATCCCCATTGCACCGACAACATTGGTTTCTTCTTCAGCTTCCTTTTCCTCATCTTGTTGCTTTTGCGTAAAACCAATTAAATGAGAAGCAAATTTCCCATTTGGATAGTACCGTTGTAAGTGCTTTGAAAAATAAATCCCTGGTAATTCAAGAGCTTCAATTTCTTTTTTTGTTTGTTCGCTTATACTTGCACCATTAGGACCGAACTCCACCTGAAACTTCTCATTTTCAATGCCTTCCTGCAATCGACTAGCAACCCAATTTGTGTCTAGATTTAAAAGAGGGGCTAGCTGATTTGCAGTTTTAATAGGATCTTTCACGTGCAGGGTCTTCTCAGAATTACGAGAATACTCTTCATCGATGATGGCGTAAATGCGATAGGAAGGTCGGTTGTCTGCTAACACCATTCCCGTGCGGTCATATATTTTACCTCTCTCTGCTGGAATGCTGTATGAGGTAGTCCTTTGCTTATCCGCCCATTTTTTTAAATCTACTTCATCAACTTCTCCAGATGCTTGTATGTATATGAGTCGACTAAAAAGTATTGTAAATACGAGGGTAAATACAACCATGAAGACAACAGTTAACACCTTGGTAGTCTTTAATTTCTTCATATTGGTTCCATCCTTAACGAACTAAATTCGCTTGTTCTACTTTAGAATTTTGAATGTTTAATCCGTTCTTCTTGGCTACTTCCAAAATTCGGCTCGGTTCACTCAATTGCTTCACTTCAGCCTGCAATGTATTATTGACAAGCGTCTGTTCTTCAATTTTTGTTTGCAATTCTTGAACATCACGGTTAACCGAATCTAAGCTGGAAGAATATGAGACAATAAAAACTGATGCTGCAACTACACTACCAACAAATAAAGAATAAAGAAACTTTTCTCCTTTGGAAATCCATTGCTTTTTTTGAACCTTTACTTGTACCTTTGTCTGTTGTTGCTCCTGTTGAGGTTGATAAGTTTCTAAGTTACGCGCAAACATAGCAGCCACTAAACATTGCTCCCTTCATCAAATCTAAAGTTTTTATCCCAAGCTTTTACTTTTTCCACAATTCTTAGCTTAGCTGATCGCGACCTGCGATTTTCTTCGAGTTCATTTTCTTTAGGTATAATCGGTTTTCGTGTAATCATTTTGAAAGGCGGCTGTGCAGACTCCGGAATCACAGGTATGTTTTTCGGAAGTGGTGGAGGTGTACTCCATTTCTTCATCGCCTTTTTACAAATACGGTCTTCCAAGGAGTGGAAGGTAATCACAGATATTCTCCCACCAACCGCCGTGACCTCTGCCGCTTGATGCAAGGCATCCTGAAAGGCACCAAGTTCGTTATTAACAGCAATTCTAATCGCCTGAAAAATTCGTTTCGCCGGATGTCCTCCCTTTCTTCTTGCTGCAGCAGGAATAGCATCTTTAATAATCTCGACTAATTGAGCTGTCGTTTCAATTTTTTGTTGTTCTCTTTTTTGCTCTATTTTCCGAGCAATTTGTTTCGAAAATTTTTCTTCTCCATAACGGAAAAAGATTTTGACTAAATCTCCATAAGCCCAATTGTTGACCACTTCATGGGCTGATAATGCTTGTGATTGGTTCATGCGCATGTCCAACGGCGCATCTTGATGATAACTAAACCCTCGTACTGCTTGGTCTAGCTGAGGTGAGGAGACGCCTAAATCAAATAAAACTCCATCTACCTCATGGATTCCATGCTCATGAAGCTTTTCTTTTAGTTGTTGGAAATTCGCATGAACAAACAAACATTGTTTCTCATAATCTGCTAAGCGATCCCGTGCAAATTGAAGAGCCTCTATATCTTGGTCAAAGGCAATCAATTTCCCTTCAGTTGATAGAGCTTGGACAATCATTTCTGAATGTCCCCCACCACCTAAAGTACAGTCTACATAAGTACCTTCTGGCTTAATATGTAATCCTTCAACCGCTTCATTTTTTAGTACACTATAATGTTCAAACATTGTCGTCACCTACTTTTACCGTATTACGTTTTTCTAAATGTCGAAGTCCATCATGTTTTCAGCAATCTCGGCAAAAGATTCCTCAGATTCCTCAAAGTATTCTTCCCACTTATCTTGTGCCCAAACCTCAATTCGGTTGGATACACCGATAACGACACACTCTTTGTCTAAATCAGCATATTTTCTTAGGGGCGATGGAATGTTTATTCTACCCTGCTTGTCCACTTCACATTCAACAGCACCAGAGAAAAAGAAACGGGTAAAAGATCGGGCGTCTTTTTTTGTAAGGGGAAGTTTCTTTAGTTTCTCTTCCAGCTGGCGCCATTCGTCCATAGGGTAGGCGAACAAACATTTATCAAGACCTCTAGTAATAATAAAGCTCTCACCAAGGTCTTCTCGAAATTTAGCGGGCATGATGATTCTGCCTTTCGAGTCGATATTATGTTGAAATTCCCCCATGAACATATACATCGCCCCACTTTCTGATTATAGTGTACCACAATCCCCCACTTTCCTCCACCTAATTTTTCGTAATGTTAAAAGTTTGTAATCACGCATTGATTAAAGCTGTTGCTAAACATTACGTGAAACCCTTTTATAACCGCATTTTTTCAAACTTCTAAAATAGTTATGCGCCCTGTCATTCCACTAAAAAACAAGAAAAAAGACCTACCTTATAAAAGGTAGATCTCCCCATAATTCATTATTGGTTTTTAATTATTTTGATTTGGTGGTGGATGGTGGGGGATTATAAATAAACAGCAAAGTGATCTTGGTTCCAACCTACTTTTTGATCAATTAGATTAGAAATCCAAGAATCCCCGTAATGGTTTAACCAATATAAAATACTCCAAGTACGCTCCTGTAGTCCACCTTCTGGATGTAGCATCATTTCGATATGTTCATACTTTTGTAAAGTCATCCAGTGTTTCTTTCTCACACTGTACTCCATCCGTTCACCTAAATAATCAATTTCGCGAAGTAAAAAGGCTAAGTTTTTTTCGGCTAACTGACCCACATCATCCTCTATTTCTTTCGCCAGTTGTCGGATTGGCTGATGTATTTTTTCAATAGATAGCTTTACTTGATCACTTAATTCTTCGATCGGTGGATTGGTTTGTCTTTTTAACCAACCACTGCGTTCAGCATCTATTCCTTCATTGATAACTCGACCAACATCAAGCGCCAGCTTTCTCATTTGTTTTTGACTCTTAGCATCTACGAGTGTGTAGGACAATCTTGGAATAACAGGTGGCATCTTCTGATCTAATGTTTCAAAGGCTGACTTTAATACAGACCAATAAGCAATCTCACCCGGTCCACCAATAAAAGCGAGTACAGGTAAAAGCAATTCCTGCATAATCGGACGGGTGACCACATTGTTACTTAATAACTGTGGGGATTCCTCTGCTATTTGGATTAATTCTTCCGCAGTAAATGAGCATTCATCATTTTTCCCTACCCACTTACCATTATCATTAACACTCAGCAGGACTCGCTCTCCATCTAAATGATAGAAAAGATGTCCATCCTCTACATCCGCGTCCAATGGAATATGATAACCGTTTACACTAGCCTCGTTTAGCTTTTCTGTAACTCCCTTGGCAAGACTTGTTTGTCTTCTAATCATGTTTACGAAATATGGGCTTTCAAGCTTGCGAATAGAAGCATCACCAGAATCCATTAATACAAGTCCTTCTGATTGAAGTAGATAAAAAGTTACCTTTGCAAAAAAGTCCACAAATGTTTCACTATTATCAATAATTGCTTTAAATTCGTTATGAAGGGTACGTGTATGTTCCGTTTCTGTCAGATTTATGAATAAGTTATCCAACCATTGATGTGTTTGGTTCTTATCTAATTTCATATGTGAAACGGATTTCTTACTTTCCTGTCTTTGCAACGTTTTAAATTTCTTCATGCGATGGGACTTTGGTAGAAAAACGTGATTAATTTCTTCATAATCATGGTCCTCACCCGCAATCCAAAACACCGGAATGACCGGGACCCCTAACTCCTTTTCCTGCTCTTTCGCTAAACGAATTACACTAATCATTTTATGTATAGAATATAAAGGCCCTGTTAATAGTCCTGCTTGCTGGCCTCCAACAACAACTACACTTTTTTCGTCCCCTAACCGCTCAATATTCTTAAAGGTATGTGCTGGGGCATTCCATTTTTGGTTACATGATTTCAAAACATCCTGCAATTCCTTTCGCTGATAAGAATTTGCGGATAAATCGTCCAACCTTTTCTGAAATACTCCCTCTTCAAACGGATTGTATTGAAAGAATTGTAGTGCTTCTTTTGCTTGGTTCCGATAATCCTTTACTATCTTCGGTTTCGAGAGTATCGAAATTGGTTTTACGTTCATACAATACCTTCTCCTTCTGTTGACCTATTTCCAATGCCTTTATTGTAACGAATCCTTATAATAGTTTCATCTCATACGATTTATCCTATGACAATTTCATGCCAAATCCCGAAAATAACAGTCAGGATATACAGTAGTGTGAACAATAGGAAAGAAAACCTCCAAAACCGCTTAAAGGCTTGCCTAAAAACAACTTCCTCTTGAAACTTCCATTGCAATATTATAAACAGCGCCATAAAAAGAATTAACAGTAAAAATATCATCCACCAAACAGAAAAAGATAAGGTTACTTCAAGCCCTACAGATACTGAAATAATTAAAAAAATCGTTGTTACATCTGCCGCAAGTCTGACTGCCTTTTTGTAATCCTTACTTACATAGCGAGTGAGAACATATATACATATAAAGGCTATTAACGGAACCGTAGAAAAAACTGCAATCATCATAGCAAAAAAATTAATCACTCTGGTTCCAACTCTCTATTGATAATGATTGAACTCCATGATAAATAAAGGAGTTATAGGGTAATTCTTGATCTGTTAATTGTAATAAATATCCTGTGATAGCCTCAACTTCTGTTTGTTGATTTTGTTTTACATCCTCTCGCATGGATGAAGAATTGCTTTCAGTTTTTTTAGCCACCTGTTTCACATATATCCAATGAGTTTCAAAATCCATGTCCAAGGCTAAACAAGCTTCATAACAAAGCTGTTTGGCGAGTGCTTTCAAATGAGCATTTTCCAATATCCTACCATTTCTTACATTAAACATAGCTGTTAATGGATTAATGACGGCATTGACAATTAATTTACGTTTCATAATATGTAATGTATTCTCTTCAAAAATAATAGGAAATCGTTCTTCATGTAATTGCAAGACTACTCTTTTGGCGAGGGCCTCATCATCTTTTCGTATAATCCCAACTCTTATTTCCCCGATTCCTGTATGTTCAACTGTATAATCATCCACTCTTTTAGCGCCATGATCTAGCACACCAACAAAAATCGGCTGTTCAAAATCGGCTATTACATCTACGTGTGACATGCCATTCTGTAAAAAAAGGATTGGCTTATCCCTAGGAATTTGATTGATCCAGCCTTCTACATTTTTCTGTAATACCGGTTGCTTCACACAAATGATATATAAATCCTGTAAACCTAATTCATTATGCATTTGACTATCCACTTTACTAGTCATTCCATTTGGCCTTAGATGAACACCATTATGTTGCAATTTTCTTTGCTGGGTCTTTCGTCTTACATACATCGTAATTTTATGATTAGACTTCGCAAGCGATGCAGCTAACAGAAGTCCTGTTGAACCCGCCCCTATGATACCAATATTCACCTTTCCCCACCATCCTAAATTGTTAACCATCACATAACCATACTAAACGATTGTGTAATATTTTAAAATAATTTATTTTTTGAACATTTACATTTTTAAACATTTTGTTTCTTTATGTTTTATATTATAATAAATTTGTAGGATTAAATAGGGGCAAGGGGGATTATTCATGGAAAACGTAAAAGTAGAACGACTGTTAATCAACTATAAAACGTTGGAAGAATTTAAGCTCTTTAAGGAGTATGGTATTCAGGAATTGTCCATGCTAGAAGATTTGCAAAGCAATATGATTGAAAACGATAGTGAATCCCCGTTTTATGGGATCTATTATGGAAATTCACTAGTAGCAAGAATGAGTTTATACACGATAAGCAAAAAGTATGATCAATATTTTGAGCCACCTCAAGATTATTTAGAGCTATGGAAATTAGAGGTTTTATATGATTATCGCGGAAAAGGATTAGGGAAGAAGCTCGTGGATTTCGCAAAGAGCTACAACCTACCAATCAAAACAAACCCTCGGATCAATTCTCATGGATTTTGGGAAAAAATGAATTTCCAGAAGGTTCATTATGATGTTGAGCGTGACTTAGGGGAAAATCCACTTATTTGGCTACCTGAAGGTGTTGAGGAACAGGATCGTAACTAATCACCAAAATGGAAACGCTTAAAATATATTATACCAATAGAAAAGCAAGGCTGGCATACAATCAGCCTTGCTTTTCTTTTTCATCCGTGTATACATCTTTCCATATGTCCTTTATCTCTTCTAATGCTCTTTCGTACTTCTCAATTTTTTTCTTTAGAACTTCGTTTTCTAATGAGATTTGTTGTATACGTTCATCAACTACATTACTAGAAGCAGAGCTGGTCTCATAGGTCTCCTTAATTCTTTTTAGTAGGTCAATTGCCTCATCAAACTCAAAAGGCTCCTTTGACTGTTTATTTTCTTCTTCTACGACCTTTGGTTTTTGCTTATCCTTATTTCTTCTTTCCTCTTTTGCGAGTTGGATGGCTTTGTCATATTGTTTTCTTACAGTTGCATTCCAGCGGAACCCACATGCAGCCGATGTTCTTGACAATTGTTTAGCTACTTCTTCAAAAGCTTCAAGCTGCGTTTTGCCTTCTCGAATATATCGAAGGACGGTTTCAGCTAAAAGAATATCCTCATCCTCTGTCCAGGCATCCTGTCTATTATGGACCATTCTATCCCTCCTATTTCTTTTACTATGAATCTATGCAAGAAACAGGAGTGATAGACTATTTATTTTTTCGTGTATTAAAAAAGGCCTTAACTGCTTTCTTATGCTCTTCTGATGGCCATAAACGAGCACATTGACGAACTTCTTGATTCATTTCCTCATACAAGTCTTGATAGGATGACTGGTGGACATGCTGTGATTTCAGAATTTCAAGCTGCTCGGGATGCTTTTGTATAAAGGGGGTTAGTAACTGTTCTACCTCTATCTCATCATGATAAATGGCTTGTGCCCAACCCCATTGTTGCAATGTTTCAACCTCAAATATGTCAGAGGTCACCAGCCAATAATAGGCAAGGCTATGCTCTATTTTTTTATGTAAAAGAACTCCCCCACCCCATCCAGGGATAATACCTAGCTTTCCTTGTACAAAACCATGTTTCGTTCCACTTTTAGCAAATCGAAAGTCACAGGCAGTGGCTAACTCACAACCTCCTCCCCTTGCATCTCCATTCAGAATACAAATGGTCGGGAGAGGAAAAGTAGCCAATTTAAATAAGACCTCCTTCATACGATTTAACACCTGATAGGATTCTTCTTCATCCATATCTCCATGAAAATCATATAAATCACCACCAGAACAAAAAGCTTTAAAACCTGTTCCAGTAATAACTAAAAACTTTAAGCCATTCTCTTGCTGGGCGAGATCTAATGCTTGATTCAGTTCTGATGCTAGCTCCAATGAAACAGCGTTGCGCTTCTGAGGTCTGTTTAAGGTGATTGTTATAAAGCCATGTTTTAAGTCATGATCCACTAAAATCGTTTTGTACATCAATATCCCCCCTATACGAAAAAAGAGTGCCCCTAATTGGAGACACCCTTGTTGTTAAGCTTATTTTTCAACTACTTCTTTCCCATCATAATGTCCGCATTCCTTACATACGTGGTGAGACTTTTTATATTCACCACAGTTAGGACATTCTACCATGCCAGGTACATGTAGTTTTTTATGAGTACGACGTTGATTTTTAACTTTTTTAGAAGTTCTTCTCTTTGGTACAGCCATGTATTACACCTCCTTAAAGACATGAAAGCAAAAAAGGTTATCAGTCTTCTTTATTTGGGTTTTGCTCAAAAAACTGATTTAACTTCGCAAGTCTAGGGTCTACTTTTTGCTTTTGTTCTGATTTTTCATTAACGATATGCCATCCCTTACCTTCCTCGATAGCACGTTCGTCTACATCTTCGGCAAAAACTTGCAAAGGTACTTCCAATAGAATATTTTCCTTAATGTACGGAGTTAAGTCAAGAAGTTCTCCATGAACTTCATGTATTTCCTCTTCACCCTCTTTATGATAAAGTGAAGTCGAAAACATTTCAATAGCCTTAACCGTAAAAGGATATTCTACATCTGCCAACGTTCTAGCACAAGGCAAAATCATCGTTCCAGTGACCGTAAATTGAACGGTAATTTGCTCACCACGAATCGTTGCTTCACCTTTTACCCGAACCGGAGATATTTTGCGAATATCATTGTTCATCTCTTCTAGCTCAGTAACATCTACTTCTTCATCAAAAGTATACGGCGACTGCTGTGTTTTAATTTTTTGAAGAGAAATTTTCATTCTGAATCACCTCAAGGCAACAAAAGTTATTTTAAAAGGAAAAGCTTGATTTGTCAATATTTTTTCTTAACAGCATAATCCTATCCAAGAAATATCAAGCTGTATACTCCCCCAAAATAACAGAAATTAGGTCTAAAATACAAATTAAGCCATTATTTCCTTGACTTACCGCTATTTATCCTGCTCAATAGAAGTAAGTAATTATAGAAGGAGATTTTTTTAATGAAGGCTTGTGGTTTAATTGTTGAGTATAATCCTTTTCATAATGGACATGTTTATCACCTACAATCTTCCAAGAAAAAAACAAACGCTGATGTATTAGTAGCAGTTATGAGTGGGGATTTTTTGCAACGGGGTGAGCCAGCTATCATTGATAAATGGCATCGTGCTGAGGCTGCCCTTCAATCAGGTGTAGATGTTGTACTTGAATTGCCCTATGTATATGCCGTTCAACACGCCGATTTGTTCGCAAAAGGTGCTGTTCTTACTTTAAATTCCTTAAATGTCGATTGTGTATGTTTTGGTAGTGAAAAAGGAAAGGTAAAGCCATTTATCGATGCGTATCACCATCTAAAGGGAAAGGAGTCCACCTTTAACGAAGAACTTCATCTTCACTTAAAAGCAGGTCTGTCGTTCCCTGAGGCCAGTAAAAAGGCTTATGAAGCTGTGCAATTAACAACAGATGGACTTGATCTATCCAAACCCAATAACATATTAGGTTTCAGCTATGTAAAAGCAATATATGAGGCTGGATCAATGATGAAGCCCGAAACCATACAAAGAACAAAGAGTGGGTATCATGACCCTGAAATAAAAGATACAATCGCGAGTGCAACAAGCATCCGCAATGAAATCAATACAAATATCAGGTTAAGCGACAAGGTTATTAACGCTATTCCAAAGGTGACATCTGACGCTCTTAATAACTATAAAAACAAGTCTGGTTTGTTCCACCAGTGGGAACACTATTTCTCTTTTGTCCAGCACACTGTATTGACGAAGCGAATAGATGAATTGCAGCAGATTCAAGGAGTAGAAGAAGGGCTGGAATTTCGTCTGAAAAAGACCGCTAAAAAAGCCAAATCCTTTTATCATTGGATGGAACTATTGAAGACGAAAAGATATACGTGGACTAGATTACAACGGATGTTTGTTCATATTTTAACTAACACAACAAAGCATGAACTTCAAGCCATCCATACCTTGCAAACACTGCCCTATGTACGTTTATTAGGATTTTCCAGTAGGGGACGAGAATATATTAACAGGCAAAAAAAACAACTAGAAACCCCTCTTATTTCTCAAATTCAAAGCCTGCAGCATCCATTTCTGGACATAGAGGAACGTGCAAGTGACACATACTACCTAGCAATTCCCCATCATAAACGGTCAGAAATAGCAAAACAAGAAATAGGTCCACCAATTTTAGTTAACTAATAAAGACGCAGGGGGTAACCACCTATCCCCTGCGTCTTTATTGAACGTCACCCTTTAGGTTCAAGACTTTTTAAATAATCCACTGCTTCAGAAAATGTATCAACCGGTATAATATCCATGTCAGTTTCGATCCTCTCTGCTGTTTCCGCTGCAATTTTATAATCTGAATTCTCCGCTCCTTGTTCATTCGGCGCAAAGAAGAGATCACATCCATCTTCATCCGAAGCCACTACTTTTTGATCAATTCCGCCAATCCTTCCTACTTTACCTTCTTCACTAATTGTACCTGTTCCACACACTTGGTATCCCTTCGTATAATCTTCCTCGGTTAGTTGATCATAAATTTCTAGGCTAAACATAAGCCCAGCACTAGGGCCCCCAATATCTTCACTATTAATTTTCACTTCAGGGTTTGTTACAATATTTCGTTTCGTAACAAGGCCAACACCCATACCAATTTTTTCAGGATCATCTGGGAATGGCGCAAGCTCTACATTTTTTGTAACCTCTTCCCCATTACGCATTATCTCTACTTCAATCGTATCCCCCGCATTCTTTTGCTCTACATATTGTATCGAGTCCTCTGTACGCTCTACAGGGTGTCCATCTAAGGAAAGAATTTGGTCACCTGCTTGAAATACTTCACTTGCAGGCATTTTGTCTTCCACATATGTAACATAGACACCATCAAATTCATAGGAGACATCAAGACCTGCCTCCTGAAAAGCGACCGCAATCGCTTGGTCTTGAGAGGAATCCATATACTGTAATTGAATATGATTGTATTCTTCATCACTCAGCCCTTGACGAATCTTCTCTATAGGATAGATTTTGTGATATGGCTGTATTTTCGACCATAAATAATAAATTGGTGTTGCCTGACCTCCACGAACGGTTACTAGGTGCATGTCTCCTTCACTGTTTGATGCTTGATCTACTTCTATCATCGGGTCTAAAGCAGATGCATTGCCTGGTTCATAGATATAATATGGAAGTCGATACATCGTTAAAAAAAGGATAATGACTAGTGTAATCGCTACTCCCACCAATTGCATTGTTCTATTTTTCATTTTAGATTGTTCCCCTTCCACTGTTTTAGCTTCAATTTTATATCCTGCATTTGTTTTAACGTTTCTTTTTCCCCTTCATCGATTACTTCATTAATATTTGTAAAGGCTCTGGAGCTAAATCGCGAAACATTCGGTCTCAGCAGGATATCTGCATCTGTTACTCTATTTTTTACAATCTCATCTTGCATTATATCAAAGCTTTGCATGATGACATCATAAATCGAGCTAACTTCAGTATCTGGTTTATAATGAGCACAATCCACCGCAATGACAAAATCAGCTCCCTGCTCACGAACTGAGGATACAGGGACACGGTCTAAAACGCCCCCATCAATCAGCATACGTCCATTCCACTCTGCGGGTACAAATATACCCGGTATGGAGATGCTTGCACGTACAGCATCTGCGGCATCCCCCTCTTTTATAATGACCTTCTCACCAGTTTTCAGGTCAGTAGCTATAATAGTAACTGGTATGTTGAAATCTTCAAGTCTTTTCCCATATGTAAAGATTCTAACATATTCTTTAATGCGTTCACCTTGGATAAAACCCATTTTAGGAACGGTAACATCTAAAAAATATTTTCGCTTGAAATGTTTAGATAATTGATAAAGATGGTCAATTGACTGACCAGCACCATATAAAGCCCCTAGTAATGCCCCCATACTACTTCCAGAAATATAGTCTATAGGAATATTATTTTCCTCTAACTTTTTAATCACACCGAGATGTGAAAAGCCTCTTGCACCTCCTGAACCAAGAGCAAGTCCTATTTTTGGCCTCGTCATACCAACCACTCTCTCTGTTTTTTTAACATAT
The DNA here is from genome assembly GCF_009649735.1 of Salinibacillus xinjiangensis. GTDB lineage: Bacteria > Bacillota > Bacilli > Bacillales > Alkalibacillaceae > Salinibacillus > Salinibacillus xinjiangensis. The sequence goes on from NZ_WJNH01000002.1 coordinate 279,049, forward strand.
TATGCATAAGAACTACAATCATGCGCGTATATTGTATAGAAGTGTGCTTGTACGAGGCGATATGAAACCACTCTTGTTTTCCTTTGACCATTCGTCAGAATATCCATTACCCACGCAGGAGGACTAGTTAGATGAATGAAAAATTGAAATCTATTTTATTTGCATCAGGAGCTCTTTTTTTAGGTTTTGCGATTATCCAAAGTCCTGACCAGTCTTTAGAAGCTTCCTTAAGAGGGCTTAGTTTATGGTGGGAGATTGTATTTCCTTCCTTACTGCCTTTTTTCATCACCTCGGAATTATTAATCGCTTTTGGCGTGGTTCGCTTTTTTGGTGTTTTATGTGAACCCTTTATGAGACCATTGTTTAATGTTCCGGGTGCCGGCAGCTTTGTTTGGGCTATGGGGATGGCTAGTGGTTATCCATCAGGTGCAAAACTTACAGCACGACTACGACAAGAAAGGCAAATTTCAAAAATAGAAGCAGAACGTCTTGTTTCATTTACGAATGCTTCGAATCCATTGTTTATCATTGCTGCCATTTCGGTCGGATTTTTCCACGATGAGCAGCTTGGGATCCTACTTGCTGTATGTCATTATTTAGGCAATTTCTTTGTTGGGATTTGCATGCGTTTTTACGGAAAACGAGAGTTTCATCAGCCTAAAAAATCTCGTTTTTCGATTAAAAGAGCCTTTTACGAGCTGCATGCGACTCGATTACGAAATAATAAGCCCTTTGGCAAAATCTTAGGTGATTCTGTTATCAATTCCCTGCAAACCCTATTGATGATTGGTGGATTTATCATTATTTTTTCCGTTATTAATAAATTATTGTTTATTGCGGATATTACGCCATTTATAGCAAATATATTTAACTTTATATTTTCCATCTTTGGATTACCAGATAGCTTATCCATCCCATTTATTGCGGGACTTTTTGAAATTACACTAGGAGCACAAATGACAGCCCAAACCACTACACCATTGCTACAACAAATCATTATTGTATGCTTTATTTTAGGCTTTAATGGTCTATCAGTACAAGCCCAGGTTGCTAGTATTTTAGCTGAGACTGACATCCGTTTTTTTCCTTATTTTATTGGTCGACTATTACACGGGGCTTTTGCTAGTATTTTGGCCATTATTTTATTTAAGCCCCTATACTCTGACATAAAGCCGGATAAAATGGGTGACGTTCCGGTAGTGGACTATGTTCATCCGACTTCCATATGGAGTGAAGCCCTTGTATTTTTTCAGCAATACGGACCGATGTTTACCTTATTTTCCTTATTAATCGGTGTACTCATTATAATGAAGAGATTATCTAAATAATTATGAATAGAAGGAGCTCACTTTGGCAAAAGTGAGCTCTTTCTATTGATGTATTTTCACGAATTCTTTGCAATAAGATTTAAAGAGTAGCCTTACTTAAGCTTTTCTTTCAACCCCTTGGCAACAACTTCGGGGACAAATTCACTAATGTCCCCATTAAATTTCGCTACTTCTTTCACTAGACTAGAACTAAGTGGTGCATATTCATCCTTAGTGATTAGAAAAATGGTATCTATTTCTTCATTAAGCTTACGATTCATCGAAGCCTGTGGAACTTCATATTCAAAATCACTAACCGAGCGCAGTCCTCTAACAATAGCACAGGCGTTTTTTTCCTTGGCATAGTCTACAAGTAGTCCTGAGGAAGCATCTACCTCAACATTGTCTAATGATGCTGTGGCCTCTTCTAACATATTGATTTTTTCCTCTAACGAAAATAAAGGTGACTTGGCTTGATTATGTAATACCGCTACAACTACGTGATCAAACATTTTAGTAGCTCGGTCAATTAAATCTAGGTGGCCATTTGTTACAGGATCAAAACTACCTGGGAAAACAACGGTTTTTGACATCTTTATTCCTCCTTAAATGACTCGGTACAAACTAAGTGCTATCGTACTTCCGTATTCAACTTTTTTCATCTGCTCTAGTTGTTCGAAATCCTGAGGTAATGAATCATTAGTAGAATGCTCACAAACCAATATACTGCCTTCCTGAACTAGATTTAAGTTCACAATGGATTCAAACAAGGATTGGAAGGAAACACGCTCATAAGGTGGATCTAAGAAAATCCAATCAAATACGAAACCTCTCTTCGCTGCTGCTTTTAAAGCACGAAAGGCATCTGTTTTATATACCTCTGTTTGATCCTTAATATTCAATGTTTGAATGTTTTGGTTAATGGCTTGTATTGCACGAGGATGCTTGTCCACAAAAAGTACTTTATCAGCTCCTCTACTAATTGCCTCTATGCCTAATCCTCCACTACCGGCAAACAAATCTAAACCTAACCCTCCATCAAAATAAGGGCCAATCACTTGGAAAATGGCTTCTTTAACCTTATCTGTTGTCGGTCTTGTTTGCTTGCCAGGCATAGGCTTTAGAGGATGTCCTTTATATTTTCCTGATACAACACGCATTTGATGTTCACTCCATGTTCTATTCGTGTAATTCTTTATCCTTGGTATTTCACGATTTGATGTTAATTACTGTTATCCTACCATAAAAATGGAATTTGCCACCACTTCTAACGATAAAAAACCATCAAAAATTTTTCCTGTAAAAATGAATAAGATAGCCAATGAATGGTCAAAATGTAAGATGAGAACGAAATAAAATTCGTTCTGAAACGGAGAAGGCTTACGTTTCCCCATAAGTTCTTCCTCCGGTTTCTCCTCTCCCTTTTTTGTCTCTTTGTTAATGATAACAAAGAGAGCCTGCAGATTTTTTCTGCAGGCGTTTTTTTTGGACTAAACAATTAACTTATTTGCTTGTTTCTTTTTTTTGAGCATGCTAGACTTTACACTTGAATACATACCAATCCACTCGAGGTGAACGCAATGATCCAACGATTTATATATTTGGGAGAAGGTTATTCTGATTTTTATGAGCTGCTTACTTTAGGTAGTGAGATGTCACATCGGGTAGAACACCTCATTGCCTTTCATACTAATGAGAAAGAAAATAGTAAAACATCGGTTGCGATTGTAATGAAACCGACAACTACAGGTGATTTCCAGCCGATTTATATGTGCAAAGAAGGATTTACTCAAACAAGCAAACGATTTGACTTATTTAAAGGGCTAGCTGAAGAGCTTGATAAGAAAGTCATAGAGATTACGGTACAGCCTTCCACACATTTCGGTGAGCAGGAGTTATACTTTCAACATTTAATTGGGATATTAAGAACGAATCATTTTATATCACCGCTAAAATAAATAAAAAAACCTTGCCTAATGGCAAGGTTTTTTTTACAACCGTAGTTATTGCGATTTCTTAAAGACCATAGTTATAATCGTAATCTTTCGTTTGATTCGTTTTCACCTTTTCGAATTCCGTCTTAATAAATGGTTTATAGGAAGGCTCAACTTTAAATACAAACGGAAGCTTATGAATCGTCTCCATGGTATCTTCAAGATCGTCTTGATTGACATAAAGTAATACATACTTTTGCTTTTTTGAAACTGTGATGATATGTCCATATTTACGTAACTTTCTTGCACTCTTCATATTTTTAATCCACACAAAGAGTCCTTGTCTTTTTATTCGCATACCTATTCCCCATTTACTTTTCTTCTAGTCTAGCAGAAATAATCGGGTTTATGAAGCACAACCACAGCTGCCTCCACTGCCACATCCACAGCCTTTATCCTTGAATACAGCACCGTCTCTAGGTACTTTAATGGATGGGCTAACCTCTTCTGCTAATATAGCACTCACATCGTCTAGAAGGGCCTGCAATTCAGTTTCAGCACGCTTATAGGTAGAAACAGCTTCGTGCATATCCATTTCTCGCTTCACCGTTCTGACTTCTTTCGTGATTTTACTATAATCTGGATGATAACGGCCAAAGCGCTGTACTTCCTCATACTGGTCTTTCAATTTTATAAAATTTGAAATGAGCTTTTGTGCTTCCTCATTTTGCTCTAATCTATGTTTTGCTTCTTCATATGTTTTCATTGTTTCAGACTGTAAAATCATCTGTCCGATTCCCTCTGCACGATCAAGTACATCTACAATTTCCATTGTGGCGAGCATTGTATCCACCTCCACTTATTATCATAACAAATGAAGGGACATTTGGAAATCATTATTCATAGGATTGGTCATTTAAGATATCACTCATAGAGAGTAGCATTGATAAAAGACTTAGACTTTCATTTAACTTTCCAACCTTTTGCGTTAACGTTTTTCCATAAAACGCCTTGGAGGTTTTTTCTAACAGTACGATTTGTTCGGGGTTACGTGATAGTATACGATACCAGGACGGATTCATACGAACAAAATGTAAGAGGTCAGGGCGGTTACGTAGGTAATTGTATACACTAGGCTGCATCCGATCCCTCCTTAATCCTTTCCAAATTTAAATGGATTCGGTCTTTGCTGCTGGTGATTCATCGGCATGCGATGATGTGGTTTTTGATGTTGAAATTGCTGGATAACTGATTGTACATTTGATATGACTCCATTCAGTTGATGCATTTGCTCTTGTAGCTTATTTAGATCCACATTATTCATCATATTAGATAATTTTTGGAACAATTCCTGGTTGTCTCGATCTGTTTCCTTCCTGTCATCATAATCTCGAAATGATTCCCAGTAAGGATCATCTTCACCGTACAAAATCCACTTTTCATAATAAGGCTGCCAGCTCTCCTTATTGTTACGGACATGATCGATTAGTTTTGGATGCTTTTCAACAAATGACCTAAACTTCGCTACTTTTGGGTGTAGACTTGACATGATTTCACCTCACCTGTACACAATTTACTACCCATATTTTATGTAAATCATAGGCGCTTTGTGCTCAGGTTATGCAAAATCATTGTAATTTCTGCACAAAGTTTTGTGTGTAATAATCACGATAAACACCAGAACCAAGGTGAGTAAAATCAGCATTTAGTAATGCTCTACGGTGCCCTTCACTATTTAACCACCCCTCAACAGCTGAAGCTGCATCAGGATATTGGGCAGCAATATTTTCACCAGCTGATAAGTATTTAACATTATTCTTAGTTAGCCTTTCCTTTAATCCATCTCCATCTGGGTCGTAGTGAGAGAAATAATTATTTATTACCATATCCTTACTGTGCGAAAACGCCACCTCTGCTACAGACTCATCCCACTGAAAGGGGTCTAGTAAAAACCTCTGACGTATCTGATTGCTTATGGCAAGGATTTGCTTTTCACGACCAGCCTGAATTTTCTCCCACTCTCCATTTGTAGGAGACGCCTCAGGAATACGACCATAATATTTTAGAGAGAATGGCTTCATATGTAAAAGAGTTTCACTATCCATTAAGCGAAGCGATGACAATTCATTGGTAAAAGTATCAAAATAAAACTGTGCAAAATAATCATTCTTAAATTTGACTAATGGTTTTTGAGTCAATTCCTCATCATCAAGTTCAAAATGATAGGAGCCTTGTTCTGTTTCGAATTCTATTTTTTCGTTAAACGGAAAATATTCCTCAACGTGACTATATTTGTCACCAATATTGACAGGACTCATAGGTAAGTCTGTTCCCGTTGCAAATACAGTAACTGACTTTTGATCCTTCATGCCGACTTGAATGTATTGACCAGAGATTCCTTCATATACCCACCATTCGTACCCAAATGATGTAGGGTCCTTACGATCTGGTTCTCCTAGTATATCGAGAACATCATCCTTTGTTGCTGAGAATAACTGAAATAAATCCCCTTCGAAAATGCGTGCAGGTAAAGTCTTCTTTTCGTCTATATTTGTTTCAAAATATGGTAGTTCAGTTTGTTCAAATAGCATATTGGTTGTCATACTGTTAAAGGGCAGCGGTTTATCCTCTATAAACAAATAAATTATAGCTACAGTGATAACAAATCCGAGTATTTTTTTCATATATCCTTCTCCTCTATTTCCCTTTATAGTCACATTTTATTTAAATTATACATAACTAGAACGAGCAAGTATGAGGGAGTTTAATAGCTCGAAAAAAAAACCGCCTACATAGGCGGTTTTCTAAATAAATTAATGTAGTTCATTATGTTGATGTTCAGAAATTTGACCAAGTGCATGTCCCGCTGCTTGATCTGATTTTTGATCAAGCGAAAGGTCACCAAGAGAAACAATCCCAACAAGTTTTCCATTCTCAGCAACCGGTAATCTTCTAATTTGTTTGTCTGCCATAATTTGACTTGCTTCTTGTATATCCGTATCAGGGGAAACTGATACCATATCATTACTCATAACCTCTTGAATTTTAGCTGAATCTGATTTTTTGCTCGCATAACCTCGAATGACAAGGTCACGGTCTGTAACAATACCCATTAAATTCTTTTGACCATCTACAACTGGAATTGCACCCACATCTAAATTTTTCATTTTTACAGCTGCCTCATGAACGGAATCGTCTGCTGAGCATGTTTCAACGTTGGTTGTCATAATATCACGCATGGACTTCATTTCATTATACCTCCTAATAGTTATTCTTCACATGAAAGGAATACCCTTTCACCTTTTATTTATTGTGTCCATTTTGTTACATATATTTCTCTTTTATGGGGATTTCTATAGAAAGAATTGATTATTATTGAATTTCATACTATTATGGTTTTAGATTGTTAATGAGAAAATATATGTGAGGTGGAATACATGAGATTAGAAGGACATGGAATTGAGGATGCAGTTGTTGAGCTTCGTCCACTAGATCATCTTATGGAAAATGCAGGCATGATACGTGCTTCTGGCTGGGATTATGAAAGAGTTACATATGATTATAAAATGGATACTCCTGTAAAAAACGAAACGTTTTACTTACGTATACAAGGCTATGCAGTAGAAGGAGACGTGGATAAGGGGAATGCAGTTATAAAGCTACTCACTCCTCTTTTAGGTAAGCATTACTATCCTCATGGTGTGGAATATGGAGATGGTGAAGACTTTCCTCAAAATATTGTAGAGAAATCAAATCAAATTTTGAAAAAAGTTAAAGAACAAATTGATCAGTTCAAAGTACAAGAAAATGCTTAATTATGTTCATAAAGAAAAGGCTATTGAATTGTAAATCATTCAATAGCCTTTTTTACATGTTTTTCATGTTCAAAGTGGGCGGTATATGCTATATTTGAATTAGAGTAATACTCGAAAGGAGATACATAATTAAATTGTTCAGTAAATTGACGAAACGCCAATGGACTTTAATCTTTTTAACAATCCTATTTCTACTTATCTTTTTCTTTATTTTACCTGTCGCTTTACCACTCATACTCGCCATCTTAACTGCATTATTTTTAAATCCAGTTGTACGTTTTGTGCGCTTTCGATTTCGTTTTAACCGAAAAATAAGTGTTATTGCAGTATTTATTGTATTTTTGCTTGTTATAAGTACAATTGGAACTTATGTCACAACAAAATCAGTTGCCCAACTCGTAAAATTAGCAGAGAACGCTCCTGATTATATAAATAATATTACATTATTAATAAATGACTTAGAATCGGATATGAATACATTCACTCAAGGCATGCCATCAGACTTCGTTGAAGAGGTTTCCGCAACCATTCAATCAAATCTCGGTGGGTTTAGAGAGCAAATTTCCAAAACGGTTACCATTGAAAACATAGCAGGAATAGTAGCCAAGGTCCCTGAGTTTCTAGTTAGCTTTATTGTATACCTTATTGCACTTTGTTTATTTATGCTTGAACTCCCAAGACTGAAACAGAAGGCATATGACCTCATGACAGAAACAACTGCTGAAAAAGTCAGTTTTATGAACGCTCGCTTTGCATATGTTATCATTGGCTTTTTTAAAGCACAGTTTCTTGTCAGTATTATCATCTTTTTTGTTAGCTTGATTGGGCTATGGTATATTGCACCAGAAGTGGCTATAATCATGTCTATTATCATCTGGATCATAGACTTTATCCCTATCATTGGATCTATTGCTATTTTAGGGCCGTGGTCAGTTTATATGTTTTTAGCAGGTGATGTTGCTATGGGAGCTAAACTTGGTATATTAGCGATAATACTCCTTGCTATTAGACGTACAGTTGAACCAAAAGTGATGGGCCGTCATATTGGACTTTCTCCTTTAGTCACTTTGATTGCCATGTACTTAGGGCTTAAACTGCTTGGAATATTGGGCTTTATCATCGGTCCTTTAATTGTAATAGCCTATAACTCAGCAAAAGAAGCAGGGATCATTAAATGGAAACTTAAAATATGATTCTTATGCTAAAAGACCAGTATACAAGTGTTATTGTATACTGGTCTTTCTTTTCGCAAAAATCAATATATCCTTTTGTTCTTTAACACATTCAAAACCTGATTTAGTTAAAACTTGAAGCGAACCAGTATTAGTCCGTGAACACTCGGCTCTCACAACGTTCACTTTTGGACATTCTAATACCCAGTCACAAAGCATTTGAACTGCTTTTGTTGCGTATCCTAGTCTTCTATATTCTGGGTAGATGTAATAGCCTATCTCTACCTCCCTATTGCCGACTGAAGACAGCTGTATTGAAATATCCCCTATAATCCGTTTTGTATGATTCTGAATAATAAGCCATGGCCCAAACCCTAAAAAACGTTGATCTTCACTTAACATTTCACTATAAATAGGTAGGAGAGCTTTAACATGATCCTTAGGCCAATCATCATCTACAAGAAATTGGTGTCTTTGCAACAAAAAGGACGGGTTCTGTTGTAGTGCTTGTACATCCTGTAGATCCAACGCCAGAATCGAAAGCTGATTCTTTGTCAGTCTCAACTACATCCCTCCAGAGCACTCATATCAAAAGCCGAAAATAGCCTTTAGCATACTAGTGGTTTCTCCTCCGTCATACAATACATAAAGAAAGAAATAAACCATAACTCCTGTAATTGCAGATCCAAACCAGATGATACTCGTAATAGGTCCAATTTTTCGGTGCTTTTTAATGTTTCGTTTAAATGCCAAGTATAAAGTTACAAGGCCGAAGATAGCTCCAGTTGTTGCCAAGGTTATATGAAAAATTAAGAAAATCGTATAGTAAATTTTAAGTTCATCAGGACCACCAAATGATGTATTTCCTAAAAATATCGTTCTAGACATATATATAATAAAGAAAAGTAAAGCTGATATAGCTGCAGCAATCATTACCTTTCGATGAGCAGCACGTTTATTAGTTGCAATCAGTCTCCAGCCAATGGCAACTAAAATTGCCGAAAGAACAATAAAGGCAGTGCTTAAAGTCGGTAATAAATTCATAATACGGCCTCCTAGTGTAAAACAAAAAATTACGTTTGATTCGGTAATGGATCAATTCCTCTATTCTCACTGTTGTACCACTTAAAGAATGTTGTTGTTAACACAGCTCCATAAATTATTTCCTGTAAAACCTTCATTATAATCCCACCTGCTTGTTGATCATGCAGGACGCTAACTTTGGTGATTAACTCTGGTCCACCCAGTGACAAGCCTCCAAGAACATCTGCAGGCACGCATAAGCTTAATGCTGTGCTCCATGCTTGAACATCTGAATAGGTATCATAAATAGGAAAGCTTGAGAATATAATTAACGCACAAGCTGGCGTGATAAGTATTCCATTCCCAAAGATATATAAAACTTTATAAAGTGGTTTCATAATCTGTTGATCCTTGATTGGTGTCATCAGAGGCCACCACATGCAAAATGCACAGAATAACAGGATTAATGAAATACTAGAGTGAGCTAGTTGATGTGATTTGGAAAAGTCCAGAATCGCTGGAATATGATAAATCGAAAACAAGAAGTTAAATAAAAAGATAGCAATTAATGGCTTTGTTAATGTATTTAATACATGCTTGATACCACTAGTTTTAAATATTTTTTTCCAAATCCAAGTTGGAATTCCCTTAATAAATAAAATGGGGAATGCTAAATAATAGAAAGCCATTTGAATCATGTGTGCCATCAATGATATATGTGAAAGTAAATCCACAGGGGAGCCTTTCACTATATACAACAGTAATAGCGAACTAGAAAACATAACTTTTTGCTGAACAGAAGCTTCCTCTTCATTTTTGCCGCCAAACTTATGTTTTAGAGGGCCTGTTACTAAGTAATAAGCAATACCAATGGCAATGATAAACAAAAGAAAGTATGGGCTCCATAACGCTCGAAACCCGAAAATTTGTAATTTAGACCACATTTATTGTCACTCCGTTTTATTAAAATCTTCTTCCTATACTACATTATAACTGATTTGTGTTTCCGAATAGAAATAAATGGCCCTATCGTCAAACAAATGTCACAAATTCCAAGGATGTTCTAATTTAATTTAAAAAAGACCGAGGCTCATGCCTCGATCTTTTTTATTAAATCCAAGTGATGGTTGTCAAAGCTAATATTGTTAATACAGCCGCGAATATACCTGAGTATATCATGATAGCTGGCATCTCATGCCCTTTTTGATTCATGTGCATGAAATAATAAAGTTGAAAAAGTACTTGAACTCCAGCTAATACTAGGATGACAGGCACTACAAATAGTTTACTGAAAGGGCCTGCAACTAGACCAAATGCTATGATTGTAAAAGCAATCATCATAGCAAATGTAATCACTTGGTATTTCATTTCTTCTTTATGTTTTTGCTTATAGAATTGATCTTGATATTGATTGGAATTGGTGTCCTTTGCCATTTATTACCCCACCTTTCCCATTAGGTAAACAACTGTGAAAATAAATACCCAGACAACATCAATGAAGTGCCAATATAAACTTGCTATATAAAACTTAGGTGCATTATATAGATTCAAGCCTCTCTTAGCATTTCTAAACATAAGAGCTAAAATCCAACAGAGACCAAAGGCAACGTGGGCACCGTGGAATCCAACAAGCGCATAGAATGCTGAACCAAATGCATGAGAAGTAAATGTATGACCATACTCATGTACGTAATGATTAAACTCATATACTTCAAGACCAAGGAATGATGCACCAAGAATAACGGTAATGGCTAACCAAACCATCATTTTCTTAAAATCATGATTCTTCATATGGTACATAGCATAGACACTTGTCAATGAACTCGTTAAAAGAATTACTGTCATAATGAACACCAATTCTAAGCCAAATAACTCTTGAGTTGGTGTGCCTTCCGCATTACCAAAAGAATTTCGTAATGCTAAATAGGTTCCAAATAAACTTGCGAATAGTACCGTTTCACCACCGAGGAAGAACCAAAAACCTAAAAACTTATTTTTGCCTTCAAGGGTCGCTTTTTCGGGTTCGTGTGGCAAATTTTCTGAGCTTAATACATCTTCGTGTGTACTCATTCTACCCCAGCCCCCTCTTTTTCAAGATCTTCTTTATGAATGTGATGACCTGTGTCATCCTTTAGAGAACGAATTAACATGCTACCAAATGTAATGATAAGACCGATAGCAATTAATACATAGCCAAAGCTTGTATCTGGTCTGTAAATAAAACCAAAACCTGCAATGAACAATCCTAAAGAAATCATAAATGGTAAAAAGGAATTGTTCGGCATGTGAATATCATTCACAGGTTCGGCTGGGATAACTTTACCATTACCTTGTGTTTTCTCAATCCATACAGGGTCAAGTCCGCGAACCAATGGTAATTGTTTAAAGTTATAATGTGGCGTTGGGTTTGGAATACTCCACTCCAAAGTTCTACCATCCCAAGGGTCTTGTGAACACATTTCCCCTTTAACGGTAGTTTTAATAACATTGTATAGTAAAATAATAGTTCCAACGGCCATTAATAATGCTCCAATTGTACTGATAAAGTTACCTGTTTCAAGGTCTTGGCCAGGTAGAAACTTCCAGTAACGACGTGGCATACCAATTAATCCTAAGAAATGCTGGATAAAGAAAGTTAAATGGAAACCGATAAAGAATGTCCAAAATGTCCACTTACCTAGTTTTTCATCTAAAACTTTTCCAAACATAATTGGCCACCAGTAATGGGTAGCGGCAATTAAACCGAATACTACCCCACCAACAATAACATAGTGGAAATGGGCCACGACAAAGTAAGTATCATGGTATTGGAAGTCAGCTGCAGCTACAGCAACCATAACACCAGTCATACCACCGATTGTAAATGTAGGAATAAACCCAGCTGCCCATAGCATAGGAGTAGTCATCCTTATATTTCCGCCCCACATCGTTAATAACCAGTTAAAGATCTTAATACCAGTAGGGACAGCGATAGCCATGGTTGCAATGGCGAAAATGGAGTTTGCAATTGGTCCCATACCAACTGTAAACATATGGTGAGCCCAAACCATAAATCCTAAGAATGCAATTAGCACGGTCGCAAATACCATGGATGAATATCCAAATAGTCTTTTCTTAGAAAAGGTTGAGATAATTTCACTAAAGATACCAAACGCTGGTAATACCAGAATGTATACTTCCGGGTGTCCAAATATCCAGAATATGTGCTCCCAAATAATTTCATTTCCACCCATATCTGGAACAAAGAAATTGGCTCCAAATAAACGGTCAAATGTCATTAAGAATAAACCAATAGTTAATGCTGGGAATGCAAATAAAATTAAAATACTAGCCACAAATGCAGTCCATGTAAAAAGAGGCATACGCATATATGTCATTCCCGGAGCACGCATATTAACGATGGTTACGATAAAGTTAATACCACCCATTAACGTACCAAAACCTGATATCTGCAAACCTACAGCATAAAAGTCAACGCCATGAGTAGGCGACCAAATTGATAAAGGTGCATAACCAGTCCATCCAGCGTCAGGTGCACCACCTAAAAACCATGAACAGTTAAGTAAAACACCACCAAATAAAAACAACCAAAAACCCAATGAGTTTAAAAATGGAAACGCAACATCACGTGCACCAATTTGCAGCGGAACTACCGCATTCATAAACGCAAATATCAAAGGCATTGCAGCCAAGAAAATCATAGTTGTTCCGTGCATGGTCATAACTTCATTATAAAATTGTGCTCCAATAAGTTCATTATCAGGCACCATAAGTTGTAAACGAATAAGCATTGCTTCGAGACCGCCAAGAAGGAAAAAGAACGCCCCCCCAAGTAAATATAGGATCGCAATCTTCTTGTGGTCCACAGTGGTTAAATAATCCCAAAGGGTTGCACCGAAGCCACGCTTTTCTAATGTAGCTGTACTCACGCTTTAAACCTCCTTTGAAACTTACTCTTCATCTTTACTCTCTTCTTCGGCAGTTTCATCTTCTTTGTTTTCTGTTTCTTCATTATTAGATTCTTCTTTTTTCTTAGGTTGTAAATAATCGTCATCCTGAGCATCATCTGGCCCAATCTCACTTGGACTTAATGTCATTAAGTACTCAGCAATCTTATTTGCATCTTCTCTACTTGGTACTGTATAGTTACCTGACATTAAGTTGCCTGGCTTATGCTTATCAGGATTTAGAATCCAGCTAACAAGATTTTCTTTGTTGTAATCAAGGATACCGGCAATTTTTGAACGGTCACCGAAGTTTGTAACATTCGGCCCCATCATTGCTGGTGAAGAACCGATAGCGTGACAGTTAAGACAACTGTTTTCTGCAAATAATTCTTTACCTTCTTGAGCTACGTCAGATTCTGGTTGAGCATCAGGGTCTACGTTTTGCATTTCTTCTACCCACTGGTCAAATTCTCCAGGACTTACAGCTACAACTCTAAAGTCCATTAATGAGTGAGAAGGTCCACAGAACTCTGCACAATGCCCCCAGAAAACGCCTTCTTCAGTAGCGTTTAAGAACATTTCATTCTCATTTTTCCCAGGATTTACGTCCATCTTACCTGATACAGCCGGAACCCAGAATGAGTGAATGACATCTCCTGATGATAATGTAAGATAAACTCTACGATCTGTTGGAATATATAAATCTTGACTAGTTTGAATATCCATACCTCTGTAGTCAAAATTCCACCAGAATTGTTTACCTGTTACATCAATCCAAATGGCTTCTTCTGCATTTTCCCCATCTTCACCCTCCGTTGTTTCTGGAGTTGTATCAGATAGCGCAAATGTGTATTGCACTGTTGGAACTGCAAGAATTAAAAGTAAAATAATTGGAATAACAGTCCACAAGGTCTCCAACATATGGTTTCCCTCTACCTGTTTTGGAACATAGTCCTCATTACCTTTTTTCTGTCGAAAACGGACTAATACATAAGTATAAATAGCCATTACAATTAGGAACACAAAAATCATGATAACGATACTCAAAATCATGAGATCGAGAATCATGTCTGCCCCTTCACCCTTAGGTTGTAAGGCACTTAAGTATGGATTTCCACAGCCTGAAAGTATAAGTGCTATTCCACTTACTAAAAACAGAGCTTTAAACTTATCCATCCATCCTTTCATGAATTAATACCCCTCTTTCTCTTGTATGTGTATTTAATATTAATATAAAGCTAGATGAAGAAACTTTATTCACCTAACTGTATTAAAAAAATGACGGTAAAGTGGCAATCACCATTGCAAGTGATAAAACAGTTAAGTAATTTAATGAATAAATAAACATCCACCTTGCCCATTTCAAGTCATCTTTTACAAAGAATCCACTAATAGATAGTATTAACCAACCTACGTTTAATATAGTAGCTAATCCTATAAAGATAATGCCTAGTGAGCCCAAATAAAATGGCAAAGGCAAGAGACATGCTACATAAACGGCAATTTGTCGCTTTGTAATTGAAAATCCATGAACAACAGGTAACATTGGAATACCTGCTTCCTTATAATCAGTCGTTTTCATCATTGCCAAAGCTAAGAAATGTGGCATTTGCCAAATAAACAAGATTAAAAATAGCACAAAGGCAACAGGATGAAAACTTGGGTCAACAGCAAACCAACCAATGAGTGGTGGTGCTGCTCCTGAGAAGCTTCCAATCACTGTATTTAGCGTGTAACGACGCTTAGACCACATTGTATATAAAACGACATATGTAAACCAACCAAATAAGCCAGCTAACGCAGCCCATGCCGTACTAAAATATAATAAAATAAAACCTATCGCTGAAAATCCAACTCCCAACCATAATACCTGCGAATTCGTTATGGTCCCTGTTACAGTTGGTCTTTTTTTCGTCCTAGACATTTTCGTATCAATGTCTCTGTCATAATAATTGTTTAATATACAACCACCGGCAATGACAAACGCTGTTCCAAACATAACGAACAAAAAGCTCTGCCATAGTGAAAAAAAGGATGATTGTGTATAAAATAATGCCAGCCAAAATCCGGCGAATGTTGTCATCAAATTGGAATTAATAATTCCTATTTTTATTAAGGATAGAAAATCGCTCCAAAGGGATGTTGCTGTGTTGGATTGATCTTTCTCTGATTCCATCATCTGAGTTGTAGTAGTCCCAATAGACCTAGGGTTATTCATCTTACCCTTCCTCTCTGCCTGCTTATATATGAAGTGGTATAAGTTCAATAATATACTTTTTGTCGATTTGTAAAAAACATAAAATCATTATTATATTTTAACATGCATCCTATTAACATCTATTTAATCACACCTTCAGTGAGAATGTGTGACAAATTTATGACTTTTATTAAAATTTCTTCAATTATAACCCTAGAAAACAATTATGTATTCTTTTCTTCTTAAAAAGGCGTTCTTTGTTTAAACGACCCTATTTATTTCTAGCAAAGAAATAGTAATTATGCAAGCTTTTTAGTATTTTTAATTTATTAATAGTGAAAACTTCCTTAAATCATGATAGCATATCTTTTGTAATAATTTTGTTAGAAATACATTTTTGTTAAGCAATTTTTTATATTAAGATGGAAGTAATGGACTTTAATTGAGAATGGTAGGTAATGAATATGATAAAATTTTTAAAATGGCTTTCCGTTTTATCTACGATCGGAATGCTATTTGTTTTGGTGGGAGGCGCTTTAGTCACCAAAACGGAGTCAGGCTTAGGTTGTGGACGAAGCTGGCCTTTATGTAATGGTGAGTTGATCCCGAGTGATTTTAACATAGAGTTAATTATCGAATTAAGTCACCGACTTGTTTCAGGAACTGTTGGAATTCTCGTATTAGCTTTATCTACACTAGCGTGGAAATACTTTGGAAGCGTTAGGGAAACAAAATTTCTATCCTTTATCTCGATTTTCTTTTTGGTTCTTCAGGGATTAATAGGGGCAGCTGCTGTTGTATGGGGACAATCAGATTTCGTTCTAGCACTGCACTTCGGAATCTCTTTAATATCATTTGCAGCTGTGTTCCTACTAACCCTTATCATTTTTGAAATTGATAAGAAATTTGATGCGGAGTCTTTAATTATTGACAAGTCATTAAGACGACAAATTTATGGATTATTTTGGTACACCTTGGCTGTTGTTTATACTGGTGCCCTTGTGCGTCACGCCGAAGCAAGCTTAGTTTGTAAAGATTGGCCTCTATGTGAGAAAGGTGCAGATATAGGAACCTTTAGCATGGACCAGTGGATACAAATGGGTCATAGGTTCGCTGCGGGAATTCTATTTCTATGGGTGATCTATCTTTTTGTTCGTGTTTCTAAGCAATATTATCAACAAAAGGTTATGTATTATGGTTGGCTAGCTGCACTAATTCTTATAATTCTACAAGTGACATTTGGTGCGTTTATTATTTTCACCATTTTAAATCTATATATTGCTTTAGCACACGCCTTGTTTATTTCTTGTTTCTTCGGCCTATTATGTTATTTTGTTTTACTTTCTAGCAGAAGTGCAAATTTTGACAAGAGGTAGTTACTTCCCATTCTTCCCAAAAGCTTATTCCGTAGCCTAAAAAAAGCGCTCTGTTTCAGTGGAACAGAGCGCTTTTCTATCTAGAAGGTTATTCTAATTCAATTAATAGATCACCAGTTGAGATTGCATTATTGTTATCTACATAAATATCCTTGACTTTACCATCAAACGGAGCCTGTACGGTTGTCTCCATCTTCATGGCTTCAGTGATTATCATGTGATCTCCTTTTTTGACCTTCTCACCTTTCTCTACAAGGACCTTTATAACGGTTCCAGGCATAGATGCACCAATATGTTTTTCATTGGTCTTATCTGCCTTTGGTCGCTCTTGAATGGAACTCTTAATGCTATCATCCCTTACAATTACTTCTCTGGACTGTCCGTTTAATTCAAAGTAAATAACTCTTGTTCCATCCAGTTGAGGCTCACCTATAGAAACAAGTTTTACAATCAAGGTTTTTCCTTGTTCGATTTCCACCTCAATTTCTTCACCTAACCTCATTCCATAAAAGAATGTAGGTGTATCGAGTACGGACATATCACCATATTGGTCATAGAAATGGTTATAGTCTAAAAATACCTTTGGATACAAGGCATGTGAAATCATATCAAAGCTGGTCACTTGCCTGTTCAATTTATGATACAGGGTTTCCTGTAGTTCTTTAAAATCGACATTATCTAATAGCTCACCAGGACGAACTTGGATTGGCTCCTTGCCTTTCAGGATAATTCGTTGAAGCTCTTGTGGAAAACCTTGATATGGCTGTCCTAGGTATCCTTGGAAAAACTCCACTACACTATCAGGAAAATCTAAGGACTCTCCCCGCTCATAGATGTCATCTTCTGTTAACTCATTTTGGACCATGTATAGCGCCATATCTCCAACAACTTTAGACGAAGGCGTTACTTTGACAATATCGCCAAATAAATCATTTACTCGACGATACATTTTTTTGACCTCATCCCAACGCTCTTCCAGACCTACTGCTTTGGCTTGTTGCTGTAGATTACTATATTGCCCACCAGGCATTTCGTGCTCATAAATTTCCGCATGCGGTGCCATCATTCCACTTTCAAAATCATGATAATACTTCCTTACATCCTCCCAGTAATTCGCTAATTGATCATAAGCTTTTATATCAATTTGAGGCTTACGCTCATGCTGGTCTAAGGCATAATAAAGACTATTGGCACTTGGTTGAGAGGTTAATCCTGCCATTGAGCTTGCCGCAACATCTACAACATCAACGCCTGCATCTATCGCTTTTGCGTACGTAAAGATACCATTACCACTTGTATCGTGAGTATGAAGGTGGATTGGAATATCCACTGCCTCTTTTAAGGTTGAGACTAATTGATAGGCCGCTTCTGGTTTTAGCAATCCTGCCATATCCTTTATACCTAATATATGTGCTCCAGCATTCTCCAACTCTTTTGCCATGGAACGATAATATGCTAAATCATACTTTGGACGTGATGAATCTAAAATATCTCCAGTGTAACAAATAGCTGCTTCCGCTACCTTTTCGTTCTGACGAACAGAATCGATAGCCAAGGTCATACCTTTAACCCAATTTAAGCTATCAAAAATACGGAATACATCAATTCCCGCATTGGCACTCTTCTCAACAAATTCGCGAATGACATTGTCTGGATAGTTCTTATACCCTACAGCATTGCTGGCACGTAAAAGCATTTGGAAGAGAACATTTGGCATCCTTTCTCTTAACTTCAATAATCGATCCCAAGGGTCTTCCTTTAAGAAACGATAGGATACGTCAAATGTTGCACCCCCCCACATCTCTACCGAAAATAATTCAGGTAGTAACCGAGCTGTCGGTTCCGCAATTTGTAAAAGGTCTTTAGTTCGGAAGCGAGTAGCGTGAAGGGATTGATGAGCATCCCTAAATGTCGTGTCTGTATATAACACTTCCTTTTGTTCTTTAAGCCAGGTCGCCAATCCTTCAGGGCCTTTTTCATCAAGAATTTGTTTGGTTCCTGATGGGTGTGGTTCCGAGCGTTTTACATTTGGTATACGCGGGTCTAAAAAGTTTGGTTTCTTTTTTTGCGTTAGACCTTCAAAGCCATTAATGGTTGTATGACCAATATATGAGAGCATTTTAGTCCCTCTATCTTTTCTTTTCGGGAACACGAAAAGCTCTGGTGATTGGTCAATAAACGTCGTATCATATTCTCCATTTAAAAACTTTTCGTGCTGAATAACATTTTCAAGGAAAGGAATATTTGTTTTTATTCCCCTTATTCTAAATTCCTTTAAATTTCTGACCATTTTGCTTGCAGCTTTTTCAAAAGTGAGGGCCCAGGTGGAAACTTTCACGAGTAAAGAATCATAATAAGGTGAAATTACCGCACCTTGAAATCCGTTTCCGGCATCTAATCTTACTCCAAATCCCCCTCCAGTTCGATAGGCCATAATTTTACCTGTGTCTGGCATAAAATTATTTAGGGGATCTTCTGTGGTAACTCTTGATTGAATAGCATATCCATTCGTTGTAATGGCTTCTTGTTGAGGTAAATCAATTAACTTTCCAAATAAATTATGTCCTTCAGCTATTAAAAGCTGGGTATGAACAATATCTACTCCTGTTACCATTTCGGTAATTGTATGTTCTACTTGGACTCTCGGATTCACTTCGATAAAATAAAACTCATCTTCTGTAACCAAAAACTCAACCGTTCCTGCGTTTACATATTTCACTTCATTCATCAGCTGAACAGCTGCATCACAAATGTCCTCACGCATTTTATCAGGTAATGAAACACTTGGTGCAATTTCTACAACTTTTTGGTGCCGTCGTTGCACAGAACAATCACGTTCATATAAATGAACTATATTACCTGCTTTGTCACCTAAAATTTGCACTTCAATATGCTTCGGGTTTTCAATTAGTCTCTCCACATATACTTCATCACTGCCAAATGCTGCCTTTGCTTCCGATTTAGCTCGCTCAAATGCTTCTGTTAGCGACTCAGGACTACGTACAATCCGCATTCCTCTTCCGCCTCCACCTAAAGCAGCCTTAACAATGATCGGAAAACCATGTTGTTTACCAAATTGCTTGACTTCCTCGATATCTGAAACAGGACCATCACTACCAGGAATAACGGGTATATTGGCTTTTACAGCTTGATGTCTCGCTTTTACCTTGTCCCCAAAAATGTCCAAGTGATGACTAGTAGGACCTACAAAAATAATCCCTTCCTCTTCACATCGCCTTGCAAAATGAATATTTTCTGACAGAAAGCCATAACCAGGGTGAATGGCATCTACCCCCACTCTCTTGGCAATCTCAATAATGCCTTCTATATCTAAGTAAACATCAATTGGTTTTTTGCCTTGTCCGACAAGATAGGCCTCATCTGCTTTGTAGCGATGATATGAGCCCGTATCCTCTTGTGAATATATAGCCACAGTACGAATATTTAGCTCTGTACAAGCTCTAAATACCCGTATGGCAATTTCCCCCCTATTGGCAACTAAAACTTTCTTTATTTGTTTTACTTCGCCCATGTATTTCCTCTCCTCTCCTTCATTGACACGATCGATGGTTTTTGTTCGTATGTTTGTTTTGGAACTTCCGACCGCGTTTTCGTGAATGTTTGTTTAGATTTTACTTGCATCGCTATATTATTTAAAATTCCCATGGAGACCAATGAGATCAACAGAGAACTTCCCCCATAACTTACAAATGGCAATGTTACACCGGTAATAGGTAGCGCCCCACTCATAGCACCGATATTAATGATTGCCTGTATCCCAATCATGCATGATATACCTATAGCTAACAGTGAACCAAAGGCATCCTCACACTTGTTGGCAATGTATAAACCTCGTATTACAATAGTTGCCAATAATCCTATGGTTATGGCAACCCCTACCAAGCCAAGCTCCTCAGCAATTACAGCAAGAATAAAGTCAGTGTGTGGCTCTGATAGGTAGCCTAATTTTTGTACGGAGTCGCCTAATCCTACACCGGTAAGCCCTCCTGAACCAATTGCTAAATATGATTGAATTAAATGAAACCCTGTATCTGTAGGGTCAGAAAATGGCTCATAAGCACCGGTAAATCTAGATACCCTTTCCTCCGTCTCTAAAGCTGGTATGGCTAAGGCAACAAATAATACGCCGATTGTCGCTAAAAACATTAAATGTCGCATACGGATACCTGAACTAACAATAACACTTAATGCGATAAGTAAAATAATTGAGGCAGTACCAATATCAGGTTGAAATACAATTAAGGCCACCGTTATTGCAGTTAAAATTAATGGCGGAATAACCGCTTTACCGAAATCATGTATGTAAGATTGTTTTTTCGAATATACCGAAGCTAAATACAAAATTAATCCAAGCTTTGCGAGCTCCGCAGGCTGGAATCTAAACACTTTAAAGTCATACCAGGATTTAGCATTATTTACTGCATCTCCCCCAAAAGGGAACACGAAAATGAGTAAAAGCAACATCCCTATAACGATTAGTTTTATAATTCTTTGGTATTTTTGATAGGGTACGAATGCGAAAAAGAATAATACAAACGCGCCTAAGCTTATCCATTGTATTTGCTTAATTAAATAATAATTACTATCTAGTCCTTGATATACAGCTAATACCATACTTGCACTATAAATCATGACTAAACCGAACAAGGAAAGTGCTAGTGGTGTGAACATTAATGTGAAATCTAATTTTTTAAATCTTGTTTTCATATCTCAGCCATCCTCATGGTTTGTTTTTATTTTCGTTTTGTCGGATTAAAGTAAAAAGACATTAATCAACATAAAACATGCTTTATTATAATTAATTCGTAAAACCGTATTATATTTATGTACGACATATTCACCCAATTTTCCTGCATATCAGTAAAATCTGTTCTAAAGTTCTAATTAACAAAAAACTCAAATTACAACAATTTTGTTGTAATTTGAGTTTTTATTTCGGGGATTTTTGAGCCTGTGCTGCCTCGTGGAGTGCACTTAGTTGTTTTTCGAGATTTTCCAAAATTTCTTTTCCTGTATGTTCACTGATTAAATTCAGCTTCACAGCGAAAGCAATTTCCCTAGAAAGTCCAAACATTTGTGTATCTAAAACCTCTTCATATAGAGGGCATTGAGGCATCGTTAAATTGTCCATTTGTACTTTTATTAATTGAAGGATTTTATCAGCATCTTCTTTCAATACAGCCAATGCCTGATCACGATCCATCGCTACTTCTGACGACACGGGTATCCCCCCTCATTTAAAGAAAACTTGACCAATAAAATAATATAACTTGAAGACATTCATCATCCATAATAATAAAATAAATAGTATCTACTTCAATATATTAACGTCTTCATAGTAAAAATGCAAGATTTTCAGATATCTTAAGAGAAAAGGATACCGACGATAATTTTATTTAAAAAATAGACCACCCATAATAATCAGACATCATTTCCAACAGTTTCAACCCTACTACACTATTTCCTTTTTCATCTAGTGCAGGACCAAAAACCGCGACTCCACCTATGTCTCTCACAACACCTAAAATAACACCAGAAACCCCACTTTTTGCCGGAATTCCTACATTAATAGCAAAGGAACCTGATTCATTATACATCCCACAAGTAACCATAAATGTTTTACAAATTCTAGCATGATGCCTCGGAATTAATTGCTCGCCCGACTCTATGTCTACCCCATCATTAGCAAAAATAGCCCCTATTTTAGCTAACTGTTTCACATTCATACGAATGGCACATTGCTTTGTATACGTATCCAGTAGCTCTTCTACGCTACCTGTTATAATTCCGTTTTGTTTCATAAAGTAACATAAAGACCGGTTTAAGAATGCCGTTTCATATTCAGATTTCGCCACCTCAGGATCATAATCGATCGTTGAATCGCCCGTTAATTTATGAACAAAATGAAGGATTTGCTTAAACATTTCCTCAGAATTCTCTCCGTATAGCATATTGGTTACAGCCAATGCACCCGCATTAATCATTGGATTGATGGGCTTGGATGGTCTTTCCAATTCAATCTTTGAGATAGTATAAAAAGGCTCACTTGTTGGCTCCTTTCCAACTCGAGAAAATACCGCTGATTCACCATGCTTCATAAGGGCAACTGCAAGAGCTAAAACCTTCGAAACACTTTGAAGGGTAAAAGTATATTGTGTCTGACCAGCCCCAACGCATTCACCATTTGTACTATAAAAAGCTGCTGCATTTATTTCTGGATTTTGGCGTTTTAAAGCAGGAATATAATCTGCTACCTTGCCGTTATTTGCATAAATTCTCACATGTTCGACCCATTTCTCAAGTTTTTCCTCCGAAACAATTTCCATAAATTATATCCTCCTTAATGCATCATGCGAAAAAATTCGTTATACTAGATAAGTAAATGCAGAATGGATGAGGTGAAAAAATGATTGTACAGTTAACCGGCAATGTTAAATTCCCAATCACACTAGATCCTAGTGTTTGGATATTTGATGACCGTAAAGTTGAATTTGACCAAGCATTTCAGAGTTCCGATGTCGAACAAGATGTTGAAGATGAGAATGAAAAGGCATCCAAAAGATGGAATCGGGAAGTCTATCAGCAAAAAATTAATCCACCCGTGAATAAAAGCATCTCAAGATTTGAACGTAAAAAAATATTACAAAGTACATATGTAATGTCCTTAAAACCTTTTCTAGAGAATGCTGAGGTTTCAGATTCAGCAAGTTCCGCTATTCTTGTTACCAACAACGGAAATCAGGAAATTAGTTTAGATACTTTAAAAGAAGGTTTCGCCCTATTTGCTGTGGAAGGAAAACCACTTAAAGAAGATGGTCCCCTTCATTTTTATTTTGGCGATGAATCCAATAAAGATACACCAATTAAAGGGGTTTCTGAAATTAAAATTAAATAAAGTTAATATGCAATATCATGAAAGGGACTGACTCGCTTATGAGTCAGTCCCTTTTTCAAATACTCTTCCCCTAATCATTCTCTATAATAAATCAGCAGATAATTGGGCTAACGATGAACGCTCCCCTTTGTGTAATTTAACATGGCCACTTAATTTTGAGTTTTTAAATTTCTCCACTACATGAACAAGTCCATTATTATACTCATCTAAATAAGGATGGTCAATCTGATATGGATCACCCAATAAAATGACCTTACTTCCTTCTCCAACACGAGTTAAAATTGTCTTCACTTCATGTTTCGTTAAATTTTGTGCTTCATCAATTAAAATTAACTGCTCTGGAATGCTCCTACCTCTTATGTATGTTAATGCCTCTACTTGAATGGATCCAAGTCCCGAAAGAATTCGATCCAAATCCTCAGCTTTTTTAACATCAAACAAATATTCTAAGTTGTCATAAATCGGTTGCATCCAGGGCTTTAATTTTTCTTCCTTTTCTCCAGGTAAATAACCAATATCATTTCCTAATGGTACCACGGGCCTTGCCACAAGCATTTTCTTATATAATCCCATATCTTCTACCTGCATAAGTCCAGATGCTAGTGCAAGCAGTGTTTTGCCTGTTCCTGCCTTTCCAATCATCGTAACCAGCTGGATATCTCTACGGAATAAAAGCTCAATTGCCATGGTTTGTTGGGCATTTCTCGGGGTCACTCCCCAAGCATTATCAGCCTGAAAACGACACTTTTCAATGACATTTCGATTTGTGTTTAAAATTCCAATAGCTGACTGAGATGGGTTCCATTTATTTTTCATCACGATAAATTCATTCGAATAAAGACGATTTAATGTTTCATCTGGTATGCTTAATTTGCCTTCTTGATAAAATTTATTTAAATCTTCTGCAGAAACATCCCACTCTTGAAATCCTTCATAAATGCTGTCTTCCTTTACAGCTCTTTCATTCAAAAAATCCTCAGCAGCTAATCCTAAAGCATCTGCCTTCACCCGCATTAAAATATCCTTTGAGACAAGTACAACCTCTTGGTTACGATTCAATTTTTTGACCTCTAAATGTAAATTTAGGGCTACAGCAAGAATTCGATTATCATTTGTCCTTTCTAAAAAGATTTCTTCAAGCTTTGAAAAAGACCGGTGATTTAGCTCAATTCTAAATGTTCCTCCATTGGGTAATGATACTCCTTTATAGAGCTCACCTATTTGCCTGAATCGGTCAATGATACGTGATGTTTCTCTTGCATTATGACCGACTTCATCCATGTTTCGCTTTTTAGAATCCACCTCTTCTAGAACGACTGCTGGTATGACGACCTCATGCTCATCAAATGAGAAAATGGCTCGGGGATCCTGTAGCAAAACATTGGTATCCAAAACATATATCCTTTTCAAAATGCCGCCTCCTATTTATCATTTGTGTAAGATTTGGCAAGGCTTCCGTAATTTAAATATATGTGGGAAAACATAAAGTTAGACGAAAGAGAAACAATATATTTGTAAAAGGAGGTTTGAATTATGCGCAAACCATTTATTCCCTTTCTCTATCTGATCATAGCTGTATTTAGTCTTAGCGCCTGTAACAATAATAATGACGAACAAGCCCGTAATAATGACGTAGACCAGTACTTACAGGTTAAGGATTCAGATGTAAGACATGAAGAAAAGGAATATTCCAATACAGAAATGGCCCAACATCTTGCAAAGATTGCCTCAAAAGTTCCAGGTGTGAATGAGGCAACAGCAGTTGTATTAGGACCCTATTCTATAGTGGGCATTGATGTAGATGAAGAACTTGACCGGACTCGTGTTGGTACAATTAAATATTCGGTTTCAGAAGCCCTAAAACAAGATATACATGGAAATAATACCATGGTTTCAGCTGACGGTGATGTGAATGAACGTTTACGTAGATTGGCTTATAAAATTCGCCAGGGACACCCAGAAGATGCAATCATGGATGAATTAGCGGCATTGGTTGGTCGCTATATACCTGAAATCCCACAACAGGAAAATCAGCCTGTAGAACCAGATTCAAATAGTGAGATGTTAAAGGATAAAAACAAAGAAGAACAATTAGAGAAGCTACAGGATGACCAATCGAACAAGCGTATGAATAGGGACTAAATATATAGAAACAAAAAAGTCGTCTAACGAGTTGTATAACGTTAGATGACTTTTTTGTTGGGTTATTTTTGAAGTGTGGCTAGTGCACCTATTACATGTTATACTTATTTTATGCTGAAACTAGAGGTGAAATAATGAAAGCAAAATGCATCTTATGTGATCAAGTAAACGACATAAAAGGAACTAGCCTACTTGCCAAGCAGCTAAGAAAAAGACGTGTATTATCCTACATGTGTGACGAATGTCGTGACCGAATTGATAAAAAAACTGCAGAACGACTTGCTACAGGTAATTTTAAAGAGTATCGTCAAAAGAAAAATGACCCGTACATTTAATATATCGTAATCCAAAAACCACGAGTAAGGACTCGTGGTTTTTTCCTTCCCTAATTGGGATAAACTGAATACTTTTCAGGCTCATTTTCGATTTGATCAACTATGCACTCAATAAGCTCAATGGGAAAGCGGAATGTGCGTGTTTCCTCAGGCTTTGTAACAGTTACTAAATACATATCTTCTCTCTTGTCTACATGAATATCTTCTACGTTGTGGTCGTTCGTTAACATTTCTCTAAAAAATTGAGTTGTTTCTACTGCTGATAAATCCTCTGGCCTAACATCAGCTACAAGCTTAATCGACAACCAATTATACACAACATCCTGTAAGGAATTCACGTATTACTTTCAACTCCTTCTCTATTTCTTCGTTTACGTTCTTGGGCTAATCGATATCGATATATGCCTAAAACAAGGGCTGAGACAACCAATACCTCAAGCATCGGTAACCCTTCCGAAAAAAAGGTTAAAATGAAACATCCAAGAGCAAGGAATATATAAACAACAATAGACTTTAACAACGGAAGCTTCCGAGCAAAGCCTAATTTATATGTAATTGCGGCAAAAATAACAATAGTTAAATATAAATACCAAAAACCTTCAACTCCCCCAATATGCTCAATGAAAATATCTGTTAGAGGCCGGAATCCTTGATCTGGGATGGACTGTTCACTTGGCATAGATAATCCTCCTTAACGTTCTTATCTACACCATCATACTAAAACTTGCCCCATTACGCTACTAAAAAATGGACAAGAAAGAATCCTTTAACACCTAGGAATATGCTTTTTATAAATTACAATGAAATACTTGTTCACATCTTCCTTCTTCATGTAAACTGATTATATAAAGAGGTGGGGAATATGAAATATGAGACTAAAATGTTTTTACTAGCTGTCCTTGTCATTCTATGCTTTGCATCCATCGGAATTACCATTGGATTTCGACAATACCTACTCTCCTTTGGCTTATTCCTCCTAGGATTCATCCTTATGGGATTTGGATTAAAAATGAAACGTAAACAAGGGTTATAGAAATATTAAAGAAAAAAGACGAATAAAGGAAAAACCTCTGTTCGTCTTTTTTATTTTTTGCGAATATAATTATTCACAATTTCTTCCTGTATAGCTGAATTACAAGTAATAACCGAATTTTCCTTTAGCATATTTAAGGGAGAACCATCGACTCTGGATGTAACTCCTCCTACTTCATTTACTAAAATAATTCCGGCTGCTATATCCCATGGGGCCAAACGCATTGTCATATAGCCATCAATAATTCCTTCAGCCACAAAGGCAAATTCCAAAGCTGCTGAGCCAAAGGTCCTCGTACCTCTAACCTTACGAACCAATTCATGAATTCCTTTTTCGTCAAAGCGTCGATTAGGAATGGACCAATAGTGATTTAAAGCAAGAAGCGAATCCTCTAATTTTCTACTTTGGTCTAGCTTTGGTAAAAGAACCCCGTTTTTGTGGGCCCCTTCTCCTCTTTTCGCAACGTATAAATCATCAGTCATAACATTATAAATGAGACCGAATATGCCCTCACCATCTTTATAAAGGCCAACCGAAATGGCAAAATGCCTTTGCTGATGGACAAAATTCATCGTTCCATCTATAGGATCAATTATCCAAACAATCCCATCTAGTGAGGTTACATTGTCACCTAAGCCTTCCTCCCCTAAAACTTGATGATTTGGGTATGTACTTCGTATCCTTTCAGCAAAAAACCTTTCTGTATCTTCGTCTACCTCTGTCACAAGGTCTTTCCGATCTTTTTTCGTATTTACTTTAAATGGCTTATCTAATTGGGCTTTTATCCGTTCGCCTGCTTCCAACGTCCATTCCTTAGCGTGATCAAAAATCTGTTGTTTTTCTACCGAATCCATATTTTTATCTCCTTTGATAATCATTTAACAAGTATGTTATCAAAAAATACCATATAACGCATATTGAAACCTTCGACTAGTGCAAATTAATTTCATAACAATTTTAGCTATGCTAAAATAAATTGACAAATTCCGATAAATTATAACAAGGAATATTAAACGAAAGGAGTAATACATTTTGACTTCTTTTACTGGATTTACACAAAAAGATTTTGATGTGTTTACTATACCGGGTTTAGATGAACGCATGGAGCAGTTACGTGGACATGTATCACCTAAGCTAGAAGCTCTTGCTGAGGAATTATCACAAGGCCTTACTGCTTTAACAGGTGATGAAATGTTTGTACATGTGGCTAAGCATGCACGTAGAACGAAAAACCCTCCAAATGATACTTGGGCTGCCCTTGCCAACAGCAAAAGAGGGTACAAAAAGCTTCCACATTTCCAAATTGGTCTATGGGAGACTCACCTATTTATTTGGTTTGCCATCATTTACGAAAACCCAATCAAACAAGAATATGCAAAGGTTGTAAAGGCAAACCTTAACCAGGTAAAAAAACAGGTTCCATCTGACTTTGTTTGGTCAATTGATCATACGAAACCAGAAGCCATATCCCATCAAGAAGCGAACTTGGAGCAAATGTTAGACCGATTAGAAACAGTCAAAAAAGCTGAGATTCTGTGTGGAGTAAATGTAGACAGAAACGACCCTATCCTCACCAACCCAGAACAATTTATTCAAAAATGTGAAGATACCTTTCAACAGCTTGAGTATCTTTATCGTCTAACAAAAGAACTGTAATATCAAGGTGCCGGACTCTCCATGGGTAAGAGCCGGCCCCTTTTTAATTCATTTTAATTTTTTCACCTTCTTCAGCTTGTTTCGCTTTTTGTACGGTGCGGTACGTTGAATAACCAGAATCCTTCTCAAATTGTTTATCGATCTGTTTTTCCTCACTTTTCGATGGAACAATTTGCTTAAATCGAGTATAGGTCATTAGTACGTCCTCTCGTTTCACACCCTGTTCATATGCCCTTTCAACCATTTGAAAAAAATTGATGGCATCAATGACCTCATCTTTGTCCCAGCTCTCGTCTATTGGGTATGGATATTCCATATGTATGACTCCTTTCGCTTAGGATAACTGATCCCATCTTGAACTAATACTCTTAGCCTCTTCAATCATGCGATCAAATAGCTCTTGGACAGATGGAACATCCTGAATTCTAGCGGCAACCTGTCCTGCCCAGCCAAACCCTTCGTCTGTTTCACCATCATATATATATCTTTTGTTAGCTGTGCCACTGATATACGACTTGAGTTTTTCATAGCCTGGTTGGTCTTTTTCCAGCTCTAATATCTCGTCTGTCCAACTATTTTTTAATGCTCGTGCTGGAGCGCCTAAGGTTCTTTTGATAACTACAGTTGATTTTTCGTCTGCTTCAACTAATGCCTTTTTATATGTTTCATGAGCGTGAATACATTCCTTTGTTGCAATAAAACGTGTACCCATTTCAATTCCTTCTGCACCTAAGGCTAATGCAGCCATAAGTCCACGACCATCTGAGATACCACCAGACGCAACAACTGGTATAGATACAGCATCCACTACTTGTGGTGTCAATACAAAGGTACCAATATCATCTCTACCTAAATGCCCTCCACCTTCGTGACCAACGACCATAACTGCATCTGCTCC
Source organism: Salinibacillus xinjiangensis (assembly GCF_009649735.1). Classification (GTDB taxonomy): domain Bacteria; phylum Bacillota; class Bacilli; order Bacillales; family Alkalibacillaceae; genus Salinibacillus; species Salinibacillus xinjiangensis. The sequence continues at coordinate 308,800 of NZ_WJNH01000002.1, forward strand.
AAGCTCTTCTGCTTTTTCAGCTTGACGTTTAGCCGCCACAAGAACTAATTTTTTAATACCTGTCCCCTCTACCATGTCTAATACAGGTTTTGGGTTACCACCTGTAACTGTAATCGCAGGCACCTTTTCTTCTCGTGCGACTGCCACCATGTTTTCAAACGGTCTTCTTTGTTGACCAATCGCAAAGTTTACACCAAAAGGTTTGTCGGTCATTTGCCGAACCTTTTTAATTTCATCTCTAAGTTGGTCCTCATTTTCCAAACTCATAGCTGTGATTTGTCCGAGTCCCCCTGCGTTTGAAACGGCTGCAGCTAAATCTGCATAGGCAAGATGTGCTAACCCTCCCTGTATTACCGGATAATCAATGTTTAATAATTCAGTAATTCGCGTATTAAACCCCATTCATCTGCCTCCTATATAAAACAATTTACTACATTCATGTTATCACGAAAGAAAAATAATGTTGAGAAAAAATAGCACTTATGGAAAAATGTATTTGCTTTTAATTTTTTTATTTCTTAGACAGAACCGAACCTATTTTAATTTTTAACTTGATGAAGGATACTATATTAGGAGTAAAACCTTGTACGATTGAAAGGTGTGTAATGGAACATGAATCAAAATAAAACCCCTTTATTTACCGGCTTACAAAATCACTTAAAACAAAATCCCATCCAATTCCACATTCCTGGTCACAAAAAAGGCTCAGGAATGGATACAGAATTTCGGGACTTTATAGGAAGAAATGCTTTATCCTTGGATTTAATAAATATTGAACCTCTCGATGACCTGCATCATCCACAAGGAATAATTAAGGAAGCACAGGAGCTTGCCGCAGATGCTTTTGGTGCGGATAATACGCTTTTCTCTGTTCAGGGAACAAGTGGAGCGATTATGACAATGATCATGGCTGTCTGTCATCCTGGGGATAAAATTATTATTCCAAGAAACGTTCACAAGTCCGTTACATCGGCCATTATTTTTTCAGGAGCTACTCCCGTTTTTATTCATCCTGTATTAGATGCCGAGCTCGGTATTTCACACGGAATTACTCCTAATTCTGTTGAAAGAGCATTAAAGGCACACCCTGATGCGAAAGCCGTACTCGTAATCAATCCTACTTATTTTGGTATTGCAGCTGATTTAAAAAAGATTGTCGACATTGCACATGACTATAATGTACCTGTATTAGTCGATGAAGCTCATGGTGTCCATATCCATTTTCATAAGCGACTTCCTCTTTCTGCTATGCAAGCAGGTGCTGATATGGCTGCAACGAGTGTTCATAAGCTAGGAGGTTCCATGACTCAGAGCTCCGTCTTAAATATTAGAGGCAGTCTTGTTTCCTATGAGCGGGTTCAAGCGATTTTTTCCATGCTTACAACTACCTCCACCTCCTACCTGCTACTCTCCTCCTTAGATGTAGCTCGTAAAAATTTGGTTATGAATGGAGAGAAATTAAACGAACACGCCTTACGATTAGCTGACTATGCGCGGGACAAAATCAATGAAATAGAATTATTATATTGTGTTGGCGAGGAAATCCTTGGTTCTGAAGCGACTTACGATTATGATCCAAGTAAATTGATTATATCCGTTAAACGATTGGGTATTACGGGGCATGATGTGGAGATTTGGCTTCGGAAAAACTATAATATTGAGGTTGAATTATCTGATTTATATAATATCCTTTGTATTGTTACACACGGTGATACGAATCATGAAATTAATGTTCTAATAGAGGCTTTACAGGAGCTTTCCAAAACCTTTAGTCCTTCTGCCAAGAAAAAAGCAAAGGTTGAAGTTGAGGTGCCAGATATTCCACTTTTGGCATTATCCCCTAGAGAAGCCTTTTATTCACCGACAGAAGTCGTTCCCCTACAAGATTCGGCAGGTCGTATTAGTGCAGAATTTGTGATGATCTACCCACCTGGGATTCCTATATTTATGCCAGGAGAAATCATATCAAAGGAAAATATAGAATACATCCACCAGAACATGAAAGCAGGACTTCCAGTACAGGGGCCACACGATGAAACATTAGAGAACATAAGGGTTATTCGTGAATATGTGGCCATAAAATAATAAGGCTGTTTTCGTAAACTTAACTTTGTTGCTTTTTTATACTTCTCAGTAGATTGAAAATGAGACGTAGTGCGACTTTTTAGTATTGCTTGATTCGTTCTGAATAATATTGAGTGCATGCAAACCGTTCCGGCAGAATACTTCGCTTTCCATGGGCGCGGCCTCAGCCTCCTCGGAAGCCCAGACCGCTTCCTGCGGGGTCTTCACCACGCTTCCTCCCATAGGAGTTTCCGTATTCTGCCTCCACTGTTAAAGTGCTCTGATGTATGCATAGTTAAAAAGCTTTTGATTAACAATAGTTCACTACAAAATAAACGAATGAGCCATTGTTTATAGCGGAGGAAATACACGGAGACTCCTGGTCGGTTAAAAACGGCCACGTCCAGTGGCAGAGCACCGACACTTGAACGTCCTGTTCTTCGTGGGATCAAAGAGACAGGTGAGACCCCGCAAGCGCAGCGAGGAGGCTCACCGCTCGCCGGCGGCAAAGAAGACACTATGAAAACGACCAAAGGGAGTTTGAAAAGATGTCGCATTTGTGCCCTTGGAGTGAAAGCGAAGTGTATTTCCGTAGCGACGGTTTTGCACTCATCAATTTGATATTTGGAAACAAGTCATGCTAAAAGTTACGTCGCAGTTTTTATCTTTTTAGTCAAAACATCAAACTCTAAGAAAATAGCAAATAATAAAAATGCTGCCCCAAATGAGGCAGCATTTTTATTATTTTTTGTTTTGTTCACAGTCGCAGCCTTTTCCGTACAATGTGGTCACCTTTTCATCCTCAAAATGTTCAATTACACGTTGACAATCTTGACAAACAATTGTGCCCATCACAAGACCAGCTCCTTATTTTATTAAAACGTTTTCATTTCGTATCTACATTTTATTATGTCATAATTAATTTTTCAACCCTAAATAGTATAACACTTTTATTTTTTATCCGGTAATTTTTACCTACTAATCATTTTGCTGTAAAAAGTTTTTGTACTTACCTAAACTTTCTGTAATCTTTTAGTCTTTCATGATATGATATAGGAAAAGATGGCAAGGAGTGGTAACTTGAGTAGTAGTACTTATATTTATGTTAATCCAAAACAAACCATTACACTTGCGGATGTAAAAGAGTATTTACTTTACTACCAAGACATTACGGCCAAAACAGGAGATCAGCTGAATTGGGATTACTCGAGTCATGCATTTCCCTACACTATTCAGGAAAAAGAAACAGATGAAGGGAATTATTTATTGTTATACGGTCAGCTCGACCGTTATAATGCCCTTTTAATCGGAGTTCATGAAGAGGACGGTTACATACAAATTACTTTGCCAGATACCGCAAAACACGGGGATAAAAGTAAAGCTAACGAACTAGCCAAATTTCTAGCAAAAAAAACTAAGGGGAAAATAAAATTATTTAATGGGCGAATGATGTAAGTAATGGCCATCTAAGATATCTTAGATGGCCTTCCTTTATGGTGTTTGAATTAAATTTGGATCTACCATTTCGTATCCCTTATCACGTAGACCTGTTACAATGTCAGCTAAGGCAGCAGCTGTCCATTCTCTATCGTGCATTAGCAGATTGGCCCCGTCCGATAGTAATTCCGTATTAATCATAATATCTCTGATAGAATCCTCTGTCATATAATCAGCCTTAAAATCATACCCATATGACCAATTCATTAAAGTCATACCTTCTTCTTTTACTAAAGTTTTCACATAGTCCGTATTGACTCCATGTGGAGCGCGGAAAAATTTCGGCCTTTCCCCGATAACTTTTTCAATTAAATCGTTTAGTTCTACAACTTCTTTTCGTTGTTCTTCTTCTGATACCTCATCTAGTTTTGTGTGATTATAAGTATGATTTCCAATTGCAAACCCCATATCTGCGATTTCCTTCAATCGCGCTTGTTCTTCTTCCGTATCAATAAAATGACCATTTACAAAGAAAATAGCTGGGGCATTTAACTCCTTTAAGGTTTTTGCCATATCAACAGCATATTCCTCCGGAGCATCATCAATGGTTAACAATACAACTTTCTCATTTGCCTTTTCATCAATAGGCTTAATACTCCAAACGTCTGAAACCTCATACATAGGCTTTACGTTTTTATCCTCTGGTTCTTGCTCTTCTGGCTTAGCTTCCTCTTCAGTGGATTCTGATGGGGTCTCTTCATTACCCTCTTCTTGTTGCTCTTTACCTGACTCCTGATTTTCAGTTTCTTGTTGTTCTTCCTCTTCAACCTCGTTAGTTTCAGGATTTTCATTACCATCCTGCATACCCTCTTCCTCATTTTTTCCACATGCAGCGGTAAAGAATAGTAATAGTAGCATCATAAATATCAACGCTTTTTTCAATTTTGCTCCCCCCATTAGGTGTATTTTATCTTTATTATACTAGATATTATGAAAGCTGAACGATTTTTTATAAGAAGTATAAAGTTAAAATTGTTAACGAGTATGGTATATTGGTTAATATGTTGATGTACAGAAACAAAAGGACGTGTCATTGTGTTATCTAAAGTTAAAACGTATTTACCCTTAGGTGGCAGAACCTTTAAAACAGGAATTTCTGTTTTTATTACAACCTTAATATGTCAATATTTTCATTTCCCGGCTATATTTGCAGTCATGACAGCAATTGTGACTGTAGAACATACAGCTGCAGACTCTATTAAAAAGGCAATGGTCCGTTTTCCTGCATCCGCCATTGGAGCTTTCCTATCGGTTTCGTTTTATTCTGTGTTTGGAAAAAGCGCAATCACATATGCGCTAGCAGCCATGCTTACAATTGCCTTATGCCACAAGCTAAAGCTAGATGAGGGCATTGTAGTTGCTACACTAACAGCTATTGCTATGATACCTGACTTTCATGGTAATTCATTCGATTCTTTCATTGTGAGGTTAGCCACTACTACTATTGGAATTGTAGTATCGACTTTAGTCAATTTCTTTTTACTCCCTCCGAATTATACGAAATATATAGATAGCAATATGGAAAATTTATTTGAACGATCAGCGAAATTATGTACATATGTTAACGATTATCTAATAGAAGCCAAGTTCAATCAGCAACAAAAATTCAAGCTTTTGTATAGGGAAATCTTACGTGAAATCAATCAGACCTCCAATTTTATTCAATTTCAGCGTGAAGAGTGGAAGTATCATAAGTTCTCCAAAGAAAATCTTCGTAGGCTGCATTACTGTGAAAAAAAATTAACGTATTTGAAACAGGTCATAGACCATATGGGGAATTTGCAATTTATCCGCTTAAAGCGCAATGCGTTTTCCGAGGCTGAGAAACAATTGATAAGAAGTATTTTTTTGTCATTTGCGGGCATATTAAAAACGCCACATCATGAGATTCCAATAGAACATTATCAGTGGATTGAAAAGCTAGATGATGAGTTTTGGCATTGGAAAGAGGAACATGTTATGAATAAAGAACAACACTTACCACCACAAACCATTGTCTTGTATGAACTGCTATTTTTACACAGAGTTATTGAAGAGCTACACCACATTACACATATTGAGTTGTCAAATGAAGATACTATAACCAAACAGCTTTAGAAGGAGTTATTCATCATGCGTAAACAGGTATCAAAGGTTTTTTACATTAGCTTGGTTGTATCCATTTTATTTGTCATCTGGGGGGTTTTACCCGATGATGTGGCTCAAAACTGGAATTTAGAGAATGTTACATCTAAAATCCAAGGCTTTTTGGTACAAAAATTTGGCTGGTTCTATTTACTATCTGCTACAGCCTTTCTGATCTTTGCGATTTTCTTAGTTGCGTCAAAATACGGAAATATTGTGTTAGGTAAAGATACTGATAAGCCTGAATACTCGTATATGTCATGGTTTGCGATGTTATTTAGTGCAGGTATGGGAATTGGTTTAGTGTTTTGGGGAGCTGCGGAACCAATTTCTCATTTTCATAACCCACCGGAACCTGGACTACAAGATGGTGCAGCCGCAAGAATTGCTTTACGTTATAGTTTTTTCCATTGGGGCTTGCATCCATGGGCCGTTTATTCAGTACTGGCTCTTGCACTTGCTTACTTTCAATTTAGAAAGGACTCCCCTGGACTTGTAAGTAGCATACTAGAGCCTATATTCGGTGACAAAATGAATGGTGGATGGGGTACACTAGTTAACTTTATCGCCGTATTTGCCACTATTTTCGGTGTGGCAACTTCTCTCGGATTAGGTGCACAGCAAATTAGTGGAGGTATAGGGTTTTTATTTGAGGACATTACAAAAGGATTTTCACTGCAATTAATTATCATTATTGTCGTGACAGTACTCTTTTTAATATCCGCTATGTCAGGATTAGATCGAGGAATAAAGATGTTAAGTAACACTAACATTGTTCTTGCGATTTTGCTCATGTTTTTTGTCTTATTTGCAGGCCCATCTAATTTCATTATGGATTTGTTTACAACAACGCTCGGAAGTTATTTGCAAAACCTTCCTTCCATGAGCTTTCGAATGACACCATTTGATGAAAATAGTACCTGGGTGCAAGATTGGACTATTTTTTACTGGGCATGGTGGATTGCATGGGCTCCATTCGTTGGAACATTTATTGCACGTGTATCAAGAGGTAGAACAGTACGTGAATTTGTTTTAGGTGTTTTATTAGTCCCTACCATTTTTGGTGCACTTTGGTTTTCCGTTTTTGGTGGTTCCGCAATTTCTTTAGAGTTTCACCAAGGACTCGATATAATGTCTATCATTTCTGATCAAGGAAATGAGGTCGCTTTGTTTACAGTATTAAGCGAATATCCAATTAGCATAATTACATCTACATTGGCGATTTTGCTTATAAGTACCTTTTTTATTACATCAGCAGACTCAGCAACCTTTGTATTAGGAATGCAAACAACTAACGGTAATCTAGATCCTTCGAAAAAGGTGAAATTTACTTGGGGAATCGTCCAATCAGCTGCAGCTGCCGTCTTATTATGGCAGGGTGGACTAGGGGCTTTACAAACAGCTTCCATCATCGCAGCTTTCCCATTCACGTTTATACTATTGTTGATTATTTACTCACTCATCAAAGAGTTTAAAGAAGAGGCCAAAATTTATCCGTTACAAAGAAGGAAACGCGGCCCCCAACCACAGCAAACAAAATAATCTAAACCCCATGCGACATGATTTCGCATGGGGTTTATTTATGTCTTAAAAAATAATGTATTAAATAAATGTTGTCCCCCATATAACACAATAAAAGTAATACTAATAATCAAAATTCGGTTCATGTACTTTAGACTAAAAAACTTACCAATATAAAATGCTATGACAAAGAACCATAGAAAAAATATAATATTTACAATCGAATGGTCCTTTGATAAATGTGTGGTTAGTATGTAAAGGCTCCAAAGAACCACAATAATTTGTATATATGTCCAACCCTTCATATCTATCAGTCCCAATTTGGATCTTTTTATCATATATATGATAAAAACTTGAAATTATTGATAACTCAAAGCAAAAAAGGTGATCACAAAATGTGATCACCTTTAGTAATTAAACTTATTTTGCAACATGGATTGGCATACCAAGTGCAACCTCAGCAGCCTCCATTGAAATCTCACCTAATGTTGGGTGAGCGTGAATGGTTAATGCTAAGTCTTCAGCAGTCATTCCTGCTTCAATAGCAAGACCTAATTCTGCAATAACATCACTTGCATTAGCCCCTGCTACCTGAGCACCGATCACTAATCCGTCCTCCTTACGTGTAACAAGCTTAACAAATCCATCTGTGTCATTTAGAGATAAAGCACGTCCATTTGCTGCATAAGGGAATTTCGCCGCTTTCACGTCATAGCCAGCATCTTTAGCTGCTTTTTCATCATACCCAACACTTGCAAGTTCTGGATCTGTGAATGCAACAGCTGGAATTCCGATATAATCAACCTCAGCCTTTTCACCACTGATTGCTTCTGCAGCAACCTTTCCTTCATAGGAAGCTTTATGAGCAAGTGGTGGTCCCTCCACAATGTCCCCGATTGCATAAATGTTGGATACACTGGTACGGCATTGCTTATCAATGTTAATTAAGCCTTTATCAGAAACTTCAATTCCGACCTGTTCTAAGCCTAGCTCATCTGTGTTTGGACGGCGTCCTACTGTAACTAATACGTAGTCTGCTTCAACCTTTTCTTCTTTTCCTTTTACTTCATAAGTAACCGTTACTCCGTCTTTTGTCTCTTCAACACCTTGTGCCATTGCGTTCGTTACGACATTAACACCTTTTTTCTTAAGACGACGTTTTACGATTGATGTCATGGATTTTTCGAATCCACCAATAATGTCACCAGTACCTTCAAGAATAGTTACTTCAGTACCGAAGTTAGCATAAGCTGTTCCAAGTTCTGATCCAATGTAACCTCCGCCGATGACGACTAGTTTTTTCGGAATCTCAGGTAAATTTAGAGCACCTGTAGAATCTAATACCCGATCAGAATAAGGGAAAGGCTTTAGCTCAATTGGACGAGAACCAGTTGCAATAATTGCATTATTGAACTTATAAGTTTGAGAGTTCTTTTCATCCATAATTTTGACAGTGTTTTGATCTACAAAATATGCTTCACCTTTTACGATGTCAACTTTATTCGCCTTAAGTAAACCTTCTACACCGCCTGTAAGTTTGTTTACAACTCCTTCTTTCCACTTCTGAACTTTTGAGAAATCAACCTTTACATTCTCAGCTGTGATTCCCATATCATCAGAATGTTGAGCGTGATCATAGCGGTGAGCTGCAGATATTAATGCTTTAGATGGAATACAACCAACGTTCAAACAAACTCCGCCAAGATTACCTTTGTCTACAATCGTTACCTTTTGGCCCATTTGTGCTGCGCGAATCGCTGCCACATAACCCCCAGGGCCAGCTCCAACTACGAGTGTGTCTACTTCTACTGGAAAATCTCCTACTACCATAAATTACGCCTCCATCATGATTAATTGTGGATCATTCAACAAGCGTTTAATATGATTTAACGCTAGTTGAGCAGTTGCACCGTCAATCATACGGTGGTCAAAGCTTAGTGAAAGTGCAAGTACAGGTGCAACAACAACCTCACCATCACGAACAACTGGCTTTTCAGCTATACGACCAATACCTAAAATGGCTACCTCAGGGTGGTTAATTACAGGAGTAAACCACTGACCACCAGCAGAACCAATATTGGTAATGGTACAAGATGCACCTTTCATTTCATCTGCAGATAATTTACCATCACGAGCTTTAACCGCCAATTCATTAATTTCCTTGGAAGTTTCAAAGATGGATTTACGATCAGCATCTTTGACAACTGGTACAAGAAGTCCCTTATCTGTATCAGCTGCAATTCCAATGTTGTAATAATGCTTATGGATAATTTCCTCTGTTTCATCATCAAAAGATGTATTTAGAACAGGGAATTTCTTAAGTGCAGAAACTAGTGCTCTCACTACATATGGAAGATATGTTAGCTTAATATCTTGATCTAATGCAGCTTGCTTGAATTTCTTACGATGTGCAACTAGTTCTGTTACGTCAATCTCATCCATAAGTGTAACATGTGGTGCAGTCTGTTTCGATTTTACCATAGCTTTTGCAATTGCACGACGAATTCCACTTATTTTTTCTCTTGTTTCAGGATATTGTCCCTCAACTGCAACTTGTTGAGCAGCAGCTGGTGCTTCTGTAGTATCCGCTTCTTTAGTTGGTGCAGCTTCTGCTTGGTCACCTGATAGGTAACGGTCAACATCTTCTTTTAATACGCGATTATTTTTTCCTGACCCGCTTACTGCTTTAATGTTGACACCTTTATCACGAGCATATTTACGAACAGATGGCATCGCAATAACGCGTTTACCGTCATCTTCAACCTGTTCTGGCTCTTCTTGTGTTTTAGGAGATTCTTCCTTCGCCTCTTCTTTAGGCTCTTCTGCTTTTGTTTCTTCTTCTGTAGTTTCAGACTCATAACCTTCTGCATCAAAAGTAATCAATGTGTCTCCAACTGTAGCAACAGTTCCCTCACCTACCTTCACATCAATAACTGTACCTTCAACAGGGGATGGAATTTCAACTACAGATTTATCGTTTTGTACCTCACATAGTACATCATCTTCTTTAACTTCATCGCCAGCTTTGACGAACCACTTTACTATTTCACCTTCATGTATGCCTTCACCGATGTCTGGTAATTTAAATTCAAAGGCCACGAATGTTCCCTCCTATTCATTTTAGGAAAATTTAAATTCTCGTATAAACGAGAGCCTTCGTTGTAAACATATATTTCTATTAGAAGTTGATAACCTGCTTCGCTTTTTCTACAATATCTTCATGGTTTGGTAACCATACTTCTTCAGCTGCAGTAAACGGATAAACTGTATCAGGAGCTGTAACTCTTAAAACAGGAGCTTCAAGATGTAAAATACCACGCTCTTGAATTTCTGATACTACGTTTGCAGCAACTCCCGCTTGACGTTGGGCCTCTTGTACTACTACAACACGATTTGTTTTCTTAACAGATTCCATAATCGTATCATAATCAATAGGGCTAACTGTTCTTAAATCAATAACCTCAGCACTCACGCCTTCTTTTTCTAGCTCATCAGCAGCTTTTAATGCTGAGTGAACCATGGCGCCATAACTTACTAATGTAATATCAGAGCCTTCACGCTTCACATCGGCTGTGCCAAGATCAATCGTATATTCTTCCTCAGGCACCTCACCACGGAAAGAACGATAAAGTTTCATATGTTCTAAGTAAATAACTGGATCGTTATCACGAATTGCAGATATCAATAGTCCTTTCGCATCGTAAGGAGTTGATGGGATTACAACCTTTAAACCAGGTTGCTGTGCCACTAACCCTTCTAGGCTGTCCGCATGTAATTCTGGTGTATGAACACCGCCACCAAATGGAGAGCGAATTGTGATTGGCGCATTTTTCGTACCTCCACTACGATAACGCATACGAGCAGCTTGACCACTAATGGCATCCATTGCCTCATATACAAAGCCAAAGAATTGGATTTCAGGCACAGGACGGAAACCTTGAGTGGACAAACCAACAGCTAGACCAATAATACCAGATTCTGCTAGCGGAGTATCAAATACACGGTCTTCGCCATATTCTTTTTGTAAGCCTTCAGTTGCACGGAACACACCGCCGTTTTGGCCAACGTCTTCACCGAATACTAATACGTTCTCATCATTTTTCAGTTCTATACGCATAGCATCAGTTATCGCTTGAATCATCGTCATTTGTGCCATGATTTACTTCGACTCCTTCTCTTTATATTCTTCCATTTGTTCCTGTAAGTTAGATGGAAGTTCTTCGTACATGAGAGACATTAGGTCAGTAACCTTTTGCTTTTCAACGCCATCCGCTTTCTTGATAGCCGCCTTTACTTCCTCTTTTGCCTCATCAATGGTCTTGTTTTCTTCTTCCTCTGACCATAGACCTTTGTTCTCTAAGTATTTACGGAAACGAATCAATGGATCTTTCTTTTCCCATTCGTCATCTAACTCTTCTGTACGATAACGAGTTGGATCGTCCCCTGCCATTGTATGTGGACCATAACGGTACGTAACAGTTTCAATTAGGGAAGGACCTTCACCGTTAATCGCACGTTCTCTCGCCTCACGAACTGCTTTATAAACAGCTAAAACGTCCATTCCATCAACACGAACACCAGGAATTCCTGCTGCTACAGCCTTTTGAGCAACAGTGCTTGCTGCAGATTGCTTTTCTACCGGTACAGAAATCGCAAAATGGTTGTTTTGAACAACAAATACGGCGTTAGCTTTGTATGCACCGGCAAAGTTGATTCCTTCATAAAAGTCACCCTGTGATGCACCACCATCACCTGTATACGTTAAAGCAATTGCTTTCTCGCCACGCTTTTTGAAGCCTAGTGCTACACCAGCTGCTTGGACGTATTGTGCACCAATAATAATTTGTGGACTTAGTGCATTAACACCCTCAGGCATTTGATTTCCGTGATAATGTCCACGAGAGAATAAGAACGCTTGATATAGTGGAAGACCATGCCAGATAAGCTGAGGTACATCACGATATGCTGGTAATAGGAAATCTTCTTTTTCCATCGCAAAATGACTACCAAGCTGTGATGCCTCTTGACCAGCTGTAGGTGCATAGAAACCTAGACGTCCTTGGCGATTCAATGCAATTGAACGCTGATCTAAAACTCGCGTATAAACCATACGACGCATAAGCTCTTTCAAGTCGTCATCAGATAGTTCAGGCATTTCTTTTTCGTTAACAATTTCGCCTTCTTCATTTAAAATCTGAATCATTTCAAATTGATTCTCGATGTTCTCAAGTGTATTTTTCAACTTGATTCACCTATCCTTTCCTAATAAAATCATCTCCACCAATATGTTTCCCAAAAACAGCCAAGAAGTACACTGAATTTCGTTTTTTACTCCTTTTCTAATGAGAATTCATAACCGTGAATCTGTTACATTAAATTATGCTAATTTGATTAGTACAATTTATTTTACGTTTTGTAGTTTAGCCTAAAAAACCTACATCGTCAAACATTTAACATTTTCTATCCAAAACAATAATGTAAGCGCTTTTCCTGTTTTATAACACCGCAAAATTCGACAAAGCCTGTACTACCATAAATAGAGTTCTGTACTAGTTATCTATCCTTCCTGTTACATTTGAAAGGATTTAAAAAACCTTATCCCTAAATTTTGGGATAAGGTTTAAAATTATTCTTCTTCAAATTTAACATCCATCTCTGCTAATTCATAAAAATCTTGCTTCAATTGATTATACTTTTCTGTAGCCTGATTGAATTTTTCGTTTACACTAAATATTTCTTCATAGCTTTTATTAATCTTATCAATTTGTTTTTCTAAAGATTCCTTTTCAAGCTCTTCATCTTTTAGCATATTATATAACTCTTCGTCTAAATCCAGAGCTTTAGAATATGCACTATGTAATTGACCATAGGCTTCGTAGCGTTGATTCATCGCCTCTTCCATTTCTTCAGCTTTTGTTTTGAGTTCTTCTGTTTCTAGCTCTTCCTTTAGAGGGGCAATTTTATCAAACTCTTCTTTCGCCGAATCAATACTTTCTTTCTCGGCTTTTAAGATACTTCTTCTCTCATTTAAAAGTTCAATTGCCTGATCAGATAGTTCCTTAATTTTTTCCATTTCACTTTTGCCTAAATCAATGATTTGGTCATAAAGCTCTTTTTCTTGATTTTCTAAAGAAGTCATTGGCTCTTGCTGTTTCTCAAAATTTTGCTCTAGCTCGACTGCTTTCTCTAAATGATTGTACATTTTTTCAGAAGCAGAAGGATTTTCTTGACACGCGGTCATTAAGAACATTACGAAAATCAATGCTGTGATCCCGTATATCTTTCGCAATTTTCCTTCCTCCTTATCGCTTACTAACGTAATATAAAGTATAACACATTTATCTTTCTATCATATATGTTTTATATAAAGCAAAAATGATGGTTAATTCTGAATTCCTTCTTTCAGTTTATCCTTAAAATACCATCCGACTCGACTTATAAATACTGATGGTATAAAATAAATTTTATGAAATTTGATGTATAGAGGAGTGCTTAAGATGATTACAATGGATGATATCGTGCGCGAAGGCCATCCAGCTTTAAGAGAAGTTGCTGAAGAAGTTCCACTTCCTCCAACTGCTGAGGATAAAGAAACACTACAAGAGATGCTGCAATTTCTTAAAAATAGTCAAAATGAAGAAGTAGCAAATAAATATAAATTACGAGCTGGTGTAGGTTTGGCTGCACCCCAATTAGGACTAAATAAACGAATGATAGCCATTCACTTTTATGATTTTAATGAACGGTTATATAGTTATGGATTATTCAATCCTAAAATCGTCAGTCACTCAGTTGAAGGAACGTACCTATCAACTGGTGAGGGGTGCTTAAGTGTTGATCGTGAAGTCCCAGGTATTGTACCACGTCATGCTCGAATTACATTGAAGGCCGTAGATTTAGATGGGAATGAAATCAAATTACGCCTTAAAGGTTATGCAGCCATTGTGTTTCAGCATGAAATTGATCACTTAAACGGAATTATGTTTTACGACCATATTAATCAAGACGACCCATTCAAAGCTCCAGATAATGCAACACCAGCAGATCAAGCTTAATGAAAACGAAATTTTTTGGACCAGATGATTAGCTCTGGTCCTTTATTCTATATAAAAACAAATCCAAGTTTTTCTAATAAATTATCTTTGTAAATATTGGTTATGATAAGGATATGACTACTCGAAAAATAAAATTTATGAATAACTTTAAGGGTTATCTATTTCATTATTATGAAAACCATATTATACTAAAAGTACTTGGGAAGGGTCGGCGAACAAAATATATTACGTTTTTTCTTAGCTTTTTCAATATGAAGAAAGGAGATATGCCATAATGCTTAAGCGTTTACGGGAAAAGCTAAAAAAGCGTTGGAAAAATCTTTTGGGTCGTAAAAATTTAGCATAGTATTTCCTCCGTCAGAAATTAACCAGGACTATGTCGATACAAACATCAGGATATATTACCAATGGAACAAAGGATATGAATTTAATCTAGTAAGGAGAGATCTACATGATTTACAAAGTACTTTATCAAGAGAATCCGGAGGAAGTTCCTATAAGAGAACGGACCCAAGCTTTGTATGTTGAAGCTGAAAGCGAACAAATGATTCGCAGAAAATTATCCGATCGTAATATTAATATTGAGCATATCGTACTGCTTAACGAAAACCATCTAGAATACGAAAAACGCCAAGAAAATTTTGAAGTGGAGAAACTATAACGATGAAGTTTGTAAAAAATGATCAAGCAGCTGTTTTTGCACTAGGTGGTCTAGGGGAGATTGGAAAGAATACGTACGGCATTCAATTCCAAGACGAAATTGTCCTTATAGATGCTGGAATTAAGTTTCCAGAGGACGAACTTTTAGGAATTGATTACGTAATTCCAGACTACTCTTACCTAGTTCAAAACGTAGATAAAATCAAAGGATTATTCATCACTCATGGTCACGAAGACCATATTGGTGGAATCCCCTATTTATTACGAGAAATTAACATCCCTATTTATGGTGGAAAATTAGCGATCGGTTTAATCAAGAGTAAGTTAGAAGAACATGGGTTATTGCGTAATGCAGAACTCCATACCA
The DNA here is from genome assembly GCF_009649735.1 of Salinibacillus xinjiangensis. Lineage (GTDB taxonomy): Bacteria > Bacillota > Bacilli > Bacillales > Alkalibacillaceae > Salinibacillus > Salinibacillus xinjiangensis. The sequence continues at coordinate 324,088 of NZ_WJNH01000002.1, forward strand.
TTCAAGAAGACGATATTATTAAATTCCGAAAGACGGCAGTATCCTTTTTCCGAACAACTCACAGTATTCCTGATTCCTATGGTATCGTAGTAAAAACACCTCCTGGTAATATCGTTCACACAGGTGATTACAAGTTTGATTTTACACCTGTAGGAGAACCAGCCAATATAACTAAAATGGCTGAGATAGGTAGAGACGGAGTATTATGCTTGTTGTCTGATAGTACGAACAGTGAGGTTCCTGGTTTCACTTTATCTGAACGTGTTGTTGGCCAAAGTATCCACGACATCTTTAATAATGTAGATGGAAGAATTATTTTCGCTACTTTCGCTTCGAATATCCATCGTCTACAGCAGGCTGTAGAGGCAGCAGTTAAAAACAATCGTAAAATCGCTGTTTTTGGCCGTAGTATGGAGAAAAATATTGAAGTAGGTAAAAAACTCGGATACATTCAGGCACCAGAAGATACTTTTATTGAGGCGTCTCAAATCAACCGTCTCCCAAGCAATGAAGTGGCAATACTATGCACAGGATCACAAGGAGAACCAATGGCAGCCCTTTCCCGTATCGCCAATGGTTCACATCGTCAAATTCAAATTCAACCTGGAGATACGGTTGTATTTTCTTCATCACCTATTCCAGGTAACACCATTAGTGTAAGTCGAATTATTAACATGCTGTACCGTGCAGGTGCAGATGTCATTCACGGCTCTCTAAATGACATTCATACATCTGGTCACGGTAGCCAAGAAGAGCAAAAGCTCATGCTTAGGTTAATGCAGCCTAAATATTTCATGCCCATTCATGGTGAATATCGCATGTTAGTAGAGCATACAAAACTAGCTAGTGATTGTGGCATTGACTATAAGGATAGCTTTGTCTTAGATAACGGAGATGTTCTTGCGTTAGGAAAAGACACTGCCTCCTTTGCAGGAAAAATTCCTTCAGGGTCTATCTATGTTGATGGTAGCGGTATAGGAGACATCGGAAATATTGTTCTTCGAGACCGACGAATCCTATCTGAGGAAGGACTTGTCATAGTTGTTGTGAGTATCAACATGAAGGAATTCAAAATTTCAGCAGGTCCAGATATTATTTCTCGCGGTTTTGTCTATATGCGTGAGTCAGAGGATTTAATCAAAGAGGCACAAAAACTTGTTTCTAAGCATTTAGAAAAAGTAATGGAAAGACGCACAAGTCAATGGTCAGAAATAAAAAATGAAATTACCGATACCATTGCTCCATTCCTTTATGATAAGACAAAACGTAAGCCAATGATTCTTCCGATTATCATGGAAGTATAATGAAAAAGAGATGTTCACCCTTTAAAAAGGTGAACATCTCTTTTTTTCCTCTTAATCATCATCCACAACCAAATTTTTCTCAAATCTAGAAATATCTTTATCGGCTCCTATCACAATTAGAACATCATCATGGTGGATTTCTTCAGTTGCCATGGGAGAGACTATGACTTCCCTTCCTCTTTTAATCGCCACAATGTTACACCCATATCTTGCACGTATATCTAGGTCAATAAGGGTTTTGCCCCCCATTTTTACGCCTGCCTTCACTTCCACTACACTATGCTCATCTGAAAGCTCGAGGTAATCAAGTACATTACTAGAGATGATGTGATGGGCTATACGTTTCCCCATATCCCGTTCAGGGTGGACAACATAATCAGCCCCAATTTTTATTAACACTTTCTCATGGTAATCATTTTGTGCCTTAACTGTGATTTTCTTTATGCCTAGCTCTTTTAGAATGATTGTTGTCAGGATACTGGATTGAATGTTATCCCCAATTGCAACAATAACATGATCAATATTCCGAATACCTAATTCTTTTAATACTTTCTCGTCGGTCGTATCTGCAATAACAGCATGCGAGGCTATATCTTTAAAGTCATCAACCCTGTCCGGATCCATATCTATTGCGAGTACTTGCATTCCTTCCTTACTCAATTCCTGACAGATACTGCCTCCGAAACGCCCAAGTCCTATTACTGCATATTCTTTCTTTTTCATAACAAGCTCTCCTATCTAAACTCACTTGTACTGCTATCAGTCTAACATATGCACTTTATAGGAGAAAGGTATATTTTTGTTATTGTGATGCTTGAATGTTTTTGCTCACTCCTTTAAAATTAATTCACTGTTGCCCGTAAAAAACCTGATAAGTATAAATTCAAACCAATTAACAAACGATACAAAAAGGAAACGGGGGAAGGTATATGATTATTTCATATCCTATTTTTTCAGCATTAATGGCCACAATTTTAGCACAGGTCATAAAAATACCTTTAAATTACATAAAAACGAACAAATGGAACTTTAAATTAGTATTCAGCACTGGGGGGATGCCAAGCTCTCATACCGCTACTGTCGTCGCCCTCACAACTGCGATTGGCATATTGGAAGGTATCCACTCCAATGACTTTGCCATTAGCTTTATCCTGACTGTAGTGGTGATGCATGATGCTACTGGTGTGAGACGACAGGCCGGTGAGCATGCGGAGCTTTTAAATCAATTGGTTCAGGATTTTAATGGTCTTCTCGAAATTCTTAAGCACCCGAATACAAAAAACTATGAAACGAAAGAAAAACTAAAGGAGTTACTTGGACATAAGCCTTTGGAAGTGTTTTTTGGAGCATTATTTGGCATTATGGTTGCGGTGTTTTTATTCAGTTTATATCCATTTCCTGAGGATTTTTAAAAGCAAAACCTCTCCACTAGATAGTGGAGAGGTTTTTTTACGTTATTAGGAAGCACCAAGCATCTGAAATTGTGCTTTAACTAAATCATAGTACTCACCTTGATGCTTCATTAATACATCATGGCTACCTTGTTCAATTATGCGACCATTCTCTAATACAATGATGTGATCAGCCTCACGAATGGTTGATAAGCGGTGAGCGATAATGATCGAAGTTCGTCCTTTCAGAAGCCTGTTTAGGGCGCTTTGTATTTTTTGCTCTGTTTCCGTATCAATACTTGCCGTTGCTTCATCTAAAATAATAATTCTTGGGTTTGCCAATAAGGCACGCGCAAAGGATAGTAGCTGACGTTCTCCAACTGATAAAATGTTACCTCGCTCTTCTACCTCGGTTTCATAGCCATCAGCTAAGCGTAAAATAAAATCATGGGCTCCAACTACTTTAGACGCTTCAATGACTTCCTCATCTGTGGCGTCGGGACGACCAAAACGGATATTTTCCATTATGGTTCCGGAGAAAATAAACGTATCCTGAAGCACGACACTTATATTTTGACGTAGACTATCCAGTGTGACATCACGTAAATTGTGACCGTCTACCTTCACAGCCCCCTCTGTTGGGTCATAAAAGCGACTGATTAAGTTTGCGATGGTTGATTTACCTGAGCCAGTATGACCCACAAGCGCTACGGTTTGACCAGCCTTCATTTCAAGCGAAATTTGATGCAATGCAATACGGTCTTCATCATATGAAAACTTCACCTGATCAAACTCAATATGTCCTTTAATATCCTTTAGCTCTGTTGCATCCTCACGTTCTTTTACATTTGGTTGTTCATCTAAAAATTCAAAGATTCTCTCAGAGGAAGACATCGCCATCAACAGTTGGTTATAGGCCTGACCAAGTCTAGAAATTGGATCCCAAAACATACCTAAGTAGAAGGCAAAGGATACAAAAATACCAGTTGTCATGTTTGGATCAGTTAAGATTAAATGAGAACCGTACCAGATTAAGATAGCTGTTCCAATAGCATTACTCATTTCAACGAACGGGCGGAACATCGCACTTTTCTTTGTAGCAATTCGCCATCTTTCAAAGTTATCCCGATTAACACCACCGAAAAACTCTGTGTTTTCTTTTTCCTGTGAAAAGGATTGTGTAACCCTGATTCCTTGAATACTTTCATTTAAATGTGAATTCAAGCGAGACTGCTGAATTCTAACCTGTTGCCAAGAACGACGAATATTTTTTCTAAGCTTCGTCGATATGAAAAACATAATTGGCAATATAATCATAACAGCCAAGGCAAGCTTAGGACTTAGAATAAACATTATGACCAATATACCTGTTAAGGTGACAATGTCCATTAATAGGTTAATGATCCCGTTTGTGAATAGTTCCTGTAGTGAATTGACATCATTTAATATCCGAACCAATATGGAGCCTGCTGACTTGGAATCAAAAAAGCGATGGGATAATCGCTGTACATGAGAAAATAAACTGTCTCTCAAATCATAAATGACATTTTGGCCTAATTGATTCACCCAACGAATTCGCAGCATGTTAGCTATATAATTAAACAAATACAATAATCCAATAAAGATGACTAGCTGAACCAATAAACCAGTGTCTCGATTGGCTAAAGCGTGGTCTATGGTTAGCCGACCAATAATGATTGGAACAACAAGACGCACAGCCGTTGAAATCAGCATAGCGATCATAGCAGCTGGCAATAATGTTTTCGCATAAGGCTTCATAAACTTCATCAAACGGACCATCTGTTGCCAGTTAAACGGCTTATCAACAGCTGTATCTATTGTGTAATGAAATCTTTTTAAATGTTTACTTTCTGTTTGTTTATTCTTCTTACCCATTATATCCCCCCTATCCATGTTGATGCTCTAAAATCACATCTTTATCCTGATATTGAATATCATAAATTCGTTGATACGTTCCTTCATTCTTCAATAGGTCTTCATGAACGCCTCGTTCCACAACCTCCCCATCCTCAAGCACCAATATTTCATCTGCATGCTTTAAGGAGGAAATACGGTGTGCAATAATAAACGTAGTGCGGCCCTTCATGACTTCTTTTAATGCCTTTTGAATTTTAAATTCTGTTTCCATATCTACTGCTGATGTGGCATCATCAAGAATTAATATACTAGGATTTATTAGAATCGCCCGAGCTATGGCAATACGCTGTTTTTGTCCACCTGAGAGACCCATTCCTCGTTCCCCAAGCATGGTATCATATCCATTAGGCATCTCCATAATAAAGTCATGGGCTTGAGCGCGTTTGGCTGCATCAATGACCTCATCCATAGACGCATCTGGGTTTCCATATCGGATGTTTTCCTTAATCGTTGTGGAGAATAAAAAAGCCTCCTGTAGTACAAACCCGATATTTTTACGAATACTCTTTAAAGAATAATCTTGAACAGGCTTCCCATCAATTAACACTTCCCCTTGTTCTGGCTCATAGAATCGGGTAATCAGCTGTGTAATACTTGTTTTACCAGACCCCGTTGAACCGATTAACCCCAACACTTTTCCAGGAGGTGCATCGAAGGAAATATTTTTTAAGGCTTCATCATCGTCTTCAACATAGGTTAACGTAACGTCTTTAAATGTTACATGACCATTTATGCGTAGTTTTTCTTCCGCATTAGGTTGCTCCTTAATATCCTCTTCCTGTTCCAAAATCTCCAATAAACGCTCTCCAGAGGCTTTTGCCTGTGAGAATTGGTTAATGACAAACCCAAAATCGGTTAAAGGCCAGACGATATACCAAACCAAGCTAAAAAAGGCTACTAATTCACCTGGCTGCAGTTCCCCACCGATTACTAAATAACCACCAAAGGAAAGTAGTAGAACAACACTTACATTTCCAATGAATTCCATTAAAGGGAAAAACTTTGACCATACGTTTGCCGTATGTAAGTAATGCTCTCGGTAATTCCCATTCGAATCAGAAAAACGACCAATTTCAAAATCTTCACGAGATAAAGACTTTACCGTATGAATACCACTTACATTTTCCTGTACTCTTGTATTTAAGCGCCCTAATGATTTCCGAATCCCTCTAAATGCAGGGTGTACCTTTTTATCAAAACGATATGTGACAACAGCTAAGAATGGCATGGAGGCCATCGTAACGAGCGCTAAAGGTACAGAATAATAGAACATAACCACTAAGCTAATCAATATTAGTAAAGTTATGCGAATGACGGCAGCAAACCCGAACGAAAGAAAGAAACGAAACCCTTCGACATCGGAAGTCAAACGGGACATTAAGTCTCCTGTCTTCGCATTATCGTAATATTTAAAGGATAGCTTCTGCAATTTTTTATACAATGCATGTCGCAAAACGTATACAGATTGAATACCAAATAATTCCCCTAAGTATTGATGAAAATAAGTTGAAATCCCTTTCACAGCCATAATGGCTATAAAACCAAAGGCTAAAATGGGAATGAGATTGTATCTCCCCCCTAACACCACTTCATCAATTGTTATTTGAAGGACCATTGGATAAACAACAGTTATCCCTGTTACAAACAATAAAAAAAACAAGGATATAAATAAGAATTTCTTGTAAGGCCAATAAAACTGTTTAAGCTTTCGAAAAGTATCCAAAGCTCCCCCTCCTTTTTTCATAAATTTGTCACGTATATATTAATATAACGATTTTCGAAATAAATTTCTAGCCTTTTTATTTAATTTTCTTAAAAATTTTTAATCACAAAATTTTATTACATTTATTAATCTCTGTCATTTTATTCTAAGCCAAAAAGAAAATGCCCCCATTTATGGAGGCATCTTCTTTTTGGTAATTTTATTGCATTTGTGTTCCTTGTACTGGGGCAAAGCCATTTAAAATTTGTTGCATATCCTGTTGCTGTAACTGTGGTACCTGGTAATAACCATTTTTGTTTTGATATAAGAAAATCTCATAAGCCATTTCAATAAAGTTTGGTATGCTATCCGCTAATACTCTGCGCACAACTGGGTTTGTTGCTTCAAGAGATGCAGTGGTTAAGGCTGTTGAATTTGCTTTTAACAGCCCCATCATAAAGCTTGAATAGCATTGATCATTAATTTCATTAACGGATTGTTTCGGTTTTTTCGGCTGAGATGGAGTTAACCCATAAGTGACATTGTTATCTTGATTCATTTGATACGTGGAAGTTGGCTTTGATGGTTTTTGACCAGTCGAAAAAGCTTCAACCATCACGTTGTATTGATCACTTATGAACTGCTTTTGATGGTCAAGTATATTGAGTAACTCCTGATCTTGGATATTTTGGCGGTAAATCATATATTGCTCTTGCAGTCCAATGATTCCACCTAATACCTCATGAAGATCCATAACTTCATGTCCACCGTGGTTAAAACCTTGTCCCATTGCAGCAGGATTTTGATTCATGTTGTTTGGATTCATTTGTTGATTATCCATTCCCTTCACCCCTTTTTAAGGATTCAAACATAGTATATGGTTGAAAATCCTTTTCACACATTGAAATAAATACTAAAAGAGTTAACTAAAAAACCATAAATAAAAGCCAAGCATCCCACAAATGGCAGATGCTTGGCTTCTTCTTTAATCATTATTTTTTCTGGCCTAATACACGGTTCACTCGTTTTTCGAGCATCTTCATTCCGCCTCCACCAGCTTGGAAATGGCGAAGTTGGCCTGTTTCATCAAATACATAATAAGCTGGCACATATTGATTATCAAATGCGTCAGTAAGTTCATGCTGATTATCCACAAAAATTGGCTGTGTAATGCCGTGTTCATCAGCAACCTCTTTAATTTGATCAAGATCTAGGTCTTTTTCAGAGCGTGGCATATGAACAGCCATTACATTCAACTCATCCTGATATTGATCGCGAAAAGCATTAACCTTTGGCATTGCCTCTTTACATAAATGACAGCTTACTGACCAAAAATGAATTAATGTTGGTTTGTTGCCGATTAAATCATCTCTAGTGAACTTGCCATTAAACCACTCTGTTGCGCCATTAAGTTCTGGCATTTGCTCTCTTAATTTCATGTTTTTGTCCTCCCTCTAAACGTAAAATGAAAAGGTCTAACACTGATATGTTAGACCCCCTAAAAAATGAACCAATTAAACCTTTAAAGTATCTTGGCCTGGTTTCCAGTTAGCTGGGCATAAGCCACCAGTTTGTAGGGCTTGCAATACGCGAAGAGTTTCATCAACATCACGGCCAATATTGTTATGGAACACTGTTTGATATTGAAGCTCTCCTTCAGGATTAATGATGTATAATCCACGTAGTGCTACACCTTCTTCTTCAATTAATACACCATATTCACGAGAAACTTTATGGTTATGGTCTGCAGCTAATGGATATGTTAAGTCACCAAGACCATTGTCATCACGAGAAGTGTTAATCCAAGCTAAGTGAGTGTGAACTGTATCTGTAGACACTCCAATTACTTCAGCATCTAAGTCTTCAAACTCATCGTAGCGATCAGACATAGCTGTAATTTCAGTAGGACATACAAAAGTAAAGTCCATTGGATAGAAGAAAAGAACTGTCCACTTATCATTCTTCATGTTTTCCTCTAAAGATACTTTGCCAAATTCCTTGTTTGGTAATACAGCCTCCATTTCAAAACGAGGTGCTTGTTTACCTACCATGCGTTCTGTCATATGTAATCCCTCCAAATAAAATGTAGATAGTTATATTGATGTCATTCGACGAACATGACATATTATAACGGATTTCAATTTTAATGGTCAAATAACTAGTCCTATTATCGCCACGAAAGATCAAAAGTAAACAATTAGAATCAAAATCTTCTGTTATTTTGTTAATAATTGATTAAATATGACTTTTTGTGGTATGAAATAGTAAAGGCAATACAAATCAGAAGGGAGAATTTTTATGGATTTTTTGGATATGACTTATACCCTATATTGAAGGATGCCATGTATGTAGGGTTACGTATACTATTAGTCGTTATTGCTTATATGATTATTTCACCAATTGGAAAAAAACTTATCACATCAACGGTTATGAAAATGACCGAAAAGCAAAGGTTAAGTGAAAATAGAGCTAAGACATTAGAAAAACTGTTAATTAACGTTTATTCCTACGCTATCCTATTTGTTTTAATTATCACTCTTCTTAGTATTTTTCACATACCAATCGCCCCTTTATTAGCCGGTGCGGGAGTTGTTGGACTAGCCATTGGTTTTGGTGCTCAAGGACTTGTGAGTGATGTCGTGACGGGATTTTTTATTTTATTAGAACGACAAATTGAAGTTGAAGATTATGTAACAGCAGCCGGTTTATCAGGAATTGTTGAAGAACTAGGGCTACGAACGACCAAAATTAGAGATTTTGATGGCACCTTACATTTCATTCCTAATCGAAATATTTCAAATGTCAGCAACCATTCGAGAGGAAATATGAGAGCGTTAGTGGATATAAGTATTGCCTATGAAGAAAATGTGGCCGAAGCCATTCAATTACTTCAAAAAGTTTGTGATGATTTTGCAGCTAAAGATGACAGAATAAAAGAGGGCCCCGATGTTGTAGGTGTGCAAGGTTTTGGCTCATCCGATGTTGTGTTGCGTATTATTGCTCAAACCGAAAACCTGGAACAATGGGATGTGGAAAGACAATTACGTAAAGAATTAAAGGCCGCACTTGATCAAGCAGGTATTGAGATTCCTTACCCACATCAAGTTAATGTAACAAAAAAACATTAAATGAAATATGTGTGCATATATACACAAGAATTAAGACATTTTGTGTATAATGTTTATAGAGAATTTAAATGTCAGGAGAGAGACACCCTATGATCAGTAGAAAAAGCAAACGTGAAATTATGTTAATGCATGAAGCTGGAAAATTACTGGCGGAATGCCATAGACAAATTGCTAAGATGATTAAACCAGGGATTACTACCATGGAAATTGATCAATTTGTAGAAAAGTTCTTAGCCAAGCATGGAGCAACTCCCGAACAAAAAGGCTATCAAGGCTATGAATACGCTACTTGTGCTTCCATAAATGATGAGATTTGTCATGGTTTCCCTCGAACAACACCTCTGGAGGAAGGGGATATTGTTACCGTCGATATGGTAGTGAATTTAAACGGTGGGTTAGCTGATTCTGCTTGGACGTATCATGTTGGTGATAACATTGATGAAGAAAAACAGCGATTACTAGATGTAACGAAAACGTCTCTTTATAAAGGGATTGAGCAAGCGGTTGTTGGAAATCGTGTGGGTGACATTGGTCATGCAATTCAATCCTATGTAGAGGGTGAAAATTTCTCTGTTGTACGCGAATTCACAGGACATGGCATAGGAGATACTTTACATGAGGAACCAACCATTCTACATTATGGCTCTCCTGGAAAGGGTCTACGCTTAAAAGAAGGTATGGTCATTACAATTGAGCCTATGGTCAATGTCGGAGCATGGCAATCTAAAATGGATGACAATGGCTGGACAGCGAGAACAATAGACGGAAAGCTTTCCGCCCAATATGAGCATACACTTGCCATTACTAAAGATGGCCCATTAATTTTAACGGAGCAATAAAACGGTAACTAGAACACATACTTTATCATCACCATTAAGAAAATTAAGAAAGGATGTCCCAGTAATCTTGGGACATCCTTTTGATTTAACACCTTTTTTCAAAATAAGTAGTTTTCCATAAAGCCACAAAATATTAAGATGTATGGTTTAGGCGTTCTTCAACCTCATGTAGTACGTCATTAGCACTCATACCTTTAGCCTGTATTACAGAGCCTCCTGGTACGTCTGCAGTCATTCCCATCACATTTTGATCGACTCCAGTCACAACACAACAATCACAATTTGCAGCATCATCCATCGTGTGTAAATCTACTACATCATACCCCTTTTCCTGTAATGCACTTTTTACATCCCCTAAAGATTCTTCTACACCGACGCGTTTCATGCTTCATACCTCCTACGTATTTCAAATCGAAAATTTTAATTGGTAAAGTGAATCAGAACTATGTATTTAGTAAAACACAAATTCCGACCACTCATGTAACAAGTCTTTAGTAGTTTGTCCGAGAGATGTAATATTATGCAATGATTTACTTAAGGTTATGAAGAATGTGCAGGTTAGCTTTTACCGCGACTTCCATTGCCTCTTCTCTAGGATTCAATTTAGCATGATGTAAACCATAAGGGGAATCGACACCAAGCCAGTACATAAACCCGGGGATTTCCTTCAACATATAACCAAAGTCTTCCCCTGTCATTGCCTGATTTGCACGTTTGAAGGTTATCCCTGCCTCCTTCATTCCCACTTCGAACTGATGAACATACGCAGCATGGTTCCACACCTGATAATAGTTAGCCCCGTAATCAATCATCCCTTTACAGTCATAACGAATTTCAATAGCCCTAACTAATTTTTCTATTCTTGTTTTAACCTCATCCATCGTATCAGCTTTTAAGGTGCGAATTGTACCTTCCAATCTGGAATGCTCGGCTATGATATTTTGTACGGTACCACCTGTAATCTTACCTACTGTAACCACAGCTGAATCAATTGGGTCTACCATTCGAGCGACAATTTGTTGGAGCTCTGTGACAAATGCACTAGCGGCAACAACCATATCCTTTGTATGATGCGGATAAGCAGCATGACCCCCTTTCCCCTTAAAATCAATAAATAGCTCACTTGTATTAGCAAACAGTAAGCCATCCTTTGAGGAAACTGTTCCCACAGGTAATTCTGGCGCAATGTGTAATGCAAATATTACGTCAGGACGCCATTTTTTCATTTGCTCTGCCTGGAGCATAGGGAATGCCCCACCCGGCCCCTCCTCAGCTGGCTGAAAAATCATTAGTACGTTATGACTTGGTCTTTCCTTTGTAAGTTCTTTTAGCATACTTAAGGCGATGGTCATATGGAAGTCATGACCACAAGCATGCATTTGTCCTTCGTGCTGTGATTGAAAAGAAAAATCGGTTTCTTCTGTAATCGGCAGTCCATCAATGTCAGTCCGGTAGCCGATGGTTTTAGCCCCTTGTTTTCCTTGAACTCGAACAAAAATACCTGTCTTCCACGTTTCAATTTCAAGATAGTCCTGGGGTAAGGATTTTATGTAACGGAGTAAATATTGTTGAGTTTTAAACTCCTGAAAACCAAGCTCAGGAATTTGGTGCAGTTCTCTTCTGATTTGCTGCATCTCTTGTAGATTCATAGTTATCACACCTTTCTTTGAAAAACGCTCTTTTATATGTGTCTAAAAAGATATAAACTGCGATATACCACCGGGCGCGGCGGTTCATTAATACACGCGTAGAGATATCCATGACGTACAAGGTAAAAAGAGTGAAATACGGTTATAGGGTACTAATGACAAGCGAAATATCAGCGGAAACAGAAATACGGTCGTCATGAACCCCTCATGACACCCGTTTTTGACTCCTTGCTGTTTTTTCTGAAACGGTAAGCATGCACTCGTCATCTGAACGACTTGGGGAGTCTTACAGCTATTTAATTACGTCGCGATTTATATCTATAAAAACCAAATACCGCCTACGAAAATAGCCTAAAAAAAAGAAAAGCAGGAGTTCAAAACTCCTGCTCCATTCAAGGAACAAGTCGAGTTCTTGTTCCAAACTTAGTTATCGAGCTTACGAAGCTCAACTTTAATTTCTGTTTTGGATTTTGTTTGATCATCGATTTCCTTGATCACCTTGGCTGGAGTACCAGCTACTACAGTGTTTGGAGGTACGTCCTCAGTTACAATCGCACCTGCTGCTACAACTGAGCCTTTTCCTACCGTTACTCCTTCAAGTACAACGGCATTGGCACCAATGACAACCTCATCTTCAATCACGACTGGCTTTGCAGAAGGTGGCTCGATGACACCTGCAAGCACTGTTCCCGCACCAATGTGGCAGTTTTTACCAACTGTTGCACGGCCACCAAGTACAACATTCATATCAATCATGGTACCTTCACCTACAACAGAACCAATATTAATACTAGCTCCCATCATAATTACTGCACCATCACCAATTTCAACTTGATCACGAATAATAGCACCTGGCTCGATTCGGGCATTAATACCTTTTAGGTCTAGTAATGGAATAGCAGAATTGCGACGGTCATTTTCGACTACATAATCAGCAATTTCGTCACTATGTACATTTAAAAACTCTTGAATGACTTTCCATTCACCAAATAATACTCCTGAAGTATCTTCAACAAAGGCTTGAATTTCATCACCAAAGTCTAATTGGTTTAATCCCCCACCTTTTACATAAACCTTTACAGGTGTTGATTTTGTACTGTTTGAGATAAAATTAATAATTTCATTTGCATCCATCATTTTCACGACGTTTACACCTCTTCTGTATTGTTTTTCTTAACTTTATCAAAACCCGCTTTCCTTTGACAAGCTATATTCATTAGAAAATCTAGTTTTAATATAAAGAAAACTTGACCACGTTAAAGGAAATCTTTGAAAGCGTATTGTGCTTCCTTAGAATTCCTTATACACTAGAAAAAATTGTTGGCGGTAGCCAACAATTATTCCGTGTCCTTCTTATTATTTTCATGTAAGTAACGGTTCATCTGTTTTAAAATAACTCTTCTTGTTAAAATACCGTCAAAATAACCGCTTTCGTCGACTACACAAACAAAAGGGCGATTGATGACTAATTTTAATCCCTTCATAAACGTATCGTCTTTTCTTATCGTTGGAACATCCTTCTCCATAACAAACGAAACTGTTATTTTTGATAGTTTTTCCACTTCAATACGCTCAATACCAAGTATACTCTCAATAATCATGGTCTTACTAACAATTCCTTCAAAATGAAAGTTAGCGTCTAACACTGGTACAGCTGAATAACCGGTTTTTACAAGGACCAATAGAGCATGCTCAAGTGGATTTTGGTTTTGAACATGGGCTACTTTTTCTGAAGGTATCATTAAATCGCTAATTTTTGTTTCCAGTATTTCTGTGCTTTCTGTACTTAACATGTGGTCGTTCACTCCTTTTTGCACAGGAGATTTCGTTTTTGAATGGTTTGGTGATTCATCCAAAAAACCTTATAATCTAACACCTCTATATTTTAACATAGTTAAAGGGTTTAATCATCTTGCTTCTGTTCTTGTTGATATTGAACATTAATTTCGATTGGCTGAATGGTCATACTACCACATACAGGACAGAAATGTTCATCCTCTGTCATCACACAGCATTCTAAACAGTAGAAAAACATCAATATCACCTACTTTATTTCTGTTTAATATATATTATGTGGTAGATATAGGGAAAGTTCGAAAAACAAATTCCGATACAACCTTATACATTCACACACACTTTTTGGGCTCATACATAGAATAACGAAAGCAAAAGAGTAAAAAAATGATTATGTTACAAAATAGGAAACAGAAATAACAAGTGAGAAAAGACAAAAGGTGATGAATGTGTATACTTACTCAAGAAAGGAAGAAATCGCAAATGCTCTTACACATGGTGTAGGTGCACTCTTAAGTATTGTTGCTCTAGCTACCTTAATTACCTACGCCTCTGGGGGAAGTGTTTGGCAGATTATATCGGTGATCATTTACGGAATTACCATGTTTATGATGTATATCTCCTCTACTATTGTTCATGTACTTAATGAGGGAAAGCTCAAGGATTTCTTTCTCATATTGGATCACAGTTCCATCTTTTTGTTTATTGCAGGCACGTACACCCCTATTACATTGCTTTTACTTAAAGGCACACTTGGATGGACGCTATTTCTGACCGTTTGGAGTGTAGCTCTTTTTGGTGTTCTTTTTAAAATTATTTTTGTTCGTAAATTTATGTTTATGACAACGCTCCTATATATGTTACTTGGTTGGTTCATCGTAATTGCGTGGGAGCCATTAAGCTCTAAATTGGCTTTTAACGGTATCCTATTACTTGTATTGGGGGGATTATGCTACTCAGTTGGGACTATTTTTTATCTATGGCGGGGATTCCCTTATCACCATGCAATTTGGCATATCCTTGTCGTATTTGGCAGTGCTTTTCACTTTTTTACGATTCTGAAATATGTTCTCGCATAGGAAGCGAAGTTAGATCCTATGCGAGATTTTTTGTGCCACTAAACCTTCCCCAGCTGCAACCTGTTCATTTTGTCGCTGCTAGTAATATTGCTCCCAAAAAATCCCTATTAGAATATAAAGAAAATAATCCATTTACCACTATTAAATAGTCTATTGAAATGCTAAAATTACTATTGATTTGATAAACTCCAAGGATGATAAGTGATGAAAAAACAAATGACACGGCGCTCTTTCTTAAAGCGTTTTACATATGGTATTTTAGGTACGTTAGGATTAAGTGGGGGGACGTATTATTATTCTAAACATCTTGAGCCTACGATGTTATCCATAAAGGAAGATTCCATTTTCTCTCCGAAATTGCCACCTGCCTTTGAAAATTTTAAAATTCTTCAGTTTGGTGATACCCATTTAGGATTTCACTATGATTTAGGACAGTTTGAGGAATTAATCCAACTCATTAATGAACAAAAACCAGATCTTGTCCTTTTTAATGGTGATTTAGTAGACGAACCGAATATGTTTCCACAGATTGAATTTGAGGCCTGCATCCAAGTTCTATCGAAAATCAAGGCCCCATTCGGTAAATACTGGGTATATGGAAATCATGATCATGGTGGATATGGAACAGAAACGTTAAACCATGTGATGGAATTAAGTGGGTTTAAATTGTTAAAAAATGAATCCCTCCCAATTCAAAAGGATCAGTCGACCATTCAGTTGGCAGGTCTCGATGATGTGATGCTTGGTAGACCTGATCTAGAGGAGACGTTTAAAGAGGCAAACCCAGAACAGTTTACGATATTAATGTGCCACGAACCTGATTTTGCTGATCATACCGTCCATTACCCAGTTGATATTCAGTTTTCTGGCCACAGCCATGGGGGACAAATACAAATACCCTTTTTAGGTTATCTCGTTACTCCTCCTTTTGCTGAAAAATACGTAGAAGGAAAATATCAAATTGGCAGCCGACCTTTACAATTATTTGTAACAAGGGGTATAGGCACAACAAGACTCCCATTTCGTTTCCTATGTAAGCCAGAAATTAATATCTATAGTTTACAACAAAATAGAAGCGAAGAGTTATAATATTGTCACAATATTATTAACAGCTATTCCCTCCATTACATGTTACAATATAAGTGATTACTGGATTCAGGAGGACAGAACCTATGAAAATGATCAAACCTATTGGAGCTATACTTTTAGCTTTACTCGTCCTAAATGCATGTGGCGGCAATGAAGAAAACAATGAGAGCAACACAGCTGCTGATCAAAATCAAAACGCTCAGCCTAGTGCTTCCCAAGATATCAATTTTGAAATAGAGGATTTCACCTACACCAACCAAGACAAAGAAAAGGTTTCACTTGAGGATCTAAAGGGTACATATTGGGTAGCAGACTTTATTTTTACTAGCTGTGAGACGGCATGTTTAACAATGTCACCAAATATGGCTCGAATGCAGCAACAATTAAAAGATGAAGAAATGGAAGATGTACATCTCATCTCTTTTAGTGCAGACCCAAATGTTGATACACCTGAAGTCTTAAAGGAGTATGGAAAGAAATATGGGGCAGATTTCTCTAAATGGGATTTCCTCACTGGATATTCCCAAAAAGAAATCGAAAAATTTGCAGCCGATTCTTTTAAAACACTCGTTTCTAAAGTAGAGGGAGAGGACCAGGTTGCGCATGGTACATCTTTTTATTTGATCAATCCTGAAGGACAAGCTATTAAGAAATACCCAGGATTAAAAGCTTCCTCCTCTCAAAGCATTATAGAAGATATCAAGAAGTTAGAGAATCAGTGAGAAGGAGTTCCCTTCTTGCTGATTTACTTATACATTTACATTCAGTCAATATAAAAAGGAGATATTAAAATGAAAAAGGATGATTATCAACAATATTCAACAAAACAAATTGCAGAGGCGATTTCAGTAGTAAATCGACATGCCAAGGCTGCACCAGACCCACGCCACTTGTATTCCATTAAACAAAAAGCAATACAAAGGCTTTTCTCAGAAAAGAAAGCGAAAAAGATTGGACTCCACTATTCTAATCACCCCAAATTTAGTCAACAGCATTCTACTCTTTTAATAAAGGTTGACGACTATTATTTTCATCTCCCGCCGAAGCGAGAAGACTTCAAACAATTAAAACATCTGGGATCTCTTGATGATTCATATCGAAATCCAAAGCCTCAGTTAAATCTAAAAAATGCTAAGACTATTTTGTATAACTATATCGGCTGGAAACCAAAAGAAAATAAAAAATCTCGCTCCTATTCTTACAACCGTCCCATCTCCTCTTGGGTAGCCGGAGGTAAACGAAAAACATGGAGCTATTTTGATCGCTAAATTAAAAAAAGCATTCCTGCCAGTTTGGCCGGAATGCTTTTTCACCTACTTAAGGCGAACAGCAGTACCTGATGCCACTATCATGATCATTCCATCACGAAGTGTTTCATAATCTAAGTCCACTCCAATTATGGCGTGAGCTCCCATATTGGCTGCTTTTTCTTTCATTTCTCGAACTGCAATTTCACGCCCCTCTGAGAGCTTACTCTCATATGTTCCGCTTCTTCCCCCAACGATATCAGAAATACCAGCGAGAAAGTCTCTCACGACATTGGCGCCCATGATGGTTTCCCCAAAAACTACTCCTAAGTATTCCTCAACTTCCTTATTTTGTAATGTACTAGTTGTTGTCACAATCACAAAAAATCATCCTCTCAACAAAATATTTATTCAATGTCTACTAGTCATTTCGAATAACCAAATAGACAATTAAACCGACAATTGGAAAGAACAATGTACCTATTAAAACGACAATAGCATATTCTTTACTATTTCCGTTACGTATAGAATCACGATAAGCCCAAATACTTGTTACAATATTAAGAATGAAAAGGGCTAATATAAAAAATAAAATAATTGGAAAGATAATCATTGCCTCCATGATTCCACCCCCTGTATTACTTTCTACGATTCTAAAAGTACACAGGTTTCACTAAATAATGTCCTTTTTGTATATCCTGTTACTTTCCATCAAATATTATGATGGACGTATACATAAAAGGAGGTAGTATAAAAGTGGACCCAAAAAGAGCTCAGGAAATTGCATCTTCCACAAGCATGGTAAATGTCATGTATAATGGACAGGATGTTTATATTGAGCACGTGGATCAAGGGAATGGTCTTGCAACCATCCACCCTATTGATAATCCCAATCAAAAGCAAAGCGTGTCTGTCCAAAGCTTGGATGAGGCATAACGAAAACCCAGAAAGCCTAAACTTTAGGTTTTCTGGGTTTTCATTTGTCTCTGCTGTGTATTCTTTTTATTTTTTACCTTTATATGTTGAACGAGAGAAGAAATTGAATGAATTATAAATAGGAAAAATCCGAATACAACTATTCCGGATAGTGCATTCGCTAAGTCTGTAAAACTCATATTACCTGTCTCATAGACTCCTTGATACAATTCCACTAAGGCAAACACACATAGCAAAAACAAACTACCCACAACATAGGTGATGACCTTATTCCATTCTAGATACATAAGCCAACGAATCATAGGTCGTAAACAGTAATAGAAAATAATAATAGCCAAAAAACTGACAGCTAACTGAATATGACTTTCTGTTACCCCTAGAGGATACAGCTTACCCATGTCAATGATCATCATTGGAATATCACGCATCTTGATGCCTCCTTCCATCTATTAGCAGTTTTACTATAATTATGTTGGTTTATACATAAAGTAGAGTGAATATTTTGTATTCCTAGGACAGTCGGATTAAAGTATAATCAGGATATATATAAATGAAGGGGGCTTCATATGAAACGAGCACTTATTTTAATTTTTACGGGCGCTGCATTATGGGGAACCATTGGATGGTATGTAAATCACTTATATACATATGGGTTTACGCCTTTAGAGGTCGTAGCCTTAAGGGTAACGAGTACTGCCATATTGTTAGTTATTTATTTCCTGATCACAGAGAAAAAAGTATTTTTATTACAAAGTCCTGTCGATCTTAAATATTTTATAGGCACAGGGATATTTAGTATTATGTTTTTTAACTTTTGCTTGTTTACGGCAATGGACTATTCGACGTTGCCAATTGCCACAGCTCTATTATATACAGCACCTATTATTGTAACCATCTTGTCACGCATCCTATTTCAAGAAGCCTTTACCAAAACAAAGGGGATGGCGTTATTTGTATCAATGTTAGGAATTATTTTTATCGTCGAACTCATTCCATTCGATATCCAAACCTTTAATCTGATGGCTCTGCTATTTGGCTTGGGCTCAGGATTAGGCTATGCATTATATAGTGTGTTCAGTAAGTATGCGCTTGTAAAGTATCATAGTAAGACGATTACCCTGTATACTTTTATCGTTGCTATGATTGGTTCTCTTCCCTTTTTTCCTTATGAAAAAATAGCCATACTTACAGAACCCTTTGCCCTATATTATGCGATTGGATTAGGATTTTTCCCAACAGCTATTGCTTACATTGTATACACCATTGGACTAAAGGAGGTTGAAGCCTCTAAAGCTGCCATTTTCTCTACTATTGAACCGGTTGTTGCAACAGTGATTGGAATTACCTTATTTCAAGAAGCATTTTCCTTTATTCAAGCGCTTGGCATGCTTTGTATTATTGGCTCTGTAATTATGCTTCAAAGAGTTCCAAAGCAAAAGAAAACCAATATCACAGCCGGCTTGTGAGTTAACTCACAGAGCTGCCTCCAATGGAAGGCTCGTGGCCATCAACAGCCTGACTGGGATGCAGCTTCCTATTCCACTTTAATCGACTATATTGTTCAGGTTCACCATAATTTTTTACGTCAAGAATTACCAGCATTAAGTCCACTTATAACAAAAGTATTTAGAGTTCATGGAGGAAAACACCCTCATTTGAAAGATGTTTATCGATAATTCCATGCTACAAATGGAGCTAGAGGAACATAAAATCAAGGAGGAACAGGATGTCTTCCCTCTAATTCTTCAATACGAGGAAAGTAAGGATGAAAATGTCTTAGCAAGAGTACAAGAGCTTGAAGACGAACATGATCATGCAGGAAATCTTCTCAAGCAGCTTCGTGAAGTAACGAATGATTTTACCTTGCCTGAAGGAGCGTGCAATACGTATCGTATAACTTATAATCGTCTAAAGGATTTGGAAGAAGACACCTTCCAGCATATTCATTTAGAAAATCATGTTTTATTTGAAAGATTGGCTAATTAAATTTCCAATTCAACTGTACCCATAAAATCATGGAATCATGGTCCCCCAACCATTGATTTATAAAGGAGAAAACGAGGTAATCACCTTTTTAGATGAGTGCCTCGTTTTTATGTCATTTCATCCATTTAAATTCATGCATGACAATGATATGATTAATTTTGATTACTAATTCATTTTCGATTTTGAATCCTGGTTCTTTTTTACGCCATACTTCTTCTCAATCTTAAGGTCAATCTTTTTCATTAGTTTGTCGTCTTGCATAACTTTTTGCTTATTTTCATTTACTAATTCTTCGAAAGCTGGTAGTCTTGGTCTCATCGTTAAACCCCCTTTTCTGTAGTGTTTAACTTGTTATATCATATATTTTATCATAGAATTTTCTTAATATTTTTTAATTATTTGAACATTTTGTAACATTTTAGTAGGAGGCTAACAAATGGAAGATTTACTAAATCAACAAGTAACAAATATCCAAATATCAGGTATACGAAGATTCTTTAATCTAGTATCAGGGGAACGAGATGTCGTGTCATTAACGATTGGTCAACCTGACTTCCCCACGCCCACGCATGTGAAAGAAGCAGGTAAATCGGCCATCGATCAAAATTTCACAACCTATACACATAATGCTGGTATGCTTCCACTGAGAGAAGCCATTGCTAATTATGTGGATGAGAAATACGCTTTGCAGTATGACCCAAACGATGAAATTATTACAACTGTTGGAGCGTCTCAGGCTATCGACATTACGTTTAGGACAATCCTGAATGCTGGTGATGAAGTTATTTTGCCTGGACCTATATATCCAGCGTATGAGCCATTAATCAGGTTAGCAGGAGCAAAGCCTATCTTCGCTGATACAAGAGATCATGGCTTTAAAGCAACAGCAGAAGTTCTAGAGTCATACATAACAGAAAAAACCAAATGCATAGTCTTACCCTATCCCTCTAACCCAACAGGAGTTAGTTTGTCGAAAGAAGAATTAGAAGACATTGTAAATTTAGTCAAGAATAAGTCCATTTTTATCTTAGCTGATGAAATATACGCTGAATTAATCTATGAAAAGTCGCACGTTTCCATAGGAACATTCCCTGAGGTCAAAGAACAGACCATTATTGTTCAAGGTTTATCAAAATCACATTCTATGACTGGCTGGAGAATCGGATATGTTTTAGCACCAAGAACAATTGCACAACACTTATTAAAGGTACATCAGTATAATGTGTCTTGCCCTTCAAGTATTAGCCAGCACGCGGCCTTAGAAGCCCTTACAGAAGGAAAAGCAGATGCGGATGTGATGCGTCAAGATTATGTAAAAAGGCGTAACTTTGTATACAACAGTTTAGTTGATATGGGACTAGAAACGATGAAACCAGATGGGGCCTTTTATGTTTTCCCAAAGTTCCCCATAAAACAAACCACTTCCTTTGATCTCGGACTTGATTTAGTAAAACAAGCTAGATTGGCACTAGTACCTGGAGATGCCTTCTCTCCTTTAGGGCAAGGCTATATGAGGATTTCCTACGCCTATAACATGGAAACATTAGAACTTGGTATGGAACGACTCTCCGACTATTTAAAACAGAATAAGCTTAAATAATACAAAAAAATCAGCGGTTAAAACCGCTGATTTTTTTAATGAAGTTTGAAAGATTTATGAAGTTACCTTTACGTTTTTGTTCTATTTTCAAGAACCATTTGATACATATTAAGTAAGGTATCCAGCTTTCTACTAATTTGAATAGACTCCTTACTCGTAAAACCATTGACAGATGCAACTTCAATCATTTTGGATCGAACCAATTCGATCTCTCTCTTTAGTTTTAACATATCGTTAGTAGACGCCACCGATGGAGCCCCCCAAGTTACTAACCTTTTTTCAATCTTAACATGAACAAGTTCTATTTGCGTGGTGTCTATATCAATTTTTTGACAAATTATAGCTTTTCTCCTCTAGCTTGTCCCTTATGTATAAGTTGATCAGATTATCTAACTCTTGACTAACAGATAACGTTTTTGCACTTTCAATTCCAAAATCATCCGCCATGTCGTGCATTTCTTCTCTTTTCTCAACAATGGCTTCATACAAATATTCATTCCTCATATCTTCAGTTGTAAGCTTTCTCATACCCTATTACCCTTTCTATTTGTTTATTAAACGTTTATGATTATGTCAAAAGTAATATGAAAAGTAAATAGAATCGCAAAATTAGACAAATTATTTTGAAATTTATAGGAATATAGTGAATAATGATGCCATGCTTCGACATGAATTGAGGTTTTGTGGGGTGATTTATAGGGGATTTACTCTACTTTAAATATTTTAATATCATATAATCGCCTGCCTGGTTACTAGTACCTATAGATAACCTCTCTTAACGTTTAACATATAAAAAAGAGGATTAATAGGTATCCGAAATGAATACATATGGTAACATATATATATGCGATAATATAGAATGAGAAGGGAAGAACAATTTTGGCAAAAGAGATTTGGGAATGGGGAAAAGCTATTTTAATTGCAATTGGACTTGCATTTATTATCCGATCATTCGTATTTGCAACATCGGTTGTTGAAGGTGCAAGTATGTATCCAACCTTAGAAAATGGTGAGCGAGTCATATTTAATAAAGCTATTTATTACCTATCTGAGCCTGATCGTGGAGACATTGTAATCATCCAAAGGCCAACGAAAAACTATGTTAAGCGTGTAGTAGGATTACCAAATGATGTCATTGAAGTAAAGGATCACACGTTATACATTAATGATAAGAAAAAGGATCAAATTTATTTAGATGAGGAAGCAATCAACGGTACAGGTGATTTTGGACCTATAACAGTGCCCTCTGACAGCTACTTTGTGATGGGAGATAACCGCTCGATTAGCAAGGACAGTCGTAATGGTTTAGGGTTCATTGAAGAAGATGAAATCATTGGACGAAGTGAACTGATTATTTATCCATTCGGAGAGTTTTCTTTGACGCGATAATCATTTCATTTAATAAATCCTTGTTACCACATGGGTAACAAGGATTTTTACATGTTACGTATTTTTCCATCAAGCATGGTCAAACATGCAAAAGCCTATATTTACTAGAAGAATACCCACACAAACAATCCCCATAATAGTTTCGAGCATTACCCTACACCTCCATTCAACATCTATTATATGTAGAGGAATAAGTTCTACTAATCCCATATATATTTTACCAAAAAATCCACAGATTTAAGACTCTTTTTTTGAAATTGTATGTTAAAATTTATTGTGACTTCAATTATACTACACGGTTAGCAGGTGATTAAGATGCCCCATTGTCCTTACTGTGGGACAGAAGTAAAAAATGAAGAACAATTCTGTATCAATTGCGGAAAAGAATTACCAAACGACCTCTCAAGTCGTTTATCAAATAAAGGATTTAACAGATGGTGGTTCCTACCAATGGGTACACTATTAGTTTCGATTCTTCTTTTAATTGGATTTTATTTCTTACTATCCTATCAAGAAAATAAAGCTATAGATACTTATTATAACGGTGAAAATATGGCGCTAGAAGGCAAGTTTCAACAGGCTAAGGATTTATTTTCCGAAGCCCTTGATAAAAAAGAGAACTTTTCTGCAGCCAGACAAAATGTTCAGTTTATGGACATTGCGATTTCGATTCAAAATCAGCTTCATTCTGCTAATAATTTAATGCAGGAAGAAGCTTATGTACAAGCCTTAACCATCACGAAAAATGCTGAAGAAGAGCTACAAAATTACGATGGTAAAGTAGTCAACAAACTGCTTAACAAGTTAATCGACAAGCGAAACGAAATTAAAACTGAAGAGTTAAAGTTCAATCTTAATCAAGACCCAAGCATTGAAGATTTAAAGGTATTACTATGGCAAGCCGAAAGCATTCAAAATGAAGAAGCCAAATCAATCACCAAGGATATACGCACTCGTTTAGTTAATTTTACGTATACAAAAGCCAATGAAAGCTTGAAATTAAGACAATTTTCAGATGCCATGACCATTATTGAGGATGGTCTTCGCTATGCGCCAGAGAGCGAAAAATTAAACAGCCTTAAGACTACGATTGAAAAAGAAAAAGTTGCATTTGAAACTGAGCAACAAAAACGAATTTCGCAGGCTATGGATGCTGCTGAAAAAGAACATCAATTAAACAAAAACGATGCGATTGAAATTGTATCCATTTCATCAAGCATGGACGAATTTGGTGACCTTATTGTAAAGGGTAAGTTAAAAAGCGTAGCAACTGTACCTATTTATTCCGTGTCTGTATCCTATCAACTTGTCAATGAAGATGACGAAGTTGTGGAATCCAATGAAGTATACACCTATCCAGATACTCTTTATCCTGACGAAGAAGGTAATTTTGAGTTTACCCATTATGAAATTGATCAAGAGTATAAAGCGAAAATAGATAAGATACAGTGGTTCCTGGAGTCACCATGATAGGAGTTGAGACAATTGAAGAAAAAATATATTTTTTGGCCTGTGGTATTGTCACTTTTCACTGGGATTATCCTAATCGGTTTACTATTCCTTGTATACCAAAATTGGAATGAGGATAATATATCATTGGAAAATGATGTAGCAAAGCTTGTTCGGACCAATAAAGAAGAAAAAGAGACCAATTTGAAAACAATCATTCACGAGGCTCAAAAATCAGTTGTTCAAATTGAGGCAGAAAATGAGAGCGGACAAAACATTGGTTCTGGATTTATCTTTAATGAAAAAGGCGATATTATAACAAATGCTCATGTTGTACAGGATGCCGATTCTATCTTTGTGAAAACGTCTGATGCCCGCACCTACCCCGCCGCCTTAGTTGGAATTGGCGAAAATGAGGATGTGGCAGTACTACGTGTCCCACAATTGGTCGATCGAAGTACGTTACCGATTGATGGGGATTTCGAAGGTGAAATAGGTGATGATATTATTGCAGTTGGTAGTCCGCTTGGTTTTCAAAATACTGTTACAATAGGGATTATCTCTGGAAAAAATCGTAACTTTACCGTTGAAGAAGGATATGACTATCAAGGTCTCTATCAAATTTCAGCGCCTATCACAAACGGAAATAGTGGCGGCCCGCTCATTCATCGTCAAACCGGAAATATAATTGCAATCAATTCAGCCGGTTCTAAGGAAGGACAAATTGGATTCAGTCTTCCTCTTCATGAGGTTATTGACCTTGTGAACATGTGGTCAGATCAAGCAGACGATCAAGAATTAAATTATAACACTGAACTCACAACGTATGAGCAAGTGGATGAAGAACAGCTTAAGCAGGATGCTAACTATATCGTAAACTACTTCTTTGAGAATCTTGAAATGAGAGATTATTTAAATGCTTACACTCTACTAGGTAGTGATTTACAAAATCAAAAAACGTATCAGGACTTTCGAAAAGAATACGTACATGTGAATGATTTAAGCATAAATAATGTTGAAACAGAAATGACCTCCTCCCACCGTGTTCAAATCACCTTGAATGCGGATCATATCTCAAGGAAAGATAAACAAATACGATTAACCGAGCATTACAAATCCACATTTGTAATTGGGTATGAGAATGATCAATTAAAAATATTAGAGCAAGAAAGAGAATTATTATCAACAACAGAGCAAGAACTCACTGTCCCTGAAGAACAATAAGACATCTAATTACACAAATAGGCCTCCTTGCCAATAGCAAGTAGGCTTTTTACATGATGCTTTCTATGAAAAAGTTTTTTTGACTAAAAAGATATAAACTGCGACGTAAAAAAGTGTCTCCCAAGTCATTCTGATGAGTGCCTGCAAACCGTTCCGGCAGAATACTCCGCTTTCCATGGGCACTGCCTCAGCCTCCTCGTAAAGAAAACTTGGCTAGCGCCAAGCCGTAAGGCGCCGGCGATTGCCTAGTTGCACTTATACTATCTTCCAACTGAACTTAAAATTTTTGATAGTAGAAGCAAAGACCGCTTCCTGCGGGGTCTTCACCACGCTTCTTCCCATAGGAGTCTCCGTATTCTGCCTCCACTATTAGAGTGTTCTGATGAATGTATGGTTAAAAAGCTTTTAATAACCAATAGTTCAGCTCTAAATAAACTATTGAGGCACTGCATATAGCGGAGGAAATACACGGGGAGCAAAGAGACAGCTGAGACCCCGCAGCTTTAGCGAGGAAGCTCAGCGCTCGCCCGCGGAAAGCGAAGTGTATTTCCGTAGCGACGGTTTCGAACTCATCAAATTGATTTTTGGAAACTAGTAATGCTAAAATTACGTCGCAGTTTATATCCACTGCAAAGTATAAAAAGCAACAACATTTACGAAAACAGCCTTACATGAGGAACTAGTTTATCGAACACTCAAGTAAAAGTAAGGGATCACTCGAATGGTTGGTAATGATTTGCAGGTAATACCTATTTTGTTGAATCTCTAATGTTTGTAATGAACACCAGTTTTTACATTCTTGAAGGGAAAAATCAATGGCAAGGTCAAGTTGATGGTATAACGTTAAATAAGAGGAAAACTGCTGGTATGATAAAGGGGATAATTCATCTCCATATTTTGCTTTTATTCGTACAGGTTCGTTTTGGAGTCCAAGATTAACGATTTGGAAGATAGCATCGCCCTCATGAGGCTTTGCTGGAATATTGATGGGCATTACGGCTAGCCCTTTGTTTGTTTCATAGATAACCATTATCACTTTTACTCGATGGTCCAAATCTATTTTGACTTGTAAACAATCAACGCGATTAGGACTTTGTGATAATAGATCAACACTTGCCTCATCCGGATTTAGCTCCAAATGATTATGGATTCGAACTTTATCAGATGTAGAATTGACCCAGGCAATTCCCGGACTATGAAGTGAAAATCTTATATATCGCATACTACCCCTCCTTATGCTGCATCCTTAACATTTTATGCGAGCTTATGGAGATAGTATTCAATCTTTAAGAATCCATAAAAAACAGCCTCTCCCTATATAGGATTAGCTGTTTTCTTTAGCACAAAAACGATTCCACTTTGTCGGCTGCTACGGGTTTACTAATATAAAAGCCTTGGATTTCATCACATTTTTCATTTTTAAGAAACTCCAACTGCTCCTTAGTCTCGACTCCCTCAGCAATCACCTTCATATTTAATGCATGTGACAAATGAATAATTGACTTTACAATGGATTGGTTTTGTTCTCTTTGACCTCTAATAAATAGCTGATCAATCTTAAGCTTACTCAATGGAAATTGACTTAAATACTTCATGGACGAATACCCTGTGCCAAAATCATCAATAGAAACATTTACCCCTAGTCCCTTTAATCCATTCAAGGTTTCCATGATAAATTCTTCATTGGACATAGCCATACTTTCAGTAATTTCCAGCTCTAAGTATTTTGGGTTTAATCCGGTTTCCTGTAATACAGCTTCCACCTTCTCAACAAGACTTTTTTGTAAAAACTGCTTAACAGACAAATTCACACTAATCTTCATAGGAGAATACCCTTTATCTTGCCATTCCTTTGTCTGTCTACATGCCTCTTTCAGAACCCAATCCCCTATTTCAATGATCAAACCCGTTTTTTCTGCTAAAGGAATAAACACTCCTGGCGAAATTGACCCCTTCTCCGGATGATTCCATCGTAATAAAGCCTCAAAACCAATCACACAATTAGTTGAAATATCCACTTGTGGCTGATAATGAATCTCGAATTGTGATAATCTTATCGCTTTCCTCAGCTCGTTTTCAATGGTCAGCATTTCTTTAAAGTTTTCTGTAATCGATGATTCAAATAATTGATAATGATTCCGCTGTTTATCTTTAATCACATACATCGCAGAGTCCGCATGTTTCACTAATTCGTTTGAGCTTGTTCCATTTTCAGGATAAATACTGATCCCAATACTAACGGTTGTGTATATCTCATAATCATTTACATCAATTGGCGTTTGAAAAGCAGCGATTATCTTTTTTGCCAACTCCTCTGCCTCATGCTTAGATTGAATTCCTCTTTGCAAAAGTAAAAACTCATCCCCGCTCATTCGTGCAATAAAGTTCTGTTCATTAAGTAATTGCTTCAATCGCTCTGAGCATGCTTTTAACATTGCATCCCCAAACTGATATCCAAGCGTATCATTTATTTGTTTAAAGTTATCAACGTCAATAAAGTGGACAGCCATCCGACAATCCTCTTCTCTACATTCTTTAATAGCCTCTTCTAAAGTTTTATTGAAAAAATTCCGATTAGGCAACTCAGTTAACTCGTCATAATAGGCCATAAATTCTATTTGTTTTTCGCTACGAACTCTCTCTGAAACATCACGAATAATCGCAATACGTAATTGTCTATTCGTATCCGCATATACTTGAGGTAGCACTTCCACATAGATGGATTGTCCGTCTTTTTTATAGCCTTTTAAACGGTAGGGTCCTTCATGATATGTATTGATGTTCTTCTTTAAGACATCCAAATATTTTCGATCAACAATTGAAAACACAGATTGATCCAAAAGTTCCTCTTTTGAATAACCTAGAATTTGTGCAAAGGATTGATCACAATCCACAATCCTCCCCTCCTCATGAAGCACCATACCTTCTGAGGGCTGCTTCATCATTTTACTTAGGGAATACAACAAATTGTCTTTTTTCTCACTTAACCGAATGGGATTTAAATGTATGCAAAATTGATGTTCATCAACCTTCCAGCTTTTGACTTGTACAACATTCGAAACTGGTGTTTTCATATCTACTAGCATTTGATGCTCTTCTTTTTCTGTGATTAGGTTTGATTCAAAGTATGTGTCAGCTTTCTTTCCAGTCACATTGGCATCTCCGAGAACTTGAATGGCAGATTTATTCGCATATAGGATCTTTCCAGATTCGTTGATAAAAAGTAGTGCATCTCCTAAATATTCTGTAAGCTTTCCCGGAACCAAAAGCTTTTCGATCATCGAATTCTTTTCCAACTTAATTCCTCCTAGAAGGTTTGACTTAACCGATGATAATTCTCTCCTTTGGATAGTGGAATTCGCCTCCCTTTTTCTCCTTTTTAAACGAGAATAAGAAGGTTAGAAGCCCAATTCGACCGATAAACATCAAAAACATAAGAACGATTTGACTTCCTTCAGATAAACCGGCTGTAATTCCCATCGATAGTCCTGTCGTTCCGAATGCCGAGCTTACCTCAAAGATAATTGAACCAAGTGAATAATTTTCCAAACTAGAAACAATGACTACAGATGTCATAAACAGAAAAACTGCCATCAATGTGACCACAACTGCCTTAAATAGATCCTCCTCGTGAATTTCTCGACGAAAGATTGTTACATTTTTCTTTCCCCTTGCAAACGTTAAAATAAATATAATCACTAAAGCAAAAGTGGTTGTTCGAATTCCCCCTCCAACACTACTTGGAGAAGCTCCAATAAACATTAGCATCGACGTGACCAACTGAGTTTGTTCTGTCAACAGACTCACATCCATCGTTGATAAACCGGCGCTACGAGTCGTTGTGGAATGAAATATACTATAGAAGATGATTTCGTGCCATTTCTTATCGGCAAAAAAATGACTCCACTCTAATAGAATCGTAATGATAAAGCTAAATAATAATAATGCGCCATACGTTAATGTTGTTACTTTTGTAAACAAACTAAATCGCATAAATTTACGTTCTTCTGAAGTGGAAAACAAATAATCCTTGACCTCAATTAAGACAGGAAATCCTATTGCACCAATGATTATCAAAGATATATTTATTAATTGAACAAAGTAATCATCTTTAAACGGAACTAAGGATTGGCCAGTTATATCAAATCCTGCATTGGTAGTTGCACTTATAGATGCAAAAAAACCGTTAAAATAGGCCTCTTGCCAAGATGAAAAATAATTTAAGAAGTAGGTTCCTAAAATAAGGAATCCGACAAGTTCAACTAACAAAATGAGCCTTAAGATCCCTCTCATCAGTTTAACCATGCCTTGGAATGAAATTTGGTTATGATCGACCATTATAAGACGTCGTTCCTTCAAGCCAATCTTTTTACCAATAAGGATCCAAACAAAGGTTCCGATTGTCATGACTCCGATGCCACCAAATTGAAGAACAAAGGCCAAAAGAAAAATCCCTAGTGTATTAAATGTATCTACTATGGAAACAACCGATAAACCAGTAACACTAACTGCACTTACTGATGTAAAAAGCACCTCCATAAATGGTAGGGATATTCCCTCTTTTTGAGCAAAGGGTGCGCCTAGTAACAGGCAGGCTATAGTGACAGCAATTGCATAAAAGATAATAATGAGCTGTACAGGGGATCTATTGTTCAGCCACTCTGTGAATTTATTTTGTTTATACATAACTTCCTTCATAGTTACTTTCTCCCTTATTTCCCTAAAATCCTTCTTATCATGACAATAATTAACTTAGATATCAACCTTTTTGACAAATTTTTTTATAATTAATCACTATTTTAACCAAATATAAAAATACCCCGCTCCTAATTAAGCGGGATTATGTGGAGGCTAGTTAGAGGATATCTCTACTATCTTATTTTTCTTTTTAAACAATCGTAGTAGCTCTTCTCCTTGATAACCCTCTTGAATAAGCTCTTGAAGCATCTCTTCAACCTTGTCCTGTCTTCTATTCACAAGAGTACCAATGAATAAAACGTTGATTGCATTTCCAATATTATTTAATCCGACAATTTTAGCCATCATGGTAGCAGGTTCATTTGTTTCTTTTGAAATTTTCACTTGTAATACATGCTCACGATTTTCATTTTTCTTTTGTTGGAAGTATTCTTTTTGGTTATCGTCCATATATGCCTCAATGAGCCAATGGTTATCATCGTCTTCACGGTTGATAATTAAGCCATCATTTAATGGAATGGGGCGATTGATAAGCTCATCACCATTTTTTTCAAGAACATCTAAAGAAATAAGTTTAAATGTTTTCATAATGTCCTCCTTTATACTTCTATTATAATGCTTTTCAGGTATCAAATTCAAAATGTACTTGAATTTTCCTAAATTCAACCGTCAAGTTATGTTTTACCAACACGCAGAATGGCTATATTAATGATGAGTAGACTCTAATAGTTACATAAAGGATTTTTATAGTATAAGGTATTTCAGAAAAGGAGTAGATAATAATGATGTACGACATCGCCATCATTGGTGGGGGTCCTGCTGGAGCAAGTGCTGCCATTTTTGCATCAAAGGCAGGAAAAAAGACACTGCTAGTCGACCATGGGAAAAGTATTACGAAAAAGGCTTGGATTAAAAACCATTATGGAGTTAAAGATATTGAAGGGCCTGACTTAGTTGAGGTTGGTTTACAGCAGGCAAAAGCCTTAGGTGCAGAATTTAAAACGGATGAAATTAACAAAATTGAAGAGCATAAGGATCACTTTTTAGTTCAAATGGGAAAACATGAATATGAGGCAAAGCATATATTACTAGCTACAGGATTATCTGTTGATTTGGCAGAACAAATGGGACTAAAAATTGTAGATGGGAAAGAGCCCCGTATTGCTCGTAACATTAAAGTAGATGAGCACGGAAAGACAGGCAAGAAAAATGTCTGGGCAGCTGGAACAGTTGCCGGAGAAAGTGTTCATACAATTATTACGGCGGGGCATGGCGCAAAAGTCGCCGTTAACATTATTAGTGAAATCAACGGGGAACGGTATGTTGATCACGACATTTTACAAAGTAAAGACTAATAAAACAGGGTGGGATACACCACCCTGTTCATCTTAATATAAGGCATTAACTTGAAATAATTTGAGCATAATGACTTGCCTCATGATTGAAGTCAAATCCAATTTCCTTAAATTTTTGAATTATAAATCGGTCAACTGCATATGGTCCCTTGCTTTGATAATGTTTTATTTCATTCCAATTGGTTAAGAAAAAGTAGGCTTCCTCCCCTTCTTTCCATCTAATTTCAAGAAAATTGCTGTCATGGTCAACTTTTTCAATTATCACATCGCGTTTTTGATCTGCAAGTTCTCTCCTAAAGCATCTTAAAACATGCTCTAAAAATAAACTTGTCTCCATATTCTTAGCCATATATCCCCTTGCTGTACCAGAAGCTCTCAAAAGACTCATCCCCTTTTTTGATCTTTTTAATCACTTATCGTAAATAAAAAAGGTTCCTTTTGCTTTAAGCAAAAAGAACCTTGTCATTTAAGTTCACGTTCCTTATCACTCAAAGCTTTTTTGCTTTGCTGGTGGGAGCACCTTACTTTTGTTAAGTAGGTTGCTGTGGAATCAACGAGCCAGTTCTCTCATCCACTCTTGATAAGCGATTAAATTGTAAGTAAAGAATAACATAATTAAGTATAAAGTACAAAGATAAAACCCTATATTTGGAACATCTGATTAGGTATAGATAAATGCTGTTGATTTTCATGAAGCGTATCAAAGTATTGGTGTAAAGGTCCTTCATATATTTTGTCTAATTGGCTGGTTTTACGGTATTCATCGGGCGTGATCAATCCTAAAGGCTTTTCCCATACTTCAATACCTGCAATCTTTAATACTGTGGCGACAAACTGTGAACAAAAATAGGCATGTCTGCGGTCAAGTGATTTTCCGAATGGCACTGTCGCAATTCCTAATAGGTTATATCGGTAATTCCTATCATTTTTCTTAAAGTGCTGAATAACTCTTTGCATCTTATCCTTCTGTCGCTCACTAACTTGTAGGCTATAAATCTCACAGGTTGTATTTGGAAATCTTGCATAAACACCATTATGAACACATTCCTTCACAAAACCTGCTCGAACGGGGTTATACGGTTTTTTTCTACCAAAGCTGTACAACTCCGTCAATTCCTTATTCAAGGATATTGATACATGATTATAAGGTGCTCCCGTATATAGCCCAATAGTTTGTGAAAATACCGATCCGGTTTTAGTAAGCAAAATGTAAACATTGGCCATTTTAACTTTTACTCCTCTCTAAAAAACTATACCGCATTCTAGAGAAGGATTCTATCTTTTTTTTAATTATTAACCACTTTTTTCATTATTTTGAATAAATAAACTGGAAAATAAATCTATTGTTTGTACCGATTGATTTTTTTTATTTCCCATATCAGGCCAACTATAAAGCTAATTAACGTAAATAAGATAAAAAAGTCTGGCTGAAATTTTCCATCTATAAAATAACCGGATACATAACCGACTATAACACCTATTAGAATCGAAATAATTGCGATTTTCAAAACTGCACTCCTCCACTTATCTAAATTTAAAAGGAAGATATAATAAAATAAAAACAACAAAAGCTATACATTCAAGGTAAATAATGTACCATGGAAAATCAGGAAGGTAATCAAGTACACTCAGATTTGTGGGTTTATGTGCTAAAAACATATAATTAGCATCAATGACCTTATTGATGAAGTATATGATAACGGCAATCCCATTTAAAACCAACATCGCCCATAATACGGAACAAAATGTTACGCGTAGTCCTTCTACAACCACCATATACAAGGAGGCTAAGATTATGGAGAAATGTGCAACAAAAAAATGAAAATATCGATAATGCGGAAAACCGTCAAACAATTCGGGCGTTAGTATGGCTTGAATTGCCCCTCCTATACCTAAAAAATATACAACCTCAAACAATTTTCGAGATTTTGTAATCAACATTATGATACTCATGAGCAAGGAAATCGAACATAATTGTAACGGTAATGTTTCTTTAACATTCCATGCTCCTGTAGTAATATACCAAATATTTAAACTAACTTCACTGATAGCTAAAACACCAATGAGGATGTACCTTAACCAATCATGTAAATTGGCTGGTTTTAATTTTTTTCCATTCACAAAGAGTATAACACATAACAAAAGGCCTATAGCAATCACCACAATGTGTGATTGAGAGAAAAGTTGAAAGGATTGACCTGGATTTGTAGGTGAAAAATAGGATTCGAACATGATGAATTAAAGCCTCCACATCCTGTAGCTTTAGATACTTAATCATACATTCAAATAAACGACACTTCCATTATTTTAATACAATTTTCCTTATGATTCGAGCTGTTATTAGCTACAATGAAAAAGAACCCATAACCAAGGGTTCCTTCCATACTATTCTAGAGGCTGGATCTCCATTCCATCCATCTCCACATTATAGGAGATATCCTCTAAATAATTTAATAATCTTGTATGTTCCTGCCCTTCTAACGGGTGAATTTGGTTAGCGCGAATGTAATACGGGTTGAAACTCATCTTAATTACATTCCCATCCAAGGTTAACGTAAGTAGACCTGTTTCTGCTGTTCTCCCTTGGACGTAGTCAGGAAATAGAAAATTCCCTAAAGAGTATGCAATTGGTTTCTCCTTATAGTACTCAAATCCTTGTAACACATGTGGATGTGCTCCAATAATGGCATCTGCCCCTGCTTCAATCATCTCTCTTGCATATTGTCTTTGCCAATTTTCAGGACGATTATTCCCTTCTACACCCCAATGGATATAAACACATAAATAATCGGTATCTTGAGCCTCTCTTTTAATTGTTTCTAAAACACGGTCCTTTTGATATGCGCTAGCTATCACAGGTCCCTCTCCTTCATACCAACGAACGGCAGGAAGAAAGCGTGAAAATCCAAGCAGTTTAATGGTCCTTCCCTTCAATACTATCTGTTGTGCACTGTAGGCCTTATCTTTATTTTTACCCGCTCCAAAATATTTGAGATTATTTTGCTCCAAATGTTTTAACGTATCGAGAAAACCATCAATTTGATAATCCATTGCATGGTTATTGGCAAGACTCACCATATCAAAACCAGTATTTTTAACACCTTTTAATGCAATGGGATCTGATTTAAAATTGTACAATTGAACTGTATCCTTTTCCTTTTCTTTCGTGACCGCAGTTTCTAAATTAAGAATTGATAAATCTGCCTGACTTACTTCCTCCTTTACATATTGAAAGGGATAATCTGGCCCATACTGTTGAACAGCTGTTTTCACAGACCAATCAAATAAGGTGTCTCCAGCAAATAAAAGTGTGATAGGCTCTTGAGGTAAAAGTTGAAATGCTGCATGTGCGGGGAAATATTTTTTGTCGATAGCTGTTTCATAGGAGATGTGATACGCATAAATTCGTTTTTCCTTATCACCAATTAAGGCTTGAAGACCCGTAATGAAAAGCCAACTAATCAAAATAATCATCCCAAATATGATTCCTCTTTTCATAGCTCTTCCTTCCCGAGGCTAGATCCAAGTAACCAGTTATATACCAGGATCCTCCTCTACTTACTTTTTTTCTCACTACTTATATATGCGAGAAGGAAGATTAGTAGAATCATTAATAGGAATGAAAAAAGCTGTCCTCTTATAGGACAGCTAACAGTTGATATTATATTGTTTTATGTTTTTTATCTTCTCGATGTATGGAATATAGCTTATAGATATGTTGTACGATGACTTTGCCAACAGCATATGTTGGGATAATTAAGATCATACCTAGAACTCCTGCTAAATTCCCCCCTACTAAAACCAAAAGAATAATGGTTAGCGGGTGAACATTTAGCGTCTTTCCCATCACGAGTGGTGAAATTAAATTACTCTCAGCCTGTTGGGCCACAAGCATGACAATAATGACGTAAAGAATCATGATAGGTTCTTGGAATCCTGCTGCAATAATAGCAGGTATGGCCGCAATAAATGGACCTAAGAACGGAATGACATTGGTAACCATTCCAAATAAAGCAAGCAGTAACGAATAATCCAAATCGATGATGAGATAGCCAATAAAGAGAGCAAGTCCTACAAAGGAGCTCACAATTAATTGCCCTTGGATGTAGCTAGCTATCGCTCTGTCCATATCATGGAATACTGATCGAATTTGTTCGGTATTAGACTTTGAAAAGAAACGTGTAACATTTGGGACAAATTTTTCTTGGTCACTCAGTAAATAGAATAAAATAAATGGAACAATCACTAAGGAAATGACAAAGCTAACAACATTACCTAATATAGAACCAATGTATGTTCCAGTGGACATAATAATCGTTTCTAACCTATCTGTTACATATTGAGCCGCATCCTTCACATAGTCTGGCATGTATTCTTGATTTTCTTGCCAGTATTCAACACCTGACTCCACAACATCAACCATTTCAGGAACGTTATCCACTAAATTGTTAAACTGTTGCTGTACAACCGGTGCAATAACTGAAATGATAACAACAAAGACCCCAATAAACAAGATAAACAATAGTAGAATCCCTAGTTTACGTGGAATTTTAACCTTCTCTAGTTGGTTAATTATGGGTCGAAACAAATAAAACAAGATGCCCGCTAATAAAAACGGAACAAATAATGTTTGAAAGAATACAACCAGTGGAGTAAAAATAAACTGAACCTCATTAATTAGCCAAACAATGACTAAAAATAAAATAATACCAATAGCAACCCGAAACCATTTTGTATTTGTTAGTCTCATATATAACCTACCAATCTTATTCCTATTAAATTCATTTTAAAACCTATTATTATATTACCATTATTGCTATATTTTTCATTATGTATTCCTGAATTTTTTCAGAAAAAACAGCCTGTTATAAAAGGCTGCTAATCATTTTGGATATTCAAATCATCGAGGACATCCTGCATTTGTTCATTCATGGCTAATCGGAACTTCAATTCTACTCTTCTTGATTGGTCCATATCTTCTTTACCATCTACTAAAATCGGCATACTTTCTGAGCGACCTATTGCTGAAATCTTCTCACGTAATATGTCTTTATTAGGAAAATCACCAAATTCATCACTAAGTATATAGCTCACAATACTAAATGCTCTTGCCTGCGAAAGCTCTAAATTGTACATATATGTACCATCAGAGTCAGTATGGCCTTCGATTAAAATAGAATCAATCGCCGCACGATTTTCTTCATTTAATAATACGGAGGAGTAGATTGGGATAATTTGCTTTAATTGTTGCTTAAATTCTGGCTTAAGGGCTGTTTGATCATAATCAAATAGCAGATCACTATCAAACTTAATTGAACCGGATTCCTGGTCAATTTCTACCTTTACCCCTTCCTCCTGAAAGGCTTTAGATAGTTGTTCAATCATCCCCCGCTCATAGCCAACAAGCGAATCGATGATTTCCTCCTGTTCCTGTATATCCTTCTCCTTGCCCTCAAGCTCTTGCTGCTTGGTAAACATAAGGGTAATTAAAATCAGTAAAATCACAAGCAATATCGTCGCTAAAATATCCGTAAATGCTGGCCAAAAGTTCCCTTCTTTTGTACTGGATTTGAATAAGCGATCGTATTTCGAATTCATGGTCGACTATTCTCCCTGTATGGTAAAGTCCGAACTGAATTTCTCATTTGTTGATCCCATTGATCAATTCGATTTCGAATATCGCCAACTGCACTCACGACCTCGCGATTGGACATCTGATGAGACTGTAGATGGTTATTAACATAATCATTTACAGCTGAGAACTGTCTTTCCATCGCCTGATTTGTACTGGAGACATACTGCTCAAATTGCTGAATGCTATTTTGGAGGTTTTTCCCTAGGATATTATCTAAGTTACGAAACGCATCGTTAATTTGCTGGTTAAAATCATACATGACTTGTTTCATTTGATTGGCTTGGTCTTGCGTGTTTTGCTTTAAACCATCCTTAACATCACGAATTAAATCATAGGATTGTTGCACAAACTCGCGATTGGATTTATCAGCTTGCTCGAATACGAATTTAATTTCATCAAATTGTCTTCTCGTACCCTCATTATGCGATGCAAAGGAATTTATTTCATCCCGAAGTCTTTTGAGTTCCTCTCTTTGCCCTTGATAAAACTTCATAAATTCCTGTTTCTCCTGATCCATACTCGTATATTGTGCCTGGAGTCGCTCAAATTGGCTCTCTAACACCATCACATTTTCCGCAAAGTTTTTCGTCACATGTAGCAATTGATCAAAGGAACGGTCCTTAAGTACTTCCTGAATGGTATCTGTCGCTCTTCCGACGTTACTAATAAAGTCTTTATTTTTATTTTCAAGCTGATCCATCGTATAGACGATTTTCTCTAACTGATTTACATTCCGTTTGTAAAAGTCGTCCATCTTCTCAAATGAATTTGTCATTTTTTGTTCAACTTTTTCCATATATCCCTTACTATCATTGGTTAGCTGTTGTATGTGAGTACTGGTTTGATTCACAAAACTAGAAACATCCTTTGTCAATCCATTTACACTGTCATTAACACTTTGTAACGAACTCTCCTGTTTTTCAAGCTGCTGCAAAAATTGATGAAACTGTTCATGGATGTAATCCATGCGTGAATTAAAGTTTTCAGAAGCTGTTTCTAAATTATCAAAAATTCCATACAGCGTATCTGTACTTTCTGAAAATTTCTCGTTATAGGCGACCATATTGCTTGAAGCCTTTTCCATGGTGTCGGAAAAATGGTCAAGCTCTCTTAAGCTTTGGTGCATATCAGTTATGGCTGTTTTCACCTGATTCAAGGAATCCACCATTCGACTTTCCCACGTATGCTTAGCATAGGATTGCAATAAATTTTCCGCTCTTAATGTGAGCTGTAGCATTAAATGCTTTGCATCCCAATTGCGGTGAACATACGTAATAACGAGGGACGCTGCAATCCCAAATACACTAGTAAAAAACGCGGTGTAAATTCCATCTAAAACATTTTGAATAGAAGCCTGCATATCTCCCCCACCAATGTTCAGCCCGGATAATGCAGTAATAAGGCCTACAAACGTTCCCAAAACTCCTATGAGTATGACAGTAGATCCCGCGGAATGAATTCGATTAATGCTACTCAAAATACTGTTAGAATTATATGGCGGTGAGTACTTGGACATATAAGATTCCACAAATGCTTGCACATCAATATGATCCTTTTCACTATGATTTTCTATATCATATTGTTGCTTTATTCCTTTCCAAAACTCACTATTTTCAACATTTCGCTCAGATGAATCTAATTGGCTTTTTAAGAATTTAAATATATGAAGATTTTGCATGATCACTCGTACTGAAACAACGGTTAAAAAAACAAAGATAATGACGATAATATACCGTGCAAAATCATTACTAGCTGGTAAAAAGTCAAACAATTTTATGCCTCCTCTTCGCTTTCCATCGTGTAGTGAAGAACTCTTTGTAACACTCTATTTAAAGCTGTCCCAAAATAGAACAAGGACCTTCTATGAACTACCACCACTTACCATTTCAAAGTATGAATATGGACCCGTATATTCTTAAAAAATATAAATATGAAAAAACTATGGTTGTTTATCATTTCTTGCTTTTGTCTATGGCTCTTTCCAACTCAAGTTCAGGCTGATGAACAGATGGTATCAGTCAAGCTAGTGAATTATATTCAAAATACGTCTGAAATGAACATAAAGCTTAAAGGAGATTACTTAACGCTAAGCCCAACTCTCAAGTTAAAGGAAGGAGTGAAATATAAGTTAATTGTTAAGCAGGGGGAGTTATATATTAAAGACTCGTCTGGAAGAAAGAAAATACCTGGATCATTTACGCTAATCCCTGAATCCTATGATCAAAATTTAATCTATATTAATGACCGCCCCTATCAAGGTGCCATGGATTTCACCATAGAAAACGAAAAATACATCCGACCGATAAACCAGCTCCATCTAGAGGATTATTTAAAGGGTGTCGTTCCGTTTGAAGTATTTTCGGAATGGGATTTAGAAGCATTAAAGGCACAAAGCCTTGCCGCAAGAACCTACGCCCTTATGCACCTTAATGGTGAACAGCAAATGGATGATACAATTAAATTCCAGGTGTATGGAGGATTTTCTACCTTTGAAAGAACAAATCAAGCAGTTGAAGAAACGAAAGGAGAAATCATCACCCACAATGGGAAGCCCATTCACGCCTTTTACTCCGCTAGTAATGGTGGGCATACAGAGTCAAATGGAAATGCTTGGGGTGGAAGTGATATTAGCTACTATCCAATAAAACCGGACCCTTACGACCCAAAGGAGCCTTGGGAAATTACGTTACACAAACAACAGCTTCCAACTGAATATTTTCTGTTTGCTTGGGAATTCCCCGGTATTTGGAAACATTTTGAAGAAAAAAACAAAGAAATCACAGCCAACATCAAGTCTTGGTTACAAAGCCAGGGATATCAGAATACAAAAATCCTTTCGATCCCCCACTTTTCGATTTCGAATCAACAAACAGAATCAGGGCGCTCGATTAACGGATCCATTACAATTCGATTTATGTACCAGCTACCAGGTAATTTTGTGCTAATGGACCAAATCTCCTTAGATGATGTTCCATTAACAAAAATCCGTCCAATGATTGGTGGCAGCATATTTCGTAGCTACTTAATTACATCCTTTGATTCAAGTGGTTCTGCCTATCAAATGAAGGGAAATGGATATGGACATGGGGTAGGAATGAGTCAATGGGGAGCCCAACAAATGGCGAGAGCTGGAAAGTCTTACAAACAGATTATTCAGTTTTATTTTCCTGGAACGAAAATTTCTAGTGTAAATTAAACCCAAGATAAATGGGAGAATCCACAGTGGATTCTCCCATTTTTTCACTAAAAAAGTCTTGAAAATTACTCAAAATCGATTACAGTTAAAATAGACATCCATTTTCTGCAAAAGGGGGGGATAAAAAATCGAATATATCATAATAAGCGTACTTGTCGGTTATTTATTTGGATGCATCCAACCGTCGTATTTAATTGGTAAATGGAAAAAAGCAAACATTAAAAGCTTGGGGAGTAAAAATGCAGGTGCCTCCAATGTAACAGTCGTATTTGGATGGAAATATGGAATTTTTGTAGCACTTATTGATATTTTAAAGCCCGTTATTTCTGTTCTATTTATTGGTTTATTATTTAGTCAACAAATCCATGGTAATTTTGAACACTTTCTTTACTATGCGAACGGGGCTTCTGTTATTCTAGGACACAATTTTCCTTTCTACATGCAATTTAAAGGTGGAAAAGGGACAGCTTCGGTTATCGGTCTTTTCTTCGTGATTAATTGGAAATTTGCACTTATTGGATTATTACTATTCGTGTTACTTACGATTTTAACTAACTATATTGTGATTGGGGCTATGGCCTTATACTCCGTGTTTAGTCTTTCCACCTATTTACTCGATTATGGAATATATGCATTGATGACAGCTGGATTTTTAACCATATTAGCCGTTATAATCCACCGAGATAATTTTATTCGAATAAAAAATGGGGAAGAAACTGGATTAAGAGATGCTTTTCATAAAGAGCGAAAATTAGTTTGAAATTTCGCTAGCTGGATAAAAACTCACTACTTGCGGAGTATTTATCTAGCTAGTCGTTCTGTATTTGGACTAGGATCGGGCTTAATATAAAAGAAAGTAAGAATACCTGCTACTAAACTTATTCCACTTAATGTAAGGTAGATGTATCCCGATAAAGAGTCCATCATTAACGCAATAAGAGGCGGACCAAGAGCCACCCCAATAAATCTCATGCTGCTATAAATGGAGGTAATGGTTCCCCTCACATCCTTCTCTATTCCTTCTGTAATTAACGCATCTAAACAAGGCAGAGAAATTCCAATCCCTAAACCGGCTAGAGCTAACCATACAAGTGTCATCGTTAATGACATTCCAGTTTTAACAAAAAACAAAGCAAGAGCTGCTCCCGTATTGCCTATAAAAATAAACCACTTCATAAAGGTCTTATTTTCCCCAACCTTCTTACCTGTTAGAAAGGATGCTGTACACAACACAACCAAGGGTATGGCTAATAATACTCCTTTCCATATCCCATCCATTTGAAATTCCGATTCCAATATTTCCGATAAGTAAAACAAAAAGCCAAACAAAACGAACATATTAATACATCCAATAACAAAAATAGCCGTTAACCACTGCCCATTATAATGAAACACGTTTTTAATGGATTTCAAGAAGATTTTGAAATTCTTTTCGTCCTTATCCTGTTTTGGAGCATGGACAAGTATCAGTAATAAAACTATGGCAATCAAAGAAAGAACTGGTACAGCCGCAAATGGGATAAACCAAATAAAAGCGGCGAGAACCGCTCCTAAAATTGGACTTAACACTTTCCCAAACGTATTAGAGGTTTCAATCACTCCTAAACCTTTTGTGATTTCTTCATCCTTCTTAAACATATCCCCTACCGTGGGGATTACGACCGGAAAAGCACCTGAAGCACCAATTCCCTGTAAAAATCGACCGATTAAAATTACCATGTAAGGATTTTCCATTTTCCAGGCAGCAAATGCTGAGATCGCCCCACCAATTCCGGTTATGATTAAGCTGGGAATCATAATCTTCTTACGACCAAATTTATCTGATAAATACCCTGCAATTGGGATTAAAGGAATGGCAATTACTGAGTAAACCGTGATGACTAAACTTGACTGAAAGGGACTTATGTTAAGCTCATTTTCAATCGTTGGTAAGACCGGAATAAACATCGAGTTCCCTAAAGTCATCAATAGTGGGATCGATGCCAAGGCAAATAATGCCCATTTTTGCTTAGCCATGTTAATACCCCTCATATCATTTAGTGTTTTTCATTTCGTAAAAAATTGACTCCTTTTAAAGTTTTCTATTTTCATTTCAAAATTATTCAGCCACCCTATAACAAAAAAAGACCATAGCCTGTGGTCTAAGCAGACTATGGAAAAAAGTCAAAATGGTCATTTATCGGAAAGGTTTAGCTAAAGGTACATTTCATTTTATGAAGGTAATGATTATAAATGTTCCAACCAATTTCTATATATGTTCTATACCCTTTAACTATATAATTAATCATAAATTTAGAAAGAAATTTTAATAACCGTTTTAAGTAGGAATATATCTCCTCCTATAGTATGAAAAAAAGTATTTTTCTAATTTTTGAAAAAATTAGGAGGATATTCATATTTTTTGACGAATTATTTCCTATAATAACAGTCGGAATTTAACAGAGGGAATGGAGGAACGATATGGGGGTTGGATATACAGCTATATTTGCTAATCTGTTACTAATTTTTTTATGTCAATTAATCGTTTCTATTGTCTACAACCTAAAAATCAACGGAATTCATACGAAATATCAGTATAAATTATCAATTTTCATTGCATCCTCAATCGCAATTATTCTATGTATAACATTTCACACTGATATTCAAACCGGATATATTTATGATTTACGCCATATTCCTCTCCTTTTAGGCACTTTATATGGAGGACCAGTTGTTGGTGTAGGCTTGTTCTTAGTACAATCCATTTATCGGATGTTTTTTGGCGGCGTAGGTTTATACCTCTCTTTAATTGTGGCACTTCTTATTTTATTGGTCAGTATCGTTTTTTACAAAAGGTTCTTAGCTATAAACTTTTGGCGAAAAACGCTAATTGGCGTTACCATTATCCAAATTTTTCCTTCCTTCTCCTATATTCTTATGTCCATATACCAAGAGCCAATGTTTTCTTATACTGAGTGGATTATCAATTCTTTAATTTTGACATCAGCAGTGACATTATTGATCTACTTTACGGAAGTTGTATTGAACAACGTTTTGTTAAAAGAAGCAGTATACCATTATAAAAAAACAGAGCTTGTCTCCCATTTAGCAGCAAGTATTGCTCATGAGGTTCGTAACCCGGTAACAACGGTTAGGGGATTCTTACAGCTTCTGTCTATAGAAGAAAAGGATGAACGGAAAAGGTGGTATTTCAATACGATATTCGATGAATTGGATAAGGCAGAAAATATTATTGCGGATTATTTGTACTTTGCAAAACCACAGGAGAAACAAAAGAAAACCATACAAATCGATAGAGAATTTGAAAAAATGATTAATGTTGTGACTCCTCTCGCTAATCGAAATCAAGTTCAAGTGCTTTCTGAATTACCGCCCTATTTCACTAGCGGGGTTCCCCAGCTCTTCCAACAGGCATTCATTAACATCATGAAAAACGCAATAGAAGCCATGCCTAATGGGGGGAAGCTTAATATAGACACTTTCGAAAGGGAATACGAGTTTATCATTATCATTAAAGACACAGGCCATGGGATGTCAAAGGAGCAGATTAGCAAGTTATTCCAACCCTATTTTTCAACTAAAGGAGAAAAAGGCACTGGACTTGGGTTAGTGGTTGTCCAACATATTATTGAATCGATGAACGGCAAAATCGAGGTGAAAAGTGAGCTCGGAAAAGGAACAAGCTTTCTTATAACCTTACCTAAGGATTTAGTCAGTCAGATTACATATCATGAAGTTGCCAGTGGATAATACAAAGTATATTTTCCGATAAAAAGAAGGATTCATGGACATGATAAGAATTCTTTTTTTATATGTACTTATGTTTTTTCACTAGTAGATTGGATAAAAAAATAAAATGGCGGTTATCTTAATAAACACAGAAAACATATTTTTACATTTTAACCAATCTAAAACAAAGTAGTGATACATGTTGAAAAGAGAGAAAAAAATTTCATCTATTTTGTGGAACGTAGCTTTACCAGGTTTTGCACAGGTGTTACAAAAAAGGTATATCGTTGGTTTTACTTTTATTTTTATGGAGATTCTAATAAATGTGTTTAGTGGTTTTAACGCAGCCATTCGTTACAGCTTTCTTGGGGAGATTAATAAAGCTATTGAAGTTACGAACTACCAATTTCTCATGTTTTATCCGTGTTTATACATGTTTGCATTGTGGGATGCATATTATGAGGTCGACAAAGGTGAAACCCCCTATATTTTTTTACCATTTGTATTTGGGGCATACTTCATTACTGTAGGGCTTATTTACGCGGAACATATTAAGGTATTCGGGGTCGTATTAGGTCCTGTTTGGTTACCGATGCTATCATTACTTCCTGGCCTTTTAGTCGGTTTTTTAATTCGCAGC
The DNA here is from genome assembly GCF_009649735.1 of Salinibacillus xinjiangensis. Classification (GTDB taxonomy): domain Bacteria; phylum Bacillota; class Bacilli; order Bacillales; family Alkalibacillaceae; genus Salinibacillus; species Salinibacillus xinjiangensis. The sequence goes on from NZ_WJNH01000002.1 coordinate 369,085, forward strand.
ATCATTATAAAAATCACTTTAAATGAATGAGAAATCCCTATTCCTCTTTCAGATACATAACTTGAGCAATAGGGATTTTCATATAAAACACGTTTAACGTTTCTTCATATCTTTGTATTGTAGCTTATTCGCACGATGAGTTCCGAATTTTTCTTTTCGTTCTAGTCTGATAAGCTCTCTTTCTAACTTACGATAACTGTTAAGTCTATCCTCATCCAGCTTTCCATCTTCAATCGCTTGTTTTACAGCGCATTTTGGTTCTGTTTGGTGCTTACAATCTGTAAATTGACAATGATTAGCGAATTCTTCAATATCTTGAAAGGCATCAAACATGGTATCCCCGGTTCCCCATAACTGTAATTCACGCATTCCTGGTGTATCAATGATAATCCTACCTTCACCTAACACAAAGAGTTCACGATGTGTTGTCGTGTGCTTTCCTTTATCATCCTGATGACGGACTTCCTTAATTCTTTGTATATCCCGTTCAAATAAACGATTAATCATAGATGATTTCCCTACACCTGATGAGCCAAGTAGTGAAACGGTCTTTCCTGTTGAAAGTAATGGTAAAATTTGTTCATACCCGTTACCTGTTATGGAATCCACAGCCACAACTGCTACACCAGGGGCAATGGATTGTACACTCGATATTTTGTCGTTTACATTTTCACATAAGTCTTTTTTTGTAAGTACAAATACCGGTGTTGCCCCACTTTCATATACGAGAAACAAGTAGCGCTCCATTCTTCTCAAATTAAAGTCACTATTAAGGGCATTGACTAAAAAGACCGTATCAACATTGGATGCCATAATTTGTTCCTTTTGTTCATTACCTGGAACTTTTCTTGAAAGTAAACTTTTCCGCTCTAAAATTTGATGAATAATAGCATGATCATCATAACCCAATTGTTCATACAAGACCCAGTCTCCTACACATGGTAAATCTCGCACTCCTTCAGCTAGATAACGAATCTTCCCTAATATCGTAGCGTGAAATACACCATCAGGAGAAAAAATCTTATATTGCTCATTTGTAGCAGTCGCGACTCTCCCTACCTTAAGCAAAGACCCCTTGATTTGGTCCTCAAAGTACGGTGAAAAGCCTAAGTCCTGTAAAGTATAATTCATTTGTTTCCTCCTTAATTATTGGAGGACATGTTATTTGCGATAGTCCTCCTTTTGTAATAAATGGTTGTGTGTTTGATAAGTAATTAATATTTTCATAAAACATCACGCTCCTTTACTTATGTTGATAACAGTATACCAGATTTTTCATAAAATTATAGCTTTTATTGAAAAAGAAGAACCAGGGATTAATATTTTCCCTGGTTTACCCTACTTTTGCAGAGATATAGTAGATGTCGCCATTCAAGTGCCCCTTTTCGACCTCAAATCCTTCGTTCTCTACAAGTTTCTCCATTCGTTCTGAATGGATACGATGATCTAGGGGCGGCCCTTCGTCAGACTCAACCTCTTCCCAATCTAGGACAAGCAGTTGTCCATTAGTAGTCAAAATCCGTTTAATTTCTCTTAATGTTCGCTCAATACCATCCACCTCATGCAGTACGAAAGCAGCAACCGCACGCTGAAAGGAAGCATCAGGAAACTTGAGGATTTCAATTTGGCTTTTCATTCGGTCAATATTTCGGATGTTTTGTTCCTTCGCACGATCATCAAGCATACCAAGCATACCATCTTCAACATCCACCGCCATCACCCGTTCCGATGTGGCCTCGGCAAGTGGAAGGGTTAAAAACCCATTGCCAGCTCCTAAGTCGATTATTTTTTCATCTCCAGACAAGGACAACAGCTCCAAAATCTTTTGCGGAGGTACTATTTCCTCGCGAATAGGATCAACCAACTTATGAGCCTTTTTCGGGTCAAAACGTTTTTCAGACATGACTATCACCTCTTATGATTTTATTAAACTTTTTAGCTTCGAAAAGTCCTGTTTGCTACGTATCTCCTCATAATTGATCATTGGACACCCTTTTGACTGAATTCTATCCAATACCGTTTTGATTGTAAAATCAGTTGGATTTAAATCGTCTTGAACCTCTTCCCAATAAATTGGTGTGGCGACTGTACCTTCATCAGTAGCTCTAGGAGAGTAAGGTGCGATAATCGTCTTTCCCTCTGCATGCTGGACATAATCCACATATAATCGATTGCCACGATTTTTCTTCAGCCGTTCAATCGTAAATAATTCAGGATGATGCTCGACCAATAAATATGCAACTGCTTCTGTAAACTCCCGTGTTTGATCATAAGTTAATCCCTTTTCAGGCAATGGAATGTGAATTTGTAAGCCTTTATTTCCTGATGTTTTTACAAATGAATATAATTCCATATGATTACAAATATCCTTTAAAATACGAGCGGCCTTTATAGCTAATGAAAATTCCTTTCTTGATGGTGGGTCTAGATCAAACACGATTTCATCAGGGAATTTGGAATCAATCTGTTGAAAGGGAATATGAAATTCAATGCTGCCTTGATTACCAATCCAAATCAACGCTTCTAATGTATTACAAATCATAAACTCCTCTCCACTATTTACATAGGTGCCCACAAAATCTGGTGCATAATCAGGACGATGCTTCTGAAAGAAGGATTCATCCTCTACTCCGTGCGGATAACGGATGATGGTTAATCTTTTGTCATATAAGTGTGGCAGCATAAAAGGACTTATCCTACGCAAATAAGTTAAATGATCCTGTTTGGTGAAGACTGGTTTCGGCCATAAAGGTTTAGTAGGATTCGTTACTTCAACCTTATTAGGCAACATTGCTAAATCGACAGCAACTTTTTCTTTCGTACATTCTTCTGGCGATAAATCCAAGCGAAATTGATCAAAATTTGGTTCACGTAGCTGCCCCTCTTCTGCACCTAAGCAATTCACTTGCACACATATCCCCGGTGGAATCTTGTAAATGCCTTCATTTGTCTTTTCCCCCTTTTCGGCTATAAGTGTGGTTAACGTTTCAAATTCATCTTTGGATAAACCATGCTTAAACACACCTAGTGTTTCCACAATCTTGTGGTTATAAATAGCGACAGTAAAGTATTCATTTTCTGGGTCATATTCAGTAATAAAACCGGTCAGCTTACGCCAGTTTTTAATTTTCAACCAGTGATCTACCCTTTTACCAGTTTCATATTTATTATTTTTCCTTTTCGCAACTACACCCTCACCATATTCAACCTTAAGTCCATTCCATAGGGACTCGAACTGTTTAGTAGCTGTGATCAATCCAATTGGATGACGAGGAATAACCTTTTCTGGCCACTGTAATGCAGCGAATAATTCTTTAAGTTTACTTTTTCGTTTATTTAAAGCAAGCGAACTTAAATCTTTTTCCTTATACTCCAATAAATCAAAGCAAAGAAAAGTAGCCGGATGTTCTTCCGCATGCTTTCTAATTTTTTCATTTTGTTTTAATCTCCCCCTCTGTTGTAACAAAGAAAAATTCGCTCTTATGGATGTATGTAAAATAGTTAATTCTCCATCTAGGCGTATGGGTAAATATGGCCTTACAGCTTCTTCATGGTCTTTTAGAAAAGAAATAATTTCCGGAACATTTTGGGTTAAGTTCTTTCCATTCCTTGAGAACAATTGAATTTCCTCTTTATTCCATACCAATTGAGTGCGAAAACCATCATATTTCACTTCATAAACCCATGAATCATCCTTAGGTACATCGTTCGATAGCTTGGGTAGCATCGGCTTCCACATATAATCCCCTCTTCTTCCATGGAAAATATCTTTCATTCATTTATAGTGTTTGGAAAAATGAAGCAGACTATGAATAGAAAGAAGGTACACCAACGAAAAGGAGTGAAGAATATTGCATACAATGTGGAAGGGAACCATTAGCTTCGGTCTAGTTAACATCCCTGTAAAGCTACATGCAGCCACAGAAAATAAGGATATTAAACTAAGGAATCTTCATAAAGAATGCGAAACACCGGTTCAATATGAAAAAATATGTCCCGTATGTGAGAAAGAAATCGAAAATGATGATATCGTGAAGGCCTATGAATACGCCAAAAATAAGTTTGTCGTGTTAGACGACGAGGAACTTGAAAAAATAAAAAAAGAACAACAGGATAAAGCCGTTGAGATCGTGGACTTTGTGAAATTGGAAGAAATCGACCCAGTATATTTTGACCGCAGCTATTATCTTTCACCTAATGAGGGTGGCAGTAAGGCTTATGCTTTATTAAGAAAGTCATTAAAAGATACGGGAAAGATTGGGATAGCTAAAATTGTCATACGCTCCAAGGAACAGCTAGCCATTGTTCGTGTCTATAACAACACAATAGTTATGGAAACTATTCACTATCCTGATGAGGTACGAGACACCCAACACGTTCCAAACGTGCCAGCAGAGGATAATCTTGAGGAAAAGGAATTGGACACAGCTAAAATGTTGATTGATCAGCTCACAACTGAATTTGATCCGGAAAAGTATACAGATGAGTATCGTACTGCCTTAATGGAATTAATTGAAGAAAAGAAAGAAAATGAAGAAGTAACGACTGCTACCGATAAGCCAAAGCCTGATAATGTAACTGATCTAATGGAAGCCCTACAAGCCTCTTTAGACCGTTCCAAAAAAGGAACCAAAACAACCAAAAGTGGCAAAAAGAAAACAACAGCTAAAAAGAAAACAGCTCCCAAAACCAAAAAAGCTGCTTCGCAATAGAAGCAGCTTTTTTGGTTACGGATCACCGGAGGAGCCGTTATTAATCCACTGATAAAGAATGACCAAATAGATAAAAATAGGGATGACAATGACAGCAGCTAGCGCATCGCCTATGACACGAAAAAAATGAAGGAAAATCACGAAAATCAAACATAGATGTAGTAACGCATGAAATATGAACAATTTTTTCACATCCATCACCTACCTATGATTACAGTATGGAATTACATATGGGCAGGTGAATGAAAAATGACCTTAGGTAAATTCTCTTATTTCCTCTACCAACAATTTTTCAGTATACTAAAGGTGGTACATCATTGGTCGAATGTGGAGGTAAGAAAAATGAAACGAATATTTATGCTACTGATATTATTGATTTTGATTGGGTGCTCAGAGGAAAAAGCAACTGAGGTTGTCGATGTCCCTGTCATCGGAGAGGAAGAAGAGGAAGAGCAAGTAGAGCTTCCGCAGACCATTTCCATACCTATTGTTAGTACAAACGATTCCTTAACCATTTCGTTAAGTAACATTCCCTTGTTAGCTTATTATTTGGGAAATGCTGATTCAAATGTTGAGGAACTCACCAAAAATTTTAAAGCTACACATCTCATTGACTTAGAAAATAGCTCACTATATGTGATGGGCTATGCTTGTCAAAATAATGATTGCTCGTACCTCTTTATTCAAAAAGGAGAGGAAGAAAGAATCATACCCGTTGCTGACATTGCTAGCTTTGTATCTTTTCAAATGTCACCGGACCAAGAAAAAATCCTACTTCATTTCGCACGAACAAAAACTGATGAAACGAAAAAAAATCATATTAGTGTGATTGATTTAGAAAATATGGAGATTTTACCTTTAAAAAACGAGGAGTTGACAGTAGATATCCTAAATTATCATTACGTCATTGAAAGTATGGAATGGGTTGATGAGGATAAAGTTCAGGTACAGCTAGCTACCAATCCAAAAGAAACAGAAATACAACTTGAAGAAAGTGAAAACCAATCACAACAAAACACCTTCGTTTTTGAGCTTTAATTTTCCAGTAACCGACATGATTAGGAGGTATAAACCATGGAACATATGCTAGACGTCTTATTTAATCACCGTTCTATTCGTAAATACAAAGAAAAACCTTTGACCGAGGAACAGATTCACACCATAGTGGAAGCCGCTCAGCATGCCTCCACCTCTAGCTATTATCAAGCTTATAGTATCATTGGCGTAACTGACCAACAACTGAAAAAAGAATTGGCTGGCATATCCGGACAATCCTATGTAGAACATAATAGCCATCTCTTTGTCTTTTGTGCTGATTTAAGGCGATTATTTTTAAAGGCAAATGAAAAGACAAGAGAAAAAATGATGGAAAACCTCCAAAATACAGAGCACTTTATCGTTGCGACCGTTGATGCTGCATTGGCTGCACAAAATGCCGCTATAGCAGCTGAAAGTATGGAGCTTGGTATTTGTTATATCGGTAGCCTACGTAACAATATAGCAAAAGTAGATGAATTACTTGAACTTCCTGAATTTGTTATCCCGCTGTTTGGAATGACGGTAGGGTACCCAGATCACAATCCAGAACAAAAACCAAGACTACCTATGAAGGCCATCTATTTTGAAAATAAATATGAGGATAATGATGCTATTTTAGAGGCAGAATTAAACGAGTTTAACAAACGTTTAGAGGCTTACTATCAAAGCCGAAGTGAAAACAACCGCTCCGATACATTTACCGACCAAGTCCAGCGTAAATTGTCCAACCCCATTCGCATGGATGTAACGAATTTTGTGAAAAAAAAGGGTTACAATCAAAAGTAGATAAAAAATACCTATTCCTTTTCTTCTAGGAGTAGGTATTTTTAAACGCTCTTTTATAACAGAATGGCGTTTTTGTCTAAAAAGATATAAAATGCGACGTAGTTAAATTTCGATTCGTTCTGTACTGAATAATATGAGTGCATGCATACCGTTTCGGCAGAATACTCCGCTATTGGAATGTTCTGATGAATGCATGGTTAAAAAGCTTTTGATAACCAATAGTTCAGCTCTAAATAAACGAATGAGGAACTGCTTTTAGCAGAGGAAATACACGGAGACTCCTGGTCGGTTAAAAACGGCCACGTCCAGTGGCAGAGCACCGACACTTGAACGTCCTGTTCTTCGTGGGAGCAAAGAGACAGGTGAGACCCCGCAGCGTTAGCGAGGAGGCTCACCGCTCGCCCGCGGCAAAGAAGACACTACGAAAACGACCATAGGGAGTTTGAGTAGATGTCGCACTTGTGCCCCTGGGTGATAGCGAAGTGTATTTCCGGAGCGATGGTCTTTACACTCATCTTAAAGAGCTAGAACACGCCTGAGTTATGTCGCAGTGTCTATCTACTCCAAAGTATAAATAGCCCCAACATAACGAAAACTGCCTTTGAAAATCACAAATATTGCTCTTTTAACTCCGTAATTTCCTCTTGGTGCATTTCCCTAAACTCGTTTACAATCGATTGAACCTCTTGATCTAATTCTCGATAATTCCTGGGCGCCTCAAGCTTCTTTTCCATTTCTTGATATAGCTTGTCTATTAATACCCTCTCTTCCATCTGTCCCCGTATATAGTTTTGAAAATATTCTTCAATGGTTAAGCCCTTTTCCTTTAAAAAGCTTGTTAACCCTAATTCATCCGAGCTAAATTCTTTCATCCTTTCAATGGTACTGTTGATTTTTTTATTGACCATTTCTTCAGATACCTCGATTCCCCTATCTTTAGCTTCGGCAACTAATGCCTTCTGTTGAATTAAACTATCAATTATATTTTCCTTTACATCTTGGTTTACTTCCGCTTCATCAAGTTGTTCCATTTGATGTGTAGTAATGGCAATTGCTCTATCAATTTCTTCTTTTTCAATTAGGTCCGGGGGAACAAATACATAACCCTTCGTACTCCATTGAAACCCGATGAAAAAGATGATGACTATTACAATTAATACGAGTAACTTAGTTTTCTGCATCTATGAAATCCCCTTACGTAAAGTGTAACTCTATAATTACTCTACTATGAATTGACACTTTTAAAAAGGAGAATTTTGAAAATATAGAAATAAAAGGCTTACTAAATCATTTATTACCCGCCATACCTAGCATCTTAATAATTGGTTTTAGCGAAATGCCTTGAACGATAAGTGAAAACAAAACAACAGAAAAGGTTAGTAACAGAATGGTTTCTCTTCCATTAAAGTCAGGAGAGATACTTAAGGCCAAGGCTATCGACAGACTCCCCCTTAACCCTCCCCAATTCATTAAAATCCTTTCCTTTCGACTGATGGTTTTGATCCAACCGGTACTGATGAATAGCGCAAGTATTCTTCCTACCAAAACAAGTAAAATTGCTCCAATGATAAGCCACCATTTTCCAGTAAAATCGATGTTACGTATTTCTAGTCCAACCATTAAAAAAATGAGTGAGTTGGCAATTAAAGTAACTACATCCCAGAATGTATTGATATTTGTTTTCGTTTGGTCGGACATACCAATCTTTGCTCCGTAATCTCCAAATACAAAACCACCAATAACGACAGCGATTACCCCAGAGAAATGAAATTCTTCTGCAATAAAATAACTCCCGAAAAATAATAATGCCGAAAAAGCAATTTCAAGCGGGTAATCATCGTAGAGACGAATAATCTGCGAGAAAAAATATCCGAGGATTAACCCAACTATGGCTCCCCCTAAGCTAAACTTTACAAACATCCATATCCCCTGGCCCAATCCTTCCCAACCGAGCTCTATATAAGTAAGAAGATAAAGGGTAGCAATTTTAAACAATACTACCGCAATCCCATCATTAAATAAGGATTCCCCTTCCATAATGGTAGACATTTTTTTCTTAACTCCAAGGGATTTAAAAATGGAGATAACACTAATGGGGTCTGTAGCGCTCATAAGTGCCGCAAATGAAAAGGCTGCTGCTAACGGAAGGTTTAATAAATAGTGAGCACCTAAACCAATGATCAGAAAGGAAAGAAAGGTTCCACCAAAGGCTAAAGATAATACAACTTGTTTTTCTTTCCATAAATCTCCGAATGGCATTTTTAATGTAGCATCTCCAAGTAATATCGGCAGAAAAAGAGAGATAATAATCGCCTGAAATACTTCTGATTGTGTTATAAATTGTTCTGCACCTTCAAGTAGAGGAAGTTCATCAATACTCCCTAAAACCAATCCGACTAAAACCAATGCAATGGAAGCTGGCTCTTCTAGTTTTTTTGCTATGGCAATAACCGTAATTGCAATCACCAAAAGCACTAATAGCTGTATAAATACGTGATGAAATTCTTCCACAAATGTCACTCCACTTCATTGCTGTTACTAATTTTAAGGGAAAATTCCCCTGATAACACAGGGGAATTGAACCCAAATACCTGCAGCTACTTGTTCTCATTTTTCCTTTTTCGTCTAAGTCTTTCTCGTATTCTTTTCGGGTCAAGATTTATGGTCTTTGGTTTATAGTTTTCCGATGCTCGTATATCCCCATTCGACGCTCTCATAAAAGACCAACCGAGCATAGTCAAAATAATTAAGAGCGGGAAACCACCAACAATACTTGCTGTTTGTAATGTAGATAATCCCCCAATATACATTAATATAAGTGGAAGAAAGGATAGGCCAAATGCCCAAAACATCCGGTTCCAACGAATGGGTTCATCGTCAACCTCTTTTTGCACGACAGATGCTAAAATATAAGAACTTGAATCAAAGGTTGTCGCTAAGAATATAATCGCCAGTACAGTAAAGACAAATAGCATTAGCCCTGACCAAGGCAATTGCTCTACAATACTAATAATCGCTCTTGGCGCCCCTTGTTCATTCAATACATTGATGACGTCAAACTCACCTGTTAACTGTAAGTGGAGACCATAATTCCCCATAATACCAAAGAACAAAATACAGCCTAATGTTCCATAAATCATCGTACCGAGAACCATTTGTCGAATGGTCCGACCACGTGAGATTTTAGCCACAAACAATCCCACAAACGGAGCATAAACGAGCCACCAAGCCCAGTAAAACACAGTCCATGTTTCAGGAAATCCTGTTTGCTCAAACGGGCCGATATTTTGAAATGGTTCAGTCCATGTACTCATATGAAAGAAGTTGTCCAAAAGAAGACCAATACTATTGGTAGTGGTTTCTAAAATAAAAAGAGTTGGACCAAATATTAATACAAATGCGAGCAGGAAAATGGCTAGCCACAAGTTTAAATCACTTAAATATTTAATCCCTTTGCGTAGGCCTGTGTAGGAGCTTATCGCAAAAATAACAGTACACAATAACAAAATAACCGTCTTTAACACCATATTAACCGGTAAGCCAGTTAAAGAGTGGATTCCTTGAGCAATCATCGGAGTACCTAATGCTAAGGTTGTTCCAGCCCCACCCAGTAAACCAAACATAAACAAGACATCAATTAATTTACCAAATATGCCGTCCGCTGCACGACCAATTAGCGGTCGACAAGCTTCACTCACCTTCAAGACTGGTTTTTTCCGCACATAATAAAAGTAGGCCATAGGCAATGCTGGTAACGTATATATAGCCCAGGCTATAGGACCCCAGTGAAAAATCCCGTAGGTTGCTGCCCACTGAATAGCTTCCTGTGTCCCAGCTTCAATACCAAACGGGGGACCTTGATAATAAAAGGCCCATTCAATAGTTCCCCAATATAAAATACTCGAGCCGATCCCTGCACAAAAAAGCATTGCAGCCCAAGAAAAGTTACCAAACTCAGGTTTTTCATCTTTGTCACCAAGTTTTACCCAACCATTCTTACTAAAGGCAACAACAAGTAAAAAGAAAAATACCCCAAGTCCAACTAATAAATAAATAACACCAAAATTTGTTGTAATATAATCATTAGCCGCTAAAACAAATTCTTCCCCTTTTTCCGGAAAAATCATGAGCGGTACAGTGACTAATAAGAGTAAAAGTAGAGCCCCAATAAACGTAGGCCAATCAATCAAGCGGTTTTTATTCACAGTATCACTCCTCCTTTTAAAACGTTCATACATTCCATTTTTATGTTTTTTAGTATGTCCGATAATGGCTATAACATGTCTAGGCAATGACATTTTCAACAGAAGAGAATATTAGCTAACGCCAATCCAAAAGAGAAAGCCTTTACTGAATTTAATCAGTAAAGGCTTTAAAAGAGTCATATGGAATTCCTTCTAATACTCGACCTTTTCTTCCGGAAGTCGTTTCCGCTTTGGTTAATGAATTTAAAATGGCTTCCTCTGTTGCTTCTGCTACTCCTTGAAACAGTTCATTCATAATTTTGGAATCATCTCTGATATGGACTTGTTTTGCTTGATATTCCCCTTTAACGTTATGAGGAATTGTGTAACCATTTGTAAAGGCAATGACAATATCTCCACTCCCATGGTGTACACGGCTTCCCGTTCGCGCTAAGCCAACTGGTGCGCGCTTGGCAATTCGCTTTAGCTGACGATCCGTTACGGGAGCATCGGTTGCCACAACCATCATAATCGAACCATCCGGAACCTCTTCATCATTCATTTTTGTGGGTTGGTAATGACCCCATTCGAACTCTTCACGTCTACCGAAATTACTAACTACGAGTACTCCAATGGTATAGTTGTCTCTTACAAGACGAGAAGCAGTTCCCACACCTCCTTTATACTGATAGCACATCATTCCCGTTCCTGCACCAACTGCTCCCTCTTCAACTTCACTACTTGCATTGGTAATTGCCTTTCGCGCGTGTTCCTCACGAATCGGAACTTTTTTAACACTATTTAAATACATATCATTGCATTCACCGACCACGACATTTAAGGAGCCTGTTTGGTCTCCAATATCAGAATTATTTTCTAATATGTAATTATGTGTTCCTTGTAGTACAGTACCAACATTAAATGTGTTTGTAAGCATGATCGGGGATTCAATTACTCCTAACTCCTCCACCTGTATAAGACCTGTAGTTTTACCAAATCCATTGAGAACAAATGATGCAGCTGGTACCTTATCCTGAAATACATTGCCAGTGTGAGGTAGAATCGCAGTTACGCCCGTCCTAATACACTCCTCATTTGGCAAATCTTCCTTTAACGTGACATTGCCTACTTGAACTCCTGGTACGTCTGTAATCATATTGCGCTTGCCAGTTGGGAATGATCCAACTGTAATGCCTAGTTCACGAATCCTATTTCTCATTCTACTTCCTCCGTATTTTCGTTTTCACCTATTGTACCAAACTATTGCTTTTGATAATCCAAGAACCCTGAATCTAAACTAGGCTATTACTTTTTCATCCTAGAGTAGAACAGAGCAATTCATGATTTGGTGATTAATGAAGGGTACGAATGTCTCCTAAAATTTTCTCTGTATCCATAGGACTGTCGGTGGTTGCCATATCATAAATTAAATATCAGGACAACTTGTGTAGTAAACGTAACGAGCTTAATTTTATCGTTATCTAGCTGATATTGATTGCCTTGAACGGTCTCCATTGTAAAGGGCTCTATATTACCAAGCTGTGGAAGGTTATTGTCACTCGGCCAGAGCCAGAAGATGAAAAGAAAACCTGACAAAACAATGAAAAACATCCAATTGTATGCATTATTCCACATTGTTATCTTCCCTTCTTCCTATTCATTTTCAATAAAAACGCCCCTTGAAGAGCCGTTTTACAAAGGGGAATCATAATTAAATGTTCATTATTAATATATACAACAAAACCCTAGATTGACTGTGTCATTATCCTAGTTTGATTTTAAGAATTTAAATTTAATTCCGACACAAATACCTAATTTATGTGTTTTTCTTATGTTTGTGATAAATAACCATACCAATCCTTTTCAATTACATACTTTGTTATTGTAAATCTTAAATTCTACAAAAAGGAGTGTTTCAATCTATGGGTTGCGGTAAAAAAAGAGATAATCGTGTAGCAGGGGAAGACATTTTCAACTCAAGAGATTGTGTATGTGATGTTGTTCGTGCAATCGCCGATGCTCAAGATGATGTAAGAGATGATTTATGTGATGTTAGCTGCGGAAGATCCATCAACAACTTGCTAGCACCTGTTTCCAGAAACAATTTAGATACCGTACCATTTATTCTATACGGAAAAGACCTTAAGCCATTTAGAGCATTTGGTGCCGATATAGAAGGAATGGGTAACGATGCTGAATTTGATTGTACAGAAAGCTTTATCTTCCGTGTTAACGAGGTTGATGATGATGAGTGCTGTGCAGTACTAGAATTGTTAACATTTGATCGTCGTCAACCAGATGGACCAGGAAATCAACAAGGTGCACGTCGTGACGATGACCCTTGTGAACAAATTGATGGTGAAGAAGTGAACGACTTAAGACGTACTGGAATCTGCATTACAGTTGATCTTGAGTGCTTCTGTGCTATTACTTGCTTGCCAGCTGTTTCCGTACTTTAATCCAATGCTGATAAGAGGCTGTCGTAAAGACAGTCTCTTTTTTATGTCAAAATTCATTAGGCAAACCTGATAGGAGAATGTACATTTTGAAGCGGCAGGGTACGGTTGTACCTTTCATCAGCTAGCAAAATACATAATATAGTAGTGAATCTAGTATTAAGGGGGGGTGGAATGATGTCCTGTAGATGTCGAAAATGTAGAAAACACAGAAGACGTAAAAGACGTAGAAGACAAAATAAGAGTCGTTCTTTGTGCCATCATAGGGTTCGCCACTTAGACGACTTTTTTCGTTGTCGAGATTTTTCTGTTCATGACCCTTGCTCTCAAAATGTTAACTTTTTTTAATTAATATAGTGTTATACCTAGAATTATTCGCTCATCAAAAAGCCATTGATTTTCATAATTTCGTGAGTCTTGTTCAGGAAATGCAAGGCGGTGTAGATCAAGCATCCCCACCTATGTATTCTAACATCTGTCAACATAGATCAAAGTCACCCTTTAACGCTTTAGCGAAAGTGGGGACAGTCCCCCCTTTCGCTAAAGCGTTAAAGGGGAACTGTCCCATGATTAAAATAGCAGTATAGCAAATATGGTTGAGGCGATTAAGCCTAATATGACAGGGACGAAATTTTTTCGAACTAGCTCCATAACAGATATGCCACAGAATCCGGCAATGGCAATTAATGATGACCAGGCAATGATGGTTCCTCCCCCAGTCCAAATAGATCCCATTTGCCCAATGGCGGCAAGCGTGGCTGGATCCATTCCTGTTGTGGAGAGAGATCCAGATAAGGACCCCGTTAATGGTAGCCCTGAGAATCCTGACCCATCTAAACCGGTGATGATCCCGATGATTAAAATACTAAATGCGGCCAGAATGGTGCTCTGTGGTAGTACTCCTTGGGTAGCTTCTACGATATCGAATAGGAAAGCAGGTGTTTGCCCATCTTCGCCTATTGAGAGAATACTTCCAGCAAAATCAGAGCTACCCAAAAAGAAAAATCCAGCAATTGGTATAACAGGTCCCATCGCCTTAAAGGCAAAAACAAAACCATCTGTAATGTGTTGACTAATATTATCTAAAGCTTTGTGTTTACCAAAAGCAACAGAGGCAAGCAATAAGAGTATAACTGCTACGCCACCGATAAAAGCAGCACCATCTCCCCCTTCAAAACTACCCATACGACCAGAATTTAATTTTGAATAAATCATTACACACATAACCGCTAGCATGGATAAAGGAACAAGTATTGCAAAAATTTTACTCCATGTTGAAATGTTAGACGTTTTGGCAGTATTTTTGCTCTCTGTAAACCCCTGCATCGATTGAATTTCCTGTTCACTTAACGGATCATTTTTAGGCCGAAAATATTTTTTGTTAAATAAATAAGCTAGACCAATTGCAACAAAGCCTGTAACCACTGATAAAATTAGAGCTCGATCTGATAATACGCCCGCATCAATCCCAGCAGCAGATGCTGACAGCTCCGGAGCAACTTGAATAATGTAGTCAGATGACAGTGCCATCCCCTGCCCAGCTAAAGCAACCGCAACTGCAGCCACCATGACAGGAAGACCTGATCGAATTGCAGCTGGCACTAGCAATGCACAAATAAGTGGTACGGCAGGCGTAGGCCAGAAAAATAAAGAAATAACATACGTTACACCAACTAGCACAAAGAACGATACATGACCATTGACCATAAATTTTTGTATAGGTTTAATCATTCGCTGGTCTGCACCTAAATCCTTTAATGCATGTAACAACGCTACCATAAAGGTAATAATTAAGAAGATGTTAAACAACTCTTGAGCAGCGACGAGGTTTGCATTAAAAATGGCTGTAAATCCACTAATCACACTACCTTTAAATGCCCATGCAACTAAAAAGGTTCCTAGTAAAGTAGGTAGCACAACACCTTTTCGGAATACCATGGTAATGATGATGAGTATTGTGAAAAGACCGTATAGTAAATGGCTAAATTCTAACCCCATTTTTGTAACACCATCCTTTTTCAGTCCACCTTTTACAGTGATGTGCTATACAATATGCACAGACGCCTAGGTTGGTGAGATGAAAGTGAAGTGTTTTTGGAAGTTTATGGTGGGTTTGTGTGGGGTGGTGAATATGACAGTGCGGGTCGGATGCAGAAGAATGTTCTGGGGATGCTGAAGTTTACAGTGTGGGCGCTGAAGATTCTTCAAAAACGCTAAAGAAACGCTACAAATGCTGAACAACTTTATAAATGCTAAAGTAGATGAATTTTTGTCTAAAGTTTGAGCTCTCTAAGCTATAGTCCACTACATAAAAGCTAGAGACCAATCCTCAAATGCTGAACACCCAGCCCTCACTCTCCTCAAGTAAAAAAGCAGAAACCCAAAAAGGTTCCTGCTTGAACTCATCTTTAGAAATATGATGCCGGATTTTGTAAAGCTCCATTTTTGTACAATTCAAAGTGTAAATGAACTCCTGTTGAATTTCCGGTTGAGCCCATAACTCCGATAGTTTGTCCTTTTTTAACCGTTTGACCAGGACTTACATTAATGGATGATAAATGGCTGTAAGAAGTTCTATAACCATTGCGATGGTTAATGACAACTTGTTTACCATAGCCACTATTCCATCCAGCGGATTCTACAACCCCATTGTCAGCTGCATAAATGGAGCGGTTGCTAACGCCGGATATATCAATACCCTTATGGAAGCTTCCCCATCTTTGCCCAAGACCGCTCGTAATAAAGCCGCCAGCAGCTGGCCATCTAAAGCTGCCTGTTCCACGTGAAGGGATAACTTTTGTTCCCTCAAGTATAATCTTATTTACTGGTTCTTTAATCGTTTCACTCTCAAGGACTTCACGTTTTTCTACTTGGCCATTTTTCTTTGTTAAACGATAGTGAACACGTTTCATTCCTTCTTGTCCATATTGCTTAACCTGAGTTTGGCCCTTATATAATTCATCAGTTTCTTTGTATTCTGTTTTATAATCAATGGTTTCGTCTACTATCTTTTCCTCAGTTGCCACTACATCAAGAAATGGTTCAAGTCCTGTTACATTGACTTCTTGTCCAATTTGAATAACGGAATCCTCACTCATCTCTGGATTTAGCGACAATAATTCTGGTACTGACAAATCATATTTTCCAGCAATTGTACTTAATGCTTCACCTGCTTGAACCTTATGAATTTTATCTGCAACTGTACCTCTTTCCAATAATTGCAGTGCTTGATCATGGGTCAACAATTCATTCGGATTAATTTTTTCCTCTTCAAGTGAAACTTTCTCGTCAAATGAAACGTCTAAATAAGTAGATTGGCCAACTGATAGCTTTATGTCCTTTTTTGGCTCATAATCAGGATCATTAAATTTTTCAACGACATCTTCTGGTAAGTATTTTTCCATGTATGTGTTTAATACTTCTTTTGCAGATTCTTTATCGTTAAAATAACCAACAAGTTCTCCATCAATTTCCATTTTAATAGCTTGTACACTATAAGAGATTTGTTCTTTCAACTGGTTAATCACTTGATGATTGTTATATGAAGGATTGAACGTCACTTCAGGAACATATTTAATATCCTGACTTACTGTTAATTGAAGATCATCCTCACGAGTTTTTTCTTCCTCAGAGACTTTTTCTTCAATAAACGATTTGACAACATCCTTGCTCCCTACCGAACCGATAAGTTCACCATCTATATAGACATGAAATACTTTTGGTAATTCATTGTCATTGTTTTCTGCTTGTACAGTACTTGAGCCTAATGTAATCCCTATACTTAGGCATGTAGTTAATACAACCTTAGGGATAAGTGCCTTTTGCGTATTCTTATGTGATGTTAGGTTGTTCTTATTATAAAGCACTTTCTCGTTCCTCCCATTTTTCTGGTTCTTTTTATCTACCCATCTTTTTTCACTTTACCAATCTACCATAGAATACGAACATAAATAAATAGTTTTTTAGAAAATGTAACAAACCTGTATAATACCTGACAAATATTTCAAAAAATGTGTCGAAAAATTCATTTAAAACCAATATCTTCATAGCAAGATACAACAAAAACACCCGTTCCTCGAGTATAACTCGATCGGATACGGGTGTTTATACCTTATTTAGGGTATGAGAATTTTAGATTATACAGGCTGTTTAACTGCTTTCTTAATGGCTTGATCCAAATCAGCTATAAGATCTTTTGGTGATTCAAGACCTACAGATAGTCGAATAAATTCCTCCGTTACACCTGCCTGCTTTAATTCCTCTGCACTTAACTGCTGATGTGTTGTAGATGCTGGGTGGATAATCAATGACTTAGCATCACCTACGTTCGCCAAATGAGACCATAGTTCAATGTTGTCAACAACCTTGCGTCCTGCTTCTCGATCTCCTTTAATACCAAATACAATTATAGATCCTGGACCTTGCTCAAAATATTTTTCGGACAAGGAATAGGAAGGATGATTAGATAGTCCTGGATAGGATACCCATTCTACATCTTCATGATTTTGTAAAAAGTTCGCGACTTCAAGTGCATTTTCATTATGCTTAGGTACACGTAAATGAAGCGTCTCTAATCCTTGAATAAGCTGGAATGCATTTTGTGGACTTAAACAAGGACCTAAATCACGCAATAATTGAACACGAAGCTTAGTACCAAAAGCGGCTCCTTCGAGATCAATTCCATAACGAATCCCATGATAGCTGCGGTCAGGCTCAACAAAATCTGGGAATTTTTCATTGTTCCAATTAAATTTGCCGGCATCGACAACGACACCACCTACAACCGTTCCATGTCCACCAATCCATTTAGTTGCCGAATGGATGACGACATCTGCTCCCCATTCAATTGGACGACAGGAATAAGGTGTCGCAAATGTGTTATCAATAAGTAATGGAATTTCATTTTCATGAGCAATATTCGCAACTGCTTCAATATCAAGTACGTGTAAACTAGGATTCCCAATTGTTTCAGCAAATATGGCTTTCGTTTTTGAATTAATTGCTTTTCTGAAATTTTCTGGGTCTTTTGGATCTACAAATTTTACATTAATACCATATTTCGGCAATGTAACAGAAAATAAATTAAAGGTTCCTCCATATAAATCCGTTGCGGCAACAATCTCATCACCAGCACTGGCAATGTTGAGAATTGATAAGGAAATGGCGGCCATTCCTGATGCCAGACCAACAGCATTGGTGCCTCCTTCTAATAATGCAACTCTTTTTTCAAAAACATCGACAGTCGGGTTCATGATTCGAGAATAAATGTTTCCTTCTTCCTGTAATCCAAATAAATTTTGGGCATGCTCTGTATCGCGGAACACATAAGATGTTGTTTGATAAATCGGAACAGCACGTGAGCCTGTAGTTGGATCTGGCTCCTGTCCCCCATGTAATAGTAAAGTTTCACGTCCTAAATTTTCTTCTTGACTCATTCTTACCACTCCTTCAGTTTAGTTTAAATCGGTAAGAGGGTGAACACTACAAAACCCTCTTCAATAAGAAGAGGGTTAATATGCGTATTCCTCCCCTTATCTTTCAGACCATTCGATCTGCAGGACTTGGCACCTTTTCAAGTCGTCACTTGAAGGTTGCCGGGCTTCACAGGGCCTTTCCCTCCGCCACTCTGGATAAGAGATTTTATGAAATTTTTGTAATTAGATTCATTTTTATGTAATGAACCTTAAAAGTAGTATAAAAAATAATAAATCTTCTGTCAATTACTTTTTTGAATTTTTTTTACGATAAGGAAAAAAACTCCTCTACTCGATGGATTTACCTTTATGAATTTCTCAAGTACAACAAACAATAGGCATATATGATGAAGATAAGGAAGGAGCTTGATTATGCTTACGAATGAACAATTATCTACCTTCCGTTCTCAATTGCAGAAGGCGAAGAAAGACATTGAGGATCGTTTTAAGGGAAATGATCATTTCGATTTAAATAAAGGCCATTATCATGAGTCAGTAGGTGAATTATCAAGCTACGACAACCACCCCGGCGACGAGGGGTCTGAATTATATGAGCGAGAGAAGGATATTGCGTTAAATGAGCACGTGGAGGATGAGTTAAAAGAAATTAATCACGCGTTAAAAGCGATTGAAGAAGGGACCTATGGGAAATGTCAGGTATGTGGGAAAGAGATCCCAGTAGAACGCTTGGAGGCTTTGCCAACCACTACTTATTGTATTGATCATACCCCTGAGCAACACACATCTACCCAACGTCCGATTGAGGAAGGGGTATTATTACCACCATTTGGAAAATTTGAATATGACGACACTGATGCTGTCATGTATGATGCAGAGGACTCCTGGCAGGAGGTTGCCAAATGGGGCACTTCCAATACTCCATCGGACTTTGCTGTTGCACCTGATGACTATAACGAAACGTACATCGAATCCGAGGACAGAGTCGGTTATGTTGAAGATTATGAGAATTTTGCTGGGAATGATATCGAAGGCAAAAATGTTCAGGTCTACCCTTCTCCTAGACACGAAGACTATGAAGAAGATCTGGATGAAGAAGGAACCATGAGCGTATTTGGTGACTTAAAGCCCTATGAAATAGATCCTTATACTGAGGAAGCACTTGAGGAAGAAAGAAATGATGAAAAATAGCCCTTATTAGGGTTATTTTTCATGCCTTCATTACGGTATAATGGAGATAAACATTACGTAATGAGGGATAACAATGGGCATTTCAATAAAAGGTGTAGATATGGATTCGCAGACAAGATGCAAGCATTACCACTCTAATGAAGATGTGATCGCTATTCGTATGGGGTGCTGTGAAACCTTTTATGCCTGTTATAAGTGTCATGAAGAACTATCGAACCACCAAGCCATGTCTGTTAAAAAGACTGATTTTCATCAACCACATGTGTTGTGTGGTAATTGTAATTATATTTTAACGGTAAATGAATACATTACAAGCAAGTATCAATGTCCACATTGTCGTATAGCTTTTAATCCAAACTGCAGTCTTCATAATCATCTTTATTTTGAGCAAACCTGTTAAAAACTCCTTTACACATAAAGCGTGAAGGAGTTTTTATTTTATAACTCAGGTTCTTCATATTCATAATTAACAGGCACTGGAGCAACATTTGACCTCTCTAACGCAGGTGTATCCTTGCGTGCAATTTGATGCACCGCAGCCCCCACAATATTTCCAACGTCCTTTAATTTTTCCTTACTAATATAATCAATGATGTCATCCTCTGAGTGATACCACGGCTCAAGTGGTGTATGAATAAATAGGGCAGCTGGAATACCTAGGTTATGGAATGGAACATGGTCACTGCGGCCAAGCTCACTATATGGTACAGCATCCTCACTAACCCGCGAACCGGCTGCTGCACCTAAGTCTGTCACAGTGTTTTGTTTACCGTCTGCAGTAAACATCACTAAGTCACCCGCATCAGCACTCCCCACCATATCTAATTGGAACATAGCAACCGTCTTTTCGGCTTCCTCTTCCGTTATGGCTTCGGCGTATTTACGAGATCCCCACAGGCCATTTTCTTCTGCACCAAATGCAACAAACTTAATCGTTGTATCTGTAGGTGTGTTAGCGAATACTCTAGCTAACTCTAGAAGTGCACCTGTACCTGAAGCATCGTCATTTGCTCCTGGTCCCCAAGCAACACTATCATGATGGGAGCCCACAATAATTTGTTGACCTGTGTCATGATTTTTCTTTGGTTCTTTGACAGCTTCCACGTTGTAAGAGGTAATCTCTTCTCCACCCCATGAGGTAAATGTGAACTCCTGAACATCGACTTGCTCATACCCATAACTTTCAAACTGTTCAACCAAATAATCTACTGTCTGTAATTCACCTTCTGTCCCTGCAGCTCGAGAACCGATTTCTTCAGATAAATAAGAAATATGCTGATAAATATTATCTACATCCACCCTCTTTACAATCTTATTATCAAAAGCTTGGTTGGACTCTCCATTTGAAGATGCATCCGCAGCCACAAATGACGGTGTCACCATTAACATAAGAATCGTCATGAGAAGACTGGAAACTTTCAAGCGCTTCATAACCCCACATCCTTTCTAATTTTTCATGTTATAAATTCGAGGGTTATGTACGATTACCTTCTTTATTTCCTAAAAATGGCAAAAAGGATGTGGTGGGTTGGATGGGAGATACGACTTATGTCCTGATGGGTCTATAGAGGATTATGACGTACGAAAAATCAACACAAACAAAAAAAATGAGCGTCATAAACTACTCATGACGCCCATTACCCGTATTTGTTCAAGCAATTAAATCAAACCCATCAAACCCTATTTAGGATAAGCATAAATAATATACCGTTCTGGAGCATTTCCTATAAAACCAAATGGATAACATGTGGAAAGAGTCAACACTTCTTCAGGATAGTCCCTGATGACAGTTGTATCATCCGCGTCTACAATTTCTGTTTCCGCGATTTCATATGTATAGCTTCCATAGGGTAAATCGACAATAAGCTCATCACCTAATTGGAGCTCCCCTACTTTTTGAAAAACCGTATCACGATGACCTGATAATAAAATCTGATTTCCTTGACCAGGTAAAACTGTTGAACTGTAGTGTCCTACCCCTTGTTCTAAATCATCTTCACTTGTTCCCTCCACAATGGGCAATTCACCATCTATTGCAGGCAGGTGCAGCATACCGATCACATCGCCATCATTAGCCGTGAAATTTTCCGCCGACATTTTTTCCTGTTGGTTATTATTTTTATTCGATTCAGGATTTACTAGCTCCTTAGCCTCAGCCAGGGATTCCTTTTGGTTTTGATTTGCACTCCAAATATTCCAGCCTGAGTAGATTAACAAGCCCAATCCAAAAGCCATAAGTATGAACGATAGTTTCTTCACGGTATAGACAACTCCATTTCTTCCTTATTAACTCCATTTTAACATGGCTCCTATCACTAAGACAGCTGGAACGAAATCAACTATGCTGCTGAATCGTCCTCCTTAATGTATCCGCAACACTTGAAGTATCCGACTTCAATTCATTAGCAGGGAAGGTAAGTCTTACAAAGCTTTCATCCATATCCAAAGCTTCATCAAATAAGCTACCAATTCCCTTTGCACGGCGATCGACCTGTAAGAGGACATCCACTCCGTTTTCTTTCATAAAAAACATAGCCTCAAGTTCATCTAAGTCTCTACGAAATTCGTTTCCTGGTAAAAATTCAAATTCTTGAACATAACGATATCGTCTGGAATATTCCATCTCCACTTTTCTCAGCTGAAAGCCAAGATGATTCGTTAACGCATCTAAAAGGATGTTCATATATGAGTGTGGTTTGACTTGGATAAAATCTCGATCATTTGGGTCAATGGCATTCGGAACATCTAACCCAGTCTGTATCCATACCTTTGTTTTTTTGAAAGTAGGTGGCGTATGAACTGGTAGAGTAAACTGAAAATCAATCTCCTTTCTCTCCCCTTCTTGAATCACAAAGGATTGACCAATTGAAAAGGAGTCAAGAACAACATTATCATATACTTTACGGTCATCCTTTTCACGCACCACTTCTGTCATAACAAAAAGCTGAATGCGGTCGATTTGTTGTTCTGTGTTTCCACCTTGAATGACAACCTTACCTTGAACCTCCTGCCCTGGTTCAAGCTGGGTATTGTCTAATTGTGTATCTACCTTAGCACTTCCAATTCCAACACTGGCTAACCATTTCTTTAACATCATCATCTCTCCCTTAAAGCCAATAGTTTCAATCCCGTTCGTTTTCTTCACTTTCAACACAGGAAAAACACTGGAGCTTTCCATTCTCATGAACCCCATCTAAAAAACCATCCATGCAGAAGACATCCTGACCACAGGTTTGACATTGACCAACCTTTTCCTTCAAGCAACTCCCACCTTTTATATTTTCATTATAATATTCGTCATTAAAAACTCTTAGTCCTGCCTATGACTTTTCATTAAAAAATCCGTGAACCTATCCTAGCTCACGGATTTTCCAAAATTACTTAGCTCTTGGCTGACTCTCAAATCCTATCTTTTTATGGGTTCCATCACAAAATGGTTTATTTGATGAATGCCCACAGCGACACAGGGAAAAGCTTGCTTTTGTTTCGAATGCATTCCCCTCTTTATCCACTAACTCTACGTCTCCTGTAACTCGCAAGGAACCATTGTCGTTCACTTTAATTTGTACCTTTTCACTCATATTTGTTCTCCTCCCCTTTGTTTATAATCTCTTCTACTATGATAATACAAAGTACAAAAAATTAAAAATACTTAACTTATGAGGCCTGTGCTATTATTTTCGACCTAGCCCAATCACTTTTCATTTTCAGAAGTATTTAAGCGAAAATCAAATTAAATTAGCGAAACAAACGCTTTCATTTGTTTTTTTCGAACTATGAATTTGTGACAAACCTGTGTATAATCAATTCTTGTGTGCAACGGAACGATTTTCGTGAGAGTCGAAAATCATTACAAAAAAAACGAGGTGAAGACAACTTGAAGGATTGGTTTGGAAATATTAAAGGAGACACCCTCGCAGGCATTACGGTCGCATTTGCACTCATTCCTGAGGCTATTGCTTTTGCGATTATAGCAGGTGTTGATCCAATGGTTGGATTATACGCATCCTTTTGTATCGCGGTAACCATTGCCATCGTCGGTGGACGACCTGGAATGATTTCAGCTGCAACTGGAGCTATGGCCCTTTTGATGGTAACCTTGGTTGCCGATTACGGTGTGGAATATTTATTTGCCGCTACAATTTTAACCGGAATTATTCAGATTTTATTTGGTATATTTAAGCTTGGTCGTTTTATTACCTTTATTCCCCACTCGGTTATGATTGGGTTTGTCAATGCGTTAGCTATTTTAATCTTTTTAGCACAGCTTCAACACTTTGTAGGTGCATCTTGGGTGATGTATGCATTTGTTTTGGGAACACTCGCCATTATTTATTTGTTACCTAAATTAACGACAGCTGTTCCTTCAGCACTAGTTGCCATTATCGTTATGACTGTTGTCGCAATCGCTGGAGGATTTAACCTTTCAACAGTTGGGGATATGGGGCAAATTACAAGTAAGCTTCCTATCTTCCAAGTTCCTGAGGTTTTATTTAGCCTTGAAACGTTAATGATTATTTTTCCATATTCATTAACACTTGCGATTGTTGGTTTACTTGAATCGTTATTAACCGCTACGATTGTGGATGAAATGACGGATACCAAAAGTAATAAAAACAAGGAAGCAAGTGGTCAAGGGATTGCCAATGTGGTAGCCGGCTTTTTCGGTGGAATGGCTGGTTGTGCCATGATTGGACAATCTGTAATCAACGTGAAGTCAGGTGGTAGAGGCCGTCTTTCCGCACTTGTAGCAGGATCCTTTTTACTTTTCCTTATTTTAGTAATGGGTGAGATTGTGGCCATGATTCCAATGGCAGCCTTAGTTGGGGTCATGATTATGGTGTCCATTGGCACCTTTGATTGGCAGTCCTTACGTGAATTGCCGAAAATTCCACGCAGTGATGCCTTTGTGATGGTCACAACTGTTGGAATTGTCGTTTATACCCACGACTTAGCTAAAGGGGTTATTGCAGGTGTTATTATTAGTGCACTTGTATTTGGCTGGAAAATGGCTCAAATCAAAGTATCCTCTAAACAAGACAATGAAACCAAAACGTATACTGTATCAGGGCAATTATTTTTTGCCTCCACATCAAACTTTATCGATAGCTTTCAATATGACACAGACCCAGAGCAGGTTATTATCGATTTTTCTCATGCCCATATCTGGGACCATTCTGCTGTTAATGCGATTGCAAAGGTAAAGAAAAAATATAATAATATGAATATTTCCGTAACAATCATTGGTTTAAATCAGGAAAGTAACCAGTTGGTTGAGAAAATTGGGCTATCTCCATCAGGTCACTAAAAGTAGAAAACCCTTGAACTTAGTGTTTTTCAAACACAAGTTCAAGGGTTTTTTATCAATTAATGCTGGGTAAACCATGCAACAATAGAGGTCAATACATACATGATGGGATCCTTCGTTTGCTTTTTTTCATGTTGAATACGTTCATTAAGCTCTTTTTTTAATTCTGGTTTATCTTCCTCCCATTTTTTCAGAGCCTGTCTTCTATAACTAGATTCAAACATCATAAGCGAACCCTCCATCCAAGAAGTATGTAAACGCTTTCTGTATTGGTATTATAACACCTTATTGGCTGTAATGTCATGATATAAATCACAGGTTAATCACATTTATTTACCCTCAACTATCCAATTAGCCACGGATAGAAGGTCAGGAAAAAACATATCAGCATCTGCCTTTTCATCTTTTCTATCGCCTACTAAAATTGTTTTCGTTCCTGCTTCTTTTCCGGCCACTATATCTGGTTCACGATCCCCCACCATGTAGCTATTTTCCAAATCAATTTCGTGCTTGTCAGCCAAATCTAAAATCATCTGCGGTTTTGGTTTACGACAGGCACAGTTTGCATGGGGCTTATGTGGACAATAAGTGACATCATCTATTTTTGCGCCATACTTAGTTAAATCATCCACCATTTTTTGGTGAATATCATGTAAGGCCGTTTCCTTCATATACCCAAGTCCTATCCCACCTTGATTAGTAACCACAAAGACCTTAAAGCCCTCATCATTAAAAAGTTTAATTGCCTCTCCCACTCCGTCTAGTAAATGAAAGTCTTTAGGTTTGTTGACGAACTTCACACGAGAGCTGAGTACTTCATTGATGACTCCATCCCGGTCTAAAAACATACCGACATTCATCCCGTCACTCCTTTAACGTTTTATTGATGATTGTGTATAAATAAGAATAAATTGGTAAAAAGCAAACAAAGGAAGTGATTCTATGTATAACCCCAACGCTTTTCCATCCTACCAGTTAATGCGCTCCCCGCAGCAAAATTCATTTTCACTAAAAGTATTAGGAGAAGGTACAGTATCCATTCAGCCCAATCGAGCGATTATCTCATTAGGAGTTGTCACAGAAGATCAAAATTTACAACAAGCTCAACAAACAAATGCTCAAACATCATCTAATGTCATTTCAGCTGTACGACAATATGTATCGAATGATCAGATTCAAACCCGTACCTACCGAATCGATATCCAATATGATTATAAAGACGGTGAACAAATCTTTCGCGGATATCGAGTGACCAACATTATCGATGTAACCATTGACCAAATCGATCAAGTTGCTCCATTAATTGACTCGGCTGTTTCAAGTGGCGCAAATACTGTCAAAAATATCCAAATGACCGTTTCTAATCCCTCTACCTATAAGCAACAAGCCCTCCAAAAAGCCATTCAAAATGCTCAGGAAAAAGCAAAGCTTGTTGGAGAGACTTTAAACATCTCGATTCAAACTATCCCATATCAGATTAAAGAAAGGATTCAACCAGAGGACGATAGACCAAGAAATCTAGTATTAGGAATATCAACCGAAAGCCCAACCACCCCGATTGAACCCGGTTTATTAGAAGTAACGTCGGTAGTAGAAGCAAAATTTACTACATCTTAAGTATGTAAGCGCCGTTTGATGAGAACGGCGCTCTTAGATAAACGTAAGAATAAGCGATAGAATTAAACCAACAGAAGTGATTAAACCTACAATTCTTCCTCCATCACTGTAGGCTTCAGGCATCATAGTGGAGCTGACCATGGCAATAATACCCCCGGCAGCAAACGTATTTATAGAAGCTATCCAATGACCTGAAGCACTGTCTAACCATACATACCCCCCCAACGAACTTAAAGCTGTTAGGATAAACACTACAATCCAAAGGGTAAGAATTTTCATTTTTGAATATTGATCCTGCTTTAACCCAATGGTACTGGATAACCCCTCGGGTAAATTACTAATAAAAATAGCAATTACAAGAACTAGGCTAACAGACATATCAATCATACTTATTCCGATAACCACAGCTTCTGGCAAAGAATCAATAATCGTCCCTACGAATATAGCAAGTCCCGAATGTCCCTCTGGATTTTTACTCGATCGTTTCCGTTGACTTGCTCCCTTCTTAGCCAGTAAGGAATTAATAATAGTAAATAAGGCTGCCCCAGCAAGGAAACCAATTGTCGTAGGTACAAGCCCTTCCTCTTTTGCAGCTACATATAGCATTTCAAAGGCTGCAGCCCCAATCAGAACTCCAGACCCAAACGCCATCACATAAGCGATAATCTTCTTCGGAATATCGAAGTAAAGTCCAATCAACGCCCCAATAAAAAGGGCAGAACCTGCAAGTCCTCCCCATAATAATGCTTGTAGCATCGACCTTCTCCTCTATCTTATATGTTTATTACTAATTATTTTATTACGTCTGTAACAAAACATACACTTAAGGATATTTTCAAACTAATTAAATTTATTGAATACTTTTCCTTTATAATGATATACTTTTTACACTTATAAAAAGAAAGAATGGTGTCATATGAGCAATCAGTTCGAAAAAGCAACATTTGCTGGGGGATGTTTTTGGTGCATGGTCAAACCCTTCGACCAATGGGAAGGTATTGAAGGAATAATTTCTGGTTATACAGGCGGGCATGTAGATAATCCAACATATGAAGAAGTCAAAACAGGAGAAACAGGTCATTACGAAGCGGTACAAATCACCTTTGATCCAAGTTTGTTTCCATATGAAAAATTACTTGAGCTTTATTGGCAGCAAATTGATCCTACAGATGCAGGAGGACAGTTCCATGACCGCGGGGATCAATATCGAACGGCTATTTTTTATCACAACGAGAATCAAAAACAATTAGCCGAGAAAACAAAAGCAGAGCTAGCAGAAAGCGGCAAGTTTAAAGCACCAATCGTAACGGAAATTTTGCCTGCGAAAACCTTCTATCCGGCAGAGGATTACCATCAAGATTTTTACAAAAAAAATCCTGATGAGTATCAAGAGGACCGCGCCAAATCCGGTCGGGATGAGTTTTTGGAGGAACATTGGGATAAATAATATTTTAAAGGGATACCCAATCCAATGGTTATCCCTTTTTTCATAAGGGCGAACTAATGAAGCAGCTTCCCTTCATAATGGTGAATTTCACTAATAAAGTTGTCTAATAAACCCACAAATTTATGAATTCCGTTCACATAATAAAATGTACTAGTATTTTGGATGTCAAATATATCATGATCAGGAGAATAAAGATAAACGCGCTTCCTCATGGCCAGAGCCATTCCTAATTCTGTGTGGCTACCAACTCCTGCTGGCATTATCATCACTAAAAAATCCGCTTGACGTACGCCCTCTTTCTCCATTTCCCCAATTTCTTTTAGTTCGCTATAGGTTTCTGCAGGAGCATTCCTCGTCCAATCATATGTAAGTGAAAACCCATATTCCTTTAACCTACTTGCAACGTAACGTGCTTTTTCTTTGTTTTTTAGACTAGATGCAATGTAAAAATTCAATCGATCCTCTCCTTGATTTGCTGCTCGGATTTTAATGGTATTATATCATATTTTCTAGCATTCACTTTGGTGGAGATGGTTTGGCTAGTGGGCCTCTTTAGCAAGATGGTGAGGGTGTTTAGCATTTGAGGCGTGGAGTTTAGCGTGGGTATCCTCGGCTTTAGCATTAAAACTGTAAACTTTAGCATTTAACCTGTGCTTCAGCATTTCGCAAGTGGGCTTTAGCTATTGACTGGGCAACTCTAGCATAACCAGCTCACTCTTCAGCATTTGGTCGGGTTCAGCAAATATGATCGGACCTTTAGCATCTGAAACGCAGTCATCAGCATCCACACCCTCGCCTTTAGCAAAATCCCAGTCTACTTCAGCATATAACCCTCCCTTCAGCATTTCACGAGTGAAGTTCAGCAAAATACGAATTAACTTCAGCATACCCGCACTAAACTTCAGCATACCCACCACAAGCACTCACCTCCATCAACAAAACCAAAACCCAGCAGTAATCCTGCTGGGTTCTCATTAGTTAAGCGGACCTTGATCCATATTTCCTTGTTCATACTCAGCACCCTCTGTTCCAGGCGGCATTTGCCCCGGTGTTGGAGTTCCATGCACATAGTTAGGTGGTTGAGTGAGGTCTGGGATTTGTCCCATCGCCTCTGGATTTTCAATATATTCAAATTCACCTTGTCCATCCATTGCAGGCCCATGCGCCCAGCTACCTTTTTCACTTTCTGTCCCTTTAGAGAAGTTCATAAAGGAATAGGCAACCTCTTGTTTTTCTAGATTTTTAGGGAAAGTGCTCGGAACAACTGCAGATTGTTGTTGCTCCAACTCCTCTATGGCTGCCATCCACTGGTTTTGATGCATCTTATCTCTTGCAATAAGGAATGATAGCATATCTCGTACGCCAGGGTCACTTGTGGACTCATACAATCTTACAACCTGCAAACGCCCCTGTGATTCTGCATTCAGATTGGCCCGAAAATCCGCCAGTAAGTTTCCACTTGAGATCATATAGCGAGAATTCCAAGGGTAACCTGCACTATCTGTCGGCGTTGCCCCTAAGCCTGACACAATCATATGCTGTGGATTCATTCCACCTAACACTGCCTCCACTACAGGATCCTTTGCTGCCTCCTCCTGTTCTTTTGCAGGTGCACCGTCCAACAAATGAGCAATCATGGTAGCTATCATCTCGACATGAGCAATTTCCTCAGTTCCAATGTCTAAGATCATATCTCGATATTTTTTCTCACCGCGACAGTTAAATCCTTGAAAAAGGTATTGCATCATGACTGTCATCTCACCAAATTGTCCACCGAGTATTTCCTGAAGCTTTTTTGCATAAACCGGATCTGGTCGTTCTGGCTTAGCATTATACTGCAATTCCTTGACGTGATAGAACATTAAAAGTGCCTCCTTGTCCATAGGTTATCCATAGACTTTGCATCAAGCACCTTCAATATTCTTCCTTCATTATCGTCGCACTGTATTCGTCCGTTTCATTAACCATAAAAAGTAAGGAGCACCGATTAATGCCACTAAAACTCCAGAAGGAATTTCCTTGGGTACAAGCAAGGTACGGCTTAAAATATCCGCTATAGTTAAAAAGATGGCACCGGTAATTGCAGTTAAAGGAAGTAACTGTTTGTTATTTGGACCGATTAAAATTCGAGCTAGATGCGGGGCAATTAATCCGATAAAACCAATAGTCCCGACTGTAGCTACACATGCCGCCGCTAATATCGTCGCTAACATCGCCATAACAAAGCGAGTTGATTTTACTTGTAATCCCAATCCTGATGCTGTGTCATCTCCTAATGAAAGGACATCCAATTTCTTCATTTGTATATATAGTAGTGGGACTAAAATTACAATCGGTACGAGTAAGTATTGCAGTAATTCTGGCCATCCTCTGGCATAGGTACTTCCAGATAACCAGGTTAAAGCAGATGCTACTCCTAGGTCTGCTTCGACTACCAGGATTTGAATTATAGATGACCCGAAAGCTGAGATACCAATACCTAATAACGCAACTACAGATGGTTGAAAATTAGACTTAAAGGAGAAAAGCATAATCAATAAGAAAGCTACAATGGCACCAACGAACGCTCCAACTGGTATAAAGAAAGCAGGCAAACTTAGGACATATAAAACTAATAAAGCTCCTACACCCGCACCAGATGTTATTCCAATAACAGATGGGTCTGCTAACGGATTTCTCAAAATTCCCTGTAAAACGAGCCCAGCAATCGCTAACCCTGCCCCACTAACAGCAGCTACTAGAATTCTCGGCAAGCGCAAATCTAATATTAGATTACGCATGAAATCATTGGTGTTTCCCATTAAAGTATCCAGCGTATACCCTATTTCCATCCCGTAATTCCCTGTTGAGATTCCAAGGAAAATTGCGATTCCTAGTAACAAAAATAATGAAGGAAAAAGGAATTTCATCGGTATTGGGATGTTGGCTCTACCAGCTGAAATAGCTCCCTTCTCATCAGCATTCGATTTGTGTTTCCATATGACGAGTAGGATTAACCAAGGTGCACCTATTAAAGCCGTAATGGCACCAACTGGTAATTCAGAAAAGGAGTCATCAATCACACGCGCCAACACATCAGCTCCTACTAGTACATTGGCTCCCCAAATAAATGTAGCAGGAATTAAAAGAGCATGAGTTCTATAACCAATTAATTTGACGAGATGTGGAGCAATAAGACCCACAAATCCAATTGGCCCGACAACACTCACTGTAACTGCTGTTAAAAATACAGCGTTTAATAGTGAGAGGAGCTTGACTCGGTTCACATTTTGACCTAAGGATGTGGAAACCTCTTCACTAAGCCGTAAAATATCAAGCTTATTAGACATGATAAATAAGGCGATTGTGCTAATAACGACAAGGGGTAGAGCAAATTGAACCCCACTCCAGTTATTCTGGACTAAAGAGCCTGCACCCCATAAAAACAAACCACTCGTTTCATATTCATAAAAGATTTGGAGTACAGAAGTGAACGAGGAAAACATGATGCTCACTACCATACCAGCTAACACCATTTTGACAGGTGTTGATGTGGCTCCACCACCTGAGAGAGTATAAACTAAGAAGGCCGTCAGAAGCCCCCCTGCCATCGCTACAAACAACCCATTTGCCCCTAAGGCTGCAGGAAAGAATACGGTTGCAAACACAACAGCGAAAAAGGTTCCAGAGTGAATTCCTAGTGTACTTGCTGAGGCTAACGGGTTTTTAGTAACGGTTTGAAGAACGGCACCGGAAACGGCTAAAGCACCACCGGCCAGAATGCCCATTGCCACTCTTGGAAGACGTAAATAACGGACTGTGTGGTGTTCCAAGGTATCTTCAGGCGAAAGTATTGCATCTAGCACGGTCCCAAAAGGAATTTGTGCATTTCCTTGATTGATATGTATAAAGGCTAAGACAAACAAAAGCGCGGCTCCCCCTCCAAAGGTGAGAACCGCCTTTATCCATTTATTTACACCTGACATCTACATCACTTCTTTTCTAACATGACTTCAGCAATCTGATTGGCAAAGGTTTCAGCTGATAGTGGACCTCCAAATGTCCAAGTGTCTCCAGGTAATTGATACATCCGATCATTCTTAACGAAATCAAGGTTTTCCCATGCAGGGTTGCCCTTTAATTGATTTTCGAAGACATTATCGTCCTCTTGAACGATATAGAAGAAATGGGCATCTTGGAAGTTTTGTAGTGCTTCAACATCAGTTTGATTGTATCCATAAACTTCCCAGTTGGTTTCATCGTAAGCATTTTGTAATCCCAGTTTCTCCATAATCATGGTAGCCATTCCGTTTTCAGTAAACAAGCGGATGGTTGGAGTATTTTGTCCACTGTATGCTTGTGTTAACACAAAAGGCGTTTCTTCAAATCCACCCTCTGTTAATTTTGTTTTAACATCTTCAAAGGTTCCTTCCATATTCGAAAGCACTACTTCAGCTTGATCTTCTTTCCCCATTACTTTAGCAATTTTCTTGAAGGTTTCTGTCATTTCCTGATACTGATCGCTATCTTCATCCTCAGGATATGGGTTAAATGCTAGGGTTGGGGCGATTGATTTTAAATCTTCCATAATGGCATCATGGCGGTAGCTTGCTGTAATAATTAAGTCGGGATTTAATCTTGAGATCGCTTCTAGGTTTGGTTCTTGTCGAGTTCCTACATCTTCAACCTCACCAGATAGTTCCGCATCAATGTTCACCCAATTATGATACCCTTCAATATCTGCCATCCCAACAGGTTGAACACCAAGAGCTAATAAATCTTCAGCATAAACCCATTCTAAAACAACAACCCTTTTTGGAGTTCCATCAATCGTTTGCTCCCCGTAAACATCCTTTATTGTAACAGATGTGCTTTCTTCTGTTGAGTTACCATTTTCCGTTTCTTGATTATCAGCATTGTCTCCTTCTTGATCATTCGTACCCCCACATGCTGCTAATACGAATAATATACTAGTTAAAAGTAAGATAAGGCTTTTTTTCATTTCGTTTCCTCCTAATTATGTATTATTTCATGATTATAATTGAAAAACATTATCAATTGAGACTCACTGATAATGATAATTATAATCAACTAGGTTGTCAATCCTATTCTGAAAATTATTATCCATTTCGTATATTTAGCATACTCCGTAAAAATTTATAAAATCTCTAATAAAAGCTTATGCTTGTTGAATTTTTTGGGACATTAACTTGTGCAAAAAAAGAGAGATGAACAAAATCCGTTCATCTCCTGTGTTCATCTATTTCATTAATGATGTTAGAATATCCTTTATGTGCTCTTTAGTATATTGGTATCCAACTTCAATACAATCAGAAATTTTATCATAATCAAACAGTCCGACGTCCCCTAAGTTTGGCTTTAAACAAATATCTGCTGAATCCTGCTCTTCCTTCATTTGCTCTTCTAATAAAATTGTCATTGATTGGTTTAAAATCGTGGACATATCTTCAAATGGTTCTCTCTCTTCAAACGTTGATAAGGGATCGATGGCTAGAATATGTTTCGCACCTAGATTTTTCACCACATCAACTGGACAATTTCTCATCAATCCCCCATCAACAAGGATGTGATCACCCCATCTTACTGGCTTATATAAAACCGGAATTGAACTACTTGCCCGTACTGCTTGATCCATAGGCATATTGGTGATTGTGGTGTACCCAGCTACCTCTTCACTAGCAATCACTACGGGTTCTTTTTTTCTTATATCTGTTGCCGCAACAGCACATGGAATTTGACAAGCTGAGAAAAGGTCATCATGAGTCATTCGATTTAATAAGGATTGAAGCTTATCTCCTTTAACCCCCCCATCAAGCTTTCGTCGAAAAAAACAAAACCTACGAATAATTCCGCTCCAATTGACATCCATATGATGCTTCCCCATTGTGGAGACAGCATCTTCAATTTGTTGAGATGTGTAACCATAGGCATACAAAGCTGCCACTATTGAACCTGCACTTGTGCCGCCTATATGAGTGATGGTAATCCCTTCTTCATCCAAGGCTCTTAGCACCCCTATGGCTGCAAACTTCGGAACACAGCCTCCTGCAATTGCAATTCCTGTTTCCATTTTCTTCACCACTTATCTCTTTAAATTGAAAACATGAATTTCTATTTCAATTGTAGTCTAACCCTGATAAATATAGCCATTCTTATGCACAGGTAGATCTAACTCCTTAGCTGCTTCATCTAATAAATCCTGACAGAAATAGAAGTCCCGTTTTTGGGTAATTTTATCATCAACAATTTGAAGCTCAATGAGGTCATAAACATGCTCCACTCCATCTACTTTAGTTTTCACTACCACAATTGGCTTGCCCCAAAGCTCTATATAGGAGGCAACCATCGGCATCGGATCCCTGGCCCAGCCTTCGAGAGAGTGCTTTCGAATGGTCTCCTTACCATATTCAAACGATGTATTTACAATGTCATTTTCTGCCTCGTTATCCAACAGCTGCGCAATGGCATCTGGCTCTCTTCTGTTGAAAGCATCTAAATAGGCATCAATAATTTTAGGAGTCGCTACCTTACTCTCATCTGGTTTTGTAGAGGGGTGTAGTGATTTATCGTCAATCTTTTTTAGATTTATACGCGCCCTCCTCAAACATGACTTGACTCCACCTTCAGTTGTGTTCAACATTTCCGCAACTTCCTTAGCCTTAAATCGAAATACATCAAACAAAAGAATAGCCACGCGCTGTTTTGGCGACAAGTGAATGATTAAATGAGCCATTGCCTCCCTTGTCTCCAGAGGATCCTGAACCAATACGGGTTCCTCATACCCAATCTCCTCAGCATATACAGGCTCCACTCTCCGTTGTTGATTAAGCCATGTGTTGGTTGCAATTCGAAATAAATATGACTTAGGAATCATCGGTTGAAAAATTCTCGGTAAAGCACTATAAGCTTTAAGAAGCGTTTCCTGAACTAAATCCTCTGCATCCCACGGGGAGCAGGTGATCATCTTACAGTAATTCCATAAAGCAGACCTGTGCGGTTCAATAAGTTCATCAAACTTCTTTTTGGAATCCCTCATAGACCCCATCAAGTCATGTAATTGGTCTTGATTCGTCATTTTTTATCTTCCTCCTTAAATTGAGTTCTACTATATAAACACTTCCATACATTAAAAAGATACGGGCAATAAAGAAAAAATTCTGTTAATCCTATGATAGCAGAATTTCATCCATCAAATGGGTCAATCTAAGAATGACAAAGAATTAGGAGGAATACTTGTGAATTCGTTCTTTGAAAATATCGTAAAGTGGGCAAAATCAAAAACTGGAGAACTCGGCGAAAATGTGAAAAACACCCTACAAAATATGAATGTTGGAAACAGTATCTCTATTCAAGACCTGGCATCTATCATCCTTTTACACCCGAACACCCAGGTGGAGCAAACTGAATATTTACGGTTACTTTTTAATGATTGCTATTTAAAGCTTGAGGATGTAGAGGTATTTTTAGAAACAAAGGGGCAAAAGCACCAGCAAATCCTATCCTTAAAAATCATTAAACAAGGTGAAACGCTAACTAGCTATAAATCCTACGAAGCAAAAAATGACAAAGTAAAAGTTCCCAACAGTGTTGATTTATCATTTGGTTAAGCCTTCCTTGAAATTTTTCATAATTCAATCACATCAGCCTCGATTGTACTTGATTTACACGTGCTAAAATGATGGTACAAGATTCATAATGAGGTGAACTTATGTCAGGACCGCAAGTTAAAGGGTGCGGATGCTGAAGATTGTTGCGGAGGTGCTGAAATTTACTGGTTGTATGCTGAAGTACTCTTATGAAATGCTGAAGATTTTGTTATTTGCTAAAGTTAATTGTGTTCTTGCTAATAATGATGGTGCGGATGCTGAAGTCTGGGCTTCAAATGCTGAACTAATGCTCAATTTTGCTGAACCCGGCATAATGCTGAAGATAGACCTGTTTATACTATAGTTGACCACTAATTTGCTGAAGCACTCTCCAGAAATGCTGAACATCCCGCTATATGCTAAAGTAGATTGTGCTTTCGCTATAGTTAACAGTGCGGATGCTATAATCTGTGCCTCAAATGCTGAACAACTGCACGATTTTGTTGAACCCGGCATAATGCTAAATACAGACCAGTTTATGCTATAGTTCACCAGTAAAATGCTAAAGCACTCTCACGAAATGCTGAACACTTTGCTATATGCTGAAGTTGAATGTGTTTTTGCTAAAGAAAACAGTGCGGGTGCTAAAGTTCACCTACCAAACACTAAACACCCGCACTTGCATGCTGAACCCACACTACTCCCACAATCGCAATACGCTACAATAAAATAACCTCTACCTGCTCACCAGCCTTCAAGCCAGTCTTAGTAGGCGGAATTACAATCAAGCAATTGGCATCCTTCATTGATAATAGGGCGCTGGATTGATCAAGTCCAACTGGTCGAGTCCATACTTTGCCCTCTTTCACTTCATAACGCCCACGTACAAACCTGGAGAATGCGTTGACTTTTAGATAATCTTCTTCTAAGAGTGCAGTGATTTTCGGATGCTCCCCTGCTCCATCAATCATACGGTCAATGACTGGCTTGGCGAATAGTTCAAAGCCGACGAAACAGGCACCGGGATTTCCTGAGAGTCCAAATAACAACTTTCCGTTAAATACACCTGCTGTAGTGACACTTCCTGGGCGCATCATGATTTTATTAAATAATGTATGTCCTTCCCAGTTAAGAAAAATATCGGTCATAATATCGTAATCCCCGACTGAAACGCCGCCGGTTGTGACAATGATATCGATTTCATCATCATGGAGAAGATTGTTTATTCTTTCCTTGGCTACATCTACGTCATCCGGAAACTTGCCAATTAAAATTGGCTCTCCTCCGCTTTTTCCAATTTGAGCTGCAAGCATGTAGGTGTTACTGTTGCGAATTTTTCCTGGCTCTAGTGGTTCAGAAACATCTAGTAGTTCTGTACCTGTTGACAGTACAGCTACTTTTGGCTTTTTGTAAACTGGAACATTGTCAAAGCCTAGCGAGGATAAAACGGCCATATCACCAGAATCGATATCCTTTCCTTTGTTTAAAAGGACCTCGCCTTGCTGCGTTTCTTCTCCTATTGGCGTAATATTGGCACCACTTTTTACGGGTTTGGTAAATTTCACAAAAGTCTTGCCGTTATCCTCCACTTGATCCGTGGCCTCTAGCATGACGACTGTATCTGCTTCATCTGGGGCCATAGCACCTGTCATAATTCTTGCTGTTTCGCCTTCCTTTAGGGAAACTGAAGGTACTTCCCCACAAGGAATATTGTCTACAAGGTTTAAATAAACAGGTTCTTGGCGTGTCGCATTTTGCAAATCCTCTGAACGGACAGCGTAACCATCATAGCCTGAGCGTCTAAAATGTGGGATAGGATGCGGTGTTTGTATATCCTGAGAAAGTCTTCTTCCAATGGCCTCCATAATTCCTACTGATTCCGCTTCTATTTCGCTAACAAATGGTAGAAGGGATTGTAGAGCATCGTCTACCTTTATGGCTTTTCGATTAAATCTTGTAAAACCTTTTTCACTCATGTACCATTACCTCCCATGAAAATTCTTCTATTATTCCAATATGTAGTCCTTCCATTAAGCAAGAATCATTTTTAATCCACCAATAAATAAGACAGCTGCCAGGACTTTTTTGATTTTCATATCAGGCAATTTTGAGCTACCAAGTCTTGATCCAATGAAGGCTCCGATAAATACTAAAAATCCAAATAAAAATATGGATGGTGAAACGGTTTTGACAGAGGATATATGACCTAATAAACCGGATACTGAATTAACAAATACAAAGGCAGCAGCGACTGCAGAGATCTGCTTTAATTTAGCCCAACCTAAAAATAACATAATAGGGGATAAAAAGATGCCTCCCCCTACCCCAATAAGTCCTGATAATAATCCAATTCCCATTCCCCACAGGACTGCGATAGGTAAAGTCGGTCTATGTATTGATTGATTTTCTTGTCCTCGTGGCATAAATAGACGAATGGCTGAAAATAAAAGCATCCCACCTACAAGCCAGTGGTAAAACGTATATGGGAGCATAATGCTTCCACCTATGTAAGCGAGTGGAATCGAACCGACAACAAATGGCCAAAATAGCGACCAAGAAAAATGCTTGGCTCTATAAAAATAGATAAAAGCAATACCAGAAACAATAATATTTAAGATAAGTGCTGTCGGCTTAATGACGGTTGGAAGGATTCCCACTAATCCCATGATTGCAATATAGCCTGAGCCCCCACCATGGCCAACTAATGAATATAAAATCGATACAATAAAAAACAGCACACTAAGTAAAATAATTTGTTCAACCTGCATATCTCTCACCTTTTTACCGTAATTAGAGTTCTTTCATAAAACAAAACCCTTGTCTTTTAATCCTACGACAAGGGTAGCATGTACTTTCCTATTTTATCACGTTACGAGGCTTTGGAGTATCTTGATTTGTTGGCCTTTTGCGATAAACCACATAACTCCACCACAAGTATTCAAAAGGCATGCTGAATATATGGACTAAACGCGTAAATGGAATAGATGCATAAAGAATAAATGAAATTTAAACTCCCTGTTTCTTCATCCTTCATTTCTAAATTCCATTGCTTCTGTCCATCACTCTGGATTCTAGGGTATCCTGTGGAATGGCTAATTCATTGGTGTTTTCATCCAATAAAACTGGCTTCCATTATTAAATAGGAGGAATTATACCAAACTCAACTCTCGGGTACATCGGTTTGATCAAGACCTCCAACTCAACGTTTGTTACGAAAATCGTCATAAATTCACGTTGACTTCATAGACTTGCTTTGCGATACTATACGGAAGTTAAATTCGGAATATTTGAAGGAGTTCTTAGCATGAATTCAAAGAATATGATAGATTCTCACCCAACTATTGATACAGGTGGAAGATACTCTAGAAAAGAGTTACTGTCACAAATAGGAGTGCAGAAAATCTAACAGAAGCAAAAACATCTACTATAAGTACTTTGGATGAGGAGGAATAAGATGGCAACTCATGAACATAAGGCCCAAGCGCCGAAAACGGTGACCTGTGCAGTAATTACTGTTTCAGATACCCGTACTGAGGAAACGGATAAGAGCGGAAAGTTGATAAAGACATTACTTGACGAAAAAGAGCATCACGTTGGTCATTATGCTATCACAAAGGATGATTATGTCCACATCCAACATTTGATTAAAGATTTGGCAGACCGTGATGACATCCATGCTATTCTCTTAAATGGTGGTACAGGGATTTCAAGACGGGATACTACTTATGAAGCGGTAAAAGATTTACTTGACAAGGAAATGCCAGGATTTGGTGAGATCTTTCGACTGTTAAGCTTTCAAAATGATATAGGTGCTGCTGCTATTCTCAGTCGGGCTGTTGCCGGAGTTTATAAAAATACCGCTATTTTTTCCATGCCTGGGTCTAGTGGTGCGGTCAAGCTTGCGATGAATGAGCTTATTTTACCTGAGCTTAGTCATGTACGATTTGAGATTGAGAAACAGCTATAAAAAAAAGCCTGTCACTTGTAGGAAGACAAATGACAGGCTTTTTATTTTATAGAGCTATTCATTAAAAGTTATAGTTCATACTAATAAATTTCATATGAACCATTTCACGCATAGCATACTTAATTCCTTCATAGCCGTAGCCTGATGATTTCAACCCTCCATATGGCATGTGGTCAAACCTTAACGTTGGTATGTCATTAATCAGCACCTGACCGACTTCAAGCTCATGAGCAAACGTAAAGGCTTGTGGTAAATGGTACGTAAACACCCCGGCGTTTAATCCATAAATGCTATCGTTCATTTCAGCCAATGCCTCATCTGCACTACGAACGGAATTGACAATCACCACAGGACCAAACACCTCGTTACATGACACATTCGTATCCTTTGGCACATTTGCTAAAATCGTAGGCTGAATTCCGTTTTCTTGAAGTTCTCCACCGGTTACGAGTTCTCCGCCTTCTTGCACGGCCTCCTTAATCCAATCTAGCAAACGATTTTGTGATTTTTCATCGATGATCCCAGAGACATCTGTATTCGGATCGTTCGGGTCACCGTAGACTAGAGCATCTGTTACCTGTTTAAAGTGTGTTAAAAATTCATCCTTCACTTCTTCATGAACATAAATTCTTTGTGTACTTATGCAAACCTGCCCATTGTATGAAAAGGCCCCCACAACTGCTTTTTCTGCTATATCTTTAATTTTATCGCGAACACTATTATCTACATATAACGCGGAGTTGTTTCCAAGCTCTAACGTGATTTTCTTAAGTCCCACTTGAGATTTAATTAATTTACCAACTTCAGGACTTCCAGTAAAGGTAATTTTGGCAACATCAGGATGATCAATCATGACTTTTCCAAGACGTGGTCCATCTCCTGTAATAACTTGATAGGCATCGTCAGGTAGACCGGCTTGTTTAAAGGCTTCTACTAGTTTAATAGCGGAAAGTGGTGTTTTCTCAGCAGGTTTCACGATAATGCTGTTCCCAACCGCCAAAGCAGGACCTACCTTATGTGCAACTAAATTTAAAGGAAAATTGAACGGTGTAATTGCTCCCACCACACCAATAGGTTGATAAATGGTATAAGCATCTCGCCCTCCACCGTTTGTTGCTGCATCTAAACGAATAGACTCCCCTTCTAGCTTTCTTGCTTCAATCGCAGCAAATTTAAAGGTTTGTATGGTACGATCGACCTCTCCTAATGCAAAACGAATGGGTTTTCCTGACTCAAGGGTAATCGTTTTAGCAAAATCCTCTTTATTCTCGGCAATGATTTCACAAACTTTCTCAAGAATAGAGGACCTTTCTTCAGAGGTTAAAGCTTTCATCTTTTGAAAAGCTGTTTTTCCCTTTACAATCGCCTTTTCCATTTGTTCACTCGTGCATTCTGGGATAGCTCTTATTTTTTGTCGAGTATGTGGATTTATTAAATCATATGTATCTGATGATTGCTCTGCCAGGGTTTGTATGTTATTAGCGATATCAATCATTTAAATCCCTCCCTAATTCAATATACATTAATCATAGAATGGATAGATTGTTATTGTCAAAATATTTCGCACCTCTCGATAGTAAGTAATAATACCTAGTAATTTAGGATTATTAAAAGGAATTTTGAGGAAAATATAGAATAATTTACATGTTCAACAAAAATTTACGAAAAAAGGAGAAGAAGATGAGATTTATTGAGTTTATTGTGAAAAGAAAAATTTTAATTGGTCTTATTTTTGTTTTTATTGTGGTTGCGGGAATTCTATCCACTAGTAGTCTGGATAAAAAACTACTCCCCACCCAAGTTGAGGATGGTGTGATTGTAAACTTGGCAGCCGGAAATCTAGATGCCCTTCAAATAGAAGAGGAGATCGTTACCCCTTTAGAAAAACGCTTTTCTAGTATAGAGGGTTTTGAGCGGATGTCTACAAACATTCAGGTTGGAAATTCAACCGTTCAAGTGTTTTTTGATGAAGGGAAGGGTGAAGAAGGTCTACGGGAAATTCAAGCTATTATGAATACCCACCAACAACAGCTAACTGGATTAGAGGATTTTTCAGCCATTCAGTTATCAACTGATCAGCCATATGAATTTTTTATGGAAATGTCTAATGGAAATTTAGATGAAATGACTAGATTTGCCTCTGATATACTGAAACCTAGATTAGAGGAATTACAAGAAGTTCGTGAAGTCGATATTTCTGGTTTAAAGGAGTATGAGGCCATTGTTGAACTAGACAAAGATCAATTAACCGAATACAATTTAGAACCTACTTACATATCAAACCTCATTCAAATAACCAATAATACCTCCACTGTCGGTACATTATCTGATGAAGAAAATACACCTCTTCTTAGATGGGATACTACCTACTCGAATACAGAAGAGCTTAAAAGCCTTTCGATTCCAACCCAGAACGGAAATATCTCGCTTGATGATATTGCTACTGTCTCAGTTCAACCAATTAACAAAATCACCTCAACCTGGAAAGAGGGTGACTCAAACTTACTCCTGATTCAAATTGGACGAGTCTCTGATGTAACCCAGATAGACATGGCAGATGCCGTACGCAGTGAAATTCAAGCTATACGAGATGAGGGGCTCGTGGATGGTTTTGAATTAAATGAAATAGTCGCTCAATCAGATTATGTTGAAAGTTCTATAAATGGAGTGCAAAGTAATATTTTAATCGGAGGACTAGTTGCTCTTGTCATTTTAATCTTATTTTTAAGAAATTTACGTGCAACCACCATTATAGGGTTATCCATACCGTCCTCTATACTATTGACCTTTGTGGTCATGAATTTATTTCATTACAGCTTAAATATTGTTAGTTTAATTGCACTTGGTTTAGGAATTGGTATGATTGTCGACTCCTCTATCGTGATTTTAGAGTCCATTTATCGTAAAAAAGAGCAGGGGTTAACCAAATATGAATCCGTGATTCAAGGTACAAAGGAAGTGGCTTCTGCTGTCATTGCCTCCATGCTGACGACAATCGTTGTATTTCTTCCAATTGGATTTTTAGGAGGAGAAGTTGGACAGGTGGTGACTGTTCTTTCAATTGTTGTCGCCATTGCATTAACAAGTTCCGTCGTTGTTTCTTTTACGCTAATTCCAACCTTCTCTGAGAAATTTTTAAAGGTAAAACCGAAAAGGATACGAAAAAAAGAAAGGCGTATTGTTAAATTTTATAGCGCCTGTGTATCTTGGCTATTACAAAAAATATGGAGACGAATTAGCGTCCTCATTCTATTCGTCATGATGTTTATTGGCACAATGACACTAGTTACAAATATTCCAATGAATGTCATGCCTGATATATATAATCGATATGCTGAATTAGTAGTCACCCTCGAGTCCGGCTTATCTCAGGAAAAGACGGAAGAGACCGTAGATGAGATCAGTAATCGACTTTCAAATGTAACAGATATAGAAACCCATTATGTCATACGGGATACGAATTACTTGCTTTTGTTAGTCAATATGACCAAGGATGAAAATATCACTAGAGACCAAAAAGAAGTTAATGAAGAAATTCTAGGGGAACTTCGTGAATTGCAAAATGATTATCCTATTTCAAATATAGCAAGCGCATTATCTGCAGGTGGTGGTTCTCCAGTCCAAGTGACAGTTCAGGGTGAAGACTTTCAAGAACTAGATAAACTGGTAGCTGAGCTAACCGGTGAATTAAATAAGGTAGAGGGAATCGTCGGGATCACCAATACTAATAAAAATAAATCTGAAACCAAACAAATCGTCTTAAAACAAGACAATATTCAAGATGATGGATTAACCTCTTCCCAAATAAAACAATTTGTTGAGCAGCTTTCGTTTGAAATTCCTATGGGAACTATTGCAACATCGACTGATGATACAACACCGCTCAAGTTAACACTAGATGATTCCCTATTAACTGAAAACCAACTAATGGATATGGAAATTCCTACTCTAAATGGCGAAAAGGTACTTTCTAACTATATTTCATTAGAGACCCGTAAAAGTCCGAATCAAATTACACATGAAGACGGCATACGTAGTATTACCGTTTCCGCAGACATAGAGGGGCGAGACTTAGGATCTGTTAACCGGGACGTACAAAATGTTATAGAATCCTTAGACACTCCAGAGAGCTATGAGGTGTCTCTTGCGGGAGACCTTGAAGCACAGCAAGAGTCTATGAACGAGATGTTAATTGTATTAGCAACTGCCATATTCCTCGTATACTGTGTTATGGCGG
This sequence comes from Salinibacillus xinjiangensis, assembly GCF_009649735.1. GTDB lineage: Bacteria > Bacillota > Bacilli > Bacillales > Alkalibacillaceae > Salinibacillus > Salinibacillus xinjiangensis. Next base: position 413,046 of record NZ_WJNH01000002.1, read on the forward strand.
TGCAGTTTAATCATTTGGCACAGCCACTTATTGTCATGTCCGTCATACCAATGACCTTTGTAGGGGCAATACTTGGTTTGCTGATGACTAACCAAGAGCTTAATATGATCTCTGGAGTCGGTTTACTAGTGCTTATAGGGATTATTCTCAATAATGCCATACTTCTCCTTGATCGCACGAATCAGCTACGAAAAACCGGTCAACCGATAAAATATGCACTGGTAGAAGCCGGTAAAAACAGAATTAGACCTATTTTCATGACAACCTTTACAACAGCTGGAGGAATGCTACCTTTAGCCTTGGCAACAGGTACAGCTGGTAACTTTCAATCCCCTCTAGCCATTGTTGTCATATTCGGGCTATTATTTGGTACGTTGATTACACTAATTTTAGTCCCATCCGTCTATATGTTGTTTCACGACGTCCGTCAAGGATTGAAAAAGATATTTAAGCGATCTGAGCATAAAGATGTTTCAATAGAGAATTAAAAAAAGAGGGTGATCACATTAATTTATTGGTGATCATCCCCTTTTCTTCATATTTTGAATTGTCGTGCTCGTTCAGTACAATTTAGCAGCAGTTGCTTTTTTACCGCTTAAAATATCCACTTTTCCCGCCTTCTTTTTCAAGCAAGTACGTTGGGCCTAGCTCTATGCCTTTGTCCATCGCCTTACACATATCATAGATCGTTAATCCCGTAACACTAGCAGCCGTTAAAGCCTCCATCTCAACGCCGGTGGAGCCTTTTGTTTTCACTGTTACATAAATATCAATTATACCCGTTTCAGGCATTTCAAACTCTATATTTAACTTAGACAACATTAAAGGGTGGCACATTGGAATGATATCTGATGTCTTTTTTCCTCCCATAATTCCAGCCACTTGAGCCACGGAGAGGACGTCACCTTTTTTCATTTTCCCTTCTCTTACCGCTTCCCAAACAGAATCATTCATTTTCACTCTGGAAAAAGCTACAGCTGTCCGACTTGTTTCACATTTTTCTGATATATCGACCATGTTTGCTCGACCTTGTTCATTAAAATGGGTAAAGCCCTCCATATTCTTAATCCTCCCCTATGTAAAATCATCCGCCACTAACCGGTGGAATAAAGGCAACGGTATCACGTTCTTGGAGTGTATCCGTTTTTTCGGCATACTCTTCATTTACAGCTATCATCGCCTGACTCATTTCAGCTTTTGCTTGAGGGTATTCTTGCATTAGTTTTTCCTTTAATTGTTCAACGGTACTCCCAGCTATGTGCTCCAATTGGATTTCTCTTTGCCCTGTTTTTTCAGCTAATCCAGCGAAAAATAAAACATTAATCATGTGAATTCTCCCCTTTCCCTGGCTCACCTTTGCTATATTCGATTGTTCCCTGTTGATTTCCAACCCATGATTCACCATCTGTCCAGAATTCCTTTTTCCAAATCGGAACCATTTCCTTAATCCGCTCAATTCCATGGCGTGATGCCTCATAGGATTCATGGCGATGAGGTGTAGATACAGCCACAATCACAGCGATATCAGAGATCTCCATTTTACCGATTCGATGCTGTATGGCTACGCGTGAACCTGGCCACTTAGCTTGGATTTCGTCACCAATTTTCCGAAGCATTTTTTCAGCCATCCCAACGTAAGCTTCATACTCCAAATGTTCGGTTTGCTTTTCCCCAGTCCATTCTCGCACAGTCCCCACAAATAAATTGATTGCTCCTGCCGAGGGGTTTGTTACGTGTTGCATCGCTTCATCAACCGATAATCTCTCATTTGTCACCACAAAAGGTTTTTGTAATATTGACATGTAGTACCCTCCCTCCTTTTTCGTTATAAATTTTTCTTTATAAAATGGAAAAGTTCTTCATGTGCTTGAATCTCAAAAACAGGCTTTTCTGTTGGAAGATTTGAGATCCAGGACATATAACAAACTACATTTTCTAGATTTTGCAGCAAGTGAAAGTCATCCTCACTTCTAATTAACACAACTTTAGGATATCGTTCTTGCTTGAATCCTTCCACTAAAACGATATCAACTCCAGTCATTTGCTTGGTTATTTGTGATAAAGCCTTAGGTCTTTGCTCTAAAATAGCTGATTGATATGGAGAGGTTATGGCTGTGATTTCAGCTCCCGCCTCTCGATGTCGCCAGCTGTCTGTATGTGGATTGTCAATGTCAAAGTCATGGGCATCATGTTTAACCGAACCAACCTTATAGCCTATTTGTGAAAAGTACTTTATAAGGTGTTCCACTAAGGTGGTTTTGCCTACATTTTTAAAACCGACAACTTGAATAATCCTAGTCATAATATCGTTCACCCATTTTTTTCGCTTTCTCGTAATCTTCAGGTGTGTTCATATTGTAAACAAATTGCAAAGGAATTTTCTTGGACTGAAAAAATGCTTCATTCGCCTCATAAAACCCAATATATTCAAACAATTCTCTCAATTTAAACTGTTGTTGATGTATCATATTTGTAATGTTACCGAGACATGCTTTATCATAAATACCGTGTAAGGGATGTAGATGATGATTGATGTATGGTACGACTACATCATAATTTGATGATTCCTTAACATCAAGCATTTCTTTGGCGGCATACGGTGATACAAATGGCATATCACAGCCCACGACCCACAAGGAAGTGCCTGTTGCCTTTAACATAGCAGCATGTATTCCACTAATTGGGCCATGACCTGGGATTTTATCACGCGTACATTGAATATTATCTGTAAGAAAGGGATGGTATCTTTTAGGCTGATTGGTAACCAGTATAATTTCAATTGCTAGCTTATTTATTTGTTCTATTTGGCGTTCCAAAATGGTCTTTTCACCTAAGGTTAATAACGCTTTATCGGATCCGCCCATTCTACGATTTTTTCCACCAGCTAAGATTACACCGGTTAGGGAAGTATTCACATCCATAATTAATTTTCCTTTATTTCTTATTCTCATAGCTTCAGTACAGTATCACAAAGTAAGCCTGGGAAGTCAACGCAAAAATATGACAAAATTCGTAACAAACGTTGATTTGATGGGCTTGATGACGATTCTGTGACAAAGGAATGGTTTTCGTATCTATGGAGGAGGAAGTAATTGGCAAAACTCCTCGGGTTCTTCACTCTGGAAAACACGATAAAGAATTTTACGACAAGATGTGGGACTCCATCAACGAAAAAGGCTTTTGGAAAGGCGAAATTTGGAATAAACGTAAAATGGAGAGTTATATAAGGAATGACTGACAATCAGTGAAATTGAGAGTGAATCCGGTGATGACCCATTTTACGCAGGAATGTTTACTGAGATTACAGATGTTGAGAAATAAATGTTTTTGGACTTAAATAAATGTCCGTATCCAAATCACATGTGTTCCGAGTATGCCCAGGTACAGCATTACTGTGGTTGCATATAACCAGCGCCATTTAAGAACAGACACTTTAGGTAAACGGTGAGCAAGTATCAGTAAGAGAATGGATAAGGCTAATTTAACAAAGATGAAATACAAGGGGTTGGCATGCCACAAATAACGCATCAAAGGGTTAGCCTCCCCTGTAATGCCAAATCCAAGGGAAATAGTTGTTAAAACTAAGTCCATAAGATTTAAAATGGCAATGGTATATAAATAAAACATAAAAAAACACCTCTTGTTCGGTCAGTAGTACAGAAAACTCTTTAACCATTCTTGGTAAAAGATGTTAACCCTAAACCTACTACTAACCTATGAACAAGAGGTGATATTCTTTACCACTCTAAAGCAACGAGGGACTGTCCCCCGTTGCTTTAATGTGTTAAAGTGTTAGTTCCCTTTATAGGCGATTGCGTCAATTTCGACGAGGACATCCTTTGGAAGTCGACTTACTTCTACCGTTGCTCTCGCTGGGTAAGGTTCCGTCAGAAATTTTGCATAGGTTTCGTTGATGATAGGAAAATCGTCCATTGACGTTGTGTATATCGTGAACTTCACAACATCAGAGAAGGTTAGATTGACTTCCTTTAAAATGGCCTCTAAATTTTTCATTACTTGTTCAGTTTGTGCAACAATACCAGCCGCAATTTCATTGGTTTCCGGATTGATTGCTATTTGTCCTGAGACGTATAGAAAATCGCCTGCTTCAACAGCCTGTGAATAAGGGCCAATAGCTTGTGGTGCTGCATTTGTTTGAATGGTTCGCATCATTTCTCCTCCTAAACATTTCTTTAAACCTATTTATACCTTGTCTATCTCTATTTGTGAACCCTTTTAAATTGATTTTCTATATTTCGTTGCGAAAGTGGTATAAAATCATACTCTATAACTAATGCTCTTTCCCATCCACATACCGACCGTAATCAGGTATAGCAATCGTATCAAACTGGTCTACTAGGTGCTCTAATCCTTCCATTAAATCAGCTCCTTTCATAGGGTGTCCATGCCCCGTTAGAGCTAAATTTGGTTTTAGTGCCGCCAGTTTTTTTACTGAATCCCATGCACCTTGCCAATCTGTAGTCAAATAACGTGGCGGTCCATTCACCTCTGTCTCTTGTACCATAACTTTAAAAAGGGAATCTTGCTTAACGGTTATAAAAGCATCGCCAACCAGTAAAGACCCATCCTCTTCTCGATAAAACGATACATGGCCAGGAGTGTGACCAGGTGTATGTACCCATTTCCACCCTTCCATTCCTGGTACTGTACCATCATCAGGCAAGGATTGAACGTGGTTACCCAGGTTCACAGGTTCATTGGGGAAATAGGGTGACATTTTGGCAACCATCCCTCCCTCAACGGTTAGGTCGGGATCTGGATAACTTTTTTGTCCCGTTAAATAAGGGAGCTCTAGCTCGTGAGCATAGACTGGTACATCCCAGTGCTCTACTAGCTCTATAATTGCTCCAACATGGTCGAAGTGACCATGTGTTAAAACAATTGACTTAGGTGCACGATCTGAGCCAAATCTTTTTTCCACTTCTTGTATAATATCATCGGAGGAGCCTGGCATACCCGCATCTACTAATGTCCATTCCTCATCTTTTTCTGGATTACCTAAAAAAGCTACATTCACAACCTGAATCGGAAAACAATAAATATCTGGTGCGACTGCTTGTCCAATTCCACTAGAAACGGATGTAACTGGTATAAAGCGATGGTCATCACTATGCTCCATATGATCCTTCATTTCGAAACCTCCTTGTCATAATCATCTATAATTTTCCACTCTATTTAAGAAATATGTAATGGCCACGTCCTAAAACATCATCGCCCATGTTTTAGGTCCGACCAACCCATCAACCTTTAATCCATGTCTCCTTTGATATTTCTTAACTGCTTTTTCAGTTACAGGGCCAAAAATACCATCTGGCGTGACGCTTACAGCTCGCTGTATTCTCTGAACGTCCTTCCCTTCACTTCCTACTTGAATTAAATAACCTGGATAAGGTACGATTGAATTTTCCCGCTGCGGAACAGTAGAAGGATGATTGCTAATATAAATGAGTGGATTCACAGCATTCGTCTTTCTTACATCCCAAACTCCTTTATGAAGTTCAAAATGCAAATGCTGTCCTGTAGAATTACCCGTATTGCCCATAAAGCCAAGTCTTTGGCCTTGATTAACTACTTGCCCCAACATAACGAAACGGTTTCGTAAATGCGCATACACGCTCTCGTAAATTTCACCTTGTAGGTTATGCTGTAGAAATACGACATGCCCATAGCTGTTAGAATAATACGATTTTACAACCGTGCCATCTGCTGCAGCCACCACCTCTACTAAACCACTTTTGGCAATATCAAGCCCATGATGATTAGATCGATGTCTTGAACGAAAACCACTTGTGAACTGACCCTCAGCCGGCCTAATAAAATGTACCATCAACAAACACCTCATTTTCTCGAAAATTTTTAACTCATAACTATAATCGAGAAAAACCCCCAAAAGGTGTCTAACACTTTACCCCTTTAAAGCAGCTGGGGACTGTCCCCTATTGCTTTAAAGCGATAAAGTGGATTGCAAAAAAATAAACAGGAAGCTTTTCTTCCTGTTTAGATGTTTTGATATTGTTTCTTAAACTTCCTGAGGTTGGCTTAATTGTTGTATCTCTTCGGCACATTCGTGACATACTTTTTTCCCTTTGATTTCAACCGTATCCTTAACGTTGCTACAAATAACGCAAGAATCTTGAGACCTAAACTTTTTCAAAACAATCATATCATCATCCACAAAAATTTCGATGGGATCTTTTATATTGATGTCCATCGTACGTCGAAGTTCTATCGGAATGACAATTCGGCCTAACTCATCTACCTTTCTTACTAATCCTGAAGCTTTCATATGTAAATCCTCCTGTTCCTAAATTTTGGTTTAAACCTCTATACCCCAATTCGCTTGTCTATAAACACAATCATTTACATATTCTATCAAATTAATGGTAAATTTCTAGTTAAAAGACTGAATTTTTTGTATTTTGAGTCATATTAACTAATTCAAGGTATGAAAAAAGGTGGATATATCAAATACTATTCGATACATCCACCCATTTTTTGTACTATCTTTATTTAAAAGTTGATTCTGTAGTAGATAGTTCACTTTTTCGTTAACCGAAAATATTGCTTAACGCAACATCTATGTCCGTAGTCGGTCGTTGACATGCAAAATTTTCACACACATAAATAGTCGTTTGGCCCTCTATTTTTCGGTATTCCTTAGTGAATGGTGCTATGTTTCCTAATTGGTCCTCTGATTCACCCACCAGTACAGCAACATTAGGCAGAAAATGCTTTTGAATATGGATCAACAGCTCTTGACGCTGTTTATCGGTTCGATCTCCAAGAATCACAACTTCCTTACTTGTAAATTCCGTTAACAGCAAACTCTGCAAAAATTGTGTGCTTCCTGTTGCATAATCATTTACACTCTCCTGAAAGGTGTAATACATCTCCTCAACCTGCTCCAGCCATTCAGTATGCCCTGTTAAATACCCAAGCTTTGTCAAAATAAAAGCAGCTACACTATTCCCAGATGGAATCGCACCATCATAAATTTCCTTTTCTCTCGTAATCAACGATTCACTATCACTTCCATAAAAGTAAAATCCACCATGTTCTTCATCCCAGAAAAGGTCAATCATTTCCTGGACCCAACTCTCGCTTTTATCCAAATACGATATATCATAGGTTGCCTCATAAAGCTCTACATGGGCCCACAACAAAAAGGCATAATCATCAATAAAAGCTTTATTCTGCACTTGTCCGTCACGATAGCGCACCATTAACCGGCCATCTACTACGAGTTGCTGTTGAATAAAGGACAATGCCTTTTTCGCAGCTTTCAAATACTTATTTTCCCCATATACTTTACTAGCCTTAGCTAGGGCTGCAATCATAAGAGCATTCCAAGCAGTCAAAACCTTATCATCTAAATGTGGGTAGACCCGCTTGGAACGCTCCTCAAACAGCTTTCCTCGAGCTTGCTCTAATTTATCTTTCAACAATTCCAACGAAATAGAATGTTTTTCAGCAATCTCAGGAAGGTCCGTATCAATCAAGTTCGGTATGTTTTTCCCCTCAAAATTCCCATGTGAGGTAATCCCATACACTTCAGCAAAAAGCTCCCCTAAATCTTCACCTAGTACGTCAAAAACTTCTTCGTACTCCCATACGTAATATTTTCCTTCGACTCCTTCAGAATCAGCATCAATTGCCGAATAAAAAGCACCAGCGTCATTGGTCATTTCCCTCATCACAAATTCAATAATCTGCTCACTAATCTCTTTATAAAATGGTTTCTTTGTTATTTGATAGCATTCAGTATAAGCCATTAAGAGCATGGCATTATCATAAAGCATTTTTTCAAAGTGAGGTACAAGCCATTTTTGATCTGTCGAGTAACGTGTAAACCCATACCCGATATGGTCATACAATCCACCATCTGCCATCGATTTAAGCGTCCGTTCAACCATTTGAAGAGCAGCAAGCTTTCCAGTTACATGATAGTACCTAAGTAAATACATCAAATTGTGTGGTGCTGGAAACTTTGGCGCACCTCCAAATCCACCATATTCTACATCAAGCATACGTCCAAGATTATGAAAGGCTCGATCCGTGACCTCTTTTGTTAGTCGTTTTTCCCCTTTTTTTACATATATCTTTTCTAGGGCATTTGTCACGCTTTCTGTCACCTCTGAAATATGTTCAGGGTCTTCCTTATATTTTTGATAGAGCTGTGTCACCACCTCTTTAAAGCCCGGACGACCGTATTTGCTTTCTTTCGGAAAATATGTACCTGCATAAAACGGGACCAGATCAGGGGTTAAAAACACACTTAGAGGCCACCCACCTTGACCTGTCATCATCTGACAAACCTTCATATACACCGAGTCAATATCCGGTCGTTCTTCTCGGTCTACTTTGATTGAAATAAATCGTTCATTCAAAAGCTGGGCCATCTCCTCATCTTCAAAGGATTCGTGGGCCATGACGTGACACCAATGGCAGGTACTATAGCCAATACTGAGAAAAATAGGCTTATTTTCCTTCCTCGCCTTTGCAAAAGCTTCCTGTCCCCATGGAAACCAATTTACAGGGTTATACGCATGTTGAAGTAAGTAAGGACTTTTTTCATCAATTAAACGATTCGCAGCTCTTTGTTCACTAGACATGGAGGTATCATCTCCTATTGAATTTTACTTAAACATAAATAATAATCTACTTGCTTTTTCTTCTCCCAAGGAAATACATTAAAATCGCCAACACAATGCCACCTATAATCCACACAATCGTAGGAATCCCGTTATCTATCTGCGCCTGTGGTTGATTCGGTTGTGTATTCTCAATATATTCTTCGACGTCCTGATTTTCTATGGTAAATGATTTTGATGAAGAGAACTCTTCTTCTCCCGCCGTTCCTTCTATAGATAATGTATACTTTCCATCCTCTAATGATTCGTACCCCCAAGAAATAGGGTATCGAATTTTTGATTTCGGTGCCATCATAAAATTTCCGAATTCACCGTTAAATAGTTCTTTCCCTTGGTCATCACTCACGACGTATGTTCCTACAATCTCCCTTTGTATATTATGGGTATCATTGATCATTTCTGTATATAATTGAGCATCCTCTGAAATAAAACCTACATCTCCTAAGGAAAATTTAAAAGGGCTTTTATTCGGAAGATTTAATCGGACAGGTATTGCATAAACCATTTCCGTGTTTATGATGAAATTCGCTGTTCCCTCTTTAAGTTCCTGTTGGTCTGTATCTTCTCCTAATGAAGAAAATAGTACGGCCCCTAATAAAACTTGTCCGTTTACATCAGGAACTTTTACATCGACTGGAACATCAACGAAACTTGTTGGGGGAATCGTTACCGTTTCTTGTACGTTAAGGTAATTCGCCATTTTTACAGCATCTTCCAGAAGTTCAGTATTCTCAGAATCCATTTCTGGTTCATATAAAATTCCGCCATTTGGATTGGAGTATGCATTGGCAACCTTTATGCCAACTGTAATCTCCTCGTTTGCATGATTGGAAACCCTCACTTCAACCGTTTGTTGATCCTTAGGGTTTACAGATAAATTGAAGTGATTTTTTGATTCAGGGTCCTGATTTTCTGGATATACAGGTTTAACGGTTATGGTTTGGTTTGAACTTTGAGCGTTAATATTTTCTGGAATGAATAACATACTGCAACTGAATAGGAATAGTAGTAGTAATTTCACTATATTTTTCACCTTTCCACTTCCCTTCCAAGGTTTATCTTTTCCAAGAGAAGAGGGTTTATGAAATAAAAAAACCACGTCCATTATAGACGTGGCAACCATTATCATTTATTTCCTATTAAATGTTTGGAGCAATGGATACTCTAACAGTTGTTTTATAAGCACCATCATAAACATCGTTTGGCTTTAATGTTAATGTTAATGCATTTGTTGGAAAAGACAATTTATATTTACCCATTCCAGCGCCTTGTTGAACAGTTACTAGAGTTGCTCCTGTAGTATTATCAATGGCTGTAGCTGTTGATAATAAAGTTGTATTAGTTTCTGTCACATCTGTTGAGTTTGCATCAACTTCAGTTAAACTAGTTGGAGTTGCAACCTTTAGTGATCCTTCTTCTAAAAATTCATCTACTCTTGTAGTATGTGCAAACTGATCAGCTTTCATTGTCACAACCCAGCCATCACCCGTACCTGTTGGGTCAGTGATAGTTAAAGGTTGAAGAGTTGTATCAATATTACGTGTAGTACCGTCTAGGTTAATAACCTTAACTGTATTTCCTAATTCATCAGTAATTTCCTCATCATAAAATTCTCCAATACTAGGTACACTTACAGACAGTGATCCACCTTGCATAGTTGTATTATTTTCTGACGTTACCTCAGCAAAAGAAGTACCTGCAAATGAACCAACCACAAAACCTACTAAAGCTGTATTAATAACGATCTTTTTGAATAAATTTTTCATATTAAAATTTCCCCCTTTAAATGATTTGTCTAATCTATTTATGGAACCGAATGTGTTTTTTTTCATTAAAAAAATCCCTCCAAAACAAATTTATTTTTGAATTGAAAGAATCTCAAAGTAAACCCCAGTTGGAGTTTCATTCTCCATTCTTAGCAACTCAGCCACCTTAGCAATTCACCTTAGGTCTGTTAGCTTTGCGTCATCGTTTTTCAACAACTTTGCCTTTTAAGAATGAGAACGATTGACTCTATTTCTCTATGTCGTTGTCGTCCATCACTCTCTGAAACTTATATTACACCTAATCCATTCAAAATACTAGATATAAAATTTTACCAATTAAACGTTTTGTAATTTTCGTTTAATTACTCGAGTTATGATATAATGGACTTTAATTATTAATGTATAAAATTAATTTAACTTTTTTAATGTTTATTTAAACTATACAGGAGAGAGTTATATGTCAAAAAATAATAAATCAAACAAATCCATGCCAATTCGAGAATTTGAAAGTATAAAAAAGATGAAAGACTATTTATATCAACAATCTTTACGAAATGGATTTCTTTTTACATTTGGAATAAACAGTGGGTTAAAAATTTCTGATATCCTGCCATTAAAAGTTAAGGATATAAAGTATGCTTCTCACCTTGAAATACACGATAGAAACGGAAATATTAGAAGAGTGAAGATTTCTCCTTCTTTAAAGCAGGAGGTTGAGGAGTATACAAAAGGAAAGGATGATAGTTTTTATTTATTTCCATCCAGAGAAGGAAATAAACCCATTTCTCGAGTAACCGCATGGAACATATTAAAACAAGCTGCAAAAGAAATTGGGTTAAGTGAATCGATTGGGACCAATACCCTACGAAAAACATTTGGTTATCATTACTACAAGAAAACAAAGGATTTAGCGACCTTACAACAGATATTTGGACATTCCTCTATTTCCATTACGATGAACTTTATTGAAATCAAAGAAGATCTCTCAGATCAAAATATTGAAGATCTATTTTTATAAAACAATGAAAAAGATGTTTTTTAGGATAAAGTAAATTGGCCTGCCAATTTACTTTTTAAGGATCCTATTTAGATGAAGGGCGTACTTTTTTATCAGTCAAAACCTCTAAAGCATCCTTTACATCCCTAGCAAAGTTTAATGGCCTATCTATTTTAATAAAATGCATATACATTAAACGTGGCTTATCAAAAAGCCAATGGTTATGAATTGCTGTAACTTTAATTCCGTGCTCTCTCAATTTAGTCAAGAACGGATTGATTTCTTTTTCAAGGATAACAGTCTCACCAAGACAAAGGGCTTTACCCTCACTATCCAAATTCTCGAAAGAAAATGCTTGTGGTACATACATAAAGGAATCTGCTCTTCTACCCAATACAACTGGACGGATATTTGTTCTAGAACGGGTAGCTAAACAAACCCCATTATCAAAGCTTGAAGTGGAATTAAGAATTCTCCCAAATTCATCACAAAGTGTTTGTATATCTTGTTCTATCAAAACAAATGCCTCCCTTAGATTATTTCATCATTGCTGTATTGTATGTCTATATTAATGTTAAGGCTGAGGCAAATGTCTATTTTTGGATATAGTTTAAATATTTTTACTTGTTTTGGGGTGTTTATTAATATTGACAAACTATAACCTTTCTATGTTTCATTGAAGGCAAAGTCGGGTAATAAATAATATTGTAGCGTCAGTTTATCATAGCTTTACAAAAAAGGTGTAACGTGTTCTGTTACACCTTTTTTGGTTCATTTACCACTTTCAATTTATTAAACGTTTTCACATATAGCCATTTAGTCCCATTTCATGTTAGACTTTTAAAGTATTAAAAAACACTACATGAAATTGCTAGAAGGCTAGGTGAACGCCATCATGAATACATATTTAAAGCAAATCCCTCTTTTAGTCTGGTTAATTAGCGGCATCATACTAGGTCTATCGATTTATTTTCATCTTTTAGAAACCGCAACCAACATAGGACTGTTTTGGATTTTAAACCTACTATCTGTAACCCTATTTTCCTATTATTTAGGTCTCTTAGGTGGACTTTTTGCTCTTATTGTCATCTTAACCGTGCGTATTAGTGTTGACTTACAAACGTTTTCTGAGCTCTCTTTTCACGAATGGGCATCTGCTCTCATAATTAATTCAATTGGATTCGTCACTTCAATTTCAATTGGGTATTTCGCAGGGAAGTTAAAATCAAATGAGACGAAAATTTATCAAATTCTTAATAATAACGATATAACTTACTGGACTCGAGACTTAAAAACAAATAAGGTCACAGTTTCAGAAGGTAGCGCTAAAATATACGGTCTTTCAAGAAAAGAATTTGATAAAAATCCAAGCCTATGGTTCGATTCTATACACCCAAAAGACAAACAAATCTCACTCCATGCCATGAAAAAACAAGAGCTAGGAAAAAGAACAAAAGAGGTTTACCGCATTTTTCGTCAAGATGGGGATATTCGTTGGGTAGAGGATCGCGGCACTCCAAGCGTGAATAAAAAAGGAGAAGTGACGAAAGTAGATGGAGTCATTTTTGATATCACAAGTCAAAAACTTGCAGAAGAACAGATGAATAAGATGGCGTATCACGACTTCTTAACAGGACTTCCCAATCGAAATGGATTTAGCCATTACGTGAATGAATCTATTTTAACGGCGAAACAAACAGGTACATCTCTAGCCGTTCTATTTATCGACTTTGATAATTTTAAACGTGTAAATGACACACTTGGTCATAATGCAGGAGATAAATTATTAGTACAGATTGCGAACAGGTTGCATGATTGTATTCGAGATCACGATGTGGTGTCCAGACAAGGTGGAGATGAATTTATTGTCCTTCTTGAGAATACGTATGAAGAAACTGTAGGTGAAATTGCCGAACGCATCATTGAGAACATGAATAAACCATACTTTGTTAATGGCAATGAAATTTTCTCCACACCTAGTATTGGGATTAGTATCTATCCTTCTAGTGGAGATAATGCTGAAACATTGATAGAAAAAGCAGATTTTGCGATGTACTTGGCTAAAGAAAGAGGTAAAAATAATTACCAATTCTATAATGATGATTTAAATCAAAAGCTTAAACGGCGGTTAACGATTGAAACTCGACTGTACAAGGCGATTGATAACCGAGAGCTATCCGTACATTATCATCCTCAAATCAATCTTGAAACAGGACAGTTAGCCGGAGCTGAAGCCCTGCTTCGTTGGAAGACCGACATCGGGCCCATTAGTCCTGGTGAATTTATCCCTATTGCAGAGGAGACGGGTCATATTATCAATATTGGTGAATGGGTAATTAGACAATCCTGTCGCGATATTAAACAATTTCGAAAGCGTGGCTTATCCCGTTTCCCGATATCTGTAAATATCTCGACAAAGCAGCTGATGCACCCCCATTTTATAATTCGATTAAAAAACATTATTCATGAAGAAGAAATAGACCCGAGCTTATTAACCCTAGAAATAACCGAATCTACATTGCTCTTTTATGAGGATGCTAAGGAAAATATCATTGAACTGCGTGAGTTAGGCGTAGGAATATCGCTAGACGATTTTGGAGTCGGTTATTCCTCTTTAAGTATGATTAAAAATATTGAAATTGATGAGTTAAAAATCGACCAGAGTTTTCTTATTGACGCCTTAGAGAACAAACGAGTTTATTCACTACTGGAAACTATTATTGAAATCGGTAAAAAGCTTGATGCTAAGGTTGTTGTAGAGGGGGTAGAAACAGCTGAACAATTAGAATTGCTACTCGATAAGGGAGTTTATGGTCAAGGATATTTTTATACGAAACCCTTATCCATGCATGAATTTGAATCATGGTATGATCGATTCTACAAACGGGAAGAGAGAGTTTAGTCTCTTCTTCTTTTTATTCACACGAAATTTTCTAAACATACACAATCTATCAACATTTTCTGATTCTATTGACGGTCTATTCTCCCCCTGTTATGATTCTTCTATTATACTCATTAACAAATAAATATCACCTTGTATAAGTCCAGGAATATGGCTTGGACGTTTCTACCAGCTACCTTAAATAGCTTGTCTACAAGGATTTGTGAAATATCTTTTTTTTCCTAATTCTTCTGTAGATAAACTTTGGTCGAAGCGGCCAAAGTTTTTTTGGTTTAAACGAACGCAGGAGAGGTCAAATTCAGTAGCTTTATTTATATATTCGCACTAAACTTATACTATATCTTAAAACGAACGAAAATTATAACCAAGGAGAATCACAACATGAGAGAATATTTTCAGTTTCATGACCGGAATACATCCTATAAACAAGAAACCCTCGCTGGGATTACGACATTTCTTTCTATGGCCTATATATTAATTGTCAATCCGATTATTTTAGGACAAGCAGGTATGGAGAAGGGTGCTGTATTTACAGCAACAGCTTTAACTGCTATTATTGGAACTTTACTGATTGGAATCCTAGCTAATTATCCAATTGGAATCGCGCCAAGTATGGGCTTAAATTCATTTTTCACCTTTTCTGTATGTATAGGAATGGGGATTGAATGGCCTGTAGCTTTGACCGGCGTTTTTATTGCGGGAATTTTATTTGTTATTTTAAGCTTGCTAAAAATCCGCGAAAAAATAATCAATACCATTCCACAGGATTTAAAGTATGCCATTGCATCTGGAATAGGTTTTTTCATCGCCTTTATTGGGTTAAAAAATGCTAATATCATCGTAGCCAATCCTGATACCATCGTTTCAATCGGAAATCTAACCACTCCAACAACAGCACTAGCTGTGATTGGATTTATAATCACAGTTGCTATGCTTGTTCGTGGAATTCATGGTGGAATATTTTATGGAATCGTCATTACTACAATCATTGGTATGCTGATGGGATTAATTAATCTGCCGTCCTCCGTTGTTGGTAAAGTCCCTAGCTTAGAGCCGACATTTGGTGTGGTATTTTCCCACATTGGTGACATTTTTACACCTGAATTGTTATCTGTTATTTTTACTTTTTTATTTGTAGCGTTTTTTGATACGGCTGGAACGTTAATCGCCATTGCGAGTCAGGCTAAAATTATGAAAAATAACAAAATCCCTAATGCTGGGAAGGCCCTGTTAGCCGATTCATCATCAAGTGTAATTGGAGCTATTTTGGGTACTTCCACACCAGCTACAAGTGTTGAATCTTCTGCTGGGATAGCCGTTGGAGGTCGGACAGGATTTACATCAATCATTATTGCAGCTTGTTTTTCTGTAGCGCTGTTTTTCTCACCTATCCTATCTGTAATCACATCAGAAGTCACAGCACCTGCATTAATGATTGTGGGGAGTTTAATGGCAATGGAAATTAGTAAAATCAATTGGAGCAAACTTGAGATTGTTATTCCTGCTTTTATAACAATTATTATGATGCCACTTACATCAAGTGTTGCCACTGGAATCGCTCTTGGATTTATATTATATCCTGTTACATTAATAGCTCAGAAACGATTTAAAGAGATCCACCCTATCATGTACGCTTTAGGATTTCTTTTTGTCTTATATTTTATTTTTGTTGCGTAAAGGAAAGCCACCAAGCCATCTTGCACAATTGCTTGGTGGCTTTTTGATTATACCTCTTGTGTGCCTTCTTCACCATTTATCGAGTAGCTAGCCGTTATATTTGCTGATAATGAGTGCGATACAGAACAATATTTGTCCTTGGATAGCTGAATGGCTCTTACTACTTTGTCTTCTGGTAAATTTCCATCCACTGCATAATGGATGTGGATGTCTGTAAATTTCTTCGGATGTTCCTCTGCTCTCGTCCCTTTTACTTCCATTTGGAAGGAAGTTGGTTCTAATCTCATCTTTTTCAATATAGAAATCATATCAATCCCCGTGCAGCCTGCAACAGCATTAAGAAGTAATTCAGTGGGTCGTGCCCCACTATTTGTACCTCCAACCTCCTCTGAAGCATCCATGGATATATCATGTCCAGACGGGGTAACGCTTGAAAATGCCATTTTTTCTGACCAATCGATCATTGTTTTCATGAGCACCTTCCCTTTCATGTCTATTATTTTATAAATTCCCCAATATATCTTGCTCTACAAATGCTGTAAGTAATTGGAATTATTTTACTTTTAATTACTTTTGTGCCTCTCGTATCGAACTATTAATTTTGGGAAAGTTAAATTTCAGGAGGTGATTAAAGTGACCAAAAACAGAAATAGAAATCGCAACAATCAGAACAACAACAACAATAACAATAACAACAATGAGTTAAATGTTGATGCGAACACTGAGTTTGCAAATGAAAACGATGCTCGCGATTTCGCAAACCGCAACAACCGTAACAATAACAACAATAATAACAACAACTAAATAGTTCTTTGGTGTGATTTCCCCTATGTACATACTTGGGGGGAATCTCCCCTTATGTAATGAAAAAGAGTGCAGCCTATTTTAGGCTACACTCTTTATTCATTTTATTTCAATATGGAAACCTTCTGATTCTATATTTGTCGTGATCTCCTGTAACTCAATTTGATCATCATCATATTCAACCTTTATTTCTCCATCGTCCGTATCTACAAGTACTCGTTCAATTCCAGGCACATTCATCAAAAACGATTCTAATTTTTGAATATTATCATGCCCATGTGCTTCCTTTATGAATAGAGTGTTATGAGGCATCATAGACCCCTTTCCTTCTATAATAAATTTGTAATTATTCTCCTCAACCTATAGATTGCCCAAAAATAATGGAATCATATCTAAAATAAGAAAAAGCCCATTGTATAGAAATCCTTGTTTTTCCACATACTATATAAAAATTTTTAGACAAGGTGGTGGTAAATATGGGATTAATCAATGCTTTCAGTGATTGGAGAGAAAATAGGAAGGAAAAAAAACGTGCTGATATGGAAGCGAAAGGCTTTTGTCCGGATTGTGGGGGACGTGGATTTAATGTGGTTGCTCACAGCGAAGCTTATTATATTCCGCCGATGGATTGTTTTGGCTGCGACGGTAGTGGCTTATATTCCGATTGGGAACGTAATCAGTTTTCCTAATTGGAATAATTCAGCACTTACCTATGTACCCCCCTTAACGGACAAGGGGGGCTTATTTGTTATAAATCACTTAGTAACCGTAGCCCCTAGAAGCTCCAACAATGATTAATAGGATAAACAGCACTACAATTAGCGCGAATCCGCCTCCATATCCATATCCGTATCCCATAATCAAATCCTCCTTTAAAAGAAATATTGGTACCTTTCATTAACCACTTTATGTAAGGGTATTCCACGTTGTATAGGCTCTTATGGAGATTTCTCTATACAATAAAATTTGGGCTTTATCTATTAATCTCACAAAACTATATCCAACCGCTATATTTTAAATTTTTTAACATGTTTGTCTTTTCAAAATCATATAAAAATAGTAGAATCTTCTTGTAAGCGCTTTTCCAGTTTTTTCATCATATTTCTACAATTTTAAAGGAGGGTAAAGAATGAGCGGTATTTGGTTAGCCATATTTGGTGGTATTATTTTCGTTATAGGTTATCGTTTCTATTCAAAGTATTTAGCCGAAAAAATCTTTCAGCTAGACCCCAATTATGTGACTCCAGCTAATCGTTATAACGATGGAGTTGATTTTGTTCCAACGAATAAATTTGTCTTGTGGGGTCATCATTTTACGTCAGTTGCAGGGGCAGCTCCTATTCTTGGACCAGCCATTGCAGTTTATTGGGGATGGTTACCTGCTATCTTATGGGTCGTATTAGGTACTATTTTTGCAGCAGGTGTACATGATTTTGGAACCATTGTTCTTTCTGTCCGAAATAAGGGACAATCTGTTGGTACGCTTGCGAATAAGTTAATTGGTCAAAGAGCGAAAATCTTGTTCTTATTTATTATCCTAATTTTAGTTTTAATGGTAAACGCTGTTTTTGCATGGGTGATTGCAAACTTATTCATATCCAACCCTGCAAGTGTATTATCAGTCTTTATTCAGATTCCGCTCGCTATCTGGATCGGATACAGAGTTTATAAGCGACAAGGTAGTATGCTTATTCCTTCGCTTGTTGCTCTTGCTGTGATGTATCTTGCCGCAATAGTTGCAAGCTATGTTCCAGCCCTACAAATTAATTTAGTTGAATATTTTGGTGGTGAAGGTGCCACTACTCTATTTGGCATGAATGCAACATCTATGGCATTTTTCGTTTGGATTATCATTTTGATGGTTTATGTTTATATTGCTTCAACTCTTCCAGTCTGGAAGCTATTACAGCCAAGGGATTACATTAACTCTCATCAACTCGTAGTAGGTTTATCTATACTATATCTTGGTTTACTATTTACGAGCCCAGAAGTTACTGCACCTACTACAAATCCTGGAGCAGACACCTCTTGGTTCCCATTACTCTTTATTACCATTGCATGTGGTGCGATTTCCGGCTTCCATGGTCTTGTTTCATCCGGAACGACATCCAAGCAATTAAATAAAGAAACTGATGCACGGTTTGTAGGGTATTTAGGAGCAGTTGGTGAAGGTGCACTTGCCCTGATTTCCATTATTGCTGTTGTTACGTTCTTCCCTACATTAAGCGATTTCACTGCTACTTATAGCAGTTTTCAGGATGCTAGTGCTACTGGTTTAGGTAACTTTGTCTCAGGTGCTGCACAGCTAGCGACTGGTATTGGTATTCCAGCTTCGGTAGCATCGACAATTGTTTCGGTTATTGTGGTGAGCTTTGCCGCCACAACACTCGATTCATCCGTTCGACTAATGCGCTATATTATTTCTGAACTAGGTGAAGAATACAAAATACGTCCATTGACAAAAATGCACGTTGCAACTACTGTTGCTGTAGTTTCAAGTGCCGCATTAACGCTAATTCCAGAAGGGCCTAAAGGATTTGGTTCAGGTGGTTATCTACTATGGCCACTATTTGGCACGTCCAATCAGCTACTCGCTGGTATCAGTTTATTACTCATAGCGATTTGGCTGAAGCGACAAGGACGAAACTATCTACCAGCCGTCATCCCAATGGTCTTTCTGATGTTTATGACGCTATGGGCTATGGCAGATCAAGTTATCTTTGAGTGGTCAGGAATGGGCGATGCAGATGCAAATATGTTATTATTCGTCTTCGGTGCCATTATTCTAGTGTTCGCTCTCTGGATTATACTTACAGCTATATCAGTCTTAGGGAAAAAAGACGATCAAAATATTTCTAATGAATGATGTTATTAAGGAGCCGTACAAAAATGTTGTACGGCTTTTCTTTTTGATATGATATGCTAGATTCAAAGATTTCTGAAAGGAGTTTTAATTTTGAAATCATTGAAAAGAATTTTTGAGCTTTATGATGAAATTCTTAGTCTCCCCCACAAGCAGGAAGTAGCAAGAGAGCTACGTGATGAAGATGATTTGTTTCTACTACTGATTTATTCCGATATGTTAGGAATTCCAAATCCAGCATTTTACTATACGCTTGAACTTTATCCATACATTATCGAAAAATTCCACGATTGGCATTTGCGGATGGGAATGGAAAAATCCCCACTCGAAGGAATCAGGTGTTGCTAATTGAATTAAGATGGGAGGAAAAGCCATGAATCACTTAAATGATAAGCAAATTATTTTTGTTGGAGGTAAAGGTGGAGTAGGAAAGTCAACCTCCTCTGCCGCTCTCGCCCTAGCCTTTTCACGAGCAGGACAAAAAACATTAATTGTTTCTACTGACCCTGCACATAACTTAGGTGATATTTTTCATACCAAGATTGGTCATCAACAAAAGAAGCTTGCGGATCAGTTATGGGGAATTGAAATTAACCCGGAGCACGAATCAAAACGATATATTGAATCAGTAAAAGATAACTTAAAAGGTTTAGTGAAATCTAGGATGGTGGAGGAAGTTCACCGACAAATTGATATGGCAAGTGCTTCCCCAGGTGCAGATGAAGCGGCTTTGTTTGATCGAATTGTATCAATTATTTTAGATGAATCGGAAAACTTTGATAAAATAATCTTTGATACTGCGCCTACTGGACACACCATTCGTCTATTAACCCTGCCTGAATTGATGAGTGTGTGGATTGATGGCATGATTGAACGAAGGAAAAAAATCAATGATAATTATACACAGCTACTTAACGATGGAGAACCTATCGAGGATCCGATTTATGAGGTCTTGCAAAAACGCAAGCAAAAATTCACTTCTGTGCGCGAGATTATACTGGATGGATCTCGAACAGGATTTACCTTTGTGTTAATTCCTGAGCGTCTACCAATCATGGAAACAGCAGGTGCTGTTAAACAGCTGGATAAGTACCATTTACATATTAAAACTCTTATTGTTAATAAGGTGCTGCCAGCCCATGCGGATGGCGAATTTCTTCAAAAAAGGCGTACACAGGAGCAGGATTACCTTCAGCAAATTGAGAGAACCTTTCCAAAACAAGCGCTAATCCATGTCCCCTTATTTGAGGAAGACGTTTCTAATATGGAAAAACTATCTATTTTTGCTGATCAACTTTGGCAAGAACTAAGGGAGGAAACAAAAGTATGAAAGCAATTGTACATAAGGAAAAAGCAGGACTTCAAGGCTTGGCATTACAAGAGATGGAGGAACCAAAAGTATCTGCACAGCAGGTAAAAATAAAAATGAAGACCGGTGGAATGAATCGCCGCGATTTAATTGTGACACAAAAACACGGAACAGAGCTTCCCCCACTTATTATGGGATCAGACGGTGCAGGGATCATTGAAGAAGTTGGTGAGGATGTGAATGGTCTCTCTGTTGGTGACGAAGTCGTAATTAACCCTGGTTTAGGCTGGAAGGAAAACAGTGACGCCCCCCCTGAAGGCTTTGAAATTATGTGTAATCCTGATCACGGAACCTTTGCAGAATATGTGGTCATTTCTGCTGAAAACGTAGAAAAAAAGCCTAAACATTTATCTTGGAATGAAGCTGGAGTTCTCTCACTCGCGGCCCTTACTGGTTATCGAGCGTTATTTACAAGAGGGCAATTGAAAAAGGGCGATACCGTCATGCTCCCTGGTATTGGCAGTGGAGTACTAACCTTCGTGATGTTATTTGCTAAAGCTGTCGGTGCACGGGTGATTGTTACCTCTAGAAGTGAGGAAAAACGTCAAAAGGCCTTGGAGTTAGGGGCAGACGTGGTTATCCCTACACAGTCGGATTGGAATCAGGAATTGAAAAATGAAAAAGTCGATTTGCTCATTGAAACTATTGGTCGTGCAACCATGAACAAATCTCTCCATATCATTCGTAGAGGTGGCACCATTGTAACATTCGGGGCCACAACAGAGGATGAGATTGAGATGGATATCCGTCAATTCTTCTATGGCCAATTTAACTTATTAGGTTCAACAATGGGAAGTCATGAAGAATATAAGGAAATGCTCGGCTTTATCGAAACACACAATATTAAACCAGTTGTGGACCGAGTGTTTAAGCTTTCTGAGTACGATGAAGCTTTCCCTTACCTCCGTGACTCTAAAAATTTTGGTAAGATTGCTATTGAAATTGTTGAATAATACCAAGAACTGTAAGCTCTCAAAGGCCTACAGTTTTTATTTTCCCCTTTTTCTTACATAAAACATTACAAGTTATAAAAAATAAGTAAACAAAACTTTTTTTAGGGGGAGTGTAGCTTGGAAACAAATCACAACACGAGACTTACCGCTTCCGAAATTTCAAATCTTTGGACACAATATATGTTTGATTCCATGAATCTTTGTTTTTTTAACTATGCATTAGAACATTTAGAGGATGACGACATTCGCTCAGTATATGATAAAGCGTCCACTTTATCTGAACAACATCTAGTCGAATCGGGAAGGTTTTTAGAGCAGGAGAAATTTCCTATCCCCAAGGGTTTCACCGAAGAAGATGTTAAAAAGCAAGCGGACCGTCTTTTTCAAGATCCGTTTTATCTAAACTACCTATATATTATGTCCTTACATGGCTTAACAGCATACGGTTTATCGGTGGGCAACTCCATTCGAGAAGATCTACGTAATTACTTTATAAAATGCAATCAAGAGGCACTTAATCTCTATAATGAAGTTATAGCTGCCATGCTTACAAAAGGTATATATACTCGACCACCTGTATTAAATCCATCAGGAAAAGTCTCCTTTGTTCAAGATCAAGGTTTTTTAGCAGGTTGGTTCGGTGACAGACGTCCACTAACCGCTCTAGAAATTGGGAATATTACTTTTAATATGAATAAAATGAACTTGCATATAGCCTTAAAGGTAGGGTTTGGACAAGTAGCGTCTAGTAAAGAGGTACGCCAAATCTGTGAGCGCGGCATTCGCATCACCTCAAAACATACCGAGATCTTTCGGGGCATATTTCGGGAAGAGAAGTTAAATTCGCCAATGTCCTGGCAATCTCATGTGACCAATACAACCGAATCCATATTCTCTGATAAATACAT
Organism: Salinibacillus xinjiangensis; assembly: GCF_009649735.1. Lineage (GTDB taxonomy): Bacteria > Bacillota > Bacilli > Bacillales > Alkalibacillaceae > Salinibacillus > Salinibacillus xinjiangensis. The sequence goes on from NZ_WJNH01000002.1 coordinate 435,957, forward strand.
TATGTATCAACTTCATTTATCCACTCAGGCTGCAATTGCTTTTTATGGAGCTGCTTTAAGCGTATCAGCACGAAGAGACCTGGGTACCCAATATACACGCTTAATTAGTGAGCTCCTGAAATTCAGTGAGGATTGTGCGAACATTATGATTAAAAACGGATGGTTTGAAGAGCCCCCTATGAATGTTGATCGGGATAAGCTGATGAAGGAAAAATAACTTAATTGAGGAACTAGAAAGGGCCAACACAAGTTGTGTTGGCCCTTTTACTAATGCTTCATGTGATAATGATCAAAGGTTTCCATTGCTAGTGTGACACCTTGTGAGAATGCTGCTCCTCCGCCTAGGGCTGTCGTAACAGCAATGGCTTCCATCACTTCTTCTTCTGATGCCCCGTGCTCAACGGCCCCTTTTGCATGGTACATAATGCAGTATTCATCCTGCGCATAAATAGCAATGCCAAGTGCCATTAGCTGCTTATGCTTTTGGGAAATTGCCCCTTCCTTAAAACAGGCATCAGTAAAATCAAAAAATCCTTTAGTCATTTCAGGGAGCCTATCTTGAAATCTTGTCGCCCCCTCCTTATAATCCACAATGGCCTCTTCAATATAACTCATATCATGCTCATGCATATCCATCCATATCACCTCTTATGTAAGTATTTACCACACTGTTAGCTTACCGAATTTCCATCATAATCATGCACCCAACTTCCTTTACCACTCTAAAGCAACGAGGGACTGTCCCCCATTTCTCTAAAGTGTTAAAGTTTTTAAATGGTTAGTCATAAGGAGATGATGCTCTACTTCCACTGGATGCTTTAAAGGTGGATATGATGCCTTAGGATGAGGATTTTGAGCGTTGTGCACGATCTGCTCAAGAGTTTTTATACCATTTGTCAGGAAAAGAAGTTCTACTTGAATCCCTATAAAAAAGGCGGCATAGAAAGGTTCCACGCCGCCTTTTTACAAACGATTTACAAAAAAGAATCTAACAATGCAAAAGGTAGATACAGCCAGTAATCATCCAAAATCGTAATAGACACAAACCAAATCAAAATACCAATACTACCAAAAACCACATATTGTCCATTACGTTTTAACCATCCAACCGACTTCGCCAAAGCAATCGTCCAAAAAGCAGCAGTAAAAACAAGTAAATAAAGTCCAATGGAAAATGCACCTAAAAAGCTTACAATATACATAAAAAGTCCAGCGAGCCAAAACATACTTGTTTTAGACTCTACAAATGCTAAAATCGCCAATCCTAGACCAATAGCCGCAAATAGGACAAACAAAAAGGTCATGACACTCCCCCTAGTCTACTAATTTTAGATGCTGCAATCCCCCAGATTTAAATCTCTCTAAAATTCCTCTTGCTTCTAAATCAAGCTTAACTGCTGTTACATACCAAGTAATGGAGCCTTCAAATGTTTCCGCTAAATTTTCTTTCACGACATTCGTTAGTTCTTTATAGGCTATCTCACCGTTTTGTTTCACGATTTTCAAGATTTCATCCTTAATCACTTCATATTTATCTACTCGAATGGTCGCACCTTGTTTTTCTTCTGGATGCAGTAATTTCATCGTATCGCTCATAAAATTTCTACTCCTTTTCCTTACTCAAAAGCCTACACATCTATTATAACTTAGATGTATAGGCTTTTGGTATGATTTTCCTTATTTTATTTCCTCAAAAAGTTTGTTATGCCCTCAATTAACCCCTCTGATAACGGTATATCTGGATTCGAATAGGTCTCCATGTTTCCTGCTTGATCAGCCGGCGCATCCTTTAACACATGGTTCATCTTTTCCAAAAGTAACAGTTTGGCATCTTTCTTAGCTTCTTTAAGCTTCTTAGCTTCACTTGCAGGAACTTGAAGGTCATTCTCGCCGTTTATAATGAGAACAGGTATATCTAATTGTTGAATCTCCTCTGCAGGGTTGTACTGCATCCAGGAGGACATAAAGGCTTGAATCGACGGACGGAAAGTGGTTTGGAGCTCAGGAGAAACCTCATCCACCCGTTCTCCTTTTTTCAACTGAGCTAAAATGGTCTCCGCTTCATCTAACAATTCCTCTGGCAAGCCATCCTTAAGCTGATCATAAAGGACTTGATCAATAGAACGACTAGCACCTGAAATCGATACGAATGTACTTGCCTCAGACTCTTGGGCTGCCAGCATTCCAACAAGGGACCCTTGACTATGACCGATTACACCTACCTGACTAAACCGCTCATCTTCTGCTAGACGTTGAACCCAAGCCTTTGCATCCTCTACAAATTGATCAAACCGAATATCCTCCTCTGGAATCATGGCAGCCTGATTTTTACCTACTCCTCGCTTGTCATAACGAAGACTTGCAATCCCATTACTAGCCAGTCCCTCAGCTAACATCTTCAAACTATTGTTCTTGCCGGGAACGGTTGGCGTATTACCATCTCGATTGGTCGGTCCAGAACCTGGAATGATTACCACTACTGGATAGGGCCCATCCCCATCCGGAATTTCAATTTCTCCCTTCATCGTTACTTCATCTGTCTCAACACTTAAAAATTCTTCTTCCTCCTCTTTTTTGTCCTCACCTCTATCCTTAGATTTATTCAGTGTAAACGGAACGGATTGACCACCCTGAGTAAAGATTCCTTCTATTTTATTTTCCTTTCTTTCCCCATCAAAGGTCATCATCTGCCCCTGAATTTTTAATTGAAAATATAAGTCTGGTTCTCCTATATTTACGTTGGTTAATGGATAATCGCTTAATCCTTGTGCAGGGATGCTAATGGTGGCGGTCCATTTATTCTCATTCACAAAGGATATAGTAATAGGTAGCGGCTGTTTAGGAACCTCAATCTGACCATTCCAAGTACCCTCTAACTCTTTGGCTTTATCTTCATTTTCATTATTTGAGCAAGCAGACATCATGAATAATACGACCAAAATGATACCTACCTTTTTGATCAAACTTGTCATATAATTGACCTCCTATATAGAACAATCCTTAAATTATGTTTCCTCTTAGTCATACGCATTAAACAGAGCAGGGTTTCAAAAATTTTACTCATCTTCCATAAAAGGTAATGTGCTGTTTTTGTCGAAATAATAAATAATGAATAATGAATAACGCCAGGAGGATGAACAATGGAAAGAGGTTTTTTCGCTAATTTACTATTATTTTTACTAGCCAGTCTCCCCATTATTTTTATAGGGTTTATTGGAGTTGTTTTTACTGGGCTAATGGGGTTAGTCAAATTTTATACCCCTCTAGTGATTGTCATTACAGCTGGAATCTTATTTATATTGTGTAACGGATTTTTTAAATTTTTAAAAGGACGCCCATTGAAGCTAGCCGTTATCAGCTTCTTATCACTATGCTTGGCAGCCATCGTGATATATGAAGGGATTAATGCCTATCACAACAGTTTTGAAACGCTAGATGATTCAGAGGTTGATCTTTATCAGTACCAGCCATTTACGGAAAACTCAAAGGCTGTTTCATTAGATGAAAAATCCACTTTAAAACTGGATGAGCCTTTACCACAGTTAGATGGGGCAACAGCACTTTATCCCGTTTATTCAGCTTTTGTTCAAGCGACATATCCGGAAAAAGAATATGATTTATACGATCAAAGTGAAAGCGATGTTTTGGTCACCAAGACACCTAATGCCTATCAGAATTTAATTAATGGCAAAGTCGATATCATTTTTGCGGCTGGACCTTCTGAGCGTCAGCTGGCCCATGCTGAACAAAAAGGAGTGGAGCTTGAGCTTACTCCGATAGGCCGTGAAGCGTTTGTCTTTTTCGTAAATGCTGAAAATCCGGTAGAAGGGCTCACGATAGAGGAAATCCAAAATATATATGCTGGGAATACTACGAACTGGAGTGAAGTTGGTGGCGAGGATGATGAGATTCGTGCCTTTCAACGCCCAGATGACAGCGGAAGTCAAACCGCCCTTGAAAATGTGATGGGCGATATTCCATTAATGGAGCCTCCTAAAGAGGATGTCGTTGCAGGTATGGGAGGAATTATTGAGCAGACATCAAACTACCGAAATTACCCTAATGCAATTGGTTATTCGTTCCGCTATTTCTCAATGGATATGGTCCAAAATGATGCCATTAAGCATTTAAAAATTAACGGAGTTGCACCAACCAAAGAAACGATACGAAATGGGGATTATCCCATGTCATCTGAGTTTTATGCCATCACTGCTGGAAGTGGTAACCAAAATATTGAACCGTTTATAGAATGGATTTTGTCAGAGCAGGGACAAAAAATTATTGAAAAAACCGGTTATGTCTCGCTTAAATAACAACAGAAAAAGAGCCCAAATGGTTAACTATACATATAAGGATGGTGAGTATATGGTAGCTTCCAATTTAAGTTCACATATTGAAGCGCTAGAGAAAAAATTGTTACAACCTGAAGTGCGAAAATCAACAGAGGAATTAACGCAATTACTCTCCAATGACTTCACGGAATTTGGGAGCTCAGGAAGGATTTTTACCAAACAGGATATTTTAGACAGACTACCAGCTGAAACAAGCGTCGAAATGGAACTAACAAATCTTAACCTAAAGAAACTAGCATCTGATGTTGTGCTTGTAACCTACACTGTCACAATTAATCATCAAAAACACTCCCTCCGAAGTTCGATTTGGAAAAAGAACTCAGAGGGTTATTGGCAAATGTACTTCCATCAAGGAACTAAAACACCTTAAACGTTATTCCTTTTGTTCAAATACTTACTGCCTTCACGCACACTCAATTTAGCTAGCTCATTTTCAGCGATAAAGGCTTGAACGGAATCAGGATTGGTTTTGGAATATTCTCTTAATGCCCAGCCAATCCCCTTTTGGATGAAGAACTCCTTGCTGTTAGCATTTGCTTTGATATACCGATAAAGGAGCTCTTCATTAGTATTTTCCTTATACTTTAATTGGAAAATGATTGCCGACCGTCTCAGCCACAGGTTATCTCCATAAGCCCACTTTTCAATGACAGACGGAATGACAGCTGGAAAGTTACAGGCTATCGTACCTACTGGATGCTGTGCGATTGCATCAACCGTATCCCACCAGGACTTTGTAGTAATTAAATATTCCATAAGCTTGAGGTCATCTTGCTCAAGCTTCTTTTTAAATCTAACGACATAATCAACTGCTACTGCTTGGAATTCTCGTTCATCCTTCTCCCATAAAGCTAATACAAAATCCTTCTGAAATGGTTCTTTATGTATGCCTGTTTCTTGATAAAACTTCTTGAGGAGCTCACTTCTAAGAGGTGTTTTGATACCAAAAAAGGGAAACTGATCTCTCATATATTTTTGCATCGGTATGGTATTTTCCTCATTCCGATTCTCTTCGAATAACTGAACAAGTAAATCTATTTGTGTAGACATGTTTGACTCCTTTTGACTAAATATTTTCTTTCATGCGAATGACCTTACCATTTAGCTCCGGCCCTACCTTTATCATTCCGAGTTTCTGATAAAATCTATGAGCAGCTTTATTCATCGGGGATACGCGAAGATGGAATTCTGTAACTTGATGAGAGGTGAAAAAACGAACAGCATAATCGTGTAGTTCTTTCCCTAGACTTTTCCCACGTTTCTCAGGAATTAAATAATACAAGTGCACATAACCTATATCCTTTCCATCGTATTCTCGAATCGATAATTCTAGCTGGCCTACCCTTTCTCCGTCTTTCTCAACCATCACAAACCCATTAGGAAATTGTTCTGTTTTACTCTGTAACCAATCCAAATAACCTTCCTGGTCAAATCCTGAATCGTCTCCAAAACTAACGACAAAGGAATCTTTTCGAAAACGGAGTACGTCTGCTTTATGCTTGTCTATATCAATCGGCACATATTTTAGCATGCTAGAAATCAGTCTCCCTCTCATCTAAATAGTTTTCTATTTCTCCCTTATGTCTGACAATGATTATTTTTCCTCTATATACCTCATATTTGCTAAAAAAGTTTGGTTTTCCTATTTCTTCAAAGTATCGATTCCACTTAAACATTTTAAAAAAGATTTTAAATGTTGGTTTATAGTTTGACTCTTCAAACCCCAGCTTTTGCTTGAAAAAACGTTTTATAATTCGCCTTGTTCTAACTGAATATTTGGGATCTAAGAAAATAATGATATCTGCTTCACGAAAACTGTTTGTAACCCATTCTTCATTATGAACTCCTTCTATTATCCACTTTTTTGTTTGGGTAATGGTACTTAAATACTCTTTTCTCGCTACTTCACTTCGACGGATATCACCTGATGCATGCCTTTCCCAAACAACATTATCAAGCTCAAAGAAGGGGATATTATACTGATTTGATATTTTTTTAGCCAGCGTTGTTTTACCACTACCTACAGACCCAATTATATGAATTTTGTTTGGCACCATTGTTATTCCTTCACAAATCCTAGCTCATTACCATCCAGGTCACGAATTGTGAATTTAGTAGTACCATAAGGAGTATCAAATAGCTCCTCCACAACATCTACCTTATCCTTTAATGATTCCCAAAGCTTCTCTACATTTTTTACTGTAAAGTTAAATCGCCCATTAGAAGGTACTTTATCCTCCTTCTCTTCCATAATGGCAAAAGTGGCTCCTGCTTCCGATTCAAAATGAACATAATTAGGCTTATCAGGTGGCCATGAGGCTGTAACTTTCAATCCTAATACTTCCTCATACCATTTAATAGATCGATTTAAATCTGAAACATTCACACGCACATGATGTAATTTCGTTTTCATAGAATACCTCCATCCATAAAAAATAAGAACACACGTTGCACTATAAACGTGTGTTCCTATTATAATGAATTTTCTAAATTCTTGCAAACCCGTAGCTATTGATAACGACGTTTGATTAAGTGAAGCCTAGTTCTTCTCAATAAGGTATTTCCAAATACTGGTTAATCTCACAAAAGTACCCGTTACCATAATTTTTACTACGTTTTTTACCGTTAGTGGTTGAATATTAGGCCGCTTGATATTGCAATTCCCCACAAAATAAAAAAGCAATAATCATCATTTGCAAAAATGTTGATTTGCCCTAACGAATAGCTGTATCCAAATCCAGTTTTCACAAAAACAGGCGTAAATCCAAAGCTTCCTGCTCCTAATAGCACGAAGATGATTCCTTTTGTTTTGTTCACTCGCAATTACCCTCTTTATGTTGTTTTACTAGACTAGTATATTGACCGACAGTAGGAAATTCTAATTCTACCCTTATATGGCACAAAAAGGCGCGGAAATCCCCGCGCCATGATTAATAGACCAAAACATATGTCCCTAATATAGTGGGCAAAAATTAAATGAAACAATGTAGGGTTAACATTAGTGCGTTGATGCATTAGTTTCTACTACCTCTAAATGCTTTGTACAGTTTAATAGCTTACACACCCAGCCGTCCTCTTCTTTTCTAAATAACGATACAGACGTATTGTTTAATTTCTCGTCAAAGGATGGATCCTTTAGTAAGCCTTTCACCAGCTGATTGATTGTATTCCCATGGCTTACGAATAAAACACCCTTTCCTTGATGCTCGCTACTCATTTCTTCTACACATTCTAGGCTTCTTTGCATAACTACTTCTTGAGGCTCGATGCCTAATTCAAGACTTCTCCAATCCTTACCCCAAAGGCGAACTCGTTTTTCTTCTGTTGTTCCTTCAGCTTTTCCAAACCCTCTTTCTACTAATCTTTCATCTGTAATAAGGGGGATATTCAAACGTTTCGCTACAGCATTAGCAGTATCATAAGCACGAGATAGTGGACTACTTACTATTAAATCCCATTTTTCCTCATGGAAACGAGTAGCTAAACGTTCGGCTTGTTTTCGTCCTTCTTCATTGAGTGGGATATCTGTTAACCCTTGAAGTCTACCTTTTTCATTCCAATTGGTTCTCCCGTGTCGAATTACACCAATCATAACCATACTCCTCCTACACACTATGAATCCACTATTTTTTTCTTACCAATACACTATGTAAGAGGAAGGGTTTTGAGTGGACAAATACAGTAAAGAAATACACTATTTTAAAAGAAAACCTGGAATCCTGCTTAACAGACAGGGTTCCAGGTTGGTTAAAATGGTTTAATAATCATCAACCCGATGATAATTAAAAATATCGTGTTTTCTAGCTTTTCATATAAGAATAATTTTTTCTCCAATTGATAGTATTCGTCTGGGATTTCGTCACCATCATAGGATTGTAGAAGCTTCTTGATCGGCTTGGATTTAGGAGACAATAATAGTGGTCCAAAAGCCAAAGCGATTAAAAAGAGTGTTAAACTGACCACATACCACCCGGTTTTGAATAATGATGGGTTTAAGAATCCCATCCATAAACCTGTAATTAATAATAGAGTCCCTCCAACCATGACATAACTATGGAGTCGATTTCTGATCGCATAGGCTGTTCTTAATTCTGACATGGTCTTTGCCTTGGATACGACGGAAATCATTACAAACCCTGGTCCCATTCCAAGAATGGCCGAAAAAATATGTACGGTAACGAGCAACATATAGAATGACATGATGTCTGCCTCCAATATAAAATCTTTAACTGTATTTATCCTATCTTAACTAGGTAAAAGTGGAGGTGACATTTGTCATACCCAGGTTAATTGGTTTGTATTTGATCCTCCAGGTGCTTTGTGCAATTTAAGACCGTACAATTCCAATAATCCTCATTTTTATCAAATAATGACACAGCTGTATTTCCAAATCCTTGGTCAAAGGATGGGTCACGAAGTAAGCCCTTAATAAGTTGGTTTAACGTAGCACCATGACTAACAAACAGAATTCTTTCCACATGATGTAGGTTACAAAATTCCTCCACACATTCTATGCTTCGCTGTTGAACAACCTCGTCCGTTTCCACACCTAAATCAAGATCTCTCCACGATTCACCCCAAAGGCGAATTCGTTCAGCTTCCGTGGTCCCTTCCATTTTGCCAAAGCTTCTTTCTTGTAATCTTTCATCCGTGATAATAGGTAGATTCAATTTTTTAGCCACTGCATCTGCTGTATCATATGCTCTAGTTAGATGACTACTAACGACTAGGTCCCATTCTCCTTCCACAAATCGCTTTGCTAACAATTGCGCTTGTTCCTTTCCTGTTTCATTAAGTGGTATATCTGTTTGTCCTTGAGCTTTCCTTTCTTTATTCCAATCTGTAAGCCCGTGTCTAATTAAGCCTATTCTAGTCATCCTACATTCCTCCCTATATTTTCTAGTTAAATAAAAATCGACCCAGTACTTTAAGACCTGGATCGGAGTTCACTATTTTAGTTAGATGGATCTTCTACGCTATTTTTTAGTTTTCGTAGCTCTGTGATACGCTGATTATCATTTTTAAAGTATTGAACCAAATCGCCAATTCGTTCAATGGCTTCCCAGCTCAAATGATGCTCAATTCCTTCTACATCTTCGTAAATTTTGTCCTCATGCACGCCTACGATTTCTAAAAACTCTTCTAGTAAATCATGACGGTAGACTAACAGATGGCCAAATTTCTCTCCCTTTTGCGTTAAAGTTAACCCTCGGTATTTTTCATAAACCAAATACCCATCCTCACCTAATTTTTGAACCATTTTGGTGACTGATGAAGGCTGTACAGATAAATTTTCGGCAATTTCAGAAACTCGAGCATAGCCTTTGTTATGAATCAAGAGATAAATTTGTTCCATATAGTCTTCCATACTAGGTGTGGTCACTTTCATATTCAAACCCCTTAATGATTTCGGTTATTCCTTAATTATAGAGGAAAAAAACGTTCGCCACAAGAAAACGCTGATTTTTCTGAAACATTTTTATTGACATATTAGATAGATTCACCTATTTTAGTCTCAGGAAACTTTTTTAATTGAATAAAAACTTCATGCACATTCGCGGAATATCCTTCATATAGATTTATTGTATTATTTTTTTAGACTTATGTTTCCTTAGGGAAAGATTTATTTTGTGTATGATTTAGCTTCATTTTCTTCACATTAGATAGTAAGTGAATAAGGGGAGATACCTATGACTGAAAGTGTTTTGTTAGCTTTTAGCTTAACTTTAATGGCAGGACTTTCCACTGGAATCGGAAGTGTCCTTGCTTTTTTCTCATCAGCTACAAACACCAAATTTTTGTCCTTTGCCCTTGGCTTCTCGGCAGGGGTGATGATATATGTTTCGTTCGTTGAAATCTTAATTAAAGCTCAGGATGCACTAATTTCAGCAATGGGGGATGAGAAATTAGGTAATTGGATGACTGTAGCAGGCTTCTTCGGTGGGATTGTGTTAATTGCATTGATCGACCGATTTATTCCTAAGCAAGGAAATCCTCATGAAGTAAAAAAGATTGAGGATATGAATCCCAAATCAAAGGCACCAGCAAATGATGCTTCCTTATTGAAGATGGGTACTTTTACAGCGCTTGCGATTACGATTCACAACTTTCCTGAAGGGATTGCTACCTTTACCTCCGCCTTACAGGATCCAGGCCTTGGTATTGCCATTGCTGTAGCTGTTGCGATTCATAATATCCCTGAGGGTATTGCTGTTTCAGTCCCTGTTTATTTTGCCACACGGGATAAGAAAAAGGCATTTAAGCTGTCTTTTTTATCTGGTTTGTCTGAACCCGTTGGAGCTATTGCGGCCTATTTACTTTTACTCCCCTATCTAACTGACATGATGTTCGGAATCATTTTTGCTGCTGTAGCAGGAATTATGGTGTTTATCTCCCTTGATGAGCTCCTACCTGCTGCCAAACGATATGATGAAGCCCACCTATCCATTTATGGTTTAATTGCCGGCATGGGTGTTATGGCGATTAGTTTATTGATGTTTATGTAAGGAGCTTTGAAGTGCGGGATCTGCATGTATGCAACCCGCACTTTTTTCTGTAAATGCTAAGATAATTGAGGATTATTTCGAAATATGAAATAATGGACAAGTGAATAAAAGGAGGATGAATGATGTCTGATTTTCAAACCAATTTAGAGAAATATGCAGAGCTCGTACTTCGTATGGGTGTAAACCTACAAAACAATCAAACCTTAATGGTAAATGCTCCAACAGAGGCCGTTGATTTTGTTCGAGTAGTGGCCAAAAAAGCCTATGAACTAGGTGCGAAAGATATACATATGAACTGGATGGATGAAGAACTCTCCCGCTTAAAATATGAGCACGCACCATTGGAAACACTTGAAACAGTCCCACAGTGGCGTGTAGATATGTATGATTATTATGCTGAGGATGGTGCAGCAGTCCTATCCATTAAACCGTCCAACCCCGATTTACTAAAAGGAATTGATCCTAGTCGTATTGCTGCGTCCAATAAGGCGAACGGCAATGCGATGAAAAACTTTCGTAACTATACGATGAATGACCGTTTAACCTGGTGTGTGGCTGCTGTTCCTGGGATTGCGTGGGCGGAGAAGGTATTTCCCGATGCCAAACCTGAAGAAGCTAAGCAAAAATTATGGGAGCAAATTTTCACTATTACACGTGCTGATCAAGAGGATCCAATTGAAGCATGGCATGAGCATAACCAAACCTTAGCAACGGTTCGAGATTACCTAAACGATAAACAATACCAAAAACTAATTTATAAAGCACCAGGCACAGACCTTGAACTCGAATTACCTGAAGGACATGTTTGGAAGGGTGGCGCATCTCCATCTGAGAAAGGCACAACCTTTAATGCCAACATTCCGACAGAAGAGGTCTTTACTATGCCACATAAATACGGGGTAAATGGTACGGTAACCAACACGAAGCCACTCAACTATGGTGGGAATTTAATCGACAACTTCACCTTAACGTTTAAGGATGGGAAAGTAGTTGACTTTACTGCTGAAGAGGGACATGAAACCTTAAAGCACTTACTTGATACTGATGAAGGGTCTACTAGACTTGGGGAGGTTGCCCTTGTGCCACATGAATCCCCTATTTCACAATCAGGTCTTATTTTTTACAATACCCTTTATGATGAGAATGCCTCCTGTCATCTAGCCTTAGGTAAAGCTTATCCGACAAGTATTCAAGGCGGGTCAAAAATGGATGATGAGGCCCTCGACCAAAATGGCGTCAACAACAGCTTAGTTCATGTTGACTTCATGATGGGTTCTGGGGAACTAGATGTTTATGGAGTAACGAAAGAGGGTCAGGAAGAACCTGTTTTAAAGCAGGGGTCTTGGGCGATGAAGTTTAACTAGGTATCATAAAATGGGTGGCTGCTATCTATTAGTGCCACCCATTTTATTATCCGTTTATCTCCTGATTCCAAACTCTCTAATAATCACATTTACATTAGCTGTAATATCTAAATCTTTGTACATTTCATCCCACTTTTTTTCATCAAAGTTTCGGTTCAATCCACGATATTTATTTCCTAACCCAAGTGGATCTACATTGAGCTCTTGCAAGGTTTGAATAATTTCTTTAGCTTCCTGCTCCATTTGGTCTTCCATTTGCTTTTCTATTTTGTTGACTTTCTGTTTGTCAACTTCTTCTTCTGTTTTGAACTCTCTCAGAATTCCTTCCAATCTGATATTGATCGTAATTTTCGGGTCTTTTATATTTTCACCAAAATCTACTGTGCGTGTTGACATAATATTATTAACCGCAGCACTCACTTCTCCCTGCTCTTTCTTTATCATGTAAGTAGCATCTTGAAAATTATCCTTCATGGCATGAAAGGTAAAGGTTTTGTCTTCTGGAAGCTTTCCCACATATTTATCTTCTTTAAATAGGGCAATTTGGTTGATTTTCACCATTTTCCCGACTGATACAAGTGGGAGAAATGGATCCATCCCCTTTGAATATAAAGCAAATGTAAAAAGGTGTATGTTACTCTGGGGCATTCGGCCATTTATAAAATTTTGATCAAACATCTCAGCTAAATATAACCCTGCTCCATGGGTCCAATATTCTCTAGTAAGCACATCTTTAGTATTTCCTTCTACTACAGCCATTCTAGCTCTTGATCCTACACTGGGGTCGCGCACAAAAACATCTTTCATTTTACGAATACCTTGTTTCGCAACCTTCTCATTATATAGAATGACTTCTAGCTTACCGATTGCTAAAGGTTGGTTTGCTTCTGAATTCAGCTTTGCCTCAATTTCTTGAATTAAAGTACCTGTTTCTGTGAAAACCTCTGTTGTTACAGTTTTATCTGATTGAAAATTAGGTACAGTAATGGTTCCCTGCAATTTATTGTCATCCGTTAAATCAAAACCAATAGCAGAAATGAGTGCTAATTCATCTACAATTTCATTACTAGCGCTACATCCTGACAACAATAACAAGCATAAAGTTATCATAACTTTTATTTTTTTCATTTGGACTCCCTCACCTTTTGAAAAATAAAATGGATGATACAGAGTACCGGTATATAAACAAAAACGTAATAAAAACCGAATCGAGTGACTAACTCAGATATTTTGTCAATATTATCAAAGCCTCGAACAGTTAGCATAACGGTTATAATGATAATTGCATATACAATTAAAGTTTTTCTTTGATTAACATTAAACATTCGCTTCATTCCTCGTGATGAAGCCCACAAGGTAAGGGTAATATTAGGTAAAATAACCAATGTCCAAGAACTAATTCCAATATACTCAAACCGTTCCACAAATGGCATCTCAATAATTTTCCATATCCCAAGGGTTGGCCAGATAACGGTTTTAATTTGTTCCTCATCATAAAAAAGAAAAGAAACGATAGCGGTTGACACATAAAGAAAGGTGGTAAAAGCCACACCGAAATGGGCGAACTTCTGTGTTTTTTTTGGCTCTTTTAAAAAAGGATAGTAGACAAATAATGTCGAAAATCCCAAATAACTTAATGTCATTTTCTGTGCGGATAATAATAATTCTATTACGGAATGATTCAATACAGGCTTAAGGTTATCATAATAGGCAAATTCTAAAGGGAATATCAATGTTAGGATTAAGTATAGTGGTATCACTACACCTAAAAAGCAGATCCCTGCTATTACTTTGAATCCGCCATTAATGATATAAAGCACAAGGAGTAGAAAAACGGTTCCTACTACAAGAAGGCTAATTTGAGGAAACATCCAGACTTGAATGATTTCTATATATAGCCTTAAGGCAACAAACGACATGAGTAAAAAATAAACACAAGTAATAACTCCTAAACTCTTACCAATCCATTTTCCAAATAACATTGTTTGAATATCAAATATATCTTTGTGCTCTTCTTGGTTTAATATTTTATACATCATAAAAATCAATATATGAACACCGATGGAAGCAATAATAATGGAGATCCAAGCGTCATAACCAGCAGGTTCAACAATAATGCTTTGGAAACTTAAAATACCAACCCCAACCTGTACAGCTGTTATCAGGAAAAAGGTTAAAAACGGAGAAATTTTGAAATAGTCGGGTACATGCTTCCCCATTAGAATGCACCTCCTTTCCTATTCATCAATATCCTTTCTTTTCCTTGCCTTCTTTGCACTAAATCTTTGCGTTTTTTCTGTTTGTAACTGTATTGGGCGCTTTGTATTCCAAGAAAACGGAAAACGAATCACTGAGTCTTTCATATCCTTTAAACGTGGCGGATAAATCGGCTCTAAAAAAGGTCTTCCTAATGAGGTAAGCCTTAGCAAATGAGCTAGTAAAAAACAAAAGCTAAGGACAACTCCTAAAAACCCTAATAAGTAAGCAAAAAGCAAAAAAGGAAAACGAATGAGTCGGATGGTGTTGCCCATCTTATAAACAGGAGTCGTAAAGGATGCAAGAGCTGCTAATGCAACGATAATAAGTAGCACATTACTTGTGAGACCAGCTTCAACAGACGCAGTCCCAATGACAATACCACCCACGATACCAATCGTCTGACCTACCTTGGTAGGCAGTCGGGCCCCAGCCTCACGTAACAGTTCAATTGTAAGCTCTAAAAACACAGCCTCCAATATAGGTGGTAACGGGACCACTTCACGAGATGTAATCAGCGTACCCATTAAATCCTTTGGAACTAATTCATAATGATAGGTCAAAACTGCAACATAAATTGGTGTAACGAGTATCGAAAAAACAACAGAAAAAAAACGAATAATCCGAAATGCAGACGCGATAATCGGATTTAAAAAGTAATCTTCAAATGCTGCAAAGAATTCAGTTAAATTAGCCGGTGCAATTAAAGCATGTGGGGAACCATTGACCAAAATAACTATTTTCCCCTCCGCTAAAACCGATACGGCTCGGTCTGGTCTCTCGGTATCTAACAGCTGAGGAAATAGCGACCTAGGATTATCTGAAATAATTTGAGTGATATAAGAACTATCGATTAATTCATCAAACTCAATATCTTCAATTCTTTGAATCACTGTATTGACATTTTCTTGGTTGGTAATCCCATCTACATATAATACGGCTACCTTTGATTTAGATAAATTTCCTACCGTAAACTCTTTCACCTTAAGCTCGGGTATTGGCAGTCGATACCGAATAAGGTTTAAATTGGTACCAATGGATTCTACAAATGACTCCTTAGGTCCAATAACAGAAAACTCTACTTCGGGAACAGAAATACTACGAGTCTTCTTTAACGGCGCATTTACGAGTACACATTTCGTGTCTCGTTCATGAAACCGAATCATAATATGACCCGATAGTAATTTTTCATGTATGACCCCAATGTCTTTTGTTATAACAACATTCTCAATCGGAATCGATTCCATTAAATCCTGTAAGGAATGGATGGTTTCCTCATCCACATTTTCTAAAATATCTCGGTGCAAAATTTCCGCTTCTACAAGCGGTTTATAGTACGAAAGCCATAAGGATTGATTTTTGATTGGATGCTCATAATGAACAAAATCATTAGACTCCTTACAATATTCCATTAGTTCTTTCATGCTTGAGATTTGCTTTGATTGATCTAGTAATTGCGAAACTTTTTTGTTCTTCTTAGGTTTTTTCCGAAAAAGTTTCATACGTATGCATTCACATCTTTCATCAGTTGTTAATAAATGGTTTGCTGTTCATATTATGGCTCTTTCAAATAGCTTTATTCTTAGTGTTTCAAGACAAGACTATTTATGGTAAAATATGGAATAAGTTGTAATTATGGAGAGGAGATCAACAAATGGATGACAAGCTATTTCAGCACTTTCATTTTGTTAGGGGACAAACACTTGCAGCATTAGATGGCACTACAGAAGAAATTGCCGACATGATACCAACTGGATTTCACAACAACATTCGGTGGAATTTAGGACATATATTTCTTTCGTTGAATAATTTATTGTACTCCTACATAGGGGAAAAACACGGGTTAACAGAAAGGGATTATCAACTGTTTCAGTTTAGTACGTCCCCATCTGACTGAAATAAAGATGTTCCAACTCTTGATGAACTTCGGGGAAGACTTATGACTCAAGAAAAACGGATTAATGAAACCTTTTCTAATCGACTAGATGAAAAAGGTGAAAGGGCCTTTGATCTTGGCAATGTAAAACTTTATTCTGTAGGAGAAGTTTTTAATTTCGCTTTGTGGCATGAGGGGCGCCATCAGGATGTGATTATAGGTATTAAGCAGGCGCTAGGTGTTGAGGATCTGTGGAGGGTTAGAAATAAGATTGAGAACAACTGAACTTGAGATTTTTCGGGGAGCATGAGTCTCTCTTGAAGACCGTTTTTGGCTTCTTAACGATTTTTCAGGCGTCATGATCCTTTCATGACGCCTGTTTTTAGCTTCTTAACGGTTTTTCGAGCGCCATGAACGTCTCATGACGCCCGTTTTTAGCTTCTTAACGGTTTTTCGAGCGCCATGAACCTCTCTTGGCACCCGTTTATGCTTTTCACCGATTTTTCAGCCGTCATGAGCCATTATAATTAATGGCCTCACCTTTAATAACTAATTTTCTCTGTTTGTTCTTCAAGTTTCTTTCCTAAATATTTAGCTACTTCTAACATTCCATACTGCCCTGCTGCTGCCTCGGCATCGCTGTTATAATTTGTGTTCGTGTTGATATCATAAGTGTATATATTGCCATTCTTATCTTGTATAAATTCAATACCGGCGATTTGGATGTCGTTTGCAGCAAGCACTTGTTCATATTTTTCTAGTATTGGATCATAAAAGCCCTCACGAATCTGGAACTTATTTGGATTTACCGGCTCCTCTGGTTCTTCCCCGACTGGACAAAATAAATCATCAATCGTGCAAGCATCTGCCGGGCAAAGCTCAAACCCTTCAGAAGTGTCCACTCGAACAGCATATAAAAACTTGCCGCCCACAAATTCACAGCGTGTAATGGAGGAGTCAGGTGATTCGATATATTCCTGAATTAAGGTCACTCCATCTACAGGCTCTTCAAATGTATCTCCTTCTACATATTCCTTGAGTGCTTCAACTGATTGAAATAGTTGAACCCCAAGTCCTTTTCCAGCACGATTATGCTTCGTAATAAATTTCTGACCTTCAAATTGCTCAGCAGCCTGCAGCAATTCTTCCTTTCCTACTGCAGCGACTGTCTTCGGAGTACGGATTCCATACTTTTCAAGCTCCAAATATTGTAGAACCTTGCTGACTTCAAGTTGTAGGGCCCGACTTCCATTGATTACCGTACGACCATGATGCTCAAGCCATGCAAGTATCGCGTTGGTTAACTCCGGTGCAAATCGATGCCCTCGTGTATGGGAAGAGGCGCTCATTCGATTATAAAAAACCCCTTCTGGTGGTGCCTCCAATAAGTCTACCTTCCCATTTTCTAGCAGCCAGTCCTCATAAGGTAGCTCTAACTCTTCCAATCTATTAATCAAGTGCTCAGTCCATTCATTGTTTTCATGCAATACATAGATTTTACTCAATGTCCATCCTCCTAAATATTTATTAATTGAGAACGTAATTCGTCCACCTTTGGCATTACATCCTTTGAAAAACGCTCCAACTCCTCTAATTGTGGGGAGCATTGTAATAAAAGTAAATTTACACCTGCTTTTTCGTATTCTAATATTTTCTTCGCAATTTGGTCTGGGGTTCCAACTAGATTAGGCCTTAATCCGCGATTCGATACAGAGTAGTCTTGTAGCTGGATTTTTTGTTCAAGCTGTGATTTCGTTGTGAAATCTTTAAACCCAGCATATCCACTAGCATCCTTAACATCAGTAATTCGTGCGAGCTCCTCTTGTGCCTCTTCTTCTGTGTCTCGACAAATTACATATGCAGCCATGCCAAAGGATTGTAGAGGCGCTCTCCCATTTAAAACTCCTCTTCGCTCCTTCATATCTTCTATTTTACTACGAATCTCCTCAACTGTCCCCCCATGCATCACGTAAGCGTCACATTGAGAGGTTATAACCTGCTTTCCCTTTTCACTTTCTCCACCAGCATAAAGAACTGGATTCGGCCTTTGAATCGGCTTGGGTGCTAGGGTTGCATTCTCAATGGAATAAAACTTGCCATTGTATGAAAAGGTCTCATCTGTCCACATGCCTTTTAGTACATCGAGAAATTCTGTTGTCCGTTCATAGCGTTCATCATGCTTTGTGAATGCTCCGCCATATTGTTTGGCTTCACCTTCCCACCACCCGGATACAATATTTAAAGTAAAACGTCCACCTGAAATATGATCAATGTTGGCAGCCATTTTTGCCGTTACTGCCGGATTATGAAAGCCAGGTCGAACAGCAGTCATAATTTCAATTTTATCAGTTACAGATGCGAGTGCTGCGGCTGTTGACCATGCCTCAAGTGAATCCTGCTCTGGCCCTTTTATATCATTTAAGTACAGCTCGGCAATTAATGTGGTATCATAACCCCATTTTTCCGCCGATTGAATGACGTCTTTTGCATATTCATAAGTAGGAGGCATGTTTTCGTCTTCTACATTTCTGAGCCATCCTCCAAAAATCGGTAACCAAAAACCATATTTCATGTTTTCCACTCCCTGTTGTTTTTATTTATGCGCAATAAAAAAACTCTCTTCCATAAGAAGAGAGTCTAATATTCCGAATTATTCTCTTCTTATCTTTCAAGCTAAATGCTTGATGGATTTGGCACAGTATTCCTGTTTACACACAAGAACCTGCTGCCGAGGATTCATTGGGCCATTTCCCTCCACCTCTCAGGATAAGAATATTTATTTTGTTATTAATGTGATAATAAGGGAAAACTTACAAGCTGTCAAGAAACCTACGCAAAAGTCAGTCAAATTAACCAAAAAAGCTTTTAAAGGATTGTACCGTTGCTTCTCGATTGATGGCTGCAATGGAGGTCGTTAATGGAATCCCTTTTGGACAGGATTGTACACAGTTTTGCGAATTGCCACACCATTCTAATCCACCCTCACCCATGAAGGATTCTAATCGTTCTTCTTTATTCATTTCTCCAGTTGGGTGGACATTTTTTAACCTGACTTGTGAATATACGAAGGGACCCAAGAAGTCACTTTTTTCATTTACATTTGGACACGCCTCCAAACAAACACCACAGGTAAAACACTTAGAAAGCTCATAAGCCCATTGTCGTGTGTTCTCTGCCATACGTGGTCCAGGTCCTATATCATAGGTTCCATCGATTGGAATCCACGCCTTCACTCTCTTTAAGGCATCAAACATGCGATCACGGTCAAGGAATAAATCTCGAATGACAGGGAAGGTCGTCATAGGTGCGAGACGAATGGGTTGCTGTAATTGATCTACAAGCGTCGAGCAGGCCTGCCTAGGTTTTCCGTTAATCACCATCGAACAAGCCCCACACACCTCTTCTAGACAGTTCATGTCCCATTGCACAGGTGTTGTCTTCTTCCCTTTTTTGGTGACTGGATTTTTACGAATTTCCATTAAAACAGTAATGATATTCATGTTGGTGCGGTGAGGGATCGAGAACTCTTCATCATAGGGCTCTGAGTCTGGCCGATCCTGTCTCGTTATGATAACATCCAATGTTTTCATTTCCATCCTCCTCGTCATGCAGTCATTAGTAAAATACTTCCATTCCGTTCAACCTGTATATCTAATGGCTCTATATCCTCTCGTTTCCATTCAGCGTAAAGTAGATCTAACTGTTTATCACTCGTTACAAAGGCGATGCCGCAATCTCCACCACCCGCACCAGATGATTTGCCGCTACCTCCCAGACGTTCTGCTACTTCAGCTAGTGCTTTCAATTTTGGTGTTTCTATTAGTATACCCGCTTGTTTTCCTAAATTTACAAGTGCTTCACGATTTTTTGCCAGAGAAGAAATAGAGTTCTCTATATTACTAGCTTCGAGGCTATGAACGAGCCCTGTCACTGCCTCGCAACTATTTTGCAAAAAATTTTTATATTCATCAGGGTGATCGTTTTGCCATGTTTTAATTTGTTGAATCATTGGTCCTGTTGAAATGACGTCACCTGTCCAGCCTACTGCTAAAATGATTTGGGATGGTTGCTTTAGCGGTTGGATGAACAGATGTGGCCATGGTTCTTGGATAAGCGGAAGGATGGAGTTTTTTTCCCTTCGTTCATTCAGCAGCCAGCCTGCCTGAAAAGCCGAATAATGTATCCATCCCCCATAGGTAGAAGCGGCAACATCAGCACCGGAACCACTCCCCTGTGACTGTACGTGGGCGATTGCAGCTAATTTAAAAATAAGTTCTCGTGTTGGTTCCAGTTGATAAAAGTGAAGCATTGCCGTTACGACGGATACTACAACAGCTGCACTAGAGCCTAAACCATATTTTTTTCCCGAGGAATCATCAAGCCCACTGCTAATGGATAAACGAAACGGCCGACCCTCCATCGACATCTCCGTCATATACTCCCCCACTACTTCCATCGCGTTTCGTATAAAAGTCAGCCGTGGGTCGTCACTAGAAAACGTAATAGGAAACGAATCACGCCAGGTAATGGATTCGAGTCCCAAATCAGGAAGACGAAGCTGGTTGAGTTTACTTTCCTGAATCTGAGCCGTGACATAACGATTTACCGCAACAACTACGCACTCTTGTCCCGGTTCCAAAACAGCATATTCCCCAGCAATCATTAATTTTCCTGGCACTTTCACAGTGTAGCCGTTTTCCGTCATCCTACTCCCTCCTTTCAACACTCAATATCCTATATCCATCCTCATCGTAGACTCCGGCAAATAGGTAATCCCAGGACCAGGGTGGCAGCTGTAAATATCTTCTACTTCCGACATGTGCAGGAGCGCTGCTCGAACTCTTTCTTCGTCATTCGGCATACAAAGAACCTTGACATTTGGACCCGCATCAATCGTAAAGTAGGCGGATATCCCTTCTTCCCTTAACTCCTGAATTCTTTCCATAACAGCAAGCGTTCCACTTTGCCAATAAGTAAATGGGGGCGTGGCACCGAGCATGGTAGCATGCATTTTAAGAGCATTGGCTTCAGACACCTTACCTAACTGATCAAAGTCGTGATTCCGTATCGCCTCTTTAGCTGAATAGATGTCATGTTCAACCGTATCTAACCAGCCTGAATAAAACGGTGAGGTTTCGACAGTTCGTTTCATCCCTTCCCGACTGGACACTTTTTTGCATTTAGATTCTAGGAGGACAGATAAAATGGTCAGTCCCCATTCTTTCTCACCAAGAATCTGCTTAGCATAGGAGTCTGACCCATCCTCTCGTTCACCCTTCTGCCATTCCACGTACCCACCAAAAATAGAGCGTGTTGCTGATCCTGACCCTCGACGCGCTAGCATCGAAAGCTCCTTGCCACCTAATTCTAACCCTAATGCCTTAGTTGAGGCAGCAGCCACCGCGGCATATCCAGAAGCAGATGAAGCAAATCCTGCAGCCGTAGGGACTTTGTTAGTCGAGTTAATGATTGCATGCTCCTGAACACCTGCATAATTCCGAATGATATCCAGGAACCTAGTCATCTTAGCTAATTCCTGTTCGTTGACTAGTTCGCCATTTAACATAAAAATATCCTTAGATAAATCCTTGCAAAACTGAACACCTGTTGTCGTATAAAAGCGGTCTAACGTAATGGATAGACTACTATTCATCGGCAAAAATAAGGCTTCGTCACGCTTACCCCAATATTTAATTAAAGCAATATTTGTATGTGCCTGTGCCACGGCTTTCATAAAAATACCTCCCCACTTCTCCAAACTTATTCTGAGCTTAGCGTACATGCCCATGTTTGCTGTGCTCCTACGTCAAGTAACGCCTGTGACAGCTCTTCTGCATGATTCTGATTATGAGCTAGGGCTAAAATACAACCTCCGCGACCCCCGCCAGTTAATTTAGCACCGAGTGCCCCTGCTTGTTGGGCCGCCTTAACGAGTTGATCCAATCCTTCATCACTGACTCCAATGTTCACCAGTTCTTCATGAGCAGCATTTAACAGCCGACCTAGCTCCATCGATTGGTCCCCAGCAAGATTTTCACGAGCTTTTATTGTCAATGCTCCAAGCCTTTCAATGGATGCTTTCGTGCCCGTGTTTTTAGACAAATAGCTTTTTCGAACAGCCGTCACTGCTGACCACGTATCTCCAACCCGACCTGTATCCGCAACTAGTAAATGCAGTGGTTGGGCTAAATGAATAGGTACGACTTCCTCCCCTTTTTCAAACCAAATCGGTTTCGTGCTTGATACACATGCCATATCAATCCCACTTGGATTCCCATGTGCATAGGTTTCCGCAACATGCACAAGAGACATTAAGGTTTGTCGAGAAAGTTTCTGCTCAAAATATGAAAATAGACTACGGACAATAGCAACCGCTATGGCGGCACTAGATCCTAATCCACGACCAATGGGTATGTTCGATACCAGTCGAATATGTAGCTCCTTCGTGGGAGCTTGTAGCTTGTCTAACGTTTCAAAAATACACATGCCAATACCCTTTAATTGATTAGGAAGATTGGATATAGGGCCTGTAAAGAATTCACTGGTTAAATAGATGCCATTATTACCATTTTCCACTGTAGATGTGACATTAAGTAGTGGAAAGGGAAGCGCAATTGCGGGCTGACCATAGACGACAGCATGCTCACCAATTAATATTAATTTACTATGGGCACTTCCTACTCCCTGCCTTTGAGGAGGTGGCATCATGTTCATCCCTCACTTTTTCACAAAAATAAATTATTTACAATCCATGGTGCAGCATATAACGTCATAAATTGAACCCCGTAGTGTACACCTAAACGATGTAAAAAGCCTGCAACGAGTCCAATTAACAGCACACCACCAATGTTTAACCAGCCTGCATCCATATAGGCTAACATTAAAACAAGAGCAAAAAGCAAACCAAGCATTGCCTCATGGGGCACTTTCCTGAAAACAAATTTACAAATCGGCAACGCATATTTCACCGTAACAAAATAAGTAATCAATAGGGCCACAGCAGCTCCGATCAAGGTTGCCCACACAAAATCTGCAGTCGATAATATATGGTGAAGATTATGCTCTAATGAATAGACAGGCGGCGCATTGAACAGGGCGTTAGCCGGACCTATGGCGGTTGGAGATAGGGGAATTCCAAGGGCTATAAGTGGAATTAATGTTCCCCCAATATAAGCAGCATTGGTTAACGCATCCATGGAAGAAATAGCACGGGATGCCCTTTTCACTGGATCTTTAACCCCACTTGAAACCGTTTCTCCTAATAAAATCGTCATCCCCACTGGACTTAAGAAAAAAGTAATCGTACCTACAAACGATGTCAGCGAACTAATCCCCACTTCCATTTTCGTTAAAATTTTAAATGGGTTAGGAAAGCCTTTTTGCTGTGCTGACTTTTTTAGGAAAATTTCTTTTTTACCATACCTTGGCAAGCTTACCCTTTTATCATGATTTAACAATTCAAATAATGTTAATATAACAGGTCCAATCGTAATTCCTAAGAAAAATGAGATAAAAACATTGGTATCCTCAGGCACGATCCCAACGCCCCAATAGAGATGGCGTAACCCTTGAATTAATAAGGCCAAAGGGATAATAGAAACCAAGGCAATCCATCTATTTTTCGACATGAGCGCCAAAAAGATAGCTCCAATGAAAAAAATAGGATCTGCAAATGCTTTGATTTCATCAGCAAGTGGGGCAAGTGCATTCGCTAATAATAAGCTCACCGGCACTCCTATAAGCGTTCCAATGACGGAACCAGATGCCATTTTTCGAATACTAAGATCAGGCATTCCATGCTTTTTGAGAACTAAAGCATGCTCAACCATTGGCGCCGACATAACCCCACCAGGAATACCTGCAATCGCGACAGGTATGGAATCGGTAAGCTTTTTTGCGATAATAGCAGAAATGAAAAAGGTTAAAATAACAATTGGTTCAAAACCGGCTAGTACAAGGACTAATGTCACCGGGGCCAGTACTGCCGTTTCATCCGTACCCGGAGCCACGCCGATGATTGTATATAAGGTCGCCGCAATCACGGCAGCGAGCACCATTTGTAAAACTAACATTGGGTCCATCATACATCTTCGCCCTCAACTTCATTAAAGATTCGTTTTGGTTTGATTAAAATGCTTGCGATTATAAAGCCAAGAAGAGCGCCTGTAAGTCCATAAAATAACGGCTGTGAGGATTCATCAGGAGCGATAAAATATCCACCTAGTGTTGTGACACTACAGATCACAATGGAGAGTACTAATTCCTTAATGTATACTAGGTCCTCCCATACCTCGACATTTCGGTTTTCTTCTCGATTATTTTGCGGATGATTCATGGTATTAACCTCCTTACCAATAGGAGCAGTCTACTTCTCACCTTCATCATAAACGAACCTCTCTGAAAATTCGTTGATACAAATCAAAAATGTATCATTACCTTTAGGTTGCGAAAGTGAATGGGTTTGTATGCGAGTTGTTTTAGAGTTGTGGAGGGTTTTAAATAGTGGATGAAAGACAGTAGCAGCCGGAAATCCAAGCCAAGTGTCGGTCATAAAGCCTATCAAGGCCATCTCATGTCTGAAATCCTATTAAAACGTCGTTCACACAGCTGCTCAAGGACAAAATGAGTCCATTACCTAGTTGGCTTGTCCATCAGTCTTTAAATGATAATGCCAGTTTATTACTCCATAGGATCAACTTCAAACAAATGATACTTTTTTACCTATTTTTTGTATCAGTTCGAATTCTTATGGTATAATATACATAGAATTAGAATAATATGAAAAAGACCACAGCGAGCACTGTGGTCTATAGGATAAGCGGTTCCCCCAGGGGGGTTCGGCTACTCATAGTGAATAGACCTCACCCTAATAACTTTGTCGGGCTAATAGGGGGGTCTATTTTTCATGTCGATCGTGTTTGATTAACGTCACAATCAACGTGAGCAATCCGATAAGAAAGGTGCCAAATGCGAACAACACCATAAGCGTCTCAAATATGCTCAGAGGCATCACCCCCTTTCATCGGGGTTGAGCCGACCCACCCTAAAAGAACGTTATCCTTATTTTATTATACCATAAAAGGTTGGACAAGAACAAATGTTCGTTTGTGCAGCATGGTCGGGCGTTGATGATATGTCGCGAGAATTTGGCGTGGGGGGCCGTGGCGTGGATGCTGAAGATTGTGTCGAGGATGCTGAAGTTTATGGTGATTCTGCTAAAGATTATAAAATTATGATGAAGTTTTGAATAAATGCTGAAGTTAGGCTCCCACTCGCTAAAGAATGGAATGAACCTGCTGAAATATAGAAGGGTTATGCTGAAGTGAGAACGGGAAATGCTGAACCGCTTTCATTAGCGCCATCCATTAATGTTTTTAAGATAGAGCGAGTTTTTTCTAATGTGCGTGCCTTTAAATAAGCTCCAAATAGAAATAAAAATGTAACAGCTGCCGATTTCTCTATCTAATCTTGCTCGATAAAACAGGATAGCCTAATTTTTCGACGATTTCTCCTAAATCCTCTGCAGTTACCGCAGATTCATCAAAGTTTACTAGAATTAAAGAGTACCTTTGCCTCCTGAACAGCTGACTGCTTGCTTAAGGCTCCTTCTATTTTTTTAATGCATGACGGACGAGTTAATTCTTCTAATTGAATTTTCACTGTCTTTCATATTTGATCTATCCTTTTCTTTTTCTATCTTGATTTTAAGGGGAGATGGGAGAAAGTTCTTTGACATGCATCAATAGAAACATAAAAATTGGGCTATACCTAAATGAATTAGGTATAGCCCTATCATGTGATTATCGAAACCAAACCGCATTCTCATCCATATGTACAAACGGAATATCAGTATCAATCTCACCTTTAATTCGGTCTTGCTCAATATTTTTGCCATCCAGCCATGCCGCAAAATCAAACTCGACTGGTTCTTGATCTCCTCCCAGCACAAACCAACCCTTCATTTCTTGCGGAAAGTAGGCTGAGGTATGAATGGTACCTGCCCAGCTTTTGTAATCATTAGAAAATACACCTTTATCCGAATCATTCATGAAACGAAAAGCATCATAAGCCTCTGAAAACATAGCTTGATGCTTTTGTATATTTTCCATTCTGCGATAGGAATCAACAAGATGATTGCGGTTTTCTTTTTTCATGATTTCAAAATGATTGGTGCAAACATTGGACTGTCTTACTTCCACACCACGTGGTGATGCCTCGACAACATAGGTTTCACCGCTTTGGTCATATACGATATAGCTAAAGGAATGGCGATGGGGAATCTCCTTCAGCATCTCAACGGCTTCCTCAACATTGGCACAGGTCTCTAAAATGATTCGGCCAATCATACAACAAATAAACCCATCACCAGGCTTTTTTCGGTGCATAAAATTGTAGCCAAGGACAAGCCCCTTCTCGTTCATTCCATCTGACCTTCCCGTGATCCGTTGAGAGGGGCCCATGATGGCATAGCCTCGATCTGTTGGTTGATATAAAACATAACGTCCTTCATAGGTTTTCGGATGATAATCATAGTTTCGAATAAAATAATTGTCCCCGGTCACAATCGAACAGCCTGATTTGACATATTTGACCCGATATCCACCAAACTCTTTTAATACCCGGTCCACCGGCCAATCTAGTGCATCCCTTAGTCCCTCAAGCTCATCCCAAATGCCAGGGGCAAATTTGGTTATGACCTCTTTGGTTTCTTGTACGTTAATAAAGAAACGAGGCTTTCTCACCTTCCATTGTCGTTCTCGGTTTTTTAGAATCAATGAGTTTTTCAACTCTTCTCCTTGCTTATAGCCAAAATCATAATGAGTACCACGGAACTGCAAGATATCACTATGTACTGATTTCATGATTGATCCCTCTTTTGCTGAAATAATGGTATTTATAATGTTAACTGAATTAATTGTGAAAAGAAAGATTAAAAAAGCCCGCCCACCACAAATGGTAGACAGGCATCTTATGTATCTCTTTATCTCTCAAAAAATTCTTTTGCCTTCTGGAGATATGGGATATCTTCATCAAGCATGTCGTCCTCGTGATAGATGGCATCCACTGGGCATACCGCTTCGCAGGCTCCACAGTCAATACAAATATCAGGATCGATATAGAATTGATCTTTACCTTCTTCTATACAGTCAACCGGGCAAACGTCCACACATTCCCCAGCCTTTTCGTCCTTACATGGTGCTGTTATCACAAAAGCCATTCCATTCACTCCCTATCTATGAAGTTATCTAATCTTGACGTATCCATACCGTTTAAAAATATCACTGAACTTGACTCATATCAACTATGATGCCTATTTTCTTTTTGGAAAAACGGTAATCATTTTCCCAATTAACACATAAAGGATGATGATAGGAATTACGTTCACAAGCCCATTCGTACCCACATTGTGCTTTAAAAGTGTATATAGAATTAATGGTATGGTCAGTGCAAACGTTGTCATTTTCCAAAGCTGCTGATAAATAAGCTTTCGATTGAATATCATTTTGAGAAGATAGGAACCCAACGCTAAAAGCGAAATTCCGGCTACAGACAAAAAAATGATCAAAAATGGATACATAACCACTAATTGCAGGATATACATGCTTCGCGGGATATCGGTGTTTCCCTCAAAATGAATCACTGACTGAATGACATCAGGTAAAAATAACAGAAACAATAGAATGACGATATACGTAATCGTATTACGCATACTCACTCGATTTAGTCGAAATAATGCTTCTTTCTTAGGTAACAAAAAGCTATTTTTTAAAGAAACGAAAAATTCCACTTCTGGCCCCTCCCAACAAGGCGATCAACTCTATTTTACCTATAAATAAGGTGCCTGTCACTGAACAGGCACCTCAATTTGTTATTTCCGTTGAAAAAGTCGCTTAAGACCTTGCTTTGGTGTAGGAAAAGCGTTCATTTCGGTATACTCGGAATAAGCGTTTTTCCCTTTCTTTTTGGATTCGTATAACGCTTGGTCTGCCTCCTTCATAAGGGCATCTCTCGTTTTATCCGTTGATGAATAATAGGATATCCCAATACTAGTTGTAATTGAAAGCTTACGGTCACCTATGGTCATGGGTTCATCCATTTTATTTAGTATACGCTGAGCAATGCTTCTCGCATCGCCTTTCTCCTCAAGCTCAGGTAACACAATCTGGAATTCATCTCCACCCATCCTCGACACTGTATCCGTATTCCGTACACAGCCCCTGATCCGCTCAGCAAACTCCTTTAAAACCTCATCCCCAACATCATGGCCATACATGTCATTCAGACTCTTAAAGTCATCACAATCTAAAATAAATAATCCGGTTATATTCCCTTTACGATTGGATAGATTCATAGCAATTTCAACCTGTTGTTCAAAAAAGGTTCGGTTAGGTAGACCTGTTAGTTCATCAAATAAAGCCATCGTCGCCAACTCTTGTTCTTTTTCTTTACGCTCGGTAATATCACGGGATACGATAACAACTTGTTCAACTTCTCCCTTAGCGTTTACGACAGGTCCAGCCTTTGCATGGACCCAAATAAATTCACCATTTTTGTTTAATCGACGATAATCAATTTCGCGTGCTTCCTTTGACTCCATAATTTGTGTGAAAAAGTTTTCAACTGCAGCCATATCCTCTAAGTGAACAAAAGAAAGAAAGGATTTGCCGAGAAAGAAGCTTGGTTCAATATCGAGAATTTGTTTATGTGAAGGTGAAGCATACTCAATCTTCCCATTTTTATCGATGATCCTAATAAGGTCATTAGAATTTTCGACAATGAGACGATAACGATTTTCGGCCTCTGTCAATTGGTCTCGAAGCTTTTCTATGTTTGCTACATCCTTATAAACGGCAATTCCACCCTTCATCTCGCCATCTTCCATAATCGGTGCGTAGGAGGATAACACACGGATAGTTTTCCTCTGCTTTGTCTTATGCTCTGATTGGTGAGCTTCGATGACTTCTCCCTGTTTTAATCGCCTTAAAATGGATTCGAATTCTTCCTGTTCTTTTGGAGTAAGTATGCTTGCGTTTGGGTCTGATTGCAATTCTTCCATCGTCCATCCAAACATGTTAATGAAACTAGGATTTACCGTTAAGTAATCTCCGTTTTCATCAAAGGAAAAGACGGCATCGGCAACGTGATGAAAAAGTTGTTCAAGCTCCTCCTTCGTTCGTCTTAGCTCCTTTTCTCTTTGCTTCCTCTCTGTAATATCACTAGTCACAGCAATAATATGCTCACAGTTCCCCTCATCATCAAAGATGGGAGTTACCTTAGATTCAACCCAAAATTTTTTGTCCGTATCTTCAGGAAAAGCAAGCCTACTCTCATAGATTAAACTGTCTTTTGTTTCAATCGCTTCTTGGTATTTTTCTACAATGGTTTTAGCTGATGAAGACGGCATTAAGTCTTCTACTTTTTTACCACTATAATTTGTTGGATAGTGAAGAAGTTCAATTGCCTTTTGGTTCACTGTCACATAAC
Source organism: Salinibacillus xinjiangensis (assembly GCF_009649735.1). GTDB lineage: Bacteria > Bacillota > Bacilli > Bacillales > Alkalibacillaceae > Salinibacillus > Salinibacillus xinjiangensis. The sequence continues at coordinate 465,796 of NZ_WJNH01000002.1, forward strand.
GAAAGGAACCATCATCCTCAACCGAAATTAAAAACACCATATCCGAAATACTATTAAAAATTAAATCTAAATGTTTAATATTCCTAAGTTTTTCAAACATCTCAAGACTCCCCAATTATTAATGTTTATCTTTTACACTACTGTTAGTGAAGTACCAGTCGGTCGTTTTCATTTAGATGTGCTTTAATTTGAAACTGATTTGACTTTAAGGTATGTTGCACATTGCCTATTTTCAAGACCGTACCTTCCCACGCTTCCCCGATGATTATTTTTTGATCATGGGGAACTGAAATGACGGTTTTCGCCCCACTTTCAGATCCCACTTCATTGACGTTGACCCCGAGACGACCGTAAACCTCTCCCCCACGAACCATTCCTGCCACCTTTAGCTCTCCTCCAGCATGGATTTTCGTTTGAACACTGCCATGTCCAATAATATGAATATCCCCACTGCAGTAAAGGACGCTGTTCGATACATCTGAGATCGTAATGTAGGAATGAGGCTCCATTGGTAATTGTGACAGTTGATGTAATTGGTTCATTTTATCTGCTAACGCTGTCAGTTTTTCCATCGTTACGACCTGGTTAGATAGAGAAAGAAATATTTGATTTAGAGAAACAGATATGAAAGACCAATTTTCATGACCTAGGTATTTTTCACCCTTTGCCACAACTGCTTGATATTTTCTAGCTAATGGTAGGAAACTTTTAAACTTCTTCTCCAATAAAAGGCTAATGATCGGCTGTAGCCCATATATGGATAAATCCTGTGTGTAGCTTCCCTCATTGATTTGCTTAATCATGTTTACCATTTTTTCTAATTGTTCTTGTAAAATTCCTAGTAAATGACCTAATTCGGCTATAAAGATATTATTTTTGCCAGCAGCTAATTTAGCTCCCACTACATTCCCTCTAGCTACGATTGAGTGAGAGGTATTAACTGTTGCTTGTTTAATGGATTTGTGAACATAAATATCGCCGCCAGCCTCGACGTACATATGGTCATTGACGGCCCCTACAATTTCCACATCACCGTTAAAGCGAATATTTCCAGAGGTTAAATCGACATTTCCGTGATGAATAATTTTTGGTATGATCTCCGCTTTTATCCGCTGTCCTCTTTGCTCTATCGAAGGCCGCCCCGACTCTGTGGCGACTAATTTACCGTCCACTTCTACTACTCCACGTCCTAACAGCAATTGGATAGGAAATGTACGCTTAGGCGCGATTGGCTCATTCGTGACTGTAATACCTGGTTTTTCAGTAGTTGGAGGATGGACGTGAGCGATGATTCTCCCTTTTTCAACTGTAGGAATAAAGGTCGTTTCTCTAAAATCCACTCTTCCCGATTCATCCTCTACTAAGCCATTTCTTGTATCTATATCTACCTTTATTTCTAGCCAGCCATGATTGCCCTGCTCTACTTGTTTACCTTTAGCGATTACGTATTTACCCTTTGTGGTCGTTTGTAAAGCATTAATAATTTCTCCGTGAACAATTCCATATGTGACATGTAGATCCTTTAATTTTCCTACTACTTGTTCATATGTTAGGGTGTTATGAACTTCCTGTGTCTCTTCTAGGGTGAGGGAAATATGCTCAGCAGGCTCTACGTCTTTCACTTTACGTTTCATTAAATAGCCTGGTTCAACTTCTAAGACAGCTTCCACTTTATCTTGATCAAGGGTAATTTTCCAATTGGTTTCTTGCTCTAAACTATTCTCCTCTATTTTAACCTGTAGCTGGTCCTTTTCCGAAATAATTGTACTGTTATCTTTTACCACCTGCTGATTTTTCATTAACTGTATACCAGTCCCAATGGAAACCGTTGAATAATGAGAGTTAGAATCTCGAACAAAAATTTGATTGTTTTTTACCCATGCCTTGCCATTTAAGTTCGGGTCCGTGGAGTCCTGCTGTCCTAAGGGAAGGATTGTAGAGTTACTTTTTGTAGGCTTTCTTTTTAATTTCACAACTGCTTGCCTTCTTCCTAACCCCACAAATCCATTCGATTCTTCCTGCAAAACCTCAATTTTCACTTCACTTCGTGGAACCTGTAAAGATTTCAAACCCAAATGGATTGCTTCATCCCTTATTTTTCCCTTTAAAAACATTACTTGGCATAATTCTTCCCCCTAGAATGAGACATCAATTAATATTTTTGTACCTTTGAATAAATGTTTAGGAGTCGGTCAAGTTCTTGGCTGATGGCAACAATTTTTTCTCCTGTTAAATGATCGGTTTTATATAAGGAATAGAGTTCCTTCCGTTTATCCTCTATACACTTCTTTATTTTCCATTGTGTAAGGTCTGATATTTTCATGGTCCTATTCCACCTTCCTAGTAGAATGATTTAATAGGAAACCGTTCCTATTTTTTGAGTTGAATGACTGAAATCGTAGGACGCTTATATTTACAATACATTTGTCCATTGGAATAGATAGGATATAGCAATACATATCTCGTTAATTTTTTCATGAATGGATCCTGTCTTGTATCGGCATAAAACACGCTTACCCATCTTGAATTTCTGTCTAAGGTGTTAAGTCGATGAATATTTACTAGAGTATGAATGAGGGCTAAAGCCTCCTCATAATCCTCCAATTGTAATGGGTATATCATCTAGTCCTCTCCTTTACTAATGTGTAGCTATTTGTTCATTTTCAATTATTTGTCTTATCTGGTTTGTCTGTAACGGTTTATAAAAGTAGTAACCTTGAAACAAATGGCATCCCTTTTCTTTTAAAAAGGTATACTGAAGTTCTGTTTCTACTCCCTCAGCCACTACATCCATGTTTAACGTCCCAGCTAGTGATATGATGGTTGAAAGAATCGCTTTGGCTTTTCCATCTTCTGGATTTAAATTCATCACAAATGATTTATCTATTTTCAGGCGATCAACCGGTAATTGATGGAGATATTGTAAGGAAGAATATCCAGTCCCAAAATCATCTACAGCAATACTCAGACCTAAATCCTTCAATTGGTGGAGCTTCTTAATGCTATCTTCTATATCAAATACATTTAGGTTCTCAGTGATTTCGATTTGTAGACAACTCGGATGCAATTTTGTCTCTGTAAGTACTTTTTTAATAGTGGAAATAAACTGACCATCTGTTAATTGCGCTGGTGAAATGTTAATATGTAAGCTCATCGTTGGATAGTCTTCTTGAATGGTCTTGGTAAAATGGCATGCTTCCTGTAAAATCCATTTCCCTAGCTCAAAGATCAGATCATTTTCTTCAGCCATCTTTATAATCTGTTCAGGTGATATAAAATGATACCTAGGATGTTTCCATCGTAGAAGCGCTTCAATAGCCACCATTTCTTCGTTACTATTAAGAATAGGTTGATAGACTAAATACAATTCCTCAGCCTTCATGGCACTGCGTAAATCATTGATTAGCTTTTGATCCTCGCCCATACGATATAAATACATAAACTCACCACTTCCGTCCGTTGTTTGATTTGATGAGTTTATTTTGCCTGATATTGGTTGTCTTTCCTATCACCCATCGTTCTTATGTTTTGCTATTTTTGGATAATAGGAGTAGATTCCTATAGGCAAAAAAAGAACCTATCCTTTTAAATGAAGGATAGGTTCTTTACCTATTTAACAAGTGTTTCTCTGTTTGTTGCGCTATGTTGGTAGACTTTCGCAATCGCTTGTGCACGGTCGGTTACATTAAGTTTATGGAAGATATTTGTTACATGGTTTTTCACGGTATGGTCACTTATAAATAACTCGGAAGCAATCTCTTTATTACTATATCCTTGAATCACTAGATTTAGGACTTCCTTTTCCCGCTTCGAAATTGAAATATCCTTTGGAATCGAATCGATTAAATTTTTTCTTCCTTCCTGTGACGAGCTAGAAAGCTCAATCGTCACTTCTAGGGCATCCTGTTTCGAAACATACATTTTAAATTCAGATTTCCATTGATTTTGAACTGCACGTATGGAATCTAGCTTCTTTACATCTCGATTTGACTTTATGTAGGACCAAACGAGATATAAGAACTGACTCTCTTCACGGAACTTTGCATCATCTAGCTCCGGATTAGCCTCTAAACTTTGAAGTCGTTTAAATTCGTGAATAAATCCTAATGTAGGATGCCTAGTGAGAACCTCATGTAGGATTGTTTCCTCAATGCTCTTTAACTTAGCGGCATCTATAACCGGCTGTAGTTCATTGTAAGAATAGCCCTTCCAGATGAGGAAATCCTTGAGCAATTGCTGTTCCTCTTGAATAGAAGCAAATTCAACCGGTTGATGCTGAGAAATACTTAAATAAAGTGATTGAATCACTTTATCCGTTTTATCAGCCTCCTCGGTATTTTTGGAAATAATCACTCCTGTAGCCATGGCTAAATTGGATAAGAAATGGCTAATCTCATCCCATTTTTCAAACCCTTCAGCACCAATAGCTAAGCACCCTAAGACCTCATCCTGATAATGAATCGGAATGATGAATGCCTGATCTTCTCGATGTGAAGGCTTAATAAGGGTTGGGCTTAATTGTTTGGATTGCCCATCAGAATGAAAATACCTTTGAGCAAGCTCCGAACCCATTTGTTGAATCTCATCTCCATGTAATCCCCTAGAGATTACTGTTGCTTGGCTCTTACCATGGTTAGGCTTAAGGATGACAAAGGAAAAAGGAGTATTCGTTAGATTAATACTGATATCAACAAGTACAAATAAAACACGCTTTACATCCTTCATCGTCGTCATCAACTGTAAAATATCGTTGAAGGTAGAAATCTGCAAATCATATTGATTTAATTTCCCTTCTAAATGCTGCTTTTGTAAGTGTATAGTTACAAGTTGAGCAAGCCACTCACCAAAGCTTTGAAATTCATTCTGTTTGATTTCCCGCTCAAAGCTACCAGCGAATAGAACTCCAATTGTATGATCATCATGAATTAATGGATAAGCAACGATACTAACTGGCTTAAGACCATTCGCCATAAAAAAAGCAACTCTAGGGTCTTTAGATACATCCTTCCAAAGCTTCCCTTTACCTAAAGCTACAACTTCTCCTAAGAATCCTTCACCCGTTGAAAACTTCTTATTTTCAATCGAAACTTCATCAGGTCCACAAAAGAACTGAATTGAAAAATAATCGGTTTTCGTTCGTTCTGCTACGCCAATAAAACCTAGTTTCCCTTTCTCTTTTACCCGTCTTAAAAGGGTCGTCATTGATAAATGCTTGGTTGCTACATCTTTAAGCGTTTCTTGTATCAAAGAAGAGGAATGAATAGAATCATTTGTATCAGCTTCAAAATGCTTCGCAATCATCTGGCAAAGTGAGCCAATCCGCTCAAGCATTTGATTTTTTTCCTCATCCGTTACCTCAGGAACTTCATCAATAACCGATTTTAAGTCTTTGGATGGATCATTTTGCTCAAAAACTTGATGGATAAACTTTCTAGTACCCTCGTCAATGACGAAGCTTGTCCAAAGATAATATTTTTGACTGGTATTAACCGCAATAGGTGCGACAAAGGTTTTGATTCCAGGTTGAAAATCATAAATAATCGGACTTGAAATATTATGAAACTGCCCAATAATCCGTTTTCGCTCTTCAACTAGATCTTTTTGATCCAACAGGAAATCTACAAACCTAGAATCTCCGGAACGTCTAGTAACTTCCTCTCCCTGTTCATTCGATATCACAATCTGAATCCCTAGGAAGTTGGAAAAAGCATCTTGTAAAGTCTGAAGGTTTTTTTCCTTCTTTTCCATTAAACCTCAACCCCATGAACCAGCTCTGGCTGATTATAGTGATAAATGGCGGTAGCCCCTTTTCCGATTACTTCAACAATATTTAAGGACACAAGATGCTCCAGTATTTTTTCTAAATCTTCAGCCTTCCTTCCTAATCGAACAGAAAGGCCGTCCACAGTTTCATACGCGTATGGGTTGTTTTCAAAATATAATGTACATTCTAACTGTAAGGGTAACATCGCTTGAGGACCATTCATGTTTCATTCCTCCTAAACTAACCGAATGAACGGCTTTTCATCAATTTTTTCAACAAGCAGTGGTTCGGAAATAGTACCATTCGGCGTTTTAGTAATTTGTAAAAACTGATAATTTCCGTCTACCCAAGTACGTATCACACCATTACTAGATCGCTCCACAAAACCAGACGTTTCCTCACCTAACTCTTTAAAGTTGGTAAAGACTAGCGTGCTCACACCTAACGAACTAATTTTGGCTACTTCAACCCCGAAATACAGCTTCACAAATTCGCTACCCCTTTGTGAGGCAATCGTATTTAAATCATAATAAACAAACCATTTTTCACCGTTTGCAACGCCCTGCTCGATCATTGAGAAAATCTGTTCATTCATGACACGTCGATATTGCTCATTATCTAAATCAGATACATTGATGATTGCGTCTTTGTATTCTTTAGGTACATTACGGCGATAATGCTCAACGAAGGTAATGTTGCCTTCTTTTACAATTTGGGCTAAATCCAAGTCATATTTTTTGAAGTTCGATTCTAGTTCTGAAATAGTGGTTAGGCTAGAAAGGAAAATTAATAGTTTTTGACCTGCTTTAATTCGCCCCGACTTAATAGCAGTTACAATATACCTGTAATTGGATTTGCTGTTTGTATCAATGGTAAAGGTAGCTCCATCATGAATCCCTCCACCAAGGATTCGATCCATCGCTGGTATAGCAGTTGGGACAGTGTCTACAGGTGCTGTAATCACTTCATCCTCCACCATCGAAAGGGCAGGAATGAGGTAAATTCCTTCATCTGTAATTCGATATAGGTGTTCGCCCTCTTGTATTCTACTTCCGCGCATTTTGGTCACTTCCAAGGTTCGCTTTCGGTAGTTTTTGGAGTAAGGCTTTAAGGTAAGGGTAATGACACCATCCACTAGATAATTAATGAAAGAAACGTTTTCCTCTTCCACAGATGTCATTTCCTTTAGTAGAATTGAAGTTAATTGATACTTACGTAAGGTATTCCGGAATGAGTAAATCACCTTTCTCTGTTCCTCAATCGATGCGTAGGAATATTGAAATAAACTAATGCTGTCGACCACAATTCGTTTGCATCCGATTTCATGGATAAGGTGCTCAAACAGACCATCTGGTTTCATCATTTGATCCATAAGAACCTCAGGAGATAATGTAATGACGCGAAGTTTATTTTCCTCTTCAAGCTTACGAATATCCCATCCAAATGCTTTCATATCCTTATATATTTGATCAGGGAACTCTTCAAATGTGATATAAATACCAGGCTCGTCATGCTGAACAGCCCCCTGATATAAAAACTGCATTCCTAAGAGTGTTTTCCCAGTTCCCGGAAAACCCTCTACTATAACTGTATTCCCTCTAGGTATGCCACCATATAAAACCCGGTCTAACCCATTAACACCTGTATTCACAACATTGTTGTTCATAGTGGGCCTCCTAACTCATGTGCAAAATCATAGTTAACTAGATTATATACTAGAAATGGAAGAAAGTATATCTTTTAAAAATTCAGGTTTCATGCCTCCCATTGCCAAAATTATGTATTTTTGTTACAATATAATTCCAATATTCAGACTCTTTATTGCTTCTTTTTTCTTCTAACATACATCTGTTTCTGAGCTTGTACAACCATCCACAACAAGTGATTAGTTTTATTTTCATTTCATAAATATTAAATAGGCAATTATTCGGAAGGAGTGAGTTTATTTGAAAAGAATTTTATTCAATGAACTGGAAGAACCGTGTAAAAAATGTGAGGGAAAGGGTTACGTTGAGAACTTCTCCAATTACTTCCAAGAGATATTAGAGGATCTAGAATTACGATACCCGACCTATGAACAGGCCATGGCCATTGCCCGAGATAAATTTGGTGAAGAAATCTCTGAAGAAATTTGTCCTGAATGTAATGGAAACAAGGTCGTTCCAAACCAGAATGGTCAAGTACTTATATCGAACAAGGATCTAATTGTTGAGTTTTTGCAAAAACAGAATTTGATTTAATCTCTTTATGTAAAGAGGAGGTAAACTGGGCAATCAATCGTTACCTCAAAACAACCTCACATTTCCTCAAAATTTCCTCCCTCTTTATTGTCTTCTTTTTCCATAAGCCTTAAGATACAACTAGAGGTGAAAACAATGGAAAAAAGAATTGCTGTTTCATTCAGCGGAGGAAAAGACTCCACACTCGCATTACACCGCATAATCCAATCCCATGACCGGAAAGTTGATTGTCTATTTACAACCGTTACTGAGAACTATCAACGGACAAGCATGCATGGAGTAAGAGAATCACTTCTAGAACAACAAGCTCAAGCCATGCAAATACCGTTACGGAAAATCACCATTCCTTCCACCTGCACAAACGAAATCTATGAGTCTATCATGGGCGACGCTATTCAAAAGCTGGTTGATGATGGAGTCACACATATGATGTTTGGCGACATTCATTTAAAGGATGTCAAAGAATATCGTGAGAACATGCTGAGCCGTACACCTATTAAACCCATCTTTCCTATTTGGGGTGAAAAAACGGATGATTTAATGGATGAATTTTTGAACCTTGGTTATAAAACTGTCTCTACTTGTGTCGATAGCAAGCAGTTAGACCCTGCATTTGTCGGTAGAGTCATAGATGATCAATTCATTAAAGATCTTCCTAATGATGTGGATCCTTGTGGAGAAAACGGTGAGTTTCATACGTTTGTGTTTGATGGACCATTGTTTCAAAAGCCTATCCATTTTTCCGTTTCTGATGAACGAACGGTTAGAAAGGATCTATTTACGGGGGAAGACCGGTTTTATTATGTTGATTTACGACCGGAATGAATGAGGAAAGCTCCATTTGTGGATGGAGCTTTTTTTGATGCTTTTTCGGTTGCTTGGCATGGTGTGACTTGGGTGTGTTCAGCATTTTGTTCGTTAGGTCTAGCAAATGTGAAATGAACTTTAGCAGGCCACAGTGATTCTTCAGCAAACTCAACCGTAACTTTAGCACTCAGAGCAACCTTCAGCAATTTGCCCAGTACTTTTTAGCATATAACCATAAAACTTCAGCACTTGCGCCGCGCCACCGCCGCGCCCGCGACCCGCATCACACAGCACCACCCCCCAACCCACAGAATTGCCTACACCCTCAAACTATATTAAGATAAACTCAAATCAAAATCACGCTTAGAATGAGGTGGAAAGATGCAATTAAAAAACTGGCTCCAGCAATCAAATTATACGGTTGTTTTCACCGGAGCAGGCATGTCAACAGAAAGTGGCTTACCTGACTTCCGATCATCTAGTGGAGTTTGGAAGAAAAAGGATCCCAGTAAAATAGCAAGCACTGAGGCTTTAAATGATAATGTACAGGAATTCATTGATTTTTATCGCGAACGAGTGCTTGGGGTGAAGGAATACAAGCCACATCAGGGACATTACATTCTGGCGGAATGGGAGCAGCAAGGTTTGGTCCAGTCTATCATCACTCAAAATGTCGATGGGTTTCATCAGGAGGCTGGCTCGAAGCGTGTGGCAGAGCTCCACGGTACTTTGCAAAAGCTGCATTGCCAAACCTGCGGAAAGGTTTACAGTAGTGAGCAATATGTTCATGAAGAATATGAATGTGAGTGTGGTGGGATTTTACGTCCGTCTGTGGTTTTATTTGGTGAGTCCCTGCCGCAGGATGCTTTTCAGCTAGCCTATGAGGAGTCGGAAAAGGCTGAATTATTTATTGTACTTGGCTCTTCTTTATCGGTTACTCCGGCCAATCAATTTCCATTGATTGCAAAGGAAATTGGGGCAAGGTTGGTCATCGTCAATCGGGATGAAACAGAATTTGACAGATTTGCCGATTTGGTCATCCACAATCAACCTGTAGGGGAACTTTTAGCAGAACTTAAATAAAAAGAATATGGGTTTCTATCAATTAAATAGAAACCCTTTCTATTGTCCATTAATTCACTCGTTTTGGACCCATCCAATGCATTTCCCGCAAGCGAAATTTTTGTAGTTTACCAGTAGCTGTTTTGGGTAAGGCATCCACAAATTCTACGGCTTTTGGGGCCTTAAAATGGGCCATGTTCGACCGGCAATACTCAATAATTTCTGATTCTGAAACGTTAGCATTTGGCTGTAAAACGATAATTGCCTTTGGTACCTCACCCCACGTATCATTAGGGATGGCAATTACAGCAGCCTCCATGACAGCTGGATGTTTATATAAAACCCCTTCTACCTCTGTGGAAGAAATATTCTCACCACCAGAAATGATCATATCCTTTGCCCTATCTCGAATTTCGACATATCCATCTGGATATGTCACAGCTAAGTCACCCGTGTGGAACCACCCATCCCGAATAGCTTCAGCCGTTTTTTCAGGATTTTTATAATAACCATCCATGACGACATTCCCGCGAGTAATAATTTCTCCTAGCTCTTTCCCATCCCACCTTACTTCCTCTCCATTTTGACGAACCACCTTTGTTTCTCCATTAAAAGCTAGTTCAATACCTTGTCTAGCTTTAATCGTCGCCTGCTCATCTGCGGATATAGAGTCAAATTCTTTTTTCCACTCACAATAAAGAATAAATGGTGAGGTTTCGGTTAAACCGTAAACATGGATCATATTTAACCCAAGGATTTCCTGTGCCTTGTGAATGAGTGCTGCTGCAGGTGGTGCACCAGCAGTCGCCATTCTTGGATTGGTTTGAATCTTTGTTTCCTTTGCCTTTGGATCATTTACTAGCATATTAATCACTGTAGGTGCCCCACATAATAAGGAGATATTTTTCTTTTCAAAAAGATCTAAAATTACAGGTGGGTCTACCTTTCGTAAGCAAACATGAGTGGCTCCTGCTGCTGTGATGGCCCAGACGCCACCCCATCCGTTGGCATGAAACATTGGCAGGGTATGAAGATAGACATCATCATGCTGAACACCGAGGTGATACATGAAATTAGCTGCATTTAAATAATTCGCACGGTGGTTGAGCATGACTCCTTTAGGTTTTGATGTCGTTCCACTAGTATAATTGAGCGTAAGTAACTGGTTTTCATCTATTTCAACATCAGGAGGATCTACATCTGATGGAATCTTCCCGAAAAATTCTTCATAGTCCATCCCTTCAAGAGTGGTTGATTGTCCTTCCACTGATACAACAATATTTTGCTTTAGGGTAAGGTTTTCCGCCACTTCCTCAATCGGTCCGGTAAATTCTTCGTCAACAATTAACATTTTCGCATCACTATGATTGATAATATATTCTAAATCCTCAGCCGATAGACGATAATTAAGTGGTACCATCGCTGCTCCAAGCTGTGTAATCCCATAGAAGCATTCCAACATATAATGTGTATTCGGAAGCATCACCGCTACATGATCTCCCTTACCAATCCCTTCCTTTTGAAGGGCAGCCGATAACTGATCCGCTCTTTTTGCGAACTCTTGATAGGTAAATTGCTTATCACCATCTATGATTGCAACCTTATCTGGATAATATTTGACTGCACGACGTTTCCAATCTAATGGAGTTAGAGAAGCAAACAAATCTAACAACTCCTTTCTTGTAAAGAATTTACACCTATCTATGCTACCGTTTTTCGAATAAAGTGGCCTGAGCCAAGCCAAGTCGATAATGCGAAGATGAGATAAAGCGCTTGAGTAGCATATTGTCCTTGTAGGAGTAATTGAAAACCAATTCCAAGTCCAAGGGCAGGTATTACAATTAAAAACGTACGGGCAATACGTTCAAAACCCTTTTTTTCAGGTAAGGGCCAGATTCGTGAAAAAATAACGCCAATGGCCACACCTGATCCGACCACCACAATGATTTGTAAGATTACCTCTGGAGTGGGAAATGGCCATCCAGACATGTAATGACCAATCAAATAAAACACTTCCACAAACAGTGTGATCCCTAAAACCTTTTTCATCACAATTACATTTAAATGGGGATGAAAGATATACAAAGCACTAAGTAAAATAAGTAGAATAAGAACTAAATTCATGAAAACTCTCTCCCTTACTATAACTTTTGCGATGATGTCGAAAATTTTTTATGCCCCTCTCCCCTCAATTGGATATGAGAGGAGAAGGATTCAAGTTATTCTTTTTTCGTGACTTTTGGAACACGAACATCTTCAACCATTTGTGAAATTTCCTCTGGTGGTGCTTGGGTACTTCTCGAAATGATAAACGAAATGACAAAGTTAAGGATGGCCCCGACAACACCAATGCCTTGTGCATTAATGCCTAAGAAGCTCTCAATAATTTGTGATTCCGTACCAAATATCTCAACTGAACGCATGAGTAGAATCATAGAAACTGTAAAAATCAATCCTACGAGAATCCCCCAGGTTGCCCCTTCACGATTCATTCGTTTATCAAAAATACCGAGAAGAATCGCTGGGAACAAGCTAGCTGCAGCAATACCGAATGCAAAGGCTACCACCTCTCCAACAAAGCCAGGTGGATGGATTCCGAAATACCCCGCTACCAGCACAGCAAGGAAAATCATAATACGACCCACTTTAAGTCGTTGTTGTTCATTGGCGCCTGGTTTAAATATTCGATAATATAAATCGTGGGAAACCGCACTCGACATGGCAAGTAGCAAGCCTGACGCTGTCGATAAGGCTGCAGCCAACCCACCAGCTGCCACCAGCGCAATGATAAATGGGGAAAGCTGAGCTACCTCTGGCGTCGATAACACAATGATGTCTGGGTCGATGGTAACTTCATTCTGTGGTGATGTATCCTCAGCAAAGTTCAAAATACCATCGCCGTTTTTATCATCTAAGCCTAACAGCCCTGTTTCTTCCCATTTTTCAACCCAACTGATTTCCCGAACCTGTTCAATCGGTTGGTCATTAAAGGTATTGATCAGATTGTATTTGGCGAACACACCGATAGCAGGTGCAACGGTATAGAGTAATGCAATAAAGATTAATGCCCAGCCAGCTGACCAACGAGCTGAACGAACATCTTTTACCGTATAAAAACGAACAATAACGTGTGGAAGCCCAGCAGTACCTAGCATTAAGGCAAGTGTTACAGCAAATACATTCAGACCAGACATATTTTGAAACGGTGCTAAATATTCGGTCATGCCGAGATCAACTTGCAGCTGACTCAGTCGTTGAGCAATATCGGAGAAAGTAAGTCCTGCTTGAGGAATTGGTATACCGGTTAATTTTAAGGATATAGCGGCTGCAGGAATGATGATGGCAATAATTAATACAAAGTACTGTATAACTTGGGTCCAGGTAATCCCCTTCATTCCACCTAAAACAGCGAAGAAAGCTACAATGGCCATCCCAATAACAACACCCATTGTGATATCTACCTGTAAGTAGCGACTGAAGACAATACCGACCCCGCGCATTTGTCCAGCAACATAGGTTAGGGAAATAAAAATAGTCGCAATGGCTGCTACTGCTCTCGTTCCATTTGAATAATAACGATCCCCAATAAAATCCGGTACCGTATAGCGACCAAATTTACGCAAATATGGGGCTAGTAATAACGCCAGAAGTACATATCCACCAGTCCATCCCATTAAATAAATCGTTCCATCATAACCTAAAAAGGAAATGAGACCGGCCATCGAAATAAACGATGCAGCTGACATCCAGTCTGCTGCGATTGCCGCACCATTGGCAACAGCGGGAATTTCTTTTCCAGCTACGAAGAAATTACTCGTGTCTTTTACCTTAGCCCACCAACCGATATAAATGTAAATACCAAACGTAATGACAACGAGGGTAAGAGTAATCGCTTCTACTGTCATGACTCATCCCCCTTTGAATCCTTTTCTTCTGTTAATATGACTTCTTCTACACCAAATTCTCGATCAAGTCGATCCATTTTGATAGCATAAGTAAAAATGAGGAAAATGAACACAATGATCGAACCTTGCTGGGCAAACCAGAATGACAAAGGTACTTCAAAGAACATAATATTACTGAACGGCTTGGCTAAAATGATTCCAGCAAGCAATGATACGGAAGCCCAAATGATAAGTAACGTGACAATCAAACGAATATTTCTTTTCCAATATTCTCGTTGCTTTTCACTTAATTGTTCATTACTCAACATATATCCCTCCTTATTCAATTTTTCAAATCAACGTACACCCACTTTAGAACTAGTTCATCTCTGTCCACCCCCTTCTTTTTATACGTATTGATGACTCGTTTGGAATATTCAAAAAATTGTAAGGAATTTCAGTAATATTTTGGCATACGTTCAAAATAAAAGTGGAAATTAGGTTAACAATCTACACATTTTTTCAGTCGCTAGAGTAAGATACTGTAGTCCTTTTAAGGAGGTGCATTTGACATGAGTGATGGAGGAGGATACAGCTCCGGATTTGCGTTGTTAGTTGTTTTATTTATCCTCTTGATTATAATCGGCGCTAGTGGCTACGGTGGTGGCTACGGCGGCGGATATGGAGGAGGATATGGTGGTGGGTGGTGGTAAGTCGCCATCCGAGGATATCCACTATTGATAGGAAGTTTTTACTAAGGGTATCCTTATAGACCTCCACAAACACGAAAAGGGTAGGGAGCTTATCCCTACCCTTCTATACATATTATAAGAACAGCAATGCCTGTATAAGACCAATTATGATTGTTGCTGTTAATGGAATGACCTTTAACAGCAGAAAGCCATTCGTTGTTGTAACCATATTCTCAAGTGGATCCTTGGCTGGTGAACCCAACAACCGTATGAAACGTTCCCACGGACTTGGCTTATCAGGAAAATCAGGAACCTCGACATGATATTCATCTAGTTTTTGCTTTAATAGAGGATCCTTTTCAAAGGGATCTTGATTCATAATAGTCTACCCCCAATTCTTCTTTAAGTCGTTTAATGGCATGATGTAGTCTAGATTTTACCGTCCCACTCGGAATATTTAATATCTCCCCTATTTCTTCCTGGCTCATATCATGATAATAGAATAAGAGAATAACTGCACGATGCTTATCTGGAAGCTTGGTAATGGCGTCCCGAATCGTCATACGATCTTCATGATGATAATCCTCTTTCTCAAGTGGTGCTAAGAATGGAAGAAGCGAACGCCACTTTTTTCGTCGATTTAATTTGGTGATCATGATGCGGTATGCCATCTGAAAAAGATAGGACTTCAGCTTTCCCTTCTGTGGGTCAAAATCTTGTTTGTAATTTTGTAATTTCTCAAAGGTATCTTGAACAATATCAATGCTTAACTGCTCATCCCTTGTATAACGATAAATAAAAGTGTATATGGATGGCTTCATGAGGAGGTAGACACGGTCAAGTGCCCCCTCCTCCCCTTTCTGAAAGGCGAGCATCCATTCATCCTCACGCTCCATCAATTTCATCGCCCCACCGTACTTTAATCGCTTTTAATGTCATGGATAACCGACTTATTAAATAGGCAATCGTAACAATAGTCCATGCCTGTGATTGGTTAGTAAAAAATTGCACATATGGATTTTCTACGGTGTGACCATTCGTGACAAAAACATTTAAGACTTGAACGCAGATAATCGTATAAATGGCTAGGATTAAGGTCAGCGTGTCAAATACATTCCATCTTAAATAAATCGTCGTTTTCTTGTAATTAATTTTTCCATTTTCCCGAACTACATATTTGCGATCAAGCGGAATGGTAATGGCCATAATCAATATCCCTATTACCCCAGCTACAATTAATGAAACAATCCATCCTATACCCACGGTAACATCTCCCATCTGTCTTATTTACTAACTATACAAATGGGAGCATGAAAAGGTTCAATGGAAACAGAAAAAATTTTGAGAAGACGCTCATTTTGTTAAATAATGTATTTATATATAATACTATGAAGTGATTATACATTTCAATATTATTTGAAAACTCAATCTAATGATACAATTATTTCATTACATCAGTTGATATTTTTTATATAATAGACTTATATTCTGTAATTAAAAAGGATGTGGACTATGCTTTTTAAACCGCGCACTAAGTCGAATGAATTAGTAATTCAAGAAATATTAAATAAGCGAATGAATTTAATTAGCTAGGACAAGCATCACTATTTCAATCTAAAAAAGGGCTATGAAGGAGAGCTTATTTTTGATAGCTTAACAGAAAAGCTACAGTGTGAATGCTTAATTTTAAATGATTTGTTACTAGAAGTTAAAAGTACTACCTTCCAAATTGATTCCCTTATTATAACACCCTGAAAGATCTGCTTTTACGAAGTGAAAAACTTTGAAGGCGATTATTATTACGAATCTGATAAGTTATTCAAGAAACCCAGATTAAAAGTCATTAACCCACTTCACCAATTGAGTAGAAGTGTATCCTTACTACGCCAGTTACTCCTCCACCTCGGATACAAGCTCCAAATTGAAGCTTCCGTTGTTTTTATTAATCCTGAATTCACCTTATACTAAGCGCCTCTCGACAAGCCAATTATTTTTCCAACTCAAGTTAAACAATACATGAAAAGTTTAAATGGTGTTACTTCAAAATTAACGGAAAAACACAAAAAATTAGCTAACCAATTATTGCTAGCTCATAATAACACTTTCCCATTCAAACAGATACCAGCCTATGAATATGATCAACTTCGTAAAAGGATTTCTTGCTCAAAATGCCATTTGTTTTCAGTATCTGATGAGAAAACAAAATGTGTTTGTCACGATTGTGGGTATGAAGAACCGGCTACAAGCGCTGTAATTAGAAGTGTTAAAGAATTTAAGCTGCTATTCCCCAATGAAAAGATTACTACCAAGATCATTCATGATTGGTGTCAAGTGGTGCAATCGAAAAAGAGGATTAGAAGAATTTTGACAAGCAACTTTAAGATTGTAGGAGTCCATCAGTGGGCTTACTACGAATAAAATGTAGTGACTATGACTTTTTTTTGAGACGTTTCGGTGACTCACTGGATTCTGTTTTGTCCTTCATACAGCTGGTGAAGTACTTTTGCGTGGCTCACCGACTCCGTTTTGTCCTTCATACTCCTGATGAAGGACGTTTCGGTGACTCATCGGATCCGTTTTGTCCTTCATACTCCTGATGAAGGACGTTTGCATGGCTCACCGACTCCGTTTTGTCCTTCATTCACCTAATGAAGGACGTTTCGGTGGCTCACCGACTCCGTTTTGTCCTTCATACTCCTGATGAAAGACGTTTCGGTGACTCACCGACTCCGTTTTGTCCTTCATACTCCTGATGAAGGACGTTTCGGTGACTCCTCGGTTCCGTTTTGTCCTTCATACATCTAGATCCCTTGAAGTTTAATTTTTAATATCAGTCATTGGACCAAAGATTTCAAAGTGAATATCTGTTTCTTTAACTCCTTGGTGATTTAAGCTTTGATATATAGCATGCATAATGCCTTTTGGACCACAGAAGAAAAAAGCTGCATCGTTTGTACGTAAAATCGATGATAGCCATTCTTCCGTTATATAGCCCTTATGATCATAAACACCTTCATCCTCAGGCTCAGGGTTTTCATAAACGAAGAATTTATGGACTTGATTGTTTTGTTCGTTGATTTCCTCAGCTTGTTCTTTTAAGGCATGGAATTTTCCAGAACGTGCGGCATGAATAAAGTATACCTCACGATAGGCTGAATTGCTGTAACTCCTTCAAGCATGATGGCAGTTTTTTTGTGTGAAATATAGTATGGTATTAACTATTCGGTACTTTCACAGTATAATGATAAACCGAATGTATACATGTAAGGATGTGAAAATATGCAAAGCCTTGATCATACAGCGGTTCATTTTCGAGATGTACATTTTTCCGATGATGGTTTACATATTTTAAAAAACATCACGGGGTCTTTCCCTGAAGGTAAAATCACAACATTAGTCGGGCCATCAGGAGCTGGAAAATCTACTCTATTTAAATTATGTAATGGCCTAAGGTCCCCCGACTCAGGAGAAATTTTTATTCATGGAAAACGAATTCAAGACTATGAACCCGTAGAACTACGTCGTACGGTTGGGATTGCTCTACAAACCGCGACGATGATTGATGGTACCGTTCAAAAAAATCTCGAATTGCCTCTCGAGTTACAAGGAAAAACGCTTGAAAAGAAAAGAGCGAATGAATTACTACACCTCGTAGGGCTTGGTGAAGAATTTTTAGACCGAGATGCCAAGGATCTTTCCGGAGGGCAAAAGCAAAAGCTATCGATTGCTCGCACCCTTGTCAATCAACCACAGGTTCTGTTACTTGATGAAATCACTTCCTCTTTGGACCGGGTTTCTCAACAGGAGGTAGAGGATCTCATTAAACGAATAAACCGAAAATATGAAACGACGATGATTTGGATAACCCATAACCTCGAACAGGCCCTGACAATAGGGGATTATACGTGGGTGATGATGGAAGGGGAAGTTGTTGAAACGGGAACGAGCGACTTGTTGGAGAACCCGAAAAATGAACGTGTGAGAAAATTTGTAAAGGGTGAATTTGAATGAGCTATTTCACACTAGCAATCACCTTAATATTTGTTGTCATTCCACTCATATTATCAAGAACATTTCGTTTAGGTCTGGAAAAGGATACGATGATTGCGGCTATTCGTTCGATTATACAACTGCTAGCTGTAGGATACGTACTACAATTTGTATTTGATGCTGAACATATTATTTATATTTTATTGATGATTGCCCTAATGATTGGAGCTGCTACACATAATGCTCAGCGGAAAGGGGCATCCATTCGAGGGATTATATGGAAATTAATTGCTACCTTTGTGTTTATTGAAGTCTTAACACAGGGAATTTTGCTTGGCCTAGGGATTACGCCACCAACTGCTCAATATATTATTCCTATAAGTGGTATGGTCATCGGCAATTCGATGGTACTCTCTATTCTTTTCCTTAATCGTTTCACAGCTGAAATGAGGAACCGACAGGATGAAACCGAGCTCATTTTGTCACTTGGTGGAACTCCAAAACAAGCCATTCATAAGCAGTTAAAAACATCGATTAAGGCGAGTACTATTCCGACGATTGAAAGTCAAAAAACCATCGGACTTGTTCAACTTCCCGGAATGATGAGTGGACAAATCATTGCTGGTGCTGACCCTGTTCAAGCCGTTTTGTTCCAGCTATTGATTCTATTTTTATTACTAACCACAGCGGTTGTCACAAGTATTATGCTGGGCTACCTATCCTATCCAACTCTATTTAATGACCGAATGCAGTTTTTAGAAGGTCATTTAGAAAAATAGATATGAAAAAAAAGTGATAAGTCTTAGTCATGACTTATCACTTTTCATTAGCTTTAATGTACTTGATGTTTTTCTAAAAACTCAAGCATACGCTGATAGACCTTTATCTCGTTCTCTTTTTTCGAGAATCCATGACCCTCATCCTCTAATAAAAGATATTCCACTTCACGACCTTTTTCTTTAAGCTTAGCCACAATTTGGTCAGACTCCTCTTTTACTACACGAGGGTCCTTGGCTCCCTGAATAACCAGCATAGGCTTTTCCATTCCGTCTAAATAGGTAACCGGTGAATCTTTAACGAAACGTTCTTTGTCCTGTTCTGGGTCTCCAAGCCAGCGGTCCATAATCGGCTTCCAATGAGGTGGAACAGAATTGACAAAGGTAAACAAGTCAGATGGTCCGAAGATGTCGACTACAGCTTTGAAATATTCTGGGTGACGGCCATGTAATAGCAGTGCCATGTACCCTCCATAGCTTCCTCCTATTAGGAAGAGCTTTTCGCGATCCGTAATGCCATTATCAAATAACCACTCAATACCAGCTACACAGTCAAGGCGTGGTCCTTCTCCCCAATCCTGTTCAACCATTTTCACGAAGGAAGAACCATATCCCGTTGAACCACGGAAGTTCGGAGCGAAAATGGAGTACCCACGATTTAAAAAGCATTGGAACATCGCACGGAAAAACTTACGCTCTGAGGCCTGTGGTCCGCCGTGTGGCCAGAAAATCATATGTCCATTATCATACTCTGGGTTTGCTTTAAACAGCAAGGCTTCTATTTCCACCCCATCAAATGATGAATATGACACCACTTCCGGGTCAACCATTTGCTCTTGATTGACGCCCAACACACTGTTATTGGTTAGCTGTTTCCATTCTGACTCATTTGTTAGCTGAAAAATGTTATGTGGAATCGTAGCGCTTACTCCCAACAGAAAGACTTGTCCTGATTTGGTAATTTGGATTTGACCGATTGAGTCCACTGGGGTCTCCACCATGTCTAGTTTCTCGGGTTCTAGGCTATAGCGATATAAATTATCCTGGACTCCACTTTCTGTAACAAGATATAAAACTTGGTTGGCTTTATCCCATTTAATCGTATCCACGCTTTCATGTTCGATAGAAAGCACCTTTGTGAATTCCTTTGTTTCGAGATTAAATTTCGCCACATAGCTATATTCACTTTCATAATCTGTCACAAAATAGATTGTTTGCTCATCCACAAATACAGGATCAAAGGTGACGTGAACTTTTTCAGGATCAGGTGTTAAGCTATACTCCTCATCTCCTGCTTTTACAAATCCAATCACATATGTATTCGCATAGGCGCGTAAGTAAACAAATGCTTTCTCATCATCTGACACAGCTGTTAGCTCTGTTGGAGACTTTTGACCTTCGTTTAGGAGTTTATCTGTCTGATCTTCCAAATTGCGCACCCGGGCATTCAAAAAACTTGGATTGCCTTCAGATGTATTATAATAAACACGTTTTCCGTCTTTACTTAAGTGTGAATAGAAGTATTTTTCGCTCGGGTCCCCGGTAATCAGTAGCTGAGGCAGTCCACCTTCACTTGGGATAGCGTAAATTTGGTGGTTTTCGTCCCCGTCGTTGTCATATCCAGCAAGCACATAGCGGCTCTCGGGATCAAACTTAATAAAACTAATGGATTCATCCTTATGGGCAAATAAGTAAGGAAACGTATCCGGTAAATCCATTGCCCATACATTCATTTTCCCATTTAAATTGGTGCTGAAAAGAAGCTTCTTTTCATCTGGGCTAACTGTAAAATTTGAAATCACATATGTACGGAAAAACTGCTCAACGGTTGGCTTTGGAAAGCTAATCAAATAAAATTCCCCCTGTTCATTTTAATCTGAATACTATTTTAAATAATTCGATAAGTATTGGCAATTTCCTGCAAAATAAAAAACTGCCTCACGTATGAGACAGTTTTTAGCTTAAATACTTTTATCAATACAAGCGATTAAGCGTTTTTCTATATCTGCTGCAAATTCCTTTAGGGATTCATCGTTCACCATTTCGATTAGAGCCGTTGGTTTTGGCAGGCCGATTTTCGTATTCTTTGTCTCACGGTCTTCATAAACGACAATCTTACATGGTAAGAAATAACCTACAAGTTGATCTTCTGTTAAAACCCGTTGTGCTTCCTTAGGGTTACACACTTCAAGGACGAGGTATGGTTGATCAAACTCAAAGCCTTTGTTTTGTAGGGTTTCTTTAATATTAAACTTCCAAAGCACTCCAAACTTTTCTTCCTTTAAGCTTGCTTCGAGTGATTGAACCGCTTCCTCTAACGTTTGGTTGGTTTCAACTGTATAATGAAACATGAACATCATCTCCTTTGTTTATTCCAATTCGCCTTCCCATTGTTGCATCCCACCAAGCATATCTTCTACTTGGTAGCCTAAAGCTCCAAGAATCCCGCAGGCTGCTTTGCTACGATTGCCTGACCGACATACCACCACATAGGACTTATCAGGGTCCAATTCTTCTTTTCGAATCGCTAACTGACCAAGTGGGATATGTTTGGCTCCAGGTATTTTACCTTCTGCTACCTCACTATTTTCACGTACATCAATCACATAAACTTCTTCACCGTTTTGGAGTCGCCCCGCAACCTCTTTTGGTGTCACCTCTTTTGCCATGCTTTGACTCTCCTTCTTATATCCAAGCACTCATGCCGCCTTTGACATTGGATATTTGTTTAAAGCCTTGCTTTTTCAAAGTCTTAGCTGCCTTCATACTCCTCATACCACTTTGACAAATGACCACAACTTCTTTGTCCCTATCTAGTTCTGTGGATTTTTGAGCTAATTGGTTGAGAGGTATATTTTTAAACGGTTTACGGTGATTGGCCTTATATTCACCAGGTGTACGTACATCTACAAATTGAACCTTTTTAACTTTAAATTTAGCTTTTGCTTGCTCTGTGGTGATATTCTCAATTCCTTTAACAGGAATAAAGCGACTAACAACAAAATAAGCTGCGATGGCAATAATAATCCACTGTACGATATCCATGTTTTCTTCTCCCTTTTTATGAATTAAATATTTTATAGAAAGTCTAGCCAAATTTTAATGGCTGTACCTAAAATAAGAACATCGAGAATCCCTTGTAAGATTTTTGTATTTACTTTTTGTCCAACCTTTGCACCAAGTGGAGATGCAATGAGACTTGCAATAATCATAACTGCTGCTGGGACAAATAAAATCTGGCCAGTCAATATTTTACCAGCCGTGGAACCAATGGATGAAATAAAAGTGATAGCTAATGATGTTGCAATTGTCATGCGAGTAGGAATTTTTAATACGACAAGCATAATTGGCACTAAAATAAATGCACCTGCAGCACCTACAATACCAGCTCCAACCCCAACGATTAACGCGAAAAAGGCTGCTAGCCATTTGTTAAACGTAACCTGATCTAATGGGATATCATCCAAACCATTTTTCGGAATAAACATCATAATAGCTGCAATCGTTGCTAATATCCCATAAACAAAATTAATTTCATCATCAGTCATAAAACGAGAACCATATCCACCAATAAAGCTTCCGATCAAGATACTAATCCCCATGTAGATGATTAAGGTTTTATTTAAATATCCACCCTTACGATAAGCCCATACACCACCAACAGTAGCAAACAGAACTTGAATGGCACTGATACCAGATACTTCATGGGCTGAAAAACTGTCAAATCCTAGTAAGGTAGGTATATATAATAGCATTGGATATTTTATGATAGAGCCACCAATTCCAACCATGCCTGATACAAATGAACCGACAAAGCCAATAAGAAAGATGGTAATCATAAAGATCATGCTGTAATCCATGTTGCGTTCCCCCTTTTTATTGTAAAGGGGGTCCCTAAAAAGGGACCTCCATTAAGCTTTTTTAATCCAGAACTTTAGTACATTGTCTTCTTCTGTGTTTTGTACAATTTCATGTCCGCCTGATTTTGCCCAAGCTGTTAAGTCACTTTTGGCTCCTTTGTCGGTTGCATGAACCTCTAAAATTTCACCTGAGTTGATGTCTTCCATTGCTTTTTTCGTTTTCACAATTGGCATTGGACACGCCAATCCTTTGGCATCTAACACTTTTGCTGAATCCATTATATTCTCCTCCTTTTACCCCTCTACCGCACAACGGTTAGGGCCTGTTTCCATTTCTTTTTGTCTTTCTAATTCTGGATCCATTTTCCCCATGTTTGTTTGACGAATGTCTTGATAATCATTTGGCTGCGGTGGAAGATTTTCTGTCACCATTTTGCGGAATACATTTTCATCCTCCACTTGGAGACCTGAGTTATTTTGATAAAGGTCACCTAAGCGAGCTGATACTTCTCCGCCCTTACCTAGTTCCTCTGCAAAGGAATAGTGAGCTGGGAGTACAATTAAGTCCTCTGATAGCTCTTTGTATCGTCTATAGAGCGTATTACGAAGGTCACCTACCCAATCCTCTGCCAATCCAGCAAGGTCAGGTCGACCAATGGATTTCACAAATAGAATATCTCCAGTTAATAAATATTGATCGTCAATGATAAATGACGTACTGCCAATGGTATGCCCAGGGGAGTATATCGGTTTTACTTTAACAGTTGTGTTTCCGACTGTTATGTCATTCCCCTCTTCAAGTGGGGTATACTCAAAGGTTACTTCTGTTGCGTCCTTAGGGGGTAGATGATACGTTCCTCCTACTTTTTCAGCTAGGTGACGTCCACCTGAAATATGATCCGCATGTAAATGGGTATCAATTAGATGTTTAATCTCTACACCCTTTGCCTTAGCAAATTGTTCATATGGCTCTAGCATACGAGCTGTATCTATAATGGCTGCTTCACCGTTCGATTCGATGAAGTAGGATAGACAGCCCTTACCTAGGCGAACAAATTGATAAAGGGCTCCACCACCATTTAAATCGCCAACTTTTACTGGCTCTAGATGTTCACTCCAAGCCTTCATTCCACCTTCAAGGTTGTAAACATTGGTGAATCCTGCCTCAACCATAAGGTCTGCAACCATTTCAGATGATCCGCCTTTGGCACAAACAACGATAATCTCTTGATCATTATTCAGTTTTTCCGCTACAGGACCAACACCATCTAGTAGATTAAAGTAGGGTTCGTTAATGACTTCAACTTTTCCACCTTCAATTTTCCAATTATCAAATTCATCTGTGTTACGAACGTCCAGGATGAGTGTTTCTTCATGATTAATAACTTTTTGTGCAAGTTCCTTCGTTGTTATCGATTTTGACATAAGCTCTCCTCTCCTTTATTAAAATGTTAAGGTCATGTTTGCGTCTTTCGCGAATTCAATAAATGTAGCAGCTCCGCCAACTTCAATTCCTTCAACAAAAGCATCCTTTTCTAAGTTCATGACATCCATTGTCATTTGACATGCAATTAACTTCACGTTCATTTCTTGAGCAAGACTTACAAGCTCTTCAATAGAAGGTACATTTGCTTGTTTAAAGCCCTCTTGGAAATGTTCCTTTCCTTCTGGTAGTGGAAGACTTTTGTGTCCTTCTTTATGAATTAGATTTAAGCCTTCAAATGTGAAGAAAATGCCTACCTCTGCATCTGATGCTGCTGCCGCTGATGCAATGTTGAATACCTTATATGCGTCAAATAGTCCTCCGTTTGCTGCAATAATCGCTACTTTTGTATTAGCCATAATAAAATTCCTCCTAATTATTTTTTAAGATTGTTTTTCTGTAGGACCTTCCCACATAGTCATGCCAGGCACTACATTCTTTACGTTTTTATATCCTTTTTCTGTTAGCTTTTGAGCTGCTAAATCACTCCGAATTCCAGTACGACAAATAACATGTAGTTCCTCGTCTTGTTCAATTTCTTCCATTCGGTCATCAAGCTCACCAAGTGGAATATTTTTAGCACCAGGAATATGCCCAAACGCATATTCTGCAGGCTCTCTTACATCAAGTATGAAAATCTTCTCATCGCCTTCAATCCGACTGCGAAGGTCTTCTAAATCAACGATGTCTTCGTGTTTTGTTTCTTCTTTCGCTTCATCATCACTCGCCTTACGGATATAGTGATGTAATACCTCTCCATCTTCTTTTGTACCAAGATATTGATGTCCCGTACTATCAGCCCAAGCTTTAATATCAGCCGTAGAACCTTTATCTGTTGCTTCTACCCTAATCACTTGACCTGGTTCAAGGTTTGTTATTGCTTTTTTTGTTCTTACAATGGGCATCGGACAAGCAAGCCCTTTAGCATCTAATACTTCATTTGCTTGAATAATCATTTTATGACCTCCTATTATTCCACTTCGTCTTTCCAAGCAAGCATGCCACCTGTCATATTAATGACGTCATAGCCTTGTGCCTTTAAGAATTGACAAGCCTTTCCACTACGGCCACCTGAACGACAAACCATATAGTGTGGTTGATCCTTATCAATTTCGTCAAGCCGATCTGGGATAGTACCTAATGCGATGTGGCGCGCTCCAGGAATTTTACCTTGGGCAACCTCCTCATCCTCACGTACATCAATAATGCTAATGTTTTCGCCAGCTTTTAGTTTTTTCGCTAATTCTTCTGGTGTAATTTCCTTCATCAAAATCGCTTCCAAGTTTAAAATATTTTAATGCTTTATACCTGCAGGGGTATTAAACAATCTAAAAAAATATATCACTTACAAAATTTTTATTCAACCACCTCACACCTTTAGGGGTAGGGGTATCATTTTTGCGATAAATAATAGGGTTAATCTGTTACATTTAACCCTATACATTAGGTTATACAAATCATGATGGTTTTGTCACCCTCTAAAAATTATCGGCTACGAACGAGCAAGTCCACTGCTTCTTTAATCAAGTCCTCGGATTTTTCACCACTTTGCTTTTCCTCACGAATACACTGTTCTAAATTTTTACTCACAATTAACGCAGCCGTGCGATCAAGGGCACTTCTAACCGCAGACATTTGGGTAACGACATCACGACATTCTTTATCGTCTTCCATCATTTTAAGAAGACCTCTAACTTGACCTTCAATTCGTTTCATTCTATTTTTGACTTGTGCATCATATTTCATTGATGACCCTCCTCATTCTTATTCTTTGTCGAGGCAATAACCAATTACACACAGGCCTTTCCGGCGTAAAATGCGTGCACTTAAATTCATTTCAACATGGTCAGATGCGATAATAATCACATCTTTTTTGGGGATTTCGTACACATATCTACTTAAATAGGGTAGAGGAATGCAATGGATGTTTTCTACCATTTGCTGTGCAGATTTGTGAAAGCTACGAATATCGACAATTGCTACATCCTCTTTAGAATATGATACATAATTTTCATCTATCTTGCCAATACCTAAAACAGGCATGTACCTTTTATACATAAATAAAACCATTAATATGGCCAAAATGATGGAAAGTAGTGTGCTCATGATGATCTCCTCTTTCAAAAGGGATAATGTCATTTTATACCCCTATAGGTATATTGTCAACCTAAAAAAACACTTGCTTAATTTTAAGCAAGTGAGAAACAATCTTCAAACAATTAATTTGCGTTTTGAGGAGGGTAAGATGTTTAACTCCTCCCTGTATTTCGCAACGGTTCGTCTTGATATGGTGATCCCATGTTGTTTCTGTAAATAATCTGCAAGTTTTTGATCGGAGTAAGGCTTCTCTTTATTTTCCTCATCAATCAACTGCTTGAGAAGATATTTCACCTTTGCCGATGAAGTATGCCCCCCATCGTTATTACCGAGCTTTGAAGTAAACAAGCGCCTCATTTCAAAACAGCCTAATGGAGTCTGAATTACTTTATTTCCGACAGCTCTGCTTACGGTTGATTCGTGCATATCAATTTCATCTGCTACTTCTTTGAGCGTCATTGCCCGTAGGCCAGAAAAACCATTTTCCAAAAAGCCTCTTTGCCTCTTAATTATATAATTCGTTATTTTCAAAATGGTGGATTGACGTTTTTCAATACTTCTTACTAACCACACATACTTTTGATAATGATCCTTAATATATTGAGAACACTCTCTTTTTTCGTGAAGTAGATTCATATACTGCTGGTTAACATGGACAACGGGTAAGTAACGATTATTCATGGAGATCCCATAGTCCCCATCCTTTTTTTCTATGATTACATCTGGATATAAATAGTTAACCGAATGTCTGGTGAATTCTGCACACGGCTTAGGATTAAGCGTTTGGATACACTCAGCCAGTCTTTTTACTTCCCCTAAAGAGATATCTAAAATGGTAGTAATCTTATTCCACTTATGATCAGCAAGCATACCTAAGTAATGTTCAAGGATTTCCTGAAGCTTTGGCTCATCCGGATAATACTCCTTCGCCTGAATCATCAAGCACTCTTTGAGATTTCTCGCCCCTACCCCTAGGGGATCTAACTGCTGTAATAAGCCAATAGCCTCCTCCACTTCTTCATTTGAAATATCAAGTTGCTCTGCAATTTGGGAATTGGATAGTGGTAAATAACCCTTATCATCTAGATTGAGAATTAAATAGTTTAATATGGCTTTCCGACGATCATTTACGTTAAGCCATTGGAGCTGCTCGGTTAAATAATCAACCAGTCCCCCCTCTTCATTGGAGATAAAATCTAACGGACTAACCGAATCATCATTTGCTCTGGAATATGAGGATTTATTACGAATCGAGCTATAACTTTCTTCTAAGCGAATGGGTTGTTCACGCTCTTCTAATTCAATTAAGGGATTTTCAGCCGCTTGTTCCTGAAGAAATTGGGAAAGTTCAGTCGAAGAATATTGCAATAAAGAAATGGCTTGTCGTAGCTCTGTGGTCATCACGAGTTTCATCTTTTGTTTCTGAAACAATCCAAGCTCCAAACAATATCCCTCCCTTGTGTGTATGCGCTTACAAAAAGCAGAATTTTTAAATATTATGTTTAGCTTACTATATTCATGCATAATTAGCAACTTGAGTTTATCAAAGAAAAGGATTCTAATCGGATATGTTTTTCGACGGTTTGGTTATTTTTATGATTTTTCTCCCATGGATGGAGGCTTGGGTCAAATGTCTCTTGATGGTAACAAGTCTTTAATAGTAGTAATCTAGTCAGTTAGTTGTTGAATTTAGTCGGTATTTAGAAAAATTCAAGTCTAAAGGTTGAGGAATTCCGTCTATATTTTTGGGGAGGAATATGACACGTCAGTTATGTTTATTTACAAGTCTATCTTACGAGTAATCCTGTTACCCTAGTATTCTATCAAATCTAGCTGAATGCTAATCCAGTCGCTCCACTACATATTCACGTCTCTGTCACTTATTCCAGTCGGCTCACTCCATAATCAGGTCTATTTGGCCTATATTCACGTCTACTCAAAGTCTTTTCCTCCCCCCTCCACTCGCCATCAAAAAAGGATTAGCTCTCTTCACAAAAAGAGAACTAACCCCATAGCCTTAAGCATGAACAGGCTCACTCGCTACAATTCCATTCGCTTTCTCATAAGCCTCGAGCAGATAGTCCACGATATGAACGGCATCCATTTGATCAGATAAACCCTCGCGTTCGATGCCGAGCTTCATCTGCAGTAAGCAGCCTGGATTTGCTGTGACAATCGTTTTCGCTTTTGTTTTCTGGGCCTGCTCCATTTTATAATCTAAAATTTGCATGGACATTTCGGACTGAACGATGTTATAGATACCAGCTGATCCGCAGCAACGGCTGGCATCCTTCATCTCTACATAATCAACGTTATCGATTGATTGTAGTAGAGTTCTAGGTTCCATAAACGTTTTTTGACCGTTTTTCAGGTGACAAGAGTCCTGATAGGTGACAATCTGGACAGGCAATTCCAATGGTAGCTTATGGAACTCAAGCTCGACTAGCACACTCGTAATATCCTTGATCTTCTTCGCAAACGTATCCGCACGTTCCTTCCACTCAGGATCATCTTTTAGTAGATGGTCATATTCGACGAGAAAGGCACCACAGCCACCCGCATTTGTAATGATGTAATCAACCTCAGCCTCTTCAAAGGCCTCGATATTACGCTTAGCCATTTCTTTTGCTTGATTCACTTCTCCACTATGGCCATGCAGCGCTCCACAACAGGCTTGCTTTTCCGGTACAACAATTTCACAGCCAGCATATTGAAGGAGCTTTGTCGTGGCATCATTCGTTCCCATAAATATCGTATCCATTAGACAGCCAGAGAAAAAGGCGACCTTCTTCTTCTGTTCTGAAAGTGGACGCAGGTGACGAGGACGATTTTTCATTTCCTTTCGCTTCGGCACTTGTGGTAGCACCTTTTCCATCGTTCGCATACTTTCAGGAAATAGATTCATCACACCCGTTTTTTGTGCCAGTTTCTGCATACCCGAACGTTGGTAAACGCCTAGTAATCCAGTTAAACCAATCATGCGATTTTGATAAGGAAATAGATTCTCAAAAAATACCCCTCTAAGTAATTTAACTGGTAGGGATTGATTGTTACTTTGATAGATGGCATCCCGTGCCTGCTCCAATAAACGACCAAACTTCACGCCGGACGGACAGGCAGTTTCACAAGCACGACAGCCGAGACATAAATCAATGGATCTCTTCACTTCCTCACTAGGTTCAATGTCGCCATCGACAACACCTTTCATCAACGCAATACGGCCTCTTGGGGAATGGACTTCATCATGTCCTGTTTCGACATAGGTCGGACAGGATGGTAGACAAAAACCACAGCGCGTGCAATTCATGATTTCATCGTAATCAATTTTTTCCCGAAAAGCCTGTTGAATACGCTCTTTCTCTTTCGTATCCATCATTTGTTCACCACCACTCTTTCCCTTGCAAATACCTTACCTGGATTCATAATGTAGTTCGGGTCTAAGGCCATTTTAATATTCCGCATCGCTTCAACACCTGCTTCTCCTACCTTCATATGCAAGTATGGGAGCTTCATCATGCCGACACCATGTTCACCTGTAATCGTACCACCAAGTTGAACTGCTTTAGCAAAGATTTCTTCAAAGGCCTGTTCAACTAGTTCAATTTCTTCCTTATTTCTAGCGTCGGTTAAGCAGGTTGGATGTAGGTTTCCGTCTCCTGCATGACCAAATGTACAAATATTGAGGTCGTATTTGGCAGCGATTTCATTTATGGCTTTAACCATGTTAGCAATTTCCGAGCGTGGTACAGTTGCATCCTCTAAAATCGTTGTTGGTTTTAATCTGGATAATGCTGACAGAGCTGTACGTCTGGCTGAAGTTAATTGCTCTGCTTCTTCAGCAGTCTGCGCAACCGAAACATCGAAGGCTTTGTTTTCTCTACATAAAGCCGTTATTTTTTCAATATCACGTTCGACGACTTCTGGTGCTCCATCCTGTTCAATTAAAAGAATGGCTTTTGCTTCTGTTGGGAGGCCAACCTTGGCGTAGTCTTCTACAACCTTCACGGTGGATTGGTCTAAAAATTCTAATGTAACCGGAATGATTCGGTTAGCGATGATAGCGGAAACCGTTTCAGCCGCAGCTTCTAAATCATGATACAAGGCGAGCATCGTTTTCTTGGTTTCAGGCTGCGGAATTAATTTCAAAGTAGCCTCTGTTATCATACCAAGCGTACCTTCTGCGCCCACATATAATCGCGTTAAATCATATCCCGCCACATCCTTGGCAAGCTTTCCACCTGTACGAATAATTTCTCCGTTTGGAAGAACAATTTCTAGCCCGATGACATAGTCCCGAGTCACCCCATATTTCAGACCTCTTAGACCACCAGAGTTTTCACTAATATTTCCGCCAATTTGCGAAATGTGCTGGGAGCCGGGATCGGGTGGGTAAAATAAGCCAACAGATTTTGCCGCCTCATTGACATCCTTTGTATATACCCCTGGTTGTACTGTCATCGTTAAGTTTTCTTCATCAATTTCTAAAATTTGATTCATATGCTTAAAAATAAGAACGATTCCACCCTCAACAGGCGTTGTCCCGGCACATAAATTCGTACCTGAACCACGAGGAACAATCGGCACCTTATGCTCGTTGCAAACCCTTACAATTTCAGCCACTTCATGATTGTTACGTGGAGCTACAACCCCATCTGGAATAGCCTGATATTGTGTTGCAGAATCATATGAATAAGCAAGTAGACTTGCGTTATTATCCACAAAATTCTCTTCCCCAACAATCGATATAAAACGATCCTTCACTTCTTGTTTAAGCATACACATTCTCCCCTTGGGACAGAGGGACAGGTCCCGTGTCCCATTTTTGTATAATTGACCAAAAGGAAAATCTTAAATTCAGGTGAGTCTTTTCCTTAACTGCCTACACACTTGATGTCAGATTTTCCTCTTGAATGATGACCATGTACACATTTTATATAAATCTCGTACACAATCTCTTATTCTATTTTAATTGATTTCGTCATCGACAACAATATACGTTGCCTTAATTGGTCCATGCACCCCAACAATTAAGTTCATTTCAATGTCAGCACTGTTACTTGGACCAGTTACAAAACTTACACAAGAGGAAACATCCTGCCCCTCAAGATTACGTTCATGAATGAGCTTCGTAGCCTGCGTCATGCGCGGTACAATTGTACTTTTTGGAATAATAGCAATGTACGTTTTTGGAAGTAAACTGATTGAACGTCCATTGTATTTATTGTTAAAAAGTGTAACCGTACCTGATTCTGCTAAGGTAATATCACTAAAGGTGATTCCGACATCTGCACGTTCAGCGAAGACTTTATTTTCTTCACCTTTAGACTCATCCCATAAATGGATTTCCGTTCCCTTTTCCCCTAAGCTCTTATAAAAATCGTTAAGTCCGTACTGTTGAAGACGTTCGTCACTAGCAGAAACGACGGACTTGCCTTCAAAACCATCAATCGTCTCCTTTAACACTTTATGAAGTCCGTCTCGATCGGTCCGCTTAAACTCTGTATGAATAACCTTGCAATGCTCCTCTAACTTTTCAACTAATTCATCCTGAGATAGACCAGTGAATACCTCATACTGCGGCTGTACACTCCACTTAGGACGTTTAACCCCTTCCGTACGGCGATTACGCCCTAGATTTGCAGCTAAATTATCTAAAAACGAGTCACGATTTTGGATGGTCATTTGGCGACCCCTCCTTTTTGCCGTTCCTTAAACCAGGAGCGAAAACTTTGCTTGGCAGGAGCGGGGAAATCACGACTCTCCGTCCAGCCTTTTAATGGTCCAGGTCCATTTGTAATGTTTTCATCCTTTGACCATGGCTTTAAGGCTGTGCGTGCAGCCGCTGCACTCATCTTATAGGCAGCAGGACTTGAGGCCCACGCTGCAAAGCCTTTCATCGCTAGTTTTTCTGCTTTTGGTGCCATGCCTTTTTCTTCTACTATGATTTGTCTGTGGCGAATCAACTGTTCATGTAACGGGATTTTGACTGGACAAACCTCGTTACAAGCCCCGCATAATGACGATGCATAAGGAAGCTCTTTATGCTCCTCATAGCCTCCTAATAGTGGGCTGAGTACGGCGCCGATTGGTCCTGGATAAATAGAACCGTATGCATGCCCTCCTACTTGGCGATAAACAGGACAAACGTTGATACATGCCGCACAACGAATACAATGAAGAGCCTCCTGGAATTCGGTGCCCAGAATTTTAGAGCGTCCATTATCCACAATCACTAAATGATATTCCTCTGGACCGTCAGTTTCCCCCTCAAGACGAGTACCTGTAATCGAAGTCACATAGCTTGTTAGCTTTTGCCCAACAGCTGCACGAGTCAGTAAGCTGGTTAAAACGTCTAACTCCTCCCAAGTTGGAACCAGTCTTTCCATACCCATAACCGAAATCTGTGTATCAGGTAAAGATGTAACCATACGAGCGTTCCCTTCATTCGTTACAAAGGTAATAGCACCAGATTCAGCCACTGCGAAGTTACAGCCTGTAATCCCAACATCTGCAGATAAAAAATCCTGACGCAATTGTTCACGTGCAAATAATGCTAACTCTTCAGGGCTATCTGACTTATCATAGCCGCGCTTTTGGGCAAATGTCTCGCGGATTTGCTCTTTGTTTTTGTGAAGAGCAGGTGTCACGATATGGGAAGGCGGATCCTCATCAAGCTGCAAAATCCACTCCCCTAAGTCTGATTCAACTACATCAGCTCCAGCCTCTTGTAGTGCTTCGTTTAATCCAATCTCCTCTGTTACCATGGATTTGGATTTCACGACTTTTTTGGCATTTTTCTTTTTTATGACGTTTTGAACGTATTCATTAGCTTCTTCTGCTGTTTGCGCAAAAAACACTTTTCCTCCACGCTTGGAAACATTGTCACTTAACATTTGTAAGTAGTAATCAATATTTTCTAACGTATGTGTGCGAATCTCTGAACCTAGTTGACGCCAATCTTCCCAATTTCCGAGCTCATCTGCTTGTTTTTGCCGACCATCACGGAATCGTCCTTGAGCTGAAGCAACTGCTTGGCGCATAAAGTCATTTTCTACTCCTTCTTGGACGCGCTCTTTATACGGTGCATGACCGATTTTCATACTCATATGCAGTACCCTCCATTTTTAGGATTGATGATTGAGAATTTCTGTAATGTGAGCCACTTTGACGTTTTTACCCTCACGTTGCATTTTCCCACCAATATTCAGCAAGCAGCCCATATCTCCACCGACTAAATATTCCGCCTCTGTTTCTGTAACATGTCGGGATTTCTCTTCAACCATTTCACCAGAAATCACTGAGTTTTTCACAGCGAAAGTACCACCGAACCCGCAGCAATCTTCCTTAATAGGTAGCTCCACAAAGTCGACACCTTGCACATTTTTTAATAGTTCTATTGGCTGTTCCTTTATACCTAGAATTCTGGTCATGTGACAGGAAGGATGATAGGTTACTTTTCCTTTAAAGGTAGAACCTACATCAACAATTCCAAGTACATCTACTAAAAATTGTGTAATTTCATAGGATTTGTTCGCGAGCTTTTTCGCTTCCTCCTCCCACTCTGGGTCACCCTTAAAAACTTCCGGATATTCACGTAGCATTCCAACACAAGAACCAGATGGTCCAACCACGTACTCTGAATCTTTGAAAGCCTTCATCATTTGTTTCATAGCTTTCTTGGACTCTTGTAAGTAGCCACTATTGTAGGCAGGTTGACCACAACAGGTTTGAAGTTCTGGAAAATCAACCTCACACCCTACCCGTTCCAAAATTTCAACGGTATCCTTTCCAACATTCGATGACATAATATCGCACAGACATGTGATAAATAATGATACCTTCATCAGGTTCACCCCCAATTTGTTCCCCTTTTAAAGCGTTCAGTTAATAAATGCTTATGATAATAAACAGCAAATTAAAAGTAATCGACGTGTCTCACTTTTCTTTTCTATGATTATATCAGAAACACTCTTCATTGGATTCACCATCATTGGCTTTGCTAACTCCTATTTCAATACACAAAAAACAACCGCGTACATCCATAAGGAAAATACGCGGTTGCTCTTCACTTCCGAATCTGTTCCATCAAATATTGAACAAATTGTTCATCTCGCACCAGCCATACGGGTTCTCTTCTTTTCAAAAACCTCTCAGCCTCTTCAAAGCTAGAAAACGTCTCCTCTAACTTTGACTCATTCTGTTTAATCGCCCATCGATCATCGTTTACCTTATATAGTAGAAAAACATCCTCCTCATGATTTTGATAAAGGGTTCCAAAATCTGATTCCTTTACGTTGTAACGGTTACGTTTGGCATCCTCTTTTAACGGCGGTAGTGGAAATGTGTCCGCTACAAACTTTTGATAGGCATCCTCAGTCATGGAACAACCTGCCGCCTTGGCGTGTCCTCCACCTCCAAATAGAGCAGCGATTTCCGAAACATCCACATGGTCATGAATGGTGCGAAAACCGACCCGTTTACTGCTTATATTTAATATGGCTATAAAATCTAGATGTTCAAATTCCTTCACTAATTCATTCCCAAGCTCTGAATGATAGGATTCTGCATATACAATACCAGCTAAGTATTCACCGATATACGTTTGTACGGTTTCACGCTTCTTTTTACGAATATAACGATTGGCTTTCTTGTCCTCCATTTCAAGGATTTTGGTCTCAAATTCATCAAAATAGAAATAGTCACTACTAAAAAGACGGTCGATCATTTTGGCTTCAAATTCGTCTATTGAAATTAAGTAAAAAAGTGCATTTAGCCTGCGAGCAGCTTGGTTATCATTCTTTTCCCATTCCCACGTATCATATTGTCTTACAAGCTCCACAAACTCAGCAATCGCAGGAGAAGGTTCTAAGTATAGATGATTCACTAAGTAGTCATAGAGTATGGATGTTGCTGATGTTAATTTCCCCGCGGCATCCTCAACCACCACATGCCCCCAATCGTAATTATTAAAATGAAGGGCAGTTTTATGATGATCCAGCAGCTGCAATTTACCTCCTTCACAGCTAAACTCCTCTAGTCTCTTCTCGTTTTCTTCATTAACACTTAAATCCGTAATAAAGAGAAACGTATCCTTCTCGTCATTTTCTAAAAACCACTCCACTTCTCGGTCTAGTCCGGACACGGAATTGTAGCGAACCTTTACCTGGTCTCCGAATGCCAGTTTGGCTAAAATCCCGCATCCTACGCCATCTAAATCGTTATGGGACAACAATTTGTACATAATAATCACCTCTCCTAATTAGTATGGATTTGGCAGAGGTGAATTATATACTAAAATAAATGAAAACCGCAACAGTTATTACTTATCCTCTCTCCAGCATTCGATCAAGCGCTAACTTGGCAAGCTGACCAATTTGAGAGTCCACTTTAATTTGATTGATGACCTCTCCTTTTTCTAAGCTTTCTAATGCCCATAAAAAGTGAGGCAAATCAATTCGATTCATGGTTAGGCACGGACACATATGTGGATTTAACGAAAAGACCTCTTTATCCTTGTGCTGCTGAGTTAAGCGATTTACAAGGTTCATTTCCGTACCTACTGCCCATTTCGTTCCCGGTTCCGCATCCTGGATAGTTTTAATAATGTAGCTAGTGGAACCGGCATAGTCAGCTAACTCCACCACCTCCCTGCTACATTCAGGATGAACTATAATCTTAGTCTCAGGGCTTGTTTGACGGAGTTCTTCTACATTTTGAACTGTAAAATTGGCATGAACAGAGCAATGACCTTTCCATAAAAGGACCTTTATGTTCTCTAAATCCCCTTCATAAATCAAGGTTTCCAGCATCGGATCCCAAACAGCCATTTCTTCTAGTGAAATACCAAGGTCAAATGCAGTGTTTCGTCCTAAATGTTGGTCAGGCAAAAACAAAATACGTTCCTTTTGCGTAAAGGCCCATTCGAGCATTCTCTTGGCGTTAGAGGAGGTTACAGTTGCTCCCCCCTTTTCACCTACAAATGCTTTAATGGCAGCTGTTGAATTAATATAAGTAAGGGGAATGATCGTATCGCCAAACTGCTTTTGCATTTCAGCCCAGCCTCTTTCGGTTTGATTAATATCAGCCATATCTGCTAACGTACAGCCAGCCCGCATATCAGGCAATATCACTTTTTGGTCCTTACTCGTTAAAATATCGGCCGTTTCTGCCATAAAATGCACACCACAAAATACGATATATTCTGCCTCATGATTGGCTGCCGACACCTGTGCCAAGCGTAAGGAATCCCCGGTTTGATCAGCAAACTCAATCACCTCATCCTTTTGATAGTGATGGCCTGGAATAAACAGCTTATCCCCCATTTTCTCTTTAATCCGCTGAACACTCGTCTTCATATCATCAACACTTAGGGTTTTGTAATGCTCAGGCAACGTCTTGTTCTGCTCCACCATATCTAAAATACTCATTTTTTCTCCCCCTCTTTAACCTGTAAGCTGATATCTAAAGCCCTAACTGAATGCGTTAAAAATCCCAAAGATATATAATCTACGCCTGTATTACGATAATCTGGTAATGTGTCTAACTGAATGCCGCCCGATGCCTCCGTGATAATATGTTCAGGCACATAGCGAACAAACTCTTGCACCTCTTCGGGAGTTCGATTATCAAGCATAATGACATCTGCCCCTGCTTCGACTGCCTCTAACACCTCTGCCTTTGTTTCGGTCTCCACCTCTATCTTTACCATGTGACCGATATTTTCTCTTACTGCCTGGACGGCCTTTGTTATGGAGCCGCAATAGGCAATGTGATTATCCTTAATCATCACACCATCATATAAGCCAAACCGATGATTTTTTCCCCCACCAGTTGTAATAGCGTATTTATCGAACATTCTAAGACCTGGCATCGTTTTTCTAGTGTCACAAATTTGAATGCTTGAATCCTGCAATGCTTCCACACATTGATGTGTTAATGTTGCGATACCACTCATGCGCTGCAGCAGGTTTAAGATGACCCGCTCGCCAGTCAGAATGATTCCAACAGGTCCATAAATTTCGGCAATTTTATCGCCCTTATTAACCTGATCACCATCTTTATAGTGGATGATGACCTCGATAGAAGAATCGAGCATTTGGTAGGCGGTAGATATAATATCGAGTCCGGATATAATCCCATTATCCTTCGCCATCAAAACGCCCTTCCCTATTTGATCTCTTGGAAAGATAGCCTGACTGGTGACATCACGGTCCCCAATATCCTCCTCTAAAAAGTCCTGGAATGCCCTTCGTAATTTAATCGGATTCATCCCTTTTCCCCCTTAAACTAGATGCAATTTCGTTTCTGAAATGTCCCTTCGTATTTCCTCACGTATTGAATGAGTTTTGACATTCGGAAAATCGGATCGATAATGACTGCCAATACTCTCCTCTCGCACTAACGCTGATGTCGTAATGAGCCAGGCGACGGTTAACATATTGATCATTTCTATTTCCTCGTTTGTTAGCCCGTATAAATCAGCATGGAGAAAATCATACTGCTCAAGCCATTCCCTCATCGCTGTTAACTCCTGCTGATGGCGAACGACACCTACCTTTTCAGACATCATATGGTGAAGTTCCTTTTTGATAGGAAGGTTGACGGCCTTATGTACTTGATGATGTGTAACGTTTTCATAAATAGGTTGTAACGCTTCCTGTTTTGACAAAATTGATTCCGCCACTTTATTCCCAAACACAATCCCCTCTAATAAAGAATTGCTCGCAATTCGATTCGCTCCGTGCACTCCTGTACAGGCTACTTCCCCAACCGCATATAAACCATTTAGGGATGTTTGGCCTAAAGCATCCGTCTTTATTCCACCCATCATAAAATGAAAGCCTGGGATTACGGGGATTAACTGTTTATCTAACTGAATATGATGCTTGTTACAAAGCTTATGGATGTTTGGAAAGCGTTTCTGGAAATTGGGTACCTGTGAAATGTTTAAAAAGACCCTTTCTCCTTGCTGAATTTGTGCAAAAATGGCTCTTGCCACTACATCACGGGGTGCCATATCCTTTAACTCATGAACATCCTTCATGAATCGCTCCCCTTTTTCATTTTGCAGAAAAGCACCTTCACCTCGAACAGCCTCTGAGACTAATCCAAGTGTTCTTTTATTTTTATATAAAAGTGTAGGATGAAACTGAACAAACTCCATATCAGTCAGAACTGCTCCAACTCGGTAAGCCATTGCCAATCCGTCACCTGTTACCGTTTGGTCATTGGAAGTATAGGCATACAGCTGCCCACATCCT
Source organism: Salinibacillus xinjiangensis (assembly GCF_009649735.1). GTDB lineage: Bacteria > Bacillota > Bacilli > Bacillales > Alkalibacillaceae > Salinibacillus > Salinibacillus xinjiangensis. Next base: position 504,711 of record NZ_WJNH01000002.1, read on the forward strand.
CCCGTTGCTAGAATGGTGACAGAGGCATAATAGTGTTGAAGTTCACCCGCTTGATTTTTGGTTTTTACACCGAGACACCTTCCCTCCTGCATAATGAGGTCAATGGCCATTTCATTTTCAACCATATGGACCTTTCCTCTCACTTGTTCGAGCATAAAGGAAATCAATTCTTTTCCAGTAGCATCGCCACCTGCATGCCATATTCGTCTTTTTGTATGACCACCCTCCATTGCTAAACAAAGCTTATCAGCATCATCTCGATCAAAATTCATACCCGAATTCAGTAAATGAGATATGTAGGCTTTAGCCTCACTTGTTAAAAGTTTCACATTCTTAGCATGATTAAAATAACTGCCTGCCCGTAACGTATCCTCATAATGAAGCTGCCAATGGTCATTATGAGCTACGGCAGCAGCAACCCCACCCTGTGCATAATACGAGTTACTTGCTTTCGTATGTGACTTTGTGAAAATAATCACATTCCTGTGTTTACTTAACCTATTCGCAACCGTTAAGGCGACAATTCCACTTCCAATTATGATTACATCGGGCATACGTTTAGCCTCCCCCACTTGGATGAGTTTATCTTAAAAGTGTATTCACCTGTCTTGACATCTATATTTACACAAGATTAGGATATTATCAAGAACAATTTTTAAATACAGAGGAGAGGGACTATGATTTATCTCGATTATGCGGCTACAACCCCGATTTCTAGAGAAGCCCTAGGGGTTTATTCACAGGCAGCCTCAGATTTTTTCGGAAACCCTAGCAGTTTACATGATACAGGCTCTAAGGCTTCTCAGTTACTAGAAACGAGTCGTGAACAGCTTGCACAGCTTATACATGGAGACAAAGAAGGCGTGTATTTTACTAGTGGTGGCTCTGAATCTAACATTCTAGCCTTACAATCCTTGATTGACGCCCATCAAGATAAAGGAAACCATCTTATTACCACCTATTGTGAGCATTCATCTGTTTATCATTTCTTTCAAAAGATGGAGAAACAGGGATACGAGGTGACCTATTTACCTGTAGATCATTATGGATTGGTAGACATCCATACATTGGAGAGTGCTATCCGAGATACGACTGTGCTTGTCTCCATCCAATTCGTTAACGGTGAAGTCGGTATTATGCAGCCCATTGATCAAATAGGGAAATTGCTGAAGCAAAAAAATATTTTGTTCCACTGTGATGCCGTCCAGGCTTTTGGAAAAATCCCGATTCATGTGACTCAAGCCCATATCGATAGCCTGTCCGTCTCCAGTCATAAAATTTATGGCCCCAAAGGCGTTGGGGCTGTATATATTAACCCGAAGAAAAAATGGAAGGCACAAATTCCAAAGACAACACACGAAAAAGGATTTCGCCCTGGTACCATCAACGTCCCTGGAATTGCTGCTTTTGTTACAGCTGCTAAAAGTGTTTGTGATAGAATGGAAGATGAAACAGAGAGAATTCGATCCTTACGTAAGTCATTTTTAGATCAAATAAAAACTCTCCCTATCAAATTTGTGGTCGAGGAGCACCCTTCCCAGACCCTTCCCCATGTTCTTGGATTACGTATTCCAGGAATTGAAGGGCAATATACGATGCTTGAATGCAATCGCTACGGTGTTGCTATATCAACTGGAAGTGCCTGTCAAGTTGGCAATCAAGAACCCTTAAGAACCTTGAAAGAGATGGGTCGAACTGACATAGAAGCGAAAAATTTCATTCGTTTATCATTTGGAAAAAATACAGAACATACTGATATTCAGCAGGCTGTCCAAGCCTTTCAAAAGCTGACGGAGAACTTTTTTTCCAAGCAAGGAGGCACAAAGTAAAGTGAGTGAAGAAACCAAAATGTCCTCAGCCGAGCGACAACAATTGATTATTGACACACTCAAAGCATCAACACAACCAATTACAGGAACTGAATTTGCCAAAAAAACAAATGTTAGCCGACAAGTGATTGTTCAGGATGTATCGATTTTAAAGGCTAAAAACGAGCCCATTATTGCGACAAGTCAAGGGTATCTCTATTTAAATCAGGATAGTGATAATCAACTGAAACAAAAAGTCATTGTATGCAAACATACCCCTGAGCAGACAAGGAAAGAACTAAACATCATTGTAGATTACGGTGTATCAGTCCGTGATGTCATTGTCGAGCACGCTGTGTATGGAGATTTGACCGCATCCTTGCACGTTAGCAATCGGAAAGAAGTCGATCAATTTATTAAAAGGATTCAAAACACCAATGCTCGTTATTTGCTAACCTTAGCAGAAGGATTACACCTCCACACGCTCGAAGCAGATTCCCTGGAAAAAATCGATGCAGCATGTCGGGATTTGGAGAAAGCTGGTATATTAGTACCAGAATAAGGAAAAGGCGCCTCATTTATTGGAGGTGCCTTTTTTAGCTTAAAGTCTTGGTTTAGCAGGGGCTTAAGCGAGTTTGTGAAAGCGCATTCATATTTTGTAGTAAAATTATTGATAACTTTGCAAATTTTTGTGCTACTATTCTATTACTATGTTATGATGAAAGAAAAACAAACAGAGGGATGCTACTATGTTACTAAAAAACTTCTTTATCGGATTATCGCAGAATCAATTGATGAATAACATGGCGCAGAAATACGGCTTTAAATTAGGAGCTCAATCTGTTGTTGCTGGGACCAATATTGAAGAGATGATCGAAAGCGTTAAAGAGCTTAATGCTGTAGGAATCTCTTGTACCATTGATAATTTGGGCGAATTCGTGTATCAACGAGAAGAAGCAACTAAGGCAAAAGAGCAAATCCTTGACGTTATTGAAGCCATCTATCAGAACCAAGTAGATGCGCACATTTCATTGAAGCCAACCCAGCTAGGTCTCGACATCGATTACTTTTTCTGTCTCGAAAATTTAACCGAAATTGTCAGAAAAGCGCATCAATATGATATTTTTGTAAACGTTGACATGGAAGATCATACCCATAAACAACCATCTTTTAATCTAGTAGATGAGTTAGCAAAGGAGTATGATAATGTAGGAACGGTTATCCAATCTTATTTCTATCGCGCAGAAGAAGATATTAAGAAATACAAGGATTTCCGACTCCGTCTTGTAAAAGGTGCCTATCAAGAGCCAGAAGAGGTCGCCTTTCAGGATAAAAAAGATATTGACCGCAATCTAATTAAATTAATCGGGTACCATTTACTTCACGGAAAATTCACATCCATCGCAACACATGACCATCACATCATTAACCATGTAAAGGAGTTTGTGAAAGCACATAACATTTCTAAAGAAAAATTTGAATTCCAAATGCTTTATGGTTTCCGAAAAGACCTACAATTTCAACTCGCCAAAGAAGGCTACAAATTTTGTACGTATGTTCCATTCGGCACCGATTGGTATGGATATTTCATGCGTCGCCTAGCCGAACGACCGCAAAATTTGAACCTAATGGCAAAGCAAGTGTTTAATAAGAAAACAAATACTGTTTTAGGTGTTGGTGTTGGGGCCTTTTTATTGGGTCGGTTGACGAAAAGGAAGTAACGATTTGAAGGGATGCGATGGCATCCCTTTTTGTATTTGTCTTGAGGAGGTCGCTGAAATGGATGAAGAAAAACAGAGAAGGCATTTAGCTATGATGCTTGGGCATATTGGTCTTTTGCTATTTGGACTGGCCATGATGAGATTTATGGAGGAGTTCGACGACACTTTAGGACAGGGACTAGTCTTGTTTGGAATCTTATTTCTTGGGCCATATTTGAAGTTTTTAGAAAAAAGAGCCGGGGTAACGAAAATGGAAGCGAACATTTTTTCAGGACTCTTAGTTTTGGGCATAACCATTAGTGGGATTCTCATACTTTTTTAGAAATGAATCATTTGAGGGTGGTTTTACATTCAGGTATGATACATGCAGGAGCGTGATGACCATGAAACTGAATCGATCTGGGAAAACGAGTAAAGAATTTTTTGTATCATACTTAAAGCTTGTGATGAATACGCAAAAGTGTTCCCTTGAAGTGGCTAAGGAAATTACCTTTGACCGCATTTTTGAGGGCCAGCCTCATTGTTTTGGGAAGGAGGTTTATGATAATTTTTTGAGTGCTTATGAGGAGATGAAGGAATCTGATTAAGGGAAGCGTGTGTTTGGGCGGTGTGAATAGACTAGTGCGGTGCTGGCGTATGCTGAAGGTTGGACCTGTTTTGCTGAACATTCCTTCGTTTTTGCTGAGGTAGTCGGTTTTTGCTAAAGTTTTGTTTTACTTTGCTGAAGTTTGTGTTTTGTATACTAATGTTCAAGGACTTTTTGCTAAAGTACAAGTATTAAATGCTGAAGCCTATACTGTCTCTCGGCAGATGCTGAAGTTCGCTGTACTTTTGCTAAAGTCCGCTTCTACATCGCTGAAAATCGCGTAGTATTTACTAAAACTAAGGACGGTGATTTCAATATGCTGAAGTTCACCCCACTCTCGCTAAACAATCCTCACTTATTACTGAAATAGATGGGGTAAATGCTGAAGCGACACAACAACACTCGGCTTATACTAGAGTTTACTCCTCTTTTGCTAAACATTCCTCTGCTTTTGCTGAAGGATGCTGGTTTTGCTAAAGTTCCGTTCTCCTATGCTGAAGTCAATGTTGAATTTACTGAAGTTCATTGACTTCATGCTAAAAAAGGAGCAGTAAATGCTAAAGCCCGGGCCGCACCAACCTCCTCCTCAAAAGTAAAAAGTCTGCATATCTGCCGCAACAGATACACAGACTTTACCATTAATAAATCCGCTTCGCCCCTTCATAATACTTCGACCAATAGCTATTATCCAATGAATAGATGGCGATGCCTTTTGAACTGGTTGCTGAAACCCATTGGTTATCGCCCATGTAAAAGCCAACGTGGGTTATGGATGAGCTGTTGACTGCATAGAACACCAAATCTCCCGGCTGCAAATCCCCTGTAGACACAGATGTGCCTTGTTTATATAGATTAGCAGAGGTCGTTCGCTGCATATTTACTCCATGCTTATTAAACATATAATACACGAAGCCTGAGCAATCAAAGCCTGATGGAGTTGTGCCGCCCCATAAGTATGGGACACCTAAGTAATTTTTAGTATCTTTAATTAAATCCTGTTTAACTACAGCATGCTCAATGGCGGTAGTTGTCGCTTGGTCCGCCTTCCCTGTAACGGCCAAGTTATAATCGTTTTGAAAATCTTTAATGGCTTGTGTTGTTGGTGTGTCTAAGTTTCCTGTCATGGTTTCAACAGCATCATATCCAAGACTTTGTAAATTTTTTTGGACTTGTTTGAGACTTTCATTGGTTTCCTTTGTTGGAGTCACACTTACTGGAGTTGCAGTTTCCTCACCTGGAATTTTTAACACCTGACCAACCTTAATTGTCTCACCTGATAAGTGATTGGTTGTTTGTATTTGATTGACAGATGTATTATATTTCCTGGCAATGCTATAAAGTGTATCTCCTGCCTTTACAGTATAACTTGAAGTTTCCTCCTTAGTTGCCGGAGTAATAGCATGTGCTACTACCCCGTTTTCTTCTTTCGGGATTATTAGCGTTTGGCCTATTTGAAGGTTATTGCTATCTAAATTGTTTGAGCTACGCAAGTCATCAACACTGACATCATATTTTTTGGAAATGCCCCATAATGTATCGCCTGAAGCTACTATATATTGAATGTTCTCGCTAGTTGGCACGCTCTCATCATTGTTAGAACTGACCGACTCTTGTGCTGGGATAATTAAGGTTTGTCCGACTTTCAATAAATTTGAATCTATTTCATTGGCATCTTTAATGGCATCGACGCTCACTCCATACCGATTGGCAATGGCCCATAAACTATCCCCTGATTCCACACTATAAATTGTGGAATGATTTTGATTATCCGTCTGAGATACGGGGGTTGTTGTGTTAGATTGACTAGCGATCATCGTTGGAATTACCAAGGTTTGTCCAATGCGAACGAAATCACTAGATAAGTCATTCGCTTCTTTTATCGCGTCCACCGGTGTATCATAAATTCTTGATAGCACTGTTAAAAAGTCACCACTCTCAACCTTGTGAAAGGCTTTTGGAATAATTAAGCGTTGATTTTTCTGTATTTGGTCTGATTTTAGTTCATTGGCTCGTTTAATATTATCTACTGAGGTTCCAAACTTGTGTGCGATACTCCATAGAGTGTCACCAGCAGAAACCTGGTGGTAAATGGAGCTTGAATCTACTACTTGTGTTGTAGGTGTATTGGATGGTGTCGTTTGAGCAAATGATGCATTCGCACCCATAAGAGGAATCGACGTGACCGCCATTCCACCAATCATGACTTTTATTACAGTTACTTTTACATTTGGATAACGTTGTGTAATCATATCTCGCACTGTCGTAACAAAATTTTTCCTTTCCTTAGATTCTCTTCCTAACTCCTCAGCAAACTCCGTGGAATAATTATCAAGATAAATGATCACGGCATATTCATCGCTGCTTTTGATTTTTCGGAGACCATGTCGATATTGACTCATGAATCGGCTCCCCTTTATAGCAAATGTAATTATACGTATAGTTTCATACAAAATTCATGAATCATTCTGGTTTAAATAAAGAAAACTTATCCACATTAAAGGAATTTTTTGAAAGAGTATTGTGCCTCTGTATCAGAAGTGGGGAATAAGCCATATTTTACTTTAAACCGTTGTATGATATTCATCCAGCTTTTACTAAACAGGAAAAGGAAAAAGACGTTTGAAAGGGCGTGAGCTAAGTCAAAATAAAAGCTTCCACTATAATATAGCAATATAGCCTGCCAATTAATCTCCTGCATCACACCGACAATAAACCAAAAATTCATAATCCAGCCAAATAAAAACCCCACAACAAAGCCATAAATACATCGCCCTAATTTACTTTGCATCAACCAGGTTTTCCCTAATAAGCCTGCCATTAGCCCAATCATGCCCCATGCATACATTTGCCATGGTGTCCATGGGCCTTGACCTAAAAACAAATTTGAAACCATTGCCGCTAATGTTCCAATAACAAATCCACTCTGTGGACCTAATGTAACAGCTGCCACAATAATGACAAATGTGGTTGGCTGAACACTAGGAAGCGAGGAAAATGGAACACGGCTAACCGCAGCAATAGCTGCCAAAATGGCTAAAACAACCAGTTCTCTAGTCAATATTTTTCTCCTTGAAAAACGAATCATAAAGGGCAAAAAAGAAGCGAGCATAATTATAAAGCTTAAAAGCATATAATGTTGATTGTTTAATAATGGGAAACTAACTAAAATAACAAGTAGAAATATGGAGATCCCAATCAAGAGTCCCTTATTATGTGCCACTTTTGCCTCGCCTCCTCTAAAGTTACGACAGGAGGGATATGACTATTTCGTGTAATTCGGTTCATAACAGTTGTATAGTAGTTATTTTCTTGAAAAAAGAGGCTCGTGTTTTCAGTAACTGTGATTTCCCCTTGAAAAAGCATACTACATCTTGTCGCATATTTGGCAGCAAATTCAATATCATGGGTTACCATGATGATGGTCAATCCTTCCTTCTTTAGTGTTAAAAGCAACTCCCCAAAGATTTCCTTAGCTTTTGGGTCTAATCCTTTTGTCGGTTCATCAATGAGAAGGATGGAGGGTTTTACCAACAACACCCCAATTAAAGCAGCTTTCTGCATTTCGCCCCCACTTAAATCATAAGGATGACGATCTTGTAGATGGTGTATTTGAAATTTATCCAAAAGAAATTCAATTCGAACATCTGCGTTCTCCAGCCTATGGTAATTCGCTATATATAAAAATTCTTTTTTAATCGTATCCTGCATGAAAAATAGTTTGGGATTTTGGGGTAAATAGCCTATCTTTTTTGGATCGATGTGTTTGACCTTTTTGCCGCAGTATTTAATCGTGCCGTGCTGAGCTTTTAAAATCCCACCTAAAATTTTTAATAGGGTTGTCTTACCCGTACCATTTGCCCCTACAATTGCCAGCCATTCGCCGTTATGAACAGATAATGATAAATTATGTAGTATAGGAGGGCTGCTTTTCGTATATTGAAAATCAATCTCTTTTAATTCTAAAATGGGCTTGGTCATTTTTGAGCTTGATAAAGCTTCGGATGACTCTTTTGAAGTAATCCTCTTCTTTTGTAACCAAGACCTTGCTTCATTGGCTGTGAGTGGTATGTCTCCTATATGTAGCCGTTCAGTATAATTCAAATATAATAATGACGGACTTGGTAAAAAAAGTCGCATCGTCTCATGTGACATTAATTCATATATAATCTTCCTAGGGGCTGTATCATATAGAATTCTCCCTTTCTCTAGCATGATAACTCTGTTAGCTATAGCAAATAAATCCTCTAGTCGATGCTCGACAATGACAATGGTGATTCCGAACTCGTCATTTAACCGTTGTAAAGTATACAAAAATTCTTTAGCAGCAATGGGATCAAGCTGAGCTGTTGGTTCATCAAGTAGGAGAACTGTCGGCTCTAATAATAAAACTGATGCCAGATTGATTAATTGTTTCTGCCCTCCTGAAAGCTCACTTACTTTTTGATTAAGTAAATGATTAATTCCAAAAAAGTGGACCATTTCAGCAACCTTTTTACGCATCTCCACGGTTGAATAGCCCAAGTTTTCCAAACCAAATAAAAGTTCCTCCATTACGTTATCCATTGCGATTTGATTTTCGGGGTCTTGAAATACCATCCCTATTTCTTTCGCCATTGTCAAAGGGGCATGTTCCTCGAGTTGTTTTCCTTGAAAACAAAAGGAACCATGCTTTTTTCCATGGGGGGCAATGTCTTGTTTTATTAACCGCAATAATGTAGATTTGCCACTTCCTGACGCTCCGATCAACACAACAAAATCCCCTTTTTGAATGTTAACGTTTATCTTTTTTAAGGCTGTAGTTGAAGATTCAGGATAAGTAAAACTTACGTCGTGCGCCGAAAGTATCTCCACTTCAATCGCTCCTTTCCTTCTGTCCAAATTGGAAACCCGATGAACAATAACCAAACTGCTAAATAAAACCATTCTCTCCCCTGTAACCAAACAGGTTCTAATATGGGTAATAGTGTTAGAACACCATCTCCAAGCCACCAACCAAATAGAACAGTCAAGCCAGTACATACAATATACCCTAATGCAACCAAGTCTCTTTTTCTCATATAAAATGGCTGGTATTTACTCCGTTTCCCAAATCCATATCCTCTTGCTGTCATCGAATCTCCAGTCTGAATGGACTCTTCCAAAGACCATGTTAATAAAATTTGTATGATTAGCATTCCATTCTTAGCGCGCTGTTTAATATTACCATTTTTGACTGATACGCCTTTAAGTTGCTGAACCTCTTGAATTTCTTTTAACCTTCTACGTAGTAAAGGAACAAATCGCATAGATAACATAATTAATAATGCCCATTGTGGAAACCATTTCGAGAATAGGAACAAGAATTTTTCTGGTGTAATCACCATGTTAAAGGTAATAAAAATCGCAATAATGCCAAATAAGGTGAAAGCAATCATTACACCCTGAATAATCCCTTCAAGCATTACTTGATTATTAAAAACGTAAAATAATATTTGATTCCCCCGCTGATTAAAAAGTGGTGTTAGAATTATGGAAAAAATACACATGATGAATATCATCAAGCCCCACTTTTTAATTTGCTTCCCCCCATCAAGCAGAAGATTGATAAGCGTAACGAAACATCCAGCAACAAATAAAAAGACTGGGTGTTGGTACAGCATGAGCCCAGCTATCAAAAAAATATAATATACTAATAGAACAATAGGATGAAAAGACTTAAACCCTCTTACCATTGCACTCATTCCTTGTTCTTATTATCTTCCAAATAATTGGTTGTATATCTCCAGGTAATCGTTTGATTTGGTTTTATAGAAAAAACCCCTGCACTTTTATCAATAGATTTTCCGTCAACCTGAACAGTCCAACCACTTAAAGGTCCCTCATCAAATTCATACAGATTGTCAATACCTTCTACATACGCTGTTGCATCAGATCCACGAACACTAATTTGAATGCTCTTTTCCTTCACAATTCTTTGGGTAACATCGAGCACTGTATCTCCATCATTGATTTTGACTTTGGTTGGTGACAAAATGGTGCCTTTTACTGCACCTGTTTCAATTGAAATCGTTACTTGTTGTGTTTGAGACTTTGTCTCTTCTTGTGTTTGCTCCTCTTCATCTGATTCTTTCTTGTCTTCTTCAGATGATTCATCTTGTTCATCTGGCGATTTAGTGTCTTTACTAATGTCTTTTGCGTCTTTTTTGGGCTTTTTCTTATTTGAATTTGACTGTTGTTTCTCTTTTGTTGACGATTTTTTAGTTTCTCCTTTATCGCCGGTACTTTTTGTCGTTGGGTGTTCATTCGTTGTACTTTTATTCGAATTGCCTTCATCATCATTGGTCTGTGGTCTCTTTTTGTTATCCTTTTTCGAGACTTGGTTATGGTCTGATGGATCTTGGTCTGAATGCTGTTCTTTTGTATCCGAACTTGCACTATCCCTCTTAATTTTGGGGTCTTCTACTTTATCCAACATCTCATTTGAATTTTCTACTGTTTTTTCAGAAGAATTTTGTTCCTCAACATTTGGCGTTACTTGATCCTTTGCACAGCCGACAACCAATATCAGGAACAAAGTAGTTAATACATACAGCAACAGCCTTTTCATTGTAAATGTAAACCCTCCTTCTTTTTAATATAGAGGTATAAAATTGGTTCGGTAGATTACTAGGTACACATCTGTTTAGCCTATCGTGATCTCCACTCGGGAATTTACTTAAAAGTTAGCGGGTAATCTAGCAATTAGATTACCCGAGTTTTCTTATGCCTATAATTGAGTTTTTCTACTTCTAATGAAAAATAGCACACCGCACATTAATAAGATGATTCCTAGGACAAGAAGATTATATGTTGATGTTGCCGTATCAGGCAGTTTCTCTCCGTTTCCATTTGTTGTTTCAGAAACCTCAGCCCTTACTGGTGCCGAGATATTTTCCGTCTGAACATTCTCAAACACTCCATACGTACTAAAATGATCCGTTTTTGCTTTTACGAGACCACTATCAGTATCGTATGTGCTATTTTCAATTATTTCCCATTCATTCGTTTCTTCATTAAAGTGAAAGGCTTTAATTTTGTTTGGATCAAGGCCCGCAACTAATGCAGGATTCACTTCAAATGTAAGGGTAACCTCTTGATTATTAAAATGTTGAATTTCGTTCGTTCCAGCCATAAAGGTAAAATCATAGACGGATCCGACTGCCCTTTTTACTTCTTGTTTGACAAGTTTAACTTCTATTTTTTGATCTTTTGATTCTTTAAGTAGTTGTTCTAAAACTTTTGTTGGAATAAGTAGCTGCGTATCCCCTTTATCAATTTTCAGGTCATTATTTTTTTCTACCAATCTCTGTAGAACACCATGATCAATTGCGGCTGTCAGAACAACTTGTTTTCGAGCCTGATTAGGTTCAATCACAACAATTTCGTTGTCTTCAACATTTTGAGTATCGGCTAATTTTACAGAGACGAGAATTTCCTGCTTTTTAGAATTGATTGTTGTTTCAGGATTTATCTTTACTTCTGTTTTTTGATCTTGTTTAGGTTCTTCATTTCCATGTTTATCCTCAGGATTGTCAGGATCTTGATTGTCATTACCATCCTCGGGATTTTCTGTTTCCTTGTCTTCTTCTTTTTTTATTGGAAATTGATAAACTAGTCCATCCTGATTCACGAATTTCTGATAGGCATTTAAGGCTAATAAAGCCTGGTATGTAGCCATAACACTTGAACTCTCATCGTCCTTAAGATGGCTAAATCCACCATCATCTTTCTTAAACTTGAATAAATGTTGAACTAGGTTCCCTTCCATTTTTGTAAAGTCTTCACCTGTTGGATCTACCCCTACAGAGCTTAAACCAGTGATAACTTGGGATACAGCTTCACTTGAATCACCACCATTAACTTCTGTACCATAACCACCTGTTTCGTCTTGCTCAGTAGACAAGTAATCAATTGCACGGTTTATGGCTCCCTTAACATTTTCCTGATCACGGTAAGGGGCTAATGCTGATAAAGCCATTCCCGTAATATCAGCAGTTGGTTCATTACCAAAAAACGCCCATCCTCCACCTTCGAGCTCATATTCAAGGATGGTTTGAACAAGTTGATTTCTAAACGTATCAGGAACGGTATACTGACCACTATCAATCGCTAAGAGTGCATAAATCAACATATTAACTGTTGGATTTTCTAATTGGGTATGATTCACTAGTTTGTCTAATAGATTTTGTCCTTCTATTGATGAAGCATCTTTCCCCGCAGCTGATAATCCAATAATCACTTTTTCCAAATCAAAAATGTTTCCGAAATTTCCGTCTAATTCTTTTACCTTTTGTTTCACACTCTTCACATATGAAGCTGGAACCTCTTGGTTGGTATTGGCTAAACCCCATAACCACCATTCATTACCATACTCGATGGTTACATTGTTTTTTTCCATATAAGAAAGAATTCCATCAATTCGCTCCTGCATAAGTGCATCCGTAATGGTTGGCTGAGGTGTTTTTTCATCCGCGTTTTCATCTTCCTCAGCTGGTGTTTCTTCATCCTCACTAGGTGGTTCGTAGGTTTGGATGGTTAATTGTAATTGTTCGTCTGGCTGAATCTTGTGGTCAACAATGCTAGCAGATAATGTTTCATCGTTTATTGCAATACTCCAATAATCGCCGTTTTCAAGGTTTGTTTCTCCTACATTATTAATAAAAGTAAAATATGTATCATCAATAGATGCATCAACTTGAACATTGTTTTTTTTAGCAGCTTGGATTAATGCACCATATGCACTTGCGCCTCTCATTAAGGTCACTTCTGTTTCTGGAATAATTTCATTTCCATTTTTCCCTATTGCTGAGACTTTCGCTGTAATAGATGGCTCAAAATCATCTGTTAGTGAAAAAAACAAGTGTTCACCATTTGATACTTGGTAGGAAGATGCCCCTACTTCAGGGCCTAATCCGTTTACATTAAAAGACCAAAAATATGGATCTGATTGAGTAGTTTCTCCTATCCCTGTAACCATATTTCCAAAATCATATTCATCATATGCAATTTCCACATCGTGTTTTTCCCCAGCTTGTAACAATACATCAAATGCCGTATCCCCTTCTTCAATACTAATAGCTGTCAAAGGTAACACTTCTTCCCCATCTTCATCCAAAGCTGTAATGGTAACAGCATTTTCAAGTGACGCTGCATCAACAACTTGTGGTTGCAAAAATGCTAGATTGCTAAGTACTAGTAAAATGGCCATAAATAAAGCAAACCGTTGATTGAATCTCTTTTTCATGGAATAAATCCTCCTGACATATTTGTTAAACAAAAAAAATACACCCCTAGCATTAGAGATGTATACGTGTACCTACTAAACGCTTATGTAAAGAAAAAACCATAAGTCGTTATCATGTGCTCGTACACCTCCCTATCCACGTAGGTTGAATGGCGTAAAAAATAGGCAGGTCTCCTGGCTCATGTTCATCGTTTTCTATCACCTTCCCATCTATGACAGTGGTATATGAATAGAAAACTCCCAATTACAGTGGCGGGACCGCGTCGGACTTTCACCGAACTTCCCTATTAATGATTCACTTTTGATTGTGAATCACCTATTTTTTCCATATTCAGTTTATACTAATAATAGTTAAATAGTTTCAAATTGTCAAACATTGTTTAACTATGCCGACTATGGTTTTATATTATGAAAATCTATCTAATTTATCATCACAACTCTATTTCATATTTGCAATGCTTGCTGTACTTATTGACAACGCCTTTGAATTCATAATGTTTCTGATAATAGCGATTTAATCCCTCGTTTGTTCCTAGACAGTCAAATCGAATATACCGTCCACCCTGTTCACGCATATAGTCCTTTGCCCAATCAATCAGTTGTTCACCAAGCTTTTGGCCAGCATATTCTCGATGAATAACAATTCGATGTAAATAAACAACACCCTCATCCTTTACTGCCTCCTCCCACATTTCACAATCCCAGTCATTCGGTGTATTTTCTAACGTAATGGTCGCAATGGCTCGACCATTTTTGCGTAATAAGAACGTACTGTTATTTTCGATTGAGTCGAGTACCTCTTGAGTGTTTCCTTCCAAATCTTTTATGTAATAATCCCACTGTGTAGTATTTTTGGTTTGAAGCCATTTAGCTGCTTGTACTAACAATTCTAAAACGTCTTGTAAGTCCCTTTTTTGAACTTGTACCAGCTGATACCACTCTTGATTCATTTGAATATCCACAAAGACAACCCCTTTTACCATTAACTATACCTATATTTCGACTAATTTTATCCTAATCCTCTCTCATCGAATAAATTAGGAAAAAATTGTTCAGTCAGAAAAATAGTCGTTTTTAATACAAATCCTATTGTGCTAAAATCAACTTATAATATTCCGAAAATTAATGGAAGGTGGTCTTGCATTGGTAACAAAAACTAAGAATACTTATAGCTTTGATTCATTTTTATCACAGCGGGAACAACTCAATGATTTTGATAACCCCTTTTTAGTCGAATTGAGCAAACGATATTGTGATCAAGATTGGGCTACATTCAACCAAGAAATGAAAGCGTTTTCCGCTAAGGTTTCCGGTAGATGGCGAAGCATAAGTAATGAAATGGCAAGAGTTGAAAACCACCCAAGATTAAGGCACTATGATGCCCACAATCATCGAATTGACCAAATCGTCCGCACCTCTGATCAAGAGATGATGGAAAAGGAGATCTTTTCTGAAGCGCTTTTTTCGAGTCAGATTAGTCAAGGTGAACACGCGATCAAACGCTACCTCATTCATACCAATGGCGAAGCAGGTGTAGCCTGTCCCATGGCCTGCACAGATGGGTTAGTCGCATTACTGGAAAAATTTCAGGATACCCTTTCCCCACCGTTACAGAAAGTACTTCAACATAGTAAAGAAGGAATAGATGGTGAGTTTGCCTTAGGAGCTCAGTTCATGTCCGAAATTCAAGGCGGCTCTAACATCCCCGCTAACGTGCTCGAGGCTATTCCTGAGAAAGAACATTACAAGCTATATGGAAACAAATTTTTCTGTTCAGTTCCACAAGCTGATTATTCAGTTGTAACCGCAAGAGTTCAAGGGACGGATCATGTTGGCGTATTCATCGTTCCTACTTGGCTTGAGGGTGACAAAGAAAAGGAAAGGAGAAACGGACATGAGGTTAATCGTTTAAAGTGGAAATTAGGGACCTGTGAATTGCCATCTTCAGAAATTAACTATCAAGGTGCCATTGCATACCCAATTGGCCCTTTGGAAAAGGGCACTGCACTCGCTGTCGGGATTGTCTTAACCCGCTCTCGGATTGATATCGGCTTTGCAACTGCTGCCCATATGATGAGAGCTGCTCGTGAGGCCTCCCTGTATGCTCGTTTTCGCGAAGTGTTTGGACGTAAAATTGATGAATTCCCTATGGCTAAAGCACAAATCGATACCCTCGTAAATGCTGCCAAACGCTCAACAGCTACCGCCTTCAAAATTTATCAGGATTACCATCATGTCGAAGAAACAGCCAACGTATCAGAACAAAAACGGTTTGACGTTCGGGAATTAATTTTACTTCAAAAGGTATTCTCCTCTAAGGAAGCTGTAGATTCTTTAAGAACTGCGATTTCCATTTTTGGCGGTCACGGAGCAATAGAAGACTTTTCTTCCATACCAAGAATTTTTCGAGATGCCATGGTCAACGAGCTTTGGGAGGGTCCGCGAAATGTACTTTTAGCCCAAGTGTATCGGGATTTAAAACAAAATGCGTACTGGTATCCGCCTGAGGACTTTGTGGCAAGTCTTCTTAACGGATATGACGATAAGACCATACACTCATATGGAACTAGGTTAAAAAAGCTTATGAAGACTAACTTATATGATACACCAAATGAAGAAAATATCGTTGCTGCTCGTCAATGGGAACAGGTGTTAGGAGATATTTTCTATCTATACCAGCAACAAGAGCTAAAAAGTTATCCTGATTTCGCCATCTTGCCACAGGAAGTTTATGATACGTTTCTATAATTTATAAAATGCTCTCGTATTACTAGCTATCGTTTCATACAAATCTGTTAGTTTCATATGTTTCAATTCTGCTATCTTCTCCACGGATTGGTGGATCATTCGCGGGTGGGTCTTATGATCCTGAAAAGGTCCTTCAAAGGGCCACGGTCCATCCGTTTCCACCATCGTTTGTGATATAGGATATCTTTTTGCAAGTGATTGTATCTTTTCCTTGTAGCAAACATCAGGTGTAAATGAGATGAAATAGCCGTTTTGTATCAGTCTTTCAACTGTTTTGGAATCTCCTTTAAACCAATGAAAATGGGCTTTGGTGATGGAATGTTTCTCTAATAGATAACAGACAAGTGGTGCATCCTCGTAGACTGCGTGCAATACGATCGGTTTATGTAATCTTTTCGCTATCTTGATAAATTGCTCTAGTATTTCAATATAGGGCGCAATGGGAATGGTGTTATTTTGTTTGCGTAGGTAATAAGGAAGTCCAACCTCCCCTACAGCCACCATTTCATGTTGATGTTTCATTAAAAAATAGAGTGTATTCTCGATATCTTGCTCACTGGTAAGAGATTGTTCAGGATGAAACCCAAATGCAGGATAGATTCGTTTATTTTCCTGGGCAAGCTTTAAATTTCTTTTCGCAGACAGTAGATGTCGAGACACGGTTATAAGCCCCTCGACATGATATGTTTCCATATCTTTTATAATTTGCTTTTGTTCAGCATTGTCATATACATCTAAATGTATATGCGCATCATAAATCGGTCTCACTAGCGCTTTCTCCTTTCTCTAGTTTCATAAATCGTATCAACAAGAATTATTGTCGACTCTTGGCTTATGGATAGTATGATTGACTATTTGAGCGTTATCTTATCTAATCTGGTTCTAAATATTCTAGAGTCAATCATATCCTATTATATCCCACCATTCAAAGTTTTTTGAATATTTAATCCTTTTATGAATTCTGGGATAATAATAGTTGTCTATATACAAATTAGGGGGTATGAGAAACACATGAAGAAAAAATTTATATTGATGTTAGCTGCCATGCTAACAATTGCCTTGCTAGCAGCTTGTGGATCAAGTGAATCTAGTGGTTCTGGGTCCGGGGAAGATGAGGTCAAAACCTATACAGTAGCAACAGAGCCAAATTTCCATCCATTTGAGTTTATGGACCCAGAAACAGGTGAAATGAAGGGCTTTGACATGGATCTTATTCATGCGATAGCTGATGAAGCTGGTTTTAATGTTGAAATTGAAACAATGGAGTTTGACGGGGTTCTTGGTGGAATGAGATCCAATAAGTACCCAATGGCCATCTCAGGTATTTCCATAACAGATGAACGTAAGAAGGAGATTGACTTTTCCGACAAATACTTAGATTCTGGTCTTATTTTAGTCGTTCGTGAGGATTCGGATATTCAATCCATTGAAGATATTGATGGGTTAAAAGTAGGAGCTCAGGCAGGCTCAACGGGTGAACTTTACCTTCACGATCACACTGACGCTGAAATTTCCGCTTTCCCAGAAATCGTTACAGCCTATATGGACTTGGCTAGTGGACGTTTAGATGCTGTCCTTTATGACCTGCCAAACGCTCAATACTACATTAACGAAAATCCAGACCAAGGATTAAAAACTGTTGGTGAACTTCTTCAAGGGGAACCATACGGAATCGCCTTTCCAAAAGGTTCTGAGCTAGTAGAGCCAGTAAACGAAGCGTTAGCTACATTAAAAGAGAATGGAACCTATGATGAAATTTATAAAAAATGGTTTGGTGAGGCACCATCTGAATAATAATAAGATGAAAATAGCGGAACAGATAGCCTGTTTCGCTATTTTTTTGTGTTTTTAAAGATTAATTCCCAGAGCCCTCACCCACGTGCAGAAACACAACAAATCACGGTGATTAAGCGCATCACCGTGATTTGTTTAATAAATTATTCTGCTGAACCAACTTTTGCCCACTTGTACTCATAAGTAGCACCAAATGGATTAACGTGAACACCTTCAACTTTAGGTGAAACGAGCTGTGCTCTGGATGCTTGATAAATTGGTGCAATGGCCGCATCTTCAAATAGAATTTTTTCAGCTTCTAAGAAGTTTTCATAGCGTGCTACATTATCAGATGCTAATGTAGTAGCTGTTTCTTCTACTAAACGATCGTATTCAGAATTAGAATATCCCATCTTGTTGTTTCCACTGTCTGTTGTCCATAGATTCATGTACGTGAATGGATCAAGGAAGTCTGGACCCCATCTTGAAACCTGTACCTCATAGTCCATTTTATTATCTAAATCAAGACGTTGTTCTTTTGGTACTTGTTTTAAATTGATTGTTAAACCTTCTAGATTTGTTGCCAGTTGGTTTCTGATATAATCTACCATTAGTTTTGTGGTTTCATCATCATCAGTTAACAATTCAAGCTCAATGGAATCCGTACCTAATTCTTCTAGTCCTTTTTCCCAGTACTCCTGAGCAGCCTCTAGATCATATGTAACAAGATCTCCACTTACTGCACGGAAGTCTTCACCAGTTTCAGGCATTGGAGTAAAGTCGGCAGGTACTAATCCGTTAGCCACTAGAGAGCCGTTATTTAAAATTTCATCTACAAGTGCTTGTTTATTGAATGCTCTACTTAATGCAGCACGGATATTTTTGTTAGCTAGTGCTTCATTTGCCTCTTGATTAAACTTAATAAAATAAACAAATGTGTCTGCTGTAACCTTATAATCTTCATGAGTCACGTATTGATCAACTAAGTCTGAGGATAAATCAGCGCGAGCAAGTTCACCCGACTCGTATAAGTCAACACCTGTTTGCGGATCTTGAATAACTTCGAATGCTAATTTATCTAAATTGACAGCTTCAGCATCCCAATAATCCTCATTCTTTACAAGCTCCCAAGAGTTACTAGTGCTTTCCCAATTTGTCATTTTGTATGGCCCATTAGATAAGAGTGTATCTGCGCTTGTAGCATATTTATCTCCTTGCTCTTCAACGAACTCTTGATTTAATGGGAAGAAAGTACCGAAAGTAGTCAACGACTCAAAGTATGGGGTAGGATTCTCTAGTTCCACCACAAAGGTGTAGTCATCCTTCGCTTTTACCCCTAGTTCCTCAGGAGAAGCCTCCCCTTCACTTACTTCAGTCGCATTTTTGATAACACCACTCATCATGTAAGGACCGTATTCAGAACCTACTTCAGGATCCACCGCTCGCTGCCAAGCATAAACAAAGTCATGAGCGGTTACTGGATCTCCGTTAGACCAGACTGCATCTTCTCTTAAATTGAAGGTCCAAGTTAAACCATCTTCACTTACTTCATGATTCTTTGCAATCCCTGGAACAGTTTTCGCGCTATCATCTAAACGATATAACCCCTCTGTTACTGCAGCTAAGTACACAAAGGATGATTCATCTGTTGCAAGGGAAGAATCCATGGTAGGAATCGTTTCTAGATTCGGAAAACGAAGAACCTGCTCCCCTTCTTCCGTAGTTGTATCTTCTTCAGTCGCCTCTTCATCAGATTGTTCCGAAGTTCCAGCTGGTTCCTCTGAACTATCATCTGAGCATGCAACTACTACGCTTAGTAATAAACCAAGCACGAGCAATAATGCCCATTTTGTCAGTTTCATTAAAATAGCCCCCTCTTGAAGTAAAATTGTACGTAAATTTTCACTATTCTCTCTAGTAAAAACTTATAGGTAATATTATATCTTTATATAGATAATTGTAAATACTTTTTTATAATTTCAGTAAAATTATACCGCCATCGAACTATTTACTTACCTTTGCAAGCGCTTTACAGGTATATATAGCCAAATAAAGACCATTTACTTCCATTTACTTCATACATTTATTTAGTAGATAAAAAGTTGTAGTACAATAGCAATAAAAAAGACTCTCGTACGCATGCACGAAAGCCAAGCTACATTATTCAGTTTCATCCTCTTCTTCCTCGTTTTCAGCGTTCCCTTCTTCTTCCTCATCTAAATCTACATCATCCAAATCAAGCCATGAGAGCATCTCCCCTACCACTTTATTAATCCGCTCATTCATCATGTCTTCCCCATACTTTTTCTTCGCCCGCTCAATATTTTCCAAAACCTCATCACTATACTGGATTATGGGAACATCACTTTCTAGGTTATTAAATAAATCAATAATTTCATCTAATGCTTTGTCAAATCTCTTTCTTTCCATATCCGTAGCTTTCATTTTTATCACCCGTTTTTAGGATACCCAAGTAGATATTTATAATCCTATATAAAAGAGCACTACCAAAATGTAGTGCTCCTCTATCAAAGCGATTATTCCTGAAAACAATAATGTAATTGCTGGAAAGAGTTTCTCAGTTCCATCACTTTATTCTTCACATTTTCAGGCTTTTCTTGGTTTTGGAGAACATTAGCAATTAAATCTGCTATGTAATCCATCTCTTCCTCTTTCATACCAAGTCGGGTAATTTCTGTTGTCCCTATTCTAATTCCACTTGGCTCATCCCAATCTTCTGGACGATTGGATGGAATCAGATTTTTGTTCGTTATGATATTGGCTTCCGCTAATAAATTAGCCATCGGATAACCTCCGCCGAATTCCTTGACATCAATAATGACTTGGTGAGTCTGTGTAAATCCTTTATGGGACCCAAGCACTGTTATACCGCGTTTTTGAAGTGCTTTGCCAAGTGCTTTTGCATTGGCTACAACCTGACCCATATATTCTTTGCCGAAAGCAATAAATTCGGCAGCAGCAACGGCCAACGCAGCCACACGGTTTACTTGATGAGTAGCAGCCAACGCTGGGAAAATAGTGTCCGTAATTGGCTCAGTGAGATTCGGGTCGTTCCACAAAATAATCCCACTTTGCGGGCCACTAAAGGTCTTTCCTGCCGAACCAGTCATAATGCTCGCACCTTCATTAAGAGGGTCTTGAAATTGGCCTCCTGCAATTAACCCGAGCTGGTGGGCTCCGTCAAAGAAAATTTGGCCGCCCCATTCAGAAATAATGTCCCGTATTTCTTTTAATGGGAAAGGAAATAATGTCATAGATGCGCCAAGCGAGACTAATTTTGGTTGTATTTCACGAGCAACACGCTCAAAAGCATCTAAATCAACCGTCAGCTCTACAGGGTCCATTGGAACATCTGAGATTTCTAATCCACGAATGCCTGAAGGTCCGTCTTTACGATTACTTGAATGACCTCCAACCGGTTGACTCATGCTCATGATTGGATCACCTGGATTAGTCATCGTAGCATAAACCGTCATATTTCCTAACATGCTCGCAATTAAACGATGGTCCGCATAGTTCACACCAAATGCTTTCTTCAATAATTCCATACATAGTGCTTCAATTTCATCAATATACTGTGTTCCAGCAAACCAACGTTGCTTCGGACCAATATGTCCCTCCGCAGCACGTATTCCTACCTCGGATGACAATAGCTTACGAACAATTGGGCTAGATGGGGCCTCTGGTGCTAAAAGGTTTAAACATTCTCTTCCTCGCCAAATTTCGTTCTTATGAACAGAGTGTACGACTTCGTGAGCTGTCGTTTGATGTGAAGGACTCCGATCAATTAGTTCACGCGCCCAGTTTAATACAGAAACATCATGCACTTCGAATCTTTGCTCAGTCTTCACCATAGCAAACCTCCTAAGTTATTTATATAAGCTGGTTACCCAGACTTAACCAATTATGTTTCACTAACTCAACAACCTTGTCATGATGTTTCTCCTTGCTCGTTTGAATAATTTGTTCATGATCCTTTACTGAACCCATCCCATCGATTGAATTAAACTTCACGAACTCTAAGCGACGTATCTTAGGCAAGAGTCGTTCCAGTACTTTTTCAATCTCAACATTATTAGATGCCTTTAAAAAAACCCCATGAAAGAGATCATCCGCTTCAACCGCCTTGAACAAGTTTCCTTCCTTAACCCCAGCCTCTAATTGAAAATTGTATTCGTTCATTAACTGAAAATCCTCCTCTGTTAAATTGGCAACAGCAAGGCTTGCTGCTAGTTCATGAAGAGTTGCAACTACAACAAATGTCTGTTTCACCTCATCAGTATTGATTTCAGATACACGTGTGAGTGACCCAGGTGTTGAAATGACAAGGCCCTCATCTTCTAATCGTTTTAGCGCTTCTCTAACTGGAGTTCTGCTTACATTAAACCTTTCAGCAAGCTCCATATCCTTTATTTTCTGACCCGGCGACAATTCCAGGCTGATAATAGCATTTTTTAATGCTTGATACACTTGATCACGCAATGAAACCCTTTGAATGTTTTGAATGGAATTAGTTGTTTTCATATATCCAATATATTGCATATTAAATAAAAAGTCAATTACGAATTTTCAGTTAATTAATCTTTTAGCGGATATTTACAGTATTTTCTCTTCTAAAGTTTTCCGTACTGGACATCAAATAATTGTTTGAAAACACTTATCCCCTGATAAAAATTCTCCTCAAACTCCTCACCATCAACGGTCCATGCTGTTGCCAATACGGTATGACAATATCCCCAAAGTAATAGCCGCTCTTTGTTTAAATTGAGCTCATTCGTAAAAATCTCGACTCGTTTCGCTATTAATTGCTTCATGCCATAATCAGGTAGCTTGTTTAGCATAAATTGAATCAAATCATACTCAACCTCACCTATAAGCCCTTTTGGATCAATAGCCGTCCATTCCTCTTCCCCAGATGCTAGGATATTGTAATGATGAAAATCACCATGAAGAAGCATAGGTTTCTGCATGGTCTCATTTAAGTAGGTAAATATATGTAATGCCTTTTTAAGCTCTTTTTTTGAAATCGGTCCTAGCCCGTCTGGATGCCTTTTGATGATGTTACGAAGGTTTTCTTCTCTAATCTTAGTTGTTGGAATACGTGTATGAGCCGGGGCAGGAGTTGATAGTTTTTGCATAACCTTAGCTGCAATCTGACATGCCTCTTCATCACAATCTATTTTTTTAGCTAATGTAATCCCTGGAGAAAGTTTTTCAAGAAGTAAGATTCCATAATTCTGGTCGAAGTCAATCAGGCGTACCATCCCTTTCCCTTTATATAGTCTTAAGGCTTCTAGCTCATCTAAAAATCCCTCTCCAGGAATACATATCTTTACGACTACTTCCTTCCCATCGTTCCTAACAGCAGGAGCAACATAATTAACAGAAAGGCTATAGGGTTCTTGAAGCTTTAAGGACCAGTTCTGTTCACAAAATTCAATTAGATTTGGCAATTCCTTAAGCCAAGCTTCACCCTTTTCCTGAAAATACAAACGTACGGATTTAACAAATTGTTCCTGTAGTTTCATAATGGCCTCCTAATTACTAAGTTCAAATATTAATTCATTGGCTTTGTGTTTATTAAGTCGATAGGTTTTGTTTTCAATCATCAGCTCCTCGGCTAACTCTTGAATTCTATTCTTTTGATATTTAGTGAATGGCTGCTCCTCGATTAATCGTTCATAGTTTTGATAAGCTACTTTAACAGCAGTGGCTGGGGTGAGTTGGTCTATGAGTTCGTACATGGCTTGATAGGATTTTTCGATGCCGATTTCAACTCCTGAATCTGAGCCCAGCATAAATTGGTTAGGATATTTTTCGATGACTGGAACAAAATCTCGCAGCTTGTATTGACTGCTCTCGTTATATTGAGTAAAACCAGCAAAAAAGTCAATATACAGATTATCATAGTCAGCTAATAAATTTTCAAATTTCTTAGGCGAGGTATAAACATTTCCATGGGCAAAAATAAACAGGGTTTCTGGATGGTTTGTAAGTGCACGACGAAAATAACTCATATTCTTGCCTCTTGGAGGGTCAATATGTAACATAATTGGGGTTGTATATTCAGCTACTACCTCGTAGATCTCTGGTAAGACTCCCGAATATGGGTGTTCTCCTTTCCATCTCACGTTAGCGCTTGGGGAAAATCGTGATGCAGCATAAATTTCCCCAACGTTAAGATACCCTTTTTCAAGCTGTTCTTGTACTTTTTCTACACCATTCTTCCCCTTTTCTAGTGGGATACCTGCAAACGATGGGTAAATTAGATCTGGGTACTCCTGATAATAACGCCAACTGAGACGATCAGTCTGAATGGCAGATGGCTCAGACACATCACCGAATAAAACAGTATGATCTATTCCATATTGCTGCCATAGCTCCTTAACTGATTTTACATGATTCATATTTCGTGACTCCATCATATGAAAATACTCGACACTGTGGTTATGCACGTCAATTACGGGCAGATCATGATATACCTCATACAAAGGTTGACCCGTTTTGCCCTTTTTCATTTGTGTAAATTCCTGTTCAATAGACTTCTCATATTGATAGGTTGTATCTTGAATAATTTGAATGCCTTGATGACCTGATAGAATAATGACTATTCCAGCCACTCCTAAACCTATCAATACGACTATCCAGATTCTTTTCATTGTTCTACCTCTTTACATAGATTTTAAGTTTAAAGCTCTTAATTCAACTCAATCCAAAACCTCCTTACAACATTTCCATCCTCTTCTCTAAAGTCCTCATCTGGTACGCCACCATTATGAAGAATGGTTTTTAAGGAACCAATATTGCTTTCATCACAAACAACAAGTGCCTTCGTAATCCCTAATTCCCGTGCCTTCTCCAAGGAAAGAGACAAAAGCTTAGTTGCATAGCCTTTTCTTCTTTCCGAGGGTCGAATTCCATAACCGATATGCCCTCCGCTATTTTGTAATGCCTCGGTTAATTGGTGACGGATATTCACAGCTCCGAGCACTTTTTGATTATCATCAATGAGCCAATAAGTCGAGTCTGGAATCCAGCCTTTGGGTAGATGAATGCCATTTTCATTATTCGACAAAAACTGAAGCATTTCCTCAAAATGAGCGGGGTCCTTTTGAATCACCCAGGGCACCATGTTTTCTCCGGTCTCTAGCCAATCGTAATAGAAAGATAGATATTCCTTTTTGTATTCGATACTTGGTTTGATTAGTGATAGTTTGTTTCCCATCGTCAAGTCCCTTCTATCATAAGTATTTTGAATTATGAGTTAGCAATAATTGTAACATAATCCTTTACTATAATTGGGAATTTTATTGTAAACCTTATAATATTAAAGGTTGACAATTAATAAGAATTCCTATAACTTATGAATAAGTTAAAAAATTTAGTCTATTTATAAGGAGGATGAAATTATGAGATTAAGAGCGATTGATATTACGCTTTCTGCTGTTTTTGCTGCTTTAATGGCTATCGGGGCGAATATAACAGCGTTTCTCGTTGTTGGTGGAGTACCGATTACATTAACGACCTTCTTTTGCGTCCTATCAGGTCTGGTATTGGGAAGTCGATTAGGCGCCATTTCTATGTCTGTTTATGCTTTAGTTGGACTAGTAGGGGCTCCCGTGTTTGCGAAATTTATGGGCGGACCTGCTGCTTTAATCAGTCCAACCTTTGGATTCATTTTATCTTATATTCTGATTGCCTATGTGGTCGGTAAAATTGTGGATGCAAAGGCATCTAAGAAAACTTACATCATCGCCGCCCTTGTTGGGATGACGTTAAATTATGTCATCGGAACAAACTGGATGTATTTTGCCTATAAATTTTGGGCATCTGCACCCGACGCTTTTAGCTATGAATTGGTTTGGACTTGGATGATGGCACCACTTCCAAAGGATATTGTCTTATCGGTGTTCGCCGGTATTTTAGCACCGAGAATTCAGAGAAGCATAGCCAAAAACGCCAATCATGTTGGGGATCAATCTGTTGCTTAAGTGTGAAATGGAGGAGGAATGAATATGGAATTTAATTGGCTAGATATGGCAAACCGTGTGATAGCAGGTGAGGAAATCACAGATGTTGAGGCACTTGTCATCCTTAATTCTAAGGACGACGAGCTTTTAATGTTACTTCACGGAGCCTACCAAATTCGCTCTCATTATTTTGGAAATAAAGTAAAATTAAATATGATTATCAATGCAAAATCTGGCCTATGTCCGGAAAACTGTGGCTATTGTGCGCAATCATCTATCTCAAATGCACCCATTGATTCTTATCGTATGGTAAACAAAGATACGTTGCTTAAAGGGGCAGAACAAGCAGATAAATTAAATGCGGGGACATACTGTATTGTGGCTAGCGGGAGAGGTCCAAACCGTAGAGAAATGGACACGGTTGTTTCTGCCGTAGAGGAAATAAAAGAAATTTACGATTTAAAAGTGTGCGCCTGTCTAGGACTGCTTAAATCAGAACAAGCGGAAAGACTAAAAGCCGCTGGTGTAGATCGCTACAACCATAATATTAATACCTCAAGAGAACATCACTCCGAGATTACAACTTCACATACATACGATGATCGTGTTTCCACCGTGAAAATAGCAAATGAGGCAGGGATTTCCCCTTGTTCTGGGGTGATTGTTGGCATGAAGGAGACAAAAGAAGATGTGATTCAAATGGCACGGAGTTTAAAAATTTTAGATGCGGACTCCATTCCCGTAAACTTTTTACATGCCATTGATGGCACTCCTTTAGAGGGAACACACGATTTAGATCCTCGTTATTGTTTAAAGGTGTTAGCTCTATTTCGTTATATAAATCCGACAAAGGAAATTCGGATTTCTGGAGGTAGAGAGGTAAACCTTAGAAGTCTTCAACCTCTGGGACTTTATGCTGCTAACTCCATTTTTATAGGTGATTATTTAACCACTGATGGACAAGAAAGTACGAAAGACCATAAAATGCTTGAGGATTTGGGTTTTGAGATTGATTACTCAAATCTACCTGAATCATTAGGTGAAACTACTGTGTGAAAATAAATCGAGCGCCTGCTTAAGTTACAGGCGCTCGATTCGTAACCAGCTATTTCATTTTTTAAAAGCCTTGCGATTTCTTGGCGAAGGATGGGAGATGTAATTGGTTCGATTCAACCATTGTTCCCCTGGATCCTATGACAAAATTTTTACCATACTTGAATCATCAGCTGCACATAAACCTGAACCATTACATAGAAGACAATGGCAAATCGCAAATTAAACTTGATGCCATTTTTAAATCCACTTAGTCCATTCGAGCCGCTTAATACAATAACAGGCATAATTAATGGTGATAATAAAATTGAAATGACACTACCAGATGTAATGGCAATTACAATGAGTTCTGGTGGGTATGGAAGTGAAATGTTCGTTAAAATCCCAGCAACTAGTACCATCACCGTTAATGGTCCGAGTCCAATGAAACCTAAAAAGATGACGATAAACGGTAAAAAGTAAAGAAAATTAATCGATGGAAAAGCTTCCTGCATCGTGGTAATCCCGGACACAACAAACTCGCCAAACCCTGTTTGATTTAATCCATTAATCATCATTCCGGCACTTACCATAATACTAAGCTGATAGGATTGTCTCTCCACATCCTTGGTTACATATCTTGTTCCTTCTCTAAAAAACCCTCCAAAGTTCCTTTTAACCAAATAGTAGGATAAAGTCCAAACGAAAATAACGATAGGAATTTGAACAAGTAGATCTACTGGCCACACGATATGTAAAAGAAAGATTGAGCCAAATAACGTAACAAATAGGATGAAAAAAACTAACACATTTTGGTTCCTATTGGGTTCATCACCCGTATCACGCATAACTTCCTTCATTTCTTTTTTAATAACTGTTGTTAAATCGACTCCATAGTGCTTTTCTTCAAAGTGAGAAAAAACCATTGCTATCCCAATTCCAACCATTGATATGAAAAATCCTTGAATAATAGCTACCCATAAAGACGCCTCAAGTGTTTCCACGGCATAAACAAAACTCGGAATTGTGACCACCCAAATGGTGGAAAGTGCAAAAGCCCGTAACACTGCCGTGCTTTTAAAGTTCTCTAGAGCCTCGCCTTGATTACTCCCGACCATTTTGTTCACAAACTGGTACATCATCGGAATCGCACCAAACATAAGGAAATAGGAAATGATTTGCGTAAAAGAAATGATCCCAAAATAAAGCTTGCGACTCGTATTGATCATCCGATAGGCAAAACGCATAATGCTTTCAATATAAGGCTCATCATTTAATACCCAGCCAATCATCGGAATGATCACAAGCAGACCAATCATACTTTGCATCAAGGTCAGCCCGCCCTGAAACGCCTCCCAGAATGAAGTATCAGATATCAGCATAAGCACGAGCCCAGTTATAAAAAGAAAGAGTGGCAATTTAAAATTGGATAAAGATAAAAATAGTGCAGCAAATAAAGGTAGTAAACATCCACTCACTGCTAATAGATTGAACAACAGGTCATGATGATAAAAATAAGTGATAAAGTGCAGTACGGCATAACTTAAGATTGAAATTCGTAAGCCTAAACGAACGTGTTTATTCATATAACTTCTCCTCTGAATTTAAAAGAGTAACGCTTCTGTAGTCATTGATTTCTATTATAGCAAATGGGTCAAGTTGTCAGGAAAACATTACGCTCGACGTCTGGAACAAAGGTCAAATAAATGGCAGAGTGAACCTGAATCACTCTGCCATAGCATTTTGCTTAATTTCTAATCAAACCGTTTTTTCTTGTGTACCTACTTCTGTTTGAATAGAAGCTTTCCCACCGAATTGAGTAGTCATAATCACCCCAGCAATAACACCTAAAGCACCAACAATTTGCATAATGGTCATCGATTCCCCTAACCAAATATAGGCTCCGGCAATGGTTACGACCGGTAAGAAATTCAGAAATATCGATGCTTGTGACGCACCTAAATCCTCGACAGAACGATTATATAAAATTAATGCGATAAATGATGGGAAAATCCCGAGATACATTAAACCCATAATATGATCTAGCGTTCCTAAATAAGGAACTCCCAAGACAATCCATTCTATAACAACAAAAGGTAGTAAGATGATAACAGATATGCCTGACATGACAAGTAATGCTCCAAACTGAGGAAATAACGTCATATACCTTTTCACCAAAATAGAGTAAATGGCCCAACAAACAATGGCTCCTATCATAATCGCATCCCCAATATTCCAATTCGTTGTTGCTAACGATAATACATTTCCATCCATTACTACCCAAATAGCACCAAAAAATGAGAGCAGAATTCCCGCCCATTGAATGTAACGCAGTTTTTCCTTTAGTAACCACGCACTTAGCAAGACAGTCACAACGGGGATAAACGTTTCTAATACGGACACATTAGAGGCCGTTGTAAATTGCAAGGACCCGTAAATGAAGGTATTAAAAAAGGTGATACCTGTTAACGTCATAAATAAGAAGGGTTTTTTATGATCCCAAAAGATGGCACGCTGTTTGATTGCTGTCCGATATCCAAACGGCAATAACACAGCAAATGCGACTAATAACCGAAAGAAAGCAATAGTAAACGGTGGCAAATCATTCATAGCTTTGCCTGTTAAAATATTGCCTGCGTAAATAATCACGACAATACTCATAAATATGTATGATCTCATCTGATGTCCTCCTCTTCCCCCAAAAGACTATGAGTTCCATTATATCAAGGAACTGCTGATTTGTAGACCATAACAGGTCAGGAATTTGGTAGAACTATTTATTTACAGAGCCTATTGATTTTGAGTGAAAGACATATAATGCTCCATTTAAAAAATCCTCAAAATCAATTAAGATTCTGAGGATTTCATGTTGCCCAGCAGCGTCCTACTCTCGCAGGGGAAAAACCCCAACTACCATCGGCGCTGGAGAGCTTAACTTCTGTGTTCGGAATGGGAACAGGTGTGACCTCTCCGCTATTGCTACTGGACTTGTGTTTTTGAAGTTTTTAAAGTACCTTCAAAACTAGATAAGAAGTGAATCAAGATCCGACAAGCGTTTGTGCTGTTTAGCTCCGGCTCCTAGGTCCTCGCCGTCATAAGCATAATCCACTCCGTGGCATAAACCGCCACTAC
>NZ_WJNH01000030.1 GCF_009649735.1 Salinibacillus xinjiangensis
ATGAAGCCCCCCTCTAGATGAGATTTCCCATCATTTGAAATGAGTAAGATTCCTCAGAGACGATGAGGTAGATAGGTCCGAGGTGGAAGCGTGGTGACACGTGCAGCTGACGGATACTAATCAATCGAGGACTTAACTTATAAAGATATGCGGAGGCGACTGTTCAGGTCCGACCGCATAAGCAGAATACACGTAGTGGCGGTTTATGCCACGGAGTGGATTATGCTTATGACGGCGAGGACCTAGGAGCCGGAGCTAAACAGCACAAACGCTTGTCGGATCTTGATTCACTTCTTATCTAGTTTTGAAGGTACTTTAAAAACTTCAAAAACACAAGTCCAGTAGCAA
>NZ_WJNH01000031.1 GCF_009649735.1 Salinibacillus xinjiangensis
TTCGTCCCGAAGGACTAACTCGTCCCCTTAACCTTCCAGCACCGGGCAGGTGTCAGCCCCTATACTTCGCCTTTCGGCTTCGCAGAGACCTGTGTTTTTGATAAACAGTCGCTTGGGCCTTTTCACTGCGGCTCATCCAGGCCGAAACCTGAACGAGCACCCCTTCTCCCGAAGTTACGGGGTCATTTTGCCGAGTTCCTTAACGAGAGTTATCCCGCTCACCTTAGGATTCTCTCCTCGCCTACCTGTGTCGGTTTGCGGTACGGGCACCCACATCCTCACTAGAGGCTTTTCTTGGCAGTGTGAAATCAGGAACTTCGGTACTC
>NZ_WJNH01000032.1 GCF_009649735.1 Salinibacillus xinjiangensis
ATTGCGGAAGATTCCCTACTGCTGCCTCCCGTAGGAGTCTGGGCCGTGTCTCAGTCCCAGTGTGGCCGATCACCCTCTCAGGTCGGCTACGCATCGTGGCCTTGGTAGGCTTTTACCCCACCAACTAGCTAATGCGCCGCAGGCCCATCTGTAAGTGACAGCAAAAGCCGTCTTTCATCTTCGAACCATGCAGTTCAAAGTGTTATCCGGTATTAGCCCCGGTTTCCCGGAGTTATCCCAGTCTTACAGGCAGGTTGCCCACGTGTTACTCACCCGTCCGC
>NZ_WJNH01000033.1 GCF_009649735.1 Salinibacillus xinjiangensis
AAGTTTCAGGGGATTGATGGGTTAAAACGAAGAAAAACAAAAAAGGAGTACTCTGTTCAATTTAAATTAGGTGCGATACAATTTATGTTAACCACAGGTGCTTCTTATTTAGAAACCGCTGTTCATTTTAAATTGAACAAACCTTCCTTAATCAAACGCTGGACGAAAGAGTTTCATGAACAGGGAGTAGAAGGCCTGAATGCAAAACCAAAGGGGCGACCTTCTATGTCTAAGAAACCCAATAAACAAAAGAAAAAGGAAGAGAAAAAGATAACACGTGA
>NZ_WJNH01000034.1 GCF_009649735.1 Salinibacillus xinjiangensis
TATGGCAAGTACTAATCCATTAAGAAGTTGGGTGAGAGCCTATAAAGCCCAGGGCATGGATGGATTAAAACGAAGAAAAACGAAGCAGAAGTATTCTGTTCAATTTAAATTAGATGCAGTACAATTTATACTAGAAACAGGTGCTTCCTATTTAGAAACTGCTGTTCAATTTAACCATAAAAAAGTGTATCATATACCTCTTCAAAAGTTAGTAACCGACATTACAGAATTCAAATGTCTAGGCGAAGAGAAGTTATATTTAAATCCAATTCTTGACCTTT
>NZ_WJNH01000035.1 GCF_009649735.1 Salinibacillus xinjiangensis
TCACGTGTTATCTTTTTCTCTTCCTTTTTCTTTTGTTTATTGGGTTTCTTAGACATAGAAGGTCGCCCCTTTGGTTTTGCATTCAGGCCTTCTACTCCCTGTTCATGAAACTCTTTCGTCCAGCGTTTGATTAAGGAAGGGTTGTTCAATTTAAAATGAACAGCGGTTTCTAAATAAGAAGCACCTGTGGTTAACATAAATTGTATCGCACCTAATTTAAATTGAACAGAGTACTCCTTTTTTGTTTTTCTTCGTTTTAACCCATCAATCCCCTGAAACTT
>NZ_WJNH01000036.1 GCF_009649735.1 Salinibacillus xinjiangensis
AAATTCTCCATTGAGGCATTGTCAGCGCAGGTTGCTTTACGTGACATGCTTTGGAATACTTTATTTTTCTTCAATGTTTGCACCCATTGGTTATGCTGGTAATGCCATCCTTGATCAGAATGGATGGTGGTGCGGTAGGTGGCGCGATTCTTTATTATCTCTATCGTTTCTCTTAAAGGTTTCATAACTAGATCTAACGTGGGACGTTTCTTGATGTCAAAAGCAATAATTTCTCCGTTATAAAGATCAAGAATTGGATTTAAATATAACTTCTCATCCCC
>NZ_WJNH01000037.1 GCF_009649735.1 Salinibacillus xinjiangensis
CCTAGTTCCCGCATAAGTCGATACACTTTTTTATGATTAACATGATGTCCTAATTTCTTTAATTCTTCCGTGATGCGTTTATACCCATAGCGTTCATGATGCTTCTTAAATAGGTTGGTAATGAGTTCTTTTATCTCTGTGTCCGGATCTTCTTTCCCAAAGTTTTTTAGATGATAATGATAGGTTGCTTCAGGAATACCAACAACAAGAAAAATATCCTTTAATCGGAATCCTTCTTCTTTGAGTTCAAATGCCACCCTTGCTTGTGCTTTTCGTAGAAG
>NZ_WJNH01000038.1 GCF_009649735.1 Salinibacillus xinjiangensis
TATGGCAAGTACTAATCCATTAAGAAGTTGGGTGAGAGCCTATAAAGCCCAGGGCATGGATGGATTAAAACGAAGAAAAACGAAGCAGAAGTATTCTGTTCAATTTAAATTAGATGCAGTACAATTTATACTAGAAACAGATGCTTCCTATTTAGAAACTGCTGTTCAATTTAACCATAAAAAAGTGTATCATATACCTCTTCAAAAGTTAGTAACCGACATTACAGAATTCAAATGTCTAGGCGAAGAGAAGTTATATTTAAATCCAATTCTTGACCTTT
>NZ_WJNH01000039.1 GCF_009649735.1 Salinibacillus xinjiangensis
CTGGCTGTACGGACATTCTAACCCAGAACCGTGATCCGGTTCGGAGACAGTGTCAGGTGGGCAGTTTGACTGGGGCGGTCGCCTCCTAAAGAGTAACGGAGGCGCCCAAAGGTTCCCTCAGAATGGTTGGAAATCATTCGTAGAGTGTAAAGGCAGAAGGGAGCTTGACTGCGAGACCTACAAGTCGAGCAGGGACGAAAGTCGGGCTTAGTGATCCGGCGGTGCCGAATGGAAGGGCCGTCGCTCAACGGATAAAAGCTACCCCGGGGATAACAGGCTTA
>NZ_WJNH01000003.1 GCF_009649735.1 Salinibacillus xinjiangensis
GTAAAAGAATTAGAGACCAAATGGGAAGGTGGACACATACAGAATTGGTCCTTAGCTATGAACCAGTTATTAGTTGATGATCGATTAAAGGATCGAGTTCTGAAATATATCTGAACTTACACACTTTACTTGACAAGCCCCTAAAAAAGTCAACCAGTTTAATGCTGGTTGACTTTTTTTACATATATTTAAGCTTGTTTAACGTGATCTTCTTCCTCAATTTTAGCTAAACGCTCTTGAACATCTTCCTCTGTTAGCCCATGTTCAATCACATAACGGTTTCTTGGAGAAACGCGACATTCATGTGAGCAACCACGCATGTATTTATGTTCATTCTCCTCTGAACACAAGAATTGGCGGTTACAATCAGGGTCTGCACAGTTTACAAAACGCTCGCATGGTGTGCCGTCGAAGTAATCTTTTCCTACGACAACATGCTCTTTACGGTTAACCGGTACGGAAATACGCTCGTCAAATACATAGCATTTTCCATCCCAAAGCTCGCCTTGTACTTCAGGATCCTTACCATAGGTGACAATTCCTCCGTGTAGCTGGCCTACATCCGTGATGCCCTCTTTTTGTAGCCAACCAGAGAATTTCTCACAACGAATACCACCTGTACAGTACATAAGCACTTTTTTACCTTCTAATTCTTCTTTATTTTCTTTAATCCACTCAGGAAGCTCCCGGAAAGTTTCAATATCAGGGTTGATTGCGCCTCTGAAGTGTCCTAATTCATATTCATAATCATTACGAGTGTCTAACACCACCGTGTTCTCGTCTTGCATGGCTTCATAAAACTCTTTTGGATTTAGAAACTCAGCGGTTTCTTCTGCTGGATCCCATTCGTCTTCAAGACGTAATGTCACGAGTTCTGGACGATGACGTACGTGCATCTTTTTAAAAGTATGTCCATCTGCCTCGTCAACCTTGAACATCATGTCACTGAAACGAGGATCGTTGTGCATATCTTCCATATACTTGTTCGTTTGCTCAACAGTTCCTGAAACCGTACCATTAATTCCCTCTTCAGCGATTAAAATACGGCCTTTA
Source organism: Salinibacillus xinjiangensis (assembly GCF_009649735.1). GTDB lineage: Bacteria > Bacillota > Bacilli > Bacillales > Alkalibacillaceae > Salinibacillus > Salinibacillus xinjiangensis. The sequence goes on from NZ_WJNH01000003.1 coordinate 1,054, forward strand.
AGTCCAAGGTCTTTACAGTACTGAAGATGTTCAGCTGTAAAAGTTTCAGGATCATCAATCGTAACAAATTTGTAGTACAGTAATACTTGATATTTTTCCTTGTTGTCCATTTGTATGACCACCTATCCATTTATATTTGCAAGATATAAATCAGTTAGGCGTTTATATGCGATTTTATTCTTGCAAGATGATATTTTAACACGGTTTGCAAGTTTTATCAATTTTATTTTTAGTCTTTTACGTGTGTATTCTCTTCAATCTGTTGATGAATTAATTGTAGAATAAATGCTTTCATATCAACAATTCTAGGAGTGGATGGAGTTTGCTTAGTACCTGTGATAATTAAAGGAATAAGGGTTTCCTGTCGATGTAACGAACCGTGAGCTGCTCCACTCAAGTGAAATGGTGTAGACTGTGCTTTAAAATCACACCCAGGCTTGGCGTTGACAACGATAAAGCGACCGGAATGGGAATGGAGAGCACCGTATAATCTGGCTAAGGCATCAGGATAATCTCCATAAAAAATTTTCCCATCTTCAGATATTTTTAAATCTAACAGTTCACCATTTCCTTCAATGGTCCACGATTGGCTATATTCATCGACATCATGACCACCTTTAGTAAAACGTAACTTGCCCTGATTTTTTCCGGAAACTACGTGGACCCATGAATCATCCTTCCAAGCAATGACGTCTATTCTTGAGTCCTTTTTTAAGTCGTCCGTGATTTGGGATATTTGCATATCGTCATCTAATAAATAGACATACGCCATGCGTTGATTGACACACAGCACAAGCTCATCTTTTGTCCTCACTGGCTTTTCGATGCGAGCAATGCGGTAATGGCTCAATATTTTTCGTAAATCGATTATATATTTTTCATAATCGAAACCTGTTGCAGAATGGCCGTTATCTCCAATCACCATCCAAATATTTTGCTTAAGTGCATCCTCCCAGCTTGGATAAAGATTAAGCAGTTTTTGAATTTCACGATCAATTTTAATCAGACCTTTCACATCCATAGGCCCTTTAAAGTGAATTCGTGTATCTAGATCCTGAAACAGACATAAGGTGAATGCTGGTAGTTGTTCCTTCTTTATTAAATATTTCATCTCACGCACAATATACTTATAGTTTCCAGCCACAACTTTGGTGGGAAAACTCCATGGGCGCAGTTTAGAAAAGGTACCTAGTGAAAAGGTAGAGGTAGCATTGGTTGTCCACTCGCCATTTTCAAATTCAGTAAAGGCACTGAGCAGGCGGGGGACTTGTAAACGTTTTGGGTTGTTCCCACGATAAACGAGAGCATTGATGGAACCAGAGGAAATTCCCATATCGGCCAAATCCTCGTAAATAGTAGTCACATTTTCACTTAAATGCTCGTTATTCAAACGGTTTAAGGTGTTGGTAGCCACCTTTTTCCAGCCTAATCTGTATGTTTCCCGGAGCCCGGTTCCATAGTTGACAATCGATTTCTTAGATATATCAAACCAGTTCAATCCCGGGATGTGATGCTGGTCAGCATAGGTGCCTGTTAATAGACTACTGTCAATAGTGACGGACATTGTAGGAAAGGAACTAACTAAATTGGGGATGTATTGACCATTTTCCATTAAAAATTGTAACGCGGGTGCTCGTCCAGTTTGGGCCACAACCTCTAAAGGAGTGGACATTAAGGTGTCGATGGCAAGTAAGATTACCGGCTTATGTATGGAAGTTCTCGGGTTTGTCATATCATTCATCCTAACAAATGTAGTTATGCTTATTTTTCCTACCGTCATAACATCTATACCTTTTATGGAAAATAGAAAGAGTGCTGATGACCATTCCATCAGCACTCTTATTTGTTTAGGATTCAAATAATTTAATCAATGCTTGCGTACCACTGTCTTCCTCACCTTTTTCAGCAAGCTCTGTATAGAGGGATAAAGATAGTTCCAAGCCTGGTGTCATCATGTCCATTTCTTTCGCAGATTCTAACGCAATTTTCATATCTTTAATAAAGTGTTTCACATAAAATCCTGGTGCAAAATCACCCTTAATCATTCGTGGGGCTAATTTGCTTAATGAAAAGCTACCTGCAGCACCTGTTGAAATCGTGTCTAGCACTCTTTCCGGGTTTAGGCCAGCCTTTTTGGCATATACAATCGCTTCAGATACTCCAATCATATTCGTGGCAATTGCAATTTGGTTACTCATCTTCGTATGTTGTCCAGCACCAGCATCCCCCTGCAGGATAATGTTTTCTCCCATGACTTGAAAAATTGGAAGGACTTGATCATAAGCTGCCTGGTCACCACCGACCATAATGGCAAGCTTTCCATCCCGGGCGCCAATGTCTCCGCCAGATACAGGTGCATCAAGTGCATAAACGTTTCTTTCTTGAGCATGGTTATAGATATCAACAGCTAGACTAGGCTTAGATGTCGTCATATCAATCACATATGTACCTGCTTTGGCATTTTCCAAAATGCCTTTAGAACCGAAATAAACCTCCTCAACGTCATGTGGATAGCCTACGATGGTAATAATCACATCAGAACTCGCAGTTAAATCTGCCACTGTTTCCTTCCAAGTAGCCCCAGCATCTATTAATTCTTTAGCTTTAGCTTGGGTTCTCGTAAAAATGTTAAGCTCATATCCTGCATTCATTAGATTACGAGCCATACTTTTCCCCATAACGCCTGTTCCAATAAAACCGATTGTCTCCATGAATCAAATCCCCTTTCTTTCATGACTAGATATTTTTCATAAAATTGCCACACAGTCTACCTCCATTGTACCGTTTCTTCTCGTATACTAAAAGTAAGAAAATCGTTTGTTAGGGGGATGGATGACATGTTAACAACTGTTCTGTTTGGTACGATTTTAGCAAGCTTTGTAGGGTTTATCATATTTGCGGAAGTAACATCAGACTAAATAGTAGATAAGAGACAGGCACTTTTTTAAGTGTTTGTTGTTTTATATTTTAATCTAGTAAAATATAAGACAGGTATAGTTAAAATAAGGGTGATCGTATTGCAACAAATCTTAACAAATGACTGGCAACATTATTTAAATGAAGAATTTCAGAAGGACTATTATTTGCAGTTAAGAGAGTTTTTGAAAAGTGAGTATGGTACTCAGACCATATATCCGAAAATGGAGGATATTTATAATGCATTTCATCATACATCCTACCAAGACACAAAGGTAGTGATTCTGGGGCAAGATCCTTATCACGGCCTTGAGCAAGCACATGGCTTCAGTTTTTCAGTAAAACCGACTGTCCAAGTTCCTCCATCTTTGAAAAATATCTATAAAGAATTACAGAATGATTTAGGGTGTAAGATTCCGAATCACGGTTATTTAAAGAATTGGGCTGAGCAAGGTGTCTTGTTATTGAACACGGTCTTAACGGTTCGAGCCCATCAAGCAGCCTCTCATCGCGGAAAGGGTTGGGAGCATTTTACCGATAAAGTGATTGAAGTATTAAATGAGCGGGAAAAACCCGTTGTATTTATTTTATGGGGAAATCATGCGAAACAGAAAATGGCTAAACTCAATCAACAAAAGCATAAGATTATTACTTCTCCGCATCCGAGTCCCTTATCAGCCCATCGAGGTTTTTTTGGTAGCAAACCATTTTCACAGGCAAATGAATTCTTGAAATCGATTGGTGAGAAGCCTATCGATTGGCAAATTCCAGAAAATATATAATAAAGAATGTGCTGATTTCCAGTTTCCGCCTACACTTAGACATCCCCCTAATCGTACAGTAAGAGTAGTACATTAGTTCACGATAAAGGGGAGGAATGGAAAAATGCCACCAAACACAGGTAGACCAAACCCGTTTATGATGCAGGGACCGCCATCACGCATGCCACAACAACCACCTAGAGGTATGTTTCAGCAACAGTCCATGATGCAGCAAATGGGAGGTGGTGGTCAAAGGGGAGTGGGAGGTTTATTGCAACGATTATTTAATCGCACCCCTAAAGGAAATCCCGGATTTGGACCTGGCTTTGGACCGGGAGCTGGATTTGGAGGACATCAAGCGGGTCACATTGCAGGTGCATCAGGCATTGATAAGGCTTCAAACGTCCTTGGTAATGTTCAGCAGGTGATCAATGTAGCACAACAGGCGGCTCCAATGATTCAACAATACGGGCCTATGGTGAAAAATTTACCTGCCATGCTACAAATGCTAAAAGCGATTAATGCTTCAGAGGACGGTGATGAAGATGATGTGGATGATACAGAGAGTCATGAAGAAAGTGAAGAGGAAATAGATAAGGAAGATGAATTACACCATAATGAAGAAAGCTCCAGTGAAAAAGAAAGAATTGAGCGTGACCTCAAAGAGCTAGAACACTATCTAACAGATGAGGAGAGTTCTAGTAGGAGTAAAAAAAGGAAAAGAAAGCAATCACCAAGGAGAAGGAGCTCTTCCAGACAAGGCCATTCTACCCCCAAAATATTTATCTAACCACAAACCCCAACATTTGTGATTGCCATCATTTCAGTATAAAATGTAGGTAACCAACAACATTAGGGGGCATAAATATGGCTGAAAATCGTCTTGAGAAGGCTACCTTTGCAGGTGGTTGTTTTTGGTGCATGGTCGAACCCTTTGATACTCGACCAGGCATTCACCAGGTCATATCTGGATATACAGGCGGACATAAAGAAAATCCAACCTATGAGGAAGTATGTAGTGATACAACTGGACATTATGAAGCGGTTGAAATCACATTTGATCCATCCATTTTTCCTTATGAAGACTTGGTCGAAATCTTTTGGAGGTTAATTGATCCGACAGACCCTGGTGGACAATTTAACGACCGAGGGGATTCCTATCGAACGGCTATCTTTTACCACAATGAACATCAAAAAGAGGTAGCAGAGGCATCGAAAAAGAAGCTTGAAGAAAGTGGTAAGTTTAATCAACCAATTGTGACTGAAATATTACCAGCATCAACCTTTTATCCTGCGGAGGATTATCACCAGGATTATTATCAAAAAAATCCACTTCATTATAAAATGTATAAAAAGGGTTCAGGTCGTCAGGGTTTTATCGAAAAAACATGGGGCAATGAGAAAAATCTTGATGAATTGAAACAAAAACTGAATCCTATTCAATATCATGTCACCCAAGAAAATGGGACTGAGGTTCCGTTTCAGAATGAATATTGGGACCATGAGGGTGAAGGCATTTATGTGGATGTGGTATCTGGTGAACCGTTATTCTCCTCTAAGGATAAATATGATGCGGGGTGTGGTTGGCCAAGCTTTACGAAACCTATTTTTGACAAACAAGTCAAACAAGAGTTAGACACGTCCCACGGCATGAGAAGGGTTGAGATTCGCAGCTCCTATGCTGACTCCCACTTGGGTCATGTATTTGAGGACGGACCCATAGATCAGGGTGGATTACGCTATTGCATGAATTCAGCTGCTATGCGTTTTATCCCTAAGGAAGAGATGGAAGAAAAAGGGTATGGAAATTTGTTGTATTTGTTTGATGAGTAAATAGAGAGGGCTGCCCTTGGGTTGAGGGTGGCTTTTTTGTTTTGGATGTAGTTGGATTGGTGCTGGGCTGGGGGTAGTGCTGAATGCTGAAGATTAGTGCAAATTCGCTAAAGAATCTTTGAAAATGCTAAAGACTGCTCTAGATGATAAAGTTAACACCCCAGTCCTCTCAGCTCCTAAGGGCTTCAAAATTCCCCGCACATGACCAGTCACAATAAATGCAACTAATAATCCTAATAATTTTCAAGTATAATAGTATTCAGTGACTCAAAACAGACATTTTTAGGGAAGAGGTTCACTCATGAAACCGGAATATAAATCATTCATATATACCATGATCCTTGCTTTAGGTGGCGGGCTACTGTTTCAAGCATTACATATTCCGCTACCTTGGATATTAGGTCCCATTACGTTTTTATTAATCTATAAATCTCTTTTTCATCAAAAGACCAGTTCGCCAGCAAAGCTAAGAAATATTAGCTTTATATTATTAGGTATTCAAATTGGGGGTACGTTTACATCAAATACGTTTGGTAATGTTGCTCCTTACTTTTTTCCTTTTTTAGCCCTAACATCGCTTATGATTTTGATTGGGTTGACGGTCGCCTATTTCATTTCGAAAAAATCTAATTTGGATACGACTACAAGTATTTTAGGGGCGGTACCAGGTGGGTTATCAGCCATGATCGCCCTTAGTACATCGTTTCATAGTAACACTGTTTATGTAACGATTTTTCATTCGATCCGATTGTTAGCTGTTCTTTTCATCGTTCCATTTGTTGCGACCCATTATCTGTATAGTGGGACGATTCAGGGGGCGAGTGCATATGCGACGGAACAGGATGGACATATTGCGACCATTCTTCTTTATGTTGCGTTTGCCTTGTTAGCTAAAGCACTAAGTAATAAAGTACCAGCCAGCTTTGTTATCATTCCAATGCTGTTAACTGGGGTGCTGAATGCAACAGGCTTTACAATGTACCACCTGCCAAATTATTTCTTCATTGGCGCGCAGATGGTGTTAGGTTCCTACCTAGGTCATACCATTTCCTTAAAGGATATTATCAAGGTCGGTAAATACTGTGTTGTTTTTTTAATATTAAATATTGGACTCATTTTCGTTTCCTTTTTGTTTGGTTATGTGTTTAGTCAATTTACATCAATGGATCTGGCTACAGCTGTTTTAAGCTTTGCACCTGGAGGCTTAGTAGAAATGGGTTTGACCGCACAAATGGTAGGCGGTGACCCTTCAATCGTGAGCTCACTTCAAGCTGTTCGTCTATTAATTATTGTGATTCTGTTACCTGTTCTGCTTAAAGGGTTGTTGCCAAAATTAAATCGTGCTCAATTACCAAGTATTGCAAAAAAAACGAAAAATCATTATGATAAAGGCGAGTATTTATAGATTAGAAGAGGGGGTTTAAGATGATTCATAAAACGTGGGAGAACAACGAAACGATCAAACAAATTGAGTGTGTTCATGCCAATGCGAATAAGTATATTGTCAACAATGCTTTGACACCTGGTAAAGTATACGATGTAAAAAATGAAACAGACGAGTTTTATTTCATCATTGATAATACGGGAAAAATAGGTGGATTCTTTAAGGATTATTTTAAGGAAGTCTAATGTTTTTACCATATGATGTTTCTTTACATCAAGCTATCTTTTTAGAACGGGAAAATCGCTTTATATTAACCTGTAAGCTAGTGGAAACAAGCGAAATCATTACAGTTCACCTACAAGACCCGGGTAGACTCAAAAAGTTACTTGTTCCGAATAACACCCTTTATGTATCCTATCATGATGCACCGCACCGGAAAACGAAGTGGACGGCAGAATTAGTGAAAAAACCCGATGATGATATTTTGGTCTCGCTTCGGTCAACCTTGCCAAATCAACTCGTGCGACAAGTGTTGCAGCAGGGTCGGCTACAAGAATTTGAACACCTTCTATATGTCAAACAGGAGTATACATATGGAGGCTCACGATGGGATTTTTTGCTCAAGGGTGAAGAAAAGCCATATTTACTCGAGGTTAAGAGTGTCACGATGGAGGAGGGGAGTATCGGCTATTTTCCCGATGCTCCGACAAAGCGTGGGAAAAAGCATGTGATGGAGTTAACCGAGATTCAAAGGTCCGGTTCTCATCAAACAGGAGTTTTATTTGTTTGTCAAAGAGAGGATATTCAAGTGGTCAGGCCCGCCGACTGGATTGATGCTGATTTTGCATCTGCCCTTAAGGTTGCGAGACAAGCTGGAGTGGAGTTGAAAGCAAGAAGCTGTCAGCTCACTTTAGAAGGGATTGGTTTAGGTAAGCAAATTCCAGTTGAGGTGTAGGTAATAATAAAAGGGGAGTGGGAGAAATGTCATTTACTGTAAAGGGGATTGACCATATTCAATTAGCTGCGCCGGCTGGCTGTGAGGCTGAGGCGCGTGAATTTTTTGCGAACATCATTGGTATGCCTGAGATTGAGAAGCCTGAGGAGTTAAAAAAGAATGGTGGAGTTTGGTTTCAAGCAGGCCATCACGAGCTACATATCGGTGTGGAACAAAACTTTCAACCAGCACAAAAAGCACATCCAGCATTTTATATTGAAAACTTAAAAGCATTACGCGAGCGACTGACGAATAACGGAATTGAGGTTAAGGTTGATGACCGTTTGCCAGGGTATAATCGATTTTATGCAACAGATCCTTTTGGTAACAGGTTGGAGTTTTTAGAGAAAAATAATTAGATGAAACAGAGAGGAAATGTCCTTCATGATGCCAGTGAAGGACAAAACCGCTTCAAAGTGCAGAGGAAATGTCCTTCATGATGGCAATGAAGGACAAAATCACTTTAAAACAAAGAGGAAATGTCCTTCATGATGGCAATGAAGGACAAAATCACATCAAAAAGCAGAGGAAATGTCCTTCATGATGGCAATGAAGGACAAAATCACATCAAAAAGCAGAGGAAATGTCCTTCACAACACCAATGAAGGACAAAACCTCTTCAAAAAGCAGAGGAAATGTCCTTCATGATGCCAATGAAGGACAAAACCGCTTCAAAGTGCAGAGGAAATGTCCTTCACAATGCCAATGAAGGACAAAACTCCACCAAAACACAGAGGAAATGATCTTCATAATTCCGAAGAAGAAAAAGTCAAATCAAGGCTTTTTTACGCCTCACTCTTTTTTAAATTCACCAACACATTAAAAGCAAAAACAAAAACCCCAATTAATACAAGTGTCCCCCCGACTGCCGTTCCAATTACGAGGGGAGTACTTGTCATGTTACCAGTTTGTAGCATGACAAATAAAGAGATCATCATGAGTGGTAAGCCAATGTTATGAAGCCAAAAATGGATTTTGGCTAAGGCTTTCTTTTCAAGCTCAGGAAATAAAACATAAATTAGTCCTATTAAAGTAAGTGCAGTCCATCCGAGAAGATTTATGTGTACGTGGACACCTGTTAGATTATATTGGTGAGATGTAGACATGTAGTAGCCAATACTGACCCCGATCATAAAGTACACTACTGAAATCTTAATGAGTGTTGTTCCCAATTTTTTCACCTCCAATCTACTGTATTAACACTCATTATTGTAACGGGATTTTTAATATTCGGAAATTATACCAAAGTATACTTTTTCATAAAACGTTCACAAATACAGGCTAGCTAGAAAAATTCCTAAGGTTTCCTGATAAATTTCTTCAAATTGACTCAAGGGAAGAGGATTGATTCCTTGCCCAAGTTCAACAGTGTAGCCAGGTCTACGCCATTCCTGAATAAACCAGTCTTTATAGCCTGCATAGCTATCAACGGTTTGGATGGGCTGGTAGCCACTCACTCGCGCAAACTCGTTCACAATGGTTTCGGCTTCAGGTGGCTCTAAATTTTCAAAGCCCCAGTAAATGACTTCTCCTTGCGTGTGGAAAGCGAGGACACGGTCAAAATTACGATTACCTGTTAGTTCGGCAATTGCAATCGCCTCAGGCTCGGTTAGTGGAGCCTCACCTGGATAATCTCTAGGGGCAGGCTGCTGTTCTTTGCGTTCCTTTTCAATCTCCCACCTAGCTGGATATTGATTGTTTAAATCAACTCCACGTATATTGGCCTTCCAATTGGAAAAGTTGGTCCTTCCATTGTTTATATCTAACACCTGCTCGCGATAAGGCTCTTCATCGGGTGGTCCCTCAATAACGAGATTAACCCCATCTGGATTGACCATAGGTACAACGGAGAGTAATACTTCATGATAATAGGGCTGAACTTGCAGGCCACGAATTGGTTGCTGATTCGTTAATGCTAGTAAGTAATCATTGATAAAGGTCATGATAACTGGAGTTGTGATCCATTCATTGGCATGAAACGAGCCATTCCAGTGAACCTGTTTTTCCCCCCGGCCAATGACAAATTCAGGGATTGATTTTCCCATAACGGATTGACCGATATTCAATGTGCGGATAAAGGGATAAATATACGCTAACACCCGCATATCTTGAATCAAATCGTTATATGTGTAAGGTTGATTTCCGTTTACTACTCTCCATGTAACACGTCTTGGTAAAATGATTTCTTGCCCCACAAATAAATTGGCAGGATTAATTTGTCGATTCATAAAGGAGATATGACTTATAGGAATGTTTTGCTGCTGAGCAATTCGCCAGAAGGTATCTCCGGATTGAACGGTATATGTTTCCGTGACAAAGCCAGGAATTCGTATGTTTTGGCCTATGGCTAACCGAGACGGGTTAATGTCTGGATTGGAGTCAATGATAAGCTGTAATGGGATTTGAAAGACTTGACTATATGCCCAAAGATTATCTCCGGAATTTACAGTAATATTCATGCTGTACCCCCTATATTTTAAAGTCTCACGTACAATATATGAACATAGGGAAATAAATATATGTACAAATATTGAGAAAATTAGCCAAAAAAAAGTTCATAAAAAAGGAGTTTCTTCCAAGGACATCTAATATTATAATAAGGGAAGAGCATATAAAAAAGGAGGGCTTAATGTGGCATTTATAATTACTTCACCATGTAAAGATGAAAAAGCGGCTGAATGTGTTGAAGTTTGCCCTGTAGAATGTATTGAAGAGGGCGAAGATATGTTTTACATTGATCCAGATATTTGCATCGACTGTGGTGCCTGCGAAGCAGTTTGCCCGGTAGAGGCAATTTACCATGAGGACGATGTTCCTGATGAGGAAAATGAATACATCGAACTAAATAAAAAGTTTTTCCAATCTTAATTATAAGGACTGCTTCTCATGAAAACGGAGGCAGTCCTTTTCATTTTAGGAGAGTGAAGAATCATGAGGGAAATACCTTTTCAGCAAATAGATGGTTTTCGGCTTGGGCATGCGCAAGATGAGAAAGCGGCTACAGGCTGTAGTGTGATTATATGTGAGGAGGGAGCAGTTGGTGGTGTAGATGTACGAGGGGGTTCTCCTGGAACAAGGGAAACCGATTTATTGGATCCTAAAAATTTAGTTGAGGATGTTCATGCTGTGTTTTTGTCAGGCGGGAGTGCCTATGGCTTAAATGTTGGCGGAGGGATTATGCAATTTTTAGAGGAAAAACAAATCGGATTTGATGTTCAAGTGGCCAAGGTACCAATCGTCTCGGGTGCCATATTATTTGATTTGTTTCCCGGTAATCCTACTGTAAGACCTGATCATCAAATGGGCTATCAGGCCTGTGAAGGGGCATATCAAAATGAGCCTTTACAAAACGGCAATGTGGGGGCTGGAACTGGAGCAACAGTAGGAAAGTGTTTAGGGCCTGAATTTGCTATGAAAGGTGGTCTAGGGACATATGCTGTTCAAATCGGGGATTTACAAATCGGAGCAGTGGTTGCGGTTAATTGCTTCGGTGATGTGATTGATCCGAAAACAGGTGGCATCATTGCGGGCGTCTATGATCAAAAACATCAATCTTTTTTATCCTCAGAACAACAACTTCTGTCTCAATCTGACCAAACTGAAAAAACGAATCGTTTTAAAGGGAATACGACGATTGGAACGATTGTCACCAATGCCAAGCTGAATAAAGGTCAAGCTAGCAAAATATCTTCAATGGCTCATGATGGACTGGCACGGACGATGCGCCCTTCGCATGCATTAGTGGATGGTGATACGATCTTCACAATGAGTACGAACAAAGTGGAAGCCGAATTAAATGTAGTTGGGATGCTAGCAACGACCGTCATGGAAAAAGCAATCATAAAAGCGGTAAGAGAAGCTAGAACCAGTCATGGAATTTTGGCATATAACGACCTCCGTGATTAAATCACGAATACAATAATTCAAAAAAGGTCTGTTAAAATAACTTTATTTTCAGTAAAATAGCAGTATCAATGTGCCAGAATAAAAGGAGTTTCTTCAACATGAATTCATATGTAGATACTAAAGTCGATCAAAAATTGAGTAAACTTGCGACCCTTTATGACAGGATCAATGAATATGGGGATATACATCAAGCCGAAAAAATGCTTGATCTAATGAAAAAATATAAGAACGAACAATTAGTGGTCGGATTCTCAGGACATTTTTCAGCCGGTAAATCAACCATGATCAATCACTTAGTTGGTGAAGACATCCTGCCATCCAGTCCGATTCCTACTAGTGCAAATTTAGTTCAGGTGAAATCTGGTGCTCCGTATACGCGCGTGTTTTATCGGTATGAGTCGCCGGTTGAATATTCTTCCTCTATTGATATCGATACCATTAAATCACTATGCAAAGACGGTGATGCGATTAAGGAAATTGAAATTAGCAAACATATTGCATCTCTCCCTCAGCATGTTTCGATTTTGGATACACCAGGGATTGACTCTTCCAATGATGCAGACAGAATTATCACGGAATCAAGCTTACATATCGTGGATACGCTTTTTTATGTGATGGATTACAATCATGTACAGTCAGAGGTCAATCTCGCCTTTCTGCAGGAGCTTCAGTCACGAGGGAAGCCTTTTTATCTAGTTGTTAATCAAATCGATAAGCATCAAGAGGAAGAGCTTTCTTTTGAGGAGTTTAAGCAGAGTGTAGATGTTGCTTTAAGCAATTGGAATTTGCAGCCTAAGGGTGTTTTTTATACTTCTTTACACAAACAAGAGCTTGAGAACAACCAGTTTTCAGAGCTCAAGGACTTATTTCATGATTTTATGGAACAAAAAGAGGATATCATTGAGCACACGTTAATCCATTCCTCAAAGGCTTTGATTCAAGATCATATTGAATATTATCGCAACCAACAATCAGAGCAGTTAGAAGACCTACAGGAAAAAATAACTGATTTAGAAAGCAGGCTGTCAACAGGGGATCAAACCATTAACGATGTGGCGGAAAAACTAGAGGATATGCAGAATCGCGATCAAAAGGTTGAACGAATCTTTAAGGAGTCTCTAGACTCGATTTTTAAAAATGCTTATTTAATGCCTTATGAGAATCGGGAGAAGGCAAAACACTTTCTCGAATCCATGCAGCCTGGTTTTAAGGCTGGTGTTTTGTTTGCCAGGAAAAAAACAGAACAGGAACGCGAAAATCGTTTAGAGGATTTTTTTAAGTCTTTAATGGAAGTGGCCTCTGTTCAATTAGATTCTCACATACGTGACCTATTGCAAAGGGTAACCAAAGAGCAAGGTGTTGGGGATGAGGAGCTCCTTAAGGAAATTCAGGACTTTACCATTCAGTATGAGCAGGGACGTCTCAAAAAGCTGATTAAATCAGGTGCAGAGGTAACAGGTAATTATGTACTTGTCTACACGAACGATGTTGTCCAGGATTTAAAACAGTCTGCGAATCAGCAATTACTAGATATTTGGGAACAGATTCGTGGTCGAATTCAACAGCAAACGAAGCAAGTTTTGGAGGAAAAGAAGGATGAGCTTGAGCTTTATGAGGAGATCAATAAAGCGAAAGATCAACTTGCTCAAATTCAATCAGATATTGAACTTAGAGAGAAACAGTTGAACGAAAAGCTATTCGGCGAATACACGGAAAATAAGGATTTGATAGATAAGGTTGAAAGGATTCTTCAGGAAAGAGAATCCAGCATTCAACAAAGTGAAGCGGTTCTCAATCAGACTAATGAATCGTACGAAAAGGACACTACTGAAGAAGTAGTGGATACCAATCAACAAGAAAACCTTATTTCAGTTGAGGATACTGTGAGCCGACTTGAAAAATCCATAAATGTTATCCAGGATATTCGTGGTTTTCAGTCGCTAACCAAGGAGCTAGTGGACAAAAAAGAACGTTTGGAGAACCGCCAATTTACGGTTGCTTTATTTGGGGCTTTTAGTGCCGGTAAATCTTCCTTTGCAAATGCCCTTTTAGGGGAAAAGGTATTGCCAGTTTCTCCTAATCCTACGACCGCAACCATTAACAAGATAAGTCCGCCAAATGTGGATCATCCGCATGGAACGGTAGCGGTTCAGCTGAAGAAGGAGAAGGATTTACTGGATGACGTGTTCCATGTAACAGTAGGAATACCTGAACATTTGAGCACTGTTGAAGATGTTGTGAAATGGATGGATACTGTTGAGTTATCTGACTTTGTAGACCAAACCAACGGGGCTAAAAACCTTTCCTTCCTACAGGCATTACAGGCAGGATTTTCAGAATTGGGACATCAACTCAATGATCAAGTCAGCACAGATTTAGAGCAAGCAACAGCGTATATTGCAGATGAAAAATATGCCTGCTACGTGGAATGGATTGAAATTTTTTATGATACACCATTCACTCAAAAAGGAATTACTCTAGTGGATACCCCTGGAGCCGACTCTGTAAATGCGAGACATACTGATGTAGCATTCGAATACATCAAAAGTGCTGATGCATTGTTATTTGTCACGTATTACAACCACGCATTTTCAAGGGCTGACAGAGAGTTTTTAATTCAACTCGGCCGTGTGAAAGATGTGTTTAGCTTAGATAAAATGTTTTTCATGATTAATGCAGCCGATTTAGCGAAGGATGATGAAGAATTAACACTTGTCCAATCCTATGTGACGGAGAGATTGCTGGAATTCGGAATACGAAATCCTAGAATGTATCCTGTCTCAAGTAAATGGGCTATAGAGGATAAACAAAAGAATATAACAGAATCCAAATCTGGGTTGCCTGCATTTGAGCGTGATTTCTACACCTTTATCGAGGATGAGTTGACTGGAATCTTTATTCAATCAGCCCTCCATGATCTTAATCGTTCTGTAAATACGCTCTCCGAATATATTAAAACCGCGTCAATGGGTGAGAATGAAAAAGCGCAGAAAAAACGTACCTATGAAGAGGACCAAAAACAAGCCATAGATACTGTAGAGGGTGTCACATCCGAGCGCTATCAGCAATCCATTACTCAGGAATTAGAGGAACTGACGTATTATATTCATCAACGGGTCTTTTTGCGTTTTGCAGATTTAATTAAGGAATCGATTAATCCGGCTACCATTCAGTCAAATGGAAAGAAAGGTAAACAGGAATTAGCAACAGCCATTCGACAACTTCTACAATACATGCAAAATGATTTGATTCAAGAGCTTCAAGCTACAGGGCTGCGGCTGGAAACATTTATGCAAAAACAATTGAACAAGATTGTCGAGGAAGTGCAAGACAATTCATTGTTCCAAGCGTATGAACTGACTTTCCCAGATCACCTGGAATATAATTATGAATCGCCCCAGGTAGAGCTGAAATTAAATCAAATTGACATGGATCATTTCAAAGACGCGTTAGCCCAGTTCAAAAATACGAAAAGCTTCTTTGAACGAAATGAAAAAGAAGACGTAAAAGAGACCATTCAGAGCATTTTAAAACCAATGGTTAAAGAGCAGCTTGAGGAGCAACGAGACCGAATGAAACAGGATTATCTAGCGCAATGGGACCAAACGTTTGAATATGGAAAAGACCTAATGAAGGACACCATTCAAAACTACTTTGATGGGCTTTTATACAGCATGTCCGCTGAAGTGGATCTTAACGAGCTACAAAATAAGTACAAACAACTACAATCACAAGCAAGGATTTAAAAGGGGAAAGATAGCTATTTAATTGGCTATCTTTTCTTTGTTACGTTTAACGAAATGTTCTATAAAAATCAGTCTTTTGGACAAAATTGGTCTTATAACTAGATTTTTTATCCTATTTCCTTTAAAATTGCTAAAGTATGGCAGTAACGTGAAAATGTTTTGAACATACCTATTCGTAAAGAGACCGTAACTTAATACACTAGGAAGGGTAAATTCAGTCATAAGGTAACATACTATAGGTAAAATAAATGATGACAAGTATACGGCACCTAAAATCATATATACGAAAAGGCAACACAAGAAAGGATTGAAATAATTTGAAGAAATTTAAAGACTTTAACATAAGTGAGGACACGCTACAAGCTATTTCTGCAATGGGATTTGAAGAAGCAACTCCTATTCAAGAAAAAGCGATTCCAGTAGGTTTATCTGGCAAAGATCTAATTGGACAAGCACAGACAGGAACAGGGAAAACCACTGCTTTCGGAATTCCGCTTGTGGAAAAAGTAGATACAACGAGTGGTAATATCCAAGGTATCATTTTAGCCCCAACTCGTGAACTCGCTGTGCAAGTAGCTGAAGAGCTTAACCGTATTGGTACAAAAAAAGGCATATTTACACTACCTATCTATGGTGGACAGGACATTGGTCGCCAAATAAAGGCATTGAAGAAACGACCACAAATCATTTCGGCAACACCTGGTCGTTTGTTAGACCATATGAAGAGAAGAACCATTCGCTTAGATAAAATTCATACCGTCGTTCTAGACGAAGCGGATGAAATGCTTAATATGGGCTTTATTGAGGAAATTGAAGAGATTTTAGCTGCTGTTACTTCAGAGCATCACACTATGCTATTCTCAGCTACCATGCCGAATAAAATTGAGGCATTGGCACAACGTTTTATGAACAATCCAGAAATGATTCGCACGAAAACAAAAGAAATGACAGTTAAAAATATCGACCAACAATATATCGATGTTCCAGAAAAGCAAAAGTTCGATGTTCTAAGTCGTCTCTTAGATATTCAGTCTCCAGAATTAGCAATTGTGTTTGGTCGTACGAAGAAGCGTGTGGATGAGCTAACAGAAGGGTTAAAGAAGAGAGGCTATTCCGCAGAGGGAATTCATGGGGATTTGTCTCAATCTAAGCGTGACCATGTCATTCGCTTATTTAAGGAGCAAACCATCGATATCATGGTAGCAACAGATGTGGCAGCACGTGGTTTAGATATTTCAGGTGTAACCCATGTATACAACTTTGATATTCCACAGGATCCTGAAAGCTATGTCCACCGAATTGGTCGTACAGGACGTGCTGGGAAGAAGGGCTTGTCTGTTACACTCGTAACACCACGTGAAATGGGACATTTACGCATTATTGAGAAGGTTACGAAAACTAGGATTGAGCGCCAATCCATTCCAACTTACAGTGATGTTATTGAAGGAAACAAGCAATCGGCAATTGATCAGTTAAGACAAACAGCAGAGAATGACAATATTAGTGAATTTAAATCGATGGCGGAAAACCTGTTAGATGACATTGATTCGGTCACCTTAGTGTCGGCTGCCATTAAATTATTAACGAAGGAGCCAGACCGCACTCCAGTTCAACTGACATCGGTTGCTCCACTCCGTTCGAAAAAGCCGAAAAATGATGGGAATCGCAGACGATCCAACGACCGTAAATATAAAGACCGTAAATACAAGGATCGGAAACCAAGAGACAGACGTGACCGCCGCAATAAGGACCAACGCAATAAACGAAATTGGGGCGGAAAAGGGAAAAGAGATTAATTTTTACAAAAAGCTAATGACTAGGCTCATTAGCTTTTTATTGTTCAAAAACTATCTTTATGTACCCTAAAAATGTTATACTTTCTGAAGGTTATCCGAGTATTTGAATTAATGGAGGACATAAATATGCTTACAGTACAAGATGTCAGTTTGCGATATGGGGATCGTAAGCTGTTTGAAGACGTGAATATTAAATTCACCCCAGGAAATTGTTACGGATTAATCGGTGCAAATGGTGCGGGAAAGTCAACCTTTTTAAAAATATTATCAGGTGAAATTGAGTCCCAATCCGGTGATGTGCACATTACACCTGGACAGAGACTAGCTGTGTTAAAGCAGGATCACTTTAAGTATGAAGAAGAGGAAGTCTTACAGGTTGTCATGATGGGCCATGAACGTTTATTTAAAATCATGCATGAGAAAAATGAAATCTATATGAAGCCTGACTTCTCAGATGAGGATGGAATTCGTGCAGCTGAATTAGAAAGTGAATTTGCCGAGTTAAACGGTTGGGAAGCAGAGTCCGATGCCTCCAAGCTGTTAACAGGACTAGGCATTGATGAATCCTTGCATAATCTCAAAATGGCGGATTTATCTGGTGGGGATAAAGTGAAGGTATTGCTAGCACAAGCATTATTTGGTCAGCCAGACATCCTACTACTAGATGAGCCGACCAACCACTTAGACATCAAGGCCATTCAATGGCTCGAGGAATTTTTAATCAACTTTGAAAATACCGTCATTGTTGTTTCCCATGATCGTCACTTTCTCAATAAAGTGTGTACTCATATTGCCGATATTGACTTTGGAAAAATCGAGCTTTATGTCGGTAACTATGATTTCTGGTATGAATCCAGTCAATTAGCTTTAAAAATGGCTGAAGAGGAAAATAAGAAAAAAGAAGAAAAAGTTAAAGAGCTCAAGAACTTCATTGCTCGCTTTAGTGCCAACGCCTCGAAATCAAGACAAGCAACATCACGTAAAAAATTGTTAGATAAAATTTCGTTAGATGATATTAAACCATCATCCAGAAAATACCCATACATTGCCTTTAAGCCTGATCGTGAAATTGGGAATGATGTCCTGTTTGTCGAAGGAATTTCCAAGACGATTGATGGCGAAAAAGTGTTGGATAATGTCAGCTTTACCTTGAAAAAAGACGATAAAGTTGCCTTAGTTGGAAGAAATGAATTAGCAAATACAACATTAATGAAAATTTTAATGGGTGAAATGGAGCCTGACGAAGGTTCTTATAAGTGGGGTGTGACGACATCTCAAAGCTATTTCCCTAAAGATAACTCTGCCTTCTTTGAAAATAGCGACTTAAACCTTGTTGATTGGCTGCGCCAGTATTCCCCTGAAGATGAGACGGAAACCTTCTTACGTGGGTTTTTAGGAAGAATGTTGTTTTCGGGAGAAGAGGTTAAGAAAAAGGCAAGTGTATTATCAGGTGGAGAAAAGGTTCGCTGTATGCTATCCAAAATGATGCTTAGTGGGTCTAATGTCCTATTGTTTGATGAGCCAACCAACCACTTGGATCTGGAATCCATTACTGCACTTAATAATGGGTTAATGAAGTTTAAGGGTGTCATGCTTTTCACCTCTCATGACCATCAATTTGTAGAAACGTTAGCGAATAGAATCATTGAAATTACACCGAATGGGCTTGTTGACAAAGAGATGTCCTATGACGAATATTTACAAAGTCCAGAGGTAGAAAAACAACTGGAAGCTTTATATTAAGACGAAAAGTGACTAATCTTTATTTTTAACAGGATTAGTCACTTTTTTCAATTTTTATTTACAACAATGTAAATTAAAGGTAAAATTAACACAAATGTCAACTTTTGGGGAGATGGATATGGGACTAACGATTCAATCTTTACTGAGTAATGTATTGTGTATCATTTTTCCACTTCTTTGTTATCTTTTATTTTTTAATGAAGAAGATACGACACGCACGTCAAAAATCTTTTCGAAGTTCTTTTTATTCATCACTATATCCTTATTTTTAACGTTGACATTTCCAGCCCATTATACAGAACATTTTACTTATGATTTGCGACTCATACCAATTCTTCTAGCTTTTTTATATGGAACTTACAAACAAGGTATATTAACGATTGCTATAATGCTATTACATACTTTTATTTTCGCACCAGCTGACTTTTCGCAGTATCTCGGAAATTATACCGTCATAGCCCTCATACTTTTTTTCCTAACAAACTACTATCGAAATGCTAGCCATTATAAGAAGTTTCTTACCCTAACGATCTTTTACTTCATCATTACGAGTACACGAGCGTTCTATTTACTGATTATTTTAGAGGAAACCAATCAGCTCTCGCTATTAATGATGTTATCATTCATTACTTGGTTTACCATCGTTTCTGTTATGCTGCTGATGGAAAATATGGATAAACAAATTTGGATGAAGCGCGAACTCCAGCATATTGAAAAAATGGATGCTGTCAGTCAGCTTGCAGCAACAGTGACCCATGAAGTAAAGAACCCATTAACAACTGTAAAGGGATTTCTACAAATTTTACGCGATAAATCATACATAGAGGATAAGGATAAGGAATACATAAAAATATCAATTGAAGAATTAGTAAGAGCTGAATATATGATACAAAACTACCTTTCGTTATCCAAACCGAATTCGAGAAAATATGAAGTCATTGATTTATCCAATCTACTGAAAGACTTAGCAAGTATTATGGCCACCTATGCAATCAAAACCAAGGTACATGTCATCACTTCGATCAAGGATGACTTACAAATATCTGGATTTAAATACGAGGTTCAGCAGGTCCTTCTAAACGTATTTAAAAATGCTGTAGAATCTATGGAAAATGGAGGGGAACTACGAGTTTGGGCTGAAGAAAAGGAACAGTTTGTAGAGGTAACCATAAAAGATGAAGGAAAAGGGATATCCAAAGAGGATTTGAAAAAAATTGGCACACCTTATTTTACTACAAAGAAAAAAGGGACAGGCTTAGGTCTTAGTGTAAGCTTTGAAATTGTGAAACGGATGGGTGGAAACATTCAGATTGAAAGTGAAGTGGGGAAAGGAACGACAATGACAGTTCAGTTTCCAATCGATGTATGAAGGATATAAATTTTTTCTTTTCTATCTAGATGCTTTACTTTACAATAAAATATAAGTGTTTAGAATCGAAAGGAAGTTTGGCATGGAGTTTCTATCATTGTCGTCAAATCCGCTTCTATTGTTTTTAGCCATTGTATTGACGTTTATGGCCACCTATACAGCACTCGACCTTTTTTTGTTAATTAAAGGCTCTGAACGGAATAAAATGTTTCTCTTTTTAGGTGCCATCACTTCAATGGGAATTGGGATTTGGGTCATAAATTTTCTAATGATGCTATCGTTAAATACGGATTCGTTGCGAGAATACAATCTTCCACTTGAGATTCTATCGATAGCTATTGGCGTATCATTTATTGGAATAGCTTTTTATCATATAATAGGTAAAGCCCTAAAAGTGTACAGCTTGTATGTCAGTAGTTTCTTTATGACTATGGCTGTCTTTTGTTTTCATGTATTGGGTGTCTTTTCCTTAAACTATAATCCGTCATACAATCCATTTCTCTTACTGATTGCGTTGGGCGTAATTTATTTTGCATTCTTTTTGTCTTTTTGGATTCTGTTTTCGAAAAACTTTTCCTATTCCAGTCAAGGCTGGCTACGGCCCCTAAGTACTTTAATTATTACGGCTGCAATTGTGGAGGGCTATTTTCTATTTACCAAGGCCTCTAGCTTCTATGATGGCAGTAATAATGGGGTTCAAGGTTCAACTGGACAAGACTCTTTCCTATTTTACCTTGCTATTTTTATATCTATGTTAATTTTAGTGGGATTAGTTATTACGAGCACACTAGTTGGGAAACGTTTGGAAACAAGTAATTCCAATCTAGAGGATATTACATCAGCACTTGATGCCTCTTCCATTGTGGCCATTACCGACCCACGTGGAACGATCACCTATGTGAACGACAAATTTGTTGAAATTTCCAAGTACAATGAAGAAGAATTAATTGGGAAAAATCATCGAATTTTGAACTCCGGCTTTCACTCGAGGGAGTTTTTTAAGGACTTATGGAGAACGATTGGGACTGGACATGTATGGAAGGGTGAAATACGTAACCGTGCAAAGGATGGTTCGATTTATTGGGTCAACACCACCATTGTTCCATTTATGAATAAAAAGGGGAAGCCGTACCAGTATGTTTCAATACGTACGGATATAACCAATCGCAAATTAGCTGAGGATAATCTGAAGAATTCGTTAAAAGAGGTTAGTGACTTTAAATTTGCTTTGGATCAATCTTCTATCGTGGCAATGACTGATCAAAGAGGTCGCATCACTTATGTGAACGACAAATTTTGTGAAATCTCGAAATATAGTCGGGATGAATTAATGGGACAGGATCATCGTATATTAAATTCCGGCTATCATTCCAAAGAATTTTTTAAAGAGTTATGGCGAACCATCGGAACTGGGAACGTATGGAAAGAGGAAATCCGCAACAAGGCTAAGGATGACTCGTATTATTGGGTAAACACTACAATTGTTCCGTTTTTGAACGATAATGGTAAGCCATATCAATACGTAGCAATACGTACGGATATAACCGATAAAAAACGAACCGAGGAATACATGCATCGACAAGACAAATTAGCAGCAGTCGGACAGTTAGCTGCAGGGGTTGCTCATGAAATCCGTAATCCATTGACCTCCATGAAGGGCTACACTGAGTTTCTAACCATGGATGAAGAGGATGAAGAACGGAAGGAGTATCTCGAAATTATATTGGATGAAATTGATCGTGTAGATGATATTGTAGAGGATTTCATGGTTCTGGCAAAACCAAAGGATTTAACGATGGAAGTAAAAGATATTGTGTCTGTAATGAACAACGTTTTATCCTTACTCGATTATGATGCACGTAAACAAGGTGTTGCCGTTCATCTTCGTTCAGAAGAAGAGGTTATGAAAGCTATTGTAGATGAAAATCGCATCAAGCAGGTTTTTCTCAACTTTGTCAAAAACGCAATCGAAGCCATGCCTAATGGTGGGGATTTAACCATTTCATTAGACTACAGCAATCAGAAATATATTCATGTTTCAATTACGGATACGGGCGTTGGGATTCCAGAAGAAAAATTGAAAAGAATCGGAGAGCCTTTTTATACTACAAAGGAAAAGGGCAACGGTCTCGGGTTAATGATTAGCTTCAAAATTGTTGAGAATCATAACGGGAGAGTTTATGTTGAAAGTGAGTTAGGAAAAGGTACAACGTTTAATGTACTTATACCCTCCAAACGATATTCAGGGTAGTTGAGGTCAAAAAGGATTCTATAATGGGTGAAAGAAATTTTCCCAAATAGAATCCTTCTTTTTATTATAAATTGTTAAATTGCTGCTTAATCTCATCTGCACCTAGTTGTTTATTGGCTGATTCGATTCGTT
Source organism: Salinibacillus xinjiangensis (assembly GCF_009649735.1). Lineage (GTDB taxonomy): Bacteria > Bacillota > Bacilli > Bacillales > Alkalibacillaceae > Salinibacillus > Salinibacillus xinjiangensis. The sequence goes on from NZ_WJNH01000003.1 coordinate 23,885, forward strand.
TATGCTCCTCAACAGAATCTCCTGGGAATGTCTCTTGATAGTCGTTTTCCACATCGGATGTTTGTACAGACAACTCCTTATTTTTTGGAGCATTGGTTTCAATCTGGTTCTTTTTCTTTACGCCCATCACTCATTCCTCCCTTACTATCCGTATTTTATGTGATTTGAGTTACATTATCCGTGGAGTAAAATATGGTGAGGTAGGGGATTTATGTGTTGGAGCGAATGAACCTCCAAGCGCTATTTTGAGGCATTAATTTTCCTCATTATTCTCTTGGGTGAGTTCCCAATAATAAATTTGCGGAATTCGATAAGTAAAACAGTACTCGTGGATTAATGCTAGGGTTAAAAATGAAATCAATTTCCAATCTAGAGCTTTGAGCACATACAACACCTCCACATTTTAGACCTTTAATATGTTGTATGTGCAAGCAGGGCTGTCTTATGTTCTATTAGTAGTGGATTTCGTCATTTGGTTGAATGTCGTATTTTTGAATGGTACCTTTAGGAAGTTCTATAGCCGCAACAGCACCTCGAACAGGCGTCACTACACGCCAAGGCTTTAGATGATTAACGGTTTTGAGAACTCTTTGCTCGTCATTAATAAATATCACGTCAATGGAAAAAAACATAAAAAACATATGAATAGAGTTGCAGGGAAGGATGATGATGCCTTCCTGTTTAAGGGGCTTTACCTTGAACATGAGTCCTTTAAACCGTTTCCAGAAGGTGTTGTAGAATTTAAGGTCTATGGGTACTTCGTATTTGATATTTTTTCTAATTATCTCCATAAACTAACCTACTTTCCAGACTTACCACTATTATTATAATGCTTTTAAGTATCCCGCGTGCTATTATAAGTCTTGCAAGGGAAAACAATTTGCAAATTGGCTGATGAACGAACGGATTTCATACGAACTTATTATTCATATTATATTATAAACTTAACCTCCAATCGGGAAACAGCCAGCCGGTGTAAAAAATTTCATATAATTTAATGGGGGTATACACAATGAAAAATCTAATTCAAAAATTAGTTAAAGAAGAAAAAGGACAAGGTATGACTGAATACGGTCTAATTCTTGGTCTGATAGCACTAGCAGCTGTAGGAATCATGGTTACTGTTGGCGACGAAATTGTTAAAAAGTTTGAAGATGTCGTTAATAAGTTCCGTACTCCTGGTGACGGTGCAGAGCCAACAACAACAACCTCAGGTTCATAAATAGTAAAATCTAAACAAACCCCGCTTATCTTAAATACATTTTGAGAAGTGGGGTTATTTTTTTGCAAAAAAGGAGTGAGCAAAATTGATCCAAATCATTCTAACCATCGTGTTAGTGATATCTTTAATCACCGATATTAAAGACCGAAAAATTCTTAACATCGTAACATTACCAACAATATTTTTTGCTTTTATTTATCATTTTATCATGTCAGGTTTTGACGGATTGCTCTTTAGTGCCAGCGGCTTTTTCGTAGGACTTGGTCTTTTGCTCATTCCTTTTATGTTAGGTGGAATGGGAGCGGGAGATGTCAAGCTCATGGCGGCTATAGGTGCATTGCAAGGCATGCAATTTGTATTCTACGCTTTTATATATACGGCTCTTATAGGTGGAATTATTGCGGTTGTGTTATTACTTAAACGTAAAGAGTTATTTCAATCGTTCCAACGAATTTTATTTGCGACTAAATTGAAAACATTGGAAGGTTTACAAAAGGATGATCTACATCATGCCTTTCCATATGGCATTGCTATCGTGTTTGGTACCTTCATTTACATGGGATTAGGAGCGACATGGTTATGATGAAGTCTGAAAGGGGACAAGCAGCCGTTGAGTTAGCTTTAACCTTGCCCATCCTTTTGTTGTTAATATTTGGAATGATTGATTTTGGTCGTATTTTTCACGCTTATTTAACATTAGAGCATACCAGTCGTGAATCTGCCCGAGTAGCAAGTGTGGGAGCTACCAATACCGATATTATTGATTATGCCTACCAAGCTGCAAGCGGTCTGAATTCTGAAGAATTAATTGTACACATTTCACCTGAAACAAATCGAACAAGAGGCACCTATGTCACTGTAACCACATCTTATCCAGTGGAATTGTTCACACCTTTTCTCGATCAAATTATGCCAAATCCATTTACGGTAACAGGTGAAACTGTCATGAGGGTGGAGTGACATGAAAAAAATATGGAAACGTGAAGATGGTGCCGTAATGGTGTTAGTGGCATTGGCTATGAGTGGGTTTTTAGCATTAACAGCCCTCGTGTTAGATGGTGGGAGTATTTATTTAGCTAGAAATCAATTGCAAAAAACAGTAGACGCAGCAGCTTTAGCCGGTGCACAGGACCTACCCACCTTCCCGGAAACTGCAAGTCAATCTGCTAAATGGGTAGCGACACAAAATGGCGGGGCAACCAGTTTGTCTGTCGAGTTTTTATCGGACCATAAAGGAATCAGAGTGAACGGGGAGAAAAAGGTCAACTTAACCTTTGGAAATGCGTTAGGGTTTGATGACCCGATTGTAACAGCAAGTGCTGTCGTTCAGCTTGCACCCATCACCTCAGCAAAAGGTGCGATTCCCCTAGGTGTTCAAAACAACACAGACATGACACAGGGCGATTTAATTGAGCTAAAAGTAGGGGACCCTGTTGTCGGTAACTTTGGTGCCATTGAGCTAACGGGCTCTGGAGCCAGAAACTATCGGGATGATTTTATCAATGGCTTTGACAAGACATTGCATGTTGGACAAATGTTATCAACCGAACCAGGGAAAATGAGTGGAGCCACAAAGGAAGCGGTTGATTACCGGATTTCCCTTTGTCCTGATGCCACCTTTGACAATTTTAGCCCAAGCTGTCAACGTGTGGTCTTAGTAATGGTGTATAAGCCAGTGAATGTTGACGAAACCAAAATTAAAGAGATTGAAATTGTTGGATTTGCTTCTTTCTTTTTAGAAGGAACAGCACCAAATGATGATTCTGTTGTGCTTGGCCGTTTTATTCAAACCACTCATAATGGCGGCAGTGACCCGGACCAATACAATTACGGCTCATATGGTTTAAAACTAATTCAATAGAAGATGGTGATGATAAATGAAAAGCCTTAAGAAGATGTGGATGATTTCGATTATATTAGGATTGGTTTTATCGACTTTGCTATATGTTGTGCTAAATCAACCGTCGACAACACCAGCTACAAATCCAAACGAAATTACAACGGAAAATGAGGAACAATCAGAAACAAGTGGATCTACTGAAAGTAAAACAGAAAATGAAACAGAAAATAATATGAAAGAAGAATTAGAAAGTATAGAGAAAGAGGAAACAGGCTTTACTATTGAAAAAGGCAAAAGAGCCATTTCCATACCAGTAAATGAATTACAAAGTGTAAGTGGGCATGTACAAAAAGGTGATTTTGTAGATGTTGTTGCAGTTGTCCCCGCACCTAAAGGGCAGGAGCCAAATGCTCAAATTCTTTTGCAAAAACTAAGGGTATTGGCTGTTGGCAAACAAGCTCCCGTCAATCAGGAAGAGGGGGAAACTGAGACTAATGTCTCTTATCAATTGATTACGTTAGAAGTGCTTCCCCAAGAGGGAGCAGCATTAGCCTATGCTACTGATCAGGGTTACTATACGTTAATGCTACGTGATCAAGAGGATAAAGAGGACTCTCCCCATATCCATGTGACCATGGATAAGCTAAATAAAGGAGTGATTCCGAAATGATGAATTATTTTATAATTTCCGGGAACCATTCTACGGCTGAAAGTATCAAAAAACTACTATATTACAATCGCAAATTCGCAAAGATCTTTCACAATTTGGAACAGCTGAAATCGTTTGTGACAGAGGATGACTATGGCGTTTTATTTATAACTTCTAGCACCACCTATGACCTTTATGATTTATGTGGAGATATTTCCTTACAGTGGCCAAACCTCAAGGTCATTCTCATTTCAGATGTAGAAGACATTGATTATAAAAAAGCGATGTATGTGGGAGCTACAGATATCGTCAGTCTTGAGTTTGAGGAAGAAGAATGGAAGCAGGCACTTGTCAAAGCGGAAAGCATTATTGAAATTAAAATGGAGGATTTAGAAAAGAAAAGTGACCAAAAGCCTGCTCGTATGATTACGGTTGCGAGTACAAAGGGTGGAATTGGAAAAACGACTATCAGTGTCAATCTGGCTGTTGCGTTGGCAAATCAGGAGCTTAATGTGGTTATCGTGGATTTGGATTTGCAATTCGGAGATGTTCCTTTACTGTTGGATCTACAGCCTAAGCAAACCATTTATGAGTGGCTTAAGGAATCTTATGAAAATGGGGATGGGAAAGTCATCCCATATGTAACCTATGACCCTCATACAAAAGTATCCGTATTAGCTGCTCCATCCTCTCCTGAATTTGCAGAGTTGATCACAGGGGAACACGTATCCAATGTTCTTTCTCAATTAAAGAAAGAATTTGATGTGATCATCGTCGACACGCCTCCATCCTTTGTTGAAACAAGCCTTGTTGCCATTGAAAATTCAGAGGATATCCTTCTCATTACATCCTTAGATCTTCCAGCATTAAAAAACGGGAAGCTAGCAATTGATACATTTGATTTACTAGAGCTGAATGACAAAATAAAAATTGTTTTGAACCGAGATACCGAAATGGAAGGCATGAACAAAAACACTGTTGAAAATATCCTTGGACGTAAGCTAGAGGTTTCGATTCCAAGTGATTATAAGACCGTGATTAGCTCCATTAACCTTGGAGTTCCGTTTGTGATTCGTTCACCAAAAACACAAGTAGCCAAATCCATGCAAAAGCTCGTCAAACAATTAGATTCCAAACCAGATTCGAACCAAAGAAAAACGAAAAAACGTTTTTCTCTTCTGCGTAGAAGGTAGTTTAGGGAAAGAGGAGATGCCAAATGTCGTTGTTAAAAAGGCTGAATGATAAGAGTGAAGGTCAAGCAGCTAGTTCTTCTGCATCAAAGAGTTCAGGTGTCTCTATAGGAAAAGAAGGGGGACGCTCACCAGAACACGAGTTGAAAACTTTGCTCCGTACTCATCTGATTTCAGAATTACGAAAGTTTGATGAAATCGATGATGACAAACAGAAGGAATTTTTAAATAAAGAAGCGATGAGCTTTCTCAATCAAGAAGGGGAACGTCTCTCCTTTGAAATGAAAAAGTCATTCATTGAGGATATCTCAAATGAATTAATTGGCTATGGACCCATTACACCATTTTTGAACGATCCAAATGTATCAGAAATAATGGTGAATGGACCGCATGATATCTACGTGGAGAATAGCGGGAAGTTAATCAAAACCCAAGCCTATTTTCGTGATCACGATCATGTTCTACAGGTGATTGAAAAAATAGTTTCACCACTTGGAAGACGAATCGATGAAAGTAGTCCGATGGTAGACGCACGACTGCCTGATGGCTCTCGTGTGAATGCGATCATTCCGCCACTTGCGTTAAACGGACCAACCATTACGATTCGTAAATTCCCACAAAGTCGTTTACAAATTGAGAATCTCATCAACTTCGGAACACTCAATGAAAATATGGCTCAATTTCTAGATGCTTGTGTAAAGGCAAGGATGAACGTATTTATTAGTGGGGGAACTGGATCAGGTAAAACGACCCTCCTTAATGTATTATCTTCCTTTATTCCTCATGATGAGCGCATTGTGACGATTGAGGATGCGGCAGAATTACAGCTATCGCAGGATCATGTTATTTCGTTAGAAACAAGACCACCAAACATTGAAGGGACTGGAGCGATTACCATTCGTGATTTAGTACGAAACTCCTTGCGTATGCGACCCGATCGAATTGTTATTGGTGAGGTCAGAAGTGCAGAGGCATTAGACATGCTACAAGCCATGAATACTGGACATGATGGCTCCCTTGCGACAGGTCATGCGAACTCCCCAAGAGATATGCTTTCAAGACTTGAAACGATGGTGTTAATGGCGGGAATGGATCTTCCAGTAAGAGCTATTCGTGAGCAAGTATCAGGGGCCATTGACATTATTATTCAACAAACAAGATTGAAGGATGGAAGTCGTAAAATTACTCACATCTCTGAAATCACAGGCATGGAAGGAGATACGATTACCCTGCAGGATTTGTTTGTGTTTAAACAAACGGATACATCTCCCGATGGCAAAATCGTTGGTAAGTTTGTGTCAACAGGGATTCGGCCTAACTGTGCGGATAAATTAATCGATTACGGAATTGACGTACCGAGCCATTGGTTCGAGGAGGAATGGTCATAATGATATTTATTTTGCTCTTTCTTTTAAGTACCTTAATCATCGGGATGATTGGGATCACAGTCAAGCGTAATCAATATATCGTTGAATCAAGACTGGAGAAAATATTTAACGATACGAGCGAGGACCATCACAAGCTAAAAGATCAGAAAGGTGAAGGGAAGAAAAAAGGTTCGATATTGAAATCAACGTTCCAGACATTCTCGAAAGCCTTTCAAGGGAAAAGTCAAGCGGAGAAATGGGAGCAGGCTCTAGAGTCAGCTGGGATTCCCTTGAAAGCTGAGGAGTTTGTTGCAATTCGACTATTGGCTGTTATCTTTTCGATCATGGCGGCTCTTACACTTGATTTCAATCTGTTTATAACAGCTTTGTTACCCATTGCGGGATGGATGGGGCCTGTATTTTATTTAAACTCAAAACGGAAAAAGAGAATTCAAGCCTGTTCAGACCAGCTCCCACAAGCATTAGGTACAATTGGAACCGCGATGAAATCGGGCTTTAGTTTTATGCAGGCCATGCAGATGGTGGCAAAAGAGGTGGCCGATCCATTAGGTCCAGAATTTGAAAAAACGATTCGTGAAATCAATTTAGGTATTTCCATGGAACAGGCCTTTCATAATTTACTAGAACGCTTACCAAACAATGATTTAAAGCTTGTGGTGACTGCTGTGTTAATTCAAAGGTCAACGGGTGGGAATTTAGCTAAACTTTTTGAAACCATTGAAGATACGATTAATGATCGCGTTCGAATGAAGGATGAGCTCAAAGCATTAACCTCACAAGGGAAAATGTCAGCGATTATTATTTCATTGTTACCTGTTGCGTTAGGCGTTTTATTAAATGTCATCAGTCCGACTTATTTTTCACCAATGCTACAGCATCCCCTAGGACTCGTCCTACTTGGTCTTGGAGCTGTATCGGGTTTCATCGGGTGGATGGTCATTCAAAAGATTGTGAGGATTGAGGTGTAGTTGATGATGGTGCTCATGTTATGGATAGTCGCCTTTGCTTTTTTTACCGTTATGTTGGCTACCGTTCAAGTTAGTCTAAATTATAATAAACTTCAAATTGAAAGAAGAGTGTCTCCGTTTATAGGTGCGAAGAAAGACAATGGAGAAGGTCATGACGAGGAAAACCTATCCTTTAAGGAACGAATGATTTTACCTATTGTAGAAAAATTTCAGGTATTTATTCTAAAACGAACACCTAAGCAAAAGCTACAGGAAATGGAGAACAAATTAAGAGATGCAGGAAACCCTTTTGGATTAACCGGAATTAATTTTATCGTCCTAAGAATGGTTATTAGTATGGCCTTTATTTTATTTTTATTTGTCATGTTTTTACCAACGGGACAGAGTATGGGAAAGATCATTTTCTTGGGGATTTTTTCTGTCCTTTTTATCAACTTTTATGCCAATTACTATATCGTAGCTAAGAAAAAACAGCGTGTGTTAGAGATGGAAAAAGCAATGCCTGACTTCTTTGACATGGTGACCATTTCCATTGAAGCGGGAATGGGACTGGACAGTGCTTTAAGACGTGTTTGTAAGCAAATGGATGGTCCGTTATCAAAAGAGTTTTTATATGCTTTAGAGGATATGAAATTAGGAAAGTCGCGTAAAAATGCGCTCACAGATTTGCGAAACCGAGTAGCATCTGATTTTCTTAAAAGCGTGGTAAGTGCTATTGTTCAAGCAGACCAATTAGGAATTGGCCTGTCTAAAGTACTTCAGGCACAGACACAACGAATTCGTGAACAGCAGCGTCAAAAGGTTAAAGAACAAGCGATGAAAGCACCAGTTAAGATGCTGATTCCAATGGTGCTATTTATTTTTCCGACCTTATTTATCGTTTTGTTAGGACCTGCTGTAATTCAGCTAGTGACTATGTGGTTATAAGAAGACCGTCATCGAATAGGTGATGGTCTTTTTTTGTGTTTTGAATAAAAAATTTCATAAAAGGGTAGATAATGTAATTAATATTTCATATAATGCAGACAAAGGAAATAAAAATTTCATTTGTAAAGGAGATTTTAAAATTGTTAAGTGAAGAAGCTTCCTTACTTTCAGACCCAAATCGTAAGTCTAGGGAATTGTATGAAAGGGCATGTGAGGTTATGCCGGGTGGGGTGACAGCAAATATCAAATATTTCGAGCCTCATCCAATCATGATGGAGAAAGGGAAGGGAAGCAAACTATTTGATGTCGATGGAAATGAATATATCGACTATCTTCTATGCTATGGCGCACTTATTCACGGACATGGTAATGAGCCGGTGATGAAGGCGGTTTATGATCAATTGGCCAATCAGGGGACGACCATATTTGGCACTCCACATGATTTAGAAGTGAAAATGGCTGAAAAATTAATTGAACTTTATCCAGGTATTGATATGGTAAGATATACAAATTCAGGTTTAGAAGCCACGCTATTAGCTGTACGAACGGCGATGGCATATACAGAAAAAGATAAAATTGCCAAATTTGAAGGCCACTATCATGGTGGGTCAAATCAATTTTTATTAAGTGTCAATCCAGATATTGAAAAATCAGGAACAGAGGATGAACCAGTAGCTGTTCCAGAATCTACGGGTATATCAAGTCATGAGGTTGAGCATACAATTATTCTACCATTTAATAATATGGATGCGACAGAGCGTATTTTGCGTAAGCAAGCTGATGAGTTGGCAGCTATTATCTTAGAACCTGTTCAGGGAGGATTTATTCCAGCGGATGAAGAATTTATAATAGGATTACGGAAACTTACCAACGAGCTTGGCATCCTACTTATTTTTGATGAGGTGAAAACCGGTTTTAGGACTTCACTTGGTGGTTGCCAAGAAATTTTCGGGGTGAAACCAGACTTAACTGCATTAGGGAAAGTGTTAGGTGGGGGATTTCCGGTTGGTGCTGTTGGCGGTCGTAAGGATATCATGATGATTAGCGCTCCAAATGGAGGTCGCGATATTCTGAGTGCAGGTGAGCATTCAGCCGGGAAAAAGGAAATTCTCTTTCATAGTGGAACGTATAACGGACACCCAACTGTATTGGCTGCAGGGCTAGCAACCATTCAGGCATTAGAAGAGAGCAACCAGATGCAGAAACTATGCGACCGCACTAAATTACTACGTCAGAAACTAGAGGAAGTGTATCAACGACAGGGTGTTGACATGCAAACCATTGGTATGGGGAGTATTTTCAACATTGTGCTAACGAAAGAAACCGTCAAGAACTATCGCGATTTGCAAAAGGCCAATATGTCATTGCGGAAGGTCATTGATCACGAACTTCTTCTTCAGGGTATTTATACAAAACCATTAAACCGCTATTCGATGTCAACGGCTCATACCGAAGAGGATATCGCTAAAACAGTCGAAATACACGAGAAAGCGCTGAAAAAAATTAGGGGGTAAGATTGAATGGGCAATGTTTATCAATTAATAGCAGAAAAAATCCCAGATATGAGCAGAGCACAGAAAAAAATTGGCGAATATATTCTTCAAAATCCGAATAATGTACCTTTCCTAACAGTTGGTAAACTTGCCCAGATTACTTCGGTGAGTGAGGCTACCGTTGTACGTTTTGCTACCTTTTTAGGATTCTCGGGATTTCCAGAGCTTCAACAAGCCATGCAGGATTCCCTTCGTAAGCAGCTCACTGCCACGGAAAGGCTAAAAATGAGCTCTGAGGTTTATGATGATCAGGAAAAATGGGTCTTTAACATCTTTCAGGATGACATATCCAATATCCGTTCCACAATGGAAAATCTAGATATGACGGCCTTTCATCGGACTGTTGATTTATTATTAAATGCAGAGAAAATTTATATTGTTGCCAGTCGCAGTGCTGTTTCCCTTGGCATGTTTCTTGACTATTACTTGCGAATTCTGTTGGACAATGTGGAATTCATCTCATCTTCTGAGTTAATCTCTGAGAAGTTTTATAATTTAAATGAAGATGATGTCGTGCTAGGGATTAGTTTCCCACGTTACACACAATCAACAATTAAAATGTTTTCGTTTGCACGGGAAAGGGGAGCCACTACCATTGCTATAACGGATAATCTATTATCACCATTGGTTCCATTAGCGGATGTTCCACTGACCGCCTCCAGTCGCATGCCATCGTTAATTGATTCATTTGTGGCACCGTTGAGCTTAATGAATGCAATTATTACTCAGATTGGGAATAGCAAGCAAGTTGATATTACTCAAAAACTTGATCATTTAGAAAGTATGTGGGATTACTTAGACATATTTCATAAGAAAAGTGAAAATACCGATTAAAGGCAGGGAGAAGCTTGAAGAACTATCATTGCTGCGCAACTTGTGTTCATTTTTTAGCTACCAAAAAGGATGGTAGGATTTTAACCAAATGTAAGCGTCTCGGTTATGAAACGAAATCACACTATCAGTTTAACTGTTGGGATCCAAAACCTCGTATTCGTGAGTTAATGCAGAAACAATCTGAGGATGGGGATAGGTAAGCGTCCAAAAGTTTGGTTTACTACCCTTTTCTCTTTAATCCAAGTAAAACACTATGTATAATAGGGTTAAGGAGGAGAGGACGATGACGATTCCAAAACCGCTTGTGCAAACCAATCAATCCTTTATTGTCATTTCCGTCATATTAGCGTTCGTGATTGATCCATGGATTTTACTGATTCCGTTTACGGTAGGAGTTATAACGCTACTTACAAAGAAAAATCCGGTGATTCTTATAGCGAAGCGTTTCCTGCCAAGGCCACCAAATGAATATATGCAGGAAGATCAACAACTTTTTAATCAGTGGGTAGCTACAACAATGTTAGGTCTATCGTTAATTTGCCATTATGCAGGCTTCCAGCTATTGGGAGTTATTTTTAGTGTCATGGTAGCTGTAGCTGCTTTGGTTGCCCTGTTGGGGTTTTGTGTTGGCTGTTTCATTCGATACCGATACATCATGTGGAAGCATAAACGTACGCAATCCATTTCATAAAGAGGTGACGGGAAAGTGAATGTAAAAGATGCAATTGAACAAAGGCGTGAAATTACGAAGTATGCGGATAAGGAAATTACGAAAGAGGTATTAGAAAATGTCTTAGATGCGGCTTATAAAGCACCTTCAGGAAACAACCTATTATCAAGGGAGTTTATTTTAGTAACGGACGCAACTAAGCTTGAGCAGCTTTCGGAATCAACACCCTTTGTCCCATGGTTAAAGGAAGCAAAAGCAGCCGTGGTTGTAACAGGGAGACCTGATATTAGTAAGTACTGGGTTCAAGATGCATCCATTGCTAGCGGATTTGTTTGGCTTGCAGCAGTTGAAAATGGACTTGGAGCAGCTTTTGGTGCTATTTATCATGCTACAGATGCAGAGGAATCGGAGAAAAGGGAAAATGTAGTAAAAAAGGCTCTGAATTTACCAGATGATCGCCGTCGCCGTGTACTTTCCATATTAGGATTAGGGTATCCGAATCAAGAATTGAAGGCGAAAAAAATGCTACCACGCGAATCAGTGGTTTATTATGAAACGATGTAAGAGGCATGCGCTGAGCATGTCTTTTTCTTTTCTTCAATTGAGGAATAGGTGCATTTCTAGAGTGCTAACAACGGACCTAATAATATTTGTTGACTTGACATAGCCTAAGGGTAAAAATTCGAGGAGATTCAAATGACAAAGACGTTGTTTCGGCTCGGTTATGTCGCCATGAGTGTCAATCTCAAAAACAGTTCACCATCGCAAACCATCACATACAAACGCTTTTCACAATTTGCAGACGAAGAAGCTGCGATTCAAAAGCTTGAGACAGTGGCGAAGTCCAATATACAAAATTGTCTTCGACTGTTAAAACATAATAAAGCCAATGATATTCATTTTTTCCGCCTAAGCTCAAGGCTAATTCCGCTCGCTACACATGATGCGTTAAAAGGCTGGGATTACATTAGTCCCATTAAAGAGGATTTGGAGGAACTGGGGGAATTTGCTGCCAAGCATGAAATTCGGATGGACTTTCATCCCGATCACTTTGTGGTTTTAAATACCACAAAAAAGGAAGTTATGAAAACATCTGTTAAGACACTGGACTATCACCATAAGCTTTTAACCCATATGAAACTAAAACCTATACATCGTTGCGTGTTGCACTTAGGCGGAAAATATGAGAATAAGGAATCCTCCCTTGAGAGATTTATAAGCAATTGGGCGCTTGTTCCTGCTCGAATTCAAGAGATGATTATGCTTGAAAATGACGATAAAACCTATACGCTTCATGACATTTTGTATGTCTGTGAAAAATTAAATATTCCAGCTGTATTTGACCTTCATCATCATATGGCCAATCATGAAAGGGAGGACTGGATTAGTGAGTGGGGGAGGGTAATCCAAACTTGGTCTGCATCACCTCTACCTGTTAAAATGCACATCTCAAGTCCAAAAAGTGATAAACAGTTTCGGGCTCATGCCAATATGATTGACCCTGAAATGTTTCTTACCTTTGTGAAGAAAGTCAATGGAAGTACGCCGCAGATAGACTGCATGATTGAGGCGAAACAAAAGGATCAGGCTTTATTTCAACTTGTTGATGATCTAAAAGCTAATTCAGAAGTCGAGATGGTTGACGAGGCTTCATTTTATCTTAAATCTTAACAAAAAGTGGATTCATACTTCTTCTTAGTAGTTGGCAATATAAAAAAGAACCATGTAATCCAAAAACATGGGAAAGGGGTATGACAATGGGCAGAGCGCAAAGTCAAAAACCACGAGATAAAAATCAGGCCAAGTTACCTCAAACTCCGCGAAGAGATATTGTGCCAGATGGACGTGACATCGAATTTGCTCAGGAATTTGCTGATCATGATGATTTAGAAGCACAAAAGAGATCAAGGGAAGCAGACGCTAGAGCTAAGCGTAAATAAAAGGGAAACGGGAAATCCATATCGGATTTCCCGTTCCAGTAAAAGGTGGTTAAAGCATGGAACATTTTCATGGCAATATGGTGAAAGGCGAGCTTTCAGGTGAAAAGGAGTTTGTCATCACCCAAATTAAAAATTTAGATACACAATCTGTTCTACATCCAAATCAACTCCAGGCCATGTATCAGTATCTATCAAAGCAGCTAGAACTAAGCGAGGACTGTATCATAACGGTTAATGATCAATTACCTGTAAGACTGAATGGACAGGATACTGAAAGTCTGCATCAGGATATCAATCAATTGATGAACATAATGAACCTTCATTAAGAGGCAATCATAATCAGCTTTTTCAGAACGCTTGCAAATTGGGCAGGTAATTCCTCAAGCTGATCCACTATTAAATAGTGATTGTTATACATGGATTCCATGATTTTTTCCTGTTGCTCTTCCTGACTGTCCATTTGAATCCCAATCGTATGAATCCCTTTTTTCTCAACCTCTTGAATGGCTTGTTTCGTATCCATTACGCCGTTTTGAAAATAATCAAAGGCGGCTGGCTTTCCATCTGTTAGGACTAATAAAAATTTATGCTGAGCTATTTGTTTCGTCAGCTTTTCGGCTACATAACGGATGGCAAAACCATCCCGGTTATCTTCTTCTGGTTGTAGCTGCATGAGATGTGGTCCCACTTTACTTTGCAAGCTATTTTCAAAGGAAATGACTTCATGAAAATAGTTCGGCTGATAGGTCTCATCACTATCCATGCCATCCTCCCAAAAACCAATAACCGAGTGGGGAATATCCATTTGCCTCAACGTTTCATGAAAGAGCACCATCGTTTCTTTCGTTTTTTCCATCTTATTCATCATCGATGAGGAGCAGTCTACAAGCAGTGTAAAGGAACAATCAAAGTGGTCGTCGTCGTCCTTTTTCACAAACATTTTAGGATTGTCTTGAGTAAAAAAGCGCACAAGCTTTTTATCTAATTTTCCATAATGCAAACGTCTAAAGTTGTTTTCTCGCTTTCGCTCTAATAAATCAGTTAATAATTTGACGAGCTTTTTCTTTTCCAATAACGTTTTTTGTTTAAAGTCTTCAAAGGCATCTCGGTTGGATGCGGTAATCGCCTCTAGCTCCTGTTCAATCGCAACTGCAAAGCGATTGGCTTTCCCTTTATTAAATCCGTCCTCATCCTCTGAATCAATCTTCTCACTGGATGCCTCAGAATGATCATTAAAGTCTGTCTGCTGGGATTGACCTTGAACAGATGCCATCACCTGATCTGTTGATTCACTTTCACGAGGGGTTTCGGAAAACTTCATATCCTGATGCTCCCCATCGACATCGTCAAACTGCATAAAGGTTTCCTCGGTCTCCTTTTTCCGCTTCCGACTCCACGTTGGAAGGGTTTCATCAAATGATTCATCCTCCTCCATCTCTTTGGCTCGGTTTACTTTTATTTTTGGCAGCGTGAAATAGGGATTAATCATATCCATTTTGACATAGTCGCTGACCAAGTGATAAATACCCCAGCTTAGGTCAATGACCTCGCTCGTATGCTTACATTCATAGGCGGTAAAGAGTTTCACCTTTACTTGATTCATCGTCTCTTCAGGGATTTCCAAAACAGTTTCTACCTTAAATTCCATCCCTTCTAGAAGACTTAAAGCAAGAAAGGAAAAGAGAATGTCTCCATCAAAGCTGCGCGTACGATTCACCTTTAATTGATCCTGGAAAAAATCCGCATATTGTTTTCTTCTAAAGTCAAATGCTTTAGAGGTACCAGGCCTTAGGGATTGAATTTTTTCCTCCAACCGCAAATCCTCCAACAAACTTACGAGCTGTTTCATAAAGGAAGGGAGACGATTTTTTTCGATTTGCTTTACAAAGGTGAGTAGTGCATTTCGATCACTATAGGTATAATTACCAAGGGCTCGTAAGTAGATATCGGTTTTTTCGCCTAAATGATGCTTGGTTGTCCGGTTTTCCCAAAAGCTACTGATTGTAATCTTCGGTGCATGAATATCCAAGAAAGAGACCTGGTTATATTGAATATCGACTTCCTTTTTCATAAAGGAGAAGGCTAAGTCTCTTAGCTGCATAAACATGAAATAGTTCATTTCTTTTTCAATAAAACTCATGCTTAATCATTCCTTAAAATAGGTTTCAGCTAGGTTCATCACAAAGCTTTTCTCTCGTTCATCATCTAATTTCTCTGAAATGGCATGCTCAATGGCGGTTAGAGGTGTAAGATAAACAGCAAGGTCACAAGCATCGAGAAGTGCACGAGTGGAGGCTGCTTCCTCAGATACCTTTCCTTTTTTCGTCTCCTCAATGAGTTCATCCGCCAATTTAGCCATATATTCAATCGTTTGGTTGTCAGTAAGCTTGGTTTGCGCTCTGATGACTTCTTTTAGCTGATCACCAGTAAGATAAGAAACCTGGAAAATGACAAATCGGTTTTTAAGCGCCTCGTTTAATGGTGTCGTTCCAATGTAGCCCTCATTAATGGCAGAAATCACACGAAAATCCTTGTGCGCTTTAATCACCTCGTTTGTAAAGGGATTGGTGATGGTTTTTCGGTAATCTAGTACCCCATTTAATATTGGTAGAGTTTCAGGCCGTGCCATATTAATTTCATCAATATATAAGGTGTGGCCGTTTTTCATCGCTTGAACGACGGGGCCCTCCACAAATTCAATCACAGATTTCCCATCCTGCTCACGAATGGTCTTGAAGCCTAGTAAGCTTTCTGCATCCAAGTCAACGGAGCAGTTAATGCTGTGCATTGGCTTTTGGTAGATGGCTGAAATGGTTTCCGCAAGCTTGGTTTTTCCGCTTCCTGTGGGTCCTTTTAGCAAAATGTTTTTCCCCATGTAATAGGAGATGACAGTCTTATGAATAAGTCCTTCTGTTTCAATAAAACCATCTTTGGTATATAAATGCTCGAAGTCATTTTGATAATCTGATTGTTTTTCAAGATATTCTTGAATTTCGGTAGGCAATTGCTCTTGAATCATGCGTAAAATGCTCCTTTTTCATTGTATATAATCATATCCTGTACCATTGTATGTGTTTGAGTGAAAAGAGTAAATGATTTGACTCACAGTTAGATAGAAAATGCCCCTTTTTGCGGTGAAAAAGGGGCAATGGATTTAGTAAGGTCTGGAGTCATGACCCTCATCTTCTGCTTGTTTAGGAGCTTTCTCAGCATCTTTATTACCGAGTGTATTCATACTTGAGCCATCCTTAGATGCATTCGCCAAGCCTTCTCGAAGCCTGCGCCCATATTCCTCATCTGCCTCTTCAGCTAGAGCTATCATTTTATGCTGGATGGATTGATCACACTGGGATAGGTCGCCGACAAGGTTGTTAATGAGCTCATCTTTTTCCCAGTCCTCGAACCAGCGATAGGTTTCACCAGCTTGTTTCGTATTGCTTTGACGGTCAATTGGCTCGCGAACTAATTCTCCTTCAACCTTTGGCGTATGCTCCTTGCCAACCTGTTCCGCTTCCTTTAATCCACCTAAAGATGACGGCTCGTAATTGACATGTGGGTTTTGCCCAGGTGCTTTATCATTTTCATATCGAAGCTGGCCGCCTTCCTGGTTGGTTGCCACTCGTTTTTTCGCTTTATTGATTGGTAGCTGTAAATAATTGGCTCCGACACGGTAACGCTGGGTATCCGAATAGGAAAAGGTGCGTCCTTGCAGCATTTTATCATCAGAAAAGTCTAATCCATCTACAAGTACACCTGTTCCAAATGCAGCCTGTTCCACTTCTGTATGATAGTTTTCTGGATTTTTGTTCAACACCATTTTCCCAACAGGAAGCCAAGGGAATTGATCCTCAGGCCACAGTTTGGTGTCATCAAGTGGATCGAAATCAAGCTCAGGGTGTGGCCCATCCTCCATAATCTGAACAAATAGCTCCCATTCAGGGTAGTCGCCATTTTCAATTGCTTCGTATAAATCTTGAGTTGCATGGTTAAAGTTTTTTCCTTGGATTTCTTCTGCTTCCTTAACAGTTAAGTTTTTAATCCCCTGCTTCGGTTCCCAGTGATATTTGATTAAGACTGCTTTCCCATCTTGATTCACCCACTTGTATGTATTCACGCCAGAACCCTGCATTTGGCGGTAATTGGCAGGAATCCCCCAAGGAGAATACACAAAAGTCACCATATGGAAAGTCTCAGGTGAATTGGCACAAAAATCAAAGAAACGTTGACTATCCTGGTAATTTGTGACTGGGTCTGGACGGAATGCGTGGATCATATCAGGGAATTTCATCGCATCTCTGATAAAAAAGATTTTGAGATTATTCCCAACTAAATCCCAATTTCCATCCTCTGTGTAGAATTTAACCGCAAATCCACGTGGGTCACGGACGGTTTCAGGTGAGTGGTTGCCATGAACAACAGTCGAAAATCGGACAAATACAGGAGTTTGCTTACCCTTTTCCTGAAATACCTTCGCACGCGTATACTTGGATACAGGCTCATCTCCAACTGTGCCATAGGTTTCAAAATAACCATGTGCACCAGCCCCGCGTGCATGAACAATTCGTTCAGGCACCTTTTCGCGGTCAAAGTGACTAATTTTCTCAATAAAATCGTAATTTTCAAGTGTTGATGGCCCCCGATTGCCAACGGTCCGAATATCCTGATTATTTGTCACAGGATGACCTTGGCGAGTTGTGAGGGTGTCATCATGTTCAATATTTGTTTGTGGTTTTTTGTCGTTTTGGTTGTTAGCCATTTTATTTCCCTCATTTCTATAGTGATTTCGTTTGCTTCCATGTTTAGCATTACTCGGATGGGGTGGAAATAATCGTAAAATTTTTTGGTGGGAGTTGTTCAGCATTTGGAGCTGGATGTTTATCATGGCGGGGCACATATTTAGCATGGTGTGCGTGTTCAGCATAAAGAGTGAGAACTTTAGTATAAAAAATTGGTATTACAGCAAAGGCACCGTAAACCTTAGCATAACCCTGTAGAACTTTAGGATTTGCACTAAACTTCAGCATTGGGCGTGAATCTTTAGCAAATCAGCACAATACTTCAGCATAGAGTAGCACATCTTCAGCATCCACTTCATACCACCTAGCTACCAGCCAACCCTCCCATATGTACATATCCACTTAAATCGATTATAATAGGAGAAAAGCATTTAATGATAAAGGACTGAGAGTATTGAATGCTAGAAAAGCTTTAGATATATTAAAAGAAAATGGCTATAAACAAACGAAGCAGCGGGAAAAGCTGATTGAAATTTTTCAGGGGAAAGATAAAGATCAATACTTTCCAGTTAAAGATATATTAGTGGAGTTTCAGGACGATTTTCCTAGTGCGAGCTATAATACGGTTTATCGGAACTTATATACGTTGGTAGATTTGAATATTTTGGAATCCACTAACCTGAATGGAGAGCAGCTTTTTCGTCTTCATTGTGAAACGGATGGGCACCATCATCACTTTATATGTACTCAATGTGGGAAGACGAAGCCGATTGAGGTTTGTCCTATTCAGCAGGTCGATGATTCATTACCAGGCTATATGATTCAAAATCACAAGTTTGAAGTTTATGGAACTTGCCCAGAATGTAATTAGAAACAGGGGAGAAGGATTCCCTGTTTTTTTACTGCTCCTCAACAAATAGTAATAATTACAGTTTACAAATCGTAATGATTACTATATAATATGTTTTGGAATTGTTGAGATGAGAGGAGAGACAATCATGAAAAAGACTATCGGATATGTAGTGACATTGATTGTGATTGTTTTTTTACTAACGGCCTGCAATGGAGAAAGCAATAGTAATGAAACACATAATGATGATACTTTAAATATATATACAACATTATTTCCAATTGAAGATTTCGTGACCAAAATCGGTGGGGAGCATGTAGAGGTTCACAATATTATTACAGCAGGAACAGACCCCCATACCTATGAACCTACAACTAAAATGATTGTTGAAATCGCTAAGGGTGATGCGTTTATTTATAGTGGAGACAATCTTGAAACTTATGCGGATCAAATTTCTGATGCCATCGAGACAGAGAATGTATCCATTTTAGAAGCATCAAAAGGATTAGAGGCAATGCATCATGAACATGAGGAGGGGAAAGCGCATCCTGTTAATGCTAGTGTTGAACATGGTGATGATGAACAGGATGATGCACATGGTCACAGTCATGATGTGGATCCCCATGTTTGGTTAGATCCAATCCGATCTATTCGGATGGCTGAAAATATTAAGGATGCACTAGTTCGTTTAAAGCCTGAATCGAAGGATTTATTTGAGCAAAATTTTAAAGATTTAGAGAACGACCTTGAAGAATTAGATTCATCCTTCCATGAGGTTATTAATCAGGCAAAAAGCAAGCAAATTGTAGTTTCCCATGAAGCCTATGGCTATTGGGAGGAAGCATATGGAATAGAGCAAATTGGTTTGTCTGGTATGAATCAATCTGGAGAACTATCACAAAAGGAAATAAAAAAAGTTATCAATCAAATAGAGGAGCTTAATATCCGGCACATTTTATTTGAGCAAAATACTTCCTCAAATATTGGAGAACTTGTGAAACAAGAGGTCGGAGCTGAGGCTTTGACTATTCATAACCTATCTGTTCGTACACATGAAGAAACTGAACAAGATGAGGATTATTTTAGTTTAATGAATCAGAATCTAGAAAACTTGAAGATAGCCTTAAATGAGTAAAATCCCTCTGAGAGAAAGAGGGATTTTTTTCATTTTTCCATGGATATTTTTTCTTGAATAGTACAACGCTATGAAGGAGGTACATAGTTTTTTATCTGAGAAAGGAGATTTTTATGGCAGATGTAAAATTAGCAATTATCTACTACAGCTCGTCTGGAACAAACTATCAGCTAGCGCGATGGGCGAGTGAAGGTGCAAGTGAAAGTGGGGCTGAGACCAAAGTTGTCAAGGTACCAGAGTTAGCGCCTAAGGAGGCGATTGAATCCAATCCCGCCTGGAAAGCCCATGTAGAGGCAACGAAGGATGTACCAGAAGCAAAATTAGACGATATTGAATGGGCTGATGCTATTATTTTTAGTGCACCAACTCGTTTTGGGAATTTGCCAGCACAAATGAAGCAATTTTTAGACACAGCTGGTGGACTTTGGGCTAACGGCAAAACGGTCAATAAAGTGGTTAGTGCGATGACATCAGCTCAAAACCCACATGGTGGACAAGAAGAAACCATCCTTTCCCTATATACATCGATGTATCACTGGGGAGCGATTGTAGTTAGTCCAGGTTATACAGATCCTGTTTTATTCGGTGCAGGTGGAAACCCATACGGTACAAGTGTATCGGTTGATCAGGATGGCAATATGATTGAGGATGTGCAGGGTGCAGTGAAGCATCAGGCAAAACGAACCTTACAAGTAGCCCAATGGGTAAAAAACGGCACACAATAAGGAAAGAGTAGGAAAGAGGTGTTCACCACATAACACCTCTTTTTTTATTGGCCAAAATTTCCACTCAAAAACTCTTCTCAACAGGACCCAAATCTATGTTACAATGAACACAAGTCATTATAAATCATACTATACCAATAAGGATTATATGATTTATAAAGGGGTGAGCAAATGGGAAGAGAGTTTGTCGATTTATTTAATGAATGGTCTGATTCTTATGACGAGACGGTAAGTGGTCAGGACATTGAATATAAAAAGGTTTTTGAGCAATATGATGCAATATTAGAACGAGTTGCCCAAAGCGTGGAAGGACATGTCATAGAATTTGGTGTCGGTACAGGTAATCTGACAGCAAAGCTATTGGAACATGGGTGTCAAGTAACTGGAGTAGAGCCTTCCCCGATGATGCGTGAAAAGGCGAAAGAGAAGGTGCCCAACGTACAGGTTGTCGATGGTGACTTCCTTAACTTCCCTCTAAATGGTCATCCTGTGGACGGCGTAGTCAGCTCCTATGCCTTCCATCATTTAACCGATGATGAGAAGGAGGAGGCGATTGCGAAATATGCTCGTCTTCTTGAAAAAGGCGGAAAAATTGTGTTTGCGGATACTATCTTTTTAAATCAGGAGTCGAAATTTGATATGATAAAACAGGCAGAAGATGCCCACTTCCTTCACTTAGCTCATGATTTAAAAACCGAATATTATACGACCATTCCAACGTTAGAGGCTATGTTAGAGCAACATGATTTTTCCGTTGATTTCATCCAAATGAATGAGTTTGTCTGGCTACTTTATGCCAAGAAACAGTAACGAAAAGGTAGGGATGTTACATGAGTAAAATGAACGTAGAAAGCTTTAATTTAGACCATACCAAGGTAAAAGCACCGTATGTACGCTTAGCAGGAAAAACAGAAGGAACAAGTGGTGACACGATCTATAAATATGACCTTCGTTTCTGCCAACCGAACCAGGATCATATGGAGATGCCTGCTCTTCATTCTTTAGAGCACATGATGGCTGAATTTAGCCGTAACCATCATGATCGTGTGGTGGATGTAGGTCCAATGGGATGTCAAACAGGCTTTTATTTAGCGTTGTTAAATGATGACAGCTATGAAAATGTTTTGGATTTATTAGAAAAAACATTACAGGACGTACTTGAAGCAACAGAAGTACCAGCTTGTAATGAGGTGCAATGTGGTTGGGCAGCCAGTCACAGTTTAGAGGGTGCTCAAGAGCTAGCGAAAAAAATGCTAGCGAAAAAGGATGAGTGGACAGAAGTTTTTGCTTAATAAAGGGTGAAACGTGATGGAATATGTACGGAATGTACAGCAGTTGATTGGACATACGCCTCTTATCGAAATCCACCAGTTTGAACTGCCAAAAGAGGTTCGTATATTTGCGAAGCTAGAGTATTTTAATCCCGGCGGCAGCATTAAAGATCGCCTAGGAAAAAAGCTGATTCAAGAAGCATTGCAGAGCGGCCAACTCCAGGAGGGTGGCACCATTATTGAGCCTACTGCAGGGAATACAGGGATTGGCATCGCACTAGCTGCGATTGGAACCGGAATTCATGTTATGTTTGTCGTTCCGGAGAAGTTTAGTGTTGAGAAGCAAGAGCTGATGAAGGCACTTGGAGCGACCGTGGTGAACACTCCGACGGCGGATGGGATGAAAGGTGCCATCGATAAAACAAACGAACTTTTATCGGAAATTAAAGGGGCCTATTCACCTCAACAATTTTCCAACCATCATAATCCGGAAACGTATTATGAAACGCTGGGTCCTGAAATTGAACAGCAATTGGATGGAAATATCGATGTCTTTGTTGCAGGTGGTGGAACTGGTGGAACCTTTATGGGTACAGCTAAGTATTTAAAGGAAAACAATCCAAAGGTGAAAACCGTGATTGTTGAACCTGAGGGCTCTATTTTAAACGGTGGCGAGGCAGGTCCTCATGACACAGAAGGCATTGGAATGGAATTTTTACCTAACTATATGGATACGAATTATTTTGATGCCATTCATACCATTACAGATCAAGCAGCTTTTCAAAGAGTCAAAGACCTGTCAGCTAAAGTTGGCTTGTTAGTAGGAAGTTCTTCTGGTTCAGCATTTGAGGCCTGTTTAAGAGAAGCAGCAATAGCCAAACCAGGAACCAACATTGTAACCGTATTTCCAGATAGTAGTGAACGTTATATGAGTACAGGGATATATCAATATGCTAAGTAGAAGGAGGGGATCGCTTTGCGTAAGAAAACAAAGCTGATTCACGGAGGAGTTACAGGTGATGAACAAACGGGAGCGGTAAACGTTCCGATTTATCAAGTTAGTACCTATGAGCAAGAGTCTGTTGGTAATCATAAAGGTTATGAGTATTCTAGAACAGGGAATCCAACTCGCCACGCTCTAGAAGAATTAATCAAGGATCTTGAAGGTGGAAAGCGTGGCTTTGCATTTGGCTCTGGAATGGCTGCCATAACTTCAGTCTTTATGCTCTTTTCTGCTGGAGACCATGTAATCATGACAGACGATGTATACGGGGGTACGTACCGTGTCGTTTCTAAGGTATTAAACAAATTTAATATTGAATTCACCTTTGTGGATACAAGCTCTATTGATGAAGTGAAAAAAGCGATAAAACCAAATACAAAAGCTATTTATATAGAGTCACCTACCAATCCACTTTTGAAAATTACCGACTTAAAAAAGGTCTCAGAGTTAGCTAAAGAACAGGGTTTATATATGATAGTAGATAACACATTTAGCACGCCATATTGGCAAACACCGATTGACTCAGGTGCTGATATTGTCTTGCATAGTGCAACGAAATATTTAGGAGGTCATAGTGATGTAGTGGCCGGTTTAGTTGTAGTTAATTCCGAGCAGCTAGGCGAAGACCTCCACTTTATTCAAAACTCTGTGGGTGGCATTTTAGGGCCTCAAGATTCCTATCTTCTTATTCGCGGTATCAAAACACTTGGGGTGAGAATGGAAGAAATAGAGGAAAATACTCGACGGGTGGTTGACTTTTTACAGGAGCACCCTGTAGTAACAAACATTTACTACCCAGGACTAAAGAGCCATCGAGGCCACGACACACATACCTCTCAAGCCACTGGATTCGGAGGCATGCTATCCTTTGATGTCGGAAGTAGTGAAAAGGCAGACCAGTTATTAAGCCGCATTCAATACTTCACACTAGCTGAGAGCCTTGGAGCGGTAGAGAGCTTGATTTCCGTGCCGGCTAAAATGACACATGCATCGATTCCAAGGGATAGAAGAGAGGAACTAGGCATTACAGACGGCCTGGTTCGTATCTCTGTAGGCTTAGAGGATGCAGAGGATTTAATTGAAGACCTTGACCAGGCTTTAAAATAAATGATCATTTATAATATTACTGCATTTGAAAGTCTAGATCACCTAAAGGAGGATCTAGACTTTTTTGCTACAATAAACTAGAAAGGAGTGTTCCATATCAAGATAACCAGTGAACAGAAGCAATTGATGATTAGCCGAATTCAACAGTTTTTTTTAGAAGAACGTGGGGAGGAAATTGGTGAGCTGGCGGCAGAGAATGCCTATCAATTTTTTGTGAAAGAACTTGGGCCTTTTCTTTATAATCAAGGAATTCAAGATGCCCGAATCATGGCTGAGCAAAAGCTGATGGGCTTAGATGAAGATATTCGTTCCTTGGAAAAAACGCTAAATACAAAGTGATAAGCAGTAATAAATTTGTAATATCATTTTATTCGCACATGTGACAATACCCTTTAATATATTAGCTTATAGGGGGAATGAAACGATGTTTGAGATGAGGTGAATAAAATGAAATACAATATCACGAGAGATTATATTGGGATTGGAAACTCTAGGTCTGGTCAAAAAAATAACGGTATTGAATTTATTGTAAGTCATGATACAGGGAATGCAGGTTCAACAGCATACGGAAATCGTAATTATTTTGAGAACACGAATCCAACTGCATCAGCTCATACCTTTATTGATGACAAATACATTTTAGAAATTATTCCTCTTGATGAAAAAGCCTGGCATGTACGGTATAACGTATCAAGCGACAACAGCCGCTACGGCGCAGATGCTAACGACGCGGCTATAGGAGTTGAACTATGCTGGGGTGGACGAATCAATTTTGAAGAATCCTATGATCGATATGTATGGTATCATGCCTATTTAGTCGATCAGTTCGGCTTAGATCCAAAACGTGACATTGTAGCACACAGCACGTTGGATCCATCTCGACGATCAGATCCACAAAATGCCATGAATCGTTATGGAATATCCTGGAATGATTTTATAAATGATGTTAATCAAGCCTATCGTAAATATTTTCAAGGGGAAGAGGACCTACCAGAACCCGTTGTCAAAGGAGCGTCTGTTCAACTACCAGTAGGCAGGGGAGATGAAGGTGCGTTTGTGAGGGAGATTCAGCGAGATTTAATCAGCGCTGGATTCTCACTTCCTCAGTTTGGCGCTGACGGTATGTTTGGAAGTGAAACGGAACGAGCCGTTATGCGTTTTCAAAAACGTTATAATTTGGCTGTTGATGGCCTAGTTGGCCCACAGACGCTTGGCACATTGAAGGAAGTCAATAATGGTGATCGACCTGTAAATGAATTTCCATTACCTCGTGGTGTTTTACAAAATGGTGATGAGGGAAATAGTGTAAAACAAGTGCAAAGAGCTTTGAAACGATTAGGTTATGATCCTGAATATATAGATGGAAAATATGGTTCTTTAACCGAGGATGCTGTTAAAAGATTTCAGTCTATGTACCAAGAACTAGCGAATGACGGCATTTATGGGCCAAATACGAAACGATTTATGGAAATGGAATTAGAAGACTTGTAAAAAAGCCGCTTACTGCGGCTTTTTTCATTGGATCTTATGTTAAGTAGTAGAAAGCATTTCATTTATTTTCCTATAATGGTTTAAGATTTCTAAAAAAGGGTAAAAGTATAGCGGATTAAATAAAATGATATTTATGCTGGCTGGAGAATCCTATATCTAAAAAATAGTTTAAGCGTAAAGGGGTATTAATCAATGACATCAAGAAACCATAAACTTGATTTTCAACAAATCATTCATAATACGTTACAAGCAATTATGGTCTATGGTGATGGTGGAGTTATTTATGCCAACCCTTTTTGTTACCAATTGTTTGGGACCGATGAACACAATGAGGATAAATGGGATGACTTTTTTTCATTTCATGATTTGAGTATGATTAAAGAAACCATTCACCAGGTTTTGGTTCTCCAGCATACTAAAACCATCAATCATCTAACCATCAAGAAAAAAGATGGTACCTCCATCAATGTTCAAGCCTATGTCATGCCGTTGACGAACCAAGATCAAGTTTATGCCTATTTACAATTTATTGAGAACGGCAGTATCGAGAACAAGTTAGAGCAGAGAAGACATCAATACATAAGTGAAAACATGCAAAACTTGATTTGCGAGCATGATGAACATGGGCAGTTCGTAAATATAACACCATCTGTACATAAACTAATTGGTTATCAAACTGATGAATTAATTGGTCGTTCACCGTGTGAATTGATTCATCCACAGGATCAAACGAGAGTAAAATATAGCTTCCGCAGCTTCTTATATTCAAAGGAAGCCAAAACAGTTCGGTTTCGCATTAAGAAGAAAATGGACAAGTATCTTTGGGTAGAGACGGAATTACATATTATTGAGGATCAAACGAGGAGTTATATCATATCAAATACAAAAAACATCGATAAGCAGATACATGCAGAAAAACTAGCGATGCAATCTGAGAAACTAGCAATGGTAGGGGAACTCAGTGCGGGCATTGTACATGAAATCAAAAATCCGCTCACCTCTATTAAAGGGTTTCTGCAGCTCATGAAGGCTGGGGCTATAGATATGAAGGATTATGTTCCCATTTTAAGTGCAGAGGTAGAAAGAATGGAAGCTATGACGATGAATATGCTGTCTTTTGCCAAACCCCAAGAGGATATAAAGAAACGATGTATCACCAAAATTTTAGATGATGTCATATTATTAATGGAGGTCCACGCGAACAAGAAAAATGTTCAAATCATATGTAATTACTCAGGCAAGGAATATTTTGTGTGGGGAAATGAATCACAATTAAAACAGGTTTTTATGAACCTAGTAAAAAATGCTATCGAAGCATCACAAAAATGTAGTAGCGTGTACGTAAAGGTTGAAGAGGAGCAATTTCATTATTCTATTAAGGTTATAGATGAAGGCAACGGTATTCCAAAGGATAAACTATCTCAAATTGGACAATCCTTTTATACAACGAAAGATAAAGGAACAGGCCTTGGGCTAATGGTTTCCTATCGTATTATCGACCATCATCAGGGCGACATTAGGGTGGATAGTGAGCTAGGAAAAGGGACAACCTTTATCGTTCGTTTACCAAAGTGCCAAACATCAACAGATTGTAAGGAGGAAAAGAGTGACATTACAAGGAAAAAAGATCGTCCAGTTAGTGAGTCATGACTTTGAAGACTTAGAATTATGGTATCCAGTTTTAAGGCTTAGAGAGGAAGGGGCAAGAGTCGACATAGCAGCTGAACAAGCAAATCAAACCTACCATGGGAAATATGGTGTCCCGGTTGAATCGGACATAACCTTTACAGATGTAAAGGCAGAGGATTATGATGCCATATTAGTCCCTGGGGGCTGGTCACCAGATAAATTAAGGCGCTATGATGAAGTATTAAAGCTGATACAAGCAATGAACGAGATGAAAAAACCGATCGGACAAATCTGTCATGCAGGTTGGGTATTAGTTTCAGCTGGTATTTTGCAGGGTAAAAAGGTAACGAGTACACCTGGAATCAAAGACGATATGCTCAATGCAGGTGCCACTTGGGTAAATGAACCAGTAGTGGTAGATGACCATTTAGTATCGAGTAGAAGGCCACCAGATTTACCAGAATATTTGAAAGAGTTTATTAAGGTATTATGTAACTAAATACAAGTAGCAATGAGAATAATCAACAAATAGAACTAAGGCAAAACCTGTAGTGGTTAATTGCCTTAGTTTTTTTGTTTATACTGGTTAATTGTCACCAAAATGAGCCTTCTGTCATATGCCTATAATGATTGGTTACGAATACATGCAGGAGGTTTTAACATTGTTTTATCATATTAAAGAATTACAGTATGATTCCAAGCCTTCTTGTCCAGATCCCGTTTATGCTAAAAAGCTACAAGAAGTTTTAGGTGGACAATATGGCGAAATCACCGTTATGATGCAGTATTTATTCCAGGGCTTTAATTGCCGAGCAGAGCCAAAGTATCGTGATCTATTACTTGATATTGGAACTGAGGAAATTGCTCACGTAGAGATGCTCGCAACTTTAATTGCTCGCTTGTTAGACAATGCACCTGTTGACCAACAAGAAAAGGCAGCTGAAGACCCTGCTGTGGAGGCTATTCTTGGAGGCATGAATCCACAGCATGCGATCGTATCGGGACTAGGAGCGATGGCTACCGATAGTGAAGGCTATCCGTGGAACTCGAAATATACGATTGCAAGTGGCAACCTATTGGCTGACTTTAGAGCCAATCTAAATGCTGAGTCACAGGGACGCCTACAAGTAGTTCGGCTGTATGAAATGTCTGATGACCCAGGGGTTAAGGATACTTTGTCCTTCCTTATCGCTCGGGATAAGGCCCATCAAAATCAGTGGAAAGCAGCCATACATGAGCTTGAAACGAGGGAACAAGACATTGTGGTTCCAACTACCTTCCCAAGTGAATTGGAAAAGCAGGCTGTTGCCTATGATTTTTATAATTTTTCAAGAGGTGAAGAGAGTTCTACTGGACCTTGGGCACAAGGGCCAGCGCCCGATGGACGTGGTCAATTTAGGTATGTGGCCAATCCACCAGCCTATGGACCACAAGCCTTTTTAATGCCAGCACCGATTTATATTCATGACACATTGCCTATGTCTAAGATGTAAAGAACAAGACAACTTGAAGCATGTAGACTTCAAGTTGTCTTTTTATTATAAAGTAGAATGATTCTCTTCTAAAATTGGAAACCTAAGCCAAAAGGTTTAAGATTTGGAGGGGTATGGTTTGACACCAACAATTTGGAACTCCATCATTATGGTAATAGCAGGTGTATTATTGTTAAGGCTGGCCGGAAGAAAATCTATATCACAAATGACTTTGGCACAAACAGTTGTAATGATTTCAATTGGTTCCATTATTATACAGCCTATTGTGGAAACGAGTGTTTTGCGAACGATTTTGGCCTCCTCTATTTTTGTTGTAGCACTAATTTTAATGGAGTTCTTACAAGTAAGGTTTAATTTCTTAGAAAAATTTTTAACAGGCAAGTCGAAAGTGATTATTCAAAATGGACAGCTTAATGTTCCAACGATGCGAAAACTCCGATTCACTGTGGATCAATTGGAAATGCGGTTACGACAGCAAGGAATTTCAGATATAAAGGATGTCAAAACAGCGACACTGGAACCGAACGGGCAGATTGGATATGAATTAATGGACGAGGCTAAGCCATTAACTGTGAAGGAATTTAAAAGGCTCATGAAACTGTACGATCAACAAACAGACCAAAACAAACACAATATTTTTTCAGAAATTAATGATCAAAGTGAACAGCATAATCCAGATCATTTACATTAAATAGATGATTTAAAGAGAAAAGAAGGTTTAATGAGAGGGGAATCGAAGTGAAACTGAGTGTCCTAGATCAAGCCCCAATATCTAAAGGGGATACAGCAACGACAACCTTGAAACACACGGTTGAACTGGCCCAATATGTTGAAAAACTCGGATACACCCGTTTTTGGGTTGCCGAGCATCACAATACAAAGGGGTTAGCCGGCACATCGCCTGAGGTTCTAATATCTCATATTGCCTCGATGACCAATCACATTCGAGTAGGGTCAGGTGGAGTGCTTCTTCCTCAATATAGTCCGTTAAAGGTAGCAGAAAATTTCAAGGTGTTAGAGGCGTTATTTCCGAACCGCATTGATTTAGGAATTGGCCGCTCACCGGGTGGAAACCATGCCACTCGTTTGGCGTTAACCGACCATATTCAAAAAAGCTTAAATGAATTTCCAAGGCAAGTAGCCGATTTATCAGGTTTTTTAACTGATTCGTTACCTGCAAGCCACGATTTCAAAAGGGTAAAAGCAACCCCAAGAACCATTACCAACCCAAGTCTGTGGGTGTTAGGGTTATCTGAAAGAGGGGCTAAAACAGCGGCAGAAAATAGTACACGTTTTACGTTTGGGCATTTTATCAATCCTACCAATGGTCAGAAAGCTATTGAAACGTATTTTGAACATTTTAAAGTCTCTTCCTGGCAAAAAAGACCGATGAGTAATGCGTGTGTGTTTGTTGTCTGTGCGGAAACGAAAAAGGAAGCAGAGCTTCTAGCCTTGAGCCAGGATTTGTGGCTATTAAATGTGGAGACAGGCAAGGATACACGAATCCCTTCTATAAAAGAGGTAAAATCAAAGCGATTCACACAAAGAGAACTAGAAAAAATACAAAAGAATCGTAAACGTTGCATTATTGGGACTCCAGATGATGTTCGAAAAAGACTAGAGGAGTTAAGTGAGCTCTATCGTACCGACGAATTCTTAATCATAACAAATATTTTTGATTTCAACGCAAAACTGAAAAGCTATCGCTTACTTGCAGAGGAGTTTCAATTAGAAAAGCGGATGCAATAAAAAAAGGACTGTCTCGTTTTTGAGGCAGTCCTTAAATATTAGCTAAAATAAGTGACAAAATCAATCCAAAACCATATCTTTAGGATAAAGGTAAGAAAACCAGTAATAATCCCCGTTAACGCCATTCCCTTACTTTGCTTAAGACCAATAAAGCCAAATACAATCGCTAGAATAGCTAGAGGATAGGGTACAAAAGGAAACCAATATAAAATCAAACCAACAATACCACAAACAAGAGCTGTAATAGCCATTCCCTTACTATTTTGATTCTTTGGTGTGATGGGTGTTCCTTGTTGATCCATCTCATCAACCTCCAATTAAAAATTACTATTGCAGAGACATTATACGTATACATATGTAAAAATATTCCGAAAATTAGTGTATAACAGGTAATAAATTCTTTTGTCATCCTACTGTGAAAAATTTGTTAGAATAGAGTAGATGATATGAAATGGAAGAGAGGAATTTTAATAATGGAGAAAAAGCATTCAATACTGCTCGTTGATGGAATGGCTCTTCTTTTTAGAGGGTATTACGCCACATCATTTACTGGAAACTTTATGATTAACTCAAAAGGAACCCCGACTAATGGAATTTTTGGTTTTATGAGATATTTTTTAAACGCACTAGAGACCTTTCAGCCAAGTCATGTGATTTGCTGCTGGGACATGGGAAGTCAAACCTTTCGTAACGAAAAATACCCTGATTACAAGGCCAATCGTGGCGAGCCACCTGTTGAGCTTATTCCACAGTTTGATTTGGTCAAAGAAGTTATGGAATCCTTTGATGTACCCAATGTGGGACTTAAAGGATATGAGGCGGATGATTGTATTGGTACACTAGCGAATCAGTATAAAGAGGATCACGAGGTTTTAATTTTAACCGGTGATCAGGATATCCTGCAGCTCGTACAGCCACAAGTGTCGGTAGCGATCATGAAAAAGGGACAAGGCAACTATGCTGTTTATAAAGCGGATAATTTTGAAGAAGAAAAAGGAATTACACCAGCTCAAGTAGTAGACATGAAAGGCCTTATGGGCGATTCTGCCGATAACTATCCCGGTGTAAAAGGAATTGGCGAGAAAACAGCCTTAAAGCTTATTAAACAATATAATACGATTGATGGTATTTTAGAAAACATGGATGAGTTATCAAAGGGGATTAAAAAGAAAATTGAAGAAAATCTGGACATGCTCCATCTATCTCGAGACCTGGCCAAGATTCATTGTGAGGTTCCAGTATCCTGTGAGCTGGAACAAGCTGCTTGGAGTTTAAACCACAGTAAGGTATCCGAGAAGTTTGAGGAATTAGAGTTTAAAAATCTAATCAACCAGGTGAAAAAAGTAGCCAAAAGTGGGGCATAAGCATGGATGAATCTATTTTTAGCCAAATTCCAATCTTGGAAACGAAGCACTATGTTCTGAGAGGGTTGGCTGTGGGCGACGCTCAAGCTATATACCCCTTTCTCACTGACCCAGAAACGATGAAATATATCACTCCACATCCCATTCAATCCGTAGCTGAAGTTGAAGATTATGTAGAAAATTGTTTGTCCAAGTACCGTGAGCAAAAAGAAATTCCTTGGGTCATAGAATCCAAGGAAGAGAAACAAACGGTAGGAATTTTTCGATTTCATAAAGTAAACTTGTGGCACCAAAAAGCAGAAATGGGCGTCGTCATTCACCCTCAGTTTCAAGGAAAAGGGGTTATGAATGAGTTGTTGGCCACATTACTACCATTTGGATTCAATGATTTAGGACTAAACCGCGTTGTTGGAGACATATTTGCTGACAATAAGGCATCTGAAAAACTACTACTCAACTACAATTTTCACAAAGATGGTCAGCTACGACAAACTGATTTTGACGGAACGACCTTCCACGATACCGTCGTTTATTCTTTGCTGAAATCGGAATTTGTTAATGAGGGATAAGGTATGGTTAACCAGAGATTGGCTTTTCGCTAATCTCTTCCCCATCCGTTAGCCCATCCTCGTACCCAACATCATAGGACTGCTTCAAAGCCTGCTTAATCACATTGCGCTCATGCTCACTTACACTATGTACATCCTTAAAAATTTGCTTAACAATACGCTCAACTTCAGGTTGATAAGACAAAGGGAACACCTCTTCAATTTTTTCTTATTATGTGTAGGCGGTTTACATTTCATTCAGGTTAATTCACCGCATAAACCACATCCATAAACTGCAAACTATGTGTGGAGGTGTTTCACAGTGGCAAAACATGAGAAAAATCGAACCAAAGGCCAAAGAGCATCAAATGTAAATCCCCAAGGCCTAACTGAAGACGTGGCCGACCAACAACCAAGATCACAATTGGAGCAACGGGCGAAGAAAAAGAATACTAAGATTTGATTGGAGCGCTGACCCTGTGGGGTTGGCGTTTTTTTGTGTGTGGTGCAGTTGAGGTGATGGGATGGGCGGTGTCTGGTGGGGTGGGTGATGCTGGAGTTGATTTGATTTGTGCTGAAGTTGGAGAGGAGAATGCTGAATAAATGGCTGTAAATGCTGAATAGCGGGTTAAATGCTGAAGAATTGAGTTGAGAGGCTGAAGTAGTGGATGAGTGTGCTGGAGTTCTGGGGAGGAATGCTGGAAAAAGGGGTGAAAATACTGAAGCCGTGGGGGGTGCTGAAGTAGGAGTTTATAATGCTGAATAAATGGATGGGAAAGCTGAAGATTGGCTTAAATGCTGAAGAATTGGGTTGAGAAGCTGAAGTAGTGGATGAGTGTGCTGGAGTTTTAGGGAGAAATGCTGCAAATGGAGGTGGAAATGCTGAACCCGCGGGGATGCTGAAAATGATGTAATTTGTGCTAAAGAATTAGTTGAAATGCTAAAGTTGTGCTCCAATGCTAAAGTTTAAATTAATTAGCTATAGTTACGAGTATACAGGCTAAAGAGTGAATTCAAGATACTAGAGTTTGAAGTACAAATGCTGAACTGCAGGCCAAACCAAAAGCCTCATTGTTAGCCTAAATCAACAAAGTTAAATAAATTTAAATTAATTTAAAGGAGATGGTCAATTTTTGTCGAATAAAATATTAATTTCATAAAGAAGGGATGTTTTATGATTTGATTGTTAAACAACGTGATATTCCAATGAAGATGTTAAAAACGGAAGCATTAAACAGACGAGTTGATGATCATCATCGTATGAAATCTTTAATTGAACAGCATTATTTAAACTTCCGAGCTGGCTACAATGGTGAAAAAGCCATTGATTTTTACCTTCGTTTCCTTAATCCAGACACCTATCAAATCCTTCACAATGTTCGTATTCCCGATCGAAATAACTTTTTTCAAATGGATACTTTAATTTTAACCAAGCATTTTATTCTGATTGTAGAAGTGAAAAATTATTATCAAGAGATTGTTTATGACGAAATGGGACAGGCATATCGGAATATTGGTGGTGTTGAAGAAGGTTACAGCAATCATGTCGAGCAGGTTCTTCTTCAGAAAAGGAGATTGTCAGACTGGTTATTAAAACATCGCTTTCCGCAGCCTCCTATTGAAACATTAGTTGTGTTTACAAATCCGAAAACAATAATTAAAAACCTCGCACATGATCCTCTAATTACAGAAACTGTTATTCAAAAGGAAAAGCTTTTATCCAAAATTGAATATTTTACAGCAAAACATCAAATCAAACTGCTAAATCGAAATCAGCTAAATAAAATAACCGCAAACCTAAAAGATCAACACACTCCGGAATCAGTTGATGTTTTAAAGAAATATAATGTTTCAACACATGAGTTGAAACTAGGTGTTTTTTGTCCTAAATGTGATACCAATACGATGTATCGAAATCATGGGAAATGGACGTGTGCCAATTGTGGTGGGCATTCGAAAAATGCACATGTGGCGGCGCTTAAGGATTATTATTTGTTAATAGGAGACCAAATCAATAATAGACAGGCGAGGTTTTTTCTGAAAGTCAATTCTGTTCATATGATGAAACAGCTATTGCAGAAAGAGAAGTTAAAAATGATCGGGGTAACCAGCGCTAGACGGTATTTTCTTGATTATACAAATGCTAAAGATTGGGCCTTGTCGACTAAAGAATGAATGTAAAAGCTGAACATCTCGTGGTATGCTATAGTTTCTGTTGGTTCTGCTAGAGTTGCTGAGTGTTAAGCTAAAGTTGAGGGTGGAATGGCTAAAGTTTGGGGCGAAAATGCTGAACACTGGTTTTGCTAAAAATCTGGGCGGGGATGATGAAACACGATAGTAAAATGCTGGAGAACACGAGTGAAATGCTAAAGAACTCATCTAAATACTAAACAAGAGTCAGAATGCTGAAGTTTATAGATAACTAACTAAAGTAGGGTTCATAAATACTATACTACAAGATTAACTTGCTGAAGTTCACTTCGAAAATGCTGAACACGCGCCCCGACATTTCCAGCGCCCCACGGCCCCGCGCCCAGCCACCCACCGACGCACATTAAACAAGTTTTGCGCCTGCACCCCGACCTGATTATCTCCACCAAAAAGCCACATCCAATTCGGTGTGGCTTAGTGCTCTTAACTATTCTCTTCTTCCTCACTATCCTCAGCCGGTTTTTCACCAGGATCGCCGACAACGAATTCTTGTTTTGGCATGTTGTGCATGTCTCTTGCAGTTACATGTGCGATGACGGAATAGTGGCCGTCTTTTTCAAAGGTCTTGTTTATGGAGTAGATTCCATCTCCTTGGTATTCATCCATGATCATTTCGTGGTCTTCTTCAGCGTCGCCTGCTTCCCATAATTCAAATTTTACCTCATTGGCGTCGTTGACGAGTTCGTTTCCTTGTGTCACTTTTCCTTCAATGGTGACTTTTTCGTTGGGTTGGAAGTCCTCGGGTAATTGTATGGTAACATCAATCATTTCAGGCATATCGGTCTGAACTTGCAGTCTCTTGTTCGTTTCTTGTTGACTGCCACAAGCTGCTAAAAATAAGACTACCATGGTGAACAAGCCGATAAAGATTATTTATTTCATTTTGGACACTCCTACGTTTGTTCTATAGTAAATCATCCAAAGTATATTTGATTTTAGTATTGAATAAAAGGAGTGGCATGTGACAAAATCACAACATTTTGGACGTAAGCCTGTCCTTTTCTTTGGAAAAGATATTTGTGATAAGATGTCCTTATGTAGTCGTGGAGGTGTGAAGATGGTTGATATTCTTTTATGGATATTAATTTTGGTGCTATTTATATTGAGTTTTGTTGGTATTGTCTTTCCGATTATTCCGTCTGTATTGGTGATTTGGGGAGGATTTCTTCTCTATCATTTTGCCATTAATGGGGAAACATTATCGTGGTTTTTCTGGATTCCGATGGTGATGTTTACAATCATTTTATTTGTGGCAGATATCATTGTGAATAGTCACTTTGTGAAGCGTTTTGGTGGGAGTAAATGGGGGGAGCGGGTTGCAGCTATTGCCGTAATTGTTGGGTCTTTTATTGTGCCTCCATTTGGTATCATCATTATTCCATTTGTGGCAGTCTTTATCACGGAATTGATTCAGCGGCGTACGGCACGGGAGGCGATTAAGGCTTCTGTCGGTTCTTTGTTAGGATTTTTAGGAAGCTCCGTTGCTAAGGTTATTATTCAGCTTGTCATGATTATTTGGTTCTTTTTAGATGTATGGATAAATTTTTAATACTAAAAAACACTGGGGAATGCTTTGTCATTCATAGATTAAAGCTGCTTTTCGACCATGTCACCGATAATTGGTAGTTTAAAGCGCTCACCTTGGTAAGCCTTGATCATGAGTATGATCCAGAGTACAAGCGATAATGGATATATGATGATGCTTATGAACCATCCAATAATAGGGATAAACGCTAATACCATACTTATAATAAACACAGCGACGAACGTAAAAATGGATTGTAGTGCGTGGAACTTTATGAAAGAACTTTCTTTTTCAATAACGAAAAAGATGATTCCTGTAATAAATCCCCCTAAATAGCATAAAAGTCCTGCCACATTTAAGTCCATACCAGTTGAAGACTTTTCCACTTCTACTACTTCTTCCTGCTGCTTGTTTTCGTCATTTACGGATTCGGACATTGTGAAGACCTCCTTTCTGATGATGAAGTGCTTGAGATGTCATCACTTTCACAGCATTCCCCACAAATAATGCCTACTCGTTTAATGCTAATTTTAACAATTTTCTGATTATAAATATATTATACTTAAGTATAATTATTCTTTTTGGGCTCAAGTAATTAGGAAAAAATTCCCCCTTAACATCCAGACCTTTCATTTTTTCTGCCAAATTATGCTACAATGCTAGGGAGGACACGTTAGCGAAAGGAAGATTCATATGACAGACAGCATTATTCAATACTTACATCTGCATCGCGACACTTTACTGAATCGTTTAAATGACTTTTTGTCAATACAAAGTGTGAGTACAGACCCCGCACATAAGCATGACGTGAAAAAGGCGGGGCAATATGTAGCGGATTATTTAAAAGATATTGGATTTGAACAGGTCGATCTTATGGAAACAAAGGGGCATCCACTTGTTTATGGAGAGTGGATGGGAGCAGGTGAGGGAGCTCCAACAGCTTTGCTTTACGGACATTATGATGTTCAACCTGCAGACCCATATGAATTATGGGATAGTGAGCCGTTTAAACCAGAAATCAGAGATGGACGCCTTTATGCTCGGGGTTCGAGTGATGATAAAGGTCAGGTGTTTATGCATTTAGCTGTTTTTGAGGCTTATATGAAAACGATCGGTGAGCTACCGATTAACGTCAAGGTTTGTATTGAAGGGGAAGAGGAAATCGGTAGCGAAAACTTATATGAGGTTTTAGAGGAGAAAAAGAATCAGTTTGCTGCTGACTTTTGTGTCATTTCCGACTCAGGGATGGTTGCCAGTGGCCAGCCTACCATTTTATATGGATTAAAAGGTTTTACAGGTCTTGAATTTACGGTAACTGGACCATCCAGTGACCTTCATTCAGGCATGTACGGTGGGGCTGTTCGAAACCCAGCTATGGCAATGGCGCATCTTCTTTCGTCGTTGAAAAATGAAGATGAGGTCGTGACCGTAGACGGATTTTATGACGGGATTGAGGAGCTTAGTGAGGAAGAGCGTGAACTAATTAAAAACGTACCTAGTGAAGACTTCAAGGCGAGTACAGGCGTGAAGGAAACGACGCCAGAAAAAGGTTTTACAGCCAAGGAACATACGATGGCGCGCCCGACCTTAGAAGTTAACGGGCTATATAGTGGATATCAGGGAGAAGGAACGAAAACGATTATTCCTTCCACAGCTACCGCAAAACTGACGTGCCGACTTGTACCGGGACAGGAACCAGATCATGTTCAAAGTTTACTCGTAGATCATCTAGAAAAACATGTGCCAGCAGGTGTCACGCTTGACATAAAAAAAGAGCCTTTATCTGCTAGAGCATATAAGGTCGACCCAGAACACCCATTAATTCAAAAGGCAGCGGAAAGCTATACGCAGGCCTTCGGGAAGGAAACAGTATTCGTCCGTATGGGCGGTTCCATTCCGGTTGTTGAACTAATTGACCAGCTGTATCAAATTCCGGTTGTTTTATTAGGCTTCGGTACGCCTGAAGATCGACTACATTCCCCTAACGAGAGCTTTCCAATTGAAAGCTTCGATAAAGGTATGGAAACATTGGTTTATTATTGGGATAATGTGAAGGAAAGTAAATAACAGACTAAGACCCTAGGTTTGAACCTAGGGTCTTTTTACCGCCACAGGCAAGTCCGTAATCTTGGTGCTTAATATAAGCTCCAAAGCCTAAGGTTAAAACGAGAAGTAAAATAATAGCCGATAAATGTTTTTCGATGCTTTGGATGACGAGAAGAACCATCATCCAATTGGCTACTTTTCTCGTTTGGTTAGCAGGTTTAGAACGAATGATTCTCACAAAAAGAAATAAACTGATGAAAAATAAAATGGCTCCAATCACTCGGTGAGCATATTCAATTAAAGTGGCTCTTTTTAAAAGGGGAGTTAACACACCATTACATAATGGCCAGTCAGGTCCGCATCCCATGCCTGATTTTGATGAGGCTACGTAACCAACAAAAACAAATAGAAAATACGCAATGATGATCGTCAGGAATGCTAAGCGTTTTAAATGTCGTGCTCTTTCCTCCCTTTTTAGTACAACTAGTGCCAAAAAAAGTTTATCAGAAGATTATAAACTTGAATGTGGGCTACTTCACTTAAAGACAAACCGCAGAGTCAAATCAAACTGATTATTTTATAAACAAATTATGCTAAAATAGGATTTAACTATAGAAAATAGAGGCGATTACATATGAAAAATACCGGATTAGTATTAGAAGGTGGAGGGATGAGGGGGGTGTTTTCAGCTGGTGTATTACAATACTTAATGGAGCAGGAATTATATTTCCCTTATGTTATTGGCGTCTCAGCTGGAGCCTGTAATGGTTCATCCTATATTTCGAGACAGAAAGAACGAAATAAAATTGTGAACATTGAATATATCACTCATCCAGAATATATCTCCTACAAACGATTTTTTACAAAACGTGAGCTATTTGGTATGGATTTTATTTTTGACCGATTACCAAATGAATTGGTCCCATTCGATTTTGATACTTTTCATCAAGCCAACGAGGAGTTTGTTGTTGGGACAACGGATTGTGAAACAGGCGAGCCTGTATATTATAAGAAATCAACACACCAAGATCACATGCTTACTTTACTCCGCGCATCAAGTTCCTTACCGTTTATGGCTCCTGAGATTGAGTTTGAGGGACGTAAGCTATTAGACGGGGGCATTTCTGATCCAATCCCAATTCGAAAATCGGAACAGGATGGAAACGAAAAAAATATAGTTATTTTAACGCGAAACAGGGACTATAGAAAGAGTCCGGCTAAATTTAACTGGCTTTTAAAAAGGAAGTATGGACATTATGACGGCTTAGTACGAGCCATGATGAACCGCCATGAAATGTATAATCAAACGATTGCTTACTTAGAGGAGCAGGAAAAGAAAGGTAAGGTATTTATTATTCGTCCGACTGAAAAACTAGAAGTGGGACGCATCGAGAGAAATCCCGATAAATTGTCTGCTTTATATGATAAGGGATATGAGCAAGCAAAATCCTCACTTAACCAATTAAAGCAGTTTTTAAACCAAACAAATGATGTATACTATAACTAGCTTTAAACAACGGAGGATGGACATGAATAGTACTGAAGAATTCGTTCAACATTTTAAGCCTTTTATTCAAACTGCTTGGGAAAAAGCTGGATTTGAACAACCAACGGCCATTCAGCAGCAAGCTGTTCCACACATTTTACAAGGGGAGGACATCATTGCCGAGTCTCCAACAGGAACAGGAAAGACGTTAGCTTATCTTCTTCCCATCATGGAAAAAGTAGATACAAAACTGCCACATATTCAAGCGGTTATTCTGGCCTCATCCCATGAGTTGGTGATGCAGATCCATCAAGAAATACAAAATTGGGGATCAGGAGAAGGAATCAAAAGTGCAGCTTTTATCGGTGGGGCCAACATTAAACGTCAAATCGATAAGCTAAAAAAACGTCCACAGATTGTTGTAGCAACTCCAGGACGCTTATTAGAGCTAATCAAAATTAAAAAAGCGAAAATGCACGAGGTGAAAACCATCGTTCTGGACGAAGCGGATCAATTATTTGTACCAGAGCATATTTCGACAATTGAACAAATTATAAAATCAACGTTGGCTGACCGCCAAGTTCTAGTTTTTTCAGCTACAGTTCCTTCTGATGCTGAAAAGACGGCCAAAGAGTTCATGAATGAGCCTGAATTGATTCGGATTAAGCAGGAC
Organism: Salinibacillus xinjiangensis; assembly: GCF_009649735.1. Lineage (GTDB taxonomy): Bacteria > Bacillota > Bacilli > Bacillales > Alkalibacillaceae > Salinibacillus > Salinibacillus xinjiangensis. Next base: position 64,108 of record NZ_WJNH01000003.1, read on the forward strand.
GATACCAAGCCTGTTTCAGACCACGGATTTGTGGTTTGTCAGTCGAGAGAAAAGGTAGAGATGTTAAGAAGAATAGCGTTTTTAGAGAACGTCAAGGGAATTGCATTTATGAATGATATTGGCAATCTTGATGTATATGCTCAAAAGCTTCAATATAAAGGTGTGCCAATCGGGGTTCTTCATGGTGAAGTGAAGAAACAGGAACGAGCAAAAATGATTAAAGACTTTCGAGCTGGAAATATACCGTTGCTTTTGACCACAGATGTGGCAGCTAGAGGGCTGGACGTGAAGGGAATCACGCATGTTGTTCATGTGGACTTACCAAAGGACACCAAGCAATATATTCATCGTTCAGGGCGCACTGGCCGCTTAGGCTCCACCTCAGGTATGGTTCTTTCGCTGGTCAATGATCGGGAGGTTCGTAAATTAAAACAGTTGATTAGGAATGAGGGTATTCCAGTTCATGAGAAAAAAGTTAAGGGCGGAAAAGTTATGGACATAAAAAAATAGTGATGTGAGAAGGATGCGAACAGGTTCGCATCCTTTCTTTATGTTAATGATGTAACAAAAGGGGACAATATGACGAGGAAGTGTCATTCGTTGACAATCTTTTTCAATGTTTAGTATAATTTACTTCGAATTCGAGATAATAAAATGAAAGGGTGTATATAAATGGAACGTAAACCATTAAAGGGTATTCACCATGTATCGGCTCTTACAGCAAATGCAAAACACAATTATGAATTTTATACGAAAACCTTAGGAATGAGATTAGTCAAGAAAACGATCAATCAAGATGATCCATCCGTATATCATCTTTTTTATGCAGATGAGCGAGGAAATCCAGGTACAGATTTAACCTTTTTTGAAATTCCAAATGCGGGGACGACTTATCCTGGAACCAACAGCATATCTGGTACTTCATTACGAGTTCCAAATGATGAATCGTTACAATATTGGAAGAATCGATTCGAAGAGCTGGGAGTAGAGCATGATGAAATTACAGCAGAGAGTGGCAGGGCAACCTTAGCGTTTCGCGATTTTGAACAGCAAAGACTCTATTTAGTTTCAGATGAAAATAATGACGGTGTTTCAGGTGGGAAGGCTTGGGATAAAAGTCCAGTCCCACAAGAACATGGAATTGTTGGGTTAGGTCCAGTCCTTTTAACCGTATCAAAACGGGAAAACACGGAAAAAATCCTGTTAGATGTGCTCGGCTTCAAACACGTTCGTACCTACACGTCCTCTCAAATTCATGACGGAAAAGAAGTTCACGTTTATGAAACAGGCGAAGGTGGATCTGGCGCGGAGGTGCATATTGTTGAACGTGATGATTTACCTAGGGAGCGTCCAGGCCGTGGCAGTGTGCACCATGTCGCATTCCGAGTTGAAAATGAGGACGAACTGAACAAGTGGGTCGAGTATGTGAAACAGCTGCAAATTCCAAACTCAGGGTTTGTGGAGCGCTATTACTTTAAATCACTTTATTTCAGGGAGCCAAATGGTGTGTTGTTTGAGCTGGCAACAGACGGTCCAGGCTTTGAAGGGGATGAATCCTTTGAGCATTTAGGTGAGAGCTTGGCCTTGCCTCCTTATTTTGAAGATCAACGGGATATGATTGAGGCACGTCTAAAACCCCTAGATACAAAGGAGTAAAAACAAATGCGAGCTTAGTTATTTGGCTCGCTTTTTTCTATAGAGCAAGAGTAACCAGGCCAGGAAGATATAAATGGCAATTACTACAGCTAAGGTAATCATCTGTTCTTCAAACGAACCATCTGCCATCAGAACAGGACTAATACCAAAAAATGTAACAAGAATATATGCTAATAGAAAACAGAAATACACAAGCCAGTGCATGGTAAGCACTCCTTTTGATTCACGTATTATTTAAGTATATTCTGTACTTATAAAGAGCTTACCTTTAATTAATAGAAAGGGCGATTTCGGAATGGATATTATATTAAGAGGCGAATCTGCAGAAGTCTTAAAAGAGAACACTTCCTCGAACCAGGTTATAGTTGTAGACACTAATTTTAGTGGTGGCTGAGGATGCACGTTAGAATTTTCTTTGGTTCTGGATGAATCAAATCAACTAGACGAAAAAATAGAAGTAGATGGACTGAGCTTTCAGGTAAATTCCTTCACTAAAAGTCAGGTTGGAGACCCATTAATCATCGACTACAAACCCAATTATGGCTTTGTCATAAAAAATAATAATGAAGTATTTGCCCATGGTGTAAAATTACAAAATCGTCAAAATAATGGTTGAACACAATACTCATACTAAAAAACAAAATAGCGTAAAGGGTGTAGAGTGTTGAGGTATTATGCCAATCCAGGACAAGTGAGTTACGGTGAAACCATTGGGATTCTAATGTTAGATTCGTTCGCTCCTTTTATACCAGGAGATGTAGGTAACGCACATACCTTTCCATTTCCAGTAAGGTATGAAACAGTTAAGGGATTAAACGCGAGCAATATGGTCAACTGGGATGATAGTCATTATCCCAATTTTTTAGAAGCTGGCTTAAAGCTGACACAAAGTGGAGTAAAGGCCATTACTGGAGATTGTGGTTACATGGCCATTTTTCAAGACAGACTAGCCAAAGATCTCCAGGTTCCTGTGTTCTTATCAAGTCTCCTTCAGCTCCATTTCTTAACCCATTTGGTACACGGAGATGAAAAGATCGCTGTCATTACCGCTGATTCTACGCTTTTAACCAATTCCTTGTTGGCGAGTATTAATATTGATCACACCTACCCAATTGTCATTCAAGGCCTTCAAAACCAGCCATATTTTAAAGATTTTGCCCTAACAGAATCAGGGGTGTTGGATACAAATAAAGTTGAACAAGAAGTGGTCAATGCTACGGTAAATCTGGTTCAAAAAAACCCATCCATCTCCATTATTTTACTGGAATGTAGCATGTTACCTCCATATGCCAAGGCTATCCAAGAGGCTGTTTCATTACCTGTATTTGATTACACATCGATGATTGAATACGTTTATAACGCTTATATAAGAAAAAAATTTGATTTTCAATAGTCGGTTGAAGCCTGTCATATCAGGAGATTTGGCTTTTTCTAAACTTTACCAATGAAAAAAGTTGTATCTCACAGAATAAATAAGGCTTATCCTCCATAACGCTAAGTTTGCAAGACGATAAATTTCCCAAGGAGGTCATTAGAATGGCACAACAAAATCGTTCTAACAACTCAAACCAATTAGTGGTACCAGGAGCAGACCAAGCAATCAATCAAATGAAAACTGAAATTGCACAAGAATTTGGTGTACAGTTAGGAGCAGATTCAACTTCTCGTTCTAATGGATCCGTTGGCGGTGAAATTACAAAACGCCTTGTATCTTTAGCACAACAAAACATGAATAAATAATAGTATGGATGATAAAAGAGCCCCCTTAACTGGGGGCTTTTTTACGTTGTGTATTTTTCGAGAATTGTACGAAATGACTCTCGAAATTGTTCTCTATCCTCTTCCGTAAAGGCTTTTGGACCCTTTGTTTTGTATCCAGCTTTTCTAGCCTTTGCGTTGGCATGGCGCATTGTCAGCATTTGATCAATGTTCTCGGTCGTATATTGAAAGCCTTTATGATGAAGCACCACACATTTTTTGCCGAGGGCGAGTGAAGCTAGACCATAATCCTGTGTGATGATGATATCTCCTTTGTTTGCCATTTTCATAATGCGATAATCGGCAGCATCTGCCCCGGAATCGACGTAAACAATGTCCACATTTGGTTCTGGTTCTTTATTGGAAAAATGAGAAAAACTCATGACTAGAGTAACAGGTATATCATATGTATGAGCTTCTGAAATCACAATATCCTTAACAGGACTAGCATCCGCATCTACATAAATGTTCATAAAAATGACCTCCTTGTCTAAAACTGATAATGTATTGATTTCACTCTCCATTTTCGTACGTTATAATAGATGAAGACTTTAAGTATAAGGAGATTATATACACTATGATAACACAAGCAGGCACCATTCAAATGTTAACTGTAAAACGAGTTATTGACACGGGATATGTATTAACAGATGGACAAGATGAATTTTTATTACATAATAGAGAAGCAAATGAAGATTTAGAGGTCGATCAAGAGGTGGAGGTATTTTTATATCCAGATAAAAAGGGGCAGGTAGTTGCCACAACGACCATTCCTTCCGTTCGGTTAGATCAATATGATTGGGCAGAGGTCATGGAAGTGGTTCCTAACCTCGGAGTGTTTGTTGACATTGGCATTCATAAAGAGATTCTCGTCTCGATAGATGATCTTCCTCTATACACCAAAGTGTGGCCAGCTGCCGGAGACTTTCTCTATGTGGCATTAGATACGGATAAAAAAGGGCGGTTGTTAGCTAAACCTGCAACAGAAAGCCTGTTTACAGACGATGACTTTTTAAATGCACCTGAAGACTTGAAAAATGCTACGGTTAGTGGTCGCGTTTATCGCACAAGTAAGGAAGGCTCGGTTATCCTTACTGAAGAAGGGTACAGGGGATTTATCCACAGTTCCGAGCGCAAAACCGAGCCACGACTTGGACAATGGGTGACCGGAAGAGTAATTGATGTGAAACCAGATGGGTCCATCAATATTTCGTTACGACCATTGAAGCAGGATAGTATTTCAGAGGATGCCCAAGCGATATTGACATATATAGAAGAAAACGACGGCATGATGCCGTTTGGCGATAAAAGCGATCCCGAAGATATCAAAGGCACCTTTCAAATTAGTAAGGCAGCCTTTAAACGGGCGTTAGGGAGTTTGATGAAGGAAGGAAAAGTAGAGCAACGAGATGGGAATACGTATTTGAAGTAAGTCGTTTTGTTTGCGATAAAAATAATATGTAAATTAATTTCTGTGCGTTGTGGCAGATTGTGCTGAAGATTTGCAGATTTAAGCTAAATATAAATATAATAATGCTGAAGAAACCCTCAAATGCTAAAGAACAATGGACTTATGCTAGAGATGTCAAAGGATTTGCTAAAGTCCAGACCACTATAGCTAAAGAACCCGAACTAAAAGCTAAAGTCATTCAACACACGAAAATATAGGGAGAGGACCTCAATGTCCTCTCCCTAATTGTTTAAAATAAACTCTACACCCTCGCTCAACAAGTCCTCAAAATGCTCTGGATACTCATGATCTAATCCGCTAATCAATTTATAAGTATGATTTACCCCATTAAGCTTTAAAAGCTCTACAAATTGATTCGTTCCCTCCAAACAATCTACGTCCTGTTCCCCACAGATCACATATACTTTTGTTTGTTGATCCTTAAGTTTAGATAATAGATGCTGCCATTCCTTTAGATCAGGGAACCACGGGGCAACGAGGATAAGCCCTGTGACAGGCATACTTTCTGTTAAGACCGCGTTTAAACCTACTCCACATCCAGCTGAAAAGCCACCTAAAATCACTTGATTAGATGATATTTCGTTTTTCGATATTAAGAATTCATAATGCTCTAGAATCTCTCGTGTGCCTTTGTCTTTATTGTCCCAATTGTAGGCATTGGAAAATTCTATTTGGGAAGATTGTGGAAGAGCAAGAGTGACCCCATCTTGAATGACCGACTGCCAATGTAATTCCGTCATGCTGCTATTCTCCTGATCTCCATGTATAGCCATAATTAATGGTCTCTGCGTATCGACATGTGAAAGAACCTTTAACTCAGGCTTTTGTTCCGCTTTCGCTTGATTTTCTCTTTCCTGACATAATTGGGTCAGCTTCTGGAACTGTTTATGTGGATGTAGGGGCTTCAAGTCTTCATCTGACATTAAGTAATCATAGGCATACCAAAACCCATTTTGGATGATTGCCTCCTCCATTAATTGTAGGGCTTCATGTTCTTGTCCAGACGAAGCGGCCAGACAGTATTGAAAATTGTAGATTTGAGCACGATTCCCCTTCACCTGATCTGCATATTTAGAGATAAATTGATAGGCTTCCATGCTCCCTTTATCCTCAAGCACCTCCAACGTCTTATTTAACAGCTGTGCATATGTATACATTGCATACCTCCTTGATACAGTATATTATACATTAGTTTCCATACGAGTCGATTAGGATGAATCAAAGATGGCAATGATAACATAAAAACATACTTAGAGAGGGGATTGTATGAAGAAATTTCTTGTTTCTGGTTGTGTGTTAGTTATTTTAGGTATCGTCATCCTTTTACATATTAGTGAAAACAATCAGGTAGTCCAAGCAAATGATGATCGATTAGCTGAACAGTTCCATAAAATTCTAACAAATGAACCTAGCCTAAAAGGAGCGATTGCAGGGATAAGTGTTCGGTCCGCATCAACGGGAGTAATTCTCTATCAGCATAATGGTGATGTACGACTTCGGCCAGCCTCTAATTTAAAGCTTTTTACTGCTGCTATAGCCTTATCGAAGTTAGGTAAGGAACACACATTTTCAACGGAATTGCTCACAGATGGTGCGATCAAAAATAACACGTTAAAAGGAAACATTTATATAAAAGGAAAAGGAGACCCTACGTTACGAAAAAGTGATGTGCAAAAGCTAGTATCAAAGCTAAAAGACAGGGGAGTAGAGAAGATTGAAGGGGATTTAGTAGCTGATGATACGTGGTTTGATGATATTCGTTACTCACAGGATTTGCCATGGAGTGACGAGCATACATATTATGGTGCTCAAGTATCGGCGTTAACGTTATCGCCGGATCAGGATTATGATGCAGGAACTGTACTTCTAAAGGTGAAGCCCGCAAATCAGGTAGGAGATAGGGCTCGGATTTCGGTCACCCCAACTACAGATTATGTACAAATTGAAAACGAGTTAAATACTGTTTCTTCTGACTCAGAAAAGGATATTACCATTGATAGAGAACATGGGTCTAATCAAATAACAATCAAAGGAACAATCCCAGCAGGTGCACCTATCCAAAAGGAGTGGATTTCGGTATGGAATCCTACAGCTTATGCAGCAAATGTTTTTAAGCAAGTGCTAAAAGAAAATGGAGTAGATTTTGAGGGGAAGATTACATTTTCTAAGACGCCAAAAAAGTCAAAAAATCTCGCCACACATCAATCCATTCCTTTAGCCCAGCTACTCATTCCTTTTATGAAGTTAAGTAATAATGGACATGCAGAGGTACTAGTTAAAGAACTTGGTAAAAGACAAAAAGGGGAGGGGAGTTGGGAAAAGGGTCTAGAAGTGATAGAGCAGGAGCTCAATAGCTTTGGTGTTAATCCGGAAACGCTCGTGTTAAGAGATGGTTCAGGCATTTCGCATGTCGATTTGGTCCCAGCGAATGAAATTTCTCAGCTGTTATTTTTTGCTCAACGAGAGGATTGGTTTCCAGTCTTTGAAAAATCCTTGCCAGTTGCAGGAGTAGATGGAAAATTAGCGGGTGGAACTTTAAGATATCGAATGAATACTCCGCCACTCGTCGGAAACGTAAAAGCGAAAACAGGAACATTATCTACAGTAAGCTCTTTATCTGGTTATGTGGAGAGCATCAGCGGGGAAAAACTAATTTTTTCGATAATTCTAAATAATTTAGTGGATGAGGAAGATGGAAGAGTTATTGAGGATGAGATGGTGAGAATCCTAGGTAATTATTAGAGAAATAAATGGTGATATTTCCTGGGCAAGCGCAAAGAATGACATTTTCTTAGGTGTACCGACAACGCAATTCTCCTGATTGTACCATAAATCGCTATAATTTGGTGAAATTCGCGGTAATGTCGATGAATATTCCCGCATATACAATCCATCCTAACGTTAGGAACATTACTGAAGCTAGGGAGGTGTTGGACATGGATCAGTCACTTTCATATTTACATGAGGTGCTATCCAATTATACCGAAGAAATTGGGGCCATTCGTGACATTGATGAAAAAATCACTCAAAATGAATATACGTCCGAAAATCTTTTTTCTCGAGATTTAGATGAGGAAGAAAGCCGGATTTTGCGTGAGATTCTTTTGAAGGAAATGCACCATGCAAATGAATCAGGAGATCATGAACGGGGTTATCAGCTACACGAGGTTTATGAATTATTATATTAATGGAAGAAAGGCTATCCATCTAAAATAAGTGGATAGTCTTTTTACTTTAGGAGGATTTAATACATAATTGTAAAACATAAGGGGCAAAACAGGAATTAGAATTATAATTCGTGGAGGTTTTCTCATGAAAGAGGATAAGAAAGTACAATTAACGTCATCGGAAATCGCCCCATTATGGAATCAATATTTAAATGACAGTGCTAGTGTTTGTATGTTGACATATTACCTAGAAACCGCTGAAGATGATGAACTGAAAGAGCTTATTAAATTTGCTCTCGATTTGTCAAAAATTCATATTGATAAATTATCCTCTATATTTAAAGAAGAAAAGTTTGCGGTCCCACGGGGCTTTAGCCTAGAGAGAGATGTAGATGTTAATGCGCCTCGGTTATTTTCGGATACGTACATTTTGAATTATTTACATCAGATGGCAAAAATTGGACTACTTATGTATAGTGGTGGCCTTTCTGGTTCTGCGCGAGCAGATATAACGGAGTACTATATAAAAGTCATAAATGAGACTATGGAACTCTTCAAGAGATCAAAAGGGCTTCTATTATCAAAGGGTTTATTTGTTAGGTCGGCATCGTTGCCAAAAGTAGAGGAAGCGAATAATGTGGAAGGACAAGGTTTTATTTTTGATGTCCTTGGAGATAAGCGGCCTTTAATTGCGAGTGAGGCCACCAATCTGTACGCCAATATCCAGCGAAATGCTTTAGGCATTGCTACACATACTGGTTTTGGTCAGGTTGCAGAATCTCAGGAAGTTAAAAAGCATATTAAACGTGGGATTGAAATTGCTAAAAAGCATGTTAAAGTATTTGCCGGAAAGCTTGAAGACGACGATTTACCTGTGCCTGCTACATGGACAGCTGAGGTGACGGATAGTACAACTTATACATTTTCCGATCGTATTATAATGTACTTCACATCAGCGTTAACAGGTTTAAGTACGACCTATTATGGTACCGGTATAGCTCAAAGCCCAAGACTTGACCTTGGTGTTATGTACAATCGTTTATCCTTGGAAGTACAGAAATATTCCGAGGATGGTGCAAATATTATGATCAGAAACAACTGGATGGAACAACCCCCTATGGTTGCGGATCGAAGTGAATTAAAAAAGTAAAAGATACGGATAGGTGGAGGGAGTAATCTCATCCATCTATTTTTATGTTCATTAAGACAAACCGTAATAATTCTGAATAATATCAGTATATAGCTTATTGATTTTGGATTTATCTGTACTTTTCGGCAATATCGTCTGTTCTTTGGCTTGTCTTAGTTTTTCAAAAAGGTCCTCAGCTATCGTAAAAATCTCATCCCAGCTATATTCCTGGTTACGAATACCCTTCAAAAAGGTTTGCTGTTTCTCTTGGTAAACGGTTAACCGACCTTCCTTTAATATCTCAGTGCCCATCATCAACAAACGAAGCAGGTGCATGGCATGCTTATACAACTGCTCTGTCGGTTTTTTTGTTTGTCTGTCTTTTTTTGAATAGCTTTTTTGTGCATTGGTTAATTCAGTCGTAATTCCATTAAGTTCCGTCAAAGAGATCTGATTAAATTGGACAGACAGATTTGATTGAGGGTTACCCTTTGAATCCTTAGATATGTGCTGAACTTGTATCATTCCATCCTCTAAAGCTGGGTATCTTTCCTTCATTTCGCTAACCATTTGGTTAAGTTTGTATTCTAAATGCTCCAGCTGCTCATTTGGCGTCGCTTTCTGAAGTCCGTTTTTAATTCTCATAAGCTGATCCTTAGCATAGCCTCCAAAGGAATGATAACAGTTTTGAGAAAGAAAAAGCTCTCGATTTTCTCTGATCCATTTCCCATGCTTTGTTTGTTTCACGACGAAAGGTTGGGAAACAAATAGGGTCTCGAGTATTGTAGGATTTTGTGAGTTAAGTAAATTCATCGCCTTTTTTAGAGAGTGGAATTCAATATCAGGGTTATGGAAGGTATCAGTTTCCCACTCTTTACCAAGTGTGAAGGCTCTTGTGGGAGGTAGAATGACGAATGCCTTTTCATCTATGTCGGAATGCTCAACATTAAGTCCGTATGCGGTGGAACCAGTTATCACACGATAGATAGTGTTTTCTCGTAGTAGTTGAAGGAATTCTTGAGTAGACATGGACGACCTCCTACTTCAGCTTTGCTGCACTTTTTCACAATTATAGCAGTTGTTCAATAAGTCGTTAAGTAAACAAAAATTCAAATATCAAAGGAATTGTTGCTTAGAAGGATTAAAGTGCTCTTGTAACAATTTCATTTTGTTTATTAGAATGTTCGTAAATATAAAAAACTATCTATTTGCGCGTTATGGTAATAAATAGGATAATGTAAGTAGATGTTGGAGGAGGGGATTTGATGCAAGCCTTTGTCGAAGAGCTACAAAGAATATGCCAGGATCATCCAATTCAAGAAAAAATCCTGGTTGTGGACTCACATAGAATTGGAGATCAAATCAATCAGGCCTTTTTAGAGGCTGGTTATCAGGCCATGAACGTGAAAGTGAAGACTGTTAAGGACCTTGCGATGGACAGCCTATTACTCCAAGCAAAAAAGCCATTTAAAGAACTAGATCCAGTGATAGGAAATCATTTGCTTTACGGTTTATTAACGAAAATGCAGGAGCAAGGTGAATTAACCTATTTTAACGGGATTGAAATAACCCCTTCCTTTAGTCGGTCCATTTTTCAAATGATTACTGACTTACGCTTAGCGGGGTATACAAGTCAAAAATTTAATCAAGAAGCATTTATTTCTATACAAAAAGCAAAGGATATTGAGCTCATCATGAAAGAATATGAACAGCTTTTAGATACGCATCGCTTAAAGGATGATGCGGCCCTTTATATGGAAGCTATTCACCACACCAAGAAAACGCCTCAAGCCATTTTTATTTTACAATCCAATCTAAATTTAACGGAATTAGAATATCAACTCCTAGAAGAACTTCTACCAAGCCAGGTACATAAATTGCCTTTACCTAAGGTTTATGGGATACCTGCACCTGAACATGGCTCATTACGTTCGATTGCGTGGAGTGAGCCTACACCATTTAGTTATGTATATCAATTAGAGGATTTAACGGAAAAACCTAACCTATCGTTATTTACAAGTAAAACAGAAGAGGTGGAGTTAAAACATATTTTCTCCACCTTAAAAAACAATCGGATTCCGTTCGATGAAAGTATTATTTTTTATGCTCAGCCAGACCCGTATATTACAACGGTTTATCAGCTATCAGAAAAGTATAATCTACCCGTTACGTATGGAGAAGGACTGCCCATATCGTTTAGTCGGCCTGGTCGTTTGGTCATTGGCCTATTGAAGTGGATGAAGGAGCAATATAGTGTCAAGGCCTTTAATGAGATTTTACATGAAGGGGTTCTTGATTTACCTGAAGGTGCTCCATCTAAAACGAGAATTACGAAGCTTTTACGGAAAGCAAATATTGGCTGGGATCCTAACCGCTATCGTGAACGGTTGGATCTAATGATTCAGGATTACCAAGCCAAAGTATCTCCGTCCATTAGCGACGAACAAAAGGAATACTATGAAAAACAGATTCAAGATATAACCTGGTTGAAGAGTTGGTTTACAAAGCTGTTTAAACGACTTCCAAACATTGAGGTCGAGCTTTCCTATAAAGAACTACTAAATGCTGTTTCGTATGTCACTAAGCATTATACTAGAACATTTTCAGCCATGGATGAGTCGGCAAAGGATGCCATGATTGAAAAAATAGAAACAATTTTACCATTCGCTAATGTAACATTGTCACTTTATGATGCTTTTGAAAAAGTGAAGGACTTAATCCTTACGATACGAATTTACAAATCTAGACCAAAGCCAGGTCATATTCACTTAACCTCGTACAAGAATGGGTTATACAATAATCGGAAAAACGTTTTTATTGTGGGAGTTAATCATCATTCTTTCCCTGGGGCTCCAAGTGAGGATCCGCTGTTATTGGACGAGGAACGAGAAAAACTCAGTCATCACCTGCCTAGGCTACAAGACGCGGGAAAGGAAAACCTGTATAAGATGTTGCAGCTGCTTGCTCAAATAGAGGGAAATGTTTCGGTAAGCTTTAGTCGCTATAATGTAAATGATAATCGGGCAGTCAGTCCATCTCATTTCTTTCTCCAATGCTATCGACTAGTCTCTGACAATCATGAAGCTGAATTTCAAGATATCAAATCTATGCCTGCTCCTTTGATTCCTGAAGAGCCATTGGAGGTCAAGGATTATTGGAGTGGAAGGCTAGAATTGGATGTGGAGCAAAAGGTTGAGGATAAGCTGCTACATGAATATGAAAATATTGAGTCAGGGCTGTATGCTGAAGCTGCGCGAATAGAAGGTGTCTTTACGGCTTTTGATGGTCAGGTGAACATTGATGTTGACCGTTATGACCCGAGGGTGAATAAGGACAGAACCATGACCGCAGGAAAACTCGAAGCCTTGGCTACATGTTCCTATGCTTATTTCCTAACAGAAATATTGCAGGTTAAGCCAATTGAGGAAATATCGTATGATCCATCTACTTGGTTAGCCCCGGCTACGCGAGGAACGTTACTGCACAAAATTTTTGAAACCTACTATCAGACGATTAAGGAAAAAGAGGTTAAGCCTTCTTATGATCAACATGTGGATGGGCTGTTAGAGCTTGCTAATCAGCTTATCCAGGAGCAAAAGGACATTCAGCCACCTCCTAGTGAGCGTGTTTTCCAGCGGGAGGTAGAGGATATTCTTCAGGCGTGTAAAATTTTCCTCAAGGAAGAGGAGGAATATGCCGAAGAATATGATTCGCTTTACTTTGAATATACCTTTGGCGTCAATGGTGAAGTCCCTGCAGTTGTGACGTTACCATCGAACGATACGATTCATGTTTCTGGAAAAATAGATCGTGTGGACCAATCGACCTCAGGGCATTACCACATTATTGACTATAAAACAGGTAGTACGTATAACTATCGTGATCAAGAGCGTTTTAAAGGCGGAAGACAACTGCAGCATTTTATTTATGCACTAGCCATTGAACAGCAGTTGCAGCTGGAGGAAGGGTCAGTTTTAGAAAGCTCCTATTATTTTCCAACTGCTAAGGGACAGGGACAGAGATATGTACGGCAGCAGGATGAAACGCTCAGAACCAATGGACACGATATTCTAGAAAAGTTAATTGATGTGATTAAGCATGGACATTTTTCCATGACGGATGACGAGAATGACTGTAAATTTTGTGAGCTAAAATCGATATGCCGACGAAATTTATATGATCAAGATATATTAAAGGCAAAGCAAATGGATCAAAGCAAAGAGGGTGTCTTGAAGCTTAAGGGGGTAAGGTCTTATGAGTAAAGAGATTGTGGATCAGGCGTCACGTAGTAAGATTACCAAGGATTTATCAACGAATTTTCTCGTTGAGGCTGGAGCAGGTTCAGGGAAAACCACGAGCTTAGTTAGTCGTATGGTGAATCTAATCTACTCTGGGTTTTGTCAGATCAACGAAATTGTTGCGATCACGTTTACTCGTAAGGCGGCAGATGAATTAAAGCTAAGGTTCCAAGCAGAATTAGAGAGGGTTTGGAAGAAGGAAGAGGATCCAGAAATTCAGGCTCGGCTTTCCCATGCCCTGCAAAATATCGACCAAAGCTTTCTTGGTACCGTACATTCCTTTTGTGCAAAGTTACTTCGGGAACGTCCCATTGAAGCCAAATTCGACTTAAGCTTCCAGGAGCTTGAAGAGGAGGATGACAACGATTTACTAAAGGAAGCTTGGCAGCAATATTTGCATGTGCTTCAGGAGGACAGGCCCCAGGAACTTGAGCATTTACATGAATTAGGCTTAAAGGTTGATGATCTATATAGCTGTGTACGTACCATGAAGGAATACCCTGATGTGGAGTGGGTGACTGCTAACGTAGCTAAACCAGATTTAGATGAAGCATTACAATCATTAAAATCCCTTTTACAGGAAGCAAGAAGGGCACTCCCTAAACAGGAGCCTCCAAAAGGCTATGACAAATTACAGACTGCGATTCATCAAGGCTTACAACGAATAAGACATCTAGACGAATCTCAGGATAAAGAAATCATGGAGCTGTTTGAGTTATTTAATAAAAACTTAAAGCCTACCTTTAACCGTTGGGAAAATCGAGAGGATGCGGAATTTTATCATGACAAATTTTCAGGGCTAGTGGATGTGAAAATTAAGCCCTTAATCCAAAATTGGAAGGAATTTTGTCATCCTGTGGTCATTTCATTCCTAAGAGGGGCTTTAAGAGAATACGAGCAACTTAAAAGTGAACGTTCACTGCTTAACTTTCAGGATCTTTTGCTGAAAACAAGTGAACTATTGAAAGGTAATGCTGAGGTACGTCGTTATTTTCAACAGAAGTATCGCTCCTTACTTGTGGATGAATTCCAGGATACTGACCCGATCCAAGCCGAGATTATGTTTTATTTAACAAGTGAGGACCATCATGAACAGGTATGGACAAAGTGTAAGCCAATACCAGGCTCCTTATTTGTTGTAGGAGACCCAAAACAGGCGATTTATCGATTCCGAAGAGCAGATATGGATACGTATAATCGAGTCAAAGAGCTCATGATTGAGCATGGTGGAGAAGTACTTCAGCTAACTATGAATTTCCGAACTCTTGATGCAGTAACGGAAAAATTAAATACAGTATTTCAGGAGTTTCTACCAGAGGATGAAACGGTCTATCAAGCTGCGTATCGTCCTTTACATGCGTTTAAGGAGGACGATGGACAAGCCTTTTCAGGGATTAAACAATTAACGGTACCATCTGAATATACTCGGAAAGACGATGTAATGGAAAAGGATGCGGAGAATATCGTCCAATCGATTAAACAATTGATGAAAGAAGGCCATGACGCTAAGGAATTTATGGTTCTTACTCGCTATAATGATGGAATTGCTACCTATGCCCAAATGCTAGAGAACGAGGGGATCCCCGTTAGTGTGAGTGGTGAAATGGTGATTGGGGAAACCGTTGAATTTCGGGAGCTAGCCATATTATTGCAGACGTTTTTAGATCCTACAGATGAAGTAGCTCTCGTTGCCACACTTAGAGGAATGTTTTTTGGGGTTAGCGATGATGATCTTTATCAATGGAAGGAGTCGGGGGGGAGATTCTCTATCTACAGTCATCTTCCAGCTTCATTGCCGGACGAAATAAAAGCGAAATTTGAGCTCGCCTTAACGAAGCTACAAACCTATCAAAAGTGGATTCAGCAGTATCTTCCTACCACAGCCATTGAAAAAATGATTGAGGATGTAGGTTTTTACCCTTTATTACTAGCCAACAAGCATGGGAAGAGGGCTCATAAAAGCTTACTGCAAATCCTAGAGGCATTGAGAAATCAAGAGTCAAACGGGACGCCAACCTATAAGGCAATTTGTGATTTATTTACGGAAATGGTGGAAGAAAAAACGGTAGTAGCTAATTTAGAGGAGGAGGCAGATGCAGTTCGGATCATGAATGTCCATAAGGCGAAGGGGCTTGAGGCACCAATTGTATATCTGGCCCACCCAATTAAACAGGTAAAGCCTGAGTCCTTTTTATCGAAGCATATTAAGCGAGAGGACTACGAATCAAAGGGCTATTTCTCCTTTTCTGTGAAAAAGGGTTTTCAATCTAAACCAATCGCTTTGCCTCTTCATTGGGAGGATTTTAAGCAGGAGGAGCTGCGTTATTTAACAGAGGAAGAGGTAAGGATTTTGTATGTGGCAGCAACAAGAGCGGAGAAGGCTTTAGTAATCAGCTCAAGTGCGAAAAACAATAACAAGAATCCGTGGAAATCCCTATTAGGCGTGGAAGGGCTTGAAATGATTGAGTTAGAGGAGTCAGTTTCTGAGGAATCTGAACAGGTGACTAATCTAGTTACATTACAGGACTATCGCACACAAACAGGTGGTATGCTCGATTGGCTTGAGGATAGTAAACGCCCAACCTATGAATCGTGGAGTCCAACTGCCGATAAGGATTACGAGAACGTTTTAAATATTGCGCGCGAATCTGGCGGTGGAAAGGAATGGGGTACCATCATTCATGAGGTGATGGAAAGGGTAGTAAAGGGAGAAGATGTTACCAATTTTGTGCGGAATATATTGGAGAAGTATAACGAGTCCTTAGAGCGTGAGTCCGAGGTCTGGTCTTACATTGAAACCTTTAAAAATGCAGATGCTTGGAAGGAGATTCAGCAGGCAGAAGAAGTGTTAACAGAGGTACCTTTTAGATTTCGTGTTCAGAAGGGAGATAAATTATACGCTCAGATTGAAACGAATGAGCAGGTGGAATCGTACTTTGTAAAAGGGATTATTGATCTTGTTTATAAAACGAATGGCGAGTGGAAGATCTTGGATTATAAAACAGATCGGGTGAAGAGTGATGAGGATATAGAAAAGCTTAAGGCGTTTTATCAAGGACAAATAGATTTCTATCAACAAGCCTGGCAGACCCTAACAGGAGAAACCGTCAAAGAAACCCAATTATATTTCTTTAACACGGTAACGCATTAGTGCAAGTGGGGACAGACCCCACTTGCTTTAAAGTGTTAAAGGATTCACTTAAGGAGTGAGCAAAATATGAATACGTTAACGATTAAGGAAATGATGTCGCGTGAGGAAGTATTGCAAGCTTATCCAGTTATGAAACAGCTACGGGCGCATTTAGATGAATCCCAATACGTAGAGTTGGTAGAGGAGGCACAACAAAAGGAAGGGTATAAAATGTTTGCATTATTTGATGAGGATGATATAGTTGCTGTCATCGGATTCCACCCAATGGTCACGCTCTATTATGGACGATTTATTTGGGTATGTGATTTGGTAACGGATCAACATCAACGATCAAAAGGCTATGGGGAGAAACTATTAAACTATGTACATAATTGGGGCGATAATAATGGCTTTGAGAGTGTGGCTCTTTCCTCGGGGCTTAAACGTAAAGAAGCCCATCGGTTTTATGAAGACAAGATGGATTACGACAAGGTAAGCTATGTATTTAAACACGAACTAGATTAAAACGTAAGAGGGAGGAGAATACTGTGGAAAGCTATTATGCACAACGAATCGATTTAAATGGTCTCTTAATAGGCGCAATCATTTTAACGCTCTTCTCTCTTCTTGTTTACCTTTTTAACCTAATCCTAAGAAAAAAATTAAAGGTGAAAAAAAGAAAGCTATTTGCGTTTAATGATTTTGTGAACGAGAAACATGGCAAAATAGACTGGGGAATCCGCATTGCTATGATGATTGCCATAATCGTAGGATCTTTCGCAACGCTAATCGTTTATCCCGACATGCGATATCCAGTTCTTGCACCAGCTTTTATTAGTTTCTTGTTTATTTATATTCAGGAATTTACACGGGCATATATGGAATGGAAATACTCGTCTAATCGCAATGATTTTATTTATACCCTAAGTTCTTTAGGTTTTATCAGTTTATTACTTCTAATAGTATTTAGTAATGTGAATACGTGGTTATAAGGGAAACCCCATTAGCATGTTTGGGAAATACATGCTAATGGGGCTGTTTTTCAACTCTCTTATCGGAAATATCAGCTTTCGTTTTGTACTCACCATGTAGGTTACATTTATAGGTATACACCGTAATGGTGCGGTACACATGATAATCATGGTAATGATGACTGACTAATGTTTTAATTTTTTTCTTAAACGTATCGACTAATTTCTCCTCTTGATGTCTATGTACTTCCTCCCAATCATGATGAATCCCCTGGACACCATCATCTTCCTCCGCAGCCAACTGAATAGGGCTGAAGAGAATAGACAAGGACGTGATGAAGAAGCCGATACGATAAATCCTTCTTCGCATAATTTCACCTGCCAATATCCTCATGTCTCATTTTTTATCCTAACCAAATTGGGCAGTTTTCATGTATGGAAGAATGAATTTTGTAGAAAAAAGTAGAATGTTGACTAAGGTATAAAATGGGGAGCGTGGAAAGGAACTGACGCCGTCCTTAACCATTCTCCCCATCACAATTACAATAACATTATTCAACCGTTAAACTCTTCGCCAAATTCCTAGGCCGATCTACATTATATCCTCGCACAGTTCCTGCATAATAAGCCAGTAGCTGAAGAGGGATGGCGGCGACAATTGGCATTAAAAATGGATGCGCTTCTGGAATATAAAGCACTTGGTCAACAACTTCTCCAATTTCCACATCTCCAACCGTGGTAACGCCGACTACATAAGCATCACGGGTTTTCAGCTCACGTATATTACTGACCATTTTTTCCCGTAAATGAGGCTGTGTAGAAAGGGCAATAATGGGTACACCTGGCGTGATTAAAGCCATCGTGCCATGCTTCACTTCACCAGCAGCATAGGCATCTGCGTGCAAATAGGCGACTTCCTGGATTTTTAAGGCTCCTTCTAGTGCCAGTACATAATCCAGTCCACGTCCCATCAAAAATAGGTGATCCTGGTCATCTGTCACTTGTGCGAAGCGGTCAATGGCGTCCTGAGTCATCACTAGTGACTGATCAACAACATTAGGTAAATCCGTTAACGCATCAACGAGCTCTGGAATATCCTTAGCTCCTGGCCCCTCTAGCTTTTCCGTTAACGAAATGGCTAGTAATAACAGGGCAGTAATCTGAGAGGTGTAGGCCTTTGTTGCAGGTACAGCGAGTTCTAATCCTGCATTGGTGCACACCGTACAATCAGCTTTACGGGCAATGTTACTCCGATTATTGTTGGTTATCGCAATGGTCTTAGCACCATAGGATTGGACCTCTTTTAAAGCTGACAAGGTATCCGCTGTTTCACCTGATTGACTTAAGATAATAATAAGATTGGAATCATCCAAAGCGCCATGCTCGTAGGTAAATTCTGATGAAATGGAGACCTCAATCGGCAGGTTAATCATCTTGCTCAAAATACTTTTTCCAACCATTCCTGAGTGGTAGGAGGTGCCATTGCCGATGATATCGATTTTTCGAAATGCGTGTAAATCATGCTCCTCAAAGAAAGCCTCTAATTCTGGTAATTTCACATGACCATCCTCTAGACGATTTTCTAGGGTTTGTTGAATCGATGTAGGTTGTTCCAATATTTCCTTTAGCATAAAATGATCATACTGGTGCAATTCAAATTCCGTTTCATCCCAATCAATCGATGCTTTTTCAGGATGTACCTGTGTTCCATCCAATGTTTCAATGGATATGTTACCTTCTTTTAATATAGCCATTTGATCGTTTTTGATTGGATAAATTTCCTTTGTATAGCTCAATAGAGCAGAAATATCCGAAGAAAGAAAGGCTTCGCGTTCCCCATAGCCTAGGATTAACGGATTTTCCTGAGAAATACCAATAATCGTACCGGGATCTGATTGTGACATAATGGCTAATGCAAAGGAGCCCTTCAGCATAGGTAAAACCATGCGAACCGTTTCCTTAAAGTCACCTGTATCATATTTGGCCAGCAGATGGGGGATGACCTCGGTGTCGGTATCAGTTGTAAACACATATCCATCCGCAATTAAACTCTTTTTTAATTGATGATTATTCTCGATAATGCCATTATGGACGACAAAAAACTTTTCATTCTCATCTGTTAATGGATGAGAATTCGTAGCAGATGGAGTACCGTGAGAGGCCCAGCGTGTATGGCCAATCCCGAGACTTCCTTCTGTCATGGGATCCAGTTGAATGGATGCTTCAAGGTCCTGAATTCTTCCTTTTTCTTTACGCATTTCGATATGATGTCGGTTGGAAATGGCTAGTCCTGCCGAGTCATACCCGCGATATTCTAAATTCATCAAACAATTAATTAAAATCGTTTGAGCTGATCGTTCGCCAATGTATCCTACAATTCCGCTCATGGATCTTGCACCTCTTTTGTCTTGTTACTTTCATTATACTAAAAAGTGGTAGGATGGTTTAAAGTTGTTTGTTAGTTTTTATGCCATTTGGAAAAAAGGAAACAGCAATTAGACTCATGATGGCTAAAACTAAAAATCCCCAAAATACATAATGCATGGAGATGTTAAGCCCTTCCTGTAATAATGCCAATGTATCATCAGCAAATTTCTGCCTTTCCTCGGCATCAAGCATTTGATTAGTAATGTCTAAATCAATTCCACCAAGTTTATTGGAATGAGTCTCTAAAAAGTGAGCTAATCGAGTATTTAAAATACCTCCCATCAAAGAGATCCCAACGGTATTGCCGACGATGCGCATGAACATATTGGATGCCGTCGCGACCCCGCGAACCCTCCATTCAACACTGCTCTGAACGGAAACAGTAAACGTGGTGGTCGTAAAACCCATTCCAACGCCGATGAAAAATGAGCCAATACCAACCCAAATAGGTCCAAAGGCAGGCTCAGAGGTGATGAGTAAAATGGAACCAATAATTAGTCCAAATCCGCCAATTAAAGCATTTTTTAAATAGCCTAGCCGAATCAATACTTTACCTGCAATCGTAGCAGAAACAGGCCAGCCGATGGACATCATCGCAAGGGAGAACCCACCAACAATAGCCGAATAGCCCATTACTCCCTGGACATAGGTGGGAATAAAACTAATGACACCAATCATAATCATTCCTGTTGTGAGCGAACCCACATTCGAAATCACGATAATAGGATTACGCCACAATTTGAGTGGCATCATTGGCTCCAGTGCACGTTTTTCCTGAAGTAAAAACAATCCCATGCCGAGTACGAATAAAGCCATCAGAAACAGACTAGGCAGAGACGTCCAGCTCCAGGCAACCCCACCCTGAATAAAGGCGAGCATCAGAGCAGAAATAGAAACAAACAACAGACCAGACCCTACATAATCGATGGAATGCTTTTTCTTTTCTACATTTTCATGTAAATAAAGCGAAATGCCAATCAAGGACAAAATGCCAAACGGAATATTGATCCAATACACCCAAGCCCAATGGATATACTCAACAAAAATACCTCCTAGTGCAGGCCCAACGATCGAGGAAATGCCCCACACACTTGCTAGGTAGCCTTGAATTTTGGAACGCTCTTCAATCGAATAAATATCTCCAACAATTGTGGACGCAATCGGCTGTACAGCGCCAGCTCCAATTCCTTGAATAAAACGAAAAGCGATTAATAACGGCATAGAAGTGGCCAATCCACAAAGAATGGAGCCGACGAGGAAGATGATTACCCCTAGAAAATAAACCGGCTTACGACCAAATAGATCGGCAAGCTTCCCATAAATCGGAATGGTGACAGCCTGCATTAATAGAAATATAGAAAAAACCCAGCTAAAATAACTAAACCCACCTAAATCAGCAACAATACTAGGCATAGCCGTAGACACAATGGTCCCTTCAATGGCTGCCATAAACATTCCTATTACAATGGATGCGAGTACAAATCCTCTTTTAGTCGTGGATTTTGAGTTTGATAATGTTGAAGTTCCCACGTGCTGTACCAACTTTCGGTCAAAGGTTATATTGAGTATTATATCACTTCCTATTTTTATGAGAAACGTAAACGGAAAAGATTGTAAGATTTAAGCATTTAACTTAAGTCCTTATTATTGTATAATTAAAGGAGAAAATTCAGATAATTAAATGAAAGCGCATACCTATCATGATATAACAAGTAAAGGAATATATAGTAATAGAGTCTATTATAGATTGAAAGGGGATTAATAATGTTAAAAGAACTTTCGTCTCAAGCACAGCATTTAAGAGAAGAATTACTAGATTTTATGGAGGAAAATGTTTATCCAAATGAAAGTGTTTTTGAGGAGCAGCTAAAAGCGCAAGAAGACCGATGGCAAGTTCCACCTATCATGGAAGAGCTAAAAGTAAAGGCAAAGGCGAAGGGACTGTGGAATTTATTTTTACCAGATGAAGAGTATGGAAAAGGTTTATCCAATTATGACTATGCCCACCTTTGCGAAATTATGGGACGATCCCCGATTGCTCCAGAAATATTTAATTGTAATGCTCCTGACACCGGAAATATGGAGGTATTGGTGAAATACGGGACGGAGGAGCAGAAGAAAAAATGGCTCGAACCTTTACTCAAAGGAGAAATTCGCTCTGTTTTTTCGATGACAGAGCCTGATGTTGCCTCATCTGATGCGACCAATATACAAAGTAGCATTGAACGGGACGGAGATGAGTATGTCATTAACGCCAAAAAATGGTGGTCAACAGGAGCTCTAGACCCACGCTGTCAGATTGCGATTGTGATGGGAAAAACCGATCCCCATGCAGAAAAACATAAGCAGCAATCTATGATTCTAGTTCCATTTGATACTCCAGGGGTAGAGGTGAAAAGACATTTGCCCGTATTTGGCTATGACCACGCTCCACATGGGCATGCGGAAATCCACTATAACAATGTTCGTGTCCCAGCTTCCAATATGCTATTAGGAGAGGGTAGAGGATTTGAAATTGCTCAAGGAAGATTAGGTCCAGGTCGAATTCACCACTGCATGCGCGCCATTGGCAAGGCTGAACGAGCACTTGAATTTCTTGTGAAACGCGCAAATAGTCGGGAGGCCTTCCATTCCAAATTGGTTGATAAAGGGGTAGTGCGGGCGCAAATTGCCGAAAGCCGACTAGAAATTGAACAAGCAAGATTATTAACCTTACATGCTGCAAATAAAATTGACCAAGAAGGGGCAAAAGCCGCTAGAAAAGAAATTGCCATGATTAAGATTGCCGCCCCGAGAATGGCGCTAAATGTCATTGATCGCGCTATCGAAATATTTGGAGCTGCAGGGGTATCAGATGATTTTCCACTTGCAGCCTATTGGGCTGATGCAAGAACTTTACGTATTGTGGATGGTCCTGACCAAGTTCATTTACGAGATATCGCGAAGTTAGAAATTAGAGAACAATTGTAAAAAATCATAGCAAAAGGTTGAGTACATGCGAAAAATTAATGTTATTACACAAAAGGAATTAGTTGATTCTGATGCAGTAAAACATTGTACTGTCGTTGTCGTGGATGTTTTTCTAGCGACGACTACCATTACACATTTACTACACCAGAACTATGAATCGGTATACACCGTGAAGGATGCTGAAAATGCTTTAAGGATTGCCAAACAACTAGAAGAGCCATATGTTCTTTTAGGTGAATCCAATGGTGATTTAATAGAGGGCTTTCAATATCCAGACCCATTACTTTTTCACAAAACAGTTGAAAATCAAACAGCCATAATTTGCTCCACAAATGGAACGAAAGCTGTTGAGAAAGCAAAAAATGCCCAAAAGCTGTACGTGTCTTCGATTGTAAATGGACATGTAGTAGCAGAGCGAATTCATGAACAACAGGGAGATTCCTCGGTGGTGATTGTCTGCTCAGGTAATGCGGGGCGATTTTCAATGGAGGATTTTGTGGGGGCTGGTCAAATTGTGAACCACCTGGTTAAACAAGGCGACTATAAGCTGTCTGATTCCGCTAAATCAGCCAAAGACTTATTCCGAATAGAGCGGGACAGGAATTTTACTAGTCTTTATGAATGTGAGACATCCACTCTCTTTAAACAAACTGGCTTTGAAGAGACGATGTACTGGGTTGTAGAAAAATTTGAATCAATAGAGATTGTACCTGTTTATCAAAATGAAAAAATAATAAAAGAAGTTCATCAAAACAAAAAGGGGAGTTTTCTATGAGTCAAGTTTATTTAATTGAAGGAGCCAGGACGGCATTTACAGAATTCGGAGGCTCATTTGCAAAGGTCGGTGCCACTGAGTTAGGGACGGCTACTGCGGTTGAGGCCATAAAACGGTCGAACTTAAGCCCGGAACAAGTGGACCATGTCCTATATGGAAATGTTATACATACGGAGAAAAATGCTTCCTATGTGTCAAGGCATATTGGCCTGAACAGTCAAATCCCACAGGAGGTACCAGCCCTAACGTTAAATCGGTTATGTGGTTCAGGTCTTCAGGCTGTTGTGAGCGGTTTACAGCATATTTTAACAGGTGATGCTGATGTTGTACTCGCCGGTGGAACGGAAAACATGTCCCAATCTCCATACTCCAACTTTCAACAACGGTTTGGGGGAGCTAAAATGGGCAATTTGGAGTTTGAGGATATGCTAACGGCTACTCTGACTGACCAATATACAGGTAAAGGTATGGGAATGACAGCAGAAAAGCTTGCTACCAAGCATAATATTAGTCGAAAAGAGCAAGATCAATTTGCCGTCGAATCTAATCAACGGGCCGCTAAAGCGGTGGGAGAGAAGGTCTTTGCGGAGGAGATTGTACCGGTTGAGGTCAAAACGAGAAAGGGCTCAGTTTGGATTCAAGAGGATGAGCATATTAAACCAGATGCCTCACTAGAAAAAATGAGTCACCTCCGTCCAGCCTTTACATCTGAGGGTACGGTTACCGCCGCCAATGCGTCTGGAATTAATGATGGAGCTGCATCCATGATTGTTGCGAGTGAGAAGGCTGTGAAAGAAAATGGATTAAAGCCAATTGCTCGTGTTGTTTCCTGGGCAGTTGCAGGTGTAGATCCTACGATTATGGGAATTGGTCCTGTTCCGGCCATTCAAAAGGCGCTAGGTCGGGCGAATCTGACGTTAGATGATGTGGATGTCGTAGAAGTAAATGAAGCTTTTGCTGCACAGTATCTAGCGGTAGAAAAGGAGCTTGGGCTAGACCGCGACAAAACCAATATCTATGGGGGCGCTATTGCTCTCGGACATCCTGTTGGTGCTAGTGGTGCTAGAATTCTATTATCGTCTGCATATGCACTACGTCGATTAAATAAAAAATATGCCGTAGCCAGTCTCTGTATTGGTGGCGGTCAAGGAATTGCGATGGTGATCGAGCATGTCTAAAATACCAGTAATTGTAGCTCCTATGTTTCTCGTTTCTACTCCGGAAATGGTAATTGAAGCAGGAAAGGGTGGTGCGATTGGTTCCTTCCCGCTATTAAATGCAAGACCCGTATCTAAATGTGCAGAGTGGATGGAAGAGGTCAAATCAAAGCTTGATGACGAACCATGGGCTGTAAACTTTATCTGTCATAAGAAATCAAATAAACGATATGATGATGACCTCCAATTAATTGAACAATATGAGCCGCCAATTGTCATAACCTCCCTAGGTCATCCAGGTGATGTCATTGAGGTGGTTCATCGCTATGGAGGATTGGTTTATTCAGATGTTGCCAATGTGAAGCATGCGAAAAAGGCCGCCCAAACCGGTGTAGATGGTCTGATTCTCGTTAGTGCTGGGGCAGGTGGCCACGGCGGTACGCTAAATCCATTTTCCTTTATCCATGCCGTTAAACAATTCTATGATGGAACTATTATTCTATCAGGAGGAATCACGACTGGTGCTGATGTAGCGGCAGCGAAATTAATGGGAGCGGATTATGCTTACATGGGCACCCGCTTTTTAACTGCCGAGGAAAGCAGTGCCCAAGAGGAATATAAACAAATGGTGATTGAATCAACCATCGAGGATATTTTATATACAGATTCCTTTAGCGGGGTACACGCTAATGTGCTAATTCCAAGCCTGATTAAAGAAGGAATTAATCCGAAAACCTTAAAGCCAAGGAAGGATGTAGATTTATCCCATCTCACAGATGTGAAAGCATGGCGGGATATTTGGTCTGCTGGTCAGAGTGTAACAGCAGTGGACCGAAAACAATCCATGCGTGAGATTTTAGACCAGCTGGCTAGAGAATATGAAGGAGGAGTATCCAGTCTATTATCTAGTCAAACTGTTCGTGATTGAGCAAAATAAATGACAAGCCTACATATATGCGTTATAATACAGGTAATATCATATTCCTCTAAGGGGAGTAGCTTTTACAGCAAAGTCGTCAATCCAGAGTGTAAAGCTCTCGGCTTTGTTGGCAACAATCGTTGTTAGCCAGACCTTACCATTCATGTGGTAAGGTCTTTTTGCATATGAAAGTAATAAGAATGATTTTCAAGGAGAGATGACGGTTTATGAACCCGATGATGTTTAAGCATATGCCTGGCTTTGTCAAAAAGGAGCTAGAAGCGATAAGTGAAGTTCTTCACCCATATTTGAAAAAACATTCTAAATACCTTGTGTTTGCCTTGCCATTACTAACGTTTTCCGTCTTTAATCTGTTTTTCTACCTGATTACCGGAAACCTATATTTAGACATGATCCCGACACTTGCCATATACGCACTCATGGCGTCCATCGGATTAGCACTGTATAAAGAGTCTCGCTATGTCAAAAAAGAGATTGAAAACATTGGCATGGAGCATATGATCAATCGCATAAAGAATAGTGAGCATATGAATGATTATAGTAAGGAATCGTATATTAACACAATTAAAGAACAACCCAAATTAGGTTTTCAGCCGTTTATTGATTTTCTAACGGAGGAGCATCAGCGGAAACAGCAGATGTTTGGGAATTAATGGATAAGTGATAGCAGGGGAATTTTCCCTGCTATTTTTATTTGGATTGTGAATGTGAAGGACAGAACCGATATGTAACAGGAAGAAAATGTCCGTGACTGGTCATGTGAAGGCAAAAAAGCTGCGCGCAATACGATGGAAATGTCCGTCATCATGGTTATGAAGGACAAAACGGGCTCATGAACCGTTGGAAATGTCCCACACGGCGGCCATGAAGGACAAAACACGGTCATGAAATATCAAAAAGGTCCCTCACCCAGCGCAATCCGATGCAAGTAATAACAGGAAAATGTTAAAATGAAGAAAATGGCAGAAGGGGGGAGCCACAATGCTGATTGCAGGTCAAAAAGATATTCAACAGATGGATCAATATACCATCAACGAGCTTGGAATGCCTGGAACTGTTTTAATGGAAAGTGCAGGATCGAGAGTAGTAGAGGAGATTTTACCTTTATTAATTACATATGAGGAAAAAGTGGTTGTATTAGCAGGAAGCGGGAACAATGGTGGGGACGGCTTTGTCATCGCCCGTAGATTAATAGATGCTGGTGTTGATGTACTATTGTGTCTACTCGTCAGTCCTGAAAAATTGAAAGGTGATGCAAAGGTTCACTTTGATGTCTACATAAATAGAGAGCTACCGATTTTTTATCTTGACGAACATAATCTGGAAGCGCTATTTCAGAAAATTCATCATGCTGACATCATCATAGATGCGATGCTAGGTACTGGGGTTAAAGGTACTGTTAGAAAACCGATGAGTCAGGTTATATATAAGGTAAATAGTCTAAATAAAATGGTCGTATCTGTCGATATTCCATCAGGGGTAAACAGTGATGATGGAAAAGTTGAAGGAGAGGCTATCAAAGCAACCCAGACCATTACGTTTGTTTTTCCGAAAAAAGGCTTTTTTCTTCAGGATGGTCCGAAGCATATTGGGGAATGGAAGGCCGTTGATATTTCCGTACCACCATCGATTGTTTCTAAACTGAATCTTACACTTCCAACCTTAATCACACCAGAACTAGCTAAAAAAGTATTACCCATACGGCCTCAAACTGGTCATAAAGGCACCTTTGGCCATGTTCTGGTTTTAGGTGGCTCCCAATCCTTTGTTGGAGCACCGCTGTTTACTGCACAAGCAGCTCTCAGCTCAGGAGCAGGATTGGCCACGCTAGCTGTTCCGGAAAATATTTATCCATATTTAGCGAGTCAAAGTCCAGAAACGTTATTTTTCCCTTTACCACAGCTGGATGGACACATAAGTGCTAAGGCCATTGACGAGCTCCGCCCCAAACTGAATCAATATGACTGTATTGCGATTGGACCAGGAATGAGTAGATTTGCTGATGGAGAGACGTTCCTCGTTTCGTTATTAAACGCTCTGCAAAAGCAAACATTAGTCATCGATGCCGATGCGCTATTTATGCTGCGTAGTCATCTGGATATTCTTAAAGATTACGAGGGAGATATTATTCTTACGCCACATCCAGGTGAGATGGCTAACCTGACGAACCGAACGGTCAAGGATATTGAATCAAATCGGATAGAGATCGCTCAAGAGTTCGCTGAAAAATATCAAGTGTTTTTACTGTTAAAGGGACATCGCTCCATTATTGCTACACCAAATGGGGAGGTATTGATCAATCCATATGGCCATGACGCACTTGGTAAAGGCGGAAGCGGGGATGTTCTCACAGGAGTGGTAAGCTCTTTAATTGCACAAGGAGCAAAACCTCATGGGGCACTTATCACAGCAAGTTATCTTCATGCTGTTGCAGGTGAGGAACAAGCTAAGGTTTTATCCCATTATGGGGTCATGCCACAGGATTTAGTTGACGGAATTAAAGGTGAGTTAAATAGAATAATTAGATGAAGGGGGACCGGTTGATACAAACCTGTAAAAACTGCCATACACAATTCAATTGGGGACAAATTTATAAATCATTTTGGCTGGGTTATAAACCCATTACTTGTGCGGTTTGTGATTCTAAACATAAGATCACGATTGCAGGTAGATTCACTTTCGTATCCTCGACGCTTTTACCGATGATGATTTATGGGTATTCATTTTCCTTTGCTAGTAATATTTTTGTTCATATTTTAATAGGACTTTTAATATTTATAGCCGGCTCTTTAGTTACTCCTAAGTTGGTTACATATAGAATGAGTGATTAATTATTATAGATAGAAGGCGAGTTCATCCGAGGGTGAACTCGCCTTTCCCCACACCGTCAAAAGAATAAGGTGGCTTTCAGGAAAAATAACTAAACAACCCTTGGACATGGTTGCCGAAGAGAAGTGTTGCCGCACTTCTCTTTTTTATTATACATGAAATATAATAATTATCGCGAATGTTTTGAGGTGCAGGTCTGTCTTCTGCTCTAAAAAGCAAATGTATGGTTACCGATTACAGTTGAAACGGTACGGCTTCTTAGATAGGAGCTTGATGTTTTATCAGGATTATAAAAAAATAATGCTCCATTGGTTGGATCCTCACCATTCAGTGCCCGTTTTGCCGCTTCAATATTTTGAGCATTCGGATTGGCATTGTGTATGGCGCCCGTTTCCGCAGGTGTAAACTGGTAATAACCATAACTTTTTTCAAACAAAACATCCTTGACATTGTTAGGGAATTCAGGACTTTTTACTCGATTCATAATCACAGCTCCAATGGCAATTTGCCCCTGTAATGATTCACCTCTACCCTCACTGTAAATCATCTTCGAAAGCCACTCGACATCTTCCTGATTCACAGTTGATTGTTGTTCTTTCAGAGGAGGTGGTGTTGGAGTGGACGTCACGCCAGTAGGTATAGATAGTGTTTGTCCGACTGTTATTTGGTTCGATGACAATTGATTGGCTTTCTTTAGCGCATCCACACTTGTTCCATGGCGAGCGGCAATACTATACAAAGTTTCTCCAGATGCTACTGTATACGTATTCGTTTTAGTTTGAGTAGAAGGAGCAGCCGTATTGCCAGAAGGAATGGTTAACATTTGTCCAACTATTATCTGATTTGACGATAAATTATTGGTATTTTTGATTGCATCCACAGACGTTCCGTGGCGAGCAGCAATACTGTAGAGTGTATCACCAGAACTAACCTGATATGTGGTTTCATTTGTTTGAGTAGGGGCTGACGTGTTACCAGAAGGGATGGAAAGTGTTTGCCCGACTTTTAGAAAATTTGAAGACAAGTTGTTAGCCTGCTTAATGGCGTCAACAGTCGTGCCGTTTCGCGTGGCAATACTATAAAGTGTATCTCCAGATGCTACTTTATAAGTATTGCCTTTGGTTTGAGTCGTTGGAGCAGCCGTATTGCCAGAAGGAATGATTAACGTCTGTCCTATTTCAATATGATTGGACCACAACTGATTGGCCCTCTTGATTGCATCCACAGACGTACCGTTACGATCCGCAATACTATAAAGTGTATCCCCAGTTGTTACAGTGTAAGATGTAGACGCAGCTTGTGTAATTTCAGCAGCTGATGCCTGATTGGCTGGGATTGCACTTAGCCCCAAGGTAGACACTAGCATTGCACCAGCCATAATTTTAACAGTTTTAACCTTTAAGGAAGGGAACATTCTTTTCACAAAGCTAACGGCTTCCTTATTCACATCCTCCTCTTCCATCTTGGAAACAGTCCCGAGCTCCTTAGAAAATTCCGTTAAATTTTCGTCAAGATATAAGGTAACCTCAATTCCGTCTTCTGTTTCATTTATTTTGTAATGAGTAAATGGTTCCATAATCTCACCATCCTTACCCATTACTATCCCCAGAGAGTTTATTTTTACAATTTTTTAAAACACTTTTCTCTTCACATGTTATGATCATGTAAGAAATTCTTTCAATATATTATCTGATTGCAATAACGCATGTTAGATTTTCTAACAAAAATAATGACATCGTTAAAATTTTCCACTAAGATTATCTTAAGAATATAAAAAGAGGGAGGATAATTGCTTGAAATTAAGTTGGTTCCCGCAGCTTATCATTATCGGAGGATTTTTACTACTTGGTTATGGGGTTTGTGCTGTTTTTCATATTCCGTTACCAGGTAGTGTAGTCGGGATGATTATACTGTTTGTTTTCCTATTAACAGGCCTTATTAAATTGGAATGGGTTGAAAATTTCTCTTCCTTCCAGTTACGTCATCTCACTTTATTGTTTATCCCACCTATTGTGAGCTTATTTTTATCCTCCACCTTTTTAAACATCCTACATTGGAATGTATTCATGATATTAATTCTAAGTAGTGTCTGTTGCTTATTAGGGTCTGCTTTTGCAGTTGAATGGTATGAAAAATGGAAAAGGAGGCAGATAAAATGATAACGTTACTTGGAACTGTTTTTTTCTGTGTATTAATTACATTACTAAGCTACTTCATCGGCTTAAAACTGTATCGAAAGTATCCAAAAGACTGGCTAAATCCGCTATACACATCTTCAGTTCTTCTTATTATCTTACTACTTGTCACCCACGTTAATGGTGATACCTATCAAGAAGGAAGCTTTATATTTAATCTGCTATTACAACTAGCCATAGTCTCATTAGCTGTCCCTTTGTTTAAACAATGGTCATTACTCAAAAAGCATTATAAAAAAATATGTATTGGTGTCATATGCGGTACAGGTCTTGGACTGACAGCAGTTTCCGTAATGTCCTATGTTTTTCACCTAAATGAACAACTTACTGCATCATTAATTCCCCGGTCCGTCACCTTACCTATCGCGATAACTATATCAAGTGACTTAGGAGGAATTACAACAACAACAGTCTTTTTTGTCATTGTTTCAGCGCTTATTTCATTAATAATTGGTCCGAAATTATTAAAACGTGCAGGCATAAAAAGTAAATCTGCGAAAGGCTTGGCAATGGGTACTTCAGCACAAATGCTCGGTGCGAACCGTTCTTTAAGCTGGGGTGAGGAAGAAGGGGCAATGGGCAGTGTGGCCATGACAACATCAGCTCTCTTCTTATCCATATCTGTACCAATAATAGCCACGGTGTTAAATCTATGAGAATGAAGGAAGTAGAACAAGTGAACAGGAAAGAAGTTATCCAACTAGTTAAGGAGATCATTGAATTAGACATAAGACGAGATGAACTATATGAAAAATTAATGACAATAATGGGATCGGACGCCTATGAAGTATTACGGTTTTATCAAAATTATAAATAACCGTGGAGGTGTACAGATGAGAAATCATCTTCGTGAGGCTGTTGATAGTATGAAAAAGTATTACATTCAAAAGCTCATTGATGCTGGGGTTTATTCAAAGGCAGATCCCGAATTGTATACCATTACTTTAACGGAACTTGAAATGATAGTAAACAATATTGAAGACCCGAAATCGACCTAAACAAATAGAATGAGTACGAAAAGAATGAGGAGGAGAGGGGTTTGACTTCATCTTATAAGGAGAAAAAAGTCATTGGAATCGGGATTGTTCATGAACTTACGGGATTATCAGAACGTAAAATTCGCTATTATGAAGAACGAGAATTAATTTTTCCTGCAAGAACAGCGAAAGGGACGAGAAAGTATTCCTTCTCTGACGTGGAAATGCTGATGGAAATAGCGAGCATGCGTGAAGAAGGCGTACAGACAACCGAAATTAAACAGGATATGAATAAAGCGCAAAAGCGTAAAATACGAGATCACATGAGGCGTGGGCAGTTGAATGCTCAATTTAATATGCGGAAGTAGTGGTTTGTAAAGGGGGGGTTTATGCTGAAGTATGTACTCACACTTTGTAAAAGCTAAAAAAATCAAATAAAAGCTGAAGAAAACTCTCTAAATGCTTATGAATAGTCCGCAAAAGCTAAAGCAGCACTTAAATACTAAGTTAAGATTAGATCCGCTGAAAAAGCAAAGGAGAATGCTGAATAAAGTATTGGTGATGCTAAAAAAGTCACCCAAAATGCTGAAGCCTGTACTTGCACTTGTAAAAGCTAAAAAAATCAAATAAAAGCTGAAGAAAACTCCCTAAATGCTGATGAATAGTCTGCAAAAGCTGAAGCAGCACTTAAATGCTAAAGTGAAGATTAGATCCGCTGAAAAAGCGAAGGAGAATGCTGAATAAAGCGGTGGAGATGCTAAAGAAGTCACCCAAAATGCTGAAACCTACACTCGCACTAATAAAAGCTAAAGCTGCCCCTAAAAATGATAAAGCCCGCCTCCCATGTAAAAGCTAAGCACCTACCCAAATACTCCACCCCACACCAAGTCACCATATCCCACCCAAGCTCAATCAAAAAGGCCTATTGCATATGCAATAGGCCTAAATTAACTTAAATTCATCAGATTGTAAGCAATAATGTTTAGCGTTTACCAAAAGCAAGGACTGGTTCTTGCTCTTTTTTGTTCATAGCTGCTTTTTTCTTTCTTCGATTTGAAAGATTTTCTACTGTAGATAAGACAAAAAAAGTAGTTAAAACAGTTACTGACAGAATGTATAGAGATGTTACCATTCTCCATCCACTCCTTTCCTTCCAAGTATTAAATTTTCTTCATTTATTATTAAATCCAACTATATAATAGCAAATTTTACGAAAAAGTAAAGTTAAAAATGAAATTCTTTTAAAAACTTTTATATTCTTGAATATATTGTGTCATTCTCCGAAAATAACGTATGCTTTATGACCTTTTGGTGTGTCAAAATTAACGTATACTATTGACTCATTTTGAACTCCTCTGTTGCATTCTTAGGTTGACACAGTAATAATGAAAAAATACAGAAAAAATGTAAAAAATATGAAGTGTCTAAAGGAGGTTGGTTCATGTACGAATTGAAAACAAAACAGAACGATAACAGTGTGATTGAGTTTATTGAAAATGTGGATAGTCCGAAGAAGCGGGAGGATGCCTTTAAGCTACTGGATATTTTTACTGAAACGACGGGCTATGAGGCCAAAATGTGGGGCCCAAGCATCATTGGATTTGGTTCTTATCATTATAAGTACAAATCTGGCCACGAAGGTGATGCACCTCTAGTAGGATTTTCTCCTCGGAAAGCTAAAATCAGTCTTTATTTCGCTCCTGGTGATAAGGCTCAAGACGAACAATTGAAGGATTTCGGCAAGCATACGACAGGAAAAGCTTGTGTATACATAAATAAGATTGCCGATATTGATGTGGGTGTATTGAAGGCGTTGATCAATCAATCAGTAAAATTTTTACGTAAAACATACCCAGAACAATAAGAAAACGCGGATACACGTAGTAGTTCAGTGTTGTTTGATACCATCATTGAGCTGCTTTTTTTGTGCTAAAATCTTTATACTTTCTTTAGACTTTTTTAGTCTAAATTTTTATATTTGCTCTTTATACTAAGTTTATCAACGACGAAAGGATGACGATGATGTCAGAGACAATACTAAAAGCCGTCAATGTTTCAAAAATATATGGCAAATCAAAAGCGCTCGATAAAGTATCCCTCGAAATTAAACGAGGGATGATTTACGGTTTAATTGGCGAGAACGGCGCAGGGAAATCGACTTTTATGCGCACAGTCATGGGATTGATCACGGTCGATGAGGGGAACATTGAGCTGTTTGGTGAAACGGGTATTAAAGGGTTGCAGAAAGGACGAAGAAGAATGGGGCAATCCATTGAGACACCAGCACTTTATCCAGATTTAACTGCACGGGAGAATTTGCGTGTTCAGGCGGCAAACGGTGGGGTGAGTGATCGAGAAATAGATGATTTACTTCAATTAATGAATCTGGGTCATACAGGTAAAAAGAAGGCTAAGAACTTCTCCTTGGGTATGCGACAGCGTTTAGCGATTGCTTCAACACTTATAACCAATCCTGAGTTTTTAATTTTAGATGAACCGACGAATGGTCTTGACCCATCCGGAATTGTGGAAATGCGAGAAATCATTCATCGCTTGGTGACAGAGCGTGGAATCACTGTTTTACTTTCAAGTCACTTGCTTGATGAACTCTCACAGGTGGCTACCCATTATGCGATTTTGCATGATGGACAACTCATTCGTGAACTTTCAAAGGAGGAGTTGGCACGTGAGACTCGTCAATATATTGAATTGGAAACAACTGAGGTTCAGAAGGCAGTGGCGGTTTTAGATGAATTGGGAATAAAGGATTATGAAGTTATTAGTGGGAGTAAAATTCATATTTACGAAAGTCTTGATGACGTTTCCTCAATCAATCGCTCGTTAGTGTTAGCGAACTTGAAGGTATCCCGAATCGGAACAACTAGACAAAAACTAGAGGATTATTTCTTACAATTAACAGGAGGAACCAGCGATGCTTAACCTTTTAACAGCGGAAAGAATCAAATTATCACGAAGTAAAAAACTAATGGTTGTATTAGGCATATTTATCTTACTGCCAATATTTCAAGCTATAAATACGAAACTTAATGTCGAAAATGGAAAGGAACTCAATCAAGTCGTTGATACTGTCATTAATGGAGCAACAGGAATTATGATGATTGATAAAAACGCCCTGACCATTTTTCTCGTATTGTGTTCCTTTGTCAGTTTCTTTATTGGAGAAGAATTTCAAAACGGAACCATACGAAATGCCTTGTCACTAGGTCGAAGCCGCACACATTACTATCTAACTAAGTTCGTGATTGCTGGACTTGTTACTCTCGTTGGAACGATCATCATGACTGCCCTTGGTATGGTCAGCTTTTCTATCATTTTTGGTTTTGGTGAGGTTGCGGATATTAACCATTACTATCTTTATTCACTCAAAACGTTTGGTACCCTTTATTTATTAATACTGGCAAACGTGTCAGTCTATGTCATGATTGGCTTTTTGACTAAGAATAGTGGAGTTGCACTTATTTGGAGTTTTCTTTATACGATTGCAACAGGTTTTCTTCCGGATATTTTCAGGCATACGAAACATTTTCAGCAAGTTACAGATTGGTTTACGGAAACCTTCTTGTTCTATTACAATTTTGCAACCCCAGCCCATATTGCAAAATTTCCTGATATGGTCATGGTCAGTCTTATCACAATCGTGTTATCATCAACTTTAGGAATCATTTCATTTAAACGAACAGATATAAAGTAGGTCGGATAAAGATGGCTACAATATTAATTATGGAAGATGATCAAGATATTCATTCCCTTCTTAAGGAATCATTAGATTTGCGAGGATTTGATACCTTAAGTGCATATTCCGGGACTGAAGGGAAATTGCTACTTGAACACAACCAGGTAGATTTAATTCTCTTAGATTTGATGCTTCCAGGCATGAATGGAGAGGAATTCCTTTTAGACATTCGGCATAGCTCATCAATTCCTGTGATTGTCATTACGGCAAAAAACGATCAAAATCTGAAAGTGGAACTTTTGACAAATGGGGCAGATGATTATATTACCAAACCGTTTGATGTGAAGGAGCTCCTAGCACGAATTGATATTCAATTACGTCACGTTACCAAGTCATCAATTAACAAAAAACAAGAGATACATTACAAGGATATCAGCGTAAATCTGGACACACGTGAGGTAAAGAGTAATAATCAAACGCTTCATCTTACGGGACGGGAATACGAAATTCTTCTCCTCTTTTTAGAGAATCCGCAAAAGGTTTATAGTCGCGCCAATATTTACGAAAGTGTTTGGAAAGAGCCATTTTTCCAGAACGATCAAACGGTAAACATGCACATAAGTAATTTACGAAATAAACTAGCTAACCCGAACTACATTAAAACGGTTTGGGGTATAGGATTTAAATTTGATTAACTAAGGGAGCGTGAATGTGATGTGGGGATGGATATTTGCCTTTGTAGCATTGGCGCTTCTTTTTTATCTTTTCTTTTTAAAGCGTGAACTGCGCAAATTACAACATGAAATGAAGGAACTTCCGATTCGCGCAAGCTATGGATATCGGTTGTCCCTTGATTTTCGTGAGCGGACATTGATGGATATAGTCGATGAATTGAATCAAATGGTTGATGCTTTTGAAGGTAAAAATCGACAAGCGAAACAAATGGAAGAGAATGTAAGGTTGTTCATTACGGGGCTCTCACATGATTTACGGACACCTCTTACATCGATCAAAGGGTATGTGCAACTACTCGAGGAGGTATCCGATGAGAGAAAAAGGGCACATTACATAAAGATTATCGAACGTTCAGTTACTCGTCTTCTTGAAATGACAGACCAATTTTACGATCTAGCGCGGATCGAAACGAATCAAAAAGAACTACAGCTATCTTCATTTTCGCTCTCCAATTTAGTCGAAGATATATTTCTATCTTTTTATGAACAATTTGAGGAGCAAAATATAGAACTTCACTTTCCTGAACATGGAAGGGAGTCGCAAATTATTGCGGATGAGTTCATGCTCACGCGTGTTATTCAAAATATCATTCAAAATATCCTTCGCTATGCAAAAAGTAAAGCGGTTATTAGCTATGAGCATAGCGATACAGATTTGATTTTCAGCGTGAAAAATGATGTTAAATCCCATAGTAAGGTTGCCATAGAAAAAGTGTTTTTGCGTTTTTATACAGAAGACAAAAATAGGACGAACACTGAGGCCAGTGGGCTGGGTCTTTATTTGTCCAAAAAGCTAGTGGAGAAAATGAATGGAAAAATGGATGCAGAACTGGATGAAGACTGGTTTGTTCTTCACATCCATCTTCCCCTTAATAGAGCTCAAGCTTAGGATTGCTCGTACTTATCATGCTTCCAAGTGGTTTCTTCACCACTGACAGGACATACGGGGAATGTGTCATTTTCATTAAATTCTGCTTTTTTGCCGGATTGACATATATACTCCCCGGATGCAGGCACTCCTTGTCCTGTTCGATATTCGCGGTAATCTTCTTCCATGTCTACACCTCCATCATAAATTCCCCGTTTATCTTTTCCCAAAATGTTAAGCTCAATCCAAAGTACAGCAGATAGTTATGTTAAAATAATCCAGAGAGTGTGTGTTTTTGAGGGGGAAGAGGGATGAAAATTGCAGGAATGCAGTTAGCCATTGAAAACGTCCATACGAAACAAACCCAGATTCAACATATGCAACGGATTAAAAAGCTTGCTGAACAATTCTATGAGCTACAGGATGGTTTTGATTTCCTCGTTTTACCAGAATTATCGACTATTAGCTATGGTGATCAAAGCTTTCAAAATCTAGCTGAGCTTACCAACTCAAATGATAGTATCGTTCATCAAACATTTCAGGAGTTATCTCAAAAGTTAAACTGTGCCATTTGTTATGGCTATCCTTATGAGAAGGATGGGAGCTATTATATTCGGCAAACGGTGCTTTCACATGAAGGAGAAGAACTTGTTCATTATGATAAAATTCATATCGCGCAGTTTGAGGCTTCATCGGAAAAAAACTACTTTTCGAGAGGGAATTCCCTTACGACGTTTGAGTTAAATGGTTGGAAGTTTGGCATGATCATCTGTTACGATATTCGTTTTCCAGAGATGATTCGAACGCTTGCTCTGAAGGAAAAGGTAGATGTCATCGTACATCCTGTCGCCTTTTTCAAGGACCAGTCGTTTCCTAGTTGGCATTCCTTTGTGGTGACAAGGGCGCTAGAAAATCAAGTTTATTTCTTAAGTTTAAATCAAGCGGGTAAGCATTTTGGGAATTCGATTTTTTGCCCGCCTTGGGTTGATTTTAATCAGGATCCAACTATATATGGCGAAGATGAGACACTCAAAACGTTTACGTTGGAACATTCTTTAATCGAGTCGGTAAGAAAGCATTATCCGTTACGTGACGATAAGTTAGCGGAATATAAATAAAGGGAGAGTCGAACAAGCATGTATCAAGATGGAGATGTTGTGATTAGACCTGTCATAGAGGACGACTTACTTATATTATGGGAGTTAATTTATAAAGAAGAATCACCTGAATGGAAAAAGTGGGACGCACCTTATTTCGAATTGCTCCACGTTCCATACAAGGAATTTCTGAATCAAAGAGATAAATGGGTTCAGGCTGAGGATCGCTGGGTTGTGGAAGTGAACGGGGAAGTGGTTGGAACCGTGAGTTACTATTGGGAGCATAAGCCTTCTCGTTGGCTAGAAATGGGGATTGGCATATACAACCCGTATTATTGGAGTGGAGGTTATGGTACGAAGGCTTTTCGTATGTGGATCAACCACTTATTTATCAACCTGCCGTTAGTCCGTGTGGGGTATACCACCTGGTCCGGGAATGAGCGAATGATGAAGGTAGGCGAAAAGCTCGGCATGAAGCTTGAGGGGAGAATGAGAAAATGTCGCTACTACAATGGCAAATATTACGATTCCATACGTATGGGATTACTGCGTGAAGAATGGGAATCAAACCCGGTATTTGACTGAAGCGGGTCGGGGGGACAGGTCCCTTGTCCCGCTTTAGGGGGGTGCTGGCTGAAGATGGCTGATTAAATGCTGAAGAGTTAAGTGCAAATGCTGAAGTACGGGGGAGATGCTGAAGGAGAGCGGGTTTTTGCTGAAGATGTGGAGGGGGATGCTGAAGTTTGGGATTGTTATGCTGAAGTAGGGGGAGCAAATGCTGAACCCCTGGGTCCAGACATTGTAAGCTGGCGAAAAGCTGAAGATGAAAGGTTAAATGCTGAAGAATCAATTGTAAATCCTAAAGAACGCACGATATGCTGAAGAGGACCGTGTTTAGGCTAAAAAAGTAGAAAAAAATGCTAGAGTACAAGATTGATTTGCTAAAGAAAGCGAGTCAAATGCTGAACCCCGGTTTCAACGCACGAGTCGAAGGGAAGACTCCCATTACATATAGGAAAAATTCAAATGATATTTTCCAGATTGATGTTATCAACAAAGGTTCAAAGAGCAGCCATTACATCATAAAGAAAAATAATAATAGGTGGGGGGATAGGGCGTGTAATTCCTCATTCAATATCAGTGGGAGATTTTTATAACGGCTGAAGTATTGTCGCTTTTGTCTTTATTATTGTTTGGCCTCTTTCGGTATTTCTTCGGTCGAAAAAAATTCAGTATATTCTTTATTATTGCTTTTTTAGTCTTGCTCGGATTAGAAGGTTTGCTAGGTATATGGATTTATCAGGTGACGAATGAGATTTCTACGTTTCAGATCATTCTAGTCATTTTTGTTTTATATGCGTGTACATTTGGTATTTTTGATTTTTTGAAGCTAGATCGGTGGATGCGTACAAAGATTGGGCAATGGCGTGGTGTGGAGCTTTTAACTGATAAGGATTATCGGATTATGGAGCGTGCCAAGGATCCAAAATATATTGCTAGAAAATATCGGTATAGTGCTATGATTCATCTGATTATTTTTGTGACTGTACAATCTATCTTTTGGATGTATGGAACGGATAGTTTTGATGAAATGCTTACCTACTTAACGGACTTTTCCTGGATTGAAGCTGGGGATCTGAAAGCTGAAGATACCTAGTTAAAAGCTGAAGAACCAAGTGCAAATACTAAAGCATGCTGCAAATGCTAAAGCAGTACGTGTTTTTGCTGAAGCAGCGAGAGAAAGTGCTAGAGTTCAAGCCTGTTATGCTAAAGATAGATAACCAAATGCTGAACCGACACCCCACGCCCCGCACTTAACTAGATTCAACATAAATACCAAGAACCGGGTGGGACAAGGAACCTGTCCCCCCCGGACCACTTAGTTCTGTAAATCACGTTTGTTGAATCCAATGAATCCTAGTATGATGATTCCGACAGCTATGATACTTAGTACAAACAATGGCATGAAGGCTGCGTCTTCGATTGGTAGCTGTGGGATATGGCCGAATGGTGACAGCTGGCCGACCCAGTCTGGAAATTGGAACATATTGCCTAGATAGAGCACGAAGAATGAGTAGATAAAGTAAAGCCAAACCAAATGCGTCATTCTTGGTAAAAATCCATTAAGGAGGATCGCGATACCAATCATGGCAACCATCGCTGGAAAGTATACGATAGCGGCACTATAAATCATGCCGAATTCAAGTCCTTCCTCCATAACAGAGGTCCCTGCTGACCATAAGCCAAGTGCACTTAAGGAGATCATCACAAAGGCATTGATCACAGCTAGAACAAAATATGATCCCATTAGCTTTGTTCGAGAAACTGCTCGTGTTAGGATATGCTCTAGACGTTCCTTTTTCTCTTCTCCACGTAGTTTATTCATGGCAATGACAGGTGGGATGGTGGCAATCAGGGCAATTACAATCATAAGAGTAGGTATAAATTGTTCGACTAACGAGGCTCCTTCAGCTTGAACCAACATTTGCTCATACATTTCATTATCACCAAAGAACGTTTCGAAATCACCAAATATAGATCCATAGGACGCCCCCAATACAAATAAACCGATAGCCCAGGAGATAAAGCCTGTTCGCTGAAGGCGGAATGCCAGGCCAAATGGGCTTTGTAAAAATCGAGAGGCATACTTTTTACCTGGTTTGGATGCGATAAATCCCTGACCTAAATCCCGGATACTATTTAAATAATTGGATACAACCATTAAAATAATAGAAACAGCAAGCATCAATAATACCGGAAGCCATTGATTTGACGAGTAGATTTCTGCTTTTGATACCCAGCCTAAAGGGGATAGCCAGGATAAGGACTCATTGCTTACATCAGTAATAGCACGAAGTAAATAAGCAATGAGTAGAACCGCGGTGGACCATCCAATTGTGCCTCGGGAACTTTCAGAGAGTTGAGCAAAAACCGCTGTCACTCCTGCAAAAACTAGCCCCGTTCCACCTAACGTAGCACCATAAAGCAAGGAGCCCTCTAAATCTAAGCTTTCAATACCAAGGGCATATAACCCGAAGCCTGTAAAAAGGGCTAAGCCAATAAATGTTGCGCTCGTCACTACTAATGATGCATTTAAATACGAGAGTCGGCCAGAGGGCAGGGCACGAATCATTTCAATTCGGCCATCCTCTTCATCTGCTCTGGTGTGACGAGCCATGAGTAAAATAGCCATAATCCCGACAATGACAGCGGTCATCAGCACCATTTGATGGGCAGTCATGGCGCCTGTTGTGTAATGGTTCAAATCTCCAGGGCCAAACATTGCCGTCATAGCAGGATTGGCCATGGTTTCGGTTATCGCATCTCTTTCCGCCTGTGTTTTATATAAATTGTCAAAAGCAGGGGGAATGATAATCGTAAAAATCACTAACCCGATTAACCATAGGGCAATCCGGATGCGGTCAAGCCGAAAAATAAACCGAGCGAGCCGACCTGTGTTTGCGAGCACTTGATCAGCCATTAGTGGTCACCCCCTGTTTTTCATTACCCTCATAATGACGCATAAACAAATCCTCTAAGGTTGGGGGTGCACTTTCCAACTTCAGAATCCCAAATTGACTAACATGTTTGATGACATTGTCGAGCTCTTCCGTATCTACTTGAAAGGTTAAGCCATTCTCTGTTTCTTCTATATCATGAACTCCATTGAACTCCTCTAATGCTGTGATGGATTGTTTAGTATCCACAAGAATATGCGTACGCGTGAGGTGCCGCATTTCATTTAGGGAGCCGGATTCGATGATTTGACCTTGTCGAATAATGCCAACTCGATCACACAGCTTTTCTACTTCTGATAGAATGTGACTGGAAAGTAGAACACTCTTGCCTTGGCTTTTCACATCCATAACACATTCCTGAAATACGCGTTCCATTAACGGATCCAGTCCTGATGTTGGTTCATCTAAAACATACAAATCAGCATCAGACGAAAAGGCTGCGACTAACGCGACTTTTTGGCGATTACCTTTCGAATAAGTCCGGCATTTTTTGGTTGGGTCTAAATCAAACTTTTTGATTAATTCTTCTCGTTTATGGTTGTTATTCCCTCCACGTAGTTTTACAAATAAGTCAATCACCTCGCCACCTGTTAAATTAGGCCACAAATTCACATCACCAGGCACATAGGCGAGATGCTTATGAATATCCACTGCCTCATCCCAGGCATCCTTACCAAAGACCTTCACCTGACCCTCAGTTGCCTTCAAAATTCCAAGTAAAACGCGAATGGTCGTCGATTTACCAGCCCCGTTCGGACCAATAAAGCCAAATACTTCACCCTTTTTCACATCAAAATTCACATCGTATAGGGCGTTGAACTTTCCAAACGTTTTGGTTAAATGCTTGACTTCCAATACACTCATTTTCGTATCCCCCTTATTTGTAAAAACTACGCTTTAAGATTTCTGCATAACTTTCCCAATCTCTTAATTGTTTCTCTCCAACCTCATCAAATGGTTTGATTTCACTTCTTGCTTTTTCCCCAAATCCTACCATCGTCCATGTCAGAATATCCATCGCTTTTTGGACATCGATATCCTCACGAAACTTGGAGTAATCAATGTTCTCATAAATCTTGGTCAATCCCTCTTTAAAGACCACATTATACTTTTGATCAATTACATCCTTAACTTCTTCTGAATCCTCATGAATGAGATAGGTGAGAAAATCAAAAATATGGGGTGACTGTTTCTGAATCTGTAGCTTTACCAATCCAACATTGCCAAGTCGTTTAAAAAGATCCCTTTCTGTAAAGTCGATGCGTTCATAAACTTTGTCAATAATTTGATAGGCATAATCAACCAGATATAAATATAAATCCTTCTTGTTTTGAAAATAGTTAAATAACGATCCTTTGGAAATCTCTGCTTCTTTTACCATTTCGTTAGTTGACGCTTTATCAAATCCGTTTTTCAAAAATTCTTTGAGTGCTGCATTCATAATACGTTCCTGTTTCTCTCTACTGAGGCTTTTAAACTTTGAGTGAATCGCCTTTTACCTCCTTCATGGAGTGAAGTGACCATTGTGGTCAACTCCAATGTATCAAAATTGACCGCATTGGTCAATGTTAATTTTGTTAATTTTTTCTTACCGGTTTTGTTTCATAACGAATAAGGTCAGATGATGATTGGGACATT
The DNA here is from genome assembly GCF_009649735.1 of Salinibacillus xinjiangensis. GTDB lineage: Bacteria > Bacillota > Bacilli > Bacillales > Alkalibacillaceae > Salinibacillus > Salinibacillus xinjiangensis. The sequence continues at coordinate 107,507 of NZ_WJNH01000003.1, forward strand.
AATACAGAGGTGAGATATATGAAAAGAATAATTACCATACTTACACTTGCAAGTTTTCTGGTGTTCCCCACCCAAATCAGTGCAAAATCTGACGTAGACTGCCCGAATGTCGAGCATTTAGAAAAGACTACCGTAAAAGATAAGGATGAATTAGTAGAAGCACTAGAGAAAATTGTTCCATCTACATATGGGAAGGGGGACTATGGTAATTACTACTCTGAATGGGAGGTCATCACAGCTGCCCCATTCCCGAATATTGTTGGAAATAAAAAAGATGAGGCATATTATGGAATGGCGAAAAATTTTTGTGGTGAAGAGGTAGCGAATCAGTCCTGGCTAGTCAGATTGCATTTTCCGAGATGGGAAGGGAAAAGTGCTAGCGCATCAGAAGGTCAAATTTTTCTAGCCAAGAGTCAAGAAGATGGATGGTTTGTTTGGTTTAGGTATCATTAAGTCCAAAGACAAGGCTTAGAGATTACTTTTCTCTAAGCCTTGTTCATGCTCAACCTTCAAATAGTTGTCAACGTCGCCAATAACCTCATCAACGGAAGAATAAGGGGAATTTAGCTGGAGGAGCCTTTTGATCATATAGGTAGCATGTTTAGAAAGAGTCAACTCATCCAACCAACTATCCCTTTTTCGACTGTTTTCATCAGGTTCAAAATTAGAATAGAGTAAAAAAAGGGCAAAGTGACCCAAAGCAAAAAAGTCGCTTTCAACACGAATATTTCGAAATGGATTTTTTCTCATTTGTCTAGTCGACTTTTCGTGTAAGTACTTGGCTAGACCAAAATCAATGACAGAAATTTGTCCATCCCGATATATAATGTTCGGAATGCGTAAATCTAAGTGAACGATGTTTTGATAATGAATGGTTTTTACTATATCTAGGATGCGCCGTAATATCGAAAAGACTTCTTGTTCTTGATACACATACTCATCTTCAAAAATCAGCTGCTCAAAAGTTTTTCCTGCCTTGTACTCCATCACAAGAAATGTAGATTTTTCAATTTTAAATTCATCCATTAATCTTGGAATGGAGGGATGATTAAATTGCTTTAAAATCTCCGCTTCTTTTGTAAAGGTTCGTAATCCTCTTTTCCCCTTACGTTTTCGATTCTGCTTAAGGACCACCTGTTGCTCACCGATTAAATCCCAGGCTAAATAACTAATGCCGTAGCTGCCCTTACCGAGAAGCGATTCAATTTGGTACCGAGCATGAACAGTATGACCAATGGGGATTTCTTTTTCTAATAAATCGTGAACATACGAAAGAAACATAATTAGCTACTATATGATCCAAAAAAGCCACTGGATTTATGTTTTCTTTTGTAGTGATGGTGGCCGTATTTTGATGGATATTTCCCATATTTTCTTCTTTTGTAGCCGCTACTGGAATAACGACGATGACTCATATTTTTCTTTACCATTTGCTTTACAATTTTCTTAAACAATACGTATTCCTCCCTCTCCTTTAGTTATACTATACTACGATTAAAGTGGGGGATTAGTTTCAAAGTTTTTAGGTAGGTCACCAGGATTATTCTGTTTTATATCGAACTAATTTAATATGGATAAATTACATAAAAAGGTGTGATGTCTTATGGCAGAGAAACTAAATCCCGATTACAAAGTAGGTCTTGTCTTTTGGAAAAAGTCTATTCAGAGGAGATGTCACATTGAAAGAAGAAGGATCATTTGAAATTACTTCAGAAACAGAAAGATTAGTAATAAGACCTTTAAAGAAAGCTGATTATAAAAATTGGCTCAACGAATTTGAAAACCGTTATCCATCTCAACATCGACACGATAAAGGGAGAATGGATATGAGTCAATGCACAGAGGAGTGGTTTCATAATCTAGTAGATAAACATCAAGAATTAGCACTTACCGATACCGCTCACGTGTTTGGTGTATTTAGAAAAGAGGATGGTACACATTTAGGTATGGTTGATTTTTCAACCTTAGCAAGAGATGAGTTCCAGTGGGGTAGAATAGGATACTCCATCCACAATCAATATTGGAGAAATGGTTATGGTGAAGAAGCTGTAAATGAAGCGCTTAATATGGCTTTTCATCATTTGAAATTTCATCGTATAGAGGCTCATATCAATTTAGATAATCCTGCTTCAATAAATCTAGCTGAGAATGTTGGAATGAAATATGAATGTACAAGAAAAGGGTTTATTTATGAATTTGGGGGATGGACAGATAATTTAATTTATTATAAAAATTCGATTGACTAACTTCTACAGATTAGGCGATTGTTCACTTAGAACAGTCGCTTTTTCACTTGGGAAGGCAAGAGTGGAACTAAGTATATTTGATTCATAACATGTAGAATGGTAAAAAGAGATTATCGAGTGAACTGTTCAGTACAAGGGAGGATATAACATGGCCAAACATAAAATTTATTCAATGAGTGTCGCAAAAGTCTACCCCCATTATGTTACGAAGGCGGAGAAAAAAGGACGCACAAAAGCGGAAGTCGACGAAATCATCCGATGGCTGACAGGGTATAGCCAGGAGGAGTTAGAGGCACATTTGGAAAAAGAGACTGACTTTGAGAACTTCTTTGCAGAAGCTCCCCAATTGAATCCTTCGCGCACTTTAATCAAAGGGGTGATCTGTGGTGTCCGGGTGGAAGACATCGAGGAACCAATTATGCAGGAAATTCGCTATTTGGATAAGCTGATTGATGAGCTAGCAAAGGGTAAAGCGATGGAGAAGATTTTGCGTACATAATAGGTGAAAATGATGAAGCACTGATTCCCTTTATAAAGTATAAAGGGGGCGGTGTTTTTTTATTGTCTAACTTTTGCTAGAAAACAGTATGTAGAGAGGAAGGTTAATCATAAGTTAAATTTTAAATTTTAGCACAAAAGGGAACTTTGTCAGTTTTAAAACGTAGAAAATAATTAAGGGAGGGACACAAATGAAAAAGATTATAATTCAGTCATTGATATCGGCAGTCATTTTGGGTGTAATTGTGTGGATTGCTAGTTTTATCTTTTCTTTCTCATATGGTGAATGGAGCTTCTTCATTGGGCTAGGGTTTTCCGTTGTAATTTTCTTTTTTAGTAGTAGCGGTGGAGCATTATCAAAAGTTGCAAATTTAGAGGCAAGCGAGTCTAGCTGGAAAATCCAAAAAGATAATAATGATTTGAAAGCAAATGTTGGTACCATTTTTTATGGTTCTGTGCTTTATACAATCATCAGTTTTATCGTTATGGTTATCTTATTCTTTTAAGACAAAACGGAGCTTATCAAAAATGCTTCGAAATTTTTAGGAGATGTACTCTACTGTTACAGGGGTTAGAGTAATGATTGATAAAAAAATATTATTCAATATAATTTTTTAACTAATCTATTGGGAGAGGTTTAATGAAAAAGCATATATCAGAAAAATTCAGAAATTTCGCCATAAAAGAGTGTAAAGGATCAAGCGAGTTATATGAAACGCTATCCATATCCATATCTAAAGATGATGAAATTTTACAGCTAGCATCAATGGCTAGAGAAGGCCAGCCAATTCCTAATTTACTTTTCGGTGCTGTTCATTATCTTTTACTAAAGGGTAAGAATCATAAGCTAAAAGAATATTATCCTAGTATGGTAGAGGCTCCGAGTGATGTAGAGGACTCATTTTTTTACTTTAATGATTTTTGTCAGCAATACTCAGGTGAAATCATCACTATTTTAAAGGAAAAGTCAGTCCAGACCAATGAAGTTCGTCGTTGTGCCTATCTCTTCCCGGCCTTTCAGTTTGTCTATGACATAGTCAAGAAACCTCTAGCTCTAGTAGAAATTGGAACGAGCGCTGGGCTGCAGCTATTATGGGATCAATATAGTTACTCCTATGGAACGAATCAGATTTATGGAAATGAGGAATCCAACGTACATATATCCTCGAAAATAGTCGGTAAGAACAGACTCATTATGAAAGATTCCATTCCACCAGTAGCTTCTAGGATTGGGGTAGACCTTCAAACAATGGATGTCAATAACCAAGAAAATTATCTCTGGTTGAATGCTCTTATATGGCCCAATCATCATGAAAGAAGAGTTTTATTTGAAAAAGCTGTACATTACGTTAAGAATAATACATTGACCTTAATCGAAGGAGATGGGGTAGGACTACTTAAACAGCTTTCTGAGAGAATATCAAAAGATTACACGCTTTGTATATTTCATACCCATGTGGCGAACCAAATGCCCATCGAGGTGAAAACTAACTTATTAGAACAGGTGAAATCAATCGGTTCAGACAGAGAAATATTTCACATCTACAATAACATCCAAGATTCCCGTTTGCATCTTGATTATTACTTGAATGGGGAAGAGTCCAAAAATGTAATCGGAGAGACTGACGGGCACGGAAGATGGTTTTCTTGGGAATTATGATAGAAAATGAGGTGCAAACAGTGACAATAAAATTTATAAAAATGACGACCCCCACCGAAAATGTGATTGAAATGATGAATCGTTGGGAAAATGATCCAGCATTAATTCCGTTGAAACAGCCTATCCAAAACGAATCAAAATTACATGATAGGGATGAACTGACGATTAAGGATGTTCGTAAGCGCTTGGAAAATCATGATATCTATTTAATCTATCTAAATGAACAGTTGATAGGGGAAATGAATTTCATGATTGATCCAGGTCATCTTTATAAAAAAGAGCCTGGGACTGCTTGGATTGGGATTACAATTGGCGAACCCCAAGCTCGTGGCAAGGGTATTGGGGGTATGGCCATGCAATATTTGGAGGATCAAATTCAAAAACAAGGATTTAGACGCATTGAATTAGGCGTTTTTGAATTTAACAAGCCCGCTCACCGGCTTTATAAAAAATTGGGGTACAGGGAAATTGGACGAATCGAAAACTTTACCTATTGGAAAGGAGAAATGTGGACAGATATTCCGATGGAAAAGTTTTTGTGATGAAAGGGGACGAACATGATTATTATGATTAATGGCGCATTTGGTGTAGGAAAGACTACCGTTGCAAACGCCTTACACAAAGATTTGGAAAGTAGTATGCTGTTTGACCCAGAAGAGGTTGGATTTATGCTCCGAAATATTATTCCTGAGGATATACAGCAAACAGAGGCGAACACAGGGGATTTTCAGGATTTGGAGTTATGGAAGGAACTGACTGTTAAGGTAGCAGAACACCTTTTAGCAAAATATCAAATGAACCTAATTGTACCCATGACGATTCGTAATCCAGATTACTTTCAATATATTTTTAATGGTTTTCAAAGCATAGATCCACAAACCTTTCATTTTTGTTTGACCGCATCAAAAGCAACGATTCACAAGAGACTTAGAGGTCGGGGAGAGAAAGAGGGGAACTGGTCTTTTGAGCAAACAGATAAATGTTTAAAAGCATTTGAGGAGTATAACTTTAAAGAATATATAGATACAGAGCATGCAACAGTTGATATGATGACTAAAAATATTATAGATAGGCTGTATAAAATCTTATATTAAGCTTACATAACGCTGAAAGTGGAATATTATGTTAAAATATACATATATGACTTCTTAAACATAGAAAGGACGATGGGAATGGTTTTGAAAAAAACGCTGTATCGAAACAGTATACTAATCCTACTTTTTCTAGTTCTCGGTTCCAATATTGCATTGTATCATACTACACTAGGGGCCCACATTTTACCTGAAGATCCCAGTGGTGTTGTGATTGGATCCATGATTGATATCGCCGTCATATCACCATTATTATTTATGGCTTGGAAACGTAATTGGAGTTTAAAAAGTATGGTCATATCCATAGCTGCTGGTCTTGTACTGGTTCGTCTCCTCATTCCCATGGATTACTTAGCACCATTCGAAGTCATAACGTGGTTTGGATTTGCAGTGGAAGGAATTTTGGTCCTTTTTGAAGTGTTGGTCATTGCTTCACTAGTAAAGTATTTACCCAACATCGTACGTTCTGTAAAACTAAGTACAATACCAGTTGTTTTTTCATTTCCTAACGCAGTAGAACAACAAGTAAAGTCTTCTTCGATCATTAAAGTTATATCCTCTGATCTCCTAATGTTCTATTATGCATTTGCAAGCTGGAGAAAACAGCCACGACAAGGTGATCGGCTGTTTACAATTCATCAAAAGACGAGTTTTATCGCCTTTCAAATCATGATGATTCATGCCATTGTTATTGAAACAATCGGTATTCATTGGTGGTTACATGAAAAATCTATGATACTATCACTCATTTTACTTGTACTCAATATTTATTCCGTTATCTTTTTCATAGCCAATATCCAATCGGTACGTCTCAATCCAATTCAAACGACAGAGACTGGAATTTACCTATCCCTTGGGTTGATGAAACGAATGGAAATAAAGTGGTCTGATATTCAGGAAGTGATAGACAATCCTGGCCAACTAGAGCAAAAATCCCCAAAAAATACGATAGAATTTATGGCGGTTGATCTCGAGAAGGTACAGCCAGATGTTATATTAAGGTTAAAGCGACCGAAGAAAGCTACGCTTATGATGGGGATAAGTAAAGAGTTTGATCGGGTGTCAGTCAGAGTAGACGATCCCAACAGATTTAAAAGAACAATTAAGGACCATTTGAATGAATAGGGGAGGCTTAAATTGAGAATTCAATATGTTTTGTTGGTTATTTTTTTGACATTCTTAGTAGGCTGTGAAAGTCAGGATTATAATGCAGAACAGGACGTCTTTCAAACTAAAGAGGCAGCCATAAAACATTTTCTCGATGAGTTTCCAAGAAGTGATATTGAGCATGTGAAGACAACGGACGATGATGAGCTATTTATTGTGCGGTCAGGAAATCACCAATATGATGTTTACGGTATGGAAAATGAACATAATCGTTACTCGATAGTCAAACTAACTGCAACGTTATCACTTCATAATACGATAGCAGGGTCAGCTGAATTTCACACGCCGATGGGAAATGATTACACGTATCTAGTAGTAAAGCAAAATAACCATGACAAATTACCACATGATACTAGAACAAAATTTGAAATGTCCCCCATATTGTCAGGTGACGCGGAACTATCCTTAAACCAAGGCCATATAGGAGTGAAATCCCAATCTATTATGCCAACGAATGTGATTAAATCAACAGAAACCATTGTTAGCCAAGGAATCTAGTACATTATAGAGATAAGGTATAGTTTCCCAGTGGGCCATATCACATAGATTTGGTCTCTTTTTTGGTGAAATTTTCAGCCCATGTAAAGCTATTGTAAATTTTTAATATTGTTGTTGAAAAATAATTAGAAGCTAATGTACAATCGCAATATCGAAAACCGATATCGAAATCGGATTGTGCTTTTGGAGGTGACTAGTTTGGAGGATAAAGTATTACGAAAGCTGTTCCTTGGATTCATTCACATCCATATTTTACACCATGCAGAGGAACATCCGATTTATGGTGCTTGGATGGTAGAAGAACTGAAAGAGCACGGCTATGACATCAGCTCAGGGACTCTTTATCCAATTTTACATTCCATGGAATCTGATGGTCTATTGAAAAAGGAAGAAAGAAACGTAGAAGGAAAAATTAGAAAATACTACACGACCACAGACAAAGGCAGTGAAGTGCTCATCGAATCACGAAACAAAGCCTATGAGTTATTTAAAGAAATATACTAAAAGGGAGGGGACTATCATGTCTAAACCGAAGAACAAAATTCAAACGCTGATTGAAATATTATTGACCTCCACAAAATTAGGATTGACTTCATTTGGAGGACCTGTTGCACATTTAGCATACTTTAAAGACGAATACATTGACCGCCGTAAATGGCTTGATGATAAAACCTATGCTGACATTATTGCGATCTGTCAATTCTTGCCTGGTCCAGCCAGTAGTCAGGTAGGGATATCCATCGGAATGCTTCGCGGAGGATTACTTGGCGGGCTGATTTCGTGGTTTGGATTTACCGTACCATCGATTATTGTGTTGATTGTCTTTGCAATGATGTACCAAACATTTTCATTGGGTGATGCAGGTTTTATACATAGCTTAAAGATTGTGGCTGCAGCTGTTGTACTACACGCGTTAATTGGTCTAGGGAAGAAGCTGACACCTGATAAGCCTCGGTTAGCGATCGCAATGGTTGCCGCTACGATCATGTTATTATACCCATCGGCATGGATGCAGATATTTATTATTTTAGGTGCAGGCTTACTAGGTTTAAAGCTATTTAAGGATAAAGCAGAATCTAAAGTACAGCCATTTCACATTAACATTTCCAAAAAGCTTGGTTTGACCTCTTTAGGAATTTTAATAAGCTTACTTATTTTACTTCCACTATTAAATAAAGTATCAGACCATCCCTTATTAAATATTTTTGATATCTTTTTTAGAGTTGGCTCGCTCGTATTTGGTGGTGGGCATGTTGTATTACCTATGATTGAAAGAGAAGTTGTTCCTCAAGGTTTATTAACAGCTAATGAATTTTTAGCTGGATATGGTATGGCACAAGCTGTCCCCGGACCATTATTTACTTTCTCAAGTTATCTTGGGACAATGATGGAAGGAGTAATTGGTGCCATTGTAGCGACGATTGGAATTTTTCTGCCTTCCTTTTTACTCATTGTTGCTGCTTTACCATTTCTCAATGAACTTCGTCAGAGAGCTACATTTCAAGGCGTTTTAATGGGAGTTAATGCGAGTGTTGTAGGTATTTTGTTAGCTGCTTTTTATGATCCAGTAATCAACAGCTCAATTTTTAGTACAGCCGATTTTGCCTTAGGCGTCATTTTATTTGGCTTGTTAAATATTTGGAAAGTCCCAGCTTGGCTCATTGTGATTTTAGGTGTGATTGGTGGATATGTCTTACAAATTATTGGAAGTGGCTTATGATAACGCTGAAGTGAGGGATGTTTAGTGGGAATTGATTTTCATAATAAGAACAATCAAAAGAGTTACACCAAACGAACAGCTGATATTTCATGGATGGAAACAATAAAAAAAATTGTGCCTATTGCGGAAATTGGAGAAGCGTTGGACATTGGGTGTGGGGGAGGAATTTATTCCAAGGCGTTAGCGGACATGGGAGTTGCTCATGTTACTGGCGTTGATTTTTCTGAACCAATGCTTAATGGGGCAAAAGAAAATTGTAAAAATTACCATCAGATAACTTTTCAACTTGGAAATGCTTATGAAACGGGCTTAGATGATAATCTTTATGATCTACTATTAGAAAGAGCACTCATTCACCATATTGAAGATTTGTATTTTTGTTTTGTAGAGGCATATAGGGTATTGAAGGATAACGCCTATTATATCATTCAGGATCGTACGCCTGAAGATTGTTTATTAGAGGGTAGTGATCATCATATTAGAGGTTACTTCTTTGAACTTTTTCCAAGACTAGCTGAAAAAGAGATGAATCGACGGTATAAGAGTCAATTTGTAACCGACATGCTGCAGAAAGTAGGATTTCAAAACATTGAAGAAATTAAGCTATGGGAAACAAGAAAGATGTATGATACTAAGGAGCAATTATTAATCGACTTAACGGAAAGAACGGGTAGAAGTATTTTACACGAATTAAGCGATGCAGAACTCAATCGATTAGTAAAATATATAGATAGCTCCTTGTCTATTGAGGAAGGTATAGTTGAAAAGGATAGATGGACGATTTGGAAAGCAGTTAAATAAGTTTTTATCTCATATCCTCTTTAAAAATTCACACAATGATTCATACTATTTACGAATCATGATAAATGTAGATTAGGGTCAAATAAGGAGGATTTAGATTGAAAGCCATTGTCATTGATCAATACGGTGGGAGCGAACAGCTTAAAGAAAGAGATGTAGAACGTCCGTCAATTACGGATGATCAAGTATTAGTGGAAGTTCACGCAACATCCGTTAATCCAATCGATTGGAAACTACGTGAGGGATATTTGCAGGAAATGCTTCCATTTGAATTTCCGATTATCTTAGGATGGGATGTTGCGGGCACTATAACAGAAGTCGGTAAAAATGTAACAGAGTACAAAGCTGGGGATAGAGTATTTTCAAGACCAGCCACAACTAGACAAGGTACATATGCTGAATTTGTGCCTGTTGATCAGAATTTATTGGCAATGATGCCGGAAAATATGAGCTATGAGGATGGTGCGGCCATTCCATTAACAGGCCTAACAGCTTGGCAATGTCTGGTAGATTTTTCGAACATCAAAGAGGGAGATAAAGTCTTGATTCATGCTGGAGCTGGAGGGGTAGGAACCTTTGCTATTCAAATTGCGAAAAGCTTTGGAGCTTATGTTGCGACAACTGCAAGTGAAAAAAATGAGGAGTTTCTAACCCATTTAGGGGCAGACCAGGTAATTGACTATCAAAAAGACAATTTCGAAACGATACTGAGTGATTATGATATTGTATTGGATTCCATGGGCGGGGAAATCCAATCGAAAAGCTATAAAGTCTTAAAGGAAGGTGGCAAACTCGTCTCCATTGCGCAGCCCCCATCAGAGGAAGAGGCAACCAAACATGGTGTAGAAGCTGGATTTCTCTGGTTAGAACCAAAAGGAGAACAATTGGAAGAGTTGGCCAAACTTTATAAAGAAGGAAAGCTAAAGCCAATCATAGGCGAGGTATTTGAATTTAATGAAAAAGCAGTACAAGAGGCTCATGCTTTAAGTGAATCACATCATGCTCGTGGGAAAATTGTGATTACATTAGAAACATAGGTACAAGAAGAAACAGCAATCATCTAAAGTGATTGCTGTTTCTATTTTACTTTTGTCCATCATTTAATCTTCTTGCATCATCAGGTCCTGACATTCTTGTGGACCCTTTATAATCTATCCCCTGATCACGATCTGATTCGACACGCCCGCTTTTTCTTAACTTTTTCTCTTGTCGGTCTTTACCCAATTCAAGCACCTCCTAGTACTAAGATGAGAAGTTTGAACGGATTTATTCATATAGTTCATGAAGGAGAAAATATCCTTTTTGTTGAAAATAGAATGTAGGTTGTGTAACAAAAAGGGGATTTGGGTCATGCAATATTTTATTGGAATTGTACCTCCGGATGATTATAAAGATAAAATCATAAACTTTCAAAAGCAGTGGGACAGCAATGATATTATGGATGTGGTTGAGCCCCATATCACTTTGAAGGCTCAGGGTGGATTAACTGAAGATGAAGAGTGGATCGCTAAAGTGAAGACAATCTGTAAAAGTTATCCGTCTATTCACCTTTCTATACATGAGCCTAAATTTTTTGGAGATGATATTCTTTATTTAAGTGCATCGTCTAACGAGTTATTCTCTTTACACGAAAAAATTGTACAAGCCATTTCACCTTCAGATGAGTTAATAAACCAATATTTTGAACTTGAAAACTTTGTGCCCCATATGACATTAGCAAAAACGCACTATGGTTTATCGAAACAAGAGCTAAGAAGAATGGCGAAACGAGCTGAAAACGAATTGACTCCTTACCCTAGCTTTGAAGTTAGCTTTGTGAGAGTGTATCAAGAAAAAGAGAATAATGAATACGTCAAATATATGGATATACCATTATTGAAATAGTCATCTATTATCGAAAAGAGGGTTCAAAATGAGCTACAAATGGTTAGAGTGGGCAAAACGAATTCAAGCGATTTCCCAGGCTGGATTAACGTTTTCTAAGGATGTTTATGATATTGAGCGCTATGAGGAATTACGTCATATCAGTGCTGAGATTATGGAGGAATATAGTGAAATGGACTTTCAAAAGGTCGATGAATTGTTTAGCGTTGAAACAGGGTATCCAACACCTAAAATGGATGTTCGTGGAGCCGTTTTTCAAAACAATCAAGTCCTACTAGTTAAAGAAATGAATGAAGATTTATGGTCCTTGCCTGGTGGTTTTTGTGAAATTGGATTATCTCCTGGTGAAAATATCGTCAAAGAAATAAAAGAAGAATCTGGCTTTGAGGTAACGCCAGTGAAACTCCTCGCTGCTTTAGATAAAAACAAACATCCCCATCCTCCTGACGCTACTGATTACTACAAACTCTTTATTCAGTGTGAAATACATGGGGGAGAGGCACGTGTTGGTGTAGAAACAAGTGAAGTAAGATTTTTTAGTGAATCTAATCTACCAAAGCTTTCGGTCAAAAGAAATACAGAGTCACAAGTCAATATGCTGTTTGAGTTTTTACAGGATCCAGGAAAAGAGCCTGTTTTTGACTAAACAATGAAGGGGATAAAGAAGTGAATATTATAGCGATACGAGAGCACTCAGAGTACAGGGAGCGGGCTATACAATATTTTCAACATAAATGGGCGAATGAGGATAGCAAGATGGTATATGATGATTGCATAACAAATAGTTTAACTACCTCAAATCCCTTGCCGCAATGGTATATTTTGATGGACGGCGATAAAATTATAGGGTGTGCAGGCTTGATTACGAATGATTTCATCAGTCGCATGGATTTATATCCTTGGATTTGCGCGGTTTATGTAGAAGAAGCTTACAGAGGCCATTCTTATGGAGCTCTTTTATTGGACCAGGCTAAGGAAGATGCCTTAAAGGGGGGCTTTTCGTCTGTATATCTTTGTACTGATTTAGAGGGCTATTACGAAAAGTATGGGTTTCATTACATGGCAGACGGCTTTCATCCGTGGGGTGAGAGGTCACGGATCTATGAATCAAAATTATCATAGAACGACTGCAAAAAGGAGAAATTGCATGCGGAAACTGGTTTGTTTTGGTGACAGTATTACAGCAAGAAATGAGGGCATGCCCCAGCCGATGCTTACGACCAAACTAGCGACAAGGTTACAAGGCTTCGAAATCGTCAATGCAGGTGTATCTGGGGATAATACTTGTGATGCTCTAGCAAGAATAGAAGAGGATGTGATCCATCATCAGCCAGACTTTGTGACGGTCTTATTTGGTGCGAATGATGCTGCATTTCACAAGATGATTGACTTAGAAACCTATCAGTCAAATCTAAATAAAATAACAGACCTTTTAAAATCACATAAAACAGTCCTGATTTCACCATCTCCTGTAGATGAAACTGTACAGTTTGCTAGGAATAATGAAACATTAAATCAATACGCATTAGCCGTTAAACGAGTTGCTGAAGGTACTGGTAGTTACTTCATTGATTTTTTTAATGAGATGATTTCACTGGAAAATTATCAACTCAAACTCAAAGGCATAATGAATGACGGGCTACACTTTGGCGAAGAGGGCTATGATTTTTTGGTGGGATTAATAGAAAGAAAAATAAACGAAATAGAAGGGGCTATTAAATGATTCATTACAAAGGGAAACATGTAACAGTCTTTCAAAGCGTATTATATATGACAACATCCACCCTTATCCATACTGATGAAGTGATGGTTTTAATAGATCCTAATTGGCTTCCGCATGAAATAAAAGAAATTAGAGAATGTGTGGAGCAGCATAAGGTTTCTCAGCAGCTCTATATCATATATACGCATAATGATTTCGACCATATTATCGGTTCTGGTGCTTTTCCAGAGGCGAAGGTCATCGCATCAAAGACATTTAGCAACTATCCTCATAAAGATAATATTATTCAACAGATTAAAGACTTTGACCAACAATACTATATACATAGGAATTATAAAGCTGAATATCCATCTGTAGATTTCGTGATTTCAAATGATGGTGAAAAAATGAATTTAGGAGATCTTACTTTTACTTTCAATACCGCTTCAGGGCATACAAGTGACGGATTATTTACGATTGTTGAACCGCTTGGCATTTTTATTTCTGGTGATTATCTCTCAGATGTGGAATTCCCATTTATTACGAGTGGCTACAAGGACTATCTCAACACAATGGAAAAAGCGGAAAGGACTCTACAACAAAATAAAATAAACCTACATATCCCTGGTCATGGAACGGTGACTAATGATTACAATGAAATGACAAACCGACTGAATTTTTCAAAGTATTATTTAAATGAGATCACAAGTAGTAAATCGGATTTAGAAAAGCAATGTCAGCAGAAGTATTTATTTTTTGAGGGAATGAAGGATATTCACTATGAAAATATAAAGTTTGTGAAACAAGAGCTCGGGAAAAATTGTGGGGGAGAGTAAAATGGTTAGTTTAGACAAAATGAACTCAAGTGAATTTGAAAGGTATCTGAGATTTGCGATTAAAAATTATGCAAATGAACACGTTAAAGCTGGAAACTGGAATGAGCAAGAAGCTATAAGCAATGCGACTGAAGAGTTTGAAAACCTACTACCTGAAAGAGAAAAAACGGTTAATAATGAACTATTTATTATTCGGGATGGTGACAAAGAAGTGGGGATGATATGGCTTGCCAAACGCTCAAACGATAAAGGATTTATATATGACATCAATGTTTGGGAAGGCAACCAAGGTCATGGCTATGGGAAACAAGCAATGAAGGAAATAGAGAAGGTGGCAAAAAATCTAAACCTGAAAAGTATAGGTCTTCACGTATTTGGTCACAATCAAGTCGCACGAGGTTTATATGAAAAACTCGGATATTTAGAGACAGATATTATTATGGAGAAAAAGATTTAACACTTTCTCTTCAATTAACGGGGAATAGCTCTTATGCTATGTATAAGTATATGACAATAAGATTTTCCCTTGAAATAATACAATTTAAAGAAGACTAAAGGGGAATTTGATGAGCGACAAAGAAACTCCAGAGCAGCGAAGAGAAAGGTTAAGACAAGAAGAAATAAAGAATAATATAGGCGGAAATCTGAACGACTCTATTAACAAATCAAACAATGGTAATCTTGTTGATTTGGTTGGTAGTTTAGGATGGAAAGGTACTGGAATACTTATTATTGTCATAATATTAGGATATATAATATATTCCCTCTTCTTTTCCTAATTCATAGATATAATAACTTTTTTAATAGGGAAAAGGGGAGTGTAAAGGTTTTCTATTGGACCGAGTTTACCTGAAAAGAAACTATGAAAAATTTAAAAGAGTTGTCCTATTTTCTACTAGACGTCATAGAGTAGAAGTAGGAGGTGTCTCGTAATGATAAAATTTGGAAAAGAACTTTTTCAGGATCATGTCACACAGGTAATTACGATTTTAGCAAGTTTAGCTTTAGCCATTGTTGCTCAAAAGCTATCCGGGGATATAGCAAACATGTCGCTCACCACTTTTGTTAAAGAAGGTTATAGTAGCATCATAGGGAGCGAGCAATTAAGTCTATTATATAACGTTTTGTTACCATTCTTCATGTATATTCTTTCCTGTGCCTGTTTGCTTTGGATGGGGATTACGAATATTATTACATGTAACCATATAGAAGAGAAGTCCATTAGGTTCCTAAAGGTGTTATTAGGGTTTACACAACTGCTGTTATTTGGAGTCTTTATTGTGATGGAAGGTAAACTTTTTATGTATTTCTCAATCATGGTATTTACGGTAGTAATTCTCGTATTTATCCTCCACTATGTAGCAACTGTTCAGGAACGGGCGAGGACATCTCAGTGATACTTTCAATTACATTATGAAACATTTTTAAAAGGGATTACGACAAATAAATAGAAGTGAATTTCATCACGGGAGGTGATCCCTTGATTTGGGTATTTTTTACAATCCCCGTCGGGCTAATTTTTTTAGCAGCTATGATCTTTGATACAAAATTAAAAATCAAACAAATTCTTGATTACAGAAATGTTCACAGAGAAAAAATAGATAAGATCCAGGCCAGAGCAGAGAAGATAACCTTTTTTTGATGTTTTGACCTCATTTTTACTATGAGGAGAGCAGGCATTCATTCAACTATTTTAAAATCAATTTTTGCCTCCAATTTAACCTTCTCGGGCTTTTCTCCAATAAGGAATTCCGTATAACCAGTCATCACATAATAACCAGGAGGAAAGCCGTCTCTTTGAACAAATCTTCTAATAAATTTTCTATATGATTCGGTGTCACTTCCTTTTGTTGTACCGCTTTTTTCATAGTCTATTCGATAAGGTTCACCTTGTTTTAAAGTTGTTGCTGTTAAAACTCCATCCTCAGCAATCTCTTCAGTTCTCCTATCTCTAATTTCGTAGTCCCGAACCATTTCCTTGAGAGAAAAAATTGTAGCTGATAATGGAACTTTTACTTCGTCTTTTTCACCTACATATTCGACTTCTCCATACAACCTCACTTCTTCTCCTACGTGATATTTTTCTTTTTCGCTTACAAGCCGAAAAATAAAATCTTCGTATTTCACTTCATCATTTGATTTTGAAACTTCATGGTTTGCCAATTTACTATTAAAAGTACAGCCCGCTAAGATAGATACGAGAATAATTATAGTAGTTTTTAAGTATTTACTCACTTTTCTCACTTCCTTATTAAGTAAACTTGCTTCGTTAGCTCAATATCTCCTAAGCTAATTTTAACATAATATTCCAACTATTTATCGGATAAAATAAAGACGACAAAAATGTTGACCACCTTGTTCGACTATTGCCTCCGGTAGTTTCAAAGAATACCTCTATTTGAAGAAAAGCCCCCTTTACTTTAAGTTATGCATTCCACATTCTGTGAATTTCCTTTAATGTGTAGCGAAACAAAAAAGCTATCCTTAACAATTAAGGATAGCTTAATAAAGCTGACTAGGGTATGTTAAAAAATTCTATAAAACATGTTTGTTTGTCATCAGAAAAGGAATAGTAAATAACAAATTTATCCACGAGAACTTTATGAGTTCCTTTCCATTCTGATATTAAATTTGTTAGCCAAATTTACAAAAGTTCATACAAAACGATTTGTTCAATCCCAGTAACACAATGTATCCATATTAGATTAACGCTACGAACATGCTAAAACCTAATTGTTCGGAACTTATTCCCCTTTTGTCCTAGTACGTCTATTACGCTCAACTAAGTATTGCATACCATATAAGATAAAGGCTTTATGAAACAAATAAAAGAAAAATTGAATGCTGCTTAACCTGTTTAGATTTGCTATTTTTATTTTTTTTAGAAATTTAATACCAGGAAATGCAAAAAGTCCATCTGCAATGATGTTTAATACTAAAAACTTTTTAAAATTCCCATAAGATAACCTAAGTAACCACATAGACAATGGCATATATGGTCCTATAGCAAAAGGAAGTACATCCTTTACAAAGGATTTCGGTTTATCATAAAAGACCCACCAGTTACGTTTCTGTCCAATAACCTGATACATTAATTCTAAAACAATAGTACAAACCCCTGCTAATGAGAACCGTTTAAAATGTTTTTTTTGTAGAAATAACACCGTAATCCAAGGTAATAAAATAAGTGCCAAATTAAATAGCAAGTGCCGTTTGGTTATCATAATTTAATTGTCATCCTTTGCATTTGTTTATATGTCCTTTAACTTTTACAATTTCATAAAAAACATTCATTTATAGTTCAATTTATCACTAGCTATCCCTGCTCTCTAAGATTTTTAAAAAAATATAAATTAGATCATAACTTCTTTTAAAGACCTCTTATGATAATGGCTAAAGGTATAACAAAATGGTCGGTATGGTTAGAGTAATCTCAGACCAAATGGTTATACAACCTCATAAAAACAATAAAAATCGAATTAAAAACAACAATGATTTATTGAAATACAATAAAATATGTATTAAACTAAAGCTAACATAAAAGTGAGGTGTTTGTAATGAATCGGGGGACAACCAGTTTTCTAAGGATATCTGTTTTGATGTTTGGTCTTATGAGCTTAGCCTTAAGTATTTTCCTTTTACTTGGCTAGCTGAATATACGGTAGCCATGTATCCAGAGTTTGCTTATCTCAAAATTCCGGTTTTAGCCGGATTATATATCACCGTCATTCCCTTTTCCATAGCCCTTGTTCGAACCTTCAAGCTTTTGCGTGGAGTAGAGGAGAACAAGATTTTCTCGGAAGGGTCGGTGAATGCGCTAAGGGATATCAAATATTGTTTGATATCCATTTTGTTATTTTATGTAATGGGTTCAATATTTCTTATGACGCAAAGTGCCTTCCATCCAGGTATAGCAATAATGGGATTTACCGTCATGTTTATAACCACTTTTATCGCGCTGTTCTCTACAGTGCTTCAGAGATTATTAAGAAATGCATTGAATATCAAATCAGAGAACGATTTGATTGTTTAAGGTAGTAGAATTAGAGTTTATCAAAAAGACCATCTATGGTCTTTTAATTTTGGAATCATTTGTTAGAATATTATTTATAATTGAATATCATGGAAGCGAATAATCAGTGCCAGGATGGTGGACACAGTGGATACGGTTATGTTAAATCGAAGCGAAGTTCATAATTTATTAGATATGGATGAATTATACTCAAAGCTAAGAAGTGGATTTAAAAATTATTCGCAAAGAAGTAATAATGTAGGCCTTCGGGTTCGGTCTCCGTTAAAGCATGAAAACACAAGTGCTATGGTACTTTTTCCGGGGTTAGTTGATGATATACCTGCCTTTACAATAAAAAACCATGCTAAATTTCCTTATGAGTCACCAGCCATTAAGGGTGTTATTCATTTACACCATATTGAGACAGGGGAATTATTGGCGATCATGGATTCTACATACATTACTTCCATTCGGACAGGAATGGCTGGAGAAATGGGCACTCATTTATTGGCTCAAAAAGATGCGGATAAAGTGGCTGTGGTTGGAGCGGGTGTACAGGGGAAACTTCAACTTAAATCACTTAGTTATTTACGAGACTTTTCAGAAGTCTATATCTATGACAAAAGGGAAGAAAACACTGTAAATATGGTTGATGATATGCAAGATGATATACCTGAGACCTTTCACATTTGCTCACTCTAAAACATGCAGTTTCGAAAGCCGATATAATCATAACATCGAAATGGTCTAGAGATGCATTTCTTTTCTCAGATTTGATCAAGGAAGGTGCGCACATTACTACACTCGGTCCAGATAAACCCAATAAAGCAGAGGTGAGTTCTGAACTTATTAACAAGTCCCTGTTTGTCTGCGATGATAAGGAGCTCGCTGTGAGTATGGGGGCAATAGGTGGGGTTGGATTAGACGAACAATCTATTGATGCTGAAATAGGTGAGGTCATTGAAAATCATCAACTTGGTAGAACCCGTGGAGACCAAATCACAATCTATGGAATGGTAGGGTTACCTTTTCAAGATTTAATTGCTGCTTGGCTTGTTTACAAGAAAGCGGAAGAATTGAAATTGGGAACAAGAATGAACTTTTTACAATAGGAAGTCTAAATGAAGGAGATTATTATAGATGTAAATGGATTTATATATTCAGCCAAGTTAACCAACGCTTTGGCGAATGAGGTTCCAGAAAGTAATTGGGATGTTCAACTTATACCCGAGCTAGGAACGTTAAGGAAGCTTTTCCTACATATTGTCCGTGTAAGAGATATTTATCGCGATGGTTTAAGGATTGGCGAAATACATTTTCCTGGTTCACTACCTTCGAAGGAAAATAGTTTACTAGATGAATTAAACCGAAGTATGGATGAACTAGCATTTGAGTTCAAACAAGAAAATTTTAATCACATGTAACCTTGATTTGTAAATGACGTGATATTGGTTGGCGTCATTTTATTTTGAAACACTTATTTTTAAAGAAATTAACATTGTACAATATAAACTCTTTTAAGAAGCAATATATACAGCTACAATAGACTAATACAGATGATGGAGACGGGGATATTTATGAAAAAAATGAGTAAATCGTTTTTAATCTATTTTATTGGGATTGTCGTTTTAGCATTTGGAATTTCGCTTATGATTCGATCTCAATTAGGGGCTTCACCATACGATGCCTTACTCGTAGGTTTATATCGGACCTTTGGGTTAACCATAGGTAGTTGGGAAATTATCGTTGGGGCTGCAGTGGTTTTACTTAATGCCATAGCTTCAAAATCAAGACCCGAATATTTAGCCATGTTAACGTCCCTTATTACAGGGATTGGGATCGATACTTGGCTTTGGTTATTCGGTGATTGGTTAATCGCAGAGCATATATTGGAACAATCTTTATTAGTATTACTAGGCACTCTCTTTACAGGAATCGGAATTGGAATCTATTTAGAATCAAGCTTTGCACCAAATCCTATGGACCGTTCGATGGTTATTTTGACTGATAAAACAGGGTGGTCTTTTAGTAAGTCACGGGCAATCATTAGTATTGTGTTTGTGATTGTAGCATTCTTTTTCGATGGAGCTATTGGTATTGGCACGTTGCTCAATGCACTCCTTACGGGGGTTATTATCCAATGGATTCGCCCATATGTGTTGGTCATTCTTCATAAGCAACCTGTCCAAAAGGCAAACATCAGTCAATAGTTCTGATGATGATTCAAATTATATATTGAAAAAAACTAGACGCATTCCATTAGAATGCGTCTTTTACTTTGTTCCATAATGTAAGAGGTGCAACATGGAAGCTTAATCTTATTTATCCACTTGAATTTCTTCAACTGTTTGTTCTACCTCTGTACGTGTCATTTTTTCGCGCCCTTCTTGCATAGCTTTTAATGATTTATGCGCTAAAGCAAGGGGCAGGCGGCAGAATAATAAAATGCTTCGCTTATGGATTGACTTCATATACTCATCTGCTTTTGCCAAGTTTTCCTCAGCATATTCAAACAGATCAGCACGAGTCCATCCATCAGGTACAAAGCTTACACCACGTTCTTCTAAATCTTCCTGTTCATTACGCAAAATGTTTACGGCTTGAAGCCCTCGTCCATAACCAATGGCCAGATCGCGGTCTGTTTTTACATTAGCTCCCCACTCCCATAGGTCTGAAAGCAGTACTCCCACAAGCCCTGCTACATAATAGGTATAATCATCTAAATCATCACGTGTATGGATTTGCCAGTTTGCTTTTGCCCATTTCGCCATGCCAAATGCCATTTCGCTCGTAGAGTTCATGATGAACGGCCGGCTATCCTTAGGGCAAGCTTCTAACCAGTCCCCTAAACGAAGGGTAACCTCAGGCATTTTCTCCTTTACTGGTCCAAGAATCTGTAAATATTCTTCTTCATTGAAGGTTCGTTTGAATAATTCGCTTACTTTCATTAAAATATCGTATTTTACATCATTGTCCACTTGTTCATGATCTTCAATCTCATCAATGGCTCTAAATACTAAATAAGCTGATGCAACTGTATGTTTTAACTCCTTTTGTAAAAATGTGATTGGAATATAAAAAGTACGACTAGTATCTTTTAGTACACGTATTGCATCTTTAGGAAAAACTTTTTTAGCCATCTATACGATCCCCCATATAAAATTCAATTATTATTATCGTAACTTAAAGTTATTAAAATATAAAATGAAATGTCAGCGTGTTTTGGCCATTCCACTCGGTAAATAGTGGGAACCTTTTTTATTTTTTTGAAGATAAATCTGTTAAACAACAAAAAAACCACAAACTTAAATAAAAATTTATTGTAAAACGATAAAACATATGTTAAATTCAAATAGACAATAATTAAGCGAGGTGCTTTTATAATGAAACGAGGAACAACACTCTTTTTAAGGATGGCTGTAATTTTAATGGGACTACCCGTTCTGGCTTTATCTATATTTGGATTATATTTTTTAGCTCGTAATCCGGTAAATCCAGAGTTTGCTCATATTATATATCCCGCTATCGTGGGAATGTACGGATCGACGGTGCCATATTTCATAGCATTGTATCAATCATTTAAACTTCTCAATTACATTGACAGGAACCAAGCTTTCTCAGATCTGTCTGTAAAAGCTTTAGGTAAAATTAAAATCTGTGCCATGATCTTCAGTAGTTTGTATGTGGTCATTTTGCCATTTGTATTTATCATGGCAGAGTATGATGATGCACCGGGTCTCGTCATAATCGGAATGGTTCCTGTTTTTGCTGCGATGGTGATAGCTGTTTTTGCGGCCGTTCTTCAAAGACTGCTGCAGGAAGCGATTAGAATAAAATCAGAAAATGATTTAACGGTCTGAGGTGAATAAGATGGCGATTATAATCAATATAGATGTGATGTTGGCGAAAAGGAAAATGAGTGTAACGGAGCTTTCTGAAAGGGTAGGAATTACGATGGCGAATCTTTCCATATTGAAAAATGGAAAGGCAAAAGCGATTCGTCTATCTACTTTAGATGCGATTTGTAAGGCATTGGACTGCCAACCTGGTGATATACTAGAATATAAAGAGGACGAGGAATAAATAAATAGATTGGTTTACCACTCATAAGGGGGAAGAACAGGGAGTATGGGGGAAAAGAATTCAAAAAGCGTTTATGTTCTATTGACAGATACAGGCACATTATTCACGAAAATAATCAAATGGTTTACCAATGCACCTTATAATCATGTTTCCATCGTATTGGATGAGGAACTCGGTGAAATGTATAGCTTTGGACGAAAACATCCGCGAAATCCATTGATTGCAGGATTTATAAGAGAAGATGTCTATTTTGGTACTTACCGATATTTTAATAATACGAGGTGCCTTCTTTTAAAAATTGATGTTTCTTCAAAGCAGTATTCTCGCATCAAAAATGTGATCCAAAGCTTTAATCTTAATAAAGATCTATATTCATATAATTTGTTGGGATTAGTCGGTGTGGTTTTTCGTCGGCCGATTCATCTTAGGAATAAGTATTTTTGTTCTCAATTTGTTGCAGAGGTTTTTCAACAAAGTGGCCTGAAATTATGGAGACTTCCTTCTGCCTTAATCACACCAAATCATTTTTTTAAGCATAAGAGTTTTCAAATCGTTTACGAAGGCAGATTGTATGATTATCCTTTATTGGATCACGTCTCGCTGGCGATACCAGCAACAGGTTTTAAATCTGCGCTGATGCACCCTTTTGAACTTATTAAAAAGATACTACCATTATAACTAAGTATAGTAAACGAAAAGTAAAATACACCTTTGATGGTAATAAGGCGATTATCCATAATCGTCTTTTTTAGTGTGAAAAAACATAACGCATTTGTATTAAGGAAAGCTATAATGGGAGGTGAAAAGAGTGAAAGAAAGAAAAGCAAATCCATCAAAAGTTGGCCTCGGGTCACCAGAAACGGAAGGGCAAGGAACTACAAATAGGGAAACTGGTCGAAAAAAAGCTGATTCTTCAAGGAAGAAGCAAAAGCGTACGTAGTAAACAATTAAAATGTTGGAAAAAATGGGTCTGCCCCTTCTTATGGATCATTGTCCATGAAGAAGGTCAGACTCCTACATTTTGTAAAATCCAATACTTAAGTATTAGTTGGGTCATTTAATGGTTTGGTTTTCACCAATGGCTTGGCTTCTCTACATAAGTTGGAATTTTAGTGTGAATATCCCCAATTGCTGAATTGATTTGGGACTGTGTAAGAAAGAGAGCCTCTGATAAGTCAGCACCACTTAAATTTGCATCTCTAAGGTCAGCGCCGATAAAATCAGCCTTTCTTAAATCACTATTTTTTAAGTTTGACGCTATCATTAGCTTTCCACGAAGATCTTCACCTTGTAAGTTCAACCCTTGTAAATTGGCTCCTAGCAAGTCTTCATCTTTCTTGATCCATTTCTTTTTACCTTTATTTTCGATGTCGTTTCTATATATTTTACTTGTCTCTACTAAAAGGGTATCGACCTGGCTTCTGTGTTCTGCAATATCTAATTCTACAATTTCTTTAGGGTTTTTTACTGTTAGCTCAACTGTTTCTTCGTAAATCATTTGAAGTTTGGTTTGAATGGAACGTGTTTCTTTTAATGTCAAAGCTTGTTTGAGGTACCAAAGCATTTCATGTAGTTGTTGGACAAGTGGAAATACAGCAAACATTTCTTCGGCAAGTTCAATATCTTCACGCCAGTCTTTACCACGAAAAATAGATTGTGAAACATGCTGACCAGCACCGAAACACTCATACGAAACACAACCACGAAAGCCTTTCTCGCTCAATTGGTCGTGAATAGCACACAAGTGGTTTGAACATAGATTTTGGCAAGGTATTCCACCGTCCTTGTTAAAAGGGAAATCAGCTGATTTTCCATAAGGTAACGCTACACAACATAATCCAAAGCAATTTTTACAATCCGAATTTAAATCAATAAACATTTTCAGCACTTCCAATAATCTTATTAGTCTTTTCAATCCAACTTAAGGGTATAATGCTTCATGTGGTTAACACAATTATAACAATAAACTGGAATGCTTTGGGATTAAATCAATTTCTTGTTAAAATAGTTTAATATTTTTATGATGTTAGCTCGTATAAGGTATAACTATTCATATTACTTGAGGAATTCTGACATAAAATAGAAGATTTTTGTAATATGGTTGGAAGGAGGAGAAAGGGTGTAACTAGGAGCATTTTCTGTTAGTTTAAATGTAAAGGATATTCACCGATCAAAAGCAAGGAGAAATGATAAGCAAGGAGGCAAAAATCGTATGAAAAAATTATAGTTACCAGTATTTTTGTAGAAGACCAGGACAAGGCATTGGAATTTTACTCAGAAACGTTAGGATTTGTAAAGAAGCATGACGTTCCTTCTGGGGAATTCAGATGGATAACGCTTGTTTCTCCTGGTGAACAAGACGGTACTGAGCTTGTGCTCGAACCGAATGACCATCCAGCTGCCAAGGAATACCAAAAGAAGTTATTTGAAGACGGGATCCCGGTCACCATGTTTGGCGTTGAGGATATTAACGCAGAGTACAAACGATTAAAGGAAAAGGGTGTCAAGTTTACCATGGCGCCGACAGACGCGGGTGCTGTTATCATCGCAGTTTTTGATGATACCTGCGGAAACCTTATTCAGATCGCACAGATGAAATAATTTCACGTTAACCCTGTCTAAATTTGTGGGCAGGTTTTTTTTATAGAAAGATTCCAAAGGTTTGAAATCCTATGTTTGAATATTATGTTAACATGAAATTAGTTAAAAATAGAGATAATGGGAGAAATATAAAGAGGGGGTTGGGGGTAGTAGCATGATTAAATATCCATTTTTAGAACAAGGGGCTACAATTGGAGTTACAGCACCATCATCTGGTGTTCCGTCTGAGCTACATGAACTATTAAAAGCCGCGCGTACTCGCATGGAATCACAAGGCTTTAAAGTAGTATTTGGTGATACGGTATGGACACAGGATAAAGCAAAATCTGCACCTGCTAAAAAAAGAGCAAACGAATTTAATGACATGATGCGAGATGAAAATATCGATATCATCATTCCGCCATGGGGTGGGGTACTGCTGATTGAAATGCTTGAATATGTTGACTTTGAAAATCTTACACCTAAATGGATGTTGGGATATTCAGATACAAGTCTATTATTATTGGTTATCACCTTAAAAACTGGCATTGCCACTGCACATGGAACAAACCTAGTAGATTTAAGAGGCGAATATTCAGATGCTACCACCGCAATGTGGCAATCCGTTTTGACTACAAAGGCGGGGGATTCTGTTCTACAATACTCATCAGATAAATACCAGAAAAAATGGGACCATGCTAATCCAACCCCATGCGTTTTTAATCTAACAGAAAAAACGGATGGAAATCTGTATCCAAAACTAGCACAAGATTTGAAGGCCGTTTGCTTGGCGGCTGTTTGGATGTAATCAGACATCTCATAGGTACTTCATTTGGAGATATACA
Source organism: Salinibacillus xinjiangensis (assembly GCF_009649735.1). Classification (GTDB taxonomy): domain Bacteria; phylum Bacillota; class Bacilli; order Bacillales; family Alkalibacillaceae; genus Salinibacillus; species Salinibacillus xinjiangensis. The sequence continues at coordinate 133,130 of NZ_WJNH01000003.1, forward strand.
AAAGTTTAGTGAACAATACATTAATGGTGAACCTATATTGTGGTTTTTTGAAAACTGTGAAATGGACGTAGCGGATTTAAAGCGTACATTAGTCCAAATGAAATTAGCCGGTTGGTTTGAAAATTGTTCAGGAATCATGTTTGGTAGAAGTCCTGCGAATACTCCAATTGATAATTATCATGCTGAGGATGTGTATCATGATCTAGCAATGGAACTTCACATTCCAGTAATATATGATATGGACTGTGGTCATGTACCTCCACAAATAACATTGATTAACGGTGCTTATGCAGAAGTTGAAGTATCAAACGGGAAAGGTACTGTACTACAGTATTTTAGATAAGAGCCCTTCAAAGACCTTTATATTTTCTCTTGATAGTCGTATCTTGGATGACATTTTAAGGAGGTATGTAATAATCGGTATCGTGAACTTACTCCTAGGTGTGGGCATTGTTATTTTTATCTTTTTTTTGTTTATTGTTTACTACAGCATGAAAAATAAATAGTCGATATGGTGGGAGAGATTATATGTGAGGCGATATTTATCAATGATGGTAAAATAAATGTTCATATAACTGAATGGGGAAGTGAAAATGAAACGAATATTTTTGCTTGCACGGACTTGGGAGTACAAGTCTTAGTTTCATTGAAATTGCAGAACAACTAAAAGAATATTATAGAGTGATTAGTATTGATGCTCCTGTACATGGGAAGACAGATAAAATTCTAAGTGACGAAGAGTATGAAATGCCAGCTTTAGCAAATTGGTTAGATTCAATAATAGGTATTCTGAAACATAAAAAGATTTATTTCTTATTTATGTAATTATTTAGAAAAAGTAATCGATGTAATCCCTTATTGACGGTGGCTATCAAACCAAAAGACTACAAAAGATTTCAATGGAAGAGGAAATAGCTTACTACTTAAGTGATTTTGAAGAGTGTGTAGAAACCTGGGAGGGATTTTGGATGTGGCTGTATATGGTGATTCCAGAAGAACACCATTACTTTGATATTGCAGCCAAAGATTTAGCCCTTCAAAAGAATGGTAAGTATTATTGGCATGCAAGAGGGACAACAGCGGGAAAAATGATAAGAGGTATGTATGAAAATGAAACATAGATATTTATGATAAGCTGTCTAACAATATCCTGTTACTTAGAGCTACTTACCTAAATCAGAGGACGTTTACTAACCGTTAAAAAGTTAATTCCTAACTCTTCGCACATGCTACAATAGGATCAGCCAGAAATCGTGATTAATGAAATAAGAGATAGATGGGGTTAGGCTACTGGGTTGAATTATACATTTTGCAAATGAAGTGTTTAACGCTAGGAGAAAACAATTTTCTTCTAGCTAATTTTTTTGAAACTTTTCAGTGTGTTGATTGCTCTAATTGGGTGAAGGAGGTTATAACTTGAGGAATTTATCCCTAGTAAAAAAGGCCATAAACGGAGATAAAGAAGCCTTTGAGGCTATTATCAAGAACGAAAGTGAAAAACTGTATAAAACGGCTTTTCTCTACGTTCGAAATAAAGATGATGCTTTAGATGTGCTTCAAGAAACTACTTATAAGGCTTTTATATCCATTAGACAGGTGAAGCAACCAGAGTATTTTCATACTTGGTTAACTAGAATCTTAATTCGTACTGCCTATGATGTTTTAAGAAAACGGAAGAAGGTTGTTTTGGATGAAAATCTTATTAGTAATTTATCAGATGGTAGCAGTCGAGATATTGAAGGGAAACTAGACGTTATAAACGCAATATCGAATCTATCTAAAAGTTATCAAACCGTCATTATTTTATATTACTATCACGATTTAACTATTCATCAGATTGCGGAAACAATGGAAAAACCCGATAACACAATCAAAACATATTTACGTCGTGCGAAGATTGAGTTGAAAAAAATTATTGGGGGAGTGAATTACAGTGAACAAAGAGCGTTTTCATAAAGAAATTGACGAAATAGAAGTTCCAAAGAGCGAAATATTGAATGCAATTGATAATGGGCTAGAAAAGGGACGTAACGAAAAGAAACCGAAAAGAAAATCGAAAGCTAAAATATTTAGTATCGGGGCATCCATTGCGGCAACTTCCTTTTTAGCATCAGGTTTACTATTTGCGCCCATATCACATGCCTTATCATCCATCCCGGTATTAGGGTCCATTTATGAAAAAGTTGGATTACAAATCGGTTATGAATTATTAGAAAGCGATCTAGTTACTCAATTAAATCAAAAGGCTACTAGTAATGGAGTAGATATCACAATCACAAGTGCATATAATGATGGGAAAATTATTGGGGTCACATTTAAAGCTAAGGGTGACAAGGTATCGATGGACCAAGTGGGAGATAATGGACCTGAAACTGGATATAATTTTCATCTTTTTGACAGCGATGAACAAAATCAGTGGTCCTCAACCATGACTCAATTAAAAGAAACAGAGGATGGGTACATTGCTTCGATGGAATTTTATCATCCTAATGCTAATTTATCTGAAAAGAATACCTTGCCTTTAACATTTACGAATATTACAGGTGTGAAAGGGTTATGGAAATTTGATGTTCCAGTTGAGCATACCCCAATGAAAACGATATACTCAGACGCTAAAACTGAATTAGACAATCAAGTTTATTCACTTAAAATGGAGTCAGTTGTAAAAGGAAAAGCAACGACAACCTTAAATTATAAGACGACAGTACCGCTAGCAGGTAAAAAGGATAATATAAGAATTACAGTTTTTGATAACGAAGGAAATCGATTATCAAAATTCAACCCGGATGTGTTAACAACTGATGTACACGGAACAAAAGTTGTGAAAGATAACCAAGAGCTATTTAGGAGTAAAATCAGTGAAGATGCAACGTATCTAACTGTTCACCCTGAGATCGTAAAACGGGATAATGATGTTATACATTCTATGGAACAAGCAACGCCATTTGTCGTAGAAAGTAGTAGGTTTGATTATTCTATAAAGGTAAACAGCATACAGCAAGAGGGAGAACGCTTAATATTAGATTATAATATACAGAATATCAATGCCAAATCCATGAGAGAGGATATTATCCAAAACTTTGCTGATTATATCACCATTATTAAGTCCGATAATATTAAACGTGATGAAAATGGAGGTTTGGATTTGGGAAAAATGCTGGAATATAAAATCCGGAGTGACCAAGCAAAGATACAAGAGGATGGCGAATTGCATTATCAATCCACATTTGACATAAAAGATCCTAAAACGTTTAATTATGAAGATTACTCTATTGTTGTCCCATTTGGAACAATAAGTGCAAATGAAGAGCCCGTAAAAATGAAACCTATTAAGGTTGAATTAGAGTAAGGTATAATGGTGTTGGAATGATTTATTTCCAACACCATTTCTTTTTAATAGTTCACATCCTCCATCAATTTTGAAAGGGGGCATATTAATTGCAAACTGAAAGACTTCTATTTCGGCATTATAAAGACGGTGATTATGAATTTCTTATGTCATTACTATCAGACCCAGAAGTAGTTCGTTTTATTGGTAATGGCAAGACAAAAGATAAAAGCGGTGGAGAGGATTTTTTGAATTGGATATATAACACATATAAGGTCGGGGAACATTTTGGTTTAATGGTTTTGGTCCATAAAGAGGATCACATCCCGATTGGGCACGCTGGTCTGGTCCCTCAAACAATTAATGGCAAAGATGAAATCGAAATTGGTTATTGGATTGCTCGTGAATATTGGGGGAAGGGATATGCAACAGAAGCGGCAAAGGCACTGTTGGATTATGGACGTAAACATTTATTGAAAGAAAGGTTTATTGCCCTTATTCAACCTGATAACTTAGCTTCTCTACATGTAGCAAGAAAATTGGGGATGCAGCTAGATAAAGAGGTTGTTTTAGGTGGACAAGACGTAAAAGTATTTTCAACATAAGCTAGGGTCAGTCCCCCACTACGCTAACGCGTTAAAGCGGTGGGGGACTGACCCTGATTTTGGGGAATTCGTTTTAATAGAAAGTCAGACCTTAATTGTGAACTTCTCTCATAATTTGGGTCGCATATAACATTTTTATTCCTATCTATTTATTTAAATCCACAACCACTTCATCTAAAGTGAATACTTCAATCGGAGCTGTACTATTCACTTTACGGCCTTTGCTTGCTACACTGCCATCCTCTCTATATTCCACTTCATCTGCTTCAGAAAGTTCTACGGTTGGAGTAATCACTAGTTTTGAGGCCTTTTCATTCAGCTTATTATAGGTTTCATGAAAACTCATTTTGTTCTTAGTGGAACCTGAACCATAGTTATCTTCGAGTGTATATTCATTTCCCAAATCGTCTTTTATGTCTAATTTAACTTGAACGAAATCCCAATTAGTTTGGGTAGATTCAGAAATAATCTGTTCATAGTTAATCTTAATGGCCATTGGTTTGATTTGTAACGTCTGGAAATCAACTGCAACGCCTTGTTTTTCACGGCTTTCATTTAAAACGATCTCTGACATATTTTCAATGGCATTTAAGTCAAATTCGAATGACCACTCCCCTTGAATCTCATTTTCTTCTTCTGTATCTGCTACAATACTCTCAATATTCCACTCGGCAGTGAGATTGCTTAATTCGCTTTTAGCACCATCTATATTAATAGTCATCATCCCTACATATTGATTCAAATCTACTCTTGATATTTTATTACTGCCTGCTTGTGCTTGCCCGATGTGTTGGTTCTTAACTTCTAGATAAGGGTAATGAATATTAGGTTCTTCACCCAAGTCGAGTTCACTTTCTATCGTGTAGGTTAAATGCACGTTTTTCCCATCAAATATCGCATCATTTACCGTTATGGTAATACCTTTACTTTCCTGAGTATGATTAATTTCATCCGAGTTTTCTTTATAGTCTTCATAGACACCGTTTTGATTGAAAAAGTTAAAAAGGTTACCTAAGAATGCGCCTGCTTCACTGGAGAAGGCTGCACTTAATAGCGTGGCAGAGGCTAAACTTAACGTGATAGATGCTGCAATTATTGGCTTTTTCCAATGCCTAGTTTTGGGTGTAATGGTCGATTTAAGGTGTTTTTTTACTAGAGCCTTTTCAGTATCGCTAACATCTATTTCCTCAAATTCTTTTACATCTATATCCATTTCATTAAATAGTTTATAAATTTCCTTCATATGACATACCTCCAACCTCAAAATGTTTTGATTGCTTTTTTAGCTTCTTTTTCCCCCGGTATAATCGGTTACGAATAGATGATGTAGTCATATGTAGCTGTTCAGCAATTTCGTTTAAATTGTAACCAAGGAAATATCTCATAACGAAGATTTTTTGACTAGTAGGATCTAACTCCTTAATAAAATTCAGTAGTTCCGAACGATTTTCTAAGCGTATCATCTCGTCTTCAACGTTGTTTGAGGAGGGGTGTTCCAAATCATCTGATGTGATCTCTGGTTGTCTTACAGCCTTTCTATAATAGTCTATAGCTTTAAATTTAGCGATTTGGCAAATCCACTTTTGAAAATCTTGAGCGTTATTCCCCCTAAACTGTCCGGCATGATTCCATATCGATAGAAAGACATCATTCACGCATTCATCTATCAGACTCTCATGATTAGTTCTCAGTAAAACCTTAGCAATTACTCCTTTAATAAGAGGTAAATATGAATCTACGATGTAATCTAGTGCATCCTCTTTATTTGATTGTAGACGTTTGATAAAATTATTTTCATTTGCTTTCATCTACAAGGGCTCCTTCATCATTTTTGTAAAAGCGCTTTTACATCCTATATAACGTATTATAAAGATAAAATATCTCGGTAAACATCATAAAATATATAAATTAGGGTCAGTCCCCCGCTACGCTAACGCGTTAAAGCGGTGGGGGACTGACCCTAGCCATTGGGATATTGTGGTAATATAGATATATAAGGTAGGGAGGGAGAATAATGAATAGTACCGAACACTTAACCCAAACCGAAAGAGATGAACTATTAAAAAATCTCAACGAGAAACAAAAGATGTTTGTTCAAAATTATTTGAAGCGTGGGAGAAAAACCGTCTTTGCCAATTTACTAGCTAAGGAGAAGGCGGGATCCGTTGAGGAAAATCAAATAGAAGATGTTGCATCCCAATGGGAATTGCTAGACTATATCGATGCAGGCCCCGATTGGCAGACACGCTCTGAACTTCATTGTGAATGTGGCAGGCCCCTGAGATACCAGTATATCGTGCACAATAAAGGAACAGGGGAGATAAGGAAATTTGGAATTAAACATTTTGAAGAGCATACCGGAATCCCGCCACAACTAGTAAAGGACATTGTGAAGGGAATCGAAAAAATTGACTTTGAGATGGATGAAATTCTATTAAAAAATGCCCAAGGCTGGACATTAGTTCATGCAGGGATAGAAACAATCCCCGCTGCCATAGATATTCCTAAAGATATCCAACAGCATTTTGATGCGGGCGTGCCTTTACTAGACAGACAGGTACAGCGTTTGAGAGAACGAATAGCTGACTATTTACGTGAAGAAAAAAGGAAACAGCTTGAGGCTCAAAAAGCTGAACAGGAACAAGCGGCGCAGAAAAAGCGTGAACTTGTATCTCAACGTAGACATGCTGTAGCAGAAAAAATGGGAGCTGCAATCAGTCATGAGATTCCTTTAGATCAACATTTACAGTTAGGTGTTTTGGTCTATTTAGATCTTTTGAGGACGAGTCAATTCTCTGCCAATGATGTCTGCGAGGACCTCATTAAGAATCATGGTGCATCTCAAGAAACGTATTCAAGTGGACGGCTGCTCATATTTCCAAAAGTGTGTATGTACCTGGAGTTTCTCGTTAGTCGAGGAAAATTGGAGTTAGTGGAAAAACAAGGTGTAGAGGACCGGATTTATCGAATTATCAATTTAGCCATGGATGATATAGAGGCTGGGGAAGAGGAACAGCATTCTCAGCAAAGGTTGTTTGATTTATAAAATAAAATCAGGCATGCCTTAAATTAATGAATGAGGGGATTAAATAGGATGAATTTAAAGCAATTAGCCAATGAAATATCTACAGTTTATATGCAGAATAAAAAGGTCGAAGCGGTTATGCTAGGGGGCTCTGTTTCGAGGAATTGGGATGATGAGTACTCTGATATTGAGCTATTTATTTTCTGGAAAGAGGGACCAACTGAGGAAGATCGAAAACTTCCCATTTCAACCTTGGATGGAGAGATCATTGATTTTCATCCCTATGAGGAAGAGGAATGGTCTGAATCGTATATCACAAACGGAGTTAAGCTAGAAATCAGTAACTTTCTAACCGATACCATCGAACAAATTATCCACGATGTGACCGTAACCTTTGATACGAATTTAGATAAGCAGTGCTTAGTGGCTGCCGTTCATGATGGAATCGCCTTAGGTGGAGAAGGAAAAGTCAAGCAATTAAAAAAGAAGGTAGAGGTTTATCCAGAAGAACTGAGTGTTGCCATGATTCGTGAACATCTAGATTTAGGAAACAGATGGAACAATCGTGAAGCATTACTTGCACGTGAAGATTGGTTAATGCTGAGTAAAGTGCTAACTGATGTCAATACACAATTAATGGGTACTCTTTTTGGGTTAAATCGATTATATGTGCATCATCCAGCATTTAAATGGCAAAATCATTCTCTGGATCAGATGAAAATAATACCACCTAAAGCTAAAGAGCGTTTTTCATCTATCTTCCTTGAAAAGCCTATCGATCGAGTTCGAGAAATAGAGTTGCTGATTGCAGAAATCTATCAATTGGTGCAAAAGGAACATGCTAATCTGGATTTATCAGATTTAATGAATCGCATGCAATTTTTACGTCCTAAAAATTAGTGTTATTATGGGACAGAGGGACAGGTCCCTCGTCCCAGTGTCAACGTCACTTACGATAAAATTCCACTACCTGAATCACACGTTCCATCGCAGCAACCGCCGCTTGATGATCCTGTGAAAAATTGATGCGAAAACTATTGACGAACTGTGAACCAAATTCTGTACCTGGTGTAACAATAACATCAGCCTGTAGACGAAGAATTTTCACAAATTCCTCTATCGTAACCTCCAATTCTGGAATGCTCGGGAAAAGATAGCTACCAGCCTCTGTCGCTCTCACGTGAAAGCCTTCCGCAGTATGCAGTTTTGATAGCAGATCATCTCGGATGGCTTGATGCTGTGCAATTCGTTTTGTCATCCATCCCTCTGGCTCAGCAAACCAGGTTTTCAATACAGCCTGACTATAGCCACCTGCACGTAAGGACACAATCGCCTGCAGTTTTTCCATGCGATTTATGATTTTGGAAGAGCCGAATGCAACGCCTAACCGATATCCACTCTGTGATTCTGTCTTCGAGGGTCCCATGATAGTGATGACCTGTTCAGGGTCAATATCACTCTCAGCACATAGATGCGTATAGGTGTTTCCGTCAAAAATTTGACGAGAGTACAGTTCATCCGCGATGACGGTTACCCCATATCGATTGGCAAGTTTAGCAATCTCGCTAATTTCATCTGATGAATAAATGACGCCAGTAGGATTATTGGGATTAGAGAACAAAAAGAGCTTAACACCATCTTTAAAAGCGTCCTCCAGCTGCGTTAAGTCCAAGCCTGCACATCTGTTGGTTTGGAAATAATCCATCTGAATAGGGACCACTTCTCCGTCAAAGAATTCTACTAGTTTCCGATTCGCAAAATAGTCTGGCACCACGATTGCAACCTTATCGCCTCTAGCAATGATAGAACCCATTGCTAGGAAAAGTGCACCTTGTGTTCCAGGCGTGATGATCAGATTGCGGTCCGCATCAATCGATGTACCCGTAAAATGAGCAAGCTTTCGAGCTGCATCTTCTCGGATGATTTGACTACCACGATATTCCGTATAAGCCTGCTTACCCCCGAGGTGAACTCCTTCGTTGAAAACATCCAAACTACCAGGAATCGGCTGAAAAGCATCAACATCCCCATGCGAAAAGTCAACAGGTGTCCCAGGAATTTTTTCACCTCGTAGTTTTATCTCACTCATGTTCTGCCGTCCTTCTTGTCCAGGTGCATGCTCTGCACCAAGCTTTAAAAACTTCTCCTCTAGTAAATCCATCTATCTTCCCCCTCCTTCATGGGGCGTGGGGTCAGGTCCCGCGTCCCATACTTATATATTACCCATAAAAAAACACCAAACGTCAGTGTCATACTGTCTTTGGTGTCTTACCTACATCGATTTATGATGATCCATTTACATTAAATTTTACTCATTAAACTAATTTCTATGTCATCTTTTTAGCCCGTTCTTAAAAACTGGGTCAAGGGACCTGCCCCTATAGAACGTCGATTAACTCTGTGTCTGAATAAATGGAGATTAGGACTACGGCTTTTTCTTCTCCGATGTTTTTAACAAAGTGGGGAACACTCGCATTCCAGCTGAATGAATCACCCGCTTCCACAATGACAGAGTCTTCTCCCTGTTCAGCTAGAATTTTTCCTTCTAATACGAGATGAGATTCTTCGCCTTCGTGGGCATGAGGTTCACCTATGGTCGCTCCTGGAGGGAATTCTACCATCATCATTCTTAGCCCTCCCTTAGATGTTAAATGTTCGATTTTTAAACCGTTAAATGTTGATGTACGTCTAGAATCTTTACGTATTACACGCATCTGTTGCTTTTTTTCCAAAAGTAAGTACGGTAATGGGACCCCTAGGAATGAAGCAATCGTATTTAATGTGTGAATGGAAGGTGAGGTATTATTGTTTTCCACATTGCTAATGAAGCCTTTTGAAAGTCCGGTACCTTCACACATCTGCGCAATCGTTATTTTTTTTCTGTTCCGTATTGCTCGAATTTTAGTGCCAATATCCAAATGAATCACCCCAACAGAAAGTTTTCTAATAGGAAACATATTTATATATTAGCAAATATATAGTTGACAATCCATAGCTTAAATTGTTACCTTATAAACAACAAATATTCATATAAAAAATAAAACGAGGCTTCATCTATTTTTTTGGTCGTAAGTTTTCTAATATGAATCTTTTATTCTCATTAAAATAATGACAATTATTTGCTATGACAAGAAAGGGGGACTAGATTTGAACTCACAACTGAAGTATGAAATTCGTAAGCTATCTCACATAGAACCCAACAAAAAATACCCAGCATTATTTTTAATGCATGGAATTGGAAGTAACGAACAAGATATGCTTTCACTAGTAGATGGATTAGAGGATCATTTTTTTATTTTTAGTATTAGAGGGCATTTATCGCAGCCACCTGGTTATGCTTATTTTACGATAAAGGGGTTTGGGCAACCGCATCGGGAAGTATTTGATGAAGGAATCAACAAGCTTAAATGTTTTATCGATGATGCAGTTGAACAGTATCCAGTGGACCGTAACTTCTTATATTTATTAGGATTTAGTCAAGGTGCGATTGTATCAATGACGTTGGGGCTTTCTATAGGAAATAAAATAAAAGGGATTGTGGCATTAAGTGGATATATTCCTGACTTCGTTAAGGAAGATTATGCAATCCAACCAGTTGATCACGTTTCATTGTTCATCTCACATGGAAAATTTGACAACATTCTACCGTATGACTGGGGAGTAGAAAGCTATAAATATTTTAGTAATCTAGGTTCGCATGTAGCTTTTAACGAATACCAGCAAGGACATGGTATCTCTCTAGAAAATAAACAGGATTTTACAAATTGGCTACTTGAAGATTTAAAAAAATAACTATTGGAGGAAATGGAAATGACAAATAAATTTGAAGCAGGTACGTTAATTTTACGCGTAGTATTAGGTTTGATCTTCTTTATACACGGATTAGATAAATTTCAAGGTGGTATTGAAAATACAGTTGGGTGGTTTAGTAGTATTGGATTACCAGGATTTTTAGCTTACGGAGTTGCATCCGTAGAACTAGTTGGCGGAATTGCTTTAATCCTTGGTTTATTTAGCAGAGTCGTATCTGGTTTATTAGCAATCACTATGGTTGGGGCAATCGTAAAAGTGAAATTAGCTGTAGGCTTTTTAGGAAATGGCCAAATGGCAGGATACGAATTGGATTTAGCATTATTGGCGATTGCTGTATTTATTGCTATCCAAGGGTCAAAGGGATTAGCTTTAGATCAATTGATTTTTAACAATAAAGAAAATAACACAACAACTTTAAACTAATACACCCAGCAAGCATTACTTCTTACCAAGAGGTAATGCTTGTTTAAGGAAAGATAAACGAGACAATCGAATTACCACCTATTCCCTTAAATATTAGTTTACCTAAAGTTACAAAATAAATAAAAAAGGTGATGAACGATGACGCAAACAATTTTTGAATCAAAGGTTCTATCCGTACTTAAAGATAAAATTGAATTAATAAAAACGGATAATGGCGCCATTTATTTAGTAGGTCCTATTCGACTTCCTGTTAATTTATATGGGCAAACGGTTGAATTTAACTGGTATTGCTGGTTAAATTGCGAAGAAGTAACGGAGGATTATGAAAGAATCATTGAGAAGCTATCTTCCATTAATTTAGCCGAACTTCAACAATCAAGTGTCCTTGTTTACGGAGACTTTAAAAATGAAGAAGATGCAATTATTCGTTTTCATTCAATTTGCCACACAGGTGATATCTTCGGAAGCAAGAGATGTGATTGTGGATTTCAGTTGAAGCAATCAATGAAAAATATTGTGGAACACGGCACGGGTGCATTATTTTATTTAGCCAATCATGAGGGGAGAGGCATTGGCTTATTTAGTAAGGCCATGGCCTATATACTCCAAGAAAATGACTACGATACCGTTGAAGCAAATGAAGCACTTGGATTTGTAGATGATTCTAGAAATTATAGTGATGCCATAATGGTATTGAAAACATTACGCAATAAACCCGTTACCCTTATGACCAACAACCCAAAAAAATTAAAGGCTTTAAAGCAAGCTGGTTTACCAATTTCCGGACGAGAGGCCCTATGGGGAGATCGCTCAGAGTATAATAAAAAGTATTTAGAAACAAAAGTCAATCGAGCTGGCCATCTGAAAGACGAGGAAAGCTGTAGTAATGACTAAGGGTCTGTCCCTCACCACTTTCAAGTAGTAAAGGGGTGGGGGTGACCATAATGCTTGTTATCGTCTTACTTCACTTAACCATTTCACAAACAATAACATTACTAAAATAACAATACAGCCCCACCATAGGCTTAATAAAGATTCGTTTAAGGAACCTGGAATTTGACCCTCGAGTTTGTAAGAGGAAAATAAGCTACGGGTGATAAGAATGAACCCCAAAAGGACCGCACTAAACCACCAATACCACCAACGCTTCACGGCTTCACCCCCAAAACAAAGTACAAATCTAATTTCATAATACAGAATACTTTGTAAAATGCCCACTAGCATTGCTATGTATAATATCACAAAAATTGGGAAATGACTCGAATAGTATTTTAATAGTGGGTGATATGAATGTCTAAAGGAGATAAAAATCTATTAACCGCCGCATTTATTCTAGGGCTAGGACTTCTAGGTGCTATTGATGGAATTGTTTTTCATCAGCTTTTGCAATGGCATCATATGGTGCTCCATCCTGACATCCAGCTGGAGATCATAACAGACGGCATTTTTACCGCTGCCTTTTCAGCCCTACTCCTATGGGGTGGAGTAAAGATCTTTCAGGATGCACGTCAGAACGAATTAGGTTCTAGCTGGCGAATATTTATTGGTGGGATATTGATAGGCGGGGGGACGTTTAATCTCGTAGAAGGAATCGTGAATCATCACATTCTTCAGGTGCACCGGGTTCGACCAGCAGCAGAAAACCCGATGATGTATGATATTTCATTTTTAATCTTGGGGCTCATTTTGCTCGTGCTAGGTTACACCATCAAACGTCAAAGGAAGGGATAATATGAAGAAATTCAAAAGTTTCATCGGTTTAATGATTTCATTTGTCATTCTTTCCTTTTATTTTATTCATCAAAACCAACAAATCCATCTGTCAGAGGCCCATACAACCCATCAACCCGTGGCCATTCCGGAGTCCTATGAATCCCCTAAAGTGGACATTCACGTTCAACAGGACCAATCGGGTACATGGCTATTAGAATTGGATACGGAAAATTTCCGCTTTACCCCGCATAAAGTGGGTGCAGAAGCCCCTAGCTATCATGAAGGACATGCTCACTTGTACATAAACGGAGAAAAAGTTAATCGCTTATATGGGAAGTATTATAACCTAGGAACACTGGATGAAGGAGAAAACAAAATTGTAGTTTCCCTTCATTCCAATAATCATGGAGTCCTAGTGTACAAGGGGAAAAGGTTCAAGCTACTCAGGTGGTAAATGTCAGCTAGAATGGAACCAAGCTTTATTCAATCTAACTATACCTTCATAGATTTGCTCTTCAGTCAATCCACCAAACCCTAGTAAAATCATTGGGGTTTCGGTGTGATGTTTATCAATCCAATATTTAGACGTACCATAGACTTTAACTTCATGTCTAATAGCAGATTCAATCAGTTCACCTTCACTCATGTTGTTGTTTACCTTCAACAAGATATGTAATCCAGATTGACTACCAATGATACGAACTTTGTTCCCCATAATATTTTGAATGCCTGAAGTTAATGTTAAGTGCTTTGATTGATAGATTTTTCGCATTTTTCGGATGTGTCGATCCCAATGTCCGTTTTCCATAAACAATTGCATAGTTTTCTGATGGATTTTTGAAACGGTTGGCTCATAGGCTGAAAATTTTTCTTTAAAGGTAAGGAATAAATTTTTGGGTAGCACCATATAACTCATGCGTAAGGCGGGCATTAAAGCTTTAGAAAACGTCCCTAAATAAACCACCTTTCCTGCTGAGTCTAACCCCTGTAAGGCCGGAATGGGTTTTCCAATATACCGAAACTCCCCATCATAATCATCTTCAATAATATATCCATTAGTATTTACCATCCACTGTAACAGTTCTAATCGTTTTGCATAAGGAAGGATCATCCCATATGGAAATTGATGTGAGGGGGTTACGTACACAACCTTTGCATCACTACGTACCAAATGATCAACGTTAATTCCTTTATCATCTAATGGAATTGGATGAAGATTGAAGCCTAAACTCTTAAAAACCATTTTGGCCCCATCATATGCAGGATCCTCAATGGCAACACTCTTATCCTTCATGTCCATTAATTGACCAAAAAGGGTGAGTAACTGCTGGATTCCCGCACCTATAATAATTTGGCCCGGGGAACAATTCACCCCTCTAGAATGATAGAGATATTTTGCAATTTCTTTACGTAGTTCAGGCTCACCTTGAGGATTGCCATATAAATAAGTGTCTTTATGCTCAGGTAATAGGCTTTGATTAGATAGTTTTCTCCATATTGAGAAAGGGAAATGGTCTAAATCAATTCTTCCTTGTCGAAAATCGTACGTATATGTCTTCTCCTCATGATTCCAGTCTTCTTCAAATAAATGTTGTTCAATATTCTGATGAGGAATGATATCACCATCAACCGGAACCACATATAATCCACTACGCTCCTTACTTTCCACGTATCCTTCTGAGATTAATTGTTGGTATGCAGCTTCTATGGTGTTTTTACTTATACTTAAATGTGTAGAGAGTCGGCGGATGGAAGGTAACTTTGTGCCAGCTCCCACATTACCATACTGAATCTCTTCTTTGATGTGTTGATAAAGCTGTAAATACAATGGTTCATTGGATTGTTCATCCAACCAAAAAGTAAAATCCATTTTCCATCTCCCTAACTGTCCCTATAAAAAGAATTCAAACTGTATCTTCAAACGGGGTCAAAGTTTCCATATAATCTTACCATAAAATAAATAGGGGAGATGAATTTATGGATTCTATGATTATTAGAAAAGCACGAAAAGAGGATGTATCACAATTAAAACAAATAATGGAGCAATACATTGTTGACTTTTACGAACATCCGAGACCCGATGAATCCTCTTTAATCAAGTTAATTGAGGATTTGATAGAAGACCCTAAGTTTGGTCTTCAATTTGTAGCTGAAGAAAACGGAGAATTAATAGGTTTCACAACATTATATTTTACGTTTAGTACATTGAGTGTAAAAAGACAAGCGATTTTAAACGACTTATTCGTCGTCCCAAATGCTAGAGGGAAAAAGGTAGGAGAAAAATTATTTAAGGCCAATTTAGATTACATTCGCAAAAATGAATTCTCATCAATGACCTGGGAAACGGCAAAGGATAATGTAGTGGCTCAATCCCTTTATCAGAAAATGGGTGGTAAACTAGCGGAGTGGTTATTTTATGAAATTAGTTGACAATAAAAAAGGGCAGTTTCCTAGGTAACTGGCCTTTCCTCTAGTTAAATTGTACCACGATTCCCAACCCCTTTTTAGTCTCTTTTTATATTTTATAGCTTGCTATTATAAATCAAGTAATCTCGCGTCTTCATAAAGGGGAGGGGAAGAAATGAATGACTATGTTCTAGAGTTTGGTGAGCTGGATCAAACGCAACAAAGGATGGTTGGTGGTAATAGTGGTTTATTTCATTCCAACAATCACGGGGACAAAAAGTTAAAGCTATCCAGGTTGTTAATGTTGGCTAGTTTGTTCTCGAAGACATGATTCCTAAAAACTTCAATCCTCCTATCTGTGCACTAAAAAATCAGCTAAATCAGGAGTGGCTCCTAAGCACCATGATGGCTTCGACTCATTTTTCCTTTCATTAGAAAAAGGGTTTTGGTTTAAAATATCGAACTATAACATCTAGACTTCTCTACGGGAGGTGAGTGTTTGAATACGGTTTTAGAAAAAATCCCATTTCCAATGATTATACTAGACCAAAATCACGTGATTCTTTTCTATAATCATTTATTAGAGGAAAGTATAGAAGCGCCACTCAGTATCGGGGGGCATATCAAGGACTCCTTTTATACCTGGGAGTATAATTCAGAATCGAATGTTGTTACAGCGGAATGTGGAAATAAAATATTTATTTTTTTACAGCATCAATCTAATGATCACAATCAAAGCATCCTGATTGGAACCGAAACTCCAGAACTTTCCTCACTAAAATTAGAAAATAAAGAACTGAAAAGGCTAAATCGAGAATTAGATGCAATCATCGAAAATTCTTATGATGGAATATATATTACGGACCACCATGGGAAGACGTTGAAAACGAATACCGCAATTGAGAGAATTACCGGTATCCCCAAAGAATATTACTTAGGTAAAAATGTAGATGAACTAATCTCAAGAGGAATACTGAAAAAATCTGTAACGAATGAAGTGTTGAAACAACAAAAAAGAGTGTCCTACATACAAAAAAACTTCGCAGGGAATGAAACCATCCTCACTGGCACACCAGTATTTAATGAAAAAGGAAAGATAGAAAAGATCGTCACGAATATACGAGACCTATCCGATTTAAATGAGCTCCAATCCGAATTAAGCAAAGTCAATCAACTCAATGTAAAATATAAAAAAGAAATCGACCGTCTCAAAAATAAACCAGACCAAGTGAATGGAATGATCACGAAAAGTGAACAGATGAAAATGATTTACGACACCGCAGATACGATTGCGGATGTAGACGCTACGGTATTGATATTAGGGGAAACTGGGGTCGGAAAAGATGTACTTGCTAAATACATTTTCAAGAATAGCAGTCGTTCAAAGGATGGAGACTTTGTAAAGGTAAACTGTGGTGCAATCCCTCCTGATTTACTAGAATCAGAGTTGTTTGGATATGAAAGCGGGGCATTCACTGGTGCAAGTCGGAAAGGGAAGACGGGATTATTTGAAGTAGCTCATAATGGAATTTTGTTTTTAGATGAAATTGGAGAGCTACCTCTTGGCTTACAGGTTAAACTACTTCGCGTTTTACAAGAAGGAGAAATTCAGCGAATTGGTGGTACAAAGCCAAAAAAAGTGAATGTGAGAATAATAGCAGCAACAAATAAAAGACTAAAAGAAATGGTTCAAAAAGGAGAATTTCGAGAGGATTTGTATTATCGCCTACATGTTATTCCGATTCACATTCCACCATTACGAAAACGGCGAGACGACATTCTACCATTGATGGATTTATTTATAACAGAGTTTAATCACAAGTATCAATTAGAGAAAGAACTAGATTTTGATGTGAAAGAATTTTTTCTATCCTACGATTGGCCTGGGAATATCAGGGAGCTAGCCAATTTAATCGAAAGAATGGTTGTGACAACTCGGTCAGATGTCATTACGATGGAGAATTTGCCATCAGAATATCAATCCACCCAGGAATCATCCTTAAACTCGATTGTTCCATTAAAAGAGGCTGTAGAAATTGCTGAAAAGAGTGTCTTAAGTTTAGCTTTACAAGAATATGACAATACCTATGACATCGCGAAAGCATTAGGGACGAGCCAACCCACAGTCGTCAGAAAACTAAGAAAATACAACCTAAAACTTAAATAATTGGAAAGGGTGAGGAGATGAAAATTGGGATTGCGGGAGCAGGAGCAGTAGGTGGTTTGTTTGGCGGGTTGTTACATGAAGCAGGGCATTCTGTGACATTTTTAGCAAGAGGGTCTCATCTTGAGGCAATGGAAAAAGATGTTTTAACGGTGACTACTGATCAAAAAATTATACATGTAGATGGAGTTTTTACGAATGATCCGAGGAATTTAGCAGATTGTGAGCTTGTTTTATTCTGTGTAAAGTCGACAGATACGGAGGAAATCCTATCAAAAAATTTTGGGGGCAAGTCGAGTGTTATCATGTGCAAGTTATGTCCAAACCACTCTAGAGGCACCAGGAAAGGTTCGAGAATATGGCCCTTTTATGTTAGTGATTGGCGAGCTTGAGAAAACAGCTTATTCCACTTGCGCAGAAATTGTGAAACGATTCCAAGAAGCTGATGTTCCGACAGAGCATGTGGAAAATGTGTTGGAACAAAAATGGAAAAAGCTTCTATGGAATGTGACCTTCAATCCGTTATCAGCTATTAGCAAAGCACGAGTTGGTGACATTCTGGATGATTCCTATTTAAGACGAACGGCAGAAAACATATGCCTTGAATCGATAGAAGTAGCTCAAAATAAGGGGATTTCTTTAGAAGTTCAACAGACGCTAGACTCTATTTTTGCCAAAGCAGAGTACGCTCGAAAGCACCAAACCTCCATGCTCCAGGATCGATTGAAACAAAAGCGGATGGAAGTGGAGTCCATGTGTGGTTATCTTGTAAAAAAAGGAAATGAGGCGAAAATAGCAACACCTCATTTATCTACTATCTATAGTGTATTAAATTATATTGATCAACAAATTGAAAACAAACTTGTGAAGTAAACACAAAAGCTATTTTTAAACTAAAGTGCTTGGAATTCCAAGTACTTTTTTTGCGCTAATGGGTCTGATACAACTATGTATCTTTGATTCAATTATGAATCACGTGATTAACCGGAGCAAATCTTCATCTTGATTCATCTTTGAATCATTTGGTTCAATAGGATGTTCATCTAATATAGATACGTTCTTTTCGATGCACTATTCGCGAGGGATTTTTGGCATATTTAGTGGTCACTACCAACTTGGCATATATATTGCATTTATGAAAGTGGCAAGCATCACATTGATTAGATAGGGGATGACTACGTGAATTTTAATCTAAGTGATGACATTCAATTTTTAAAAGAAAATGTTCGTGATTTTGTCCAAACTGAAGTCGAAGCAGTAGCTCATCGGATTGAAAAGGAGAATCAAATTCCAGAACGTATTATTGAAATGTCCAAGGATATGGGATTATTTGGGTTGAGTATTCCAAAGCAATATGGTTGGTTAGGCATTGGAATGATTGGTAAATGTGCTTTATATGAGGAAGTTGGCGCCACCCATAACGGATATACCACACTTATTGGAGCCCATACAGGGATTGGATCTGTTGGCATTGTGGAACTTGGAACTTCTGAACAAAAAGAAAAATATTTGCCTGACCTTGCTAGCGGAAAAAAGATTGGGGCGTTTGCACTCACCGAGCCGAGTGCGGGTTCCAATGCAAGTAATCTAAAAACGACAGCCGTAAAAAAAGGGAATCACTATGTTTTAAATGGCACAAAGCACTATATCACAAATGCCACTGAAGCGGATATTTTTACGGTGATGGCTGTAACCAACCCACATAAAGGAGCCAAAGGCATTACTTCTTTTATTGTTGAGAAAGATTTTCCCGGTTTTCATGTGGGAGCTGTTGAGCGGAAAATGGGCTTAAGAGGGTCGCATTCGGCTGAAATCATTCTAGAAGACTGTGAGGTTCCCGTCGAGAATGTCTTAGGGGAAGAAGGTCAGGGCTATGTCAATGCCTTAAAAATCCTGGCTAACGGTCGAGCTGGTTTGGCAGCTCGAAACCTAGGCTCCTGTCAAAAGCTACTTGATTTGTCCATGCAATATGCACAGGAAAGGGAGCAATTTCAAGTGCCTATTATTGAACATCAGGCGGTTGGTCATATGATTTCTGAAATGGCGGTTGAGATTGAAGCCCTACGTTCATTTACATACCGTGTTGCATGTATGGTTGATGAAGGGAAAAGGGTGATCAAAGAGGCTGCGATGCTGAAATTATATGGCTCTGAAGTATATAACCGAGTCGCAGATAAGGCGGTACAAATACATGGTGGAATGGGCTATATTTCGGATTATCCCATTGAGCGTTTTTATCGTGATGCTAGAATTACACGTATCTATGAAGGGACATCCGGGATCCAAAAAAATATTATTACAGGTCAGCTAAAGAAGGAGTATAGCTAGAAACATAGAGAGGAGGGTGCTTATGCAAGAGGATGTTGTGATTATAAGTGCGGCCAGAACCCCGATTGGAACCTATGGAGGCTCCTTTAAGAACATAGGCTCGGGTCACCTAGCTACAATCGCTATGGAAGGAGCCATCAATCGAGCAGGCATTAGACCCGAACAGGTTGATGAAGTGATTATGGGAGAGGTTCGCCAAACGACCGAATCTTCGAATGTTGCAAGAGTGTCGGCATTACGCGCAGGGATTCCGGAATCAGCTACAGCCTATACGGTTAACCGATTATGTGCGTCAGGGATGCAGGCGGTAGCTTCTGGTGTCCAACAGTTATTATTTGATCAAGCTGAAATTGTCATAGCAGGTGGAACCGAAAGTATGAGTCTCTCACCCATATATGTGAGAAATGCTAGATTTGGAGGGGATCAAACTACATTAGTAGATTCGAATCACGAGGCAGGTCAGCAGCCGACAGAAATTTATGGAAAAGATTTGGGGATGGGCGTGACTGCGGAGAATGTTTCGGAAAGATATCAAGTTACAAGAGAAGACCAGGATGCTTTTGCTATTGAAAGCCAACGAAAAGCTAATGATGCTATACAGGCTGGTCGATTTAAGGATGAAATCATCCCCGTAGAGGTTCAGGAAAGAAAGAAAACCTTCACCGTGGAAGAAGATGAGCATCCACGCCCACATACAACCCTTGAAAAACTTTCAAGCCTAAAGCCGGTATTCCGGGTTCTTGGGACGGTGACTGCCGGGAATGCCTGTGGAAGAAATGATGGAGCGACTGCTATCGTCTTGATGAAAGCATCCCGAGCGAAGAAGCTAGGATTAAAACCGTTAGCGCGTATTGTGGATTGGGCAACCGCTGGAGTTTCACCTGAAATCATGGGAATCGGTCCTGTTCCAGCTGTGCAAAAATTACTCAAACGGACATCAAAGAATATGGCTAACATTGATTTGATTGAGTTAAACGAAGCCTTTGCATCTCAGTCATTAGCAGTAATTCGTGAGCTATCTCTGGATCCAGAACAAGTAAATGTTAATGGTGGAGCCATTGCATTAGGTCATCCAATAGGGGCGAGTGGCGCTAGAATTATGACGACTTTGGTACATGAATTAAGGAGAAGAGAAGAAAAGCGGGGAATCGCAACCCTGTGTGCCGGGGGAGGTCAAGGAATGGCCATCCTATTAGAAACGGTATAGATTTGATTGAATCTATTTAAAAGGAGGCTTTTATTGTGGAAAGACCTTGGATCAAGCATGTTGTAAAAGGAAATCCGATAGAAATTGAGATTCCGGAAATATCACTTGTAGAGCTATTGGATGAATCCATTAAACAATACCCGGACCATACAGCGATCACCTTTTACAGTCAAACCTTTACGTATAAGCAATTACAGAAATTTATTCGAAATGTGGCAGCATCCTTCCATCATCTCGGGGTGAATAAGGGAGATCGAATTGCGATTATGCTCCCCAATTGTCCCCAATATCCGATTAGTTACTTTGCCGCCCAAATGTGTGGGGCAACCGTTGTACAAGTGAATCCCATGTATAAATCAGCTGAATTATTACATGTCTTAAATGATACGAGTTCAGAAGTGTTAATTGCTTACAATCAAACCTTACCTTTAATTGAGTCTATTAAGGATCAAACAGAGCTAAGAACAATTATTGATGTATCCTTTGAAAGCGATTGTAAATTTAATGAATTCCTAAAAGATAGAGGGTTACCAGTACCGAATGTGTCTATCAATCCAAAG
Source organism: Salinibacillus xinjiangensis (assembly GCF_009649735.1). Taxonomy (GTDB): domain Bacteria; phylum Bacillota; class Bacilli; order Bacillales; family Alkalibacillaceae; genus Salinibacillus; species Salinibacillus xinjiangensis. The sequence continues at coordinate 154,702 of NZ_WJNH01000003.1, forward strand.
GAGGATATTGCTGTTCTTCAATATACGGGTGGAACTACGGGGCGTTCCAAAGGGGCGATGCTGACCCATTACAACTTAGTGGCAAACACACTGCAAAGTGCAGCTACCTCAAAGGTCAAAACCAACCTTGGCGAAGAAAGAGTGTTGACGATTTCTCCGTTGTTTCACGTTTATGGGATGACCAGTGCAATGAACCTTACCTTTCACATTGGTGGGAATTTAATTCTAGTTCCAAGATTTGAAGTGGAGGAAGTCGTGAAGATTATTGAACATACAAAGCCAACTACATTCCCTGGAGTACCGACAATGTTTATTGCTTTACTCAATTTTTATAAAGAAAAGCAGTTTGATATGAGTTTTCTCAAAACATGTATTAGTGGATCGGCCCCTCTACCTGTGGAGGCAATCAACCAGTTTAATGAGTTAAGTGGAACATCTGTTGCAGAGGGCTATGGTTTATCTGAGGCGTCACCTGTTACCCATCGAAATCCGATTGCTGGTGTGCAGAAAAATGGGAGCATTGGCATTCCTATTCCGAATACTGATGCCAAAATTGTGGATTCGGCAAATGGGGAACAACCCCTTCCTGTCGGTGAAGTGGGAGAGTTAGTTGTAAAAGGGCCACAAATTATGAAAGGGTACTGGGGATTACCAGAAGAAACAAATCGGGTTCTACGAGATGGATGGCTCTATACCGGAGATTTAGCCAAGATGGATAAGGATGGATTTTTCTATATTGTGGGTCGAAAAAAGGAATTAATTATTGCAAGTGGATATAATGTGTACCCAATTGAAGTCGAGGATGCCATTTATAAGCACCCAAACGTATTAGAGGTAGCAGTAATAGGCATTCCAGATGAGTATCGCGGTGAAACCATCAAAGCATTTGTTGTTTTAAAGGAAGGAGATCAGTTGACAGAAGAAGAGTTAATCAAGTTTTGTCGTGAACAATTAGCTCCGTATAAGGTTCCACGTGTAGTTGAGTTTGTGGATGAACTACCGAAAACAGCAGTCGGAAAAATCTTAAAACGAGCGCTAAAGGAACATTCCAATGCTTAAGTTTACTTAAGCATTTAGGAACAACATACTAACTAGTTAGTATCCATTAAAAAAAGCGAATAGGGAGTGGATTTCATGCGTTTACGTTTAACAGAAGAACAAAAAATGGTACAGGAAACAATTCGGAAGTTCGTGGAAAAGGAACTGATTCCACTTGAAAATGAAGTCCTTCGCAATGAAAGAGAAGGAAAGCCGAGTTTACCAAAAGAAAAGCAAAAAGAACTCCAGTTGAAAGCAAAAGAAGCGGGCTTTTGGGGAATCAATACACCTGCTGAATATGGTGGTGCTGATCTTGGCCAAATGATGCAAGCCATTGTATCAATGGAAGTCGCCAAAACCTTTGTCCCCTTTAGCTTTGGTGGTTCTGCCGACAATATTTTATATTACGGTAATGAAGAGCAAAAAGAAAAATATTTGATTCCGACGATTAATGGACAAAAGAAATCTTGTTTTGCCATGACAGAGCCCGATGCCGGCTCGGACACAAGAAACATCAAAATGACCGCTGAAAAAGATGGTGAAAAATGGGTGTTAAACGGGGAGAAAACGTTTATTACCGGTGGAAATGAAGCTGATTTCGTTATGGTCATCGCCATAACGGATAAGGATATGCACGCCCAAACCGGAAGAGAAGGGGTCACTTGCTTTATTGTCGATCGTGACATGGGCTGGAAATCAGAATATATTCACACGATGGGCGAATGGGGACCTGCTGGATTAGTTTTTGATAACGTTAGAGTTCCTGAAGAAAATATTTTAGGCGAATTGCATGGAGGATATAAGCTTGGCCTCGAATGGATTGGCTTTGCACGCTGGATTGTGGGTGCCCGAGCTGTTGGTGCAGCGGAGCGACTACTCCAGATGGCGATTGATTATGCCAAAGAACGAAAAACCTTTGGTCGTCCAATTGCTGACAGACAGGCGATTCAATGGCAGATAGCTGACTCTGCCGTCGAAATAGAAGCGGCCAAGTGGCTCGTGTTAAATGCGGCCTATACCCTTGACCAAGGCGAAGATAATCGTCATCTAGCCTCGATGGCAAAGCTTTACGGGTCAAACATGGGCAATCAAGTCGTCGATCGGGTTCTTCAGATTCATGGTGGGATGGGTTATACAAGAGAGCTTCCAATTGAACGCTGGTATCGTGAGGCAAGATTGTGGCGTATTTACGATGGTACAGATGAAATCCAACGCTTAATCATTTCTCGTAATCTATTAAAAGGTCATGTGAAAGTAGGTCAGTTTGTTTAGATAATGATAGAAAACATTTGAGGAGGAATTCATATGTCTACTAGATTTAATGGAAGAGTTGCATTTGTTACGGGGGGAAGTCGTGGAATCGGTAAGGGAATTGCCAAACGCTTTGCGGAAGAAGGTGCAAAGGTCGCCATTATCGATATTAATGAAGAGGCGTTAACGGAAACCGCTAATGAATTTAAGGAACAGGGCTATGACATTCTGGTGAAACAAGCAAACGTGGTGAATGCTGAAGAAGTGGAGGCAGCCATGGAGGAAGTAGTATCATCCTTTGGTTCGTTAGATATTCTCGTCAACAATGCAGGCGTGATTCGCGATAACATGCTATTCAAAATGACAGACAGTGACTGGCAGCAGGTGATGGATGTTCATTTGAAAGGGTCCTTCAATGCAGCTCGTGCAGCACAAAAGTATATGGTCGAACAAAAATACGGACGAATCATCAGCATTTCCTCCACTTCAGCTCTTGGAAACCGAGGTCAAGCGAACTATTCAACGGCAAAAGCCGGACTCCAAGGATTAACAAAAACACTAGCCATTGAACTTGGAAAATTTGGAATCACAGCTAATTCTGTTGCTCCTGGCTTTATTGAAACTGACATGACCAAAGCAACAGCTGAGCGAATCGGGATTCCGTTTCAAGAACTGATCAAGGCTAGTGTAAGTCAAATTCCAGTTGGGCGTAGTGGAAAGCCAGCAGATATCTCCAATGCTGTTGCTTTTTTTGCTGATGAAGCTTCTTCATTCGTTAGCGGCCAAGTGATCTACGTTGCAGGCGGACCAAAATATTAATATTCGGGAGGTTTCTTGAATGTATAAACGTTTTATTGGAAAACAGTCCAACAAAGTGAAAAACACGGTCGAAAGAGGAATGGTCAAACGCTTTTCCGAGGCTATCTGCGATCCCCATCCTATTTTTATCGATGAAGAAATAGGGAAGAATTCGAAGTACGGTCAAAACATCGCTCCCCCAACCTTTCCACGAGTCTTTGAGTATGGGGAAATTGAAGACTTAGAACTCCCGCAAAAAGGACTCATCCATGGAGAAGAAACCTATCATTATGAACGACCACTTCTAGTTGGGGAGGAACTATATTGTTATTCAAAAGTAAAAAATTACTTTGAAAAGCAAGGCAAAAACGGCTTAATGGGATTTTTCCTGCTGAAAAGATACGGGAAAGATTCAGAAGGTAATATCATTTTTACTGAGGAACAGACGGTAATCATTACGGAAGCAGTAAGGAAGGCGATGTCGGTATGAAAAATTTAGTGGAAATAAAACCAGGCGAATACTTAGAGGAAATTACCTTAAATCCAGTTAGCAGAATTGAATTAATCAAATATGCCGGAGCATCAGGCGACTTCAATCCCATCCATACAATCGATGAAGAAGCTGAGAAAGCGGGATTGCCAGGAATCATAGCACACGGTATGTGGACAATGGGTAATCTTGGGAAACTCTTCACGCCATATTATGAAGAGGGGTTTATCAGAGACTATCAGATTCGCTTTGCAGGCATGGTCTTTTTGAATGATGTCTTGACACTAAAAGCGATTCTAGAAGAACGAAATGATGAAAACCTAGTTTTTGATGTCAAGGTAGTGAATCAGGATGGGAAAGAAGTGATTAAAGGGAAAGTAAGGTTTGTAATTGATTAGGTTAGGTGAACCGGTAGCTCAGGACACGGTGAGTGGGTGAAGGGCTGAAGAACAATGCCATTATGCTAAAAAGTCGACTATAAATGCTGAAAACCAATGCAAATGCTGAAGAAGGGTGCTCATCAGGTAAACATAAGCAGGGTTCTACTAAAGCACGGCACTTATTCGCTAAAGAGAGAGCGGCAAATGCTGAACCCACCCAGCACCGCACACCTGGCTGCCCAGTATGAACCACTTAGCTAAAAATCCCTAGCAAAGCGAACTATAAAGAAATTGAATATTCAGAAATAAAAGGAGGAATCTTTATGCACGTCAAAGAGCTTTTTGACCTAAAAGGAAAAACAGCCATCGTAACAGGTGGTGGCCGTGGCCTTGGCAGACAGATTGCCGAAACCTTTGCCGAGGCGAACGCCAATGTTGTTGTTTGTTCCCGAAAAGAAGAGAATTGTCAGGAGACAAGTGAGTATCTGCAGTCGCTTGGTGTGGAGTCCATAGCACTAAAATGCGATATAACTAATTCAGATGATATTGATCAAGTCATTGATAGAACTTTAGAGAATTTCGGAAGCATTGATATTTTAGTGAATAATAGTGGCGCATCTTGGGGGGCACCTGTTGAAGAGATGCCATTGGAGGCGTTTCAAAAGGTGATGAATGTCAATGTGGTGGGGACGTTTTTGATGTCTCAGGCAGTTGGCAAAGTGATGACAGAGCAGCAATCCGGCAAAATTATTAACATTGCTTCGGTTGCTGGTTTAAAAGGTTCAGACCCTCGAATGATGGACGCGATTGGCTATAATACGAGCAAGGGTGCGGTAATTACGTTTACCAGGGATTTGGCGGTGAAATGGGGACCGCGTGGAATCTATGTCAATGCGATTGCACCTGGCTTTTTCCCAACGAAAATGACGAAGGTAGTGCTTGAAGAAAAGGGTGACGTCATGCGTGAGTTTACACCACTTCGGAAGTTCGGTGGGGAGAATGATTTAAAGGGGGCTGCCTTATATCTAGCCTCACGTGCATCTGATTTTGTCACGGGTGAAACCATCTGTGTAGATGGGGGAACAAATGCGACGTAAATTCAACAGGTAATCGATAAGGGGGAATTTAAATGAATCGAGATGCAGTAATTGTATCTGCCGTTCGAACACCGATTGCTAGACAGGGAGGTTCTTTAGCGTCTGTTCCTGCTCATGTTTTCGGTGCCGAGGTCATTAAGAAAGCGGTGCAGCGAGCAAGGGTTAGACCGGAAATGATTGATGATGTGATTTTTGGAAATGTACTGAGTGGAGGAGGGAATATTGCTCGGTTAACGGCGTTACAGACAGAATTATCCATCCAAATTCCAGGACTTACAGTAGACCGTCAATGTGGATCAGGTATTAATGCGGTGGCGCTTGCTGCTCAAGCTATCCGAGCAGGAGCGGGGGATGTTTATATAGCGGGAGGGACTGAAAGCATGAGTCGGGCTCCATATCTTATGGACCGACCAGAGCGAGCTTATAGCCCCGTTCCTCCAAACATTCGTAAATCCCAGCTTTCACCGACAGAAATTGGAAATCCGCCAATGGGCATTACGGCAGAAAATTTAGCGGAAAAATATGAGATTAGTAGAGTAGAACAGGATGAGTTTGCCTTCACAAGTCAACGACGAATGGCAAGGGCGATGGAGGAAGGTCGATTTGACGACCAAATTGTGCCAATCGAAGTTCCGACTCGTAAAGGAGAGCCGATTATATTCGATACTGATGAACACCCTCGTCCACAAACGACATTAGAGGGGCTAGCAAAGCTAAAGCCTGCCTTTAAGAAAGATGGAAGTGTGACAGCAGGAAGCAGTTCTGGCTTAAATGATGCAGCATCAGCCCTTGTCATCATGTCGCGACAAAAGGCCAATTCTCTAGGCCTACAACCAATGGCCACGATTCGAGAAACAGCGGTTGCCGGTGTAGATCCAAATATCATGGGGATTGGTCCTGTCCCAGCAACAAAAATGGTGATGGAACAATCAGGCCTGCAACTTGAGGATATGGATTTCATCGAGCTTAATGAGGCGTTTGCTGCTCAAGTGCTAGCGGTGAATCGTGAATTAAATATGGACATAGATAAAGTGAATGTCAATGGTGGTGCGATTGCCCATGGTCATCCCCTAGGGGCCACAGGTGCCATTTTAATGACCAAGGCGGTGTATGAGCTAAACCGTACAGATGGCAAATATGCCCTCATTTCAGCCTGTATTGGTGGAGGTCAAGGCATCTCTACCATAATCGAACGTGAATAAGGAGGAGTTTCATATGAAAGGAAAGGTAACCATGGAACAGATAGAAACCAACGATTTACAGGTCAAAAAGAAGGAGGGGGTGATGTATCTTACCCTGCATCGCCCTGATCGTTTGAATGCGTTCAGCGCAGAGATGATTCAAGGTTTAATCACAGCTATTCGCCAAGCCAAAACAGATGATACGGTTCGGGTCATAACCATTTCAGGTTCAGGACGATCTTTTAGCGCTGGTGGAGATGTCAAAACCATGGGGAAGGCCAATTCTCTTGACACCTACGACCATATTGGTACCTTAAATGAACTGATTCTAGCGATGAGAGATGTACCCAAACCCATTATCGCTGCCGTACATGGGTATGCAGCAGGCGCGGGTTTTAATCTTGCGTTAGCCTGTGACATGATTTTGGCGGCAGAAGGAAGTCAATTTGTATTAAGTTTTTCTAAGGTGGGTCTGATTTCCGACGGGGGAGGCCTATATTTCCTTCCAAGATTAATTGGTCCATATCGAGCTAAAGAGCTCTTCCTAAACGGCGAACCTATCAAAGTTGATAAGGCCTTTGAACTGGGAATTGTCAATCACATTTATCCACTTCACGAGTTTGATAGCAAGGTGAATGAATTTGTCACCCAAATCGCAGCTGGACCATCTAAGGCCTATGGATTCATGAAAAGAATTGCCGATCAATCTCTACATTCTAGCTTAGACGAAATTTTAGAAATGGAGCGAATCACTCAAGCTACAGTTGTAACCACAAAGGATCATCAGGAGGGAGTTCAAGCTTTTAAGGAAAAACGAACAGCACATTTTAAAGGGAACTAACCACTGTCAACTTACAAAATGTAAACGTTTCCACGCGTGTAGACCTTGACGAAGGGGGAAAGGAAATTGGATGTACTGTTTCAACAGCTGTTTAATGGATTGACGGTTGGGAGTGTGTATAGCTTAGTCGCCTTAGGACTAACGCTTGTCTATGGAATCTTACACATCCCCAATTTTGCTCATGGTGCCCTCTACATGGTCGGGGCCTATATTACTTACACAATGATGACATCCTTGGGACTGCATTATGTCTTTGCCATTGTGGTCTCCATTATATCCGTGGGGCTCATCAGTGTATTGATGGAACGAATCGTATTCCACCCATTACGAGATTCCACACCGATTCAACACAAGGTAGCAGCTATAGGGGTTCTGCTCTTTTTAGAGGCATTGGCTCATTACATTTGGGGGGCTGATTATCAGCAAATGGTTACGCCTTATGGGCAAGTGATTGAAGTTTTTGGCTTAACCTTAACGATGCAACGAATTCTTATCGTGGTCACAGCCATTGTGGCGATGATTTTACTCTATTTATTCCTGAAGAAAACATACACTGGGGCTAGTATAATTGCGATGGCTCAGAATCGTGAAGGTGCCCATTTAATGGGGATCAATACGAACAAAGTCGCTATGCTAACCTTTTTCATTGCAGGTGTTCTAGCAGCACTTGGAGCTTCCTTAACCTCACCAATTAATCTTGTATTCCCCAGTATGGGGCATCTCGTCATTTTAAAAGCATTTGTCATCATTATCATAGGTGGAATGGGAAGTATTCCAGGAGCCATACTGGGTGGGTATATTCTAGGATTCAGTGAAAGCATTGGGGCTACCTACATCTCCAGTGATTATAGCGACATTATTGCCTTCGTCTTACTTATCATCATTTTAACAATCAAGCCACAGGGCATTTTTGCAAAGGGGGAAGCATAAATGGCAGCAATCTTTTCCAAACGAAATGTTGTGATTGGTTTAATCGTTTTGGCAGCTCTTTTCCCTTATGTAGCGAGAAATGATTATTACCTACATGTGCTAACACTTGCCTTTATTTGGATGATAGCCGTCTATGGGTTAAATTTATTAGCCGGATTTACAGGGTATTTATCCTTAGCACATGCTGGTTTTTTCGCAATTGGTGCTTATGCTTTAGGGCTGTTGACAGTGAAAGCAGAAATGGGATTTTGGCCTGCCTTTTTACTAGCACCCGTTATTACAACGGGGATTGGCTTTCTGGTCGGGATCATTGCCCTTCGAACGAAAGAGCACTTTTTTGCCATCTACACGTTATGTGTAGGCTATATAATTTATCTCGTGATTGACAAATGGGAAGGGCTGACAGGAGGTGTACGTGGGCTAATCGGCATTCCGGCTCCTGCTGACATTGGACCGATTTCCCTCTCCACACCTATAGCTCAGTATTACTTTGTACTTACCATACTATTATTGGTCATTCTAGTGATCTACCGAATCATCCATTCCCTAACAGGAAAAACCTTTATTGCTATTCGTAATAGTGAAGATCTAGCACTATCATTAGGTATTTCCACCATCAAAAATAAATTACTTTCCTTTGTTCTATCCACATTTTTTGCGGGGGTAGCTGGTGCTTTATATGCGTCGTTCATTCGATTTATCGGGCCAGACATAGGCAATTTAAACATCACCTTTGATTTACTCGTGTATATGATTGTGGGCGGCATCGGAACTCTATCAGGTCCCATTGTTGGAACATTACTCATTGTTTGGTTATCGCAAAATCTGCAATTTTTACAGGATTATCGAATGTTAATTTTTGGTCCCTTATTAACCCTAATTGTCATTTTCTCTCCTAGAGGGATTGTGGGTTTCATTGCCGGTTGGTTTACTAATTGGAAGCTCCGGCGAAAAGTAAATATAAACCAAGCTCAAGAACAAGCCGAGGAGGTGTAAACGTCATGTTAGAAACCCGTAAACTAACCAAACAGTTTGGAGGACTAGTGGCGGTGAAGGATGTAGACTTCTCTCTAGAACACGGAAAAATAAACGCAATTATCGGCCCAAATGGTGCAGGCAAATCTACTTTCTTCAATGTTGTAAGTGGACTGTATCGTCCTACTTCAGGGCAAGTCATCTACAAAGGAAAAGACATCTCCAAGCTACCTGCCAATAAAGTGGCAGAACTAGGTATAGCCAGAACCTTTCAAACTACCCATTTATTCGAAATGGCCACTGTTTTTGATAATGTTGTCGTCGGTCATCGCTTACGGACCCAATCAAACCTTCTAGATTCGATTTTCCGGACAAAGCGATTAAAGCAGGAAGAAGAAAAGTGCAAGGAAAAGGCACTAGAGGTCTTGAAATTCGTAGGACTGTCCAAGTCTGTCGATCGAATGGTCACGAACATTTCACAAGAAGAAAAAAAACGAGTCGCTTTTGCACTTGCACTGGCTACAGACCCTGAGATTGTGTTTCTTGATGAACCAACAGCTGGCATTAACCCTGATGAAACCGCAGAGCTATCTCAACTAATGGAAAAAATGGCTCAGCAAGGTATCACTATCTGTCTTATTGAGCACAAAATGCAGATGATTATGAAACTAGCTGAGAAAATTATGGTGCTGAACTATGGCGAGAAAATTGCAGAAGGAACACCTGACGAGATTAACCATAATGAGGAAGTCATCAAGGCCTATTTAGGAGGGAGTGCGAGTGCTTAGTTTAAGGGATGTTTCCGTACAATATGGAAATTACACAGCGATCCAAAATATTAATATCGAAGTGAGGTCAGGGGAAATTGTCGTGCTACTTGGAGCCAATGGCGCAGGAAAAAGCACCACTTTTCGAACCATAAGTGGCTTGAATAAACCTGCAACTGGAGACATTTTTTTTGAAGGGTCCTCGATCTGTTCTCTAACCCCTGACAAAATTGTGAAGGCGGGGATAGTTCAATGCGCTGAAGATAGAAAGCTTTTTCCTGAAATGAGTGTACAAGAAAACCTGATGATGGGGGCTTATGTACATCGTAGAAAGAAAAAAGAGATCAAGCACACCTTAGAAGAAGTGTTTGAATTATTCCCTATTCTCCATGAAAAACGAAATCAAGCAGCAGGAAGTTTGAGTGGAGGACAGCAACAAATGCTGGCGATTGGGAGAGCGTTAATGTCGAAACCCGAATTAATGCTCCTCGATGAACCCTCCATTGGCTTGGCTCCATTAATAGTCGAGCAGATGTTTGAAAGCATACAACAGATCAATCAGGATGGAACAACCATTCTGTTAGCAGAACAAAATGCTCATGCCGCCTTAAGTATCGCGAATAAAGGATATGTCTATGAAAATGGCAACATTGTCGTGGAGGGGAGTTCAAAGGAATTATTTGCAAATGAGGAAGTTCGCAAAGCCTATATCGGGGCTTAGCGACTCTATTATGATAAAAAAGGAGGAAGTAATATGAGAAAAGCATTATATCTGATGGGTTTAATCACCTTGATGTTCATGTTGGCTGCTTGTTCTGAGTCCAATGAAACAGGTGGGGGAGACAATGGAGAAAGTGGTAATAGTGGAGGCCAGTCAGAAGGGGTTGTCAATATTGGCTATAGTGGGCCATTGAGCGGGCCAGCTGCCTATTATGGGGAAAACACACTAAGTGGGTTAGAGATGGCTGTAGAAGAAATTAATGAAGAAGGTTTTGAAGTAGATGGTACGACCTACAAGATTAACTTGGAAACGCTGGACGATCAATACCTACCGAATGAAACGGCCGCAAACGCAAAGAGATTAAAACAGGAGCATGATACACCAATTATTTTCACGCCTCATAGCGGAGGAATCGCCGCCCTTCAAGTATTCAACGAGCAGGAGGAATTTATTGTTGCCGCTTATTCAAGTGAACCAGCCATAACGGAAGCAGGGAATTCTCTAACCGTAAGAATCCCTCCTAATTACGAAGGGTACCTTGAGCCCTTTACGAATTATCAAATGGAGCGGTTTGGACCGAAGCTTGCGGCACTACCACCGGTTACCCAATATGGTCAAGATTGGGCTGAAGCCTTAATTCCACACTGGGAAGAGCAAGGCGGGGAAGTTGTGTATAATTCGTCCATTGATTTCTCAAAGGATACCGATTTCTTTACGATGTTAACCAATGCCCTTGAGGCCGATCCCGATGTCTTATTTATTGGTGGACCATCTGAGCCTACTGCTAAAGTCGCCCAGCAGGCTAGAGAGTTAGGTTTTGAAGGTGGCTTTATGGTCATGGACCAAGCGAAACTAGATGAAATGAAGGCTGTAATGGGCGGCTCTTATGAACCATTAGAAGGTGCGATTGGGACCATGCCATTAGTGAATGCTGATTATCCAGGTTCAGCAGACTTTGTGGAGAAATATCGGGCAACCCATGATAAAGACCCGGGTTCAGAGGCCGGATTCCACTATCTCTCCATGTATGTGTTTGTAGAGGCAATGAAAGCTTCAGGTACAGTCGATGATGCGAAGGCCATTCATGAACATATCCAAGACGGATTAGACGCCCTTCCAGATGATAAAAAGGTTTACGAGATTCCTAGTATTGGTGAAAATGGAGGATTTGAAATTAACACGAGTGTAGCTGCCGTTGAGGACGGACAGATCACGCCGATTGCCCTTGATTAGCTGCTAGAGAAAATTCGACATTCATTTTGGTCAAGGGTTCGGTTTTGGAGTACAAAATATGAAATAGCGCACTAATTATCAGACCAAATCTTATATGATTTGGTCATTTTCTTTTTCTTATATGTCAGGGATTATCGGACAGTAACATTAGCATACAAAACCGCAACCCCGAAAAAACGTAATGACAATAGCAATTGTCAGCGTGGTATTTACTGCGTTAATTGGTTAGGTATTTGCTATGTTAATTTTATTGAACTAAATAAGTAATTGTCATTATATGTTAAAATGAAAATGGAATTTGTACTTAAATTAACGTGTCAGGTTTAGTGAAACAAATAGAAAAAGCTGAATGAGAAGGGAGGACTCATCATGAAATCACTTTCTATCCAACATCATTTTTCTACACTGGAGAGGCAAAGGCAGATGCTTTTTCCACAGTTGAATACCTTATCCAATGAACAGTTATGGTCAAGGCCAGCTAAAGAAAAATGGGGGGTGGGTGAGTCAATCTATCATTTATATTTAATGATGAAGCTCGTCAAACATGCAGCAACACTAACAATTCCGAGCATGAAGCTATATTCTAGATTTGTGAAAGACAAACCCTTTCCGCGGGAAACATATGATATTTATCAAGAATATAAAGAAAAGAAGAAAAAAGGTATGAAGGCACCTTTTGTGTTAAACCCTCCCCAAAGGATACGATATCGATTGGATTTTAAGGAATTGCATCAACTCCTTATGAAGGAAACAGAAAAAGTGAAGAGTAAGGTAGAGCGTATAGATGAGGATATTGCGGGGCATATCGTGTTCTTTGATCCTGTTGCTCACTATCCAAATCTCATACAGGTTATTCACTTACTAGCCATTCATGAACAGCATCATTTTAGCATTATTAAAAGTGACTGGAAAAATATCCATCTACATAACGAAGAAAATACATAACTAGGGGGAAGAGGAATGTTTCAAAAACTGTATCTCGAACGAACTGGATGCTACGGCACATGCCCAATCTTCTATGTAGAGGTCTACTCAGATGGAACCTTAAACTGGAACGGAGAAATGTTTGTCTCACATATTGGGAAAAAGTCCTTTACCATCAGTGAAAAGAAAATTCAAAAGCTAAATGACCTTATCGAATCCTTTGATTATCGCCATTACACATATGAACCTGGTGATCTGTTCGCAACCGATCATCCTCATTGTATAACACGAGTAGAGTTTGAAGATGGGTTTGTGAACGAGGTTGATCATTATTTAGGAAATCAGGACAGTTTTGTGAATGAATCAAAGCATTCCATAGCGAATCTTGAGAAGTTCGAGAATAAGGTTGAACAGATTTTAGGGATTCGTCAGCTTATTAAGCAGACACTTTATATTTATCATGTTTATACGGAAGATAAGGAAGTTGAGAGTGTGGTTTCGGCCCCGAATCAGGAGAAGGCATTGGAGATGGTGGTGGAGAAGTATGGTGATCGGGATTGGTGGGTTCGTCGGATTGGGAGGGATACGACTGGGGCTTTGTGGAGTTATGTAGTTATAGAAAAAAATTAAATAGTTTAGTATTTTTTTGTTCATTATCTTTTTTAGCTTTATCCATACTTATAATACTTGGATAGAAATATCATTACTAAATTGATCTAATTTAATGCTTAATTGAATATTTTTTTATTTTTATCAATAATTTTTTAGTTAAACATTGATATAGAACGATCGTTCGTTTATAATGATGATATTCAAATTAACATATCTATATTATTTTATGTTAAAATAAATAACTTAGTAAGGATTTAATAGATATTGATAATGTACCGAATGCAAGGCTCTTCTGAAAGGTAGGTGGTTGATATGTTACAAGTAGTAGAATTATTTGCCGGTGTAGGCGGCTTTCGTCTTGGGCTAGAATCAACAAATGGTTTTGAAGTTGTATGGGCAAATCAATGGGAACCAGCAACGAAAATACAGCATGCATTTGATTGTTATGCTAAAAGATTTGGCGATAGTGGTATCCATGTAAATGAAGATATTTCAGAAGTGTGGAATGATGCACCGCAACATGATTTGTTGGTCGGCGGTTTTCCTTGTCAAGATTATTCAGTTGCTCGTACTTTATCTGGAGAATCGGGTATACAAGGAAAAAAAGGTGTGCTATTTTGGGAAATCATGAAAATTATAGAAGATAAATCACCACGCTATGTGCTTCTTGAAAATGTTGATCGGTTGTTAAAATCTCCATCCCAGCAACGAGGTCGTGACTTTTCTATTATGCTTGCTAGTTTTAGAGATGCTGGCTATTCCGTGGAGTGGAGAGTAATAAATGCAGCGGATTACGGTTTTGCACAACGTAGAAGAAGGGTTTTTATCTTTGCATATAGAAACGATACAGTATTTGCTAGAAACCAGCGCTCCCTTTCACCAGAAAATCGGATACATTCTAACGGTTTTTTTGCACCTAAGTTTCCAGTTCATGGAGAGCCTCTAACAAAACATAAAGATGTTAATAACAAGTTATTAAATGATATTGTAGATATCTCTAATCAATATAAGGAGAACTATCGTAATGCCGGAACCATGATTGATGGGAATGTTTTTTCAAGAGAAGTGACACCAATAGAAGTAGATTCCATACCATTGCGGGATATACTAGAAAAAGCATACAATGATTATGGCCCAGCTGATGAAAAATATTATTTAGACAATATAAAATTAAGGAAAAGTGGACGTTCTGAATTGGAAGAGATGAAATATTTAAAAGGTGCTAAGAAAATCAAACGTGTTTCGAAGTCTACTGGATATGAATATAAATATTCAGAAGGGAGCATGTCATTTCCGGATGATCTGAATAAACCTGGGAGAACTATGTTAACTTCTGAGGCAACTTGTAATAGAAGTTCCCATGTGGTAGAGGATTTATATACCGGAAGGATTCGTTATTTGACTCCTGAAGAGTGTGAATTACTAAATGAATTTCCAGCAGGCTGGACCAACACAGGGATGCCCGATAGAACGAGGTATTTCTGTATGGGGAATGCCCTTGTTGTTGGTTTAATAAAAATGATGGGCCATAGAATAATTGAGATAGAAGAAGAAGAAAAAAGGGTAATTAAGAAAAATCCACTACAGTTAGAATTATTTTAATAAATCGAGTGTCTGTTATTTAAAGACACTCGATTTTCTTTTTTAAGTATAAGAATATTTTACTTTTATTAATATTCAATTAGATAACAATCAAAGAAAGTTGGAAAATTTTATTTTATCCAAATGGGAATAATTATATAATTAATGTTATAATAACAAAAAAATCCCAAAATTAGTTAAAAAGGTGATTACTTTGTCATTTACTAAAAACACATTAGAATTGGAGCTTTTAAACGAATTTGAAGAGTTTATTGGCCTTTCATTTGAAGAAATTTCATATAAGGTAAGTATAAATCCCGCACTGATATCGAAAAAAGCATCCGTGGTTGCTATCGTTAACAGAATGTTAGATTATAAGAGTTTGGACAAGAAAGAACTTGAAAATAAAGTAGCACCTATGCAATTATCTCTTAAAACTGTTCGTTTACAACCTAATGGAAAACCAAGGGAATCGATGTCATTTGAAAATGTGGATTTTGTTGAAATTACCGAAGAAACATGGCAAGAGAGTAAGTTGAGAGAAAAATTTGTTGAATCCATCTTTTTATTTTTCGTTTTTCAATATACAGAGACACTTGATGGAAAAATCTTATTGTTTAAGGGAGTTAAAGTATGGCAGATGCCAGAAAAAACGTTAAACACAGATATAAAAAAGTTGTGGAATGTAATAAGGGAAAAAGTAAATAATGGAGTGATTTTAAAGGAAAAAAAAGTAGGCAACAGGATAGTTATCGAAAATAATTTACCTGGAAAAAATGATAACAATGTAGCACATATACGTCCTAAGGCTAATGATGGAAACGACAAAATAGAATTACCTGATGGTCAGATGATTACAAAGCAAGCATATTGGTTAAATAACAGTTATATTGCATTAATATTAATGGATATGCCTGCAGTAAATAGGAGACATTCTAATTATCAAAAAAATGATTTAATATTATCTAAAGAATTAATAAATTCCCTTAATACAAAATTAAGTGAGGCAGTATATCCTATAGAGGAGTTCATTATAAAAGTAAAGCAGGTTATTCCTAGTTTTACAACTCTAGATGTTAACCGTAATTTGCTTTCCACACTTGGCTATAAAATAGATAAACGGTTTGTAATTAAAGATCATTTGGAAAGTGTTGACCAATATCTATACGATATTATATTTAGTAGACCTTATTTTTCAGTACCTAACAACCCTGTTTTTGTTACATCTTATGTAAAACGTAAGATTGATAACTATGAGAATGACTATAAGTTATTAAAAATTGAAAAAAATCAGTATATAACCAATAATAACCTTCTTAAAGGAGGAATTGTAAAACAGGATTTAATAAGTTATAAAACAGCTGTTGAGAGATTTGTAGAAGAGGGAAATTTCTTCACTATTCGTACTTTAAAACAACGATTTACTCATGAACTTGATGAGTATGGATTTGAAGATGTATTTTATGAGAGTATTCTAATGAGGCCGGGTCGCTTGAAATATTTGAAACTAGCTGACCAGATTGTATTTGTTAAATCGTTGAGAGAAATAACAATCGATGATTTTGTTGCTTATTTATTAATTAATAGTAAGTCTATGTCAGTAGATGAATTAATTAACAGAGCGTGGTCTGTTTGTAATTTGGAAATTGACTATGATTATGCTATTAGATTGATGAAAAACACATCATATTTTTATTCTACAGATCTTCTTAAACTGTATGAAACTAAAGAAGTCTATTATAAAGAAATATATGATTAAAGAAGAAAAAAGGTGAATGCAGTATGTATAATCTTTATGTATTATGTCTTTATGGAATATCATTACGTCAAGTTAAAAATCTAGTAAAATCAGGTCTATCTTTAAAGGATTTTGAGGATAGAACTGAAAAAATTAATGAATTGATTAATCATAAACCTACATTAGTAAGGAAAATTGATGATATTATCCCAATTATAAGTGATGTTGAACGAGCGGATAATTTATATCAACTTGCGCATATGGGTCTTTCTGAAGTTATTATTAAAAACTTAATAGATTTAAATATTAGTTATTTTGACATAAATGAACTTACTTTAGAAAAGTTTAGTGAAATGAATGGTGGTAACCGTAAAAGTGTTTATAAAAAAATCATTTCATCATTTGAAAAAGTTGAACAAAGTAAGGGGAGAATATCAAACTGGAAATTGAGGGAGTTAATACTTGATATATTAAACAATCTTAAGCTAGATGAAATTATACACTTTAATAAAATTGAAGAGCTTATATCAAGTGAAAGTCATTTAAAAATTAACAGGAATGCAATTCAATCTGTCTTGAAAGAATTACATTCTACAAAATATATAATATACGATTCAAATGAAGTAAAGCGGTATTATCCTAAACTTACAGATTTTATTAGGAAAGAGTTTAAAGATAAAAAAATATTTATTGAGAGATTACAGGGAAAAACGCTATCTCAACTGGCAAACTATTATCAGTATTCTAGGCAAGGAATACGGAACATCGAAAAAAGAGTTCTTAAAAGAATGCCATTTTTTGAAGAAGAATTACGATATAATGAAACATTCGGAAAATTTGATATTGAACAAGACTTGTTTTGTAACCTGTTTCAGGAGCCTCCTGAAGTATATAATTATCTAAACCTAAAATATGATAAGGGTAACAAATGTATTTTAGATGATGTGTTTAACCCAAAATTTACAGAGGTGCAGCGTAGACAAATTCTTAGGTACTACAATGTATTCTTAAATAAAAAGGGAGAAATTAAGGAATTATCTAAAATTAGTATATTTGATGAAGTAGTTTCTAAATATGCCATTAACTCAGTAACGGATGCTGAGATTGTGGATAAGTTCAATGAGTATATCATCAAGAATAACCTTCCTAGGAATTATTTATCAGATGAATCATCATTAAGGGGAATAAGTGATAGATGTCAATTAAGTATTAAGGGAAAGGGCAATACTTATAGATACTATGATTTTGAAGTAATTACAAATGAGGCAATCGGCATTCTAAAAGAACTAATAGAGGTTGAACCAGGTGTTTATAGTATGAGAAAAATATTCAGTGAAAATCCTGAGATAATGAACGAATTTGATATACGTACTGAACATGAGTTACACAATTTATACCGACGTATGATTGATGTTGATGGTGTTATTTACAACAGAATGCCTGAATTTACAATTGGAAATGTAACTAAGAGAGAATTTTTAGTCGAATTATTTAAAGAATATTCACCTATACCTTTAAAGGAATTTGCAGAGTTTGTTGAAGAAGTATATGGTTTGCGACAGGATTCCCTGACCAGCTTTATTCTCAGCAATTTAAATAATTATATTTATGAAGATGTTATAAAAACAGATTATATTGAGTTGTCGGATGAAGAATATTACCAACTTAAAAATTTACTTACAAGACCTATCTACACTATGGAAGAAATTAAGAAATTAGGCAGTTCAATAACGCACGACTTTGGCGAGAGTTTTATTAATAATATGACTTTATCTAAAGTGGGCTATCAAATTAGGAGTAATTTTGTTTTAAGTAATATCTTTAATAGCGTAGATGAGTATTTTCGCAATATGATTTTGTCACAAGATTACTTTGTAAATGAACACCTTCCTGTATATCAAACACAATCTTTCAAAGTTGTAATCTATAATCTAGAAAAGAACTTTGAAATTTTCAAAATTGAAACAGATATTTATATAACTTTTAAGAAATTATCACATGCGGGTATATCTTTAGATGATATAATGGATTATAAACGCGCATTATTAGAGTTTATTGAAGAGGATGAAAACAAATATTTCACACTGTTATCGATTAGGGAGGAAGGTTTTGAACATCCTTTAGATGATTTAGGGTTCCCTAATACGTTTTATGAACGATTGATTTGGGCTTTTGAAGAATTCAGAGCTGTACAGACATCTACTGGTTATATCTTGAAAAAGACTGATGGTATACTCTCTTTACGCGAATTCCTATATGATTATGTTTCGGAAAGACGTGTAGTTAAATTAGAGGGCTTAATAGATGAAATAAAAGACATTTATGGTATTTTTTTAGATACTACAAAGGTGATATATTCACTTAAACAAACAGATGTATTTTATTCTGAGGAAATGTTTAAATTTTATATTGATAAGGAAGATTTTTATGAGGAGGTATATGAATAATGAAAGAGAAAAATTTAATAGAGCTAATTGGTAAGGATATAACTATAACAACAGGAACCCGCAAGCTTTCTATCAAAGGGAAAACAGAAAACTATAAAGTTTACCGCATTCCGCTGGAATACTTATTCTATAATGATCAAAATGGACGAATTGCTACTTATATCAGTAAACATGAGGATGAGCATGGTAAATTAAATATGGATGATATAGATAACTATAACAGTATAATTCATGATTTTATTGAAGAGTCCAATAAAAATGCTTTAAACAAGACTAAAAATAATATCAAATTGTTTGGGCAACGAGTTCCAGGTGTTGTTCTACAAAATGGACGAATTATTGATGGTAATCGAAGATTCACTTGTCTTCGTGATTTACACGAGGAGGAAGGAAAAGATTATTACTTTGAGGCGGTAATCTTAGATACAGAACAGGGAATTTCCTCAAAAGACATTAAAAGACTTGAGTTGAATTTACAGCATGGTGAAGAAAGACCAGTAGATTACAATCCTATTGATAACTTAGTCGATGTGTACAAAGATTTAGTTGAAAATGAAACTTTTACTGTAAAAGAATATGCACTTAACACGAATACCAAGGAAAAAGAAGTTGAAAAATTAAAGAAAAAATCTATTTTAATGGTAGAATTTCTTGAATTTATTAACGCCAAAGGTAAGTATTATATTGCTCGAGATTTGAATCTGGATGGACCATTACAAGAAGTCATGATAATTTTAAATCGTACAAGTGAAGATCAGCAAGAAGACGTAAAAAGTGCACTCTTTACATCCTTGTTAACATCAAACAAAGGTGATCTAACAAGGCATATTCGTGAAATAGGTAGAGATATTATTAACACGAAAAATTCTGAAGAATTCCTAGAAGAATATGAAGAGGTTGTTGAAGAGGTATATGATTCTTTACAAGAAGAAGATGTAGTTGATATCTCAACGATTAACCAAAAAATTGCTGCTAAGAAAGACTTGAAAGAAGAAAGTAATCAACTCATTGAAAAGAAAATTGAAACAAACAGAATTGATCAAGCTCGAAATAAACCAGTAGATTTATTGGAGAGATCCTTTCAAGCATTGGATTCCATTGATACAACCGCTGTTTCTAGAATGGGAGATGATAACAAAGAAAACTTCAAAGAATTACTTCATAAAATTCAATCAACAGTCGAACTTTTAGGAGAAAAGCTCGATGTTTAAGGAATTAGCGTTAAGGCCAAGTTATTACACAACTGATGGAGATACAGTTGATGCTTTTTATAATCCTGTATTATCAAATGCAGTTAAATATGACCGGGTAAGTGGTTATTTTAGTTCTAAGGCTCTTGCTTCATATGCCAAGGGTCTTAGTGGATTATATAAAAACGGTGGCCGATTTCGATTAATTATTTCACAGGATATTAGTGAAGAAGATTTTAATTTAATTAAACAAGGCTATGCTCTAAGAAAGGAAATTACAAATGGATTAATAGGTAAATTAGAGGAGCCTTTAACTCTAGAAGAAGAGGTAAACTTCTATAATCTTGCCCATCTCATAGCTCAAGGAATTGTAGATATAAAGATAGGATTTAAAAAGAATGGTTTGTTTCATTCTAAGTTTGGTTTATGTACTGATAAAGGTGGAAATGTAATTTATTTTACGGGTTCTAATAATGAGACATACGCCGCAATAACACATAATTATGAAGGGTTCGATATTACTGCTTCTTGGTTAGCCTCTGAATTTGATTTGCAAAAATTAGAAAAAGCTGAAAAAGAGTTTGATTTACTATGGAATGACAATGTAAAAGAAAAAAATATTTTTATAAAAGAAATAAATGAAGTCGTAAAGAATAAAATTATGACCTATGATAAGGGGAGAATTATTGTGGATGTAGATATGCTAACTGAAGACGCATTGATTTTAACCATAGAGGATAACCATCTAGTCATTCAAGATAATTTAGACTCTTATCAAATTAACCCCAACGACTTTGCTTTAGCACGGAAGCTTAAACGATATTATGATGGTGGCTATCCTACTTTTAGAACAGATTTAACTTACATAGATATGCAAAAAATAATTAAAATACTGGAGAAATATGCTAACAAAAAACGATTTAATTTTGTAGTAAGTAAAAAACTTCTAGAGTATATTGATCAGCATTCATATTGGATTGAAGAACGTTCTAAATATGGTGTATTAATAAAAAATCGTGATTCTCGAGTTATTACTGATTATAAAAAGTTTACGTCAATTGTATCCGGAGAATTGGAACGTATATTAAGGGAACAACAAATGTGGAGTGCATTCTACATGACTCAAATGAAAAAAGCGGCCAATTTCTCCGTTCCAGGTGCTGGTAAAACGTCTATGGTTTACGGAGCCTTTGCATATCTTAACTCCACAGAGGTACAGAAGGCCGATAAAATTGTAATGATTGGTCCAAAAAATTCTTTTCTTTCGTGGAAACTTGAATTCAAAGAGAATTTTGGTAACAGAAAGGAACTCAAGGTACTAGACATTCATGAAGAGGAGGCCGCAGATGTACAGTTAAGACTTAATGGAGCAAATAAAAATTTAATTCTTATTAATTATGAGTCATTAGGAAAATATGAATCGGCTTTATCAGATATTATTGATAGTAAGACTGTTCTTGTGTTTGATGAAGTTCATAAAATTAAGGGTGTGCAGAGTGTTCGAGCACAAGTTGCCAAAAGAATTGCTGAAAAGCCCGTTTATAAATTTGTACTAACAGGGACTCCAATACCAAATTCATACCAGGATATATTTAACTTTTTGAACATTCTTTACAAGGAAGAATATAAAATGTTCTTCAATTTTCAGTTAAATGAACTAAAAAATCCTGGACTAACTGAAATTAATGAAATCAATGAAAAACTCTATCCATTTTTTTGGCGTACGAATAAAAAACAACTTGAAGTTCCTAAAGCTAACGAAGATATGATTATAAAGTGTCCCATGAACTATGATGAACAGGAAATTATTAATTTGTTATATCGTAAGTATGGCAATTCTGCGTTTCATTTATATATTCGCTTAATTCAGGCATCAACAAATCCGGAGTTGTTATTAAAATCAATAGATTTCATTGAGATGTATGGGGAAGAATTAGTAAAAGACTGGGATAATGAACTGCAGACTGATAATGTTACATTTAGCGAGGAAGAAATAAACATTATACGAAGAGTGTCTGAAACTTCAAAATTCAAAAAAACCTTACAATTGGCAGAAAAGTTACATGGAGAGAACAAGCAATCAATTATATGGTGTATGTTTGTCAATACAATTGATAAAGTGTACCGTGATTTAAGTTCTAAGGGAATTAAAGCTGCTGTGATTTATGGGAGCACTCCCCAGCAGGACCGAGATAATATTATTGAGCTATTTAAGAGAGAACAAATCGAAGTATTAATTACTAATCCACATACTTTGGCAGAATCTGTTTCTCTTCATAAAACTTGTCATGATGCCATTTATCTTGAGTACTCCTTTAATCTTACACATATGCTTCAATCAAGAGATCGAATACACAGACTTGGTTTGCCTGATGGACAATACACACAATATTATTATTTTATGTTAGAAAACAAAAGTGAAGAACAGAGAAACACAATCGATGAAAAGATTTATATACGGCTTAAAGAAAAAGAAAAACAAATGTTGGATGCGATTGAAGGGGATGTATTAACGCCTGAACCATCTGATGATATGGATGAAATATTGAAATTGTTTGAATTATAAGTAAGGATTTGATGTGAATAGCTTAAATTTTAGTTTTTAAAGCCAAATAATAGTAGAGGACTAAAATTAGAGGTGCAATATGAGTCATAACCTTAAAGTGGGAGAACTAAAAGAGGAATATTTAACTGATGAAGAGATATGGCGAATCTTGACAATTGTTTTATCTAATAAATCCGCTAAGTCTGCCACATATAAGTATGCACTTATAAAATCACTGATTGAAAATTTGTATCAGGTCAATGATAGCTTTGAGCTAACGTATGACCAGCTTGCGTATTCTTTTGCGAAGGTTTATTGGAATTTGGTAGTCCAACATAAGTTAGAAAAACACAACACTGGAGCAAACGCTAGAGTTGTTACTATAATTAAAGAATTTCAGCAACAAAACATTATACCTTCTGAAATAAGTTTTGATAAAATTAGGGACTCTCTTCAATTTAATTTAGTATCTCAAGTCAAAGGCGTAATGAAACGGAATGTGTTCGGCGCTCTTTATGGCGATACCCGACATCGTTTCTATGCCTTTGACCACAAGCGTGAATACTTAAGGTTGAGCCCAAGTGTTCAAAAATTCATGATGAAATATCAAAGACTTATTGTAAACCTAACTAACTACCATATGGCGGTTATGATTGAAGAATTGAACGAGTTGCCAAGTATTAACTACTTACTAAGTAAAGTAGAGAGTATTGCCAAGAGGAATTCATTGAAACCATTTGAACAGATACTCCTTAGTCATTTTGAAAATGAATGCTTCTATTGTGGCAAACCATTATCTAATCGAAAAGGAAGTACCCATGTTGATCATTTCATTCCATGGTCGTTTGTTCAATCTGATCAAATTTGGAATTTGGTATTATCCTGCAGTACCTGTAATGTATCCAAAAATGATAAAGTTCCAAAACGAAGCTTCCTGGATACCATTATTAACCGCAATCAGAAGTTAGTTATGAAGTTTGAGGATAAGCGTACACGATTGATGGAAAATTATCGAGACAAAAAGATTATCATGCTATATGATTATTCGATAAAAAATGGGTTTGATAAGATTTGGGTTCCAAAATCATATAACTAAACAATAGATATCAAATGCTCTTTTTTTCTGAAATATGCTTATGTTCAAGTCAACACACCAAGGGTCTTTTGCATTGCTGCAATTGACCCACATTTTTTTACAGTCTCTTATTCTCCTATTTAAACGAGTTTAACAGTCTCTTTTTATACTAATAGACAAATAGAGGAGAGGAGAGATTCTTTTGAAGAAAAGAAAAATTAGTTCAATCATTATGATGTCTGTTGTTTTCATCTCTTTATTTAATGTCCCAGTATTTGCAGCAACTGGGGAAACAGCAACAACACAACAGCAGCAAAAGATTGTGAATGTTGCCCACAGAGGTGCTTCCGGGCATGCTCCCGAAAATACAATGGCTGCCTTTGAAAAAGCTTTTCAAATGAAATCGGATTATATTGAAATTGATGTACAAATGACCAGGGATGGAGAAGTTGTTGCCATTCATGATACTACAGTAGACCGGACAACAAATGGTACGGGTTTTGTCGGTGATTTTACATTGGAAGAAATTCAGCAATTGGATGCAGGAAGCTGGTTTGATGAAGAGTTTGCAGGTGAAAAGATTCCAACATTTGAGGAAATCGTGGATGCCTTCCGCGGAAAAATTGGGATATTAATTGAATTGAAATCCCCCGAGCTATATCCTGGGATTGAAGAAAAAGTTGCGAATATATTAATGGAGCGTAACATGCATCTTCCGAATAACAATAAGGTGATCATTCAATCGTTCAACCATGAATCGGTCCAAAGATCAAAGGAATTGCTTCCGAATATTCCACATGGTGTACTTGCAGGAATGAGTTGGGCTGATGTCACAGACGAACAGCTTTTGGAATTTGCAACCTACGCGGATTACTTTAACCCGAATCGAAATATGGTTGACGAAGAACTAGTGGATCGTGTTCATCGTTCAGGTATGGAAGTGTATGCCTACACCGTAAGAGCGCAAGAACATGCAGATCAATTATTTGAAGCGGGTGTGGACGGTATTATTACAGACTTTCCAGAATATGTATATGATTTTTCCGGACTAAACGAATAAAGCATTTATTATTTTGGTAGTTTTATGAATTATGCTAGAAAAGGGCGCTTTCCTCTTTTAGGGAAGTGCTCTTTCTTATGTAGTATAGTTAAGATACAATTTAAGTCGAATTTTCTTATGGGAGGTATTAACAATCAATTGTCGAAATGAATAAGTATATGTAAAAAATTCAATAAAGGGGAAAATGATGTCGTTCTTAAATATATTTAAATCAAAAAAAGCTGAACAAAAGAATATAAAAACTAAAAATACAATAAATCAAAAAAAGCAAAAGAACGAAAAAATAGCCACAAGAAAAGGGGAGCTTGGAGAGTATAAAATTAACATTGAACTAGATCAGCTCCCAAAGGAATGTAAATACATAAGTGACATCATGATAGAAAATAAAAGCTCAAAATCTGGCTATTCCCAAATTGACCATGTGATTTTGACACCATATGGGATTTTTGTTGTTGAGACGAAAAACTATCAGGGAACAATTTATGGTGGGAGACAAAGAAAGACATGGTCAGTTAATGGGAAGTTTAAAATGATGAATCCATTCAATCAAAATTATGGACATATTCAAGCCCTTAAGTCTTATGTGGATAAACAATTTCATGATTATTTTATTTCTATGGTTTCATTTACAAAGAGGTCTACATTTAAAGTTGAACTTGACTTGAGAAAAGTTACTTCTAATGATTTAATTATTTATGATCTGGAGCTTTCTGAGTTTATTACTCGAAAAATTAGAAGTCAGGATAGAATATATAAGAAGCCTTTATTTACACAAGAAGATATCGATAATATTTACCGAACACTAAGTGAGATTAACATAACAGATCTTAGTAAAAGAAAATACCATGTTAATCAAATAAAATCTAATTCTCAAGGTGAATCAAGTTCCAGTGAATGTGTAGTTTGTCATAAGAGAGTATCAGAAAAGGTTAAAACATATTGTCTAACTAACAAACGTTTTAATGGAAAGATCTATTGCTTTGACCATCAAAAGACAGTAAAGTGAGGAATATTTATGCCGACATACAACAAATTAATTCGTGATCATATACCACAAATCATCGAAATGACTGGTAAAACACCAAAAACTAAAATTTTGTCCGATGAAGATTATAAAACAGCTCTACAAAAGAAAACAAAGGAAGAACTTACAGAATATTTGAATGCTAAAAGTGATGCTGATTCAATTGAAGAGTTGGCTGATATGTTGGAATTGATCCATGCCTTGGCCAAGGTTCACGGGTCAACCATTGATGAAGTTGAACATATTAGAAAACACAAAGCTGAACAGCGTGGAGGTTTTGATGAAAAGGTTTATTTAATAGAGGTAGAGGAGTAATTTGATCTCAATAGAATTAGGAATTACAGAGAAAGTTGTGGTCTAATAATGAATAAATTCATGAATCGAGCAGTTGAATTAGCTGCGGAAAATGTACGTGAAGGCGGACAGCCTTTTGGTGCCGTACTTGTGAAAAATGACGAAATGATAGCTGAAGGTGTAAATGAGCTGCACAAGAAGTTTGATGTAAGTGGACATGCAGAATTATTAGCGATTCGACGCGCACAAGAACAGCTGCATACAAATGATTTATCAGGATATACCATGTATGCCAGCGGGGAGCCTTGCCCGATGTGCTTTACGGCTATGTATTTTGCTGGGATTCGTGATGTTTATTACTGTGCATCTGTTGAAGATGCTGTTGATGCTGGACTTGGGACTTCAAAGATGATTTATGAGGATTTAAAAGTGCCGAACAGGGAACGAAAGCTTTCTATGAAACAGATGCCATTGGATGAAGGTCAAGAGGACCCAGTAAAGCTATGGAAAGATAGAGTTTAGGTAAACAATTTATCACAAATAAAGGTATTACTCGGAGGAATGGGATGCAAGAAAAAGTTAACTTTTGGTCATTTATTCTTTCAATCATTTGCATAGTATTGTTTCTAATACCGCTCTCAGGTTGGTTTGCCAATTCCATAATGGGTATTCACTCTTTAACCATTGTTTTGATTTTCACGTTATCTACATTTCTTTTAGGTGTATATGGATTTTTGGGCGTGAAAGACTGGAAAGGTATGGCTAGAAGTGTTACCACAATAGTCTTAACACTAAGTTTATCTGTATTCTTGGGGTTTATTTTATTTGTTGGGAGCATGATGAGCTAATGATGGCGGTTCTTCAATAGGAAGATTCGCGCTTGTTTTATTATATAAGGAAAGGACAAAAAAGGTACGCATTAATTATTTAGATTAACAAGAACGAAAAGTTGCAGATTTTATTTATTTAAGGGAAAAGCTAATTAGTTTTGTCTGGAGGTTGGAGTTGTATGGTACCGAAAGCAATTAAAAGCATTATTTAGGTGAAGGAATACCAAAATCGTTTTTATTGAGATTGGTGGAGCATTGAGGATACTCAATGCTCCATTTTTCTTCTTCTTCTGTTATTGCTATTTCAGAGGATAAGAGTTATCCCAACGTTCTGGGACAAGGGACCTGTTCCTCCGTCCCACAAAATTGTTGATTATTCCACTATGTTGTATTACGATATAGAGTAAGTAGTATAACGATATAGTTGAGGAGGGTACACCGAATGAGAAAAACTGAATTGTTGAAAGGGAGTACGAGTATGATTCTGTTATCGTTACTTTCTGAAAAAGATATGTACGGCTATGAAATTACTGAGAGAGTTCACCAAGTAAGTGAAGGATATTTGAGTTATAAGGAGGGAACTTTATATCCAGCTTTAAAACGGTTAGAGATAGCAGGTTTGGTAGAGAGCTATTGGCTGAAATCAAGTGATGGACCTCGCAGGAAATATTACAAAATTACTACTGCAGGAAAAAAGTCACTATCAGATCAAAAGCAGGAGTGGGGTCTGTTTCAAAAAGTCATGCATCGGATTGTGGGTGATGTAAATGTCAAAACAAGTATCGATTAGAGAGTTCGATATCTACATTAAGAACATTACCAAGGAATTACAATTAGATGAAATTGAAAAGAAAGAGCTTGAAGAAGAATGGAGGCAGCATCTTTATGATCATTATCACTCCCTTCGCTTGGAGAATGTAGATGAAAAAGAAGCCATACAAGCTGTAATCGATCAATTTGGTCCAGTTGAGATGTTGCAGAAAGAAGTTAATGAGACTTATCCTAGCTCTATGAAAAATCATGTGTTTAAAGAGGTACTCATCGGAATGATCTGCATAATTGCGAGTGTTATTGGACCCGGACTCCTGATTGGAGCTTATTTTCAACCGTACTTTATATTTGCACCTATCCAAGCTCTAGTTGCGGCTTATGTTATTTATCGTTTTATTATAAAAAAACAAACCTATTGGCTGTTTTCCATTATCGGATTCATTCCTATTTACATCATTTTCCTACAGTTTATAGCTCAGATGTACGGAACACCTTTAACATTAGAGCTTTACCTCAGTGAAATCTTCAGCTTAGATTGGAATCGTTTAGCAGGGCTTAACGGACTCTTTGAATTCCCTACACTACATATGTTCTGGTATATCATTTTGTTGACGCAATTGTGCAGGAACAATAGCTACTTATCTGTTTGGAAGCGAATGTGTAATGCTACGTTTCACTACTGGGCGATGCTTTTCATCGCTTTAGTTTTTGCTAGGTTTCAATCTAGTGCTGAGTGGTCCGTTATTTCTATGAATGTTATTCTCTTGTATGCTTTTTTGCAACAACTTATATCCAGCCAACAATTCATGCAATGGAAAGATGCCATTAATCGATGGGTTGCAAAAATAGGGGAGGGGGAATATTGAACCAAATGAAAACAAGTGCCATATCATTCCTGCTAATTACCATTATTGCATTGTTTTTTATCGATTCTGGCAACAACGAGATCGCTTATGAAATGGTCAGCTATGAGCGTTTACCTGAAGAGTATAAGGAGGATTTTAACCTCATGGGTCCAGGTGGGACGGGAATGTTTTCACACAAAGGCCATACTTACGCGTTTATTTTAACTGAACCGGATCAACAAGTTGCTGTTGAATTTGTTGGTCAAGATGCACCGATGGGGAGCTATGATGTGAAATATAGTCTTCAGCCTAAAGAGACCAATGGAGAAGCTATTGTAATAGAAGGTACACATGGTACATTTACTCCTTTTATTCTTAAATTAGAAAAGGAAGTATCTCCTCCGTTTGGTTTTACTAATACGAATGCATTGGAACAGTAAATAGTTCTTGGATTAATGGAGCTTTGAAAATACTCAAAGCTCCATTTGTCATTTCAGCTTCTCCTGCTAACAAAGGAGGAAAAACACCAAAGTTACTGGGACAGGGGACCTGTCCCTCTGACCCATATTAATGATGTAGTTTTTTGGCGGTTTCGGCTACTAATTTTCCGTATTCCCTTGCTATTTGCATTTCTGTATCATTTGGTTTATTCATTGGGGCATCTTTAGATGTTTCTACTGGAATTACGGCAGTTGCTCCATATGGATTACCATAATGCGCTCGGTCCTCATTTATGGGTCCAGCATTAGAGACGATTACCATACCATGATGTTGCATGGGTGTTTGCAATGCTCGACATACATTTTCTACTCCACCATGCTGGGTTGAAGTCGTTGCGAAAACTCCTCCAACTTTTCCTTGAAGAGCCCCCGTAAACCATAGTTGTCCTAGTTTAGAAAAGAAAGTGGCCATCTTTGGGTTTGCCTCTCCAAAGATACCTGATGAACCCCAAATAATGCCTGATGCATCTTTTAAATCATCAGGTTCAATTTCTTCAACTGATTTGTAAATAACTTCACTTCCATCCACCTGTTTAGCACCATCTGCTATTGCATTACCTAGTACTTCTGTATGTCCAAACATACTACCGTGTAGAACATAAATTTTCATACCTATTTCTACTCCTTTCAAATTTGTACATTATATCTTCTTTCATCTTGTGAATCATTATGTGTAAATTATTTCTTATTGAGTGCCTTAACTAGTTCTTCCCCCATCAGCTCAGAAGAAAACGGGTCACGACTTGTGACAATTTGGTCATCTGCCCAAACAGCGTAAGCCTTTTGATTTAAATCGCCTTTATCATATTGGGCAATCTTTGTCATTTCTTGTTCTAGGCTAAAGGGAAGAATATCAAGTAAGCCTTCAGGTTCGATTTCATCTGGATAACCTGTAACCTTTTTTCCGGAAATAATGCTTTTACCATCAGGTCGAATTGTCCAAATAAGAGGAGCTGGTCCATGACATTCTGCAGCGACAATACCACCATGATCATAAATTGAATTGATAATATGATGTAGGTCCTTATCCTTGGCAAGATCATACATTGCACCGTGTCCACCAACTACTAATATTACATCATAGTCCTGAGCATTCACATCAGAAAGCTTTTGTGTTTCATCCGCTCTTCCAGACTCATACAATGCCTTATAAGTTCCTTTTGGGTCATATTCAGGTAGAAAACTAGTTTGATCCACAGTAGGCTTTCCACCTAAAGGTGATGCAAGATCAACTATATGACCAGCATTTTCCAGAGCTTCAAGTGGAGCAAATAATTCTTCTCCCCACCAACCTGTTTCATAGCTGTTTTCTTCATCCTTATAACCACTTGATAAAACTGCAAGTACTTTTGCCATTTTCAAACCTCCATTAAATTGACAGTCGAATTTTTTAGCATTTTTTAGTGTTCCCGGCAAGGTACAAATTAAATTAGTAAAAATTTTTTAAGTTAGGCCGTATCTTTTTAATGATTTTAATTACCTCTGTCAGACATTGCAATTGGGTGTTCTATTTCATTTGATTTATGAACGTTATAAGGAGTCCCATCAGGTGCAATTTTTGTTTCGTAAAACTTGTGCTTTTCTAGAATTCGCTTTACAAATTCAACAGCTATTTCGTGCTCAGCAGACCCCTGTAATCCTTTCGTTATATTGATGTGATAACGGATACTTCGGATTTGTCAGATGAGTATTTAGCAAAACTGATTGTAAGGGCTAACAATAAATGCGGTAAACGCTTTTTTGCAGGAAATAAGACGTAGCCTTTCAGTATTTTAAAGACCGTTGGTAACTTCTAGAGGTGACGGAAAATCATATATATACAGCAATTTCAATCCTAAATATGCGCAAATGGCAATCATGATATTGAGGACCTATTACAACTTCTGTCAGCCTTTTAATTCAAATGGAGTTGAGGAAACGCCAGCACAAAGAATTGGTGTTGCTGACAGGATATATAATTGGAAAGATATCATTTACAAAAGGTAGGAAAATCTGAATTGTACGTCAAGATAATAAGAGGACATTGTGAACTATACACTCAAACTACGATGCAGTTTTAATTAACAAGAGGTTATGAACTTTAATTACGAACGGGGGCGTTCCTTAAAAAAGGAGAAGTCCCTTTTTATTATAGTAAATGGTGGTTATAGTGGAAATGTTTCATTTTTCAAGTAACTCATGTATAATAGGAACATAGGTTCGGGTAAGTGGTAGGAATTAGAAATGAGGGGGGAATGTGAGAAATGCGGAAAGGGACTTCAAAAGAATTCCATTGAATCGGCATCACCTTGAAAATGGATGAATGGCTTAGTGGCGATGGAGCGATTGGATGATGGTCCAATAAAAGTAGGAAGTGAATGGAAAGAAACGAGAAAAATGTTTGGAAAAGAGGCTTCCGAATATTTTGAGGTGAAGGAATTACAAGAACCGAAAAAGATTGTATTATACTGTGAGCTCGAAAGGAACAACAGGTAAAGGGGAATTTGTTTATACATACCATATTGCTTCATCTGATCAGCATACAGAAGTTACTTTGAATGGGGAAATTAAGGAGCTTACTGGCTTAACCAAATTATTTGGAAAATGATGGTTGGGACCTTTAAAAAAGCATGTGCCAAGGATATGGATGAATTAAAAAACTATTTGGAGAAATGATAGATTAACAGTGGTTAAGTCACAAACTTTTATGGAGGCGAATATCATAATTAGGTAAACCAAGTACCTAGGAGTGATAGGATTGCCAATTGTTGACGGTAAATCATTTATTTATACAGTTAAACAGGGGGACACCTTGTATTCCATCGCATCGCGAATTGGAGGTACAGTTCCTCTCCTAGTGGAAGCCAATGCGATTTATCCTCCGTTTACCGATCCCTATCTCATCTTTCCAGGTCAAGTATTAGTCATCTCGACACCTGGGAACAGACAAGTGAACCATATTATCAGTTCTGAGGATACACTAAATCAAATTGCGGGACGGTATTCAACGAGCGTAGATTTACTCCAAGGCATAAATCCTCAATTTACAAATCCTGACCTCATTAATCCAAATCAAGTTCTTCACGTTACTGCTTTTATCTATCTAGTTGAACAAGGGGATACACTAAACCAAATCGCTCAACGCTTTGGACTTCCCTTATCTACAATAATAGAAGCGAATCGTCAGCGACCGGGTTTCTCACCTGATGTCATCCTCCCAGGATACCAGCTCATTATCCCGATTCCAACTTCCAATAACATCGTTGTGTTCAACCCACTTCCAGGAACCATGATTGAAGAAGAACAAAATCTTGAGGGTTTTGCCCGTGCGTTTGAGGGAGTGATTCTCTACCGTCTAGTCGATCAAAACGGTCAAATCGTAACAGCAGAAGCACCTATTCAAACCAGTGCAGGTGCACCTCAATACGGGGCATTTTCCACATCGATTGCATTTGAACAGCAGCCAACGAGTCAAACAGGGGAGTTATGGGTCTACACAAGAAGCCCGCGTGATGGAAGTATTCAGGATTTGGTTAGATTATTTGTTAAATTTTAGCTCGAAAAAATAATAATACTTTTCAATAAACTCTAACTATGTCATAATAAATAAAATTTCACTTTTAAAGGCGATGAAGAGGAAAGTAAATCAACCACATTTTCTAGACAGAGAGCTTCGGTTGCTGAGAAGAAGCAGAAAATCCTTGATTGAAAATGGCCTCAGAGCTGCAAGGTCGACTTTCTAAATAGAAATAGACTTTGACGAGATTTGGCATTCGTTACAAATGTCAGAGTATAAGGGTTCGAATGAGCTCCGTACTTACTGAGGCTGGTCATGTGAGTGATCAGTAAATTAAGGTGGTAACACGAGATATACCTCGTCCTTAGACAATTCTATTGTCTTGGGGCGAGGTTTTTTATTTGATTTTTAAAAAGGAGGAGTTTTACATGTCAGTATTAATTGGTGGGGCGTGGCCCTATGCGAATGGTTCCCTTCATTTGGGGCATGTTGTGAGTTTATTACCTGGTGATATTTTAGCAAGGTATTTTCGGTTGAAAGGGGAGAAAGTTCTCTATGTGTCCGGAAGTGATTGTAACGGCACACCCATTGCGATTAAAGCTAAGCAGGAGGGGGTAACGACTCAAGAGATTGCGGATCGCTATCATGAGGAGTTTCAACGTGATTTTGAGAGATTAGGATTTTCTTACGACTGTTACACCCGAACGGATACGGAATTGCATCATGAGGTAGTCCAACAGATTTTTCTACAACTACTTGAGAACGATAAAATTTACAAAAAGGAAGTGGAACAGTGCTATTGCAATACGTGTGAGCAGTTTTTACCTGATCGTTTTGTGGAAGGAGCCTGCCCACACTGTCACAAGCCTGCAAGAGGCGATCAATGTGATCATTGTTCCAGTATTTTAGATCCGTTAGAGCTAATCAATAAAACGTGTAAAACCTGTGGAGATACCCCAACTACTAAGCATACCGAGCATTTTTATTTTAAATTAAGTTCTTTCCAAGAAGAACTGGAATCCTATGTATCCCATGCGAAAAAGAATCATTTATGGCGCAATAATGCCATTCGTTTTTCTGAGAGCTATCTGAAAGAAGGGTTACACGATCGTGCGGTGTCAAGGGATCTTCCAAATGGAGTCCCTGTACCCGTTAAAGGCTATGAAGATAAGAAAGTCTATGTCTGGATTGAAGCGGTGTCGGGCTACTTTTCTGCGAGCAAAAAGTGGGCGGAACAAACAGGTCAAGACGAATCGGCGTTTTGGAATGAAGAAACGAGATCCTATTATGTCCACGGTAAGGACAATATTCCGTTTCATAGTATTATCTGGCCATCTATTTTGTTGGGCATTCAAAAACGAGCGCTGCCAACGCATATCGTTTCGAACGAGTATTTAACGATTGAGCAAAAGAAGCTATCAACCAGCCGTAATTGGGCCGTATGGATTCCGGATCTATTAAAACGATATAACCCTGATTCGATTCGATATTTCTTAACGATTAATGCACCTGAGAATCGTGATGCTGATTTTTCCTGGCGAGAGTTTGTGTATAGTCATAACGGCGAATTACTGGGGGCTTATGGCAATTTTGTCAACCGTACCTTAAAATTCGTCGAAAAGAATTATGATGGCAAAACACCTGCTAGAAAGATTGATGAAAGTCTTAAGGCCAAAGTAATTAAGCTTTATAAACAAGTTGGCTCGCTCATATCGGGTACACACTTTAAGCAGGCCTTGGAAGAAATCTTTAAATTTGTGCGCTATGCTAATAAATATTTTGATGAACAAAAGCCGTGGAAGCAAATCAAAGAGGAGTCCTCAGCTTGTGAAGAAACCATCGCCAATTGTGTATATATCATTGTGAATCTAGCACAGCTACTGCAGCCGTTCTTGCCTTTTTCTAGTGATAAGGTGAAGAATATTTTAGGCTTGGAGGAGCTGAGGTGGGGAGAGGTTCAGGTAGGATCACTTGCATTAACAGGTTTAGAGCCACTATTTGAACGTATTGATGTGTCTAGAATTGATGAGGAAGTTGAGAAGTTAAACGCGGGGATTTCCTAGTAACGGATTCGGTTTTTTTGTCACCAATGTTATGATAAGAGATGACAGTCAATATATGATTATAACGATTAAAAGAGGACGCAGATATGAAAAAATTATTGCTCGTTGGTGGCGGACACACACATTTGCACGTCATTCAAAAACTAAAAGATAATCCCATTACTGATGTAGAGGTAACCTTAATTTCACCCTCGCAGTTTCAGTACTACTCCGATATGTTTGGCGCTTATACGGAAGGGCTGTATGATAAAAGTCAAATTCGAATCGATTTAGAAACATTAGCCAAAAACAGTAAAATTAATTGGCTGCAGGGAGCCGTTACTTCCATTGATTCTCAGCAGAAAATGGTCTTAACATCAAATGGAGATATTCATTCTTTTGATGCGATTTCCTTTAATATAGGCTCGCTAACAGCTGATACCGATATTCCAGGAGTAGTTGAATATGCTTACAGAATTAAACCTAATTATCATTTTGTCGATACTATAAGCGAAGTTCATAAATCAGATAAAGTAGTCATCGTCGGGGGTGGTGCCGCGGCTATTGAAATCAGCTTGTCATTACAGTCTTGGCGAAAAAAGAATCATGTTACCACACCCGTAACACTCGTAAGCCCAGACAGGTTACTACAGGAAAAGAGAAAAAAGATATCAGATAAAATTGAGGAAATCGTTTTTCAGAAAGGAATCAATTTTATCAAAAATGAAGAAATAACTAGTGTAAAGCATAATAAAATTATTACATCGTTACATAACGAGATCTATTTTGATAAATTGCTTTGGTTAGCAGGCCCCAACCCCCCAGGATTATTTAGCACATCAAATTTACCTGTAGACGATCAAGGTTATTTAAAGGTTGAGGATACACTTCAAGTGAAAAAATATCCCTTTATGTTTGGAGCTGGAGATTGTGTATCATTCATGAAATATCCAAATATCGATAAGGCAGGAGTGAATGCCGTTAAACAAGGAGCCGTCCTTTTCAAAAACTTAAAAGGTTTTTTTGAGACAGGAGAAGGGGAACTTTACACTCCACAGAAAAATGATTTGTCCATTATGTCATTAGGAGATAAAGGAGGTTTTCTAAACTATAAGAAACATTTGATTACTGGACGACTGGCTTGGTATTTAAAGAAATGGATTGATACACGTTATAGCAAGCTATATAAAGATTAATATTCGGTAGGGGGATAAAAAAGAGAAAAAGGAAAGGGTTCTCTCAACTAGCTAACTAGTTACAATCTCATAATTAACGTGTATGAATTAAGTGGAAGTCTTGAACGAGACTACCACTTATTTTTTGTTTTTGGAAGTGACGGACTAAGAGGTTCGCTGGCAGTCAGCATTAAAGGTATGAGGTGATAATCTTTTAATTCACTTCACGACTTTGTATCCTTTCTACGTTTGAGTTAGTTATACAGCTTAATCCCTCAAATAAGCTTAAATGTTTAGAGGAATTATTTCCATATTTGTGGAAAATATTGATGTGAAGAACTGTAAGATTGTAAAACACTAATCTTGAACTAAAGGCGCAGTAATGTTCAATAAAAAAGGAAAATTTTAACTTTGTAGTTTTTACTAGGTTTTAGTACCTAATACGACTGATAAGGGGGGGATTATATTGAGTAGTAAAATCAGAGCTAATGCTTTAGTCGAAAAGAAAGAGGGTCTTATAGAAAGTAAAAGCTACAAAACATACTACGAGATTCATACTCCATTTAATAACATCAATGATTCAACTCCAATTATACTTTTGGCTGGTGGACCAGGACTCTCATATACAACATTAACTCCCTTATTTAATTTAGCAAAGGGAAGACAAGTCATTGCCTATGACCAATTAGGTAGCGGAAAATCAACTAGGTCTGGAAATTTCAGTTCATTAAATATAAAAGATTTTATGGAACAATTTAATATTGTTGTTACAGAATTAGATATAAACAAATTCCATCTTCTTGGTCATTCTTGGGGAACAATTTTAGGAGTAAATATTGCTTTAGAATATCCAGAAAAAACACAGAGCCTCATTTTACATAGCGGTATTGCTAATTGGAAAAAGTGTCTTAAGGAAAGAAGGAAGTTTGAAAAGGAACATTTTCCTGATGAATTAAAACAGATTATTAAAACAGTAAGTGAAGGTTTTAAACCTTCAGCAAAAGAAATGAAAAGATTTTCAAGTGAATTTAACAGACTATTTAACAGACTATTTTATTGTAGAGCCGAGTACCCTGAATATTTATTAAAATCAATAGAAGATAAAGATGTAGGAACAAATCAACTCATTTGGAATCCAGAAAATAATAAAGAGATGGCAACTTATGATATCTGTGACAGGTTAAACGAAATAAAGTGTCCAACACTTATTTTGAGTGGCAAGTACGATGGTATTTCGGTTGGGCAAGCATCGTTGTTTGAAGCTGGTATCATGAATAGTAAACACGTCGAATTACAGAATTCCTCTCATTATTCACATATCGAAGAAGAATTACGGTTTTTAGAACACGTAAATACTTTTTTAAAAGATGTTGAGAACAAATGAATATGGTTAATTCAATGATAGCTGATATTGCTAAATCTGAAACTCTTCAAAAGGGTAACTTATTAAACTAAAGGGTGCGATAGTTGAAGAAGAGAAAATTGCTCCCCGACACAGGCAGTAAGATGAAAAAAAATATAATTTAGTAAACGTCAAATGTATCGTCCTTTAAAGGGCGATTATTTTATTAATAGAAAATTAATTAAAGCCAAACGAGTAATTTTCACGTCTAATAAGTGAAAGAAATTAAGGGGGTGGCTATTGATTGTTAGAGTTAGTAAGGAAAGCCCAAAAAGGAAATGATAAAGCATTTTTAACATTATTTCAGGAATACGAACAAGATATTTATCGAATGGCTTTGGTATATGTGAAAAATCAAAACGATGCACTTGATGTAGTCCAAGAAACAGCATATCGTTCATTCAAAACGATCAAAAATCTAAAGGAACCTAAACATTTGAAAACTTGGTTAATGAGAATAGCGATTAACTGTTCGCTTGATTTACTTCGAAAGCAAAAGAAAATAGTTCAATTAAAGCCCGAAATTGAGGAAAATTTATCGGTTGATATAAATGAAGATATTGAATTAGAAGTAACAGTTCGTGATTTAATTGAACGTTTAAATGAAGAAGAGAAAAGTGTTGTTATTTTAAGGTTTTACGAAGAATTAACATTCAAAGAGGTATCAGAAACACTCGATATGCCTTTGGGTACAGTGAAAACTTTTCTTTATCGAGCTTTAAACAAGCTCCGTAATAAGCTGAAAGGAGATGGTTTCTATGAGTAATAAGATTAAACAAGAAATGAGTAATATTAAAATTCCAAAGGAATTAAGTGAAAGAAGTAAAATGGGTATTTCAAAAGCGAAATTAGAGATGGGAAAATCAAAACGTAAATGGTCTTATATCGTAGGACCTGTAATAGCAGCTGCACTGGCTCTAGGAATATTTGGACCAAACTATTTTACAGATAATCCGCCAGAAAATCCAACTATACAAACGATGGAAACGAATACTGTTATTGATATATCTAACCCGAGGGAAGTTGTGGGTTTTTCAGATAATGTTTTTGTAGGTAAGGTCATAAAACAAGTGGGCACAAAATCTCTAAACAGTTATCCAGAAACACAATTTGAAGTTGAGGTTCTTGATAATATCAAGGGAGAATTAGAAGGGACTATAACAGTTAATCAACAAGGTGGCTACGAAGGAGATCATTTATTCTTAATGGAAGATGATAAACTTCTTGTAGAAGGAGAAACCTATTTATTTGCAACAAGGTATTTAAAAGAGGAAAATTGGCATACTGTAATACCTGTTGGTGGAGACATCCAAATTAACAATGAAGATGAAAGTAAGGAATTAATTGATAAATATACAAACGCTTACTAAAACGAAATACCTTTTAAATTCGGCGAGTAATTTAACTATTGGGGGCTAGAACGACATAAGAGATTATCAAAGAGTGGTCTCTTATTTTTTTAAAGAGTTATTGGGGTTTTATGTTAAAACTGTATTAAGAGGATCTTGTGCTAACGAGGCAGAATACTTCAATAAATTAGTAAATTTAATTAAATGAGGTGATGCTTTTTTGAATTTGAAAAGGAAATTTTTAATTACTGGCATAGCGATTTTATTGCTGTTCGTAGGGATAATTGGTGCTGCAAACTCCTTCTTTGTTAATGAGTATGTTTATTTTATTTCAATGGGACTCATCATTCTTAGTTTATTAGTAATATTTATATTAGTTGTTAACTATTTAATAGATCTTTTTAAAACAGCCACCCCTAGAGGGAAATGGGGTTATTTCTATTTCGATTATTTTTTTCATCATTATTGGAATTTTCGCATTATATGAGTTGCTTTAATATCGAGATTAAGATGTATCGCTTCTTTCACTAAAGGGTGCGTTTCTTCAATAACAAAGAAACGTTTTTTATTTATACACCAAAAAAGGGAAATAGTGTTAAAATAGTATTATTGAAATTTGTTGTTCAAGTAATTGGCAGTTTAGTTCAGTTAGGCGAAAGCTATTTTTTTGAAAAATCACCCATAAAAGTGGAATTTATGGAAATAATTATATAATATAATTTATATATACTAAAAAAACTTTATAGGCTAAAAACAATGACAGAGAAAAGTAGCTTACCGTCCGCCATTAAAGGGAAGGAATGTCAAAGACTGAAAGCATTCCTATAGTGAAGTATGTAAATTTCACCTCTTGAGTTGTCACTTGGACCACTTCTTTTTAGTGAAAAGGTGTATCGGAATATCCGTTATCTTAATGAAGGCGAACAATTTTTTATTGTTAACTTGGGTGGTACTGCGAGAAAAACCTCGTCCCTTGATTGGGGCGAGGTTTTTTATAATTTAAATAAAGGAGGCAATAGCAATGCAAGAGCAACTTAAAACACTCCAACAAGAGGCAATTGCAAAAATCAAAATTACAGAAGATTTAAAGGGATTAAACGAAATTCGTGTAGCTTACTTAGGTAAAAAGGGACCAATAAAGAAGCAATTGATGTGACTTTACCAGGAAGACCTATCAAACAAGGAAACCATCATCCTTTAACAGCAGTAATTGAAGACATTGAAGATTTATTTATAGGAATGGGATACTCAATTGAAGAAGGTCCTGAAGTGGAATTAGATTATTATAATTTTATCAGCAAGTTTTTTCTGAATCTCGATTTTTTCTAAGTATTTTTGTCTTTCTTCAATTTGTTTTGCTATTTCTTCACGAGCTTCATTTGCAATTTGACCGACTTTAGGACGCTCTTCTGCTGATAATTTGCCCATTCCTCGAAGGACTTCTGTTACAGCCTTAAACCTTCCAAAAGAACATCCAGCTCGTGATATGCAAGATTCATTTTACATTACTAATGAAGTCTTATTACGAACTCAAACATCTCCTGTTCAAGCGAGAACAATGGAAAAATATCGAAGGGATAATTGGAAAAATAGATAAACTTTATATGTTGGCAGAACAAGGGTGTACATCGGAAGTACATAAAATCATAACAAGGAAGGGTTGTTATTTACTTAAAAGTTCTTTTGAAGAAAAGTACACAGAATGGTTAAAGGCTGAAGCTCAGGTACTAAAAAAACTAAACAGTCAAAGACAGATAGCAGTTCCTAAGTATTATGGCTTTTTTGAGGAAAAGCTTAGTAGTCATCTTTTAATGTCATTTGAAGACGGAATTATTTTGACTTCTGCTTTAGAACAAGCAAAAAGTCAATCAGAGAAGAAATCATTAATTAGGAGTTTTGGTCATTTTCTTAAACAACTACATGCAATCAGTGAAATGGATTTACTAAATCAAAATGTTGACTGGCTGGAAAGTCAATTAATTAAAGCTGAATTTTATGTAAAACATGGACAAACTGAAGGGAGTTCCCAACTTCTAGAGAATCTAAAGGCAAATAAACCTTTACCAGTGGAACAGACTGTAATTCATGGAGATTGTACAACTGACAATGTTTTAGTTATAAATGGAGAAGCTTGTTTATTTATTGATGTAGCAGGCATGACTATTGGGGACCCTCGATATGATGAATCTCTGGCTATTAGGAGTTTTGTTAATGATGAAGAGTATAAAAAAGCTTTTTACGAGGGGTATAAACGTTACAAAGTTTCGAAAAAAGAGTTTCATTATTTCGATGAAGGTTTATATGAATTTTTTTAATCCACTATTCAATTAACGGGAGCATTAATAAAAGAGAGAGAATTAACGAAAGAAGGAAAAATAAATGGATTTACTTATTTTAGTTTTAATCTTTTTTGGTATTTTTGCCATATACGATGCAATAAGGAAAGTTAACAATAATATCCAAGAACAGAATGAAGAACTAAAAAGAATACGTGAGGTTGACTAAGTACAATAAAAATTAGTTTTTTTTGATGTTGAAGTATCGGGTGCTTATTTGGAAGAATTAGGAGGAATATATGGAGACAATTAGAGATTTTGGATGGTTTTTATTACAAATTATTTTAATCATCGGATTTATTGCTTCTATCTTTTACGTTATTATTTCTTTCTTCAGAAAATATTGAACATAACTGGAGAATTACATTAAAGCATAAGATATGAGAAAAAACATACTTAAGCTAACGGGGACAATAGTTGAACAAGGTGATCAGCATTTTGGTCGTTATTATTTTGCATTAATGAAACAATTGTTGGTACAAAATCATCTATATCATAAAATAAGCTAAGGAGGCGTTTTGAATGAAGAAATTACCTATCATATTCTTAACTTTAACATTAAGTTTTGTTTTGTTTGGTTGTAACAAAGTACAAGAATCACAAGATAAAGCACAAACTGAAGGGAAATCACTTGC
Source organism: Salinibacillus xinjiangensis (assembly GCF_009649735.1). Classification (GTDB taxonomy): domain Bacteria; phylum Bacillota; class Bacilli; order Bacillales; family Alkalibacillaceae; genus Salinibacillus; species Salinibacillus xinjiangensis. The sequence continues at coordinate 196,275 of NZ_WJNH01000003.1, forward strand.
AGTTAAAGGACAATACGAACAGAAAATCATTATAATGGATTCAGTTGATGAATCATTACCACCAGAGGCTAAAAATGTTCAATCTATGCCAAGTAAAAGTGAACCTCAACAAATTCCTAACGTAAATTTAGATGACCCAATTGTAATTACTAAAATGCATTATTCTGAAACCGAAAAACCTCAATAGACTTTTTGTTTCTTAAACTATCGGAATTTAATAAGGTTTTAAAAGGAGATATTTAAAAGGAAAATATATTATATTCTTTTTCGGCTATTAGTTATTAGCATTATTATCTTTTGATAGGTAATGGAGTTTTTGATGGTGGTAACCATCTAGAAACAAAAATTTTATCTGTTGGTGCAGCTATCGTTTTTCTTCTATCATATCTAATTTCACAAATTCATCACCTTATTGATTTAGTGAAGAAGAAATAAATATTATTCAACATAAGGGTGCAATAGGTGTACAAGGCGGTCAACATTTTGGTTGAGGGAATGGTAAGTTAGTGAAAAAAGGGAGAGGTTCATACTATGAAAAAAAGTCTTTATTATATTTTAGTAGTTTTTTCAGTACTGTATATAATTTCTTTTATTTATTCAATTATCCAGTACGATCAAATTAGGATACTTGATATTGCATCTACTATAGTGTTGCTATGCTCCGCTAAAATGTTACGTAAGAATATGTCAATAAAAAATTCTTATTAATATAAATGTGGCTATTCTTCAAGATGGAGGATAGCTTATTCTTATTGAAGATAAGGTCAATATAAAAATATGCGGACTTCCATTAAAAGGAGGAAGTATTTAAGATGGTTAAAAGTAAGTTATTATTGTTTGCACTAATTTTTTCTGTTATTGGTGCTTGTAGTCATCATGACCCAATTAGTTCATTTGAGGGTTATTTTGGTTCAGTTAATACAAATAACGAGTTACAATTTGATTGTTCGAAAACAGCTAAAAGAAACCTTAATACAACTACGGAAGAAGGATATAGTTGTATTGTGGAAGTTACTGAAAATACTACAATAAAAACTGAGGATGGAGATGTTTTAAGTGTCGACGAATTAAAGAAATGGGAAGCTAACAGATTAAATAAACGCAAAGAGGCAAAAGTCATTCTTATTGAGGAAAAAGACATAAATCCAGACAAGGAAAGCAGGGAAGGGCTAAAGGCATCTGAAATAATTATATTGAATTAATGAGGCAGATTAGTTGAGAAGATTATTCACTATGAAGGATACATTAAATTGTTTCGTCAAATAGGAAAATAATTGAGGGGGGAAGATTGTTGAAGGTCAAAATATTTTGTGTTTTGGCTGTTTTGTTTTTACCATTAATTGGTTGTATCCCACAGAAATCCATCCCCCATCAAATAGTAAATTAGGTGAATTATATGTATCAACTATTAGCGATGCAAGCAATTGGAACTCCAACCCTCATTTTTAGCGATAACAGAAGATAGTTTTTCTGAGTTGGATGTAACCACGAAAGAATGGGTTCTTACAAAGCTTGATGAAAAGTATGAAGAAGTATATGTTTTTGAAGAAGTAAAAGATGATGAAGATAAGTTTAAATATGAAAGCGTTAATGAAAAGGAAACATTAGTGAGGGTTTTTGACGGGATGACTATTGATGTTGAGGTTGAACATTATGAAGGTAACAGCGCAACAATTAAGGTGTCTGCAATAAAGGCACCAGTTGATGGTGTTATACCTACCTATGAAGCAAGTTATAAGGACGGGGAATAGACAATTGATAAAAAGGTGCAAGCTGAAATTAAAGGGTTCTGTTTTGAGGTGCATTTAGCTTAAATGGCATATGACACGAAAATTGGTCGCGTCGTTTTCTTTTTATTTCCGGGATATTCGATTATTTTGATACTAAATGACATATAAAATGACAGTTGTTTTTCACAGGACAATATGTATTGTACACAATAAATAACACGTCAAATTCAGTGTCATTAGGAATGTCAGTTAAATGGATTTAGTTCCATACAATCCCAATTACTTGATATAATTGTATAAATGCTTATTGAACTAAGAGCAGTTTAGTTTAGGAAGGATTTAAAATAACGTTGTAGATTAAAAACATCTTCAAAAGGGTTAGTTTCTAAATGTTTAGAAACTAACCCTTTTTATCTATTGATGATGAATAATAAATAAAAACATTACATAAGGAAAATAATACATTTATTTTATATAAGTTTACTTTACTTTTGTAAAACAAAAGTATATTATGTATGTAAGTAAGTATGTATAAGTAAAAAGGATGGTGTTAGCTGTGAAAGAAGACTTTGGAGATTCTATTGAAAATAAAGTGTATGAACACAGGGTGTTAAGGAGAATGTCACAAAAGGAGTTGGCTGATGCTGTTGGAGTTTCTAAGCAAACTATATTTGTAATGGAAAAGAATAATTATTCCCCTTCTCTTGTATTAGCGTTTAGAATAGCTAACTATTTTGAAGTAGATATTAATGAAATATTTTCATACGTGAGAAAGGATGATATCAAATGATCGGTGTACTAAATAATTGGATGTTAGAAAGCTCAAAAAACTTCAATGTTATTGTGGGATTAACGATAGTTTTATATGCAGGATCACTATTAGTGCTATGGTATATTGGCAATAAATTTGGTAAACCTGATGAAAGAACAAATAATATTTATCTCAAAATCATTTCTTGTATGTTTACTACACAACTCATTATGAATGCCATTTTTATTTCATTAGTTGATCGTAATATCGAATACTTCCGTCAGTTCTTTATTCTATTTCAAGGGATTGTATTTTTAATCGGTGCAATCTATGCTTTTAGACTATATAGAAAAGATTTTAGCTAATCTTACACAAGAGACATAAAGTTACTTATTTTCACTATCGGGTAAACAATGCTGTCATAAGACAGCATTTTCTTATGTAGCTTTCGGATAATGCCATTGTGAAGAATTGTACTTAAAGTAACGGGTGTTTAATTCAAAAGAATCGTCTTATGATTTAAGACGATCCTCATTTTTTTGATGACATTTAGTGTGTCATTTCATTTACCAATTTAGGTGTAATTTATATGGATATTTTTAAAAATGCACCTCAAAACGGAACGCTTTAAGTTGAAATCTAAACTTCTTATTGTGCTAACGAGAGCAATAGTTGAACAAGGCGATCAACATTTTGGTCGTTTTTATTTTATCCGATAAATAGTCTAAATATTATGTTAACATTTGTTTAGGAGCTAATGAACTAACAGAGCACGTTAGTTGAAGAAGTTATTTTCGTTAAAGAAAGGGGTTAATCAATGAGGATAATAAAGAAATTTGCTCAACAGTTTGAAAAGCCAGAAGGATTTTTAGGGATTATAGCTGGAATGTTAATGTCAACTGTCGGTACTGAAAAGAACAGGTGGACTATTTCATTATTAAATGTTAGAAAAGATGATAACGTATTAGAAATTGGGTTCGGACCGGGGATCGGAATCGAGCTGACTTCCAAAGTTATTCAAGATGGTAAAATTTTTGGAATTGATTACTCAGAAAAAATGTTGCAACAGGCTCAGAAAAGGAATAAAGATGCGATTCAAAAAGGGCAAGTGGAATTAATACTTACCGATGTTCAAAATCTTCCTTCATTTAATTTGCGTTTTGATAAGGTTTTTTCAATCAACTCCATTATTTTTTGGGAGAAACCAGTTGAAACTTTAAAGGGAATCCGTGAATTAATGAAAGAAAATGGTATGATCGCTATTACAGTGCAACCCTTTATGAAGGGAGCAACGGAAGAAACAACAAAACAATTAGGCACCAAAATTATTAATCACCTGAAAGAAGCAGGGTATTCAGATATTAAAATGGAAATAAAGCATATGAAGCCGGTAGCAACAGTATGTGTTCTTGGAGTTAACATATAAAGAAGTTTCTTTCTATTGCAGTAACGGAGTGCTATAGCACAATTAAGGAAGTTGAATAAACAGATAATTGTTTTAATAGGTAAGTGAGGAGATACTAAGATGAAAAAGACTATTTTATTTATTCATAGTGCGGGTCCACAGGAAAGGAAGAAAGGAAGTAGTAATCTTTCAGCATATTTAGAAAAAGAACTTAGGGATAAATTTCAATTTGTTATGCCTAAGATGCCTAATCCAGAAAATCCAGAGTATGTACTTTGGAAAAATCAGCTTGAAAAAGAATTGAATATGATTAATGGAGAGGTGATTTTAGTTGGTCATTCGTTGGGGGGTTCTGTCTTATTAAAGTACCTTTCTGAAGAATCATGTAACATAACTTTCCGTGGTTTGTTTATCATCGCAGCACCATACTGGGGCTTAGATGAAGATTGGCAGTCGAAAGATTTCACTTTACAAAGTAGTTTTGAAGGAAATCTACCTGTAATACCTAATTTGTTCCTTTATCATAGTCGTGACGAAGATATCGTGCCGTTTAAACACCATAAATCCTATGCAGAAAAATTTCCACAAGCAACCTTACGGGAAATTGAAGGCAGACAACATTTATTTCACAATGGATTACCTATATTGGTGAATGATATAGAGAGCTTATAATTTATTCTGTTAACCCTTTTTATATTATCTGAGCAAGGTTAGGACATTATTTACTTAGGGGTTATATTTATTGGAAACGGAAATCAATCTGTTATTAGCAAAAAATATAATAGAAAATGCTGAATTAATAGCTAAGAGAAACAATTAAAAATGACTTTCGCAGTTGTTGATCTTGGTGGACATTTAATAGCGCTTCATCGAATGGATGATGTGGAATTTATTAGTTGTGGATGTTGCCATTGGTAAAGCCTACACCTCAGTTGCTTTTAAAGCTTCAAGTGATGATGTTGCCAAAAGGGTTGAGAATTTACCTATGTTTGTTAATGCAATAACAACTGTAACTCAAGGGAAATTTACCCCTCAAAAGGTGGAATACCTATACTATTAAATGAAAAGGTTATAGGAGCAATTGGTGGAAGTGGAGATGAAGACGTAGAGGTTCTCGAATCTGCATTGGAAAATGTAATATCCAATATGTAAAAATAACTGTTAACACTCACTTATTAAGATAATTATAGTTTTTAGTTATTTTTCGTGGTTAGAGTTTAAGGAAAAATCTTTCTATATATTGGGAGTCCTTGTCCAGCCCCTACAAAAGATAATCTTTTAGTAACAATTCTCTTTTATAATTCTTATTAAACTAAAGGGGTGCGTTTCTGGAAGCAAGTAGGAACGCTAATTTTACTATGTAAGCAGGAATGTTTCACAACAAATCAATTTGATGAAGGGTAATAAAAGAAAGGAAATATCTTATGGTAAGTTTAAATCAAATTCAATTAAAGTTTGTTGAACAAAGTGACAGATTGCAGTATTTTGATTACCTTCTCTTAGCTGATGAAAGTGAATTAGTAGTTAATAAATACATAAATCACGGCGATATGTATTCTGTTTATTATAAACAAGAAATAGTTGGTGCAGTCTTATTTACTTATCATTCACAACAAGTAGTTGAATTGAAAAACATTGCATTAGATCCTAAATACCGTGGTAGAGGGTTGGGGAAAGTTATTATTAATGAGGCATTTAAAATATATAAAAGAAAAGGTATAAGTAAAGTAATAGTTGGAACAGCAAACTCCAGTATTGGGAATTTAGCATTCTATCAAAAAGTGGGTTTTAGAATGGTTGAAATTAAAAAGGACTTTTTTAAAGGGTATCCTGAGCCTATTTTTGAAAATGGAATTAGAGCTTTGGATATGGTTATGTTCGAAAAAATAATAATTGAATAGCTAAACTTTTTAAACAAAATCTTTCATGTTAGTGCATTGTTTGTTGGTGTCATATTTATTATTTTAGATATTGTGATAGAGAGGAGTATGACAAATGGAGATTATAAAGGGTAAACGCAGTTTTGAATTGGATAAATTCTTAAAGAAACCCTTGTTTGCACATCTATCAACGTCTTCATCCGAAGGTCCAAGGAATTCACCAGTATGGTTTCTATGGGAGGATAAATGTCTCTGGATTATCGGAACACCTGGAGATACTTTTTATTACGGATTAAGGAACATCCTAGTTGCGCTATCGGTATTGTAGACTTTGATTCTAGAACAGAGAAAGTAATGCACGCTGGCTTTAGAGGAAAAGCAACTGTAGAACCATTTGATATTAACTTAGCTAAACGCTTATTCACAAAGTATTTAGGTTCAACAGAGAGTATCTGGGATTCTAGATTTAAAAATCAAGATCCTAATAATGTCTTTATTCGATTTGTACCTGAAACTGTAGTAGTCAGAGAACAATCGTATAAAGCCGATGGAAGTTAATACTCAATAAGAACTGATGGTGAAATATCTCGAAATAATGTTTTCATAAAAAGGAAAGGGAGAGGTTATGGATTCGTATCAAATAAAGAAATTAAAACCCGAAGACTATAATAAGTGCAGTAATATTTGGGATATGGAAAAGAAACCTAAAATGGCTAAGATGTTTTATGACGAATTAGTAAGCGGAAACAGAATTACTTTTATTTATACAGAGAATAATGAGTTCATTGGAGAAGGTTCGTTAGTTTTTCAAAACAATGACCCAGACTATACTATTCCAGATAAACGAATTTATCTATCTCGTATGATTGTTAAAGAAGAATATCAAAATCGTGGAATAGGTGGCATTATTGTTGATTATTTGGTTGATTATGGTGAACAACTTGGATATGAGGAAATAACACTTGGTGTAGATACAGATAACACAAACGCAAGACATCTATATGAAAAGAAGGGTTTTACAACCGTATTATATATTGGCGAAGATGAATATGGTGAATATGTAAAACTCCTAAAGAAGTTACAATAGATTTCCCGTAAAGTTGGTGAATATGCGAGAGTCTTCTACCACTAAATGATAGCTTATCTTGAATGAAGGTTGGAACCATTACGCTAAATGACAGTAGGTGAGGAAGATTAAAATGATTATAAGGTGGTCTTTCGATGTATGGACTAATCGCTATATTTGATGAAAGAACAGAGGAATTGATAAAAAATATTTGGAAGGAATTAAAAGAAAAATCTATATCGACTTATGCTTATGAAGTGGAAGATAGAAAGCCACATATTACATTAGCAAGTTATAACAGTTTAAACAAAAAAGAATTTATCGAACAAATGGATATAACATATAAAAATCAGACAGTTATAGATATTAAATTTAATATAATTGGCTCTTTTCTCAATTCTGGTGCATTGTTCTTTTCCCCAACTGTTACAAAAGATTTAATTGAAATTCATTCAAACCATCATAAGGATTTTGAGCGTTTTAATGATAATCCAAATTCATTGTACTTACCTGATAATTGGATACCACATTGTACGATTGCAAATAGGTTGTCTGAAGATAAACTAAATGAAGTATTTAATTATTGTTCAACAAGATACAGCACTATACTTGGTAAGATAGTTAATGTGGCTTTAATTGATGTATCTGAAAAGCACAAAGCCCCTATAATTCATTCAATAGAATTAAAACATGATGCTACTTTATTAAGCTAATGGTTAGCAATAGTTGAGCAAGGCGGTCAACATTTTGGTCGTCTATATTTTATCCGATAAATAGTTGGGATATTATGTTAAATTGTGGGCAAGGATCTTGAGCTAACTGGCAGTTTAGTTGAACAAAGAAATCTAAAAGCCTCTGTTTATCTAAATTAAGGTGGGATTTATTTGAGGAAAATTTCCCTGATGTTCATTTTGCTTTGGTTTGTTTTCGTTACAGCAGCCTGCAAATCAGAAGAAACAATTATAAAAGAGAAATGGGCAGATAATAGTCCAACTTTTGCTACTGAATACGGTGAAATGTTTGGAAAAGAAGGTAGTATTGGAATAATTGGTTCTAAAACTATTACAAAAAATGGGCAAAAGTGGATGTGGCACTTTTGGGGTACTGAAGATCTATCTAATAAAGAGTGGGAAGTAAAGGCGTTCAAGCAAGGTGAAGTTGAAGCAGTCAATCCGATACAATTTAAAGATAAACAATTATCTCCTCGTGGTGATATGGTAAATGGACACGCACGTTCATCGGTATTGTTTCCATCTTCTGGATTATGGAAGTTACAGGTGTTTATTGACGGGGAATTATTTGGTGATATTATCGTCGATATTACTCAACAATGATTAAACAGAAATTGGTTTAATAATCAAGCGGGCTAACTGCAGAACAGGGGATGTTGTTTGGCAGCTCTTATTGTGATAACGAAGCAGGAATAAGGTAATGAATTTTATTTTTAGTAATTCTATAAGAAGGGTTGCCATAAATGGGCTGGGTAATCATTGTTGTAATTGTATATCTTCCAATTATTTATCGAATTCATAGACGGTTAGATTACTTAGAAAAGGAAGTAAAGAGATTAAAAGGTGAAAATGATGTTATTTAACAAACGGGGACAATAGTTGAACAAGGCGATCAACATTTTGGTCGTCTTTATTTTATCTGATAAATAATTGGAATATTATGTTAACGTTAGTTTAGGAGATCTTGAACTAACAAAGCAGGTTTGTTTAAGATTACTTTAGGGGAGGGGTTCTTATTAAGAAAATCATAATATCTGTGGTTATCATTCTTTTATTGTCTACATTATACGTCTTTTACCAACGAAATCAGCCACCAGAAGTGAAAGATATACTAAACAGTGAACGGGCAGAATCAATTACAGTTTTAACCATTGAGAAAATAGCTGGAGAATGGTCTTTCTTATATTATAATCAAAGTCAAAAGATTAATCTGGGTTTTCTTGAACAGAATGTATTAGGTTCTTGGAAGATAAAAGGCATTGTAGAAACAGCACAACAGAGTGGCGAACATTATCGAGACGGGATAGAATTTGGTGTTACAGGTACCTCAAATCCGCAAGCATGCTATTACTATGGAATGATTTCGAATCAACAGGTTGATAAAGTTAGGTTGTCAGTTGAAGGTGGACCTTATAATGAAATTCAATTAGAAGAAGCAAACAATAGACGTTACTATTTAGAGAGTTTGTTTAATGATGACGACGACTGCGTTCCATACCACTATGAAGCAATTTCAATAGATGGTAAGTTAATTGCCGAAGAAGGTTAATTTTGAAACTTAAATTTATTGTGCTAACGGGGAGGGGGGTTCCAGTAACAACGGAAATGCTCATTTGCTTATTGAGGCAGTTATGTTTAATAAAATATATGATAAAAGGAGTTTGTAATGAAGGTTAATGAAAAGGAATTTTATGTTCGTGATTTACGTTATATCATAAGGGCAGCTAACGAGAATGATGCGAAAATCTTATCTGAAATAAGAGTGATAATAGATGGCGAAACAGAAAATATGAATAGAGAAAAAGGCGAAGCATACATAGATGAATTAGGTTTTAAACAACTAATCAAAGAGGATGATGAAACTGCACATAATCTTTTTTTAGTTTGCGAATTAAACGGAAGGATTGTTGGTTTTTCAAGATGTGAGGGCAATCTGTTGAGAAGAATGTCTCATAAAGTTGAGTTTGGTGTTTGTGTACTAAAAGATTTCTGGGGATATGGCATTGGTACAAACTTGTTAAAAGAAACAATAAAATGGGCTGATTCAAACGAAATTAAGAAAATAACTCTGAATGTACTTGAAACCAATGTAAAAGCCATTATGCTCTATAAACATTTTGGTTTGAAGAAGAAGGAGTATTAAAGAAAGATAAGTTACTATCAGATGGAAATTATTATAATACCGTTATAATGGGAAGGTTTAATGAATAATGCCAACTGGTTCTCACTATTCAACAAACGGGTAATTTAGTGGAAAAAAAGCTATGGGGAGGTGATTATAATCGAATACACTAATAATAGTCTTTCAAGTGAAAGGTTATTTTTAAGGGAATTTACTAAGAGTGATTGGATTGGTGTACATAAATATGCTTCACAAGATATCGTTTGTCAATTTCAACCTTGGGGACCAAATACAGAAAAAGACTCAAAAGATTTTGTGAATCAAGTGATAAAAGACTCTAAACAAAAACCAAGAACAAGATTTGTTTTCGCAATTATATATAATGAAATTATGATTGGTGCTGGAGAATTTAACATAAGGAATTTTACTCATAAGGTTGGAGAAGTTTCATATATAGTTAATCCAGACTATTGGGGAAAAGGGATAGCAACAGAAGTTTCAACTCTGTTAATTGATTTTGGGTTTGGGGAACTTAAATTACATCGTATATATGCAACTTGTGACCCAAGAAACATAGGTTCGTCAAAAGTTTTGGAGAAAGTTGGAATGACCAAAGAAGGTATAATTCGTGAAGATTTATTAATTAAAGATGGATGGCGAGATTCATCACTATACAGTGTCTTAGAACACGAATGGAAAAAGTAATATAACAAAAACCATATTAAGTTAACGGGGACGAGAGTTGAACAAGGAGTTGTCGATATTACAGCTCCTATTTTGTTTATGTAAGGTTAATTTAATAAAATGGGTTATTGTTTTTAGCTATGGGAGGTGTAAAGATGAAAAATATCTTATATTTTGTAACTATTCAACCATTCTCAAATATAACAGGTATTCCTGCTAATTTTGATTATCCATTTATTTTCTCAATTGTTCCTGCTTTGATGTTATGGCTTGGTTTGCAATTGAAACCTGTCGTTAAGGAAAGGGTAAAACTCTTCTCTTAGATTGTTCAACTAAATGGTACAATAGTTGAACAAGGCGATCAATATTTTGATCGTCTTTTTGATTTTGTCCGAAAAATTATTGGAATATTATGTTAACATTAGATTAGAAAATCTTAAGCTAAAGAGCAGTGATGTTTAACAAGCGATAATGATTTTTTATGGTAATATTTGTGTATAGGGAGGGGAGAAAATGCACTTTTTAGCAAATTTAATTGAATATTGTTTTTCAAGTAAAAAGACATTGGTTTATACAACTCTCAACCAAAAGGATTACTACAAAGTTTTATCACTTCTTAAATCAAATTCTATAAAATATAGGATTGTAACGATAGCCAACTCTTCCTCAATGCCAGGTGGCGTTTATAGTGATTTTGGAAATGAATATAAATTTTACGTAAAAAAAGAAGATGAAGCAAAAGCATTAAAAGCTATTCAAAAGAAAGGTTAATTTTTTTACTACGTAACAGGTGTATTCATAAAAGCGATAATTAACTAAAAAAGGAAAAATAAATGGATGTATTTTTTTTAGTTTTAATCTTTTTTGATATTTTCCCCATAGATGATGAAGTAAGGAAATTAACCCAATAATATTCAAGAACAGTATGAAGAACTAAAAAGAATACGTGATGAATTGACTAAGAACAATAAAAATTAGATTTTTGGAATTTGGCTATCGGGTGGCGTTACCGCAATAACAGGAACGCATAATATACAACCGGGCAGAATTGTTCAAGTCTTAATTATATTTCAAGGCATTTTGGAGGACAAAATGAAAATTAGACAGTTAAAAGTTGAGGATTGCCAGCGAATATTACCAATTATGAATGACTGGTGGGGTGGTAGAGAAATGACACATCTATTACCTCGGTTCTTATTCGATAATTTTTATGATACAAGTTTTGTAATAGAAAAAGATGATAATATAATTGGTTTTTTAATTGGGTTCTTATCTCAAAGTAATAAAGAAGAAGCATACATTCACTTAGTAGGAGTTAATCCAAAAAATCGAAGAGAAGGTGTAGGAAGCACTTTGTATAACCAATTCTTCACTACTGTTAAAAAGTCTAAAGTAAAAAGAGTTCGTTGCATTACATCACCTGTAAACAAGAACTCAATTGATTATCACACTAATATAGGTTTTAGTATTGTTGAAGGTGATAAATTGGTCGATGAAATACCAGTGCATACAAACTATGACGGTAAAGGAAACGAACGAGTGTTATTTGTTAAAAGTATATAATTTGTGAATTTATACACTTAAAGTAAAGGGTGCAATAGTTGTACAAGGCGGTCAACATTTTGGTCGTCTTTATTTTATCCGATAAATAGTTGGAATATTATGTTAACATTAGTTTAGGAGATATTGAGCTAACTAGGCAGGTTAGTGGAACAATAATTGGAGGAAATTATGAAAAAAATTATTATACTCCTTGCTTTTATAACCTTAATGTTAAGTGCTTGTTCGGGTAATGAAGAGACTATAAATTTTGAAGATAAGAGTTTTGCTAATACACTATTTATTCAAAAAGCAGAGAACAATTCTTCCTCTGAAGAAATGAGGAAAATGGTTACAGATAAAGAAAAAATAAATGAAATACTATCGATGGTAGAAGGTCTAAAGGTAGAGAAAATCAATACAGATAAATTTATGGAAAAATTGATGTCACAAAGTTCTTACATGTTTGGTTTTTTAAAAGGGGATGGAACGAATACTGAAAAAGGCAAATATGCTTTTAATTTTTTAGAAGATGGAACTATTCTTTTCAATTACGATAAAGATGATAATCCAGGTACTCCCCTTATTACAACAGATAAACATAAAGATTTATTGAACCAAATGAAAATGCTGTTAGAGATACATTTTTAGGTGGGACATTTATTATTCAATTAACAGGGGCGCTTGCGGACAAGGTAATCGTTCTATTACTAAAGACGCAAGGTTGCTTAAGTAGAAGTTTTGTAGGGGGGATTTAATTAACCCCCCCTGACTACAAGATACAAGCAGTAAAAGTATAAAACTAAATTTAAAAAATTCTTTACAAGACAATCAAAATTGAATAGCATATGTTATTAAGCTAAAGGGTGAGAATATACAACAAGATTTTCGACCAGTGACGGAGCGGGTCGTTTTGTTTTTATTAAAGAAACGAGCGGAAGTTGAAGAAGGTAATCAGACCATTTAGATTGCAAGGGAGAGCTTAAATGAGGTTGATTTACTCACTACTTATAATGATAATATTGATTATATTTTTAGGGGGATGTTCACCAGCGACACTTCTTGATGCCATAGAGGAAAGTGGTGGAGAACATACTGAGATTTTTTTAAAGATAACAATGATAATGTTGTAATTTCTTGAGTGATCGCTTATTAAAATAAAAGAGCAGAATACTTTAAGAAGAAATAATGAATTTTTGCTCTATTCTTTGAATTTAAGGGGGAGAGAAATGATTATATTTGATAAAATTTACGGTAAATTTGAAGTAGATAGTGTATTAGAAGAATTAATTTTAAGTGAGCCAATTCAAAGGTTAAAGGGAATTCATCAAGGTGGGGCAAGTTACTTAGTTAATGAAAAGTGGAATGTTACTCGTTTTGACCACTCAATAGGTGTCATGTTATTAATAAGAAAACTTGGTGGAACAGTCGAAGAGCAGATTGCAGGGTTATTGCATGATGTTTCCCACACAGCATTTTCTCATGTAATTGATTTCGTATTTGAAAATAAAGAGGAAGACTATCATGAAAAAATGTACAGTTCAGTTGTTGAAAACTCTGAAATTCCAACAATTTTAGCCAAATATGATTACAAGTATGAGGATATTTTGTTTGATGATACTAAGTGGACATTGTTGGAACAGCCAGCACCAGAATTATGCGCAGATAGAGTAGATTATACTCTACGTGATATGTATGTGTATGGAAATATCTCGTTAGACGAAGTAAATCGTTTTTTGCAGAACTTAACCGTTGTCGAAGGGAAAATGTATCCTCAAAATATTGAAATAGCTGAATGGTTTGTCAAAACGTATTACAAAGAAGTAATTGACTTCTTTATGGATCCCTTAAATATCTATGGCTATGATATATTAGCTAAGATTTTGAAACTGTCACTAGAAAAAAATATATTAAACCCTAAAGATTTTCTTGGTAAAGATGACGAACTGTTAATGAAAATAAAATCATCAAAAGATAAGGAATTACTTGGTTTGTTAAGAAAACTCAATCCAAATGTACAAGTGAGAGAGGATAGAGAGAACTACCATCTACATCGAAAAAACAAACTTCGAGTAATAGACCCTTCTGTTTTAAATGATGGAAAATTAACACCAGTATCAGAACTATCAGAAAAAATAAGGATTATGAGGAATACAGCATATGAGAAAGCAACAAGAGGGATGTATGTAAGAATACTCTCTAACTAAGTTAGAATTAGATATTGTTAAACTAAATGGTGGAAATTCACAATAAGACTTTCGACCATTGTCAGCGATGGTCGTTTTGTTTTTTAAAGAAACGAGCGGAAGAGTTGAAGAAGGTAGTCAAACCGTTTAGATCGCAAGGGAGAGATTAGATGAGGTTATTTTCCTCACTACTTATATTGTTTATATTTTTAGGGGGATGTTCACCAGCGACACTTCTTGATGCCATAGAGGAAAGTGGTAGAGAACATACTGAGATTTTGTTTGAAGATAACAATGATAATGTTGTCATTTTCTTGAGTGAAGATTACACGGGACAACCAATGTTAAGTATAAATACTTTTTCAGTAGATGACTCTGGATATAAATATAATTCAGGTTCTGGTGAACATAGCTCTGATATAGATACATCGAAAATATTTGAGAAAATTCGAGTTACATCCGTTGGGAATAATTCTTTTGGTGCATTATGGGGAACTGTTTTTCTTCCCAACGCTGAAACTGTAAATTATTCTTTAGAGGATGAAAACGGAGATGTTATATATACATCAAGTATAGAAATATCCGAAAAAAATAGTGTGTACCAAAAATTGCCTGAAGATATTTATGATCATACCAAGAGACTTCATTACAAAATCTTAGATGACCATAATGATGTTTTAGTTGAGTGGTAATTGCTTATTAAAGTAAAGAGCAGTAATGTTAAATAAAGTTTCTAAAGTTGGAGGATAAGAATGTTTGTAAAAGTTTATCAATATCATATTCAAAAGGATAAAGTGGATGAGTATTTAAGTATTCAAGAAAAAGCTTCAGAGATTTATGGAAGGCATTTGGATTTTAAAACTATTTATCTTCAAAGCAAGGAGCAAGGATGATAGTACGAAATGGATGGAAATTTCAAAATATAGGGATGAGGAAGAATACCAAAAAAGTATTGATTTAATTAACAAAGAGAAAGAAATACAAGAATTGTTCAGTGCATTTCAATCTTTATTAGTTAGTGAGAAACAGGAGATAAACGAAGAAAACTTTTTAGAAAAGAAATTAATAAATAATTTCTAATATCTTGTAAACAAATACACTTAAAGGGAAGGCACAATTGTTGAACAAGGCGATTAACATTTTGGTCGTCTTTATTTAAATCGAAAAACAATTGGTATATTATGTTAACATTAGTTTAGGAGATATTGAGCTAAAGGGCATTAGAGTTTAATAAAGAACTGGTTTTATATTGTAAAAAAGTTTAGTGGGAGGAAATTTGTTGTGAAGAAATTTTTATTGGTATTTCTTTTAGGCTTTTGTAGTTTTACCTTAATTGCATGTCAATCTCAGATGGAAGAGATGACATTATTAGATAGTGTGTCTGATATTTCAATATCCAAATCTAATGGTTATGGGGGATTAAATGAAAATTATTTCGTTTCCATTAACCAAGAAGAAGATATATCGACTATTGAGGGTATCTTAAAAAACGCAAAAGGAGTAAACGGGGATGTTGATGTGAATAACGATAATCCAGACTACGATATATTAGTCCGTTATGAAAATGGGGATACACACGGATTACATCTCGTGCTTGGAAACGAAGGGGAAGAAACTATATTTATGTATATTGGAGACGAGAAGAATGGATTTACTGTTTCTTCAGAAGCTACAAAAATGCTAAAAAGCATAATTGATGTTCAATAAACTTTTCAACAAAATAACAAAAGTGGGATGAGATTGGTTTTGAATTACATCCATTCTATTTTTGAAGAAGATAGTAACGAAAATATAATTTAAACAAAAATTATTCGATAAGTCGATAGGAGTATGATTAATGTCTACCAATAGTACAATTTCTGTTACTCTCGATTTTTACAAAGAGGAGTATAAATCAAATTTAAGTGACTATCATTTATCCGAAGAGCAAAGCAGATATGCCCCCGTACCTTTAAAAGCGCTTTTACAATGTGAAGAAGACGGTACAAGATACCCTGTTGTAATCCTATATAATGGGGTGCCAGCAGGCTTTTTTATTTTACATGGTTGGGAAGGAGTAAAGGCATATAGTGATAACAAAGATGCAATTTTATTAAGAGGATATTCTGTTAATTCAAAGTTTCAAGGTAAAGGGATTGCTAAAGAATCACTGATAGTATTAGACTCTTTTGTAAAAAGAGAATTCCCAAGTAAAAGCGAGATTATATTAGCAGTTAATCATAAAAATAAAATTGCACAACACGTATATAAAAAAGGCGGCTTTGTAGATAAGGGTGTAAGAGTTATGGGACGAAAAGGAGAATTATTTATTTTACATAAAGAACTTTAAATACTTATTTCAACAAACGGGTGCAAGAGTTAAACCAGACGATAGTTTGAATGTTATGTTAAATTTTATAATAAAGATATTAAGCTATAGAAAAGATTGGGATAATGAAATTTTTCCAGACATCCCTTCTTCTCTTGTTATAAAATGCGAAGGAAAAACAATCGGATACGTTGGGTCCTATTGGGTAGTTCAAAACACAAACTGGCTTGAAACAGGAATTGTGATTTATGACAGTAATTTTTGGAACGGTGGCTTCGGTACAGAAGCATATAAAATGTAGATTGATTTCCTTTTCACCTCCACTGATATCCATAGATTAGGTATGTCAACATGGTCAGGAAACGCAAGAATGACAAAAGTTGCAGACAAATTGGGAATGAAAGAAGAAGCGAGAATAAGAGAAGCTAGAATGGTTAATGGTGAATATTTTGATGCAATAAAGATGGGGATATTGAGAAAAGAGTGGGAAGCTATGGTAGTGATTAAATCTAAGCTTCTCAAATAAGGAGGTGATGTAATGCAAGGTAATAATGTGTTAATGGTTTATAACAAAGATAAGGACAAGTTGTTGATGTGTGAAAGGTTGAAGAACCCATATAAGGGATTAAGTAATTTAGTTGGTGGGAAAATCGAAAATGGAGAAACAGGTATTGAAGCTGCTTATAGAGAACTTCTTGAAGAAACTAACATTTCCAAAGAAGATATAAAACTTCATCATTTAATGGATTTTACATACTATCTTCAGGACTGTTACGTTGAAGTATATGTTGGTAGATTAAAGCGAGAAGTATCGGTTTCTGGTGATGAAAACATTCTGTATTGGTCAGATTTAGATAATAACTTTTTTGATATGTCTTCCTATGCAGGCGAAGGAAATATTGGGCATATGATAGAGCAAGTGAACTATGTTAAAGATCATTTATTGTAATAAAAGAGGGGTCCCATTATGAAGCAATTATCAATTCATGAGTTACAGCGCTATCTAGCATTACAATACAAAGAAGGAAGCACATCTTCTGCTTTGTTTTTGAAACTAGTAGAAGAAATTGGCGAAGTAGCAGAGGTACTAAACCAATTAGAAGGGAGAAAGGAAAATACAGGAGATACTTCCTTAGAAAAAGAATTAGTTGATGTTATACACTATGCTGTGGCCATCGCGAGCATAAATAACATTGATTTATCAAAGGCCATTATTAAAAAGGATAGGCAAGCAGCAATCAAATATAATCAATCTCCAAATTTAGAGGAATTTATAGAAATACAAAATAAAGATATTCACAGAAATTAAAGCTAACGAGGTAAATATAAAAAGCAACGCCCAATTATCAGCGTTGCTCTTCTTACATGTGTTATTACTTACTCCGAACAGGAATCCAAATTTCACTATAGGCATAGTTATTTTTATGATGATCCATTTTAGTAAATGAAAAAGAAGGAGCATTGATTATTTCATAATTGGAAGAAGGAAGCCATTCAGAATATGTTTTTGCCATTGTTTCTTGTAACGTTGATGGAAATGGTCCTTCGTTTGGAAATATTGCCCAAGTGCATGCTTCGACTGGTACTTTATCTAATCGATCACTTACTTGAGTTTCTGTCGTTAAAACACCGATCAAGTGAGTTAAATCTCCTTCTTCCTTTAGGAAATTTTCGTCAGCATTATAAGAAGCATTAACAATTTCATAGGGTTCTATATTTTGAAGAGAGTGCATTTCTTCTCTTTGTTCTTCCGTTATGCTTTTTGCAAGTATTACAATCTCGTTATTTACACCTTCAAATTGCATTGGAACACGTTTACTAACACCAACTAGATTAAACGCTGGTTTGTCCTCAATTCTAAATTCCATAGAAATTCCTCCTTTAACAGTAATGACGAATGAAAGTTTAGGATAAGATTTGCTTAGCCCTTTTTTTATTACGTCTGAGGGTAAAAAACCACACCACTTTTTAAATGCCCGTGTAAAACCGTCGACTGACTGATAGCCATATTTAAAAGCAACATCCGTAACCGTTTCTCCACTCAATAAATCCTTATTTGCTTCAGATAGTTTCCTGTTTTTAACATACTCATGTAGCGTCAAACCCGAAAGATGATAAAATACGGTTCTAAAATGATAGTCCGAAACTCCCGCATATTCAGAAATGTTTTCAAGAGTCAGGTCATTGGTTAAATGAACTTCAATATAGTCAATTACTTGGTTTAGTTCTTTTAACACTATATCCCCTCCTTCCATGAATACATAATAGCAAAGCAAATATAAAAGTACTCGACATTTGTAATAAAAAAATATCGTATTGTTATATCTTAGTTAAACAAACGGGTGGTAAAGTTTAACAAAGCGATCTACATTTTGGTCATCTATAATTATTTGGAATATTATGTTAAAATCTATTTTAGAAAATATTGAGCATTTAAAGATAAATTAAAAAGGGAAAAAGGAGAAAATATGGTAAAAATTTTGAAGGCTAATGAAAGCCACGTTGAAGGAATTTCAAGTGTATGTATTAGGGGATATTGGGCGACATATGGGGAAAGTCACTCAAAAGAGTGGATTGAAAAAGTGATACAAGATTTTTATAATCACTAGAGAATATAAAGGGAAGTAACAGAATTTAATCGTGATTGGGGTGGGTATTTTGTAGCAGTTGAGAACGGAAAAGTAGTTGGTGCAGCAGGCGGAGGAATGATAGATGAAGAGGTAGGAGAATTATTCATTATATACATTGACCCTACAAGAAGAAATGAAGGGATTGGCACAAAATTGTTGGATGCTGTTACGAAACAACAGAAAGATGAATATGGAGCTAAAGAGCAATGGGTGTCTGTTCAAAAAGGAAATATGAAAGGAATTCCTTTTTATGAAGCTAAAGGTTTCAAATTTCAATATGAAAAAGTTCCAGAAGAGGATCCATCATATATTAAATTAAGATATTCTAGGAAGATATGAAGTCATTTTTTCAACAAAAGGGTACTTTAACTCAACTAGGGGATTGTCAATACAGCGGTTCCTTTAACTATATGGAGAGAATAGTTTAAGAAACAATAATTATTTGGAGTGTGGTGCCGTCTAACCCTAGTACTGATCTCAAACCACGATTTTCACCTCAACACAAGCCCAACTTTAAAAATAATAAAAAAACAGTTGTAAAACGACACCGGTGTCGGTATAATGAAATTACCATAAACGACAATGGTGTCGTTTTAGAAAAGAGGAGATCGGTATGAAAAGGCTGGCGAAGAACAAAGGGTATGTGACACTGATGAGTGCGCAGGCAATCTCAAGTATTGGTGACTGGCTCAGTATTGTGGCGATTATTACACTTGTAGGACTGAAATGGAATGCCTCACCTATGGAGGTTTCGTTCATTATTCTTTGTCTGGCAGTGCCAATGGCTTTACTTGGTCCGGTTGCCGGCATTGTGGCGGATCGTTTCAGTCGGAAAACGATCATGATAATCTCGGACGTTGTGCGGGCAGGGTTAATTCTTTTTTTGACAGTCGCCACTGAAATCTGGATGGTGTATGTCACGTTGTTCACGGTTGGACTGTTTTCAGCTGTGTTTATTCCAGCTAAAAACGGAAAATTAAAGGAAGTTGTTTCTGAAGATGATATGAAGGGTGCAATGTCCATCACCTCGATGATTGATTCCTCGACGAAAATTCTTGGTCCACTGATTAGTGGGGTCCTAGTGGCTGCTTTCGGCGCACAAAAGGTATTTTTCATCGATTCAGCTACATTTGTGATATCTGCCTTTCTATTGTTTTTCCTGCCTAACGCTGTAAAAGTAGAGGCTGTGGAGAAAGAAACGAGCGGAGAGAAGGAATCTTTCAAAAGAGAGTTCGTCGAGGGGCTATCACATATTAAATCAAGCCGCTTCATGGTGATTGGACTACTACTTACCGGGATAAGTCTACTAATCCTACAGCTGGCTGACTCACAGATCATCGTTTTGCTGCGTGAACTGACCAACGCATCGCCTGATTTGTTCGGTTATCTTGTCACTGGTTCTGGCCTAGGTATGTTTTTCGCGGGTCTTCTACTTGCCAAAAAAACTGACTATCGTGCGTATCCGGTTATGTTATTTGGTGTCTGTGGGATTGGGCTAAGTTTTGGTTTGATGGGAGTGTTAACCCATTATGATATTGGCTATTCGATCATATGGGGACCGGCATTGGGATTTACAGGCGGTTTTTCAGCCAGTCTAATTTTTGTTCCATTCCAGGCGACGGCACAGGTGGAAACATCCGTGAATATGACGGGGCGTGTATTTGGTGTAATTAATAGTGTCATGACAACTGCAACCATCATCGGTCCCTTACTCGGTGGTTGGCTGGCTACGGTCATTGGGATTATCCCAACCTTCACAATCACGTCAGGGCTGCTGGTGCTAGTATCTATAATTGGAGTATTTACCAAGAAAAAAGTGAATCGGGGGAATAAGCATGGCACCACGGGTGAGCGAAGAACATCTGCAGCGACGACGGGCTGATATTCTGAACGCTGCGACAAATGTTTTTATGGAAAAAGGCTATGAAAATACCACAATGAAGCACATAATGGAAGCGGCTGGTGTTAGCCGTGGCGGGCTTTACCAGTATTTTGCCAATAAAGAAGACCTTTTTGAAGCTTTGTTGGAAGAGGGTCTTCATGAGGAAGCAACGAATATTGAGCAATTAATGAAATCGTCTGATTCCCACTGGGGGTTGCTAATGGAAATGATGTTCGGCAAGAGTCGAAATCCCGATGCCAAAATGGATCCGCTTGCCGCGAGTAAGCTAGAATTCTTTATTACAGGCAGGAATGATGACAGACGACGGGCTTATGGACAGAAACGCTATAAGCTCGGGGTCCGTCTTTATGCGGATGTTATTAAAGCTGGCCAGGATGCAGGTGAATTCAGTGATCGGCATGACCATGAATTGCTCGCCAAATCAATCATCACATTCATCGATGGACTGGCACTTGATGATGCCATTTTGCCTGAGGATGAGGTGCAGATTGAAAAGCAGTCAAAACTATTTGTGGAGTATTTGAAGATGGCATTGGAAGTACAGGAAATATAAAAAATGTTAGAGTTGTTTCCGAGTAATTTCAAGAAAGGAATTTTTTTATGGAAATAAATTTGAAAGCTACGGAAAGAATACTTATTCGACCATATGAAGAAAAAGACTTTAATAAAATACAAGATTTAAACAAAGCAGAGGGATGGACTACTTTAGTAGAGAATTACTTCAATACAAAGAAAGCGTGGGAACATTCAAATGTAGCCTATGTTGCTGAAGTCGAGGGACATGGTGTCATTGGCTATGTAAGAGGAATTACTGATACTCGTATAAGTCTATTTATTTGTGAATTATTAATTGATAGAAAGTATAGGGGATTAGGGGCAGGAAAAGAAATTCTTCACTACGTACATAATAAATATCCGAACACAAGGATTGAATTACTTGCTAATCGTACTTCGCGGTCATTTTATGAAGGAATGGGTTTTCGTGCCTTTTATGGATTCAGGAAAACCTTTCAGGAGTAAGGTCTTGTAGAAGATTGCTAATATGAGAAGATAGATGAAATGGATTACATACAGCATTTAAGGTCTATGGTAGGAAACGAGAAAGTTATTATGGTTGTTGCCGTAGCATTCGTCTTTGATAATGAAAAATCGAGTGCTGTTGCAAAAACGTTCAGATAATGGTAAGTGGGGATTACCTGGCGGTTTTATGGAATTAGGAGAAAGCGTACACGATGCAGCTAGAAGAGAAGTTTACGAAGAGACGGGACTTACATTAGATGAACTTGAGTTATTTGGGATTTATTCGGGCCCTCAATATGATAAGACATTTCCAAACGGCGACCAAGTATCACCTGTTTTAATATCATTTATTTGCAAACAGTATACGGGGAAGTTAGTGGAAAGTAACGAGGAGTCTCTTCAGATTAGATTTTATTCGCTTAGTGAACTTCCGGAGAATATATTTAGTGAACACAAGATGCTTATAGATGACTTATTATCGAAAAAACGATTTCCTGTTATAGGATAAAAGGGGCTTATCTACAAGAAGGATAAGCTCCTTTTTGAATAAATTGGAAGGAAAAAGGTATATAATAAGAGAATTACTTGATATAACAGATTAAAAGAAAAGGAGAGGTAGAATTTGCACAAGATATGAAAAGAATCGTTCAGAGATTAAAATTGTTTTACACGTTATTTTAGTTGTGTCGATTGTTTTTTCATAGTACAACCTGCTTACTGAATATGTTTAATAGAATTCATCCATTCAGTAAGGGGGAAACTATGTGAATTACGTATTTCCTCAGATTCCCGAAGAAAAAATGCTCTCCATAATACGAAATGGGCTTGTAAAAACGGAAGTACCTAAGAAAATCATTGTTTTGGGTGCAGGAATGGCAGGACTAGTATCAGCATCCCTGCTCAAGCAAGCAGGACACGATGTTACCATTCTTGAAGCAGCTGATCGGGTAGGGGGACGAATTTATACGATAAGGGGTAACTTTAAGGAGGATCAATACTTTGAGGCTGGTGCCATGCGAATTCCCGATTCTCATTCCCTGACTATGGAATACATAAAAAAGTTCAAGCTCCCCACGCATGAGTTTATTAATACGACTCCAAACGATATCATCTATGTGAAAGGGAAAAAAGTTCTGAGAAAGACATATGAACAGAACCCAGATATTTTGAATTTTCCCGTTTACCCCCATGAAAGAGGAAAAACGGCTGCTGAATTACTACAATCGGCCATTAAGCCCATTACCGAATTAATTGAACAAGACCCAAAGAAATACTGGCCTTGGATTATCAGTGAATTTGATAAGTATTCGATGGATTTTTATTTGAGATATAATCCATATGGCGTTGCGTTATCACCAGGTGCAATTGAGATGATTAAAGTACTCCTTACACTTGAGGGGTTAATTGAGCTATCGTTTTTAGAGCAATTACGTGAACTGTTGATTTTATTCAAACCTGACATTACGTTTTATGAAATCACAGGTGGTAACGACAAGCTTCCTAGAGCATTTATGGATCAATTACAGGATGACATTTATTTTAGTCAGTATGTAAAGAAAATTGTACAGCACGATAACCATGTAACAGTTCATGCTGTCCATAAAGTCTTAGAGCCGACTCAGATTACGGGTGACCTTGTCATTGTAACCATCCCATTTTCAGTATTACAATTTGTTGAAATTGAACCTCGAGACTCGTTTTCAGAGAACAAATGGAAGGCGATTAGGGAGACAAACTATGCCGGTTCTACAAAGACTGGAATACAATTTAAAAATAGATTCTGGGAAAAGCAAGGGCTTATAGGGGGGCAAACCGTAACAGATCTCCCTATCAAATATGTTCAGTACCCAAGCCATGATATCGGTTCAGACTCTTCAGGTGTTATCTTAGGAAGTTATACTTGGGAGGATGATGCTGTTCCTTGGGATAGCTTGGAGGATGATAGACGCTTTGAATATGTATTAAGAAATTTAGCGACTATTCATGGAGATCAAGTGTATCAGGATTTTCAAGGAGGAGTAAGTCACAGTTGGATCAGATATCCATACACTGCTGGGGCTTTTACCATGTTTAAGCCTGGTCAAGTAACCGAGTTAACCCCTCATATATCCTCACCAGAAGGAAGGGTTCATTTTGCAGGAGAGCATACCTCAACTACTCACGCATGGATCCAAGGTGCAATTGAATCAGGAATTCGTGTTGCAAACGAAGTAAATCATTTACCTCGAACATATTTTAGTTCATAAATGTATTTGATGGAGCTTTGACATGCCTTGTGCATACTCAAAGCTCCCTTTGCTTATTCCTTCATCTTATTTGGCAATGCCAAGATTGAATCGTTGAGAAGGTCGAGCTTTCCCTCAATTCGATGTAATAAATAAAAGGTTACCACTACTGGAAATCCAACCTGTGGAACCCAGTTGATCCACTCTTCCATGTATTTCACCTCCTAGATTATTATTTTTCGACATTTTTCAATCAAACGTTTGTTTGAAAAAAGGGGAGCGATAATGATTTCGCTCCCCAAGTCTATTACAGCTCAATTTCCGTTACATTTCGCTCTACAATACGTGCACTCTTTTTCCCGACTAAGTCACCGCCAGATGATGCAAAAGCATTCTGGGCAATAATCTCGTCCATAGCTGCATTAATGACAGCTGGGTCAGCAGGTTCTACTGGGTTGTCAAAAGAATACGTAACGGTTTTATTTTCCTGGTTTGTAAACTTTAATTCTAGTGTTTTGGCCATGTTCTAACCTCCTTTCCATTTGAAATCGTGCCACTCACTACTCTAAGATAATAGCTGAATCGTTACGTTGGACCTCATATAGAGCCAACTGTTGCAGTGGTGTCACGGCATTTGTGATTGCCATTAACTGATCTGGAGTGGCATCTGTTTTGACATTGTTGAAGCTCTTACTCTTGTACTCCATGTTTCCATCATCCCCAACACCTGTTTCGAAAATCAGCTTTAATGAGGATCGAAGTGGTTGCGCCATTGCCATGGTCGATCACCTCCTTTCACTTCTATAATCGTGAGAAGTGGGGAAGAGGTGTCTATGAAAATGAATTTTTATACTACCGAATGACATGCGGTTAATTTTATTGGTTAATCTACAAATTTCGGATACACTAGTTTATTTTAAATGACAATCCAGTATTCAAATGAGCAATTCACTTTATTTCAGGTTCAATTCACGTAATCTAGTTAACAATTAACAAAAAGAATAAGATAAAGATCTAATCAATGCGATGGATAAAGGTGCAATTCTTGTTTTCAGCCCCACACAATCTAAATTCCTATACCCCCAATTGAACGGGGACAAGGGAGGTCTTTTTATATTTATCCAAGATTCCAGCAAGCTCTTGTTTCTCATGCTCATAATCATGTTGGGGCGCATCTACTTTAGGCTTCTTCCTATCCTCTTGATCAAACCAGCCTGTTAATACTTCTTGTTTATAGGGATGGCTTCGTGAGCGCTTTGGATTCTGTTTTTGAAATGAAAGGACCTCTGCTTTGGCCCTCTCCACACTTGTCACACCTTTATTCGCCCAGCTTTGTAAGATGCCTTTTACATAACCCCAGCTTATTTTGTTCCGCTCGAGTGCTTTTTTCATCGCTTCAATCACTAACTCATCGCCAAATTCAGAAATCCAGTTTTTGAGCTCGTCCAACAGGTAGGGGGTGGTTTCATGAAAATTTTACTTTGAAAAATGAATTCCCGGCGTGCGTATAGCTGTATGATTGTTTTGTTTCTGTTTTGTTTATGTTTAATAATGGGTCCGGATTGTGGGTCTTATTGTAGTCCATAATGGACAACAAACTGACCATTTGATATTTCAGGAGCTCGATTTCCGCCCCGAGTTCGATAGTGAATATAGCCTTTTTCGACTAATTCATTTCTAGCCCGTTTAAATGAAGTTTTACTTAACCCAGAATTGGATTGTAAAACAGATTGAGCTACCGTAAATTGTGGTTTCCACCCGGTAAGATTGTTCACATGCATGAGTGCATGCCAAAGGCTGTTCGCATTGTGGGATATTGGGTTCGTTTGGATTTGCGTGTAAAAGGCTTTGATTTCTTTAATATAATTCATCGATTTACTTCCTTCCGACAGGGTTATTTCGTCACTTAACGACGTTAGGTCTATCATAATGAAAGATGTGGAAAATAGCATGGTAGTAAATTTGAAATTTGCTAGAGCATACTTCACGTTTGACCGACGAAAAATGAAGTTTCAGCCCTCAAACTTAGTATACGGGGTGTTTCATTGGAAGTTTAGCTTTATTTTGGTCAATGTTAGGTCAAATAAGGATTGTCGATTCAAGTGTTGAAATTATATTAGTGAGATATATTTATAAATAAGGAGTTATAAATAAGGAGTTATAAATCATGACGGTACCAAAGCACATTGTTTCAGCAGCCACGATTGTCCTTAACGATAAAGGTGAAATTTTACTGATTAAAGGTCCTCGTAGGGGCTGGGAAATGCCAGGTGGACAAGTTGAGGTTGGGGAATCATTAAGGGAAGCTGCAATTAGAGAAACAAAGGAAGAAACAGGTATAGATGTAGAGATTCAAAAGTTTTGTGGTATTTTCCAAAATGTAAGTGGTTCAATCTGCAATACTTTGTTTTTAGCAATCCCGATTGACGGAAAACCTACTACGAGTACTGAAAGTTTAGAAGTAGGCTTTTTTCCTATAAAGGACGCCCTAGAGATGGTTACTTGGAAAAACTTTAGACAAAGAATAGAGTATTGCTTAAATGCGAATCTACATCCTTTTTTTGAAGAATTTTAATTCTACCTTGTTACAGAGCAAGTAATCAGTGATTGTAAAATAAAATAGATATACATCAATGCAGCAACTCTACCTTTTTTTGTTGATAGGCTCTTTTTGTTACGTAGGCATTTCATCATTTCACGGTCACATTCACAAAAGCTTCTCCCTCGTTTTAAACAAAAATCGTGCCTCTTGCAGCAAGCGTCTACATCATTGATTGGTGCACCGGGACCGCTACAGCCTGGTCCGCACCACCTGTAACCTGGAAAAACACAGACGTACATTTCCTTCATTTGAATGCATCTCCTAACATTATTTGTAATATCTATATATGAAACCAGTTAGAAAAAGGAATGTTTACTTACCTAGTCCAAGCATAATTGGTGGATTTGTACTATTTTGGTAGACTTGTTGGAGATGGAGCATCAAGACTATATTAAGATTTGAGGAGAGAAATAGATGGATAGTATAATCTTTGATTTAGATGGAACATTATGGGACTCAAGAGAAGCAGTAGTGAAGGCTTGCAACCAAGTTATTAAGCAATATGAGGAGCTTGAGGAAATAACGGTTGAGGATTTAAAAGCAACAATGGGGCTACAAGCTGATGATATAAGTCGCAAACTGTTTCCTAACATCAGTGAGGAGGATGGAAAAGCGGTTTTACAAAAATGCTTTGAAGTTGAAATTCAATACATAGAAAAAAGAGGTGGTCAGTTATACGAAAACCTTAATAAAGTGTTAGAGAAATTATCAAGAGATTATAAGCTCTTTATCGTGAGTAATTGTCAGGCAGGGTACATTGAAGCGTTCTTTACGTATCACCAATTAGGTCGATACTTTGTCGATTTTGAAAACCCAGGAAGAACAGGTTTGTCAAAAGGAGAAAATATTAAACTTGTAATGGAACGAAATGAATTAAAGACCCCGGTTTATGTGGGGGATACGGACGGTGATCAAAAGGCAGCTCACTATGCAGGAATTCCGTTTGTGTATGCCAAGTATGGCTTTGGCGAGGTCGAGAAATATGATTATTATATTGAAAAAGTGGAAGAGTTAGTTGATATGTTTTAGAAGTCACTACCTATAAAGGAGAAATAAATGAATAAGGACAAATTTGATGAATTTATTAAAATAGCTAAAAAGTTAAATGACAACGAAATCATACCTTTGTTAATGGGATCAGTTGGTTTAGAAATTATTACAGGAAAAGATTGGGATGCTCAAGATTTAGATATTCATGTACCTGGTGATCACAGAGGATGGGAAGTACCGCCTGAATTATCCATATATAATTGGGAAGATATCGTGCAAATTATGAATTCGATGGAATATAGGTTAATCGATTTGCATGAACACGAGTTTTGTAAGGACGGGTTATCCGTTGAGTTTGGAATTATTGACACTTTACCAGATTTCGCTGGTGTACAATTAGAGGATTTAGAAATGCATCAATGGGGAGATGTAAAATATTATTTACTAAATCCGGAGCAATATTTAAGAGTTTACAAGTCTTCATCTAAAGATAGATATCGAGCGGACCAAAACAATAATAAGGATTTTAAAAAAATAACCTTTTTGGAGGAAATGATGATTAATGAATAGAGCCAACACATTTTGTTGGCTCATAAGGTTTATTTCCAGTTATTACCGACATTTAAGTTGAAATCTGGGTCAAAGTTAAAATATGCACTTGTCTCTGGACTTACTTCAACATTTGGATTAACTTGAGTTTGCGGATTTACTTCTAAGTTCGGATTAATCTGGGTTTGCGGGTTTACCTCTAGGTGAGGATTGACTTGAGTATAAGGGTTGAATTGTAAATATGGTTGAGACGCCAATTGATTAAAGTACATAAATGAATGGTAACAATGATTATAGTGAGCTTGTGCTTCCTGCATTTTTTTCAAATAGAAATCTCTTCTTTTTATTATTTCATGTTGATGCATTCGATTTCCTCCTTTATAGCATTCCATATAATGGTATGAATATAGAAGGAAATAGTTACATGTCTATTTTAAAATGGGCTCAACTCTTTTCTCATAAAAAGATGAAGTCATCAGGAGGTTAATTTTGGGATCTATTTTAACAATAGCGTATGTTTTAGCAACTGCCGGTGTCTTATTTTATATGGGTAAGTCTGGTATCAAGTGGGGAGAGGAAAATGAAGATGAGTGTGTATAGCCATTAAAAGGAAGAGGAGATTTGGACAAGAAGATCATCGCTGATGGTCTATTTTTTTGTGAGCTACATGGAATATTATGTTAAAATTAAGTTGTGAAAATGTTGGCAAAAATGTCCGATAAAGGGGGGCTCTTATCATTAAAAAGTTAGCCTTTGTTTTAATAGGGGTATTATTGTTGCTGGGTTGTTCGAGTGACACAGGTGGAATATCAGAAGAAAGTCCTTTTGGTGAATTACAAAAGGCTATCAGCGAAGAATTAAACGCGGATATTTCACTCATTCCTTATGAACCATACCCATTGACATCTGCTTTTTACGTCCGCACAAATGATGGAAAGGTGATCAATGCAAGCTTGATTTATAGCAAAGTGGAGGGCGAAAAGGAATTACTTGACCCTGATGATCCTTCTGTTTATACAGCTATAGAGAAGGATTTTATCTTTGGGCCATACAAAGGGGAGAGAATGATAGGTATCTCCATTGAACGATCAGATGAAGCTAATATAAACTTCGATGATCCCACATTTAACACGAAGGAAGTCAAAAATAGAAAGATATATTACTATGAAGATAAATTTGCCCAATTTCATCGGTTAAATGTATATATCCCATCTGATGAGGTTGTCTATGGTTTGGCTTTTGAAATGAATAAAGACAAAGAATTTCGACAAGAGTATGCTTTTGATTTTATGGAAGAACTTATAGAAAGTATGAACTAAATATTAGTTTATTAATGATTAGAATAATTAATATGTGTTGTGCTCAACTTCTGCATCATTTAACTGATTGAATCATTTTAGACATAAAAATATACCGAATGATTATTTTGGATATATCTCATCATTCGGTATATGCCAGACTGCTTGTGTACGGTGAATCACATCTTCCATCACAAAT
Organism: Salinibacillus xinjiangensis; assembly: GCF_009649735.1. Taxonomy (GTDB): domain Bacteria; phylum Bacillota; class Bacilli; order Bacillales; family Alkalibacillaceae; genus Salinibacillus; species Salinibacillus xinjiangensis. The sequence continues at coordinate 226,093 of NZ_WJNH01000003.1, forward strand.
TGATAAAACTCGGAATCATGAGCATCAAATATCACTTTTCCGTAAATCTTTTGTTCTGGTTTTAAAACTTGGTGCAAACTATCGTTACCTTTCAACATATAGGTGTGCGGTTGCTTGTAGGATTCACTATCGAATAAATCCATCTGTGCTACAGGATGGATGTTGATGACTTTGTTGCTTGTGTTTTTGATCGTTACGAGTAGAGTAACAAAATCATCATGTTGTGGCCGGGTAAACTCATTGCCATTTACATAAGAAACAGTTCGTAATTTCACTTTCATTTCCTCAAATTGAACTGTATCGCCAATGGATAACACTTGAGATTCCGCATTCGTAAAATTCCCTTTAAATTTCTTGTTTGTGGTTTCTTCTTTTGTTCCATATGAATTGTCGTTTACAAACTCGTTTATATAAGCATTTTGCTCTGAGTCTGTCATTATTCCTGTTGCGTTATCATCTGGATATCCAAGCCATTCATTAAGAGAATTGTGATAGTCAACCCAATTTTTATCCACTTCCCATTTCATGTCGGCAACTATTTTTCGATATGTGTCATGGTGTTCAAAATTTTTCTTGTTATCTAAAATGTATGTTAATTGGTCCACTACTTTATCTGAAATAGGCAAGTGGAAATGTCCTTGTTTATCGGCAGCAGAAACTTTCTGATGTGAAATCTCATGTAGCATCTTTTGAAATTGTTCTTCGGATGGAATCGAATGAAAGGTAGTCGATTCTTTATTCGTTACTTCAGGAATAGGTTGGGGTTGATATACCTTGTTTTCTATTGCTTCCTTTTGTCTTATTTCTTGAATTACTTTTGCATCCGATACGATGGAAAAAATGAGATATCCGATTGCCAAAGCACTTATTGTAAACATAAAGGCTACAATTTTTCGATACACCTGGTTCACTCCTTTCTAATACTTATCCTATCAAAAATCATGGGGTACATTTGTAGGATTTTGTAAATTAGTACTAGTTTTCCTTTTTTTATTTTAGCAATGAGTGCTTTTTTGGAAGAAGGGTTAATGCTCTTTTTGGTTGAAGTAAAGCAAAAGGACCAGATGGTTTAATAGGGGGATAAAAATGAAGAGAGTGCTTGTTTTTATATTTCTAGTTTCTATGTTTTTTATACTCGGATGTAATGATAGTGAGATATCAGATTATGATGACACTGATGTTGCGGCCATCGTAAGAGGAGAAGAAATAACGGTTGGTGATTTACGTTTTTTATATCCTGATGATAAATTATTTGAATTTCTAGATGGTACGATTAAGGCAAAATTAGCCGAGCAAGAAGTGAAAAACTTAAATCTTGATGTGTCACAAGAGCTGCAAGAAATACAAGAAACGAAAAGTATAGTGGGTACTTATCCTGCTGAGGACGATGATTCTGAATATGCAAATGCAGCTCGCGAATTTGCAGATGCTCAGTCTGCTAAACTTGGATTGGATCCAGAAGAATATTTTGAAAAACATTACGAAAAAACTCAGGAAACGAGTGTTTACGTTACAGCCTACATTGAAGAGATGCTAGGTAAACCAAAGGATATTGGTGAAGGATATACCGAAAAAGCCAATAAGTTGTTGGATAACTTACTAGAAGAAAATGAAGATGAGATTCAGATACTAATCAAGTAAATTAGAAGGCTTGTTTAATCAGTTTGTTTTCATTTGTGTTAGCGAATCCTATTCTTCAAGTTAAATTAACGGGGTGATTACATTAAGATAATATATTTATGTTCACTATTCTGTTTGATACTTTTATCAGGCTGCATATCAAATCAATCCGTAGATACAACAGACTGGAAGCACACAAAATATGAAACTGTAAACAACCTTGATGGAGTAACGATGATTGTGAAGGAAGGAGCAGTCTCCTCTACTGGCTTAACTGTCATTTTCGAGAATAACTCCGACAAGCAATGCGTCTATGGTGAAGAGTTTTGGTTGGAAAAGAAAATCAAGGGAAATTGGTATCAAGTTCCTATAGCTTTAGATGGTAACTATGGATTTAATAGTATTGGCTATAACTTGGATCCATCAGATGTAAAGGAATGGACAGTTGATTGGGATTGGCTCTATGGAAGTCTGGATCCGGGTGAATACCGGATTGTAAAAGATATACTTGATTTTAGAAAAGCTGGGGACTATGATAAGTACTATTTGACAGCGGATTTTACAATTAATTAACCTGACATTTTTGTTAAATATTAAGGGGTAAAAGAAATTATTCATGACTAAAAAAGGGAGGAAAGTATAATGACTGAATTATTTTCCAAACATTTTAAACTAGAAAAAGTAAGTGAGGGTTTTTTTCAGCAATCGCAAAAGACGGTGGTGGATCAATTGGGAATGCTGGTTTCGTAGACTTAGGTGGAAAAACACTTGTTTTTGATACTTTTAACACATAACAAGCAGCTGAAGATCTAAGAAATATAGCAGAAAACATTACGAATCAACCTGTCTCTTGGGTAATTAATAGTCATTTCCATGGCGATCATATTAGAGGTACCCAAGTATTTAAAGATTGTAATATAGTTTCAAGTCAAACAACATTGACACAAATGAAGGAAAACCATCCAGAACGTATTTCTGAACAGAAAGCCGATATTGATGGCGTGAAAAAATATATTGAAGCACTTACAGAACAAAATGAAAGTTCCCCTGATATTCAGAAAAAGAATGAAATAAATTTTTTAAAAGAGCTTGAAATCTCACTCCCTGACTTAGAATTAGTCTTACCGCAAATAACCTACTCCAACAAATTTCTATTTTCGGAACCAAACGGACTGCTAGGCTATTGACATTTGGAGGTGGTCATTCACCTTGTGATTCTTTCCTTTATATACCTGAAGATGAAATTATTTTTATGGCTGACCTTCTTTTTGTAGGTATGCATCCATCATTCTTTTCGTATTCCAATCCAACACAATGGGTAAATATTTTACATGAAGTTTCAATTCCTGATGAATATAAGGATTGGACAACCATACTGTTTATTAGAAATTTAGAAGTGTTAAAAGATATGTAATTCAAGATTATCCCTTATTAAACAGACTCTTAAAAAAGTTGGTGGTGTTATGAAAGTGGAAGGGTTGAAACGAGAACATATGAAGTGGTCATAACACCGAGAAGTAAAAATCTATCAATAAAGAGAGGCAATATTAATGAAAAATCTCTATGGGAACGTCGCAATGGATTTCAACAAATATCGTTCGGGTTATCCTAGCAAATTCTATAAAAAACTCAAGGAACATTATAATATTCCTTTAAAGAATCAAAGAGTATTAGATATCGCTACATCAAATGGATTGGCAGCTAGAGACTTGGCATATCAAGACTGTGTGGTTACAGGATTAGACAACTCTGTAGAACTTATAAATGAAGCAAAGGAAATAAATCAAGTTGAGAAACTAAATATAGAATATTTAGTTGGAGATGTATCAGGACTACCTTTTGACGATATGTCATTTAACCTTGTAACAGCAGTTCATTGTTGGAAAGTCCTTCCTACTTATGAAGCCTGTAGTGAAGCATTTCGTGTACTAAAAAAGGATGGGAAATTAATTATTGCCCAATTTGATCAAATCCCTGTTAATGAAAATATCGTATCTAAAACCGAAAGACTTGTTTCTGACTTTAACTTTGAATGGAAAAAACAAAACCGTACTGGAATTTATCCTGAATGGGTAAAAGAAATCTATGAAGTTGGATTTTCAAAGGTTGAAACATTTTCTTTTGATATTGATATTACATTTACTCATGAACAATGGAGAGGGCGCATGAGAACAGACGCAGCCATTGGGGGAAGTTTATCTCCAGAAGAGGTGCATTTATTTGATCTTGAGCTAGAAAGCCTATTAAAAACAAATTACTCGAGCGATGTTTTAAAGGTTCCCCATCGAATGTTCTCAATTGTTTGTGATAAAGCTAATTAGCCGGTACCTTCACAAGGTCTTTAATCGTTTTTCCTTTAGGAAGGGGAGATACAAAAAGATACCCCTCGTCATTAGGTTCTGCAATCGTCATGCAGCTCAGGCTAGGTTTTCCGTTGATCATCATCATGCAGGTGGCACACAGCCCCGTGCGACAGGAAAAACGGTAGGCGATGGTCTCATCATGGTGATGATAAATTTCCTCTAAAACATCGAGCACCGTCATGTCTGGGCTGTGGGTAACGTCATAAGTTTTTGTATTTGTCTCTGTCCTTTGAATTTTCACTTGAAGTTGCGCCATCAAGAAACTCCTCCTTTAGGGGCGAAAGTATGAAATGTAAATTCACCATTCGAAAACTGAACATTGGTTTTTTGTGTTTCAGCTGCCAATGAAGGGTAGTCGGTGTTGTAGTGTGCCCCTCGACTTTCCTTTCTCATGTATGCTGCACCAACAATGGCCTGGGCAGTTTGAATCATATGTCTAACTTCAATATAATCAAGAATTTCTCGTGACATGAAATCTTTTTTGATATTAACCTCAGCCAACTGTGCTTGAACGTCCTTCAGCTGCACCTTGGCTTGTTGAAGACCTTTGTCCGAACGAATCACACCGACATGCTCTCCTAAAATTTCTTGTATGCGTTGTTTGAGCTGATAGGGTCTTATTTTGCCTTTGGTAGTAGAAAAGAGAGGGGACCATTTATCCTTCCATTCCTCTAAATCTGTATGATCTGAGTTCATACCTTTTAAAGACATTTCAGCAGCACCCATTCCTGCTCTTGCCCCAAATACCACACATTCAGATAGGGCGTTGTTTCCGAGACGGTTCCCGCCATGTAGGCCACCTGCTGTTTCTCCCGCCACAAATAACCCTGGAACAGAAGAGGCTGCATGTTCGTCAATTTGAATTCCGCCCATCATAAAGTGAGCTGCAGGTCCAACCTCAGCACGATGTTTGGCTAAATCTATTCCACGGTCCAAACATAGTTCATATTCATGGGGAAATTCCTTTTTGATTTGTGTGATTGCTTCTGTCCCATCGAGGTAGACACCACCATTTGGCGTACCGCGACCAGCTACCACTTCATTCGCAATGGCAATGGCTAGCTTATCTCTCGTTGTATCCTCCATGTTTTCGGGTTCGTAGTTTTTCATAAAACGCTCACCAAGGCTGTTGTAAAGCTTTGAGTAGTGATAAAAACTAATGCAAAACCCAGCTATTGAGCGAGGTGCAACCATACTAACGGGGTAAAATTGAACCTGTTCCATATCGACTAGATTCGCCCCAACACCCAATCCAAGAGCAAAGCCGTCGCTAGTAGATTGGACAGGGTTACTAGTAACTGGATATAACTGTCCGATGCCTCCCGTTGCTAGAATGACGGCTGTACTTTCAATGAAATAGGGTAGATTGTTTCGTAAATCATAGACAATAGCCCCTGAAATCCGACCGGAAGATTTCACGAGCTCAAGCGTAATCACATCGCTCCATGTCTTTACATTTCGGGACTTTTTCACTAGGCGAATAAGGGTTTGAAGAATTCCTAGACCTGTTTTACCTTTTCTAGCACTTATGGATCGAGGTAGACTGTGTCCAGAGGTGGCTGATAACGCAACTTCCTTTTGCTCATCAACATCTAGCTTTAAGCCCCAGCTAATGAGGTCTTGTAAACGTTCCGAAATATCATGGGCAAGGGTTTGCGTCAGTTTCGGATCACTGAGTCCACGTCCACTTTCCTCTATATCGTTTCTGTACGCGTCTTCATTGTCTCTTGGGTCTGACCAATCACCTAAACTAGCAATTTGGACAGCTCCCGTAGTAGAACCACTTTTGCCAACTGCACCTTTGTCAATCACTAATACGTTTTGGCCAGACTGGGCTGCGTAAACCGTTGCTGCAAGACCTGCAGCACCAGAACCAATGATGAGTACATCTGTATTGATGGTTTCCATGAACATCACCCCTTATCTGGGAATTCGATACCGTCCGATTAAAAAATGACTAAACGATTTTTATAATGACATGATTTTACGAAAAAGTAAAATAAAAATTAAAATGTTCAGAACATATTGACACCGATTATACCTACCCCCTAGAATAAAAAAAGCTAATTTGAAACAGTCTTAAGAAAATCACGAGGGAGAGGTAGAATGAATCCAAAAATGAGTTCACCTAAGGTAGGGTTTCTTTATCCAGGTTATGCAGCAGAGGATGATTATCCACGTTTAGGGAAGATGGTTAACCCGAATGTTGATGTGGAATTAATTATTACGGAATTCAATGAAGACGCTCACACAGTCGAGGCACTCAGCGAAATGGGGAGTAACCGTCGTATTGTGGACGGAACGAAACATTTAGTTGGGAAAGGTGTTCAATCGGTGCTATGGACCTCAACAAGTGCCAGTTTTGTCCGAGGGTTAGAGGGAATTAAAGAACAAATCGCGACACTTGAGGAACAATTAAATGTGCCTGCTTCGACTACAGCATTAGCTTTTGTTCGTGCAGCCAAAGCGATAGGTGCCAAACGAGTGGCACTTGCGGCAACTTATCCAGAAGATGTGGCACTCTTATTTAAGGTACTTTTGGAAAGCTTCGATATTGAAGTAATTCAATTTGCCAGTAAAGGAATTATCACAGCAGCAGAGGTTGGAACGCTTCAAAAGGATGAGGTAGGCAATCTAGCAGTAGAAAATGATTGCCCAGACGCGGATGCCTTATTTATTCCGGATACAGCACTGCATTCTGCTGAATGGATTGAGGATTTGGAAGAAGCCGTACAAAAGCCTGTTCTTACAGCGAACCAGGTGAGCTTTTGGGAAGCCTTACGCTTAACAGGTCAATTTACACCACAGAAAGGATTAGGTACCTTGTTTAAACAGGAATTACCTAAAGAGGGAGAGCTGGATGTTATTAAAAGCTAACAAGGGGCAAGTCAGTTACGGTGAGTCAATTGGAATTCTATTACTAGATACATTTACCCCGTTTATTCCAGGAGATGTGGGGAATGCGACCACCTATTCGTTTCCTGTCAGATACCAAACGGTTAAGGGGTTTACATTTGATAAATTACTAGAGAAAGATGAATCCATGTTGGAGCCTATTCTCGAGGCAGGTCAGAACCTCGTAAATGAAGGAGTGAAGGCGATCACGTCTGATTGTGGGTACATGGCCATGTATCAACAGGAAATCGCCAATGAGCTAAAAGTACCTGTATTCATGTCAAGCCTGCTTCAAATACCTTTTCTTTCATCGATGTTACGAATGGATGAAAAAATCGGCATTATTTGTAGTAAGGCTTCTGATTTTGAGGATGAACTGCTCGTAAAACTCGGAATTAATCCTAACATTCCACTGGCCGTTAAAGGTATGGAAGGTAAAGAAAATTTCGTGAATGCGGCCCACGAAGAAATCGGCACCCTTAATCCTGAGTTAATCGAAAAGGAAGTTGTGGAAGTAGCTCAAGAAATGGTTCAAGAGGATTCAAACGTTAAATTGATTCTACTAGAATGTAGCAGTCTTCCCCCATATGCAGCATCTGTTCAACGAGCTGTCAACTTGCCCGTGTTTGATTTCGTTACCATGATCAACTATGTGCAGTCTGCTCTTGTTCAGTCTAGATTTACGGGTTTTATGTGAATGATTGTCTCAATTAATGGGGCATCTAGCAGTCCAAGTAAGCTATTGGACTGTTTTTTTAATGGTAAAATAAGACTTAAATAGATTGAATTGTTTAAAGTAAATAAATATAGGAGTGGTTATTTGCAGTCAAAACATACTCGTTATTGGATTCTATTTATTTGTTTTACCACCCTATTTGGTATAGGGACATGGTTGGTAGAGTTGATGGAAGGAAGTAAAATTCATACAACCGAACACATTGATTTTGGTTTGGTCTTAATCCTGTATGGTGGGATTGGCGGCAGTGTAGTATTCGGGATATTCATGCTTCCTTTAACCTTTACCATGCAAAGGTATTTTAATAATATGCTAATCAAAATGATGGTTTATTTAACCGTTGGATACTTCATGGGAAGATTGATTTTCAGATTGAGTTTTCAGGATGAACACGTTCAATATTACAATCTTAGCGAATTAAGCTCAGTGCTTGTTTTTATGGGGGCTGGTTTGGTATATGCCTTGGTGGATAACTATACAACTCATAAAAAAGAGTAAAGTTTACTTTTATTGAAACCTATTACAATAACTTAATTAATCCTCATAAAGGAGGAAATTATTAAACGTGTGCCGTTAGACAAAGAAAGGATAATGCAACAATTACTACGTAGAAATATTTCGTGTATGCATGGGGTGGATTAATATGTTTAGGAAAAGTATCAGATTTCCTATAATATTTTTTTTAGTATCTTTTATTTGGCAGTTAATTTTTGATAAGGAGGTTAAGTGGGTTGATAATATAGGGGTAAGTATTATGATGTTCTTGTTTATTCTATTATATTATTGGTCGAAAAAGATTTTCCAAGGGAATTGATACTAACATGTGCTATAGTTCAATAAGTTAGAGAAGATTATAATTAAATGTTGCCAAACAAATCCCCCCACAAAGTGTGAGGGAGTTTGTTATTATCGATAAGCACTTGGGCATGTATTAGCTACGGGTTCGTAATAGCAATGCTGTTTATATTGTCCCGTTAATTGTTGACTGTACCATGTTGGAGGACATTGACCATAAGGATTAAAGTACCATAAAGCAAATTTAGATGGGTGTTGTCTCCAAAATTTCACTACTTTTCGTGCTAATTTTTTCTCTACTTCTCTTGCCGGGTTATAAAATAAATTCCCTTTTTGCACGGCTTCAAAAGAGTAATTTCCACCTTGGACTTGAAAAATGACATCACGTATGGATCTTACATCCTTAAAATCTAAGCAATCAGCATTTGTTCGATTTACAATGACATTCCCAACCATGAGCATCCCCAGTTTTCCTTCAGCCTCGGCTTCCGCTCTCATCATCCTTGCTATTAAATTAATGTCCTTTTCGGTATACGCTACTCTTGCCAATCTAATCACCTCTATAAAGATTTTATGAAAAAAAATTAGATAAGTGTAAGATTATCGTGATTTTTATTTGATTTGGCATGTACCTCTTTAAAGGTATTCTTTTTCTGTTACTGGGCTAGTTCTTCAAGAAGGAGTTTAGCTTATGCTTATTGAACTAAAAGCTAGCTAGATATTTTAACAATATTTCTTTATCATTTTCATAAATGTTGCCGTATGGTTAATTACTAATTTTTTATTTTAGTGTATAACACAATGATCTAAATACTTTGTAATTGATTTATGCGGCAGATGGTTGGAGGTAAATATTGATGAACAAAGAATAATGAGCTTGGCAGAAATAGAACAAAAGGCACGGGAAATTTTCCCATGCCTTTTTCTATGCGAAATATAATCTAAGTTCTCTATGTATGTCATCGACCTTTAACCTTAAGATATATTTTTATCTTTTAACATTTGACGTGACAAGTCTATAAATGATTCTAAGGGAATACTCATTGATTTATCTTTGTGCCAAGCAATTTGTGTAAAAATAGGAGGAGTATTACGTTTCCAATTGAGAGCTTTTAAGCTACCTGACTGAATTTCCTCCTTCACGACCAAAGAGGGTAATTTTGCTATACCGATTCCCGTTATGACACATTGTTTTATCGCTTCTATACTCACAAATTCTATCTTATTGGAAGGAAATATTTCTGATTCACGTAGTGTATTTTCAAAAATTGTACGGTATGAACAGCCTCTTTCAGTTAATAATAGTGTTTCATCTTTTAGATCTTGAGGATACACTTCGGGTTTATTGGCTAATCGATGATTAATTGATGCCACGATCTTCATTTCATCTTTTACCAAAGGTTCTACTTCTAATGAATCCTTATACCGTACTTCATCCATAATGAATGCAATATCTAGGTTTCCCTTAAGCAATTGTTCTTTCGCCATTTCATCTGAATGTGCGGGTTTAAATATTAATTTAACATTGGGAAATTGGTATTGAAATTCCTTAAGTAAAGGAGGAAGCCTATATGTACATTGGCTTTCTTGTGCCCCTATAATTAATGTGCCAGATGGTTCATTACCTCCTGTTGCTATTAATTTGGCTTCTTCAGATAAGGTTAATAACTTATCTGCATATGATTTGAATTGCTTTCCGGCATCCGTTAAATATAACTTCTTTCCTAATCTTTCAAATAACTTTGTATCAAGTTCATCCTCAAGAGATTTAATTTTAGCCGTGACAGTAGATTGTGCAAAGTTTAAGTTTTTTGCTGTTTGAGTAAAGTTTAAATTTTCTGCCGCTATTTTAAAAGTGAGTAACTGTTTTGTATCCATTTTCACCTTCCTGTAATCGATATTTTCGATTGATTAAATCAAATTATTCATCTTTATTAATTGATGTATTCATTTTATGATAATTACAACCTTTCATCAAGGAAATAAAAATATTAGGAGTGTTTAAAATGAGTATAGCAGTTATTTACGGGGGAACACGTGAAAATGGAAATACCGAAATTCTAACTGAACATGCGATTAAGGGTTTTCAAGTTGAAAGGATTTATTTAAAGGATTTTAATATACTTCCAATTGAAGACTTACGACATGATCAAGAAGGTTTTAAGGAAGTTCATGACAATTATAATTCAATCATCAAACGATTATTAACCCATGATACTATAATTTTCTCTACCCCCATTTATTGGTTTGGCATGACAGGACAAATGAAAAACTTTATTGATAGGTGGTCACAAACATTCAGGGATTCTAAATTTCCCAACTTTAAGAACCAGATGAGTTCTAAAAGTGCCTTCTTGATAGCTGTAGGTGGGGATAATCCACAAATTAAAGGGCTACCTTTGATCCAGCAATTTCAATATATCTTTGATTTTGCAGGTATTTCTTTTGAAGGATATGTACTTGGAGAAGGTAATAAACCTGGTGAAATACTAAATGATAAGAAGGCATTACACTTTGCGAATAAACTTTTGAATGACTAACTTTTCAAATATTATTGATGAAGTTATAAATTTCCAAGAAAATTATGGAGGGAGGCGTGGCGAAGGACCGTTATGAAATCTTTGGCGGTCCTCTTCTTTTACCAATATATATCCCTATACAAAATCCTTTACTTAGGCTATATGTTAAAGCTTTTCTTCTGAATGTTTACAAATAGCTTTCTTGATTACCTGAGCCTAAAGTCGTAGAAAAACTCATACCAATCTCTGTCGTCTTTCAACTATTATTCTATTATGATTGACTCAAGGAGGTTTTAAAATGATTAAAGGATTATACGAAGCGCATTTACCTGTAAGTGATCTTCAACGTTCTATAGAATTTTATGTTGGGCTTGGTCTTGAGTTTGATCATCGTGTTGCGGATCGGTTGGCATTCTTGTGGATTGAAAAGGGGAAAAGCTGGTTGGGGTTATGGGAGGCAAGTGAAGTAAATCTAGACTACCACCCATCCATTCGACATATAGCTTTTGAAGTTACGTTTAATGACCTTAAGGAATCTGTATCTTGGCTAAAAAGTAAGGGCTGTCACCCACGAAAGGCGTTTGGTTTTGAGCCAACTGAGCCGTTTGTCATACCTCATGAAGGCTATACCCATGCGAAAATTCATTTTAATGACCCAGATGGAAATAGCTTAGAATTGATTTGTAAGATCGATAACCCAAATGGACTTAAGGAAAAGATGTATTTAAGTGAATGGGAAGAAGCCAATGGATATTAAATCAGTCGTTTTACATACCGCGGAGTTGCTGGAGATGAAAAGGTTTTATATGAATGTTTTGGGATTTGAGCTTGTGAATGAAGAAGAGGATAGGTTTCGGATTGCGATTGGCTCTAGTGAGTTAGAGTTTACTGCAAAAGCTGCGAACGGAAATCCGACTTATCATTTTGCGTTTAATATTCCGAGCAATCGTTTTGACGAGGCGAAAAGTTGGGCGAAGGATAGGGTGTCGCTAAATGAAGAGGATGGTGAAGATGAGGCTCATTTTGATTTCCTATCTGCACGTGCGTTATATTTTTATGATCCAGCGGGAAATATTGTCGAGTTTATTTCTAGACAGAAAGTATCTGGGAAGAGTGCAGCCTCGTTCTCAATATCTAGTATATTGAATATAGCTGAAGTGAGTTTGGTCATAGATGATGTGGATGGAGCAGGCGAGAGGTTGAATAAAATAGGTTTAACAGAACGTAATGAAGAGCCGATTGATTCCGAATCTCTTAATTTTATTGGGGAGGGTGGGGCATATATTTTGCTTACCCAACCAGGAAGAAGGTGGATTTTTTCAGACAAACAAGCCGTTATCCAACCTTTACAAATTACATTGGCAAACAACCATCAAATGATCATCAACTGGGATAATAAATTGGAAGTTTATTAGGTAGTTGAAACATTTTATCAGTTTCCCTCGTATAAGAATGTAGAAGAAAATATAAAGTAGAGGTTATGCCGAATGAATGAGGAATTAAGACAAAATGCCGACGGATGTTATGGGCAGGCTGAACAGAGGGCGAAGGATTATTTCCATTCCCTTTCTCAAAAACTCACACAAAAGGACTATGTACCAGGACTGATTCATGATATTCAGACCTGGAAACAGGATCATTTACACCATTCCTTATTAAACCGGTTCACACGAGGGAAGAGCAATGCAAATTCTCGCGGCTATTATCACTATATCCAATGGCTGGATTACATCGGCAAACTTGATCAATATTTAGACCGGAGCATTTCCTATATTTTTATGCGTGATTTGGGCAAAGATTTGAATTTCCCTGATACACAGCATAGAATTCAGAATGCAGTCAATGGTTTAAAAGATTATCTAAAACAAGCAGACCATCAGTCGGAGCTATTTAGCATGGCCGGTTTGTATCGATGGGCCCAAAAGGAAGGCGTGGAGTCTTCTTTGTTTTGGTTAATTGATAAACTAAAAACGGTGTCCAAGCAAATCCCTAAGGAAATGGATGCTGAAGAAGCCAAACGTAAGCTCATTAAGCTTATTGCTGGGGTCATCATGCACCAAATAGAGGAGTTGGGTAATCAAGTCTCGGCAGAAGAGCGTGCTCGAAAATTAGATATTGCCATAAGATTAGGCTATTCTTATGGTTTAACCTATCCGTTTATTGATGATTTACTGGATGCAAATATTTTATCTGATCAAGAGGAGGAAAGGTATTCTGATATAATACGGACAACGTTGGTTAGTGGCTCTGTACCAGATTTAGGTGAGTGGAAAGGTGAAAATAAAGATCTGATGCAATTTGTACACGCAGAGCTGCGAGAGGCATTTACGTATATAAAAAAACACCAGCGACTGGAAACGAGAACTAGCTTTTTCGAGCAGGCATATGTATTTTTTCATTCACAGGAGGTGGATCGTGACAAGGATTTATCCTACGCTCATTACAGCAATGAAGAACTTTATATTCCAGTCATTATCAAATCCTCTTCTTCACGATTAATCGTTCGCTCCGTTATAAGTGCCCCTGAGGATGAAGGCTTTGACCGTCGAACCTTTTATTATGGTATTTATAATCAACTGGCTGATGATTTTGCGGATATGTTTGATGACATGAAAGAAGGACGGGTCACGCCTTATACTTACTTTTTAAAATACCATGATCAACGCAAAGACTTGATCAATCCCTTTGAATTGTATTGGACTGTCATTTTTAACTTAATCCATAACGTGTATGATTCAGATCCGAAGACCTGTGAAGTCATCTTGAATCGTGCTATTAATGGGTTGAAAAGATTTAAAGAACGCATGGGCGTCCAAATGTACAATGAACTGATGAACCTATTTACAGCTAATATTTCGAAATTGAATAAATTCGTACAAAAGATGGTACGAAAAGCAGAGGATGTAGATTTCTTTGATAAATTACTACGAGATCATATCCTAACTGGTTTGAAAAATGAACGAATTGAGCGGCAGGAGTTTTTAGATACGATTGAAAATGTACGCGAGCAGATTAATGAGCTGTTATCAATTGCAAAAACCAATTCTGTCATGAGCGAGCCGATAAGTGAGGCGGCGAATTACAGCTTAGAAGGTGGTGGGAAGAGGTTAAGACCGATCATCACATGGGTTATGGGGGTTCATGAGTATGGACTGGAGAAAACAGCCATCGCCCCTCTACTAAAATCCTTAGAATATATGCATAACGCCTCCCTTATTTTCGATGATCTGCCTTCTCAGGATGATGCAGCGATACGGAGAGGTCGTCGAACCCTGCATGAAGTGTATAACACGGCTATCGCAGAATTAACAGGGCTGTTTTTAACCCAAAAAGCGGTTGAGGAACAGACAACTCTTGATGCGTTTGATGCGAAAACCGTGCTGAGCTTGATTCAGTATTCATCTAGAATCACAGCGGAAATGTGTAAGGGGCAGGCAATGGATTTAGGTTCCAAGGGGAAACCATTAACGCTTGAGCAGTTGAATATGATGTCTTATTACAAAACGGGGATGGCTTTCGAAGCTGCCTTGATTATGCCAGCCATACTTGCGCATGTAGAAGAAGATGAAATGAATGCTTTAAAAACATTTGCCTATCATGCGGGCATTGCTTTTCAGATTAAGGATGACTTGCTTGATGTCGAGGGCAATTTGATTATCTTAGGAAAGCCTGTTGGTCAGGATGAAGAAAATCAAAATACTACGTTTGTCTCCATTCTAGGTCGAGAAGGCGCAAGGAAAGCGATGTGGGAGCATTATTGTTTTGCTTCGGACGCGTTAGAAAGGATTCCGAAAAACACAGCTTTTATGAAGCATTTATTGGATTACTTAATTAATCGAGATCATTAGGGACGGGGGGGAAAGGTCCCCTGTCCCCCGCCCTGTGAAGTGGTGAAGGGGAGGAGAACCCATACCAGTATGAAGGACCATATTATCTCAAAAAGCATATGAATGTCCGTGAGAGTCAGTATAAAGGCCAAAACCATCTAAAATAGTGATGAAATTGTCCCTGAGAGTCATTTTGAAGGACACTACCTTTTAAACAAATGATGCAGCTGTCCTTGAGCGCGCCAATCTGCGTGAAAAAATCGGGTTATCAGGGACTTGGACCTGGGACAATGAACCTGTCCCTCCGACCCACTGATTTGATTATATTTGGAATTGTGCTATAATTCCATTACTTAATCTCATAGTACAGAAGCCTTTGAATATAGAGAGAAATGAAGGTGAAAGTATGAAAAATTATGTTGCGTACCTCATTACCATTCTAGGAGCAAGCTTTTGGGGGCTAACGGGGCTATTTGTGGAATCCTTGAACCAGCATGGTTTTACGGCATGGGAAATTGTGAGTATTCGGCTCACTAGTTCTAGTATTATATTATTTTTATTTATGCTTCTATTTTCACGTAAGCATCTTCATATTAAATTAAAGCACATCCCGCATTTCATCGGCTTAGGGGTCGTAAGTATCGTAATATTCAACTGGTGTTATTTCACCGTAATGGAGCAAACCTCGTTATCGATAGCCGTCGTCTTACTTTATACATCTCCAGTTTTTGTTGCCATCTTGTCCAAGTTTATTTTTAATGAACGGATTACAAAAGGAAAAACCGTCTCATTGATCTGTACAGTTATTGGGTGTGCTCTGGTTATTCAATTAGTCCCACTAGGTAATATCTCCATTCCTATGATCAGCATCTTCCTAGGATTATTATCTGCTTTTTTCTGTGCCCTTTATAGTATCATCGGAAAATTCATTAGCTGGCATTATAATTTCCTGACCATCACAGCTTATGCTCTATTCATGGGGAGCTTGTTTATTTTCCCTACGAGTGGATTGTGGCAAAAGGTACATGCCTTCCAGACGGTGGATGTATGGGTAAATGTTCTGGGTATTGCCCTCATATCAACGATCCTTGCCTATACCTTATATACGTTTGGTTTGGCATACATTGAATCTAGTAAAGCAGCTATTTTAGGGGCTATGGAACCGATTGTTGCCGTTTTAGTCGGGGTCATTCTTTTTGGGGATTCCCTCGCTCTTTTACAGATCCTCGGCATTATTTTAGTTATATCCTCGGCTTTTATTACGGTATTCCATAAACGAAGAAAAATAAGAATTAAGGGTGGACGCTTCAATTGGCGGAAAGTTCTTTCTAGCCTCAAAAAAGTTGATCGTTAATCAGGAATATTAACTTAGTATTATGACATGATGAAAGAGGTATTTGAAATTGAAAGAATTTATGGGGACATTTTTAGCTTGTATCGTTATATGTTGGTTATTTTCATTTTTCTTCCTCGGTCTAATTGTTGAAAACATTTGGGCCTTAATGATTTTGATTGCTTTCGTAATTGCAGTAATCATTACAGTTTTTATTAAACAAGAAGCTAGAATGGAAGAGTTAGAGAGGAAAATGGAAGAGGTATTAAGTAACAAACAGGATTAAAGAGCTCCTTGAAAGATCTAATCAGCCCAATAGAATATAATGTAGGTTTAATAAGTTGGGGAATTATGGATATTGCACCAAAATACGACCCTTTTGATACTGAATTTTATTTAGTTTAGGGGGAGCTTAATATGAATGAATAGAAAAAGAATCTCTACTTCTACATGTCAATTGGGTATATTGGCTTCTTCTAATTGGATTGGCAACTCTGAAGTATTTAACAGTTTTCCGCGACTCTCAAGGTTATGCCTTTTCATTATTCAGATTTCTTATGATCATCGGTTATATAAGGTATGTTGAAAAGAAATTAGAAATTAGTAGAAAAGTATTTATTATAAGTAAGGTCATCCTAATAACTGTATTTTCATTGCTCACATTCTGGATATTTTTCTAATTAAAGGGACTTAAAAATTTATGACAATAAAACTAACAAAGTAACTAGGAAGATTTTATGTTTGGTTGGCTTATTGTTGGTTTTATTTTTTTCTATTAGTAGTTATTGGAATATTATGTTAACATCTTGTTGTAACTATATTTATTATGTTAACTAGTTAAAAGGGAGAATGTTCAATTCCTTTAACTAAAGATATTGGAATATTATGATAAAAAGATTCAGTAGAAAACTGATTTACCTAGATTGACGGGTAAAACAAATGGGGAGTAAGAGAATGAACTATCAAATAAAAACTGTGTTGGAGCATAACGAAAAATTTTCATCCTTTTTACACAATAAAATAAAGGAATTTAATAATGAGCATTCCTACCATCATAAGGAAGCCCGGAAAACAGAATCTGTACAACCTATCAATGTTGTAGGTGAAATTAAAGACTACCCGCCTGGTAGTAGTTTTTATACAATGGTAAAATCATTAATTTAATAAATATAATTAGATTATCTATTGGTGTTAGCTTGCAAAAAAGTGTAGGGAGCACTGAGCAATTGGAGCAGAAAACCATTTTTGTAATCAATCAACTGGGACGATGTACCTGTCCCTCTGTCCCAGTTCTTGTTCGTGTTGGTTGTCGCTTATTAAATTGATGATTAGGGTAAGTAGAATTTGAAAAACCATAATTGCTAAGATTGCTATACAAAGAGCTCTTGTTACTTTATATAGTAGTTTTTTCATCATTTACCACCTCATTCGTTAGTAGTTATGGCCATTATAACAGAAGTTTTTGATAAAACAGATAGGGAGAATGTCTATGAAAATAGGACGGAAGATAGGTGAAGGTGCCAACGCAGAGGTGTTTGAATGGGAGAACGATGTAAAAGTAGTAAAATTGGCAAAATCAAATATCAATGAAACAGATTTACAGAGAGAATTTACGAATAACCTTACGATGTGGAGTCTGGGTTTACCTGTTCCTCAGCCATATGAGCTTGTAGAGCTGGATCATCGTCTGGGTATCGTCTATGAACGCATTTATGGAAAAACGTTAAGAGAACGCTTTTTTGAACATCTAATTCAAGCAACAAACACGAATCTAACTACATTTGACCTGAATGATGTACAGCTATCTGCTCATATCCTAGGAAAAGTTCATAACAACTCCCTATCTCATAATGAAATCCCCTCCCAACAAAGGGAATTTTTGAAAAAACAAATACTGAGCATAGATTATTTAACCAAGGATGAAAAGAAAGATGTCCTTGATATTTTAAATGGTTTACCGCAAAAAAATAAAATCTGCCATGGAGATGCGAATCCGAACAATATAATTATCCGTAATGAAGAAGCTGTACTGATTGATTGGATGAACGCAACTAACGGTAATCCTGAAGCGGACTTAGCCGAATTTATCATTATGATCAGATACGCGGTTCTTCCAGCCAATATCCCAACAAGTGCAGTGGAGCTATTTGATTTTATTAGAGAAAAAATAATTAAGGAATTTATGGAGGAATATACACGATTAACAGGGACTACATATGAAGAAGTTGATCCTTGGATTATTCCAATAGCGGCACGTAAGCTATCTTCAGATGGTATTGTTGAAGATGAAAAGCAAATATTACGAAATGAAATAAAACGGAAACTAAGGATGAGAAAATAAACTAATCTCTCATTTATTTTGTAATTTTTTTAAATAGGAAAGGTGTGTTTGGTTTGCTGAATATTGGTAGTCTTGTGCTTGGTTTACTCGCTTGGATTCTTCCATTTATGAATCTCTTTAGATATGAAAAACAAAAGCAAAAGAGATATTGGGTTGCCCTTTCTGTTATGAGCCTCGGTGCCTGTGCTCTTTCATTATGTTTTCAAATTTTCTATATTAATCATAAGGTAAAGGTCGAGGACTGGTCTGCACTTATGGATACAATGGGTGCAGTAGCTTTTTTCTCAGCAGTTCTTCTAGTTATTACCATTCTTTTAAATGGAGCTACTTTGTATGTATACCGGGACAGAACAACTAAGTAGAAAAATCCGTTTCTATTGAAGCATGAGGAGTCAATCATTAGATAGATTGTTCATCCGTTTTTATAAGAGATTCGGTAGAGGGGGCAGAGTATGTGTCTATCACATATAAAAGAGAAAATCCCGTATCTGATAAATGCTGAGCAAATCTCTGAGCTTAATAAAGGTTTTTCACATGACCAGAAATATGTCATCGATCAACAATATCTATTACGGTTGTTTTCTAGTGAGAAGCAAGATAAAAGAAAAGAAGAATTTGAAACTATAAAGACATTATCAACTTATTCAAGTTTTGTGCCAGCAGGAATACAATTTGGAACCTTGCATGACATCAATCGGTCTTATATGCTTCTTACCTATATTCCAGGGCAGGATGGGGAGGAGGCTTTAAAGGATTTGACGGAGAAGGAGCAATATACAGCTGGTTATTCGTCTGGACAAGAGCTTAAACATCTGCATCAATTAAAAGCTCCTCCAAATTATCCATCCTGGTTCTCGGTTAAGCAGAAAAAGAATGATCGATATTTAGCTGACTTCAAGGATCTTGATTTAGCAAAATCCATAAAGGAAACGATTATATCCTACATCCGAGAAAACGAGTTACTCATGAAAGGTCGCCCCAACAGATTTCAACACGATGATTTTCATCCCTCAAATCTTGTCATTCACAATAAACGTTTTTCAGGTATCATTGATTTTCAGAGGATGGACTGGGGAGACCCTATTCATGATTTACAAAAGCTTGGGTTCTTTTCGAAGCAGGTTAGCATCGAGTTTACCAAAGGAATTATTGATGGGTATCACGAAGGAAAAAGGATAGATGAATCCTTTTGGAGACTATACAATTTTTATAGTGCTGTACATATTGTACCTGCTCTAGTCTGGGGCAAGAGAATCAGTCAAAATCAATATACGTTTATGTTAGAACGTTCTCTTGAAGTGATGGAAGATCATGACCAGTTTCGATGTGAGGTACCTAAGTGGTATAAATAGGGGGAATAAAAATTTGAATACATTATTAATTGATGTCCCATTACAGATAGAAACAGATAGACTTATTCTACGAGCTCCACACCAAAATGGAGACGGAAAAGTAGTGAACCGTGCAATAAGAGATTCTATTGAGGAACTTAGAGCTTGGCTTCCATTTGCCCAAAAGGTACCTTCTGTAGAGCAAACAGAAGTCAATTTAAGGAAAGCGCACATTCGATTTTTACAAAGAGAAAGTTTCCGCTTTCTAATATTTCACAAGAACACCTCTGATTATATTGGCAGAGTTAGCTATGAGAGTGTTGATTGGGATATTCCAAAGTGTGAAATTGGGTATTGGATTCATACTCTCTTTAGTGGCCAAGGCTATATGACAGAAGCAGTAGAGAAATTAATCAGTATTGCTTTGTATCATTTACAGTTCAATAGACTTGAAATTCGGTGTGAATCTACTAACATAAAAAGTCGTTCAATTCCTGAAAAGCTTGGTTTTGAATTAGAAGGAATTTTAAAAAATGAGGATTTATCTGCAGATGGCAGCACGCTAACCGACACCTGTATTTACGGGATTACTAGGTAACTTTTCAAAAAATAAGTTAGGAGTATCCAAGATGTCTCATCATGTAGGTGTAAAATTACATTCGAGCGGATTCCTCTTTCTTATGTTCAAACCAAAAGGGAAAACAGGTATTGACAGGAACCTTTGAAGGGGTCATATTATAAGCTAATGTAGATTTTCATTGGAGTGATATAGGTGCAGGATGAGTCAAAAGAATTTAAAGAGGATCCGAGATTTAAAGTTTCCAATCGAGAAGCCATCATTGGTTGTGTGATTGCGGTTATTAATTTTATTTGGTGGTTTGGTTTTGCCTTTGGTATGGGTTCAAAGCCGGTTGAGGATTATACATATATTTTAGGTTTACCGGCGTGGTTCTTTTATAGTTGTGTAGTCGGATACATTGTCATCACGGTTGCTGTCATATTTGCAGTCAAGAAATGGTTCAAGGATATTCCCTTAGATGATGAGAAAGAGAGCGAAGAATCATGAACTGGCCGGTCATTATCCCTTTACTCATTTTTTTAGTCATTATTATTTTTATTGGATTATACGCGTCAAGATATTTAAATACTACACACTCGTATTTACATGAATATTTTCTAGGTAGTCGTAATCTAGGTGGATTTATTCTGGCGATGACAATGGTTGCAACCTATGGAAGTGGAAGCAGCTTCTTAGGTGGGCCTGGGGCTGCCTATTCAATTGGACTAGCCTGGGTATTGCTATCGATGTCACAACTGGTTACGGGTTATTTCACCTTGTCTATTCTAGGGAAAAAATTTGCGATTATGGCTAGAAAAATCAAGGCGGTAACTCTTATTGACTTTTTGAGCGAGCGTTATCGTAGCAAATGGGTTGTTATTTTGAGTGCTTTCAGTATCGTCATTTTCCTATTTTCGGCCATGGCTGCTCAATGGGTTGGTGGCGCAAGACTGATTGAATCGATTACAGGTCTATCCTATACAACTGCCATATTTATTTTTTCTATCACGTTATTATTGTACGTAATATTTGGAGGATTTCGAGCCGTCGTCATGACTGATGCTATTCAAGGTGTTATTATGTTTGTCGGTACGTTGGTGATTTTAATTGCGACGATTGTGGCAGGGGGCGGAGTTTCCAACATAATGTCAGAGCTTGCGGCAGAAAATCCTAACCTACTTACTCCATATGGTTCAGATGGTTCGCTCACACCATTGTATATATCCTCTTTCTGGATCTTAGTGGGTGTAGGGGTTGTTGGTTTGCCACAAGTAGCTGTTCGGGCTATGTCCTATCGAGATTCTAAATCATTGCACAAGGCACTCATTATTGGGACGGTAACGGTTGGAATGATCATGCTTGGGATGCATTTAACAGGTGTATTTGCCCGGGCTGTGCTTCCAGGAATCGAAGAAGCAGATAAGGTTATTCCACTAATTGCCATGGATGTATTACCGAACTGGATTGCAGGCATTCTCTTGGCTGCACCACTAGCGGCCATCATGTCTACGGTTGATTCCTTACTCCTGGTCGTCAGTTCGTCAATTGTTAAAGATGTTTACATGAACTACGTAAAACCTGACGCAAATGAAAAACGAATTCGCATCTTAAGTGGAACAGTTACAACTGCGGTTGGAATATTGGTGTTATTTATGGCCATTGATCCTCCAAGTCTCTTAATTTGGTTAAACCTATTTGCCTTTGGAGGTCTTGAAGCCGCGTTTATTTGGCCAATCATTTTGGGCTTATATTGGAAAAAAGGCAATGCTTATGGGGCGCTTGTTTCCATTCTTGTTGGGGTGTCGAGTTATATCATTCTCTATAGCATAGACACAGAGCCGTTTGGCATGCATGCCGTTCTATTACCAGTCTTCCTATCATTACTCGGGTATGTATTGGGTAGTTTACTTACGCAAAAAATCAATGCTGAAGGGCAGAGAGAAATTTATGAACGACTTTGGAGTGCATAAGGCGACCTAAATGGGTCGTCTTTTTATTTGAAAATGACAACAGTTGAATGGAAGTATATGTTAATATTAATAATAAGATTTAGAATTTTGGAGGCTAACTATGGAGAAGTGGAAAACATTAAAATCAGAGTATTTGCATAAAGGTCCATTCGGTAATATCAGAAAAGATAGCTGTGAACTTCCGAATGGAATCGTGATTGACGACTACTATGTCAATGAATATTCTGATTGGGTAAATGCTGTTGTAATAACCAAAGAAAATCAAATGGTTTTGGTTGAACAATATCGTCATGCAGGCGAAGATTTTTTCTTAGAAGTTCCTGCTGGTAAAAAAGAAGATAATGAAACACACGAGGAAGGTTTATTGAGAGAAGTAAAGGAAGAAACTGGCTATACTTCATTAAGAAAACCTATATACCTAGGTGAATTTATGGTGAATCCAGCAACACAAAATAATAAGGTTAGAACCTATCTAATACTAGAAGCATTTAAAGCCTATGAGCAAGATTTAGATGATACAGAAGAAATAAAGGTTAAGCTGTTTAAATTCAATAATTTTGGAGATCAAATCATTACAAATGAAATTAAAACACAGCTATTTACAGCAAATGCTTATTTTATGGCAAGAAATTATATAACAGAAAAGCTTGAATAGTAGAGAGGGACTAGGAGGGAGCATTCAATTGAAGTTAAGAATTATCCTATTCATTGGAATAGTTATATCTGCCATTGTTTTAACCTTTATGGCTACTTCCGGTAATTTTCCTCCTAATTATGGTAGTGTCGGCAATCCCACGGCAAAGGATATTTTAAAAAATAATCCTGAAGCAGATATTCTAAAATTAGATGGATTTGTTTACTCAAATGTCACTAATAGAGAATGGATCCAAGACACTAAATATGCAAAAGGCGATAAAATTGGTGAAATCAAAAAACAAACGTCGAATACTACTTGGTGGTATGGAAATTTATATGCTTCAAAACTACCAAAAGGAACAAAAATTTTCACAACAATGGGCAAGACCTACACGAAAGGTGAGGCTCCTGTAACTGTATTAGTAGAATATAATAATGTGCTATTCGTATATCAAGCCATGGTCGAGGGGTGGCTACAAATGTACACGACACTCAACTATATAAGCCGTGTATATACAGCTTACTTTTTAAACTCATTCAATCTTTGATAGGTTTCCAGTAAAAACTCATAAAACAAGGTTTCCGTTGGGAGTAATTTTCGCTGGGTTGGGAAAATAACACCAACTGTGCGTGTTAAGCCCATATCTGTTAGGGGAATCTTCACCGTAGACCTCGGTGTGTTATCGATTAATGTCATCTCCGGCATCAATGCGACGCCTAAACCAGCTGAGACTAACCCCTTTAGTGCATCAATATCCTTTCCTTCAAATGCAATTTTGGGTGAGAAGCCTGCTTTTTTACACGCGTCTACCACCTGCTCGTAAAATACATACCCTTCAGGAAGTACGACAAATGAATCCTCATGAAGTTCTCGCAGCATGAGGCTTGATTTGTTAGCCAATGGGTGGTTTGCAGGTAAGAGTGCGACTAAATTTTCTGTAAATAATGTTGTTCCATTGATTTTATTTTCCTTTACTTTGGTTGGCATGGGTGCCATCATGGCTAGGTTGTAATCGCCATTTACAACGCCTTCGATTAAATCATAGTAAAGGGCATTACTCATTTCAAATTTTGCTTCTGGGTATCTTTTGCGAAACGCATAGATTATAGATGGTAAGGTGTGGGCAGCCATACTGATTGGAAATGCAATTCGAACGGTACCTTTTTCTGGATTTAAGGATTCATTTACTTCTCTTTTCGCCTCATCCACCATGTTCATAACTTGAATCATCCGCTCATAAAACCTTCTTCCAATATGAGTTAATTTTACTCTTCGTCCTTCACGAATAAAAAGCTCAACTCCTAATTCTTCCTCCAAATTGAAGATCTGTCGACTAACAGAGGATTGGGCAACATGCAACACTTCGGCAGCGTCCGTTACATGCTCTCGCTTGGCAACTTCCATAAAATAGTTGATTTGTCTAATTTCCATATAGGTCACTCCATTTATTGATGCGTTCAGTGCATTGATTTCATCGTTTATTCATATTGAAACTATCATTTATAAAATTATAAAATTAAAACACGAGAAATAAAAGGAATATACCGAAGTTTTTAACTTTTTATAGGGGCGATGTTATGAAAGTAATGGAGGAAGTTAAAGAATCAGAAACTTATAATGTAAAAGAATATGTCAAACACTTATCTAAAATCATTGAAAAACGTAATCCGAACGAAAAGGAATTTCATCAGGCTGTTAAAGAAGTGTTGGACTCTTTAGTGCCTGTGCTCGTGAAAAAACCAACATATATTCAGCATGCTGTTTTAGAGAGAATGATAGAGCCTGAACGGTTGATTACCTTTCGAGTACCTTGGGTGAACGATCAAGGAAAGGTGAAAGTAAACCGTGGCTTTCGCGTTCAGTATAATAGTGCTCTAGGTCCTTATAAAGGCGGACTTCGATTTCATCCATCTGTAAACGCCAGTATTATTAAATTTTTAGGCTTTGAGCAAATTTTAAAGAATTCATTTACAGGTCAACCAATCGGTGGCGGAAAAGGTGGATCTGATTTTGATCCAAAAGGAAAATCGGATCTTGAAATTATGCGCTTTTGTCAGAGCTTTATGACGGAACTGAGCAAGCATGTTGGGCCGGATATTGATGTTCCTGCTGGTGATATCGGGGTTGGCGCTAGGGAAATTGGCTATATGTTTGGCCAATATAAAAAATTAAAGGGTGCCTATGAAGCTGGAGTTTTAACTGGAAAAGGCATTGGATACGGCGGAAGCTTAGGAAGAAAAGAAGCTACCGGATATGGTACGGTCTATTTTGTGGAGGAAATGCTTAACAATCAAGGCTTAAGCTTTAACCAAAGCACTGTTGTCGTATCTGGTTCAGGAAATGTATCCATTTATGCGATGGAAAAGGCCATGGATCTCGGAGCTAAAGTTGTCGCATGTAGTGATTCTAACGGCTACATATATGACCCAAATGGGATTAATTTGGATACGGTTAAACAGTTGAAAGATGTTGAAAATAAACGAATTCGTGAATATGTGAAGGACCATCCAGACGCTAGCTTTAAAAAGGGATCGACAGGTATTTGGTCTATTCCATGTGACATTGTTTTACCATGTGCAACGCAAAATGAGCTAGATGAAGAGTCAGCCAACCTTTTAATCGCGAATGGTAT
This sequence comes from Salinibacillus xinjiangensis, assembly GCF_009649735.1. Lineage (GTDB taxonomy): Bacteria > Bacillota > Bacilli > Bacillales > Alkalibacillaceae > Salinibacillus > Salinibacillus xinjiangensis. Next base: position 251,651 of record NZ_WJNH01000003.1, read on the forward strand.
CAAGGCAGTTGGGGAAGGTGCCAATATGCCTTCTACATTAGAGGCGATTGACGCTTTTCTTGATAAGGGAGTTTTATTTGCCCCGGCCAAGGCAGCAAATGCAGGTGGTGTAGCCGTGTCAGCACTTGAAATGGCTCAAAATAGCTCAAGACTTACTTGGACCCAGGAGGAGGTCGACGCGAAATTAAAAGAGATTATGACTAGTATTTATCGCGAAAGCATGCAAGCATCAGAAGAGTATGGCATTTCAGGCAATCTCGTTGCAGGAGCTAACATAGCTGGATTTATTAAAGTGGCAGATGCCATGATTGATCAAGGCGTTATTTAAATTAAAGGCCGACTTTGTTGTCGGTCTTTTTATTTCAAATAAGAGTCTGAATATAAAAATAGTTCAAAAATCTCAATTGAAGCTTCTAGTAAAATATGGTAGTATAATTAATATATTCATCATTGTGTACTTACTAACATCATTATTTACCTCATCGCATGCAACTTCCTACCAATGCGCAACTCATCCTTATTAACGAACAGAATGAATATGAAAGGAGGGAAAAGACAGTTTTATTATTCTATAAATGTAATCGTTTACATAATAAAATTATATACTTGTTTTAAAAGGGAGGAGATGGAATGACTGAGCTAATTCGTAAAACAGTTGGAGATCTATTAGCTGATCGTGCAGGGGAAATGCCTGAGCATGATGCACTTATTTATCCAGACCGTGGGCTGAGGTATACCTATCGTGAATTTGATGCATTATGTAGAAAAGTAGCAAAGGGTTTGATGGCCTTAAGTATTGAAAAAGGGGAAAATATCGCCGTATGGGCATCCAATGTACCTGAATGGGTGACCTTGCAATTTGCTACGGGGAAAATGGGAGCCGTGCTCGTAACCGTCAACACCAATTATCGAACAAAGGAATTGGAGTATTTATTAAAGCAATCTGAATCAACAACTCTGTTCCTGATTGAAGATTACAAGGGAAATTCGTATTTTGACACGATTTATGAGCTTTGCCCTGAGCTTAAGAACTGCGAACCAGGAAACCTACAATCTGAAAAACTCCCACTCCTTAAAAATGTTGTGGTGTTAAGTGAAAAGAAGAAATATAAAGGTGCCTATAATTGGTCCGATATTTTAGAGATGGCGAGCAATGTAACAGATGAAGAGTTAGATTTTCGTTCCGCCTCCATGGAACCAGATGACGTCATCAATATGCAATATACGTCAGGTACAACTGGTTTTCCAAAAGGCGTGATGCTAACTCATTATAATCTAACCAACAATGGCTACAACATCGCTAATTGTATGAAATTAACCGATCAGGATCGCCTGTGTATTCCTGTGCCTTTTTTCCATTGCTTTGGCTGTGTGATTGGAACGCTCGCAGCTGTGAGTGTAGGGGCTACTATGATTCCTGTTCAAGAGTTTGATCCTGAGCAAGTCCTCCAGACGGTCGAACAAGAGAAATGTACAGCACTACATGGGGTTCCAACTATGTTTTTGACAGAGCTCAATCACCCGAACTTTGAAAAATATAATCTTTCCACGCTCAGAACGGGTGTTATGGCTGGCTCTAATTGCCCGATTGAGGTTATGAAAAACGTGATGAACAAAATGAACATGACGGAAATCACGATTTGTTATGGTCAGACCGAATCTTCTCCAGTGATTACACAGACTCGTACGGATGATCCAGTCGAACTAAGAGTTGAAACAGTTGGGAGAGCACTTCCGAATGTAGAAGTGAAAATTGTGGAACCAGGGACCAACCGAGAAGTACCTTTTCATGAGCAGGGAGAATTATGTACCCGCGGCTACCTCGTGATGAAGGGGTATTATAATAATCCTGAGGCAACTAAGGAAGCGATTGATGAGGATGGCTGGCTGCATACAGGAGACCTTGGTGTTATGGATGAACAGGGCTACTGTCGGGTAACAGGTCGCTTAAAGGATATGATTATTCGTGGGGGCGAAAATATATACCCGCGAGAAATTGAAGAATTTTTGTATACCCATCCTAAAATTATGGATGCGCAAATTGTTGGTGTTCCAGATGAAAAATATGGAGAAGAGGTTCATGCCTGGATCATTTTAAAGGAGGGGGAGTCCGCTACGCCTGAAGAAATTAAGGAATATTGTGAGGGGAAAATCTCCCGACATAAAATTCCGAAGTATATTTTCATTACGGATGAGTACCCAATGACTGCATCCGGAAAGATTCAGAAATTTAAACTAAGAGAGCAATCCTTGCAGGCAGTGAAGGATGGGGCTTTCCTTTAATTAGGAGGGCTTTTTTTGTGTTTCAGTAATGGTAGGGACTTTTCGGATGTGTTGGTGAGTAGCTTTGTACGAGAAGTTGGTAATGACGGACAAATGGTGTATATTAAAGTGGCATTTTGTCCGTGATAGTCGCTCACACGGCCACTTAGGTTTATAGAAAAGCGTTTTTTGTCCATCACAGCCGTTCTCATGGACATTAGCAACATTAAAAAGAACTTCTCCGTCCGTGACACCCCCAATTTCTCACAAATGGCACAACTATTACCCCGGCGTTTATAAAATATAACTGAATTTTATGATAATATAATAGTAGAACATCTTATCTAAAGGAGGAAATACATTGCCAGTGATCACAACCGACAGACTTAAGCTAATAACATTCACAGTCGATATGATGTGCGCCTCTTTACAAGGCAAGGAGGCTTTCGAAAAAATATCAAACTATTATGTAGATGATGAATATCCCATGGAGGATTATAAACAGCTACTTCCTTATAAAATTGATCGTTTTCAACAGTTTCCCGAGGAAATGGAGTGGGAAGGGATCATCATTCATCGCGATAGCCAAACCATAATGGGAGACATGGGCTTTAAAGGTGGGCCGAATTCAGAAGGTGTGATGGATTTGGGCTATAGTATTGTTACAAGCTATCAAGGGAAGGGTTATGCAACTGAAATGGCAAAGGCGATGGTGGAATGGGGATTGCGGCAGCCAAGAGTCAATCGTATTACAGCTAGCTGTGATGAGTCAAATCTTCCATCGATAAGAGTGTTGGAAAAAGCCGGATTCAAGCGGGTTGGGAAGGAAGAACAGGAAATCTATTGGTCTATTGCTGGAGGGGATTAATGGATGTCAGTTTATGTGAATTGGGGAGAATCAAGGGTTAAATTAACATGGCAACGTGATAATCAACTGCCCCAACAGAATCTAATCACAAGTGTACACGGCTTTTGTTTTCTGCAAGGAAAGTTATTAATGATTAACTTAATCGACAGAGGCTGGGATTTTCCGGGCGGGCATTTGAAAACAAACGAAACCCCAATGGAATGTTTTAAGCGTGAAGCGATGGAGGAAGCCTATGTTGATGGTGAATGTCATTTACTAGGTTCATTAGAGGTTAACCACAGTGAAAATCGAATGTGGGATGAAAACAGTCCATATCCAAAAGTGGGATACCAAGTATTTTACCGTATGGATATTGGATATTACTCAACTATATTCCTTCCAAGCCGAATTTGAGTCAACTGAAAGAGTTTGGATCAACCCTGATGATGTTTCTCGATACTACCAAAACTGGCATGAGCTCTATCAGGAAATTCTTGATTATGCTCGAATACTAAATAGAAAGGGTGATATTTAATGAGACAATTAAGTCGGTGGTCAGTTGTCGCTCTCTTCATTTTGTTTAGTGTTTTATTATTTAGTAAGGGACTAGATTTGTGGTTTCTTCGTTCACATGTTGATGGGGATGGAGTTGGTGTCCATTTTCTTGGCATGGAACTAAATGATAGAGTCCCCGCTGAATCTATCCATTCTTACGCCATCGGTTTTTTTGTGTTTGGTTTGATTTCTTTCATTATGGCGATTGTGCTCATAAGCCTTAGATTTAGGCAGGTGAACAGACGATGATACATAGTTATAAAAAAGAAGAGGTCACATGTGTCGAAACAACAATTGATGATTCTCTTTTAAAGGGGAATAAAGTATTCGTTTACTTGGTGGATGGGATGTTAATTGATGCAGGACCTCAATGTCTGGCATCAGAATTAATCCCGTTTTATAAAAAGCAATCCTTTGATGTTGTCGCGCTAACCCATAGTCATGAAGATCACTCGGGACCTGCACCGTGGATTCAGGAAAACCATGAGGTACCAATTTATGTCCATGAAAATGGTATTCCTATATGTGCTAAACATTGTCCATACCCGAAATATCGACAGGTCGGGTGGGGAATACGGGACGCCTTTCATGCCAAGAAATTAGAAAGCACTATTCAATCGAGAAAGCATGAGTGGGAGGTTATTTATACACCAGGCCATGCAGATGATCATGTCTCTTTTTTACATAGAGAAACAGGAAGACTGTTTACAGGAGATTTATTTGTATCACCAAAAACGAAGGTCATCATGGATAGTGAATCCATTCCAGTCATCATGAGCTCCATCCGCAAACTCCTCACCTATGAATTCCAATCGATCTTTTGCAGCCACTCAGGATATTTTGCAAATGGGAGAAAAATGTTAAAACAAAAGCTGGATTATCTCGAGAATTTATCTGGAGAAGTGCACGAGCTATATAACAATGGAATGACGGTAAAGGAAATCCAGCAAAAACTTTTTCCTAAGAAGTATCCGATTACAACAATTTCTGAAGGGGAATGGGACTCCTTGCATGTGATTTCCTCAATTCTTAATGGAGAAAGGATAGAAAAAGGATGAGAAAGCTTTCCAAACAAGCATTTCAGGGTGCTACAAACTGGATATTAAAAAACGGTCGTCCGTTGGAGCAAGCGACAATCAAGCATTCTTTTATGGATGGTACAACAGAGTCGATACTTAATGCTCTAGAAAAATATCAAAATGAAAATGGGGGCTTCGGGCATGGGCTGGAAGCGGATTTTCGTTTGCCTGATTCTTCATCCCTTGCTACCACGGTGGCGATGCAGCACTTGATTCATTTCGGTCAGCTTGAGAAGGCTGACGAAATGATCACGAAGGCCATTCAGTATTTTGAACAAAGCTATAATGAAAAGCGCGGAGGCTGGTATGCTGTTCCAGAAGCGGTAAATGACTATCCGCACGCCTTTTGGTGGACTGTTCATGAGGATGGCATGTCCTGGATTGACCACAATTGGGGAAATCCGAGTGCTGAGATTATTGGATACCTAGTAAAATACCAAACTAAGGTACAACAATTAGATGTAAAAAAGCTACTGGACCAAGCGATTAACCATTTGCTTTCATTAGAAAAGTTTGAGTCAGAGCATGAAATTTATTGCTATATACGTTTATTCCATTTATGCCCAGAATACGAAACGGCGAAAGTGAAACAGCAATTAGAACGAGCGGCAACATCACTCGTCCAATACGAAAGCTCAAAATGGAAGGAATATGTACCATCACCATTGAAATTTGTCCACACTCCTGGAGGCAATTCCTATGGTATTCCTCTTGAAGAGGTGAACAAAAACCTAAACTACTTAGTTGAACAGCTTGAAACAAATGGGGTATTGAAGCCTAACTGGGAATGGAATGATAATCTTGATGTATGGGAGCAGGCGAAGGAAGAGTGGACGGGGGTTTTAACACTTGATACTTTAGAAACCCTGCGTCGTTTTGGTCGTATAGATTAGTCAGGGGGTATCTTTTTGGATTATGTGAAGGAAATACGAGAGCTTGTGGGTCATAGACCTCTCATCTTGACGGGAGCAGTCGTGATCGTGGTTAATCAGAAAAATGAGGTGTTATTGCAGCACAGAACTGATGGTGGATGGGGATTACCTGGTGGCCTGATGGAATTAGGTGAAAGTCTTGAAGATACGGCTAGACGTGAGGTGAAAGAAGAGACAGGTCTTTCTATTGGGGAATTGAAATTATTAGATATTTTTTCAGGACCTGAATTTTATTTTAAAGTAGCAAATGGTGATGAATTGTATTCCGTTACGGCGGTATATGTAACGCATGAGATAGAAGGGAAATTGGAGATCGATGAACGTGAATCCATTGATGTACAGTTTTTTAAGCTTAACGAGCTGCCAGACGGATTAACCCCAATTTACCGCCGTTATATGGAGCCTTACATAAAACAAATAAAAGGATACGAATAGAGTAGGGGACGTGACCTTGTTGAAAAAGCTTTTCAAAATTTTGATGATTGTGCTGGTATTATCGATTGGGTTTCTAATCATAAGATTTGGAAGTGCCTTAACACAGGAAGGAAACCCAATTCCAATCCTTACATCGATTGCTAAGCTTGAGTTGTCTAACCGTGATTATCAGCTGGTTACCGAAACATCCAATGAATCTACTTATATTTCCCAAAACGTCGCGGATTCAGATTATCTAGTCATCAAACAATTTATGGAGGATCATGGGTGGGGTTTCAAGGAGCAGTTGGGGTCAGGGCTTGTTTTTGTGAAAGATAATGAAACAAGATTGATCGAAACGAGATTATATTCAAAGCATTATTTTCTTTGGAGTGTTCCTCGAATGAATTTGGCTTCATAAACTTAGGAACTCAGAGACTTAGTGAATATGTGTGATTGTTAAAACCATATAAAAAGGATTAAATACGCAACGCTTGGATGGATGTAAGAATGTCTGCCCAAGCGTTTTTGATTTGTTTAGCCAGACGTGATTATTCATGTAATTGACTTGGTTAATTCTTAAGCTCACGGGAATATTTTGCGCTGATCGAATTATGTTAAAATCAGACTGGATTAGGTTATGAGGTGACATGATTAAGAGCAATGCTAACAGAATCCCCAGCACAACTGGCGGGATTATCCCACAATCCGACCGAATGCCCCCACACACTAATTTACAAGACGTAATCCACGACTCTTCAGACGTGATTCTTATAAAAGCTAACAGAATTATGCCATATCTCTCGACGTGATTCACCCTCTCAATTGACCGAATCCCTACGCAAATCCCCATCGGCCCCCTCCCAAATCCCCGTTCACCCACTATTCATCCTCAGCATAACCCCCAACCAATAGGGAAAAAATACTTTTGTCTTAACCTGCGCGACAAAGTTAGTTTTCATAAACCTTGAAGGGTATTACACGACTACCTTAAGATAAAACTAGACATTCATTATAATTTATACATCGAAAGGAAGAATTTTAATGTCTCAATCCAATATAAAAGTAGGAGTACAGAAGTTTGGTAACTTTCTAAGCTCGATGGTACTGCCAAACATTGGTGCGTTCATCGCGTGGGGATTAATTACCGCATTATTTATTCCATCAGGTTTCTTTCCAAATGAAAACCTTGCCAAACTAGTTGATCCAATGGTGAAATACCTACTACCATTATTAATTGGTTATACAGGTGGTAAGCTTGTGTATGATCAACGAGGTGGTGTGGTTGGTGCAATCGCTACCATGGGTGTGATTATCGGTGCACCAGATACCCCAATGTTCTTGGGTGCCATGATTATGGGTCCACTCGCTGGTTTTGTAATCAAAAAGTTTGACCAAGCGATTGAAGGTAAAATTAGAACTGGCTTTGAAATGCTAGTCAATAACTTTTCTGCAGGGATCCTAGGTGGAATTCTTGCCATCTTATCATTCCTTGCTATTGGACCAGCTGTTGACGGATTTACTCAATTGCTGGTTGCGGGTGTGGATTGGTTAATTGCGACTGGATTATTACCATTAACAAGTATTTTAATTGAACCTGCTAAAATTTTATTCTTAAACAACGCGATTAACCACGGTGTACTTTCACCAATTGGTTTAGATCAAGTACAAGATGCAGGTAAGTCGATTCTCTTCTTGTTAGAAGCAAACCCTGGTCCAGGACTTGGTGTGTTATTAGCCTTCACTTTATTAGGTAAAGGGACTGCTAAGCAATCCGCTCCAGGTGCCGGAATTATTCACTTCTTCGGGGGTATTCATGAAATTTACTTCCCATATGTATTAATGCGTCCTATGCTGTTCTTCGCCGTTATTTTAGGTGGTATTAGTGGTGTATTTACATTAGTACTGTTAGGTGGAGGATTATCTGCGCCAGCTTCACCGGGAAGTATTATCGCAATCGGAGCCGTTACACCACCACAAGGTAGTGTTTATTTTGCAAACTTTGCAGCGGTTGCAGTAGCTACTATTGTTTCTTTTGTCATTTCAGCACTTGTATTAAAAACAGGTAAGCAACAAGATGAGGATATTAAAGAAGCAACAGAGAAAATGCAAGCCATGAAAGGGAAGAAGAGCTCCGTAGCTGGCACAATCTCTTCTTCTAACCAAGGGACACTACCAGAGAATGTCGACAAGATTGTCTTCGCCTGTGATGCCGGTATGGGTTCAAGTGCGATGGGTGCATCCCTTCTAAGGAAGAAAGTTAAAGCGGCTGGATTGGATGTGGAAGTTACCAATACCGCGATTAGCAATTTGCCAGATGATGCGGAGGTTGTCATTACACAAGATGAATTGACTTCACGTGCTAAAAACAAACTTCCAAATGCTTACCATATTTCAGTGGATAACTTCCTATCAAGTCCTGAGTACGATAAGCTGATTGATAGCTTACAAAGTGGCGTGACGGAAGAGCAGGCTGAACTCGTTGAAGAAACAGAAGAAGAAGTAACTGGTGTCGATCATGATCAGGATGACGATGACTTACTTCGTGAAGAAAATATCTTCTTAAATCAAAGTTTCTCAACCAAAGAGGAAGCCATTCGATTTGCTGGGGAAGCATTAGTGAAAGCTGGATACGTAAAAGAAGATTATGTCGATGCAATGATTGAGCGTGATGAAATGACATCGACATATATGGGGAACAATGTGGCTATTCCTCATGGTACTGAAGAAGCTAAGAAAGCCGTATTACGTTCAGGATTTACCGTGCTGCAGGTTCCAGATGGTGTTGATTTTGACGGTGAAAAAGCTAAATTAATTTTTGCTATTGCCGGAAAAGATGGTACACACCTCGAAATCTTATCAAGCATTGCTGTGATTTGTTCTGAAGAGGAAAACATCGAAAAAATGGTTCAAGCTAAAACAGCAAAAGAATTACTTGATATCATCAATAGTCAGTAATTATTTAAAGAGTAGAAAGGCAGATATTCTGTCTTTCTATTCTGTTATGTGTAACGAATTAGAAACGAGTGAAGCGTATGTTCATAACCTCAAGGGAAAAATCCATAATTTATCTAGTAGCCAAGACCTCTGGCAAGCATACACCCCAATCGCTTGCCAGCTACCTTAATGTCAGTGTGCGGACTGTGCAACGGGATTTGAAGGCTGTGGAAAAAATACTGAATCAATTTGACTTGATCCTTCAACGAACGACTAATGACGGTCTTGTTATTGAAGGTAAAAATGAAGACATGTTTAAACTGATTCAGCAGCTTTCCAATGTTCATCCGACAGACGATACGCCGGAAGAAAAAAAGCTACAGCTTTTAATCAAATTATTTCATGAGGGATCATCCTTCAAAGCACAGGTATTGGCTAAGGAATTAGTGGTTAGTAGTACGACACTTGCTACATATTTAGATGATCTAACCACATGGCTAAAAAAGTTTTCGGTGGCCGTAACCCGTAAAAGAGGTGTTGGCATTGAGGTGCATGGAGATGAGGCAAACAAGCGAAAAGCTTTGGCGTCTTATTTTTTGTATCACTTTCATGAAGATCTATTAGAAAACTTGTATGCCTTACATCAGGGAAGTGAAATCAAAGCGCCAATCCTAGGTTTTTTTCCTTCCCATTATCTATTGAAGGTAGATGAATTCGTTCAGGATATCTTGACTCATGGGGAAACAAAGCTGGCTGACCATGACTATCTAGGATTAATTGTCCATATTTGTACTACCATTCGACGGTCAGAAAGTGGCTTTCATTTGGGTGATGAGGTTGAACAGGATGGGGATCAGTCCAAGGAATTTGAGTTAATGAACCATTTACGAGCTCGTTTGCAATCAGACCTTTCTATACCATTAAGTACGAATGACATTCACTACTTAGCGGTCGTTTTGAAAGGGTCTAAGCTACAGGATGAGCTTGAAATTGACTACGACAGTATCCTGTTAGGACAAAAGATCAAAAACGTGATTGAGCAGGTATCTTCCCAAATACATGTAGATTTATCAGAAGATTTTTCGTTATTTAAAGGCCTATTAGCACATATGGAGCCTTCTATTTATCGGTTAAAGCATCAAATGGGGCTATTTAATCCCTTAACAGAGGATATTAAACAAAAGTATCCTTTGTTATTTATGGCTGTGCGAAAAAGCTTAGAGTATGAGTTTACCGATATGACTTTCCCGGATGATGAGGTGGCGTTTATTGTCCTTCATTTTGGCTCGGCACTCCTTATGAATGAAGAAAAAGCTGATATTCATGCGGTGATTGTTTGTCCTACAGGCATTGGTACTTCCAAAATGCTCGCCAGTCGGATACAAAAGGAGATTACTGAAATTAGTTCAGTGGATATAAGCTCCATTAAAGACTTTGATCGAAATAAGTTGAATCAATTTGATGTGGTGATTTCTACTGTAAGGCTTCCATTTAATGAGATTGACTATATATTGGTAACCCCTTTATTAAGTGACGATGACATTGATATGATTCGAAGTTTTCTACAAAATAACTTGGAAAACATTACGAGAAAACAGCAATATGGTGAGTGGAGAAAGAACGAGGAAGCGCCTACTAGGAATGAAAAATCGACTCTACAAGATGTACTGAAGGAAATGAAGGACGTTCAAACTAGTATGGAGGCAATCCTGGAGCATTTTCGTGTTGAGCGGAAATCGAATGTGGAAAATCATGTTCAAGTGCTACAAGAAATGGTTGAAGAGCTTCAAAAAGAGCAGCTCATCACTGATTCTGCACAGGTACTGCAAAAATTAATGGACCGGGAAAAAGTCGGTGGACTAGGAATCCCCAATACGAACATGGGCTTATATCATTGTCGTGACGACAGCATAGAGTCCTTAGTATTTCAGGTTTCTCATTTAGATGACACCTTTTCTATTAAAGGGATGGATGGGCAGGAGGTACAGATGAAAAATCTGCTACTCATGCTTTCACCGGAAGACCTAAGCTTGAGAGAGCAGGAAATATTAAGTTTAATTAGCACCAGTTTGATTGAAAATGATATTGCCATGATGATTTTTTCATCCTCGAATGAAGCGATGATTAGAGGGAAATTGGAAAATATCTTCTTAGAATATCTTCAAAATAAATGGATAAAGGAATGATAAATATGAAACAAGCCGTACACTTTGGAGCAGGAAACATTGGAAGAGGGTTTATTGGGGCGCTATTTTCCCAGTCCGGCTATCACGTTACCTTTGTTGATCTAGCTGAGCAAATCATCAATCAATTAAATGAAGACCATAGCTATCATGTCAAGCTTGCTACCGATCAACAGGAGACAACTGAAATAAACAACGTTTCAGGTCTTAACAACATGACTCAGGAACAAGAAGTGATTGAAACCATTACAAACGCAACATACTTAACAACAGCAATTGGACCAAATATTTTGCCGAAGATTGCGCCCCTTATCGCGCGTGGAATTTCTCAGCGGGTTCAAAATACGGATGACAAGTTATATGTGATTGCCTGTGAAAATCAAATTGGTGCAACAGATATTTTAAAGGAACACATTCTTGAAAATTTAGATGAAGCGACTAAGGAAAAATTGGATGAAAGAGTATATTTCTTTAATTCTGCAGTTGATCGAATTGTACCTATCCAGGATAATCAAGGTTCACTAGATGTATTGGTTGAACCATATTTTGAGTGGGTTGTGGAAACAAGTGAAGATATTCCTTCAATTGAAGGAATGACAATCGTGGATGAGCTTGCTCCATTTATTGAAAGAAAGCTCTTTACGGTGAATACAGGGCATGCAGTTATTGCTTATTTCGGTTACATAGCCGGAAAATCCACGATAGATCAAACATTAGCTGATGAGGAAATCACCAGCCAGGTACAAGAAACACTAAAGGAGACTGGGGATTACTTAATTCAGCAATATGGTTTGAACAGAGAAGAGCATTTGCAATACATCGAAAAAATTATTGGCCGTTTCAAAAATCCGTACTTAAATGATGGAGTCACACGAGTTGGACGCGCACCAATGCGTAAGCTAGGACCAGAGGATCGTCTAGTACGCCCGGCTACTGAAGCAAAGAAGGCTGGCCTTTCTTATACAAACTTAGCTAAGGCCATTGCGGCTGCCTTACTATTTGATTTCCAAGAGGATGATGAGGCTGTTAAGCTGCAGGGTATGATCAAAGAACAAGGTGTCGCGAAGGTCTTGAAGGAAGTAAGTGGATTAGATGAGGATAGTGGCATTACTAAGGAAGTTATAAAGCACTATGAATCGCTTAAATAGGTCTTTATAACTGTTGACAGTCATTTTAATATCCATTATCTTATTAACTAATACAAATTTTTAAGTAAATTACAGTATTCAAAAAATTTATATCGATTTAATCTCTTATCAAGAGAGGCGGAGGGACTGGCCCGATGAAGCCCGGCAACCACCAGTTTTGGAAAGGTGCTAATTCCTGAGAAGATTATGATCTTCTGGAGATGAGAGGAAGGATTGTTAAAAGGTTATGAACCCCCTTCCTCGTGAAGGGGGTTTTCGTTTTTGGTTACATGAATTCATTAAAAAAAAATAAATAATCTCTTATCCAGAGAGGTGGAGGGACTGACCCTGAGAAGCCTCGGCAACCGGCATATTTTATGCAACGGTGCCAATTTCAGAGTGGATCACAATTCCGAAGATGAGAGTGCTGTAACGGTTTTTCATATACAGCCCATCTCACCTTTTTACGAGATGGGCTTTTTTATATAAATAGTTTTTAAATACGAAGGAGGAATTTTGTGAGTCAATTAAAATTTGCGTATTGGGTACCAAATGTGAGTGGGGGACTCGTCGTTTCAAAGCTCCCTCAGAAAACAGACTAGAGCTTTGAAGCGAATAAGCGTTATGCACAAATCGCTGAAGAGGTTGGATTTGAATATGCTCTATTACAAACCCGTTTTTTTGCTAGTTATGGAGCCGAATATCAACTAGAAGCCATGACATTGGCGTCGGCTTTGGCAAGTGTAACGAATAAATTAAACTTAATTTCGGCTGTTCTACCTGGATTTTGGCACCCAGGTGTTTATGCAAAAATGCTTGCTTCACTTGACCATATTAGTAACGGACGTACAGCAGTAAACGTAGTTAGTGGATGGTTTCGAGGGGAATTTGATGGCTATGGGGAACCATGGTTAGCGCATGGGGACCGATATAAACGTTCAGAAGAGTTTATTCGCGTGTTACGGGAAATGTGGACGGCTGAAAAGGCTAATTTTCAAGGAGATTATTATCAAATTAACGATGCGCCACTAAAACCAAAGCCGGTAAGTGACATACCTATCTTTCAAGGTGGGAATTCCCAAGCGGCTCGTCATATGGCATCCCGAGTGTCAGACTATTACTTTATGAACGGAAACACGCTAGAAGGGTTTAAGGAACAAATCGAGGATGTGAAAACAAAGGCAGCAACTCAAGGTCGTGAGCATGAGGTGAAATTTGGGGTGAATGGCTTTGCCATTGTACGCGATACAGAGGAAGAGGCCGTTCAATTATTAAGAGATATTGTCAACCATGCAGACGACGAAGCAGTAAAAGGATTCCAGGAAGCCGTTAAGGAAGCCGGACAATCTACCAAAGAAAAGCAGGGCATGTGGGCGAATTCAACTAAAGAAGACCTGGTCCAGTATAACGATGGGTTTAAGACTGGTCTAATTGGAACACCTGAACAAGTCGCAAATAAAATTATTGAATTGAAAAAAATTGGGGCGGATTTAATTCTAACCGGGCATTTCCACTATGAAGAGGATTTAAGACGATTTGGGGAAGAGGTTATTCCACTCGTACGTCAAAAAGAAAAAGAACTTAAGAAAGAAGGAATGAGAGTATGAAAATATTAGGAATTTCTGGGAGTCTATCAAAGCCATCCAAAACGTATATAGCCGTGGAAAACGCTTTACAATTTGCCGAAGAACAATTTAGTGAGGTAAAGGAGGGGTTGAAGCAAAAACTCGATACTGATCGGTTTGATCAAGCTTCACTTGATCAGGAAGTCATCAGTTTACATGATTATCACTTGCAGTTTTGTGATGGGCGGAATCCATTCGACTATGAAGGTGATACAAAGGAACTCATTGATAAAATTATTGAAGCTGATGCATTGATTATTGGTTCACCCGTTTACCGTGGTTCCATGAGTGGGGCTTTAAAAAATGTGTTTGACCTGATTCCAAATGACTGTTTAAAGGGTAAGGTAATCGGCTTTGTTGCTACAGGTGGGACGTATCATCACTTTTTAGCCATCGAGCATCAGTTACATCCTCTAGCTGGTTACTTTTCAGCTCATGTTGTACCTGGTGGAGTTTACGCTCATAACGAACATTATGATGAAAAGGGAATCGCATCTGCTGAAATTTTAGAGCGGCTGCGGGTTTTGTCTTACTCTGTTATTGATTTACATTACAGGCTGCATGATCGTCATGCAATTGCGAAAGAGCCACATATTCCAAGGAAAAGTTTAACGAGCAGGTAGGAGTAATTTCGTACGGATTAGCACCTGTGAGTGAGGGAATTTTTAGGGATTAAACAGGGTAGATGTCCTTCATCGAGGGTATGAGGGACAAAACACGTTAGAAAAGTAGGGCTAATGTCCTTCATTAAGACTATGAAGGACAAAGCACAGCTTAATAAAATGAAAAATGTCCTTCATCAAAGTTATGAAGGACATTTTTTCATTATTATTCAAGCAAATCTTCCTTCATAAGATAAGACCTGGCAACCTCGGAAGCACTTTTCCCTTCTACAGCTACTTGATAGTTCATTTCCCTCATTTCTTCATCCGTTATTTTTCCGCCCAGTTGATTTAGGATTTCTTTTAGAGTCCGACCATTTTCCAATAATTCCGTCACGCGATTTTTAATGTTCTCCTGACTCCATTTTTTCATCTCTGGAACAATGGAAATGTTCTCTTCAATTGTCATGTGAGGGAAGAGGGCGATTTGCTGTAGTACATATCCTATATTCCAGCGTAGTTCATTAATGTCATAGTCACTAATTTTTTGTTTATCAATCATGATGGTTCCGTCAGATATAGGAATCAGCCGATTCATCATTTTTAGAGTTTTGCCGCACCCACTGGGACCAATTAGTACAAAAACTCACCTTGTTTTACGTCGAAACTAATGGAATCCACTGCTGTCGTCCCATCTGAAAATGTTTTGGTGACGTTATCAAATGTAATCATTGATTGATACTCCTTATAATTTTTCTACGTATGCTTTTAAATCCTGGAGGAGACTATTCCAGCCTTCTCGGTAGTCCTTTTCCCAGCTTGGGTCCATAAATCCAAAAGCAGTGTGATTCAATTCTAATACCGTTTCATTAGGACGGACTTCTCTTAATTTATACGTGTAATAGCTGTTAACGGCATTTGGCATCCCTAAAGCTCCATTAAAATGTAGTTCTTCATCTGGTTTGATTAAGATAAGGGTTCCCCATAAGGCTTTTTTTCCATCCTCTGTGGTTTCATAAAACTGACCACCAAGCGTGGGATCGACTTTCAGTTTGGAATGTTGAAAAAGACGAATCGACCACCATTTGTCAATATCATGGGTTAAGGCCTGGTATAATTCCATTTTACTTGCCTTGATGGTGATTTCTTGAGCAATTTGAAATGACTCCTTTTCACTTACATTTGTCATGACATTCTCCGCCTCCCTTTGAGAAAATAAATTTTTAAGATTGATCATCGAGTTGGCATCTTCCGCCTGGAATCTGTCCAACCATCTACGATAAAGCTCCTGCAAGGGAATTGCATTAAAAAAATTGACTTTTTCTCTTCCGGATTTCCAGCTATGTATAAGATTAGCTTCTTCTAAAATGTTTAAATGCTTCATGATGGCATATCGAGATACATCGAAATGTTGGCAAATGTCTCCCGTTGATAAGGGCTCTTTTGCCAATAAATCGACAATCGATCGTCTAACAGGATTTGCGAGTGCTTGAAAGGTTTTGTTTATGGATTCACTACTCAAACCACAATCCCTCCTGCCTACATGTTACCTATAAGTAACTTTTTTATAATGTGACTAAAAGGTAACATAAATTTTTTGAAATGTAAAGGTCTGTTTCAATAGGAATTTGTCATCCTTTGTTGAATAGTTATTAAAGAAGAGAGGTGGATTGTTTGAGTGTTTTCATTACAAAACTAACCCCAGAACATACCGAAGCCGTTGCTAGCATCTGTGCCTCTGGCTGGAGGCAAACCGTTGAAGGTATGTTAAGCGAGGAATATCAACGGAAAAATGTTGAATTTTGGTATAACCATGAGCGGGTAGAACGGGATATTCTTGCCGGAGTTTATCAATACGTTGCTCTCATTGATTCAAAGGTGGTAGGAGTAATTGGCGGTGGAATGACTAGTCCTGAGAAAGGTGAGATTTTTGTCCTTTATGTCGATGAAACATACCGTTATCAGGGAATAGGGAGACGCCTACTTGATATGGTAACAGCCGAACAAAAAGAGCTTGGCATTTCGGAGCAATGGGTGTCCGTACAGGAAGGCAATCAATATGGGATTCCGTTTTACGAGGCGAGGGGATTCGAATTTCAAGAAAAGAAAATTACGGTAACTGAAACGAATGAAAAGCAAGTGTCTTTACGATATGCTAGACAGCTAGCCTAGAGGTTATCTATTAGAAGCACATTTTTTTTCAATTAAAGGATAGGAGTTATAATCATGTACACGAATATTTTTGATGAGATTACAACGATTCTACATCATGATTATGCAGGTTGCATGGATAAAATGGGATGGGATGATCCTGCCTCGTTTCGGAGTGAAATCTTAAGTATGGAAAAACAAGACAACATGACCGATGAAAGATTTGTAGACATCATTCAAGATTATTTACTCGATTTTAAAGACTTACATATGAGCTTTAAATTAGTGCAAGGCCAGCAACAAATCATGAAGGATGTGGGATTTTCGGTTAGAAGATATGGGGATATCTTATATGTAGTTGAACATAATCAGGAACAAAAAGTGAAACCAGGCTATAAGATTGTTGCTCTAGATGGGGTGGATATTGCTGAATTAGTACAGTCCAATAAGAGACAGTTAATGGAATCGAAGGCAGAGAGGGAAGATTGGGGACCGATTTTACTTCAATACGACCGGGCTGACATCATCGATGAATCTGGCAGTGCCTTCACGCTGAAACTTCAAAAGTATGAAAAGTCTCCACATGAACCTGAGTATGGTTAAATAAACTCACAGAAGATACACTGTACATGAAAATAACCGACTTCATGCATTATGATACTATTAAAAATATGATTCAGGAAAACGCATCTCTGCTTACAAGCTGCAACAATTTAATTATCGACGTCCGAATCAACAAAGGAGGAAGTGATATCGCTTATTTTGAACTTCTTCCCTATTTGTTTGAGGGGGACGTAATAGATTTGAAGCAGTTCCAAACGGATACAATGCTCACGAATTGTACAGATCGTAATGTGGAATTGCGAACTCAATTTTTGCAAAAGCTTCTTTCGTCTATTGATGATGAGGCAACAAAAGAACAAGTGCAGTCCTATATGAGAGCATTAAAGGAAAATAAGGGGAAAGGCTTTGTTGAACTCAATCTTGACGATGATGATCATCAAGTATTAACAACGAAATCAGGCCCTGAGCATATTATTCTTTTAGCCGATGTCTATTGAGGTAGTTCAGGAGATTCATTTGTTGAACTTTGCAAACATTCATCAAAGGTCACGGTTATTGGCAGGCCAACAAAAGGACTAAATGATTATGCCAACCTTGCTGTGATGGGGTGGGAGAATAAATTCGAACTCTGGTATCCGACGTCAAAGCTATCTAGGATAGATGAAGGTGAAGGAATGAGTGGAATTGGAATTCAACCTAATATCTATATCCCGTGGACACCAAATCATATACATAAGGATGTGGACTTGCAAAAAGCACTTGAATTCCTGAGAAATTCAGATGAATGACAGAAGGAGGCAGGCTTTATGAGTCTCACCCTTATAGATATCATCCTAACAGGTGCTTTAGTCATTATCGTTACCTTCATACTAAGCCTGTTTGTGAAAAAGAAATTGACGTTATTTGTGGCTCTGTTGATAGTGATTTTTGGCATTTATTTTATAAAAGATCAACTAAAATACACAACATTTCAAGACTTAGTATCAGATAAGCTTGATGAACAATCGATTGTGGAAAGTATTACAATCACCACTCAAGATTTATCCGAAGGGCTACCCAAACGAGAAAAGTCCATAGAAATAGAAGACGAAAAAAAGATTGATCGTATTTTAAAGGATTTTAAAGAAGTGGAATTGAAAAAGGAAGAAGATGTGCACTCAGTCTTTAGGGAGTATTATATTGAAATCCTCGTTACTAATGAGGTTGATGATGATCACTTAATCATGGAAGAACTCGCTTTTGGCTTGGATGAAGATTACCTTGGTCAATACAAAATTATCAATGAGACAAAACATTTGAAAACAGTAGAAGAGCTGATTGAAAACAATCAATGAAAAAAGTGCTGAATCGTTGATAAAAGTCAATGTTTTAGCACTTCTTTCTTATTATACTTAAGGTAACTGGAACCTAGGAGGGCTGACCTATGTTCACCAAGCATCTGTTTGTGTCAGGTTTCATTACCATTTCTCTTCTTTTCCTTAGCACCTGTCAGTCAAGTTAATCATTAAATCTTTCAGCTGGGCCTGTCCCGATGCAGGAAATAGAGTCTTCAACCAATGATATTACTCTCCCAAAACTTTAACGACACAAGGAAGTGAAATTTCATTGGCTGTTGAGTTTAGGGTAAATTAAAATTCTTCAAGAATATTTTGGCAATTAATGTTAAAATAGGATTAGTCACAAATGAACTAAGGAACGATTAGTTTATTTATTCAATAGGGGGTCCATGTATGGATAACACATTTCGAGATTTTCTCGATTATTATATGAGTGTTTGGAAAGCTTCGTCTTTAATTGACTTAAAGAAAATCATCTCAACGGATTTTAAAGCTAGAGAAATTTCTAGGGGTGAGATTGTTGATTTTGGATATGAAGAATCCATACTAGGCTGGGAGCAAGGCTTTAACTTTGTGAAGGAAAACAATGCCGAGTGGATCCTTAATGAAATTTCGATCTTTCCTTTACGAGAAGATGAAAGGTTAGTCGTTTTGGCAGCTAGTATGGTTATTGATGATAAGAATCTAGATACAGCAAATCTATTTTTTCAAACATTTAAAAAGAATAGCCATCACGAATGGAAATTGGTAAGAAGTTATATCGAGGCTGGAGTTCCTAATGCTAATATAAGTGAAATGCGTTTCAGTTGAGCTCCAGCTAAGGGAAGTGAGGAGAAAACAGAATGATTGTCAACAACCATAAGGGACTTCTTCTCATGCGGCATGATTATTTGCATGAACGGGATTGGAGAAGTGATGATTCCTACAAACTTATTTTTTCTCCATATGGGGATACGGATTATCAAACCAATCAAGGGGACATCACCATCAAACACAATGAATTTTTGATATTAAATCCGAAAACAGATCATAAGCAGTTAAAGGCCACTAAAGAGAAATTCTTAATTGAGCTTCAACCAACTTTAATCAAGGACACAGCCGAACAGCTAGGGATTAAAATGATAGAACCTGAATTTTCTTTACTCACTTTAAAGCACAACTTAGTCTCACGTTGGACATCATTTATCAGGGATTTCTTAACCTCAAACCAAGATATTCAACCAGGTTCTAACCAACTATTCCTAGAAAACAGCTTAGCCCAAATTTCAATCTTAATCCTTCAACACGGCGCAGGTTCACACCAAAATCATCTGTCAACAGTTGGTGGTGGGGATATCATCAATGATGTACTTCAGGCATTAAAGCAGAGCTATCAACATGAGTGGACCCTGGATGATATGGCTAAGATTGCTAGAATGGGAAAATATCAATTTGCCCATCTTTTTAAAGAGGAAGTGGGCCGATCACCGTATTCCTGGCTCCAGTTGTACCGTTTGTTCCGAAGCCAGGAACCACTGTTAAAGACCAATTATTCTATCTTGAGTATTGCCTTAGAGCATGGGTTTTCGAGTGTATCCTCCTATAATCAGCTATTTAAGAAAGTTTATGGAAAAACGCCAACGCATTTTCGTTCGCTTCACCGTTATCCATAAGCCAAAGCCACCGGTCAATAGAATCAGAAGACCACTAAATGTCATTAGCCATTGTATGGGAATAAATGAGACAAGCAGACCGTACATGGCTAATGAAATGGTATTGGATAAATATAATAAAAAAGCATTTGAACTAAACGCTCTACCAAGCTTTCCTTCAGGTACCAGGGTTTGAATGAGGTAAACTCTTGCCTGACCTGCAATCGGCAATCCAATCCCTACGATCGCACAGCCTATAAAGAAGTGATGAATATCATATAAAAAACCATAGTACGAAATCCCTAACCCCCAGATTAGAGCACCCACCAGATACATTCGAAGTGACATTCTTTTCAAAAAGAAGGGGAGGACGATGTTAGTGAGAATGACGACACCACCAAATATCCCTTGCATCATACTATATAGCTGTTCACTTTCTGAGCTCATTTCACTTAAAGCAAGCAAAAGACCAACCTCCCAAACCCAGGTGTTCAAAAATACAATCATAAATGTAAATAGAAAGAGCTTTCGAATCTCGACATGTGATTTCGCCCATGTCGCAAACTCGTAGATAGATAGAAATACTGATTTAATCGATTTTTCTATTTTTGGTGGCGTCTCTTTCAGGTTTACTTTTGAAATGCAATATGCACTAATGGCGTATGTGAAAGCATCCACGGTAAAGAAATGAATCGCGCCATATTGATTCAACAGCCAAACGGATATAAACGGACTTAAAACGGTCACTCCTCTGGCTAATGTATCATTTAAGCTGTTTGCTGTTGTTCTTTCTTCCGTACTGGATACTAAGGGTAGCACGGTTCGGTGTGTTGGATTAAAAAAACACCCGATGCTTTGAATAAGGAAACTGACCACAAGCAAATAAAAGTAAGATAATAATTCAAAGTAATAGAAACAAACAACAGAAAAAATAAGAGGAATTCGAATGAGATCCAGAATGATTAACCATTTTTTCTTAGGCAGCCAGTCTGCAACAACACCGCCAATTAAGCCAAAAAGTAAATAAGGAAGTGTCTCCGCGAGGGCAATTCCTGTCGTGAGGCCTTTGGAATTGGTAATGTCATAAGCCATAAATAAGAAAGCCATCCCTGATAAAACATCACCTAACCTTGAGACTCCTCCTCCTAGCAAATAGTACCGTATATTGTGATTATTCCACATCTGTTTATACAACTGAAATCACCTCATGGACACTATAAATGTATATGAGGTAGTCAGTCTGTTTAAATCTTGTTGAATTTTTGAGCAATATTTTCTAACCAAGAGAAAAATATGATAATATTATGATGAGAATTTTTAGAATTTTGTAAAAGGTGATGACTTATCATGAGTGCTTTGATGGCATATTCAATTGGACTTTTATTGATTGTGTTTACGTCAGTATTTATTTTTAGAATAAGCAAAAATAAATCAAACAGGCTTTTGAAATATATCCCATTTATAATTACTATACTTAGCATTGCAATGGTTTATTTGAAGATGATATTTATTTCGAATGGCTATGAAGCGATTTCAGATATAGTGATGATAATTTTTCTGTCTATTACATCGGCCACGGCATTAATAATTGCTGTATCTTTAGAAATAATCAATAGAACAAAAAGGTCTTAAATACTAATGTTTTCACTAATAAAGAAAATGGAGTGGGGAGATTATCGTGTTGTTCCAAAATCAAAAGTTAAAAGTTCGAGAGTTAGATCCAAAAGATAAGGCTCATATAGCCAAATGGCTTTCCGATCCATCTGTTTTAGAATTTTACGAAGGAAGAGATAACCCTTTTGATGTCGACAGAGTGAATGAGGTCTTCTATGATTCAGAAGATGAGAATGTTAGATGTATGGTGGAGTATGACGATCATGCAATAGGGTATATCCAATTCTATCTACTGGATGATGAAACGAAAAAGGAGTATGAGTACACGGGTGAAAATATATACGGCACAGATCAGTTTATTGGTGAAAAGGAATTTCGGAATAAGGGCCTCGGCACATTACTAGTACAATCGATGCTTGAATTTCTAATCAAGCACCGTCATGCAGAGCGTATTGTGATGGACCCTCAACTAACAAACACCAGGGCTATACGATGCTATGAAAAATGTGGTTTTAAAAGAGTAAAGAAGCTCCCAAACCGTGAATATCACGAGGGTGAATATCGTGATTGTTGGTTAATGGAATATACAATTAATCGACAATTGATTGAGTAGAGAGGTAGGAGGCACGTATGAAGCTAAAAAATATTAATATAGCAGAACGAATGAATCATTATCAGGTCGCTGGCTTAAGTCTTGCCATAATCGAGGACGGCCAAATTAGCAAAACCCAAAATTATGGTGTGAAGGAATTTGGAAGAGACCAATCCATTCATAGCAACACAGTCTTTAACGCGTGTTCGGTTAGTAAATTTTCAACTTCAATGTTAGTGATGTGCCTCGCATCAGAGGGCCTACTAGATTTAGACAAAGATGTGAATGAAATCCTTATTTCATTGAAGCTTCCTGATCATCACCGCCATACCAGAAGACGAAAAGTCACATTACGCAACCTGCTTTGTCATCAATCAGGAATAATAGATCCTGAAGACAGCTTTTTAGATCTGAAATCCAATGATGAGGTTCCATCAGCTCTTGATCTATTAAAGGGAAGAACTAATTACTGTAAGCAACCCATTGAAGTAAACTATGAACCTGGAAGTGACTTTCACTATACAGACGCAGGGTTTTGTCTTATCCAACAAGTCATTGAAGATGTCATGCAGCAACCCTTTATAGACATCATGCAAGAGAGAATATTAGAACCGCTAAAAATGGGCAAAAGTAGTTTTATTTCGTCTAAAGCAGAGGCCAAGGAAAAAGGAGTAAGCTGTGGTCACAATAAAGAGGGGTCCTTAGTGGAGGAAGGATACCCCATATACCCATATCCAGCCTGTTCCGGATTATGGACATCCTCTACAGATTTAGCGACTTTGGTCATAGAACTTATGAATTCACTAAAAAGACAAAGTAAGATTGGCCTGTCAGCATCCTTAGCTCAAGAAATGATTCAGTCACAAGGATATAAGTCGTGGGCTGGATTGGGAATGTTTTTAGATGAAGTTGACGAAGAGGTAGAAATATCTTCACTTGGGTGGGGGGAAGGCTTTCAATGCATGATGGTCGGTTTCCCCTATCAAGGTACGGGTCTCACAGTTATGACCAATACAAATTTAGGTGTTCATCAATTGAAGGGGATTATTGGTGAAATATATCAATCTATGAAGCTATAAGGGAGGCATTCCATGAAAAAGAAAAGAATATGGGTACCTATTGTTCTCGTTATTTTATTTATTTTGCTACATCTATCTCCCAAACTGGCATTAAGAACCCATGTTGTATTTATGGGGCATCCAGTTGCGGCGGTTACATCGGAACTTATTCAGGACAACTATCATAATGAAACGGATAAAAATCAACTCAAAAAATTAGATGCAAAAGTGTATACATTAACAGAACCACCGATTGAGGAGGCTACACAGAGTGAATTAAGGAATTTCATTGTAAAAGAAGTTGGATTTCTTTATTTTGCTGAGTATTACGGGGAAGTGTAAATTATACTCGTTAAGACTGTTAACTTATAAAACGAAATGAGCGAATCGGTAGTGAAGACAAATAGTAAATTAAGGCGAATGGCAAAAGTCTTATCTTTAGCATTTGTAATCTTTATTCAAATCTATTGGTACAAACTTCGAAATAAAACGGATGCTGAATGGGAAGTACTATGGGGAAAAATAGGGAAGAAATTTCGTGAGACGCTGTTTGAATTAGAGGGTCTCTTAATTAAGGTTGGTCAATTACTAAGTATTAGAGCTGACCTGCTCCCAAAATCCTTTATTCAACAAATCCAAGACCTTACAGACCATGTCCCTCCTTCTGAATGGAAGGAGATTGAACAGATTCTCGAACAGGAATGGGGAAGCCCAATTGAAGAGCACCTCCAATGGATTGAAAAAAAGGCAGTCGCTTCCGCTTCGATTGGAGAGGTTTATAAAGGTGTTTTGATTAACGGTGAAGAGGTAGCTATTAAAGTTCAGCGCACGGAAATAGAGTCCATCGTTCAAACGGATTTCCGGACTTTACGAATGATTATTTGGTTTGCAGCAGACCATTTTGTTCCCGTTCCAAAGGGATTTATCAATTTTAAGGTGCTCTTTGATGAGTTAAAACAGGTCATAGAACGGGAGCTTGACTTTTCGAAGGAAAAAGATACACTGTTGTCGTTTCAAAAACGATTTAAGGATGTAGATATTGTCAAAATTCCTGAGGTATATTCCGACTATTGTTCCTCTAAGGTATTGGTGATGGAGTGGATGGAAGGTATCCGTGTGACCGATGAGTCTCGGTTAGATCAACTTGAAATCAGTCGAACTGAATTGGCTAAGCGACTCATTGAAATATTTCTTCCTCAATGGCTAGAGCCTGGGTTATTTCACGCTGATCCGCACGCAGGCAATGTACTGATCTCTGAGGATGGACACATTATCTTACTAGATTTCGGGATGATAGGGGAAATATCGAAAAGGGACGCTGCGAATTTTCAGGGTCTAATAGAGAGTATGCTTTCCAAAAACTTTTCAAAAGCAGTGGAATGTCTAACCCAATTAGGATTTTTACTTCCAGAAGCAGACAAAAGAACTATGGAAAAGTTGCTTGCTGAAATGATGTCATTTGAAGTAAACCAATGGCAAGACATGGACCTTTTTAAATTCAAATTAGAAATGAATAATCTCATACAAGCACTTCCCATACAGGTTCCAACACGATTTGTATTTCTAGGACGATCCTTTGTCACTTTGGAGGGAATGATATACAACCTTGCTCCAGAAGAAGAATTTATCGTTATATTAAAGCCGGCTTTTACGAATTGGATAAAAAAACAGGGAAATCATGGTTGGTCATTTGTATGGCATTGGTTGCAGTCACAGCCATTATTCAAGCTATTCTATTCCTTTAAAGAATTTTTAACATTACCGCAAAAGTTAGAGGATTTAAAGGAAAAGGAGCAACGGAGACAATTTCAATTTACCATTTATGAAAATGGTAAAAGGCAGTTATTTTTATTAACTTTATTAAGTATTGGTGGTGTTGGAGTAGGATTATATTCCTCACATCAGTTTTTGATGCAGTTTGCCATCGGGGGTAGTCTACTTTCAACAGTTGGGTATTTATTTTTAAGCTATCAACAAAAAAAGTGGATGAAATATATGCATGAAAAACGGAGGTAGGGGAATACATGGGCAGGTCTTCCAAGAAGTCAAAAGTGATGGTCTTAGGGACTTTTCATATGCGTTATACGCCTGATTTAAAGAGAATTGACATAGATGAGAGCATCGTGCAACAAAGGCAAAAGGAGATCAGAAAGGTTGTCGAATCCTTAAAAGAATACAACCCAACTAAAATAGCATTTGAAATTGTTAAAGAGGATAATGACTCATTAAATAAGGAGTTTCAACAATATTTAGATGGAACTTTTAAACTCGGGGTTAATGAAATCCATCAATTCGGATTTCAAACAGCAGCGGAGTTAAATCATCGTCAGGTTTATGCGATTGATTGGATGGATACTGTGGGAAACATGGGGCTTGGACAGGTTTTAGACTGGGCCAAGGAAGAGCAACCCGATATGTACAACCTTATACATGAATATTACCGTCCAAAACTTCAACTTGATATAAAGGGTAATAGTATTCATGAATTGGTCAGAGAATGTAACTCGGAATCCAGAATTAAATTGGATCATGAGATGTATATGGCAATTGCCCGCATTGGTAAAGGAATCGAATATATTGGAATGGATTGGCTTCGTTGGTGGTATCAAAGAAATTTAACGATTTACAAAAATCTTGCAGAGATCACAAACGCATCATGTGACCGGACCTTGTTAATTATTGGTGCAGCTCATGTTCATTTAGTGTCACAGTTTTTAGTGGAAAGTGGTCTTTTTGAGGTGATATCCCCTAATGAGTACCTAAATAAATCGAAAGGATAATATTCAGATGAATAAATATATTAAAAAGTTAGAGGAACTAAAGTTAGTTGGTTTTCGTGTTGTGTGTGAGGGTGATCAATACATAAATGAAATTCCAAAAGCAGCCAAACGACTCCAAGATAGAACCAGTGAAATTCAGCACGTTTTAAACTCAGGAAAACAAGTTGGTGCATTTGTTGTTGAAGAAACAACACCAGAGGATGAAGGATATTGGGTTTGTGTTCAAGTTGAGGAGTTTGCTCAAATCCCAGAAGGAATGGTCACGTTAACCATTCCGCCTCAAAAATATGCTGCGATTATGCACAAGGATTCGAGTCACCTTATTGGTCAAAGCTATGAGACGCTACATAAATGGATTGCTGAACACGGGATGAAACGGTCGTTAAGAGGCTGGAATTTAGAATTTTATCAAAGTGTGGACCCTGGTTCTGCGCAATTAGAAGTGGAATTATGTGACTCCATTCATGCTTAAGTGAACGTAAAAGGGGACGACAAGAAGCCGTCCTCTTTTACGACGCAAAGATCGGCCACTTATTTTTCTTTGCAATCAACTTCATATCCTGATTAGGATTTACTACAATGGGATGCTCCACATAGTTCAATAACGGAATATCACTTTCACTATCTGCATAGGCCCAAATTTCATTGGTATGATTAAGTTCGGCCTTTTCTAGCCATTTCTCTACTTGTCTTACTTTTTCATCCCCATTTATAATTTGTCCAACTTCACCTGTACAAAGACCACTTGAATCTAGCTTCAGTTCCGTACTGATAATATGGACATCTAGCTGTAATTCCTTTGCGAATGCTTCTAAGAAAGGGTGAAGGGCACCTGATAATAAAATGATAGTATCCCCGTTCCTTTGATGCTCTTTTATTGTTTGTACAAGACCTCGATTGACCTCCTCTTTCCCTATATGTACAAGTTCTTGAAAAAAATCTTCTAATTCTTCGGTTGTTTTTCCTTTAAATGTCTTTGCAAATGCCTTGAAAAATTGAAGGCGTAATGCGTTTTTCCCTCTGATTAACCCCAGCCAAAGAGATTTGAGCATACCAGTGAATACAACTCCCCATTGTTTGAGGCCAAACGTCTTTTTGCCTGCTTGAAACATAACCTTAAAGGAGTTTCCTTGATATAGGGTACCGTCAAAGTCGACTGTTACAATTGCCATACGTAATCACCTCATTTGACGTCATTATATAGGAAGGTGGAAAAGATGTAAATTAACGAAACTTTTATTATCCGACTTTTAAGAAAAATTAGCACCTAGTCATAATGTTTGGTATCATATACTTATAATAATGTATCAGATTTGATTGGGAGGAAGATAGCTTTATGGCAGAGAAAAGAGTGGCATTTGTAACGGATAGTACAGCTTTTTTAACAGAGGAATTGCGTTCGCATCCTGATGTATATGTTGTGCCAATTGTTGTCATTTCAGAAGGTCGTGAATATGAGGACGGAATAGATTTGACCTCCGATGAACTATACAACATTATTCGCAATAGCAAAGAGGTGCCAAAGACATCCCAGCCATCTGTAGGGAGGTTTCAAGAGGTATACCAACAGTTACAAAAAAACTATGACCACGCGATTGCCATTCATGTTTCAGGTAAACTAAGCGGGACAGTGTCGAGCTCAATGACTGCTAAGGACCAAGTGGGATTCGATGTGGAAGTCATTGATTCGAAATCTCTTTCCTTTTCGATTACAGAATTACTCAGTAAAGGGCTTCAGCTTGCTGATGAGGGTGTTGATGTTAAAGAGATTGCCAATGTGCTCAGAGAGGAAAAAACTAGGTCGAAAAATTTAATTTTACTCGGTAGTTTAGAGCAATTATATAAAGGTGGGAGAATGTCAGGGGCAAGCTTTTTACTTGGAAATGTTCTTCAAATTAAGCCTATTCTAACGATTAATTCTGAAGGAGAGCTTGGCTTATTAGAACGAGTAAGATCTGAGAAGAAGGCTGTAACGAAATTAATTGACTTATTGAAACAATCCTGTGAGGAAAAACGAGTGAAGCAATTGGGTATTATGCATGCCAATGTACTAGAAAAAGCGGAAAAGCTGAAGCAACGAATTCAAGCTGTGATCCCTAATGTAGAAATTGTTATTGGAGAAATTAGCTCATCCTTAGCAGTACACGCGGGTGAAGAATCTTTGGCGGTTTTTTGGCATACTGAAAAGTAAATGGGAAATGCGCTGTTCAATATGAACAGCGCATTCTCTGTTATTGTTTGTCATCTTCTTTCATTTCGTCTATTTTTTTTCGTTCATCCTGCCACCATAATGCTTCTTCCGGCTCTTCCAAAACGTCCTTAATTTCACTTTTTTCGGTGACAGCGGGTGGAGAACCGCGAAGTGGCTTGCCTGCCACTTCTTTAACAAAGTAAGATACGACGATGATACCTATAATGGATGCAAAAATGACATAATAGGCAGGAATCATTCTATTATCCGTCTGATTAATCAGCCAAGAAACAACTAAAGGAGTTGTCCCTCCAAACAATGATGCGGATATATTATAGGTAATAGCAAGCGCTCCGTTTCTTACTCGGGTAAAAAACAAGGAAGGGAGGAGTGCTGGCATTGTTCCTTGAAAGGAAGAAGAAAATAGGGCTAAAATTAATAACCCGAAAAAGACTAGCCATGTATTCCCACTTCCGATTAACATGAAGGTAGGAATCGATAATAGCACTAATCCAATTAACCCTCCCTGTATGATACGCTTGGCCCCGATCCGGTCACTAAAGAAGCCCATCACCAAAACCATTGGAACCATAATAATCATAACAATAACGATTAAAAGCAAGCCTTCCGTTTCACCATACCCTAATACGGCTGAGAGGTGAGATGGCATATAGGAGAGGACGGTGTAATTGACCACATTGTAAAAGAAAACGACAATCATCCCAATAAGTAAAGGTTTTTTATGATAGATCAAAATGTCTTTCACGGATGCTTGTTCATCTACGTCGCTGTTATCCTTTTCCATTGCTTGGAATGCCGGCGTTTCCTCTAAACGACTACGTAAATAAAAACCAATAAAACCAATTGGTGCAGCAACAAAGAACGGAATTCTCCAGCCCCATGCCACCATCGTTTCAGAACCTAATATGTAGGTGAGTAAAGTTACGAGTCCTGCTCCACAAATATATCCCACTAAGGTTCCTACTTCTAAACCACTCGCCATAAAACCTCGCCTTTTATCAGGAGTAGACTCAGCGATAAACGTCATAGCCCCTGCATATTCGCCACCAGTGGAAAATCCTTGAACTAATCTGGCTACGAGTAACAGGACAGTAGCTGTTGTCCCAATGGATGCGTAGCTTGGGATTAAACCAATACTAAGTGTAGCAACAGCCATCATAATCAATGTTATGGCTAGTACTTTTTTACGACCAATTCGGTCTCCTAACATACCGAAGAAAATTCCTCCAATAGGACGGACAAGAAAGGCAATGGCAAATGTAGCAAAGGAATAGACCAGTTGCATGGGTCCCTCTATATCTGGGAAAAATACTTTCCCAATCGTTACTGCCAAATACGAATAAATGCCAAAATCAAACCATTCCATCCCATTTCCAATAGCTGTAGCGACAACGGCTTTTTTGGCTGCGTCTGAATCAACCACGGTAATATCATCTTTTTGTAATTTCTGTCTTTTTCTCTTACTTCTTTTTTCTTTTCCAGCCAAATTCGTCACCTCCTATTTGTAATATGGACGTTTTATGTAATTTTATGTCAGACTTCGTGTTTTAAAAAGAAAATGATGTAAGTTGACGATAAGTAAATTATGTAAACTTATTATGATCAATAAATTATTACATTTGAGAAAACCTAAAATAGAGGAGGGAGATTAAATGTCTAAAGATCATAAAAAAACAAAAAACAAAAGCAAAAAAGAGCTGAATGAAACTCCTTTATCTAAGATGCAGCATAAGAGGAAGACGAAGTTAAATTAGTCAGCAAAAAAGGCAAGCCTTTAAAGGCTTGCCTTGAACTTTATGATGAGTGAAAAGAAGTTTATCCGCGTCTTCCGCCTCTACCGCCACGTTTTGACTCTGTGTTGCTGCGAATAGTGGATAAATTTTCTTCACTTGTCTTTAAAAACTTAGATAGTTTATCCTCAAAGGATTCCTTTGGCTTGTAGTTTCTTGAACGGCCACCTTTAGAATTCCGATGATCTCTTCCTTGGCGCGGGCGCTTGGAATAAGAGTTTTGTCCTTCTGGTTTATCAATGGCCTTTTTGATGGACAAGGCAATTTTTCCGTCCTTTTCACTAATGACCTTGACTTCAATTTGGTCACCGACTGATAGATGGTCATTTACATCCTTAACATAACTATCAGCTACTTCACTGATATGAACTAATCCTGTTTTGCCTTCTGCGATTTCAACAAAAGCTCCAAAATTTGTGATGCCCGTGACTTTTCCTTGTACCTTACTACCTACTTCAATTGACAAAAAAGTTTCCCCCTCAGAAATTTTAAAAGCAACTTATTATAACAAATAACATACGTAAATTCAAACCACTATGTCACTTAAAATACTTTAGTGGTCCAATCCTCACAATGCCAAACCTCTGTGACAATGTCTTGGTAAAACTCAGGTTCGTGTGAGATTAACATGACACTACCTTTATATTCTTGCAAGGCCCGTTTAAGTTCATTCTTCGCATCTTGGTCTAAATGGTTTGTCGGCTCGTCTAACACGAGTAAATTGGTTTCTTTATTGATTAATTTACACAAACGCACCTTTGCTTTTTCTCCGCCACTAAGGACATGAACCTTACTTTCGATATGCTTTTGAGTCAGTCCACACTTGGCTAAGGCAGAACGAACTTCATATTGAGTGAAGTGACGAAATTCCTCCCACACCTCTTCGATACAGGTGTTTTGATTTTCCTGTTTGATTTCCTGCTCAAAATAACCGATATGCAAATGCTCTCCTAATTGAACGCTGCCTGAGATGGGTTCGATTTCACCAAGAATGCTACGTAGTAAAGTCGTTTTTCCGATGCCGTTTGCACCGGATAAAGCTATTTTTTGTCCACGTTCCATCATTAAATCAAGAGGTCTTGATAAGGGTTCCTTATAGCCGATCACCAATTGGTTTGTTTCAAATAAATATTTTCCTGGCGTACGGGCCTGTTTGAAACGGAATTTTGGTTTCGGTTTTTCCGAATCCAGCTCAATAATATCCATCTTATCTAACTTTTTCTGACGAGACATGGCCATTTTACTTGTTGCGGCATTGGCTTTGTTTCGAGCGACAAAATCTTTAAGATTAGCAATTTCCTTTTGCTGTTTTTTATATGCGGCTTCAAGCTGTTGTTTTTTCATTTCATATACACGTAGGAATTCATCGTAATCCCCAAGGTAGCGAGTGAGCTGCTGGTTTTCCATATGATAGATCAAGTTAATGACACTATTTAAAAACGGAATATCATGCGAAATCAGAATAAAGGCATGGTCGTATTCCTGTAGATAGGTTTTCAACCACTCAATATGCTCCACATCAAGGTAGTTCGTTGGTTCATCCAGTAACAAAATATCTGGTTTTTCCAGCAGCAGTTTAGCAAGTAACACTTTTGTACGTTGACCACCACTTAAGTCATGGACATCACGTTCTAAACCATACTCATCCAGACCAAGTCCATTAGCAATTTCCTCGACCTTCGCATCTATTGTATAAAAGTCATTATTGGTTAGCGAATCCTGTATACGACCTGTTTCTTCAAGTAGTTGCTCTAACTCATCTGGCCCCACTTCACCCATTTTCGCAAACAGACGATTCATTTCCTCTTCCATATCAAACAAATATTGAAACGCTGTTCTGAGTGTATCCCGAATCGTCATTCCCTGCTTTAAATCAGCATGCTGGTCTAAATAGCCAACTCGCGTATGCTTGGACCAAGAGATGGTTCCTGCGTCCGGTTCTAATTTACCGGTAATCATATTCATAAATGTAGATTTTCCTTCACCATTTGCGCCGATAAGACCGATATGCTCTCCTTGTAATAGACGAAAGGATACGTCATCAAAGATTGCTCGGTCACCGAAGCCATGACTTAGGTTCTTAACAGTTAATAAACTCATGTTCAAAACACCTTTTCTTATAAAAACTCATGTTTATCCATTATAAAGGTTATTTTAGAAAAGCGATAGGGTGTTTTACAAGTTCGTATGGTAGAATATCCACTAGGGGGGATGTACATAATGAGTGAACTACCAAATTGTCCAGAATGCCAATCCGAATATACATATGAGGATGGGAATCTTTTCGTGTGCCCTGTGTGTGCACATGAATGGACGTTAGAATCAGAGGGAGAGCAGGAAGATAGCGAAACGGTTTATAAGGACTCAAACGGCAATGTATTGCAAGATGGGGATACTGTCACCGTTATTAAGGATTTGAAAGTAAAAGGTACTTCATCTGTCGTTAAACGAGGGACGAAGGTGAAAAATATTCGACTTATTGATGGCGACCATGATATTGACTGCAAGATTGACGGATTGGGTGCCATGCAATTAAAGTCTAAATTTGTGAAAAAGATTTAAATGGAAAAAAGATAAGCTGTTGTTTCAGCTTATCTTTTTCTGGTCAATAAGGACGTTTTAAGTCTGGCAGTTCAACAGATTTAATGACATTTTCCTCCTTAATGTTATAAACCTTCATATGTTCAAAGGAAAAGGTATAAAGAATATCCCCAACTGAAACCATACGCTTTATTTGTGATTCCCATCTTGGATGCGGTATATCTTTTTTCTGATGCGTAATCGTGTCCTTTAGTTCAATTCCTTTTTCAGGTGTAATTTCGTATAAAAATGCTCCTTCGTAAACAAAAGACATATCCTCATAGGTGGCATCCCCCTTATGAATCACCTTTGTTTCAGATAGCTGCGCAGGAAAACCAAATAAGTTCTTCTCGGGATGTTTATACAGTGATTTATGGTTATAGTTAATCTCCGAATGAGAGCCTCGTTGACCTAGTATTTCACTGTATTTCTCCTTTGGCTTTGTTGGATCACTAACATCAAAAACTGATATTTTCAGTCCAGCTTGTTGTACTTGAGGTTCATCATCCCATTCTACATCCCTTAATTCTGTGTGCTGACCAAAGCCAATGACGTGGTGATCATCTAGTGGATGTAGGTAATTACTAAAGCCTGGAATTTTCAGTTTGCCTAATACTTTTGGATTTTTAGCATCCTGTAAATCAATTACAAATAGGGGATCAACCTGTTTAAAGGTCACCATATAAGCTACATGATCCATAAATCTAACACTATATATTCGCTCTCCTTCAGCTAGACCTTCCACCTTACCAAGTGGTTTTAAATCTAGGTCAAAGGTATACAAATTATTAGTGGAGGGTTGTTCCTCCTGCCAGGCTAAACCCTTCGTCGTGGCCACTCGGAATGTTTCATTTCGTTCGTCCATGGCAAACTGATTGATTAAGGTGCCTTTTACAATGGTTGATGCATGGTACGTAATGTCTTCTTGGTCAATTTTAAACTGAATAATTTTTGTATCAGCTGGACGTGCAATGGCAATTTCTGCTGTACTGTTTTGATTGTTATTGGTGCTAACTGGATATTTATTAACGGCTGTATATATATGATTTTTAGACATATACATCTGATTGGATGCCCCTAAATAGGTCTCAACATTCGCTTCCTTTTCCATGTCACTTAAATCAAGGGAGGTGAGTAGCATAAAACGCTCATCATGGCTTTCAGGGAAAAAGTACATATCCTCATAATCAACTGGTTCACCTTGTTCACTTACGGCTGTATCCTTAATAAAGGGTCGAACCTCTACATCTTTGTTGCCTTGTTTATCGCTCATTATATGATAGGGAGGATGATTATTTCCAACTAGGTATAGGAATCCATCCATTTTTCGCGAGGCCATGAGTGCCCCCTCCATAGTAAATTCTCTGACTCGTTTCGGATTTTTCTTGTCAGAAATATCGTAAATGTAAGCAGTTGTTTGGGGAGCATGAACGGGTGGATAAATGGCTGTATCTGCGTTCGGCAACGAGCGGTTAGGTGCTTTTTCAGGACGAATGGATTTCTCGGTAATTCCGATGCTAATTAAAAGATTTTTATGCAAATAAAGCTCTTGGGTGTGGAAATGATCCTCGTCAATTTTACTGACCACAGTGCTGTTCTTTCCCTTGGCTGCAGCAATCACAATGTCATTTTCTCGTGCAAAATAAATATAATCCCCGTCTGTTTTAATGGTATCTCCTTCATCAATCCCATCTACTTGTACGTTGGTATCTGAGGTGGGAGCATTATTGCCCGCTTCACCACTTGCTGAACTTTCTTCTGTAGCAGTATCGGCTTCTGCATTTTCCATCACTACTCCGTCATATTGTTGTCGACGTTTTTCCATGCGTTCCTCTAACAAAGTAAGAAGTTGACTTTCACCTGCAATCTTTGGTAGATCTTCAACAGCTTGAAATACATGGGTAAATTCTTGAGAAAGTTGGTCGCCCTTTGTTGTCTCTACCCGTTCTGAAATGTTTATGCGGTAGCTTTCATCCAACTGATAGCCATTTTCAGGTGCTTTCACCGTTAAAATGGTATTGTCTTCATTCCAATCAAAATCGACCTCAATGGTGTCATTTCTCTGGTCAAACACCTGAACGCTATCATTCGTAAAGGTTTCTGGATTCATAGGTTCAGAAAAATGGATAGACCAATCCTTGAAAGCGGGGGCATAGCTCGATGCGGCCGGTATTTGAGCTGTTATTGAATTTGAAAGTAGAGAGTAGGTTAACACACCAATACCCAATATCACTATTACACATAGCCACAGTATCTTTTTCACAATCACTCACCTCGTTTTTAAATTGCCTTTGTACACTTAGTCGTTTAAGGTGAATTTTTGTTACACGTTTGTAATAAAAAAGTCAATGGTTTCTTTTGTACACTAGATTAGGGAGTAATGTTATAATTTAACAAACAAAAGAAATGGCAAACACAGACTTACTCACTAGGAGGAACAACAAACATGAGTACAGAAAAACAGAAAATGCTGAACGGTGAGCTATACAATCCAGCTG
The DNA here is from genome assembly GCF_009649735.1 of Salinibacillus xinjiangensis. GTDB lineage: Bacteria > Bacillota > Bacilli > Bacillales > Alkalibacillaceae > Salinibacillus > Salinibacillus xinjiangensis. Next base: position 287,021 of record NZ_WJNH01000003.1, read on the forward strand.
ATTCTATATTAATAGAAGAAAGAAACCAGGCCAGGAGATTAACACGATTATTCAACCAAAGCCTTGAAACGGAAGAAAACAAAAGGACGGAGCTACTTAAAACACTTTTAGGGTCTACAGGAGAGAATGTGTTTATTGATAAAATGAAAAATTGATGAGATAAGTACAAATGGAAGGAGTGTTGTACCATGCCGAGACCCCAGGTTATCTTAAACATCTTTTCTTCCATAGATGGAAAAATCACAACCGCACCAAATCATAATGTTTCAGAATGGACAGAAGCAGGAATTGATGGTGATGCTCGCGACATCACCCATCGCTTCTATGATGAGTTGGATTGTGATGGTCTCATTTCAGGCAGTGAAACTTTAATGGTGTTCGGAAACCATTTGGTTGAACTGGAACAATCTATTTATGAACCCAAAAAATCTAAGGCTTATATTGTTTTTGATGGCCGCGGTCGAATCAATTGGTACCAGATGGAAGGATTATTAGTGGTAACAAGAGAAGATGTTTCTGAGGAATACATAAACCAACTGAATGAAAAAGGGATACGGTTTATCCAAGCTGGTACAGGACAGCATATAGATCTCTCTATAGCACTTGAGAAGTTATATGAAAATGGTTTTCGCAAGCTAGGATTAAGTGGAGGCGGGGCAATCAATGGAGCCTTTTTAAGAAAAGGGCTCATCGATGAAATTAGTCTAGTATATGCCCCACTAGCTGTTGGGGGTCGCCAAACACCAACTATATTTGATTGTGATGATTTGCAGCAAATAGAGGATGCGATTCAGCTTGAATTACTAAAAATGAAACCTGTCGGGAATGGTGCTGCATGGTTACATTATAAGGTACATAGGAAAGGGAACTAGTTATGGTAAATTGGTAAAGAACCTTTGTTGACACTACAAGAGGTCGTTTTGAGGTTTTCACAAAAACCACTGTGCATTACGCATCACTATTCGATTTTTAATGAAAGCGGTGATTATTTTGCCGAAACATTTACGAAAACAAATAAGGTATGCCTGGTCAATTTAAGAGAGGCAGGGAACTCTGAGGGGATGAAAGAACCCTATCAGCTCAGCTTGCTTGAATCGGTTTTTGATTTAGAGGCTATTCGAGAAGCGCTCGGCTATGAGCAGTGGGGTTTTGCAGGTCATTCTACCGGTGGAATGCTTGGGGTTCTATATGGAATCTATTTTTCAAATCACCTTACCTTTAATCTAATTGTCGGAGCAGCTGCAAGAGAATACATGACATTTTCAAAGGATTGTATTTATAATGAGGCTCATCCTCATTTTGAGAGAATGCAAGACGAGAAGTGAACTAAAGGTAGAACGGACCAAGCTTTCTTTGTTGGAGCCTGAGAGGTATGATGAATACTTTTCCTTAAATATAAGCAAAGGTCTATCTGCTATTCGGATGGACTATTTCAGTCGAGAATTACAGGTGTACGATGTTACAAAAAAGCTATCGTTTGTGACAGTTCCCACATTAATTGTTTGTGGAAGACACGATGTTCAGTGTCCTATCATTTATTCAAAAGAAATGGCAGATTACATGCCGAATGCAAGGTTAATCATCTTTGAAAAAAGCAATCATTATCCATTTCTTGAGGAAAGGGCTCGATTTGAGGAGCAATATAAATTAATTATGCAATAACTGCTAAATGGATAGGAAGGAGATTGAAAATGGCGATTGGATTACTAGTTTTAAGCTTTATCATTTTATTTTTAGGCTTTACTACATCCATTGGAACTTCGAATGGACTACTTTTATCCCTTATGTTATTTATCGGTGGGATTATACTTTTCGTCAAAAGAAGATTAAGGAATCAATAAATGGGACACGCGGGGTATCCCATTTATTTTGGTACACCAACAAATACATCTAAATCTACAGTGATTTTAGTTGATTCTTCCGAAGTAAGGGACTGGAAACGATCGATTGGAACCGACCATGTCATTGGAGTCATTTCAATTAAAGCTTGGATGGAGGGCTGATCAAGACTCATCGTATATTGTAGTCTCTCACGTTTCAACATGCGAAAGTTTTCATGAAATAGCTCAACAGTCTCTTTGTTACTGTAGCTATGTTTTGCGGGGTCATCAAAGGCAAGCTCTCTCAATTCTTTTAAATAGCCTTCCTGGGGTATGACCTTGATTACAATCCCATCCGTTTTCAATAACCGTTTAAATTCAGCATAGTTGGAAGGGGAGAGGATGTTTAGGATCACATCAAACTGTTTACTTTGAAAAGGTGTGTTCGAAAGGTCTGCGACTGTCCATATTTTACCTGGGTAGTGCTTTGCCGCAGCTTTAATCCCTTCCTTTGCCAAGTCAATTCCTGCTACCGTTGTAGGTTGATTTTGCACTTTAAGTGTTTCACCTATCTTTACAAGATGTGTCCCCTCACCACAGCCCATATCGAGGAGTGTGAGCTCTTCTGCTGAATTATTCACAAAAGAATGTATTTGTTCAGTGATTTTTTCTACCAATGAATCAAAGAAACCTACATCGGCCATCAGCATTTTTCTAGACTCAAATAGCTCTTTGCTGTATTTCGTGTTGATCTGTTGAGTTGTAAGGTTCAAGTAACCCTGTTTGGTAAAATCAAAAGAATGCTGATTTGTGCAAACTAAGCTTTTTAGCTCGAAAACCTGCATCTTCTCACCACAAACAGGGCATGAGAATAATGCTTGATGATCGTGTACATAGGTTGCGCTTTGTAATTTTTTACTTATTTTTGTCATGATTTCCACCTCAATCCTTTACTATACAAGAACTTCTGCATGATTGCTACTTGAAAAGTTTTGTCCTGAGGTAGAAAATAGATGATAAGGGGGATGGAGAGTATGGAAAAATCTGTTTATGTATTTGTTTACGGAACATTATTAAATAATGAGCGTAATCATCAATTACTGCATAATGCAAGATGTATAGCACTACAAAGCTGGACATACGGGGAGCTTTATGACACAGGATATGGTTACCCGGCATTGGTAGTAAACGGGGACGACAGAGTATATGGAGAAATATATGAAGTTAATGGTGTCGTTCTCAAGCAATTGGATCAGTTAGAAGGCTATACTGGAAAAGCTGAATCCAATCATTATGACCGTATTACCCAAACTATATACACCGATTTTGGAACTTATGATGCCTATATTTATATCTACACACCATCACAGATTACTAATCAATACAGACTTCCATTTGGTGACTGGAGATGCCATCAATATTTAGAACAATCTCCACAACTTTACTTCGCTTATGGCTCCTGTATGGATGAGGAGAGATTTCAGATTGCGGGTGTTGATCATCTCTTCAAGAATGTGAAGGGCTGTGGAATCGCCAGAAACTTTGTGCTAACGTATTCGTTGCCACGTGATGATGGTGGGAGAGCGAATATGGTAGAGTTAGAAGATTGGGTGGAAGGCATCGTTTATGAAGTGAATGAAGAGGCTGTTGAATATTTATTCAAACGAGAAGGTGTACATTCTGGAACTTATCGCCCAGCCTTCATTGATGTAGAAATTAATGGTCAAGTCCACAGAAACGTCATGACATTCCTTGTCATTGACAAACAGGATGAAGTTGCCCCACCTGAGCATTATGCTCGAGAAATATTACGAGGAGCAAAAGGTAGGGTTAGTGATGCGTATTTCAAAAAGCTAGAAGATAAAATAACCAACAAATTCAACATGAATGTTTCTTGGTAAAACTATCTAGTATTTGAAATATGGGTTATAGTATAATAAAAATAATTTAAGGGAAGGAGGTGTAGACAAAATGGAGGAGCTATTAAAAAAATTCTCTGAACAGTTGCTTAACGAAATGGATAAACGATTTGAAAAAGTTGACCGGCGTTTTGATGAAGTAGATCAACGGTTTGAAAAAGTAGATCAGCAGTTTGAAAAAGTAGACCAGCGTTTAAGCTTATTGGAAAACGATACCAAAGACCTAAAAGAAGGTCAACGCGAAATGAAAGAAATCCTCAAACACCATATGACTCTTCATGCAGAGGGCTTCACGAATCTTCATAAGTACATAAAGAAAGTCGATCATAAAGTGGAACGTTTACAAAAAGAACAAAAGCCACACTAATTTCCTCACAGTACCTCTTTATTATATCCCCACGCTACATAAGGTCTGAAATGTAAGGAGTTGGCAATGGATATAAATGCTATTCTTCAGCAGTTAGGCGTTTCTACTCTTCAGTCATGTCGGGAGGTTTTTGGTGGAAGAGACAGTCGGGTATATAAGATAATAGCAAAACCTGACGTTACCTACGCCCTTCGCCTGTTACCAAACAGGAAAGGAAGTCAATATGACCGTGAAAAGCACCTTATGGATATAGCTAAAGAACAAAAGGTTCCAGTCCCGCACATTCATTCGATTACCGAACATGATCAGTGTACCTCGATGTTAATGGACTGGGTGGAAGGGAATACAATCCTAGCAGAGCTAGAAAACCATCCGGAAAGTGCCTATCAAATTGGATTGCAATTTGGTCAAGTTCATGCACTTATTCATCGAATTGAACAGCCCTCAGATTATAAATCTAGCATGGATTGGTTAACCCCAAGTAAACAAGAAGCAAATATTTTAGCTATCATACCACAGGAAAAAGTTACTCCAAGGTTAATCCATCTAGACTACCATCCTCTTAATGTCTTAACTGACGGTGAGCATATTACGGGTGTCATTGATTGGAATAATGCATCCTTTGGTGATATCCGTCTTGATATTGCACGGACTTATTCTATTATACAGCTTAATGGGAAAAACCACTTCAGACACAAACCTAATGTCATGGCCCAATTCCAAAAAGGATGGATGGACGGATATGAAAAATTTGGAACTTCGATTTCATCTATGCAAAATCTGAAGCTATTCAACGCCTGGGCAGGGCAGCGAATGCTACGGGACTTGGATAACCATTTATCTGAACAACAACAAGCAGAAATAGAAAAGTGGATATCTCAATTTTTGTAAAAAGTATTTTTTTAGAGAAGTTATTAGATTAGCTTCTCTTTTTTTACTGCTATAAAAGAAAAACATCACCTTCCCAGAGAATGCCCTCAAAAAGTAAGGGTTTACATTCAATAAATGAAATGATAATATACTTGTATACAAGTTAAACAAGTATCGCACTTGAAAGAAGGTGGGTATGTTTGAAAGCGTTCTATCCTGAGCAAAGATTGGGATCCTCATCAATGGGGGAGAGAGTTGCGGCTGATTTGAGAATGCGCATTATCTCCCATGACATCGAAAAAGAGACCCTATTATCTGAAAACCAATTATCAAAAGAATATCAGGTTAGCCGATCACCAATAAGGGATGCACTTAAGATGCTTGAAAAAGAAGATTTAATTGAACTCAAAAGAATGGGTGCTGAAGTCATCGGGATAACCGAGAAGGATATTGAAGAAATCTATGATGTAAGACTCATGATTGAATCCTTTGTCTTTCGAAGAATCCTTAATAAAGACAATCAGAGGCTTGTTCTTCAATTGCAGAAGATTTTAGAGATGATGAAGGTAGCTATAAAGTACAAAGATGCCACTGAGTTTACCTTTAAGGATATTGAGTTTCACGAAACCATTATCACATCGATTGAGCACAGGCATATCGGCATTCTCTGGACAAATTTGAAACCAGTTGTAGAATGTTTAGTTTTATTAGATATGAGACATCGTATGCAGGAAAACTACGAGGATTTTGATCGGGTCATTTCCAATCACGAGCTATTCATCCAATCCATTATGAAAAAGGATGAGCAATTAGTTGAAAAGGCTTTCTATAAAAACTTTAATGATGTTCAGAAACAGTCAGATGGGTTATGGCACAACACAGAATACTTAAAGAGAGCGAGTGACTATCATGAATAAACCAAAGTTTATGCTTGGCGTAGATATTGGTACAACAAGTACGAAAGCGGTTTTATATCAAAAATCAGGTGAAATAATCGCGGAAGAAAACAACGGTTATGATCTATATACACCCGATATAAATACTGCGGAACAGGACCCGGAAGAAATTTTTCAGGCCGTTCTGCTCTCGATTGGAAATGTAATGAAAAAGTCCGGCATAAATCCTGAAGACCTTTCTTTTATTTCCTTTAGCAGTGCCATGCACAGCTTAATCGCCATTGATGAAAATAACCAGCCATTAACACAGTGCATCACTTGGGCAGATAACAGAAGCTCCAAATGGGCAAAGAAAATTAAGGAAGAATTGAACGGACATGACATTTATCGAAGAACTGGGACACCTATCCACCCTATGTCACCTTTATGCAAGATTGCTTGGATTGAACATGACAAACCAGCGCTTGCGAAAAAGACAAAAAAATATATCGGTATTAAGGAATATGTATTTTATAAATTGTTCAACGATTACGCCGTAGATTATTCTCTCGCATCTGCCATGGGACTGTTTAACCTAGAGGGGCTTACCTGGGACGAAGAGGCGTTAAAGGTGGCTGGGATTTCAGCGGACAAGCTTTCCCGCTTGGTATCCACAAAAGAATTTTTTACTGGATGCAATGAGTCCTATGCGAAACAAATGGGGATTTTACCAGAAACATACTTTGTTATCGGTGCCAGTGATGGGGTGCTATCCAATATTGGAGTAAACGCTGTTAAAGAAGGGGAAGTGGCAGTTACAATTGGGACAAGCGGTGCAATTCGAACCGTTATTCCTAAACCTCACACTGATCCAAAAGGACGTACCTTCTGCTATGCACTGACCGAGGATCATTGGGTGATTGGCGGGCCAGTCAATAATGGCGGGATTGTCTTCCGCTGGATACGGGATGAATTAGCTGACAGTGAAGTGGAGACTGCAAAGCGCCTAGGGATTGATCCTTATGATGTCCTGACTGAAATTGCAGAAAAGGTAAAGCCTGGAGCCAATGGGTTGATCTTTCATCCCTTCCTGTCTGGAGAAAGGGCACCGATATGGAATGCCAATGTGCGCGGATCCTTTATCGGACTGACCTTAAATCATAAAAAAGAGCACATGGTTCGTGCTGCACTAGAAGGTGTTATTTACAACCTTTATACTGTGTTCCTAGCTTTAACTGAAGCGATGGACACGCCTGTAACGGCTATCAAGGCAACGGGAGGGTTTGCCAAATCCGAATTATGGCGGCAAATGCTTGCGGATGTGTTCGATCAGGATGTTGTCATTCCGGAAAGCTATGAATCATCCTGTTTGGGAGCCTGTTTATTAGGTCTTTACGCACTTAATGAAATTGATTCCTTTAATGTTGCTGAGGATTACATTGGTTCTACTCACCAGCACCAGCCAAATCCGGATTACGTTAAAGAATATCGAAAACTCATGCCTACGTTTATCAATATCTCACGTTCTCTGACAACCGCGTATGAAGAGATTGCGGACTATCAAACAGAACTACAATAGCAACAAGCATTTAACAACTAAGATGGGAGAGAGAAAACATGTTTGAAAATATTTTTCCACTAATTATCGTCGCATTAGGTGTAGGGGTACTATTACTACTTATTACCAAGCTACAAATCAATACGTTTATTTCTTTAATTATCACGGCATTTCTTGTTGCTCTGGCTCTAGGAATGCCCCTTGATCAAATTGTTTCATCGATCGAATCGGGTATGGGTGGAACACTCGGCAGTATCGCTTTAATCTTTGGTTTTGGTGCTATCTTAGGCCGGTTAGTAGCTGATGCAGGTGGTGCCCAGCGCATCGCAATCACATTAATTGATAAATTTGGCGAGAAACGAATTCAGTGGGCAGTTGTAATCGCTTCATTTATTATTGGTATTGCTCTATTCTTTGAAGTTGGACTCGTTCTATTAATTCCGATTGTTTACCAAATTGCGAAAGAACTCAAAGTATCACCGTTGTATTTGGGAATCCCAATGACAGCAGCGTTATCGGTTACACACGGATTTTTACCTCCTCATCCAGGTCCGACTGTTATTGCACAGCAGTATGAAGCAAATATTGGCATGGTATTAATCTATGGAATTATCATTGCTATTCCAACTGTTATCATTGCAGGTCCTTTATTTACAAAGCTTGCACAGAAAATCACACCAGAATCCTTTAATAAAACGGGGGATTTGACAGCTATTGGTGAAGCAAAATCCTTTAAAATTGAAAATACACCTAGCTTTGGTGTTAGTGTGTTAACCTCACTATTTCCAGTCATCTTAATGGCTCTAACAACCATTGTGGATTTAGTACAGGATCTTGGAAACGTTTCAGATAATCTGTTATTCGATATCATTCATCTCATAGGTCAACCAACAACTGCATTATTAATCTCTGTAATACTAGCTATTTATACGATGGGAGTGCAACGTAACATCCCGATGAAGCAAGTTATGACATCAGCTGAAGAATCCATCCGCGCCATTGGTATGATGCTACTAATCATTGGTGGCGGTGGTGTCTTAAAGCAGGTACTCATTGATGGTGGAGTTGGAGATGCCGTAGCCAATTTGTTTGAAGGCTCACAAATGTCACCATTAATCCTTGCCTGGTTGATTGCAGCTATCCTTAGAATTGCGCTTGGTTCTGCAACGGTTGCCGCACTTACCACAGCTGGTCTGGTCATTCCGTTAATGCAGGGAAGTGCTGTTGATCCAGCCTTGATGGTACTCGCAACAGGAGCAGGAAGCTTAATCGCCTCTCACGTAAACGACGCAGGCTTCTGGATGTTCAAGGAATTCTTTGGCTTAAGTGTTAAAGAAACCTTTGCCACCTGGACATTCTTAGAAACGGTTATTTCCGTTGTCGGTCTTGTGGGCGTGTTAGTTATTAATTTATTTGTCTAAATTACTTTTCAGAAGGCTATGTTAAAGTTAAATGTTGATATTTATAGAAAAACAGAACTTCCATAAAATTGGGAGTTCTGTTTGTTTATAGCTTATTGAACTACTCCCCGTTAGTTATATATAAAGACTTACTCAATAATTACATATTATATAAATGATGTGACAATAAGTCATTATTTCTTATCTTTTCGTTCTAAAAGTATAGGTGCTATATTTAGTAAGATAGAAACAATTGTCAAAACCCATAATGCCCTTTCCATACCAGGTACTACATCCCCTAAAGCTGCCCAATCTTCCACTTCTACCCACTCCGATACAAGACTGTATTCTGCACAAAGTGTTAATGCTGTAAATGATAATCCCATCGCCATAGCAAACTTATAATCCTTTCCTGCTAAATACATATAAAGATTTATAATAGTTACTACTATTGCAATAACCCCTAATATTACCCACATAACTATTCCCCCATATATTTTTATTTATACCGTGCAATAATACTAATGTGCTTCATCTCAATTTTTTGCATTATATTTTATCAGACATTAAAACGTCTAATCTTGTTTTACAGTAAATGCTCTTCCTTTTGTGATTTCTTATTGAACAAACCTGCCCGTCAGTTGAACAAGCCCATCCTGTTCCTCTATCTATATTTTAACATAAAACCCAGAAAAACTTTCCAAAAAATGGAGCATATCATAATTAACATCACAAGTTACATTAAAAAGAACATAGCTTTTAAAACCTTTTTAGCACCTTTATTTCACGCTATACAAAAATCTATGTACACTTCTTAAAAGGGTTGCTAATTATCACATCAATTTAAGAGTTAAATACTAATAAATGTTGATATATCAACAAAAATAGGAGTACGAAACGCTGTCCGTATTGTACTCCTATTTTGTACGATATTTATTGTTTTCTCTCCTAGAATTGAACCCGTTACATTTATCAGGAAATTCTTTTATATTATTGTCGTCTTCAAAAGCACCTATATTATTGGTGCTTTTTCATTTGGACATTTTTAGATATACTTGTTGTCATACGAATCGATTAGTTAGGATGATTAAAATGGCAAAGCAAAAATATTATGTCGTATGGTCTGGTAGGAAAACGGGTATTTTCACCTCATGGGATGAATGCAAAAAACAAGTTCATGGTGTAAAAGGAGCTCGTTATAAATCATTCACTTCCAAGCAAGAAGCAGAGGAAGCATTTGAAAATGGTTCAAATCCAACTGTCTCGAAAAACCGTCCAACCAAGTCTAATTATATTGAGGAAAGTATCTCTGTGGATGCTGCCTGTAGTGGAAATCCTGGCGATATGGAATATAAGGGCGTCATTACCAAGGATGGACAGGAAATTTTCCACCACGGACCTGTTCCTAATGGGACAAACAATATCGGCGAGTTTATTGCCATTGTACATGCTCTAGCATATTTGCAGAAAAAGAAAAGCAATATGCCCATCTACTCCGATTCAGCAACAGCTCTCAGCTGGGTGAGAAAAAAACGACCCAACACGAAGTTACGCAGGGATCAGTCAACTGAAGAAGTTTGGAAACTAATTGACCGTGCTACCAAATGGTTGGAGCAAAATACATACTCAAACAAGCTATTAAAGTGGGAAACCCATTTATGGGGAGAGAGTAAGGCTGACTTTGGACGAAAGTAGATGATATAAAGGGCCCGCCTTATTAGCGAAAGTCGGGCTATAGCATTTACAGGGTTGCGTTTAGCTTAATAGAGCGATACTTTAGCATAGGGCGGCCAAGCTTTAGCAAGGACCCATGTAACTTTAGCATTTCAACCGTTCTTCAGCAAACTTGGCGTGAACATCGGCATTTCACACCCATCTTCGGCACCACACTCACGTCCATATTCATCCCATCATACACATTAAATCCTATTTCCAGCAGGGATTCATGAAAAACTTTTCGAAATAATAAATATAGAGTATTCAATAAGAGAGGAGTAATAGAATGGATTCATTTCATGCATTAGTAGTCAATCAAAAAGAGGATCAATTCACCTCTGAACTTCAGCAGCTAACAACGTATGATTTACCAAAAGGCGAGGTCCTCATCCGCGTTCATTATTCTTCCGTCAATTACAAAGACAGTCTAGCTAGCATTCCCAATGGCAATGTAGTCAAAAATTATCCCATGGTACCTGGAATTGACTTGGCAGGTGAAGTTGTTTCCTCTGAGGATTCTCATTTCCAACCAGGGGATCAGGTGATTGCGACGAGCTATGAAATCGGGGTGTCTCATTTTGGAGGATATAGTGAATATGCCCGAATACCAGCAAAATGGATTGTACCATTACCAAAGAATTTATCGTTAGAAGAGGCGATGATTATTGGTACTGCAGGATTTACGGCTGCTTTGTCTGTTCAGCGTTTACAGGATAACAACGTAACACCTGATAAAGGTAAAGTGCTCGTAACTGGTGCAACAGGTGGAGTTGGTAGTTTTGCCGTGGCTATTTTATCGAAGCTAGGCTATGAGGTTGAAGCAAGTACAGGTAAAGAGTCTGAGCAAGAGTATTTAAAGAACCTCGGTGCGGATACGATTGTTTCCCGTGAAGAAGTATTTGATGGGAAAGTTAGAGCACTAGGCAAGCAAAAATGGGCGGCAGCTGTTGACCCTGTCGGAGGTGAGCCGCTTGCATCTGTATTAAGTCAAATACAGTATGGTGGATCGGTGGCGGTAAGTGGCTTAACTGCAGGGACAAAGGTACCTACTGCCGTCTTTCCATTTATCTTAAGAGGTGTTAATTTACTCGGGATTGACTCCGTATATTGTCCTATGGAGACACGTCTAAAAACATGGGAACAGCTAGCAACTGATTTTAAACCAGAACATCTAGCATCCTTTGTGCAACAAGAGGTCACATTAAGTGAACTCCCTGATGTTTTACCCAGACTGTTAAAAGGTCAGGCACGGGGGAGATTTATCGTACGATTAAAATAGATAATGGGGGATAAAATGAATAAAACGTTGCTACACTTTGAGGGGTTTTGCGTGTTGGTCTTAAGTGCCATGGTTTACGCGATGTTAGATTATAGCTGGCTCATGTTTTTTCTACTATTATTAACTCCAGATTTATCAATGCTAGGTTATTTCATCAATCAAATGCAGGGGGCAGTTATTTATAATATTTTTCATTCGTATTTCATACCATTTCTTGTGATTTTAATCGGAATATGGATCTCTTATTCAATTCTATTAGCCGTTGGACTGATATGGACGGCTCATATCGGGATGGACCGCATGATAGGGTATGGACTGAAATATCCGACTGATTTTAAGGATACTCACTTGCAACGGGTATAATAACAAAGGACAAGTATGAAAGTTTGTACTTGTCCTTTGTTTCATTTATTGATCATCTTTTTCTGGAACGGCACAACTTCCATCTGCACAAAAAGCATCGTTGGCACCATCACCTGATAGGTCTTCAAATATTGGCTTTGGATGTTCTTCTTCCCACACTTTTTCTAGAGCATTCATGAAGGTCTCCAATGGCTGAGCACCAGAAATGGCATATTTTTGATTTATGATGAAGAAAGGTACGCCTTGAACCCCATATTGTTGGGCTAAATTTTCATCAATGCGTACATCATTTGCATAAGCATTTTTGTCTCGAATCACTTCAAGGGCAGTCTCTCGATTCAGACCCGTATCCTCAGCAATATCAGCAAGGGTGTCTTCATCACTTAAATTTTTCGATTCCGTGAAATAGGCATATAGAAGTTTATTCGTTGCTTCCTTCTCTTTACCTTGTTCCTTCGCAAACTTAGCCAAACGATGGGCATCAAACGTGTTTGTCGGCTTCATGTTATCAAAGTTGAACGTTAGACCAACATCTGCTGCTTGTTTGCCGACTCCTTCATTGGCTCTCTTCGCTTCCTCAACACTCATGCCATATTTAGAAGCAAGAGCCTCGTGAATACTTTTCCCATTGTATTCCTGTGCATTTGGATCTAATTCAAAGCTTTTAAATTCTAGTTCCACATCATTTTGGTGGGGAAAACGATCCAATGCCTGTTCAAGTCTTGTCTTACCTATATAACAGAATGGACATACAAAATCTGACCATACTTCGATTTTCATAATAACACCTCATTTTTATTTCATTATTTGGATTTTAGCACAGTCCATTTAAGACACCAAGATAGTTGCTCAGGCATCCATGATTTCGTTTTGACGATACTTCGAATTCGTGATATATTTATTTTGAATTAAAGATATTCTAATTTAAAATAATAATACAATTTCACGAATAGGCTAAACTATTCACTAGTGATACTTGGGAGGTTGAAATTTTGAACGGATTAAAAGGATTACACCACGTAACAGCGATTACGAGTAGTGCTGAGAAAAACTATGAATTTTTTACTTATGTACTAGGAATGCGTCTCGTAAAAAAAACAGTCAATCAGGATGACATTCAAACTTATCATCTGTTCTTTGCCGATGATAAGGGCAGTCCTGGAACTGATATGACCTTCTTTGATTTTCCTGGTATTCCAAAAGGAGTACATGGCACCAATGAAATTTTCAAAACCTCATTCCGTGTGCCAGGTGATCAAGCGTTAGATTATTGGGTAAAACGTTTTGATCGTCTAGATGTGAAGCATTCAGGCATTAAGGAACAGTTTGGTACGAAAACTCTTTTCTTTGTTGACTTTGATGATCAACAATACCAACTCATTTCAGATGAACATAATGAGGGAATAGAGTCCGGAACTCCTTGGCAAAACGGCCCGATTCCTTTAGAATATGCCATAACTGGATTAGGACCTATTTTTGTCCGCATTGAAAACTTTGAGTATTTCAAAGAAATGATGGAAAAAGTGCTTCAATTTAAGGAAATCGACAAAGAGGGTTCTTTTCACTTATTTGAAGTAGGCGAAGGAGGCAATGGAGCCCAAGTTGTTGTGGAGCACAATGTTGTTCTTCCTCAAGCGAGACAAGGCTTTGGTACAGTTCACCATAGCGCCTTCCGCGTTGAAGACCGTTCTGTGCTAGAGGAATGGATCAAGCGGATGTCGAGCTTCGGTTTTCGCACATCCGGCTATGTCAATCGCCACTTTTTTGAGTCGCTTTATGCCAATGTGGCTCCAGGAATCTTGTTTGAATTTGCAACAGATGGTCCAGGGTTTATGGGGGATGAGCCTTATGAAACATTAGGTGAAAAATTATCCCTACCACCATTCCTAGAACCGCAACGTGAAGAGATCGAAAAAATGGTTAGACCCATTGATACGGTAAGGAGTACGAAGGAAATCACGAAAGAATATGAGTAGGAGGGAGCCCCAGAACGTGAAAAGTAGCAAAATCGTAACTGTTTTACTTATGGTCATACTCCTGTTAGCAGCATGTGGTACACCTGAAACCGAGTCCATGACCCTTAAGAATCACGAAAACCAAGACGTTCAAGTACCTAATGATAAGCCTGTACTGTTTTTCTTTATTACGACTTACACCTGAAGTATTTGTCAACAGCAGCTGGTTCAGTTGCACAAAAATCTTGACAAGCTTAAGGCATTAGATTTGGACGTGGATACGTACATTATTAGTAGCGATTCCCCAGAGGAACAAGAGATGCTGTACAACGAAATTGAAAGGGTCCTTGGGGAGAGCTTACCAATTATTTCTGATCCAGATTTGAATATGATTGATCATATGGGGATGAAAAATGGTCAGGTCGCACACCGTGGCTATGGTTTGTTAGATGAAAATGGAAATGTTGTCTTCCAAACGAAAAATGATCATTGGGGCGAAGAGATTGAACAAACGCTAAGTGAAATTAAGGAAGAATATCAAAATATGAAATAATAAAAGGAATCCCAGGCTGATTGGACAGTCTGGGATTTTTTTTTGACCAAAAAACTCTACTGTTCTACATCCGGTTGTATATATTGCGGTAGGGGAGGCGAAAAAAATATGATTATGTATGTAACCTATATAATTACGATTATTCCATTGATTTTGTATGTGTGGTCTGCAATCAATGTAGGGGCTGGCAAAAGCGACAAAATCAATTGGAAACGGTCCCTGTATGCCTTTTTGTTTATATTTCTTGTCAGTATCGTCGTTAATACTTATTTGAAAGTAAAATTTGACTATGATTTATTTCTAAATGGCTATGATTTAACCGTTATTGCGGTTGTACTTGGAATCTTTTGCCTGATTTTCGCTCTTATATATACTTTTACCTATCGAAAGCTCAAACATGCCCCTAAGTCGGTTTTTGATCCTGCCGGCGTGTCTAAAATATTGGGCATGCTACTTGCAACCATTGCTGTTGGATTCTTTTGGTTTCATCCAATTGGGGAAAAGATTCTCCTCATTCAATCCTATTCTAATGCTGAAGAAGTCTTTGCGGAGGAAGAAGAGAAGAAGGAATTTTCTCTTGCTCTGGTTTATTCAGAGGACATTTGTATCAATACACGCACCACAAGATGTAGTATGGATGACTATAAAAACATTGTGATGGCCAAAAACAACTTAAATGAGACGTATGAGGTTCAATTTAAAATGCGGGTGTTAAATATGAATGACGAGGAATTGAAGGTGATTGATTCCAATATTATGACATTGAAGCCAGGAGAAATTAAGCAGGTGAAGACATCTGAGACGATAGAAGCGTCAAGTGAATGGAGTCAGTATTCGTTCCAAACAGAGGATCAAGTCCACAGCTATCAATATACCTTCCGTTACCGAAAGCCATAATAGGTGCTTTCATTAACAAATCCTGTCACAAGTCAACCCATTGGGTACATATGCTATGAGCATAAGGTTGAAGATTAAGACAGGAGGAAAAACCATGTATCATTATTACCCGTTTACAAGACATGTAAATGCGTATACGAATCCATTTCCAGTGTACCCAGAGCCTTACCCATGCTACCAAACTGAAAATATGTACTATCCAACATATCCATATAATTTGGAGCGTCAACAGCCGATTAGTGGTCAGGCAACATGGACAGAGGGAGGACAAGTTACGAAATGCAATCAGCCTTGGTCTTCGAATGAATATATGACAGTTGCTGTTGGTGAAAATACACCCTATCAATGTGGCCAAACCTTAAAAGTAACCAATCCGACCAATCAGCGTGAGGTTTTGGTTACGGTGGTTGATCAAGTAAAAGGCTTTCCACCTAATAAAATCAATTTGCACCGAAAAGCCTTTGAGGCATTAGGCGTAAGTCCAGATATGGGGGTCATCAATGTTCAAATTACTCCCCAGCCTCAATTAGAAGAGGAAAAGTGGGGGAAATATTTATTGGAGGTTACCCAAACAGCCTATCCTAATTTTAAAGTGACTGACTACAATTCAGTTGAAAAAACGAGCGTTTCATCTAATCGAACAAGGGAAGTTTACGATTTTAAATTGCAATCACCTCAGGAAAGCCTGGTTGTTCGCGGCACGGTGCTTTATAACCCGAACACAGATCGCGTAATTTCGTTTGATATTAAAGAAATGTAAAAAAAGGAGCTGTTTCAATAGAAGCAGCTCCTTTTTTTATACGGAAACATCTTCTTGTTGTTTAATCGTCCGATGTGGCAAACGCCATTTATAATGAACGGTCATCATTCTAAGAATCACAATCGCCACAAACAAAACATACAATCCCCAAGTCTGGTTCACCGCACCAACTCCAATTAAAAGCCCAGCCAACATTGCCCATAGACCATAAATATCCTCACGTAACACTACAGGCTTTCGACCAGCTAGGACGTCACGAAGCATACCACCACCACTACCTGTAAGTAGTGCTGCAATAATTGTAGCACTCAAAGGGTGATTCATCTCAGCCGCATATAGAGCCCCTAAAATGGCAAATGTAGATAAACCTATGGCATCAGTAAACGTACCCCACCGTTTCCATTGCTTTAAGGCACGTAGTGGGAAGAGGAACACGACTGTAATGACAAGAATTGCCATCAAAAATAACAGCCCCTGATCCCACAAAGCTGAAACAGGCACTCCAATTAATAGATTACGAATGGCACCACCACCAAAGGCCGTGACCATTCCCAGAACATAAACTCCTAATATATCGTATTCTTCCTCTAAAGCGACAATGGCACCACTAATTGCAAAAGCAATCGTACCAATAGCGTTAAAAATTTCCCAAGTCACCGTAACCGTCCCCTTTACCTTCATAATGCTTATTACATCGTAACAAATTTTACTGGAAAAAGGGGATGATATGCGCAGGAGATTGGTTGGAAATTGCTGTTAGTGGGAGGAGTTGCTGGTGCTTGGGTGAAGCGGGAGGGAGGGTTCAGCATTTTGGGGGTGGACTTTGGCATATTGTTCATGAAGTCTAGCATTTTTTATGTCGACTTTAGCGTAAGAATGTTCATCTTTAGCATAATCGGATATCTTCAGCATAATAGAGAAAATATCAGCGAATAAACTTCAATTATCAGCATCTAGAGGGCCAGCACGCTGGCCGAGGGCTGTTCACCATCCACAGGAACACCGCACCGACCAAGCGTGGCTTATCAATCGCTCCCCAAACAAAAAACGCCCGAGAAGGCTCAAACTAAAACCCTCTCAGACGTATCCTTTATTGCTGGTAATCTAACGTATCCCAGAAACTAGTATCAGCAGTTTCCACAGATCCATCGGCAATCGCTCTTACCGTTTCTTCCATAGTAGTTACAGCTTGTTTAATAATATAGCCGTTGCTTTTTTGTCCAAGAACATAAGGCTCATAATAATGGTCAGCCATTCCTCTCATTTCAAATAGTACGGTGGAAATATCATATCGAGCGGCTATTCCATTTCGTCCGATATTGTCGCTTGATCCGCCACGATATTTACCTAGATGTCCCCAACCTTTAGATTGGATTGCATCAAATACAATCGCGCCAAGACGCTTAGATCCTTCTAGAACTTCTTCATCAACATTTGGCGTTGTAGGATGGAGAATGGAGCCAGATACTAGTTTTCCATCTCTCTCACTGTTTCGACCTTGGTGATGAAAATCAATCATATAATCAATATCATATTTTTGGAATACATTTTCATGAAGAGCCCTAGCCTCTGGTTGCATATCTTCGGTAGTTTTATCATGCTCGCGGTTTAGATCATAATGATTAGCATTGTATCGAGTTAGGTGACGGTCACCATCAGCAACGTAATCTTCTAAGGAGAAGTTGACATCTCCCATGGCACCATCAGCATTAAACATTGGTACAACATACACGTTTACTTGGTCAAGGATGCCTTTCATTTTTCCAGTCCCTAATTGTTTGATAAAATCTAACGCACCTTCAGTTGTTAGTGCCTCGTTTCCGTGTTGTTGGGTTAAAAATAAAACGCTAGGATTACTAGGGTCTGTTTCATATTTGGCAAGATAAAGATCGCGGCCTTTAACAGATTGTCCAAAAACCTCTAATTCAAGGACATCCTGTTTCGCCTCCTGATTTTGTAGGAAATCTACCATTTCCTCGTGGGTGTGTAAAATAGAAGTTTGGATTGATTCATTCCCTGTATACCCTGGACCTTCACCTACAGCTCCGACGGTAAAGGGGGTGGTAAATAGTACGCCCATGCCCAAAACAATGGATGTCGTTACATTTAAGACCTTTTTCTTTTTCATCCAATTCCTCCTTATTTTTCTGATTTACCCAATACTGTAATGATTAGGTAATTCTATTTTAGCTAGTAATCTATTAATAAAGAAATAGACGTAAAAGACTATCTTAAAACATGCGAGAAAGGATTAGTCAGATTACTTGTCTTTTTGTAATTCAAAAGAACTGTAAATAACGATAAAATCAACTGATTTCGTGAAAATCTTGTCGGAAAAACGAGTAGAAATTCTTAATTAAAAAGCCCCATAAATTTCCATAAACAAAAATCTTGAAAGTCAAAGAAGGTCAAATTATAATATAAAACAGATAAGGTCAAATATAGTCAAAGTCAAACAAATGATAAAACTCAAGGAGGTTTTATTGATGTTATGTGATGTTTGTCAACAAAACGAAGCAACGATCAATGTGTATACCCAATTTAATCAAAAAAAATCACAAGTGAAAATGTGTCATTCTTGTTTTGAAAAGGAACAGGCAAAACATAAAATGCCAACAGGTGGTGGATTTGGTTTTCCGCTAGAAGATCTATTCAAGGGTATGAATGGAGCTAACGGATTTTCAAGCCAAATGAACCACCAAGCTCAAACTCAGTCTGGAAAAGGTGGCAACGGGGTATTAGATCAATTTGGTCGAAATGTAACCGACCAAGCTAAAGGTGGTAAGATTGACCCTGTTATTGGACGAGATAAAGAAGTAGAACGCGTGATTGAGATTTTAAATCGACGCAATAAAAATAATCCGGTATTAATCGGGGAACCAGGTGTAGGTAAAACGGCAATTGCAGAGGGATTAGCCTTAAAAATGCTAGAAGGCGATGTTCCGTCTAAGCTGTTAAACAAAGAAGTTTATGTGATGGATGTTTCGTCCTTAACAGCTGGTACTGGTGTTCGAGGTTCTTTCGAGGAGCGGATGAAGTCAATTATTAGCGAGCTTCAACAAAGACAAAATGTGATTTTGTTCATTGACGAGGTTCATCAAATTGTAGGCGCCGGATCTGCAGAAGGTTCAATGGACGCTGGAAACATCCTAAAACCAGCGCTAGCCCGTGGGGAACTACAAATCATTGGCGCTACTACCCTAAAGGAATATCGTCAAATTGAAAAGGATGCTGCCCTAGAGCGTCGTTTCCAACCTGTAATGGTTAAGGAACCAACGATTGAAGCAACGCTAGAAATTCTAAAAGGGTTGCAATCCAAATATGAAGACTATCATCAAGTAAAGTTCACAGAGGATGCAATCAAGGCTTGCGCAATGCTTTCCGACCGATACATCCAAGATCGCTTCTTGCCTGACAAAGCGATTGACTTACTAGATGAAGCAGGCTCAAAGGTGAACTTACTATCAGAAGGAAAAGAGAAATCCCAAATTCAAAAGAAATTAAACCATGTTCGCCGTCAAAAGGAACAAGCCACTCAAGAAGAGCGCTATGAGGATGCAGCTAAATTGCGCGATCAGGAACTTGAGCTAGAAAATCAACTTCAAGACGGTAATGAAGAAAAAGGGATTGTTAACCAAGCGTTTATTACAAGCTTAATCGAATCCAAAACTGGCATTCCAGTCGGGAAATTAGAAGAAGACGAAAAAGTAAAAATGAAGAAACTAGAGCAAAATCTTGCCGCTAAAGTAATTGGTCAAGATGAGGCCGTACAAAAAGTCTCAAAGGCCATCCGTCGTAGTCGTGCCGGCTTAAAAGCAAATGCACGTCCAATTGGTTCATTTTTATTCGTAGGTCCAACTGGTGTCGGAAAAACAGAACTAACCAAATCACTTGCTGAAGAGCTATTTGGTTCAAATGAAGCGATGGTTCGTCTGGATATGAGTGAATATATGGAAAAACACTCGGTATCTAAGCTTATTGGGTCACCTCCTGGCTATGTTGGCCACGATGAGGCAGGACAATTAACCGAGCAAGTTCGTCGCAATCCGTACAGCATCATTTTACTTGACGAAATTGAAAAAGCTCATCCAGATGTTCAACACATGTTCCTACAAATTTTAGAGGATGGTCGTCTAACAGATAGTCAGGGTCGTACCGTAAGCTTTAAGGACACCGTAATTATTATGACAAGTAACGCTGGTGTGAATGACCGTAAGAAAGTAACGGTTGGCTTTAATTCAGTTGGCGAAGATATGGAGAAAGAGTCCAATATCCTAGAGTCTCTCGGCTCCTACTTTAAGCCCGAGTTTCTAAATCGATTTGATTCCATTATCGAATTTAATTCCTTAGAAAAAGACAGCCTTCTACAAATCCTAGACATCATGCTAAACGAATTGAAGCAACAATTATCAGAGCAAGGAATTGAAATCAATGTAAACCAAGCAGCCAAAGAAAAACTGATAGAACTAGGTTACCATCCAGCGTTTGGTGCGCGTCCATTACGCCGCGTTATTCAAGAGAAGCTTGAAGATAAAATCGCTGATGTACTTCTAGAAGAAGAACAAGAGTTCAAGCAGTTAGAAATTGGGGTTGAGAATAACGAAATTGTGGTAAAAGCATAATAGAATGAAAAGCTGAGCCTTAGCAGAAGGCTCAGCTATTTTTTTGGAGACAAAAAGTTTTCTGATTACAACCATTTGTGATAAGTTAATAACTACTAGACAACGAAAAGGAGGCTGACAATGGGTCACGAAATCATCCTAAACGACCGATCATTCAATGCCGAAACATTACATATTGAAACCATATCACCCAAGGGTAAGTCATTACATATGGTCAAATTCCGCTTCAAAGTGATGAGCGAAGAATATCATGAGATCACAACACTTTTATATACAAACGACTTTCGAGTATCGATTCCGGAAGAAAACATAGCATTTCAGGGGACCATACACAATTATTCCACATCTATTACCAATTTATATGAAGAAGGAGCAGTAGGAGACTTTTATTTAGAGTTAATCGAAAAACAATAGGGGGGAGGCAAGCTATGCGAAGAGTTGAAGTATCAGCCTACCAGCCAAAGTGGAAGGACTTATTTGAACAAGAGGCACGAAGGTTATGTCAATTATTTGGTTCAGTTATCTTAGATATTCACCACATTGGAAGTACATCTGTTCTAGGTTTACATGCGAAACCAATCATTGACATTATGCCTGTAGTTCAGGATATAGAAAAGGTAGATGCATTTCATGATGACATGATTCAATTGGGGTATGAACCAAAAGGTGAGTTCGGAATTTCGGGTCGTCGGTATTTTCCGAAAGGCGGAGAAGAGCGCACCCATCATGTTCATATGTTTCAAACGGGTAGTCCGCATATCGAGCGCCACTTGGCCTTTCGAGATTTCTTACGCACACATCCTGATGTGGCGAAACAATATGGGTGGCTGAAGACAGATTTGGCTCAGCGCTATCCCGAGAATATGAATGGATACATTGAGGGAAAGAATGATTTTGTTCAAACCACTGAGAAACGTGCACTTGAATGGTATCAAAACAGCCGAACGAATTAACGGAGTGTTCAGCAATGTGCTGCAACACTCCGTTTTACGTATTGGAAGCTTTAAGTAATTCATATCTATTTTTGACAAAGTGATAGAACAGTATGGTAATAGCTTGGACGCCCATATAGACTGTAAACGAATACCGTAACGCCCAATTTTTATAATTAAATACATCAAAATGTACATTTAACCATTCATAACCAATACTAAATAAAGAACAAATGAGAATATAAAATAATACGGCCAGTCCTTGAATGTTAAATTTTTCATAAACGTAAATAAAAAAGTAACCAAAAGGACCATATAAGAAATATAAAAATACATCTGTCAAATCATATTTTCCTGTATCCATCATGTCATAAAAATTAATAGTGGGTCCTGCCATTAAATGGTCTAAAAAGCGAGCAGATAAAATCGAAAATATCATAACGAGTATTGTTATCGTTGTGGGAATATGTTTTGGCAGCAGAAACATCACACCATATATAAGAACTAAAGATATGAGGAGAAACCATTCATTGTGGTCAAATTCTTGTGGAAGTGGCATTAATTCGGGATCCCCTCCTTGAGCATTCGGTGTTTAAATCCCCGCCTTAATAGTTGTATAAAGATAATGACTCCGAATAGTACAAAGATGGAATACCAAGCATTCCAACTGTTATAGGTAATGACATTCCATCGTACGAGTAAATACTCACTTCCGTAGAAAATCAATAGGGCTCCCAAGGTTAACACACTTTTTCCAAGTAGTGACTTAAAAGCATCTAATAAATTAAAATACCATAAATACAGTACTGGCAAAATAATAATTTCATGTAGCCTTAGAATGGTATAAGGTTCCGCATTTTTGGCCATTTCCCACAGTCCCAAGTTAATGGTTAACACGGCCACATAGCCTGTAATAATAAACTCTAAGGTAATTAATATGAAGATATTTTCGAGAATATTTAAGCGTTTATTTATAACAGTAGTTGCAATTAACAATCCAATGATAAGATCAAAAAAAACAACGTGTTCCATTGTATCAACCCACTTCAAATTTTCGACGTTATTTTTTGTGAATTATGGTTTTTTTATACAAATTGAAGTGACTTTTTCACATTAGGTGCTTGCCAAATCTGAATTTCTGGTAATATAATAGGAATTTATAAATAAAGGGGTGGGGAGAATGATACGTCCATTAACAGAAAACGATCGAGATTCATGTATGAAATTTGTTAAAGAAAAACCTGCTGAAAACTTATTTATAATTGGAGATATCGAAGCGTACGGATTTGATCATGACATCCAAGAAGTGTGGGGAGAATTTAATCAAAATGGACAATATAAGGCTGTACTTCTAAGATATCGTGACAATTATATTATCTATGCACCCAATGACTTTGATGTGAGGGGCATAGCCAACATTATTGATCAAGATGAACGTAAAAACAAATTCGTTTCTGGGATTGGTCCAATTGTAAATCAAGTTGTTGACCATTTAACTTACAAACCTAATAAACGAAGAGAGTTTTATTATGCCAAGTGCGAAAGTTTACAAAAGCAAGCCATCTCTAAAGAGGAGATCAAGCAGGCTTCAGTTCACGATATCCCGCGCATAATCAATCTCCATGAACAAATCCCTGAGTTTGAAACAAGAGAGGGAAGAGAGGAAAGCTTGAAGCAAAACATGGAGCAAGGTGTTTCCCGTATTTATTACATTGAAGACGGGGGCGATATCGTTTCAACTGCGATGACCACCGCTGAGAACACTTTTTCTGCTATGATTATTGGGGTTTGTACATTAGAAGGATATAAGAAAAAAGGGTATGCTAGTGCTTGTATGACACATCTTTGTGAAAAGTTATTGAGTGAAGGAAAGCACCTTTGTCTATTTTACGATAATCCCGAAGCGGGAAATATATACAAACGACTTGGTTTTGAGGATATTGGAAAATGGGTCATGAATATTTATTAAATCAACAACCCTCTCAACTCTGAGAGGGTTTGATTATGTTTTATTTTTGCTTCACTCGATTGATGATAAATCCACTTTTCGGCAAGGTTGGCATCTGACTTAAACTGTAGCTTAAATCCTGAGCAGGTATTTCATAGTCCACCCTATTTACAAGAAAATCGATGCTTGCTTTCATAATCTCTAAGGTGATTCCTTCACCCGGGCATCGATG
The DNA here is from genome assembly GCF_009649735.1 of Salinibacillus xinjiangensis. Classification (GTDB taxonomy): domain Bacteria; phylum Bacillota; class Bacilli; order Bacillales; family Alkalibacillaceae; genus Salinibacillus; species Salinibacillus xinjiangensis. The sequence continues at coordinate 311,087 of NZ_WJNH01000003.1, forward strand.
TCCCTTGTTAGGATCTCCACCACCTTGGGGAATCAGGTCATAAAAATTCTCTTCTCTGTCTTGAAAACGTTCTGGACGAAATTCACTAGGCTTCTCCCAAACATTTGGATCATTATGCAAGCCAAATACATCGAGCAAAACAAGTGTCCCTTCCTCAAATTGGCAGTTATTCCACTCAAAATCTTTTTTTACACGGGCAGCCAAGAATGGTCCAAAAGGATAGAAACGTCTAACCTCCTGTGCAAACATCTCCAATTCCTCGGGGTCACGCGATTGTAGTTTTTCTTGATATTGTGGATAATCCCGTAATGCCAATGCTCCAAAGGTAATATAGGTCGCAATCGCAACAATGGGTCGAATCACATTGATTAATTCAATGGCTGCCATTTTACTATCTAACCTTTTGCCGTCGATATCCTTAAAATTCGCCCAGGCATATAAAGGGTAGTCTTGATTTGGCTTTAGCTGATCTGACCTAACATCCTCAATGACTTGTTGAATCCAATCCTCCACACGGTTTCTCGCTCTTCTTCCTTCCCAGTGCTCAGGACCAATATCACCAAAGGAGTAAATCATTGATATGAAATCCTTTGCTCGATCGGTCACTTCAGCTTCTTGGATAGGAATCCCCGCCCAATTACACGCTACTCGACATAAAATGACTTGTGATTCTTCAAATAAATTTACTTGTTCAGCTAATTCCCACTTATGAATCGACTGCTCAAACTCCTGAACTACCATATTTGCTAACTCTTTTTGGTGTGGCCTTGTCATTAATGACATAAACTGCTGTTTTCTATGTAGGTGCGCTTCACCGTCCATTGTTTGTATGGCGTTTGCACCAAATAGAGTCTGCTGAATTCGATTTGGAGCTGCTCCTTTACGTTGAAAACGCTCTGGATCATAAAAAATTTTAGCTGCCTCCACACCAGTCATGCAAATAACTTTTTGCCCCATGAGATGGGTTTCAAAAATATCAGTATGGTACCGATCCATTCGATTTTTTATAAAAAGATATCCTTCTTTCATAAGTGTTAAGGAGTTATCAAGGCCTTCATCTTTTGGAATATTTTCATTTGCTTGCATGTGGTCAACCCCTTTATTTAAATATACTAGGTATAGCATACCCTTAAAGCTAGTGTTTACTTATATTTAGGGTTCTATGTTTCCATTGAAATTGATATAATAGAAATTGCAAAATAGGCAAAATATTGTCAAAAACTAATTTCGCCTAGGGGGATTCATCATGGGGAATTTAACAATTGTTTCATTACTAGATGTAATTGGGGAATTATTTTCAGATGAAATATCGATAGCTGTATCTAATACAGATGAATACATATATTACCGACCTAGTAAACGAATTGACTTAAAAATTAAACCAGGTGACCAGATTAAAGATGGGACCATTACACATAAAGCATTTACAACAGGTCAAAAGGTATCTGAATTTATTGATCGAGATATTTTTGGGGTTCCATATCACGGAAGGGCAGTCCCGTTTGAATTGGATGGGAAGCTCGAAGGATGTGTGACGGCTATCTATCCTGCTTTAACAGAAGGTAAGTCAGTCATTACAGTCAAAACGCATGATGGGTGGAAACCAATTCCTTTTGATGATGTTAAGTTTTTGGAGGTTCGAGATCGGAAAACACACGTATTTGCGAATGACTTTACCGGGACACATAATCGAGCACTACAGGAATTCGAATATTCGTTACCAAGGGAGACATTTATCCGTTGTCATCGGTCATTCATCGTAAATGTTAATCATATTAAAGAGATCTATCCTGATACTCATTCTACTTTTGTATTGGAAATGGATAACGAGGTAAAAGTACCGGTCAGCCAGTCATACTCCAGTTATTTTCGTAAATTACTCGGGTTTTAACATAAAATTTCTGTTTTAAACAAATATTTTCTTGTTTCACTCAGTTATTCTCTTTTCCCCTTCATAAATCGCTAAGAAACTTATTGATAAGTTAAGATAATTATAAAAGTTATGAAAAAAGGGGATGAGCTAGATGGAGAATAACTACAGAGACCGAATCAAAGATCCTCGCTTACAGGAGCGTGTCGTTTCAGCAGAGGATGCGGCAGCTTGGATTCAAGACGGGATGACATTGGGGTTAAGCGGATTCACACGTGCCGGTGATGTGAAAGCGGTTCCGACTGCATTAGTGAAAAGAGCAGAAACCGAATCCTTCAAAGTAAATATGTTTACAGGGGCATCACTCGGATCTGATATTGATAAAATGTTTGCTGAAGCTGGTATTCTAAATAAAAGATTACCATTTCAAGCAGACCCAACGATGAGAAAAAAGATTAATCAAGGAGAGCATTTGTTTGTTGATCACCATTTATCCCATACTGCAGAGCTATTACGTTCTAATGTATTGGAAACGGTTGATTATGCCATTTTGGAAGCGGTTTCGATTGAGGATGGCATGGTGATTCCAACCACTTCAATTGGAAACTCCCAAATTTTTGCGGAAAACGCGAAAAACATTATTGTCGAAATCAACACAGCTCAGCCAGAAGCACTGAAGGGTGTTCATGACATTTACAGTATAGAAAAACAAGGGGAGAGACAACCGATTCCATTGACGAAACCAGATGATCGTATTGGTCATGCAGGGATACCAGTCGATTTGGATAAGGTAAAAGGAATTGTGTTCACAAACCAAGTCGATTCTCCTTCCACTATTGTTGCACCTGATGAAGAAACACAAGTGATGGCGGATCATTTAATGACTTTTCTTCGTAAAGAGATTGAGGTTGGACGTCTAACTGAAAGACTCGCTCCACTGCAGTCAGGAATAGGTTCAGTAGCTAACGCAGTTCTTCACGGAATGGTGAACTCTGAATTTAAGGATTTAGAGGTTTACTCTGAAGTCCTACAGGATGCTGTGTTTGATCTAATCGATGCTGGCAAAGTCAATTTCGCATCTTGCTGTTCCATTACCTTGTCTGAGGAAAAAATGAAACAGGTATTCCATAACTTTGATCAGTACCGCGACAAATTAATCATGCGTCCACAAGAGCTATCCAACCATCCTGAAATTATCCGTCGACTCGGATTAATTTCAATTAACACTGCGCTGGAATTTGATATTTATGGAAATGTCAATTCTACACATGTTTCCGGCACGAAAATGATGAATGGAATCGGTGGTTCTGGAGACTTTGCTCGAAATGCACGATTAGCCATCTTTGTAACCAAATCAATCGCTAAAGGTGGTGATATTTCCAGTATTGTCCCATTTGTTTCTCATGTCGATCATACGGAGCATGACGTTGATGTTGTTGTAACAGAGCAAGGATATGCAGACCTTCGTGGATTGGCTCCGAGAGAACGCGTTGAATTAATTATTGAAAACTGTGCCCACCCAACGTATCGTAACCAGTTATGGGATTATTTCTATGAAGCTGTGTCAAAAGGCGGTCAGACCCCACATGTCTTAGAAAAAGCCTTTTCATGGCATACGAACTTCGCCCAAAACGGTACGATGCGGGAACTTGTAACTGAAGAAGTATAATTTTATGTTTGGTCTGGTATCAATCAATGATACCAGGCTTTTTTTCGTTTTGTCAGACTGAACAACGCCTTTAAGATTTACATAAAATTACCACTATTGGTACAAATTACGAGTAACAATATCTTTGGTGGTGTTCTGTTTTGATGTTAAGAATTTTTAACCTGACAATGATCTCGGTCATTTTATTTCCCATATCCGTGCTAGCAAATGAAGCTCTCCCTTCAGAAGATGTGCATGTGGCCTTTATTCAAGATGGGAACCTCTGGTTATGGAGTGAACAAGGTGAAACACAAATCACAAAGTCAGGTGGTGTGTATGATCCACAATGGTCCTTTGATGGAGAATGGATTCTTTATCAAAAAGCAATCGAGACAGAAAAAAGGACCGATCATAACGAAATTTGGGTTTACAACCGGAAATCAGGTGAGCATAAAAAGATTTTCTATAATGGAAGATTACCAAAATGGGCACCCACTCAAAACCTGATTGCCTTCCAAAGTGAGGAAGTTTTAAATGTGTCAGACTTAGAGCGCTTCCATAACGTAGCCTTAGGTGTCAATGGCTATACATGGCTTCCCGATGGAAGTGGCTTTTTGTTATCTTCTCAGGCAGATTTAGTCCCAATAGGCTGGACGAATCCGAAGCTATACCGAAAAAGTCTTCCTGAAAATATCAATAAAGTAGAAATCTTTAAAGATGTGAAAGAGTTTTTTACCATTCCAAATGAATTGGGTATAGGGGATGATACGATATGGGCTATTACAGCAGGCGGCTTACAGTTTTCTCCTAGTGGAAAGTGGATATCCTTTGTTGTTTCCCCAACCGCATCCATGTCTATGGACACCAATATGCTTAGCGTGATTTCAAGTAATGGGAAACGCTTCGAGGTATTAGATGAGATTATATTTGAAGTAGGAAAACCGAAGTGGGCTCCGGAGAAGGATATGCTAGCCTATATTGCTGGTCAAGGCAGGATTGTCTTTGGCTTTAAGGATAAGAATTTAAAGGTAAAAGAAATGCCTGTATCCGAATCCTTAACTCCGAAAAATTATGCCGAGCTTGATTTTACTTGGGTCGATGATAATAAGATCGTCACTTCAAGAATAGAAGAGCGAGAATGGTCCAACAACGCCAAGGAACATCCACTACCTGCGCTTTACTCTATCCAACTAGAAGGGAATAAGCAAAGACGGATTACCGACCCACCAGAGGATTATGGAGATTATGCACCTCAATATCTTCTTAATGCCCAAAAGTTGATTTGGTTTCGACAGCAATCCTTAACTGAACGCAACAAGGACCTATGGATAGGGGATGCAAATGGAAAAAATGCTCATGTATGGCTTAAAAATGTTGAAGATGTTTCAGTATATGAAATAAAATAGATAGAGTATAAAAGATTATAGATAGAAAAGGGAAGAGAAATGGAAAATACAATCACTATTGATGGAATGAACACAACGGATTGGGAGCAGGTTTTAACCATTTACCAAGAAGGTATCGACACAGGAAATGCAACATTTCGAACGAAAGCCCCGACATGGGAGGAATGGAATCATTATCATTTAATGGATTGCCGATTGGTCGCGCGAGAAGGGGATAAAGTATTAGGATGGGCTGCTTTAACTCCCACCTCCAAAATGGAGGCCTATGCCGGTGCTGCGGAGCTAAGTATTTATGTAGGCCGAAACAGTAAAGGCAAGGGTGTTGGCAGTCAGCTACTCCAAGCACTCATTCAACGTAGTGAAGAGAAGGGGTTCTGGACGTTACAGGCTGGCATTTTTCCGGAAAATACATCTAGCATACACCTACATAAAAAACATGGCTTTCGCGAAGTGGGCAGGAGAGAACATATCGGGAAGTTAAATGGAGTGTGGCGAGATGTCATCCTGCTAGAGCGTCGTAGTCATGTAGTTGGAATGGAATAAGAAGTAACTGATGCGTTTCCACATATAAGTGGAGACGCATTTTTTTATACAGGTACAGAATACAACAGGTCATGTTCCAAAACCTGCATCCCATACCACATTTAACCAAATGTATTTTTACACTTTTTATAATGATGATAAGAAATTTAGCTAAATAAGGTGGGTGAATGACATGTTAGCTGTTAATGAGATCACAAAACAATATGGAGAAAAGGTAGTGTTAAAGAATGTCAATTTAACGTTTGAGAAGGGAACATGCTACGGGCTTGTTGGACCTAACGGAGCCGGAAAATTTACCCTCATGAAAATCATTGTTTCCATCATTACGGATTATAAAGGTTCAGTGGATTCCTCGCTATCCACTACATCCTTAAAGGAACAAATTGGGTATATCCCTCAGGACATTTGCATGGAAGAAAAACGAACAGCCAATTCAAATTTGCAGCTATTTGGAAAATTATACGGACTAAAGGGAAAGGTTCTCGAGCAGCGTTTGAAGGAAGCTTTGACATTAATCGGATTAAAAAATCATGGTCAGGAAAAGGTTCAGACTTTTTCAGGAGGAATGAAAAGAAGGTTAAACATCGGATGTGCACTCATGCATCGACCAAGCATCGTTGTCATGGATGAACCAACAGTCGGGATTGATCCGCAATCAAGACAACAAATCTACAATATAGTCGATGATTTAAAGCAAAAGGGCTGTACAATTATTTATGCCAGTCATTATATGGAGGAAGTCGAGCGTCTGTGTGATTATGTGGCCATGATGGTCCATGGAACCATTATCGAAGAAGGAGAAATCGGTGAAGTCCTACAGAAATATACGCAGCCTTCTGTTTATGTTGAAGGTGAATTTAATGAAAACGAATTTGGTACCTTAGGGACGTTTATCCCCAAAAATGCAGGATATTTGATGCAAACAAGCGAACCATTGAAAACAATGGAAAAACTGATTCAATACTGTAAAAGGAATTCTATTGGAGTGAATCGATTAGAACTCGCAAGACCTCGTTTAGAGGATGTATTTTTTTCAATGATCGGAAGTCAATTGCGTGACTAATGAATTATTAATGGGAGTGTTATATATGAGTGCTATTCTTATAAATGAAATCAAAAATAGTATCCAGGATCGGGGCTTGGTTTTTTGGATGTTTATTTTGCCTCTCTTATTTACAGTTTTATTTAATGCCATCTTCAGCAATGAAAAGGTCGGTTTAGCTAATCACGATGTGTCCGCATCCATTGTGCCTGGATATGCAGTTATGTTTTCGTTCTTCATTATGATTTCAATGGTGACGGTATTTGTTAAGGATCGGGAAAAAGGAATGGTGGCTAGACTCGCCAGCACACCTTTACCTTCCTATGCTTATTTACTCGGAAAATGGATTCCGCATGTTGCCATAGTTATGATTCAGACCACAATGCTTTTTATATTTGGTCTCATGGTATACAACATTCCATTTGAAAATCCCATGCTTATTGGAATTCTATCCATCTTTTTATCCTTTACTACAACCGGTTTAGGGCTAGCTTTAGCGGTTTCCGTAAAAACCGAAAACATGGGGCTGGCAATCACTCAACTAGTAGGATTAGGAGGAGCGATTTTAAGTGGTCTATGGATGCCTATTGATTTAATGCCTGATATCATTCAAACCATTAGTAATTTTACTCTTTCTCTATTCACACATTATGCTGTCGCTCTTCCAATAGGCTGGGTTCCACTCGATCTCAAATCAATACTAATGAGTACTCTCCTTTTCGTCATCATATATTCGATTTTCTGGACTGGTTACACCCTTTATTACAAACGGGTTGAATCATCTATGAATGAATTCTTGGATAATAAGGAATAGGAAGGAGGGAGTTAATCCCTCCTTCAAAATCTATCAATTGGTTTGACCGTTTTTTCAAAATAATGGTATGATAGATTAGTAAGTAATGTAAGCGTTTACTTAAAAGGAGTTGAGGAGAATTGAGTTATGGAAATCAGGTACAAGCAAAAGTATACCAACAGATGGAGGAAAATATCATCCCACCATCCTTTGAACAGCTAGAAGCGAAAGCCGAGGAATTCTTAGATGCAAAACCATATGATTATGTGGCTGCTTCAGCTGGCGCAGAAGTAACCGTTAGACAGAATAACCAGTCCTTCGATAAATGGCAAATCATCCCGAGAATGTTCCGTGATACTTCAGAACGAGACCTCAGTGTTGAACTATTTGGTAACAAACTTTCTTACCCTCTTTTGTGTGCACCTATTGGCGTTCAATCAATTGTCCATCCAGAAGGCGAGCTTGCGAGTGCAAGAGGAGCGGCCGCTATGGATGTTCCCTTCATTGCCAGTACAGCCTCTACATACAGTCTCGAAAAAACAGCCGAGGAAATGGGAGAAAAGGATAAATGGTTCCAGCTCTATTGGAGCAGTGACCTGGAAATTGCAGCTAGCATGGTCAAAAGGGCTGAAAAAGCTGGGTATAGCGCAATTGTCATTACCCTTGACACGCCGATGATGGGGTGGAGAGAAAAGGATATTGACCATGCTTATCTACCATTTTTACAAGCAGAAGGGATTGGAAATTATTTAAGTGACCCTGTATTTCTATCCCGATTAGACAAATCGCCACAAGAGGATATGAGGTCAGCCATCATGCTTTGGTCCCAAATCTTCGGAAATCCTTCTTTAACATGGGAGGACTTAGATTTCATCAAAGCCCAAACCTCTCTTCCTATCGTATTAAAAGGAATTTTACATCCTGATGATGCTAGACTTGCTGTCCAACATGGAGCAGACGGAGTCATCGTCAGTAACCATGGAGGTCGTCAGGTAGATGGTGCTATCCCGGCCATTGATGCTCTACCTGAGATTGTTGATGCCGTTGAGGATAACATCCCCGTACTAATGGATAGCGGAATTCGCCGAGGATCTGATATTGTGAAAGCTGTTGCATTAGGAGCTAAAGCAGTCTTAGTCGGCCGACCATATATGTACGGACTTGCCTTAGCTGGGGAAAAGGGCGTTCAACAAGTCCTCCGTAATTTAATTGCAGATTTTGATTTAACGATGGCTTTATCAGGTAAGAAGTCTGTTCGTGAATTAAATAGGGGGATGCTTAAGATACAAAATGGTTAGAGATGAATCAGCACTTCACGAATCTGGAGTGCTGATTTTTTACATTTGGATAATTATGGTAATGTGATAATATAATAGAAAGTTTGATAATCTATGGAGGAGACTTTGATGAACATTAACATTAGAGAAGCCAAATTTTTGGACGCAGAAGGAATTGCAAAAGTTAGTGTTAGTAGCTGGAAATCCACCTATGCGGGGATTATGGAGCAAGAGTTTTTGTCCTCATTGTCGTATCAATCGAGAAAGAACAAATGGCAGCAAAGTATTGAAAAAGGGGAAGACATCATCTACGTTGCTGAAGAGGATGAAAAGATTGTGGGATTTGTAAGTGGCGGTAAGGAGAGAACAGGTCAATACCCTATGAATGGCGAAATTTATGCCATTTATCTTCTAGAAGCCTACCAAGGACAAGGCATCGGCACAAAACTTCTGAGACCATTCCTACAACAGCTAACAGCAAGAAACGTAGATTCATTACTAGTTTGGGTCCTACAACAAAACCCTTTTAAACGTTTCTATCAAAAATTAGGCGCTTCTCTCATAGATCAGAAGGAAGTTCAGGTTGGAAATCGAATTCTAATAGAGGAAGCATATGGATGGGATCGTATGGAAACACTACAACAGCTTATTGAAAAAGAGTGTTGAATAAGGAAGAATTGACATACACTTTACCATCAGAATGTTTTGTGTTATCTTAAAATTGCGACAATAGTACTAGTTATCCTCAAAAAACTTCCTCATCCTGTTTATTCTTATGATGTTTTTTGTAAACGTTTCCATTAATGAATTTCTAAGTAAAAGGGAGAGAGAAACATGACAGCATCATATTTAAAAGAAGAGCACGAGTTATTTCGCCAATCGATTCAAAAATTCTTAGACAAGGAAGCCAAGCCTTATTATGAACAATGGGAGAAGGATCGGATTATCCCAAGAGAGTTATGGGAAAAGATGGGGGAAAACGGCTTTTTGTGCCCATGGCTTGATGAACAGTATGGTGGGTTAAATGCTGATTTTGGTTATTCCGTTATATTAAATGAGGAATTAGAACGAGTTGGGACAGGATTAGTTGGCATTGGTTTACATAATGATATTGTCGTTCCTTACTTTGATTCCTATGGGAGTGAGGAACAGAAAAAGCGCTGGTTGCCAAAATGTGTGACAGGAGAGTACATCACAGCTATTGCTATGACAGAGCCAGGAGCAGGGTCCGATTTAGCAGGGATTAAAACAACAGCTGTACGTGATGGAGATTCTTACATCTTAAACGGACAAAAAACGTTTATTACCAATGGTATTCATGCAGACTTAGTTGTGGTCGTTTGTAAAACAGACCCCCATGCAAAGCCTGCACATAAAGGAATAAGTCTCCTCGTTGTAGAGGAAGGCACACCTGGCTTTACTAAAGGTAGAAAACTAGATAAAGTCGGGCTCCATTCTCAGGATACAGCAGAGCTATTTTTTGAGGATGCTAAAGTACCGGCTGAGAATCTATTAGGTGAAGAAGGAAAGGGCTTTTATTACTTAATGGAAAAGCTTCAGCAGGAACGGTTGACTGTGGCCATTGGCGCACAGGTAGCTGCTGAGGAAATGCTTCAAATGACAATAGATTATGTAAAAGAACGAAAAGCTTTTGGACAACGGATTTCACAGTTTCAAAATACTCAATTTAAGCTAGCTGAGATGGCAACAGAAATTCAAATTGGTCGGACATTTGTAGATGATGTGATTACACGCCATATGGCAGGTGAAGAGATTGTGACTGAGGTATCCATGGCCAAATGGTGGGTAACAGACTTGGCGCGGAGAACGGCAACTACCTGCATGCAGCTCTATGGCGGGTATGGCTATATGGAGGAATATCCGATTGCAAGACGATTTCGTGATATACCAGTAGCTTCTATTTACGCAGGTTCAAATGAGATTATGAAAAATATTATCGCCAAAAATATGGGGCTATAAACGACTAGATTAATAGACTTAGGAGGAATCACATGCTGCATGGTATACGAGTACTAGATTTTACCCAATACCTACCAGGTCCATTCGCCACACTACGCTTGCTTGATCGCGGGGCAGAGGTAGTCAAGATTGAAGCCTTAACCGGAGACCCTGCCAGAGAGATGAAGATAAAAGATAGCCCTGCCCTTTTTTATGCCAATAATCGAAACAAAAAAAGCATCGCGTTGAATGTAAAGGATGAAGAAGGTCAAAAGCTGGCTCGCGAACTCGTTCAAAAGGCTGATGTAGTCATCGAAAGCTTTCGTCCAGGCGTAATGGATAAGCTCGGCCTAGGCTATGAGCAGCTGAAGAAGGTGAAAAGTGACATTGTCTATCTGTCATTAACTGGATTTGGTCAAGACAGTTCCATCGCACATCAGGGTAGCCATGACATCAATTACTTAGCAATAAGTGGCGTACTTGCGCAATTTAAAGATGATGGAGGAAAACCGATTCAACCTAGTATTACACTAGCCGATTTAATCGGGGGCATGACTGCTAGCGAAGCTATTATGAGTGCCTTGTTGAAGCGAGAGCGAACAGGTGAGGGAAGTTACATTGATTTAGCTATGACCGATAGTGTTTTTTCCATGATGACCAACCACGCGATGATTTCACATCTTTCTAATCACGGCCAAGGTGTACCAGTCCTAGATGGTTCCTCCGCAAACTATCATATTTACGAAACAAAAGATGGCCGTTATATGAGTTTGGGTGCCCTGGAATTCAAGTTTTGGAGAAACTTCTGCCTAGCCGTGGAACAGCCTGAATGGATGGAGGCATATCCAAATGGTTTGTGGCAGGGTCAACCTATATTTGAGCAAATGGAACAAATGTTTTTGACACGTACGCAAAGGGAGTGGACAGAGATTGGGGAGAAGCATGATTGCTGCTTATTTCCCATTCTTGAGATAGATGAAACCATCCAAAGCTCTTACATCCAGGAACGTCAGCTGATTCAAATGGATGAACAAGTACCATATGTCCAAACCAACTATCATGCTGAGACCGATTTCATACGGTCCAAAGCAACGACGGAGGTGGGGGAACATACGAGTGAACTGTTAAAAGATTTGCTAGGAAAGGAAGAAACAGAGATTCAAAAGTGGAAAGATAAAGGAATTATTAAAAATGAGAGAGGATGATGTCGATGATTCTTGCTGACAAAAAGCAAATTGAGGATTATACAGCCAAGGGCTATTGGGGAACCAAGACATTGATCGATTGGTTTAAAGAACATGTATCCAAACATCCAGAGCGTATGGCTGTTGTTGATCCACTCAATAGAAAATTCTTAACCGGGCACGCTTCTGAACGTCTGACGTTTCCAGAACTTGACAGAGCCGTGGATGCCACTGCGACAGCTTTGATACAAAAAGGCTTAGAAAAGGATGACACAGTAATTGTACAGCTGCCCAATACTTGGGAGCTCGCTATGTTGTACTTAGCTATAGCCAGGGCTGGAGGATTAATTTCACCGGTTCCGCTTCAATGGCGTCAAAAAGATGTCGAGTACGTGACTTCCTTAACAGAAGCGAAGTTTTGTATAACCGTTGAGGATTTTCATGGCTTTAAACATGCCGAAATGATGAGAGAGATTATGTTGAATACAACCATCCAGGAAGTCTTCACATTAGAACGTCTAAGAAAAATGACAGAGGGACCCGTCGATAACCAAGCATTATCTCAAGTTCAAATAGATGCCAATGATATTTTCACACTTTGTTGGACTTCTGGGACAGAATCGAATCCCAAAGGCTGTCCGTTAAGCCATAATAACTGGCAGTTTATCGTGAAATTTGAATTAGAGATTGCCGATATCCGTGAAGGGGACGTTTTATTAACTGCAGGCCCACTGATTAATATGGCATCTGTCGCAACCACCTACATCCCATGGATCATGACAGGAGGCACCTATGTCCTGCATCATCCCTTTGATCCTCAAGTATTTATTCAACAAATGATGCAAGAAAAAGTAAACTATACACTCCTCGTACCTGCTATCGCCAACATGATTGTGAAACACCCACAAGTTGATCAATTTGATTTAAGTCAAGTTCGGGCTATCACCCTTGGCTCAGCACCACCTTCCTTATTTTCTATTCAAGAATTTAAACGTCGCTGGAACATTGAAATCGGAAATATCTGGGGTCAGAACGAAGGAACAGGGATTGTCTCTGGACCTAAAGAAATTGCTGATTTGGAAAAACGAGTTGACCACCTGCCTCAATACGGCAAACCGGGAGTGAAGTGGGGAGTCAATGCAGACGGTATTGAAACCAAATTAGTATCTGTTGAAACTGGAGAAGAGGTAACTGAGGTCGGAGAAGTAGGCGAGCTTGCCTATAAGAGCCCAAGTGTTATTGCGGGTTATTTTAAACGAGATGATTTAAATGCTAAAGCTTTTGATGATGAAGGTTACTTTTACACAGGGGATTTATTCGTCATTAAAGAAGACCATATGATTGGCTTTTTCGATCGTAAAAAAGACATTGTCATTCGAGGGGGCTATAACATTAGTGCTCAAGAAGTGGAAAATAGTTTGTTAGGACATCCCAAAATTGCGGATGTTGCTGCCGTTGGGTTACCAGATGAGGTACTAGGCGAAAAGGTCTGCGTGTATGTCGTGCCACAAAAGGATCAAACTGTTACTTTAGAGGAATTAAACGATTTTCTAAAAGAAATGGGGATGGCCGTCTATAAATTGCCAGAACGATTAGAAGTGGTTAACCAAATTCCTCGTAATCCAGTCGGGAAAATTTTAAAAGCATCCCTGCGTGAAGATCTCAAACAGCGTATGGGTGTGAAATAAAACGAAAAAGTGGAGGGGATAAAGATGATGGAAGGTTCACTGACACTAGATAAAATGCTGGAGCGAGCAGAAAAACTGTTTCCTATAAAGCAAATTGTCTCTCGTACGTCTTCGGGCATTACGCGTTATGGGTACAAGGAAATGGGGGAACGTACACGCCGTATATCTAGTGTGTTGAAAAATTTAGGCGTGAAAAAGGGAGACAAAATCGGTACCTTAGCCTGGAACGACCATCGACATTTAGAAGCCTATTTTGGCATCCCAAGCATGGGGGCAGTCCTTCACACCATTAATATTCGTCTCTCACCACAGCACATTGCCTACATTATAAATCACGCGGAAGATAAGGTTTTACTTATCGATTCTGACTTTTTACCATTAGTCGAAGCCATTAAAGATGAGATACCATCCGTTCAATCTTTTATTCTATTAACAGATGACGAAGAACTGCCAGATTCAAAGCTAGAGCCTCTATATTCTTATGAAAGATTGTTAGATCAAGGGGACCCTACCTTTGAATATACTGAGGATATTGATGAAAATGATCCAGCTGGTATGTGCTATACCTCCGCAACTACTGGATTACCAAAGGGAGTAGTCTATTCTCATCGTGGCATTACTCTACACAGTATGGCCATTAGCTTAGCAGATGCGGCAGCTATTTCCGAGTCAGATGTATGTATGCCCGTTGTTCCGATGTTTCACGCCAATGCCTGGGGAATGCCATTTGCCTCCACCTGGCTAGGGTCAACACAGGTTCTACCAGGACCTAAGTTCACACCAGCTTTGCTTGCTGAACTGATTGATCAAGAAAATGTCACTATTACAGCAGGGGTGCCAACGATTTGGCTAGGACTCTTAAAGGAGCTCGAAACGGGTGAGAAGGAATATGATATGAGTTCTTTACGCGCGGTTCTATGCGGGGGCTCCGCAGCACCACTTGGCATGATTCGTAAGTTTGAAACGAAATACAACATTCCGTTCATTCACGCATACGGGATGACCGAAACAACTCCACTTGTAACACTATCACGATTGAAGAGCTATCAGGATGATTTAGCAGAGGATGATAAGTTAGCCATTCGTTCCAAGCAAGGGTATGTCGTGCCCGGGCTTGAGACCAAAGTAGTGAACGACACAGGAGAAGTTGAATGGAATGGAGAAGATATGGGGGAGCTGTTGGTTCGCGGCCCATGGATTGCAGACTCGTATTATAACGATGAGAGAACCAAGGATGCCTTTCAGGATGGCTGGTTAAAAACAGGGGATATTGTCACCATTGATTCAGAAGGTGTCATCAAAATTGCTGATCGAACAAAGGATTTAGTCAAAAGTGGTGGAGAATGGATCTCAACTATTGATTTAGAAAATGTGCTTATGGCCCATGATGCTGTATTTGAGGCTGCCGTAGTCGGGGTTCCTCACCCTGAATGGCAGGAACGCCCCGTTGCAGCCGTCGTCCTTCATCCAAATACAACAGCTACTAAACAAGAATTATTTGATTACTTAAAGCCACAATTTGCAAAGTGGTGGCTACCAGATGATATTATCTTTATGGAGGAAATCCCAAAGACATCTGTTGGAAAGTTTATGAAAGCAAAGTTACGAGAGCAGCTTCATGATCAGTTAGAGGTATAAAAAAGGATGCAATATATAAAACCAGGCTGATTTGGTAATTGGTTTCGTTACCAATCCCAAACATTAAAAATGTAATGTGAAAAAGACCATCAATTTGTATGTGAATTTGATGGTCTTTTCTATTGGTTTAATAGCATTTTTGGGTTATTGCCTATAAAAGTTGTAGTGTAATTTGCACCCCATTTTAGAATAATAGCAACAAGAAGTATGAAACAATGCATCTTTGTTATTACGAGGCGATAAAAAGTGAAATATTTGATAGTATTAGTATCTTTCATATTTATAATTTTTGCAGGTTGCTCAAAAGACCTTCAGGAGAACAATGACAATATAAGCGACCAAACTAAATCCATTACATCAAACCAATTTTTATATTTGTTTTCTAGAATAAAATTCTTTGAATTATCCATGTGTATTTTGAACATTGAATAATCATCAATGATAAAACTTAATGCACCCATAGCATGTGTTGTATGAATGTATCCAGGGAACCTACCATTAGAAAGCTTGGATTTATTAATCCAATTTATTCCCTTTAAAACATTATCATGCTTTGCATACCCTATGGAAGCAAGAGAAGTCAAGTTATTTGCAGTTTCCCATATATCTACATGTAAATTCCAATCTGGTGGAGAGTCCTGTAATTGTTTTGGATCTTCTCCCCATCTTCTATGTTAAGGGATCAATGAAAAGGCGTTAGAATTTACCGTAACAGTGAAGTTTAGCTTACGAAGCCTGACCGCGGGGGTGGTGTAAATCATGATGCTTGAATTGAATGAATATGTTGAGTATGGAAACAAACCTATAAGAAAAAGGTTAAGCTGACAAACTTCTGAATGTACTGGTATAGAACTGCAATACATAGAGGTGTTTATATCACTACATGTGACCATAACTAATTTTTTTGATTTATTACATATATGAGGTATTATGATATTATAAGATAAAGGATATCGGTGGTGTTTAATTAGTATGGGAAAAATCCAATCTTCAGAAGAGCTTATGAAATATATTGAGAAAATGAATAGTGATAACTCTGTATTCCAGTTTTCGATTCCTGGCAAGGGAAAATTTACACTTGTTTTACAAGAGGAAGAGGATGCAAAATCTATAAAGTTTGATGCTGATGAAAATCCTGAACTTAAACGAATGTTAAAAGAAAGTCAGGAGCAGTATAAAAATGGACATGGTATGTCTACTTCAGAATTATTAAATTCACTGTCTAAAAAGGACTTTATGGTATGACCGGAAAGTTATTTGGACCCCTGCTGTTAAGGAAAAACTTACTCTGTTTAGGAGTGAAAGGTTTACATCTGAAGAGACTCTTGATTTTATCTCTCAGTTTATCATCGAAACTGAAGATCTATTAAAGAATCGTATTATTGGAAAAACATACACTGAAGAAGTCGGAAAATATAGGTAGTTATTAAAAGGTTTAGAGTGTATTATAAATTGATTGAGAATGATGTTGTTATTTTAGCTATCCTTTTTCCAGGTGAAAACTAAATAAATCTTATACGTGAGATTTTATGACCATTACAATTAGTTATGGTCTTTTCTTATGAAAATTTATTGTCAACTATTTGTAAAGAGCAATTAGACCGTTTTGAAGCAATACAATTAACCAAACGATGAGCTTTAGTTTAATAAGGATTTGAAAATAAAGAGAAGAAAAATCTCAGTTCAATGAACTGAGATTTTTTATTTTTAATTCTACGTGTTGCGATAGACAATGCTTTCCGTATCTATAAAATTATTTCGGCTGCATTCGAATCGCTCCATCTAGGCGAATCACTTCACCATTTAGCATCGGATTTTCGACAATACTTTGAGCCAATTTCGCGTATTCAGATGGATCCCCTAAACGCGAAGGGAATGGAGTCATTTTCCCTAATGCATCACGGGCTTTTTCAGGTAATGTTCCAAATAGAGGGGTATCAAATAACCCTGGTGCAATGGTCATAACCCGAATCCCATACTGGGCAAGGTCACGAGCGATAGGTAAGGTCATGCCGATAATTCCTCCTTTGGAAGCACTGTACGCAGCTTGACCCATTTGACCTTCAAAGGCGGCAACAGAAGCCGTGTTAATGAATACACCTCGTTCACCAGTTTCAATTGGCTCATTTGTTTTCATTTTTTCAGCAGCCAACCGAATGACATTAAAGGTTCCAACTAAATTAACCTGTATGACTTTTTGAAAAGACCCGAAATCGTGCGGCCCATTCTTACTAACGGTTTTTTGAGCAGCACCAATACCAGCACAATTTACCACAATGTTAAGTTTGCCAAATTGATTATAAGCCGTTTGAACAGCCTGTTGAACACTGTCCTCATCCGTCACATCTGTATTAACAAACGAGACCTGATCACCTAACTCCTCTGCTAGTATTTGACCTCTGTCTGTTTGTAAATCGGCAATGACAACACTCGCTCCAGCTGCAACGAGTTGCCGTGCAGTTGCTTCCCCTAAGCCAGATGCGCCACCTGTAACAAGTCCTACTGATTCTTGAATATTCATTTAATATACCTCCATTAAAAAATAGATTCCTAGTCTAATCGTTCAATAATTGTTGCGTTTGCCATTCCATGTCCTTCACACATCGTTTGTAATCCATAGCGGCCACCAGTACGTTCTAGCTCATGGATAAGAGTAGTCATGAGTTTCGCGCCACTAGCTCCTAATGGGTGTCCTAAAGCAATTGCTCCACCATTCGGATTTAACTTTTCTGGATCTCCACCAATTCCATCAAGCCATGCTAAAGGAACAGGGGCAAAGGCTTCATTTACCTCATATAAATCGATGTCATCTATGGATAAGCCGGCTTTATCCAGTACCTTTTTCGTTGCTGGAATTGGACCTGTTAGCATTAAGGTTGGATCTGAACCAACTACAGTTCGAGCAACGACTCGAAAGCGTGGCTTCAGACCGAGCTGTTCTGCTTTTTCCCTTGACATTAAAAGGATAGCAGCAGATCCATCACTAATTTGACTCGCATTTCCTGCATGTATCACGCCATCCTCTTTAAATACAGGCTTTAATCCACCTAAGGTCTCAACCGTAGTGTCTGCTCGAGGCCCTTCATCAGCTACAATCGTTTCCTTATTACCATCAGGCAAGGTGACTTCAACTGGGAAAAGCTCTTGCTTAAATCGACCTTCTTCTTGGGCACGAATGGCTCGTTGATGACTTTCATATGAGAATTCATCCAATTGCCTTCTGGAATAGCCCCATTTCTCGGCAATACGCTCAGCTGATAGTCCTTGATTAATCATTTCATACTTTTCTGTAAGGGCTGGACTAAAGGATATACCCTTCATGTTTGAAAACATCGGAACTCTTGACATATTTTCAATCCCAGCTACAATCACCACATCCATATCACCACTTAAAATCGCTTGGGAAGCAAAGTGAACCGCCTGCTGACTGGAACCACACTGACGGTCAATGGTTGTTCCAGGCACTTCAATTGGAAAACCAGCAATTAGAGCAGCTACACGGCCAATATCAGCTGCTTGTTCTCCAACTTGGGATACACAGCCCATAATCACATCCTCTACCTCGCTTGAAGAAATACCCGCCCGCCTCACCAGCTCCTTCAGTGTTAGAGCGGCAAGGTCATCTGCCCGCATATGACTCAGCATGCCATTGCGACGGCCAACTGGTGTCCGAACGGCTTCTACGATTACGACTTCTCTCATTCTATTTCCCCCTTTAAATTTTGGATGAAGATTTTCTAAAACGGATAAGAAAACCCTTAGATTACATATATTATAACAAAGTTGTGAATAATCTGAAAAATAAATAGGTAAATGGAATGAAAAATACCGTTCAACTTGAATGAACAAAAATTTAATTTGTAATTTATCAGCGGAATTGAGAAAATAAAGTGTAGACGTTATAAGCGGAGGGACGTAACATGTCAAAGAAAATAAAAGTTGGTTTAATTTTTGGTGGAAAGTCTGCCGAACACGAGGTTTCACTCCAGTCGGCCAAAAATATTGTAGAAGCGATTAATAAAGAAAAATATGAGGTTACGTTAATAGGGATTGATAAACAAGGGAAATGGCATTTGAATGAGCAATCAAACTATCTTCTTCATGAAGAGGATCCCAAGCTCATTTCCCTAAATAAAAGTAATAAACACGTCGGACTTGTTCCAGGTGAAGAACATCATCAAATCATTAACTTAGATGGTGAATTGGATTTAGATCAGTTAGACGTCATTTTCCCGATTTTACACGGAACATTAGGGGAAGACGGTAGTATTCAAGGGATGCTACGCTTGGCGAACTTACCTTATGTGGGGACCAATGTACTAGGGTCAGCTGTTTGCATGGATAAGGATATCGCCAAACGACTCCTACGTGATGTGGGAATCCATGTGGCGAAATCCATAACCGTCCGTAAGCATGACCAGCAAAATATCTCCTTTGAAAAGGTAAAAAGCACTTTAGGATTGCCTGTGTTTATTAAGCCTGCCAACCAAGGCTCGTCAGTAGGTGTGAGTCGAGTAAACACGGAAGAAGAATTTAAAAAAGGTCTACAGGAAGCCTTTCAGTTTGACCACAAGCTGTTAATTGAAGAGAATATCGTCGGCCGCGAAATTGAATGCTCCGTTCTCGGAAATGAGTATCCTAAAGCATCATTGCCAGGAGAAATTCTCCCACAAGGAGACCACTTTTACTCCTATGAAACGAAATACATTGACGAAAGTGGCGCAAAGCTAGAAATTCCAGCTAATTTAAGTGATAAGGAGGTTGAATTGATTCAATCAACCTCTGTTCAAGCCTTTAAGGCCCTCGAGTGTGAAGGTTTGTCACGAGTGGATTTCTTCCTAAAAGAAGATGGAACATTGGTCTTAAATGAAATCAACACTCTTCCTGGTTTTACGAAAATTAGTATGTATCCGAAGCTTTGGGAAGTAACTGGCATTAGCTATCCAGATCTCATCGACCAGCTGATTGAACTTGCGATCGATAGACATAAACGTGATGCAAATTTAAAGAGTTCAATTTAAATATTCACTTTAGCGCTTGGATGAGAATAGAAATTCATCCAAGCGTTTTTGTTTGGCTTATAATGAAGCACATTCCTCGTTTAAAAAGCGGTGCGATTGTCCCTGAGAGCTAGCATGAACAACCGTTTCTGCTCAAGAATTGAAGTGATTGTCCTTGAGATCCATTATGAAGGACAAAAGACGCCAAAAAATGATGGAAATGTTCATCATGGGAGCCGTAAAGGACTCAACCCTCCCGAAATGCGGTGCAGTTGTACTTCATAACGAAATTATATGGATTTTAGATCAATAGATTCAAATTCTCCAAAATATGTTAGCATAATAATGATAGAAACTACGAATGGAGAAAATATATGGGAATCAATGATGTCATTGTTTATATAGTAGTAGTTTTTTTAGCATTAGGGGCCATCGATAAAATATTAGGAAATCGGTGGGGCTATGGCGAACGTTTTACCGAGGGATTTATGGCCATGGGAACGTTAACTTTAGCTATGGTTGGTATTATATCATTATCACCTGTGTTAGCAGCGCTTCTTAAGCCCATTATTGCTCCTATTTATGGGCTGATAGGTGCTGACCCGGCTTCGTTTGTCAACACCATTCTAGCCATTGACATGGGAGGCTATGCACTTGCCCAAGAAATGGCCCAAACGGCAGAGGCAGAGGTATTTTCGTGGGTGTTTTTAGGGACGATGATGGGTGTAACGATTGTCTTTACTATTCCTGTAGCCCTCGGACTTATCCAAAAGGAGGATCATCCCTATTTCGCAAAGGGGATTCTAATTGGATTGATTACCGTTCCGATTGGTAGTTTAATAGGAGGTCTTGTTGGTCAGCTTAGCTTCATGATGATTCTAAAAAACCTTCTTCCAACAATTTTGATTTCCATTTTAATTGCAATTGGCTTATGGAAACATACAGAAAAAATAATAGCTGGATTTACCATTTTCGGAAGGTTCATTGAAATCATCGCCATTATTGGTCTTGCTGCAATCAGTATTGAAACCATGACAGGCTTTGTTGTCATTCCAAATATGACTCCACTTCATGAGGGAATACAAATTGTGGGAATGATCGCTTTATTTCTAGCAGGAGCATTTCCTATGGTTGCTTTTATTGAAAAAACCCTTAAAAAGCCATTAGCCAAACTGGGAGCACTCTTAGGCATAAGCGAGACTTCGACTGCAGGCCTCGTCTCATCACTAGCTCATAGTATTCCCATGCTCGTCTTATTGAAGGACATGGATCAACGAGGAAAAGTCATCAATGTGGCGTTTGCCGTTAGTGGGGCTTTTGTGTTTGGAGGGCATTTAGGTTTTGTAGCGGGGATTGAAAAGGATATGGTTTTTGCCATGATTGTCGGCAAATTATCAGGAGGGCTAAGTGCTGTTCTGTTAGCCATGGTTACACTTAGAAAAACAACTACACATACGAGGAGGAATTCGTAATGGGAATTGTGCTGTATCTCATTTCTTTATTTATTCTATATATCTTGATTTCTTCAGCAGTCAAAACAGGTATCAATAATTCAAAATTAGTTGAATTATTGGAAGAGAAAAGAGGGAAAGAGGAAGCTACTGAGCCAAAAAAGGAATCATTTCTTGATCATGATTTAGATGATTAAAATTGACAAAGGGTGAATCACATGATTATTAGATCAATCACACTACAAGATGCAGAAAAATTTATGGGTTTGATTGAGCAGGTTGAAGCTGATTCAAAATACATGCTGTTTGAAGCTGGTGAGCGGAAATTGAACCTAGAAAGACAAGCCGAAATGATTGAAGGCATTTTAAGTAAAGAAAATTCGACCATTTTAGTAGCTGAAACAGATCAAACTCTAGTCGGTTACTTAATAGCCATGGGTGGTCAGGCAAAAAGAAATAGCCATTCAGCTTACCTAGTAGCTGGCATATTATCTAACTACCGAGGTAAAGGGATTGGAACGAAGCTTTTTCATGAGCTTGAAAAATGGGCGAGAGAACGCGGACTACATCGTCTAGAATTAACAGTCGTAGCCAAAAATGATGCAGGACTTGCCTTATATCAAAAACAAGGCTTTAAGATTGAAGGAACAAAACGAAATTCTTTATACATAGACGGAGAATATGTAAATGAATATTATATGGGGAAATTATTAAAGGGGTAAGGTGAGCGGTTATGACGAAGCAAATTTACTTAATTAGGCACTGTGAGGCAGAAGGACAACCAGCAGAGTCACCATTAACATCAAATGGGCATAAACAAGCTGAAATGCTAGCGGATTTTTTCTCAAACCTTTCAGTTGACCAAATCATATCAAGTCCATATCTCCGTGCTAAAGAATCTGTAAGGCCGCTTGCGGATAAGAAGGGACTTTCATTAAAAGTCGATGAACGATTACATGAACGGATTTTGAGCACAAAAAACCTACCTTACTGGCTGCCGAAATTAAAAGAGACCTTTGTGGACTTAGATCTTGCTTTTGAAGGTGGAGAGTCGAGTCGTGTGGCAACTTCAAGAGCTATTCAGGTTATAGAAGAAACACTGACTGAAAAATATAACAGTACCCTAATCGTTACTCACGGAAATTTACTCTCCTTGATATTAAAACATTTTGATTCCAGCTTTGGATTTAAAGAATGGAAAATGCTTACCAATCCCGATGTTTTTCGATTAGATTTCACCAACAACAGTAAACCGAGCATTAAACATTTATGGTAACTTATGGTTCTAGTGAGGTGTTTACATGCAAAATAGCAACGAGATAGGTTTGATTTCACGCAAGCTCATCGCTACATTTGTATCGTCGACAGTCATATCCATCATATTGGCAGCCCAATTTTTAATGGAATCAACTCATACATATAATCTTGGGAATGCACTTATGTCCGGATCATTCTTTTATATGATGTATGTGGGAATTATCATCCTAATATACGGGAATATGGTTTCTATCGTTATAGAATTTTTCCACCGACGGATTCCATTACCAAATTGGCTATTTATTTTCATTCACGGTGTTTTTGGATTGGTGATTTGGTTTTTATTAAAGTCTTGGTTTATTGCCTTATTTGGCTTTCTAACGGCATTGTTTTATGGTGTTGTTGACCGTTGGGTTTTGAGACGTTTGGAAAAAGACAAGAGCATCAAAATGTTTTTCATCATTCCCATTCTCATTTACGCGTTATCATGGGCATCTCTTCAACTCCTATCCCCTTCGTTACCACCGTTTACGGAGGAGGATGCTGTTGAGTTTGCAACCAATAGTGAAGGCACAATCATTGATCAATTTCCTGATGAAATCGGAGCATCTTCTACACAAATCGATGGATATCAGGTTGTTCGACAGACGAGTGTTGAGAAAATAGATGATGAGGAGTATATCGTTACCTTTACAGAAACCTGGGAAAAAGGCTCAGCTACAGGCTCAAGGTTCTGGTCCTATAGGATTGGTCGGGGTGTTTTAACAGCACATGATAGTGGGGGAGATGAACCCCCATTTTAAAATCATAGCCAGGTACCATTTGAGGCACCTGGCTATGATTCATTTTAGTTCATACAACATATTTTCAAGCGTTTGAACAGCATGCTCCTCAGCTTGTTTCGCCTTGCCTAGTATTTCAATGGTTTGTTGCGCTTGTTTAGAATGGTTCGGATTTCCACCGTCAGGAAATGGATACATATTCACAAGCAATTCCAATTGAGTCACAACTTTATCGTAAAATTTACTAGCTTCAAATGCTAGGTTCTTAATTGTTTCCCCATTTTCCATCTCTTCGTCCCATTCTTGAGCTAGTTTACTAAAAAATTTAGCCGCAAACCTTCTTGCATCATGGACTACTGCTACATTATAAGCATTGCCAAAATCACTTACCTGTTGCTTTTGAAAGGCTTGAATCCAAGCGTCATAGCCTTTGATCCCATTTTCATATGGCGGGAGGTGATCTTCATGCACTCTTTGGTAGGCATGGTCAATAGCCAGCTCTAATGCGCCTTTGAGTTGTTTACTTTTATCCATTTCATTGGTGTCTTCTACCGACATGACAAACAGTTCATTAATCTGTCCACGTCCCAGTTTCTCATAGGGTAAAGTTCCATTTCCACCAGGGTCTTTAGCCATAAACTCCTTTTTATCATCGTCGTACCCGTAAATATTGCCAAACTCCGGAATAAACATATCCCAGCAAATGGCAGGAATACCTTTATCAATACTGTTTTGTATTAATGACATGGCATCTGTTAATTCCTGTGGTGAGGGAGGAGTGAAGTTAACAGTTCGAATCGCTCTACAGGTAAATCCTAGATTGCTTAGCCCTTTTCTAAAAAAAGATTCCCAGTCATATCCCGTCGGACCTGCTACATCCACATCATCTGCATTAATATTGATGCGAAAGGCATGACCTGAGTACCCCATAAATTCAATCATAGTAAGCTCCGGTTTATAATATCGACAGGCACTTAACAGCGCGGTTGCAGCTGATGTCCAGCTAGAATTATAGTTTTCACACGACAATTGTTGACTCACATGAATCACTCTTTCATAAAATTTTTGAAGAATCTAATACTCGTTTTTTCGGTAACCCGTTTTGATTCCGAGTTTCTACATGTTGCTGCACAGTAACACGTATTCGTTCACGTTGGATTTTTTGTTTTGAACGGGATAATAGATTGTATACATTGCTTACTTTAGTATCGAATAGGTCTGATATTTCTCGCGGAGACAATTGTTCAAAAAAGTATCCCTCAAAAATGGCCCGTTCTCGTTTGCTTAAACAGTGTAGCATTGTTTTTAACCCTAATAAGGTTTCCTTTCGAATTAACTGTTCAACAGGATTGAAAGACGGATTCAGGTGGACTGACTTTGACAATTTCATGAGGATATGGTCAATGTTAGCCCAATCAAACGCTACCGATTCCTCTTTTGTCAAGGAGGCAAAGGGATTTTCCCTACCGAAATTTCCTCCTCGCCGCAGCTTCATATTTCCTTGATTGGAGACAATGCGATAGAACCAGGCCGAAAATTTAGATGAATCTAACAAATGATGAATGTGCAGGAATGCATTCAATAACGCCTCTTGAACAATGTCTTCAGCTAAATAAGGGTCATGGGTCCACTTTTTTGCCCAACCATAGGCCTTAGCTCGATGTCGTCTAACTAATTCACCGAAAGCGTCAGTACGTTTTTGTTTAGCCATTTCGATTAGTGTATCGTCTGGAATGCTATATAAATCCTTCATTTCTTCTGATTCATCTTTCAATCCGTGATTCAATGTAGTTATTCCTCCTTTCATAAGGTTCTAATTTATAGATGCCATGAGTGATTTATTTCTATCATTATAATTCATAATTTTTTCACCTTTATCTATTTAACGAAAACCGACCTATATTCCTTCTAAAACAACAGAATAAATTCATTTATGGTATAATTTAGTAAATAAAATGGGGAGAGGGGATGACGATGGATCAAAATTTTCAAGTCGATATTTTACAATTGCGAAACAATCCTTATGAAATTGGTGTTCGCTTAGGAGAGTGGGTAAAGGACAAACCTATTTTTCAATCATTCAAATCGATTACAAAAACAGAAATAGACCATACCTCAATGAAACACATCCTACAAACGTATACACCTCACTTAGTAGAAGAAATTCAAGGGCTAGCAGATGGAGTGGGCGTTTCCTTTCAGAAAGCAGCAGCACTTTTTAGTGGCTATGATGTACCTAAAGTCGATGCCATGGGTTGCACAGCTTTTGTCAACCAACACTTTTATGTGCGAAACTATGATTTTTCACCTGAACTATATGATGGGATTTTCACATTAGTGCAACCAAACCAATCAAATGCTATAGCAGGATACAACCTGCAGCTTTTAGGGAGACATGATGGTGTCAACGAGCAGGGGCTAGTAGGGGGAATACATTTTGTTAGCAATGTTGACTATCGAAAAGGATTTTCGGCATGGACTAGTCTAAGAATGGTATTAGATGTTTGTTCAACGGTAGACGATGCATATCATTTATTAAAGGAACTCCCACATGCTGCATGCTACAATTTTTCATTAGCCGATCAACACGGGAACATGGCTGTGGTTGAGGCGAGTCCTGAGCAAGTGAACAAACGTAGCCATCCTTCCTCCATGTATTGTGTCAATCGTTTTCAAACGAAACCGATGGAAGATAAAAATCGTAGTAATATAGAAGGGTCATTAAAGCGGGAATCCTTTTTGGAAACCATAAAATCAGAAAGTCACGAGGAGTTATTCAATCTTTTTAGAAATATAGACTCACCTCTATTTTTCACTGATTATGAGGAATTGTTTGGTACGATACATACCTTTTCCTATTCATTCCATAATTCTAGAATTCTAACAACCATTGCCCAAGGACATGAACCTCTCGATATTGATTTTCGAAAATGGTTGAATGGCCATGATGTCAAAGAGGATACAATGAAAGGCATGATTTGATTGATTTTTTGAACAGAAAGGATGAGCCTATTGGTATTTTCTTCGACCGAAATCCAAAAATGGCAAGAAAAGCATCCGTTATTAAAAAAGATTCTCCAACATGAGCCCGTATTTTGGCAAAACCCGAATGAGATTTCTGAATATAAGTTAAGTCAGCTGCCAGTAGTAAAGTCAGAAATGCTCGCGGCCGCTCAGCTTTGGGAACGCTTTGCACCTTATTTTGCTGCAGAATTTCCAGAAACAATTGAAGGTGTTATTGAATCATCCTTAAAAAACATACCCAACATGAAAAAAATGCTAGAGAAAGAGTATTCGTCCTCTATTGATGGTGAACTCCTTTTAAAATGTGATCATCAACTACCCATCGCGGGTTCAATCAAAGCTCGTGGTGGTGTATATGAGGTCCTTCATTTTGCAGAGACATTAGCCTTAAAGACTGGACTTATCGATTTTCATGATGATTATCAAGCATTCTCTAATCCCGCGTTTAAGCAGCTTTTTCAAAAATATACCATAGGTGTCGGCTCAACCGGAAATTTAGGCTTAAGCATTGGAATCATGAGTGCTAAGCTTGGCTTTAACGTAAATGTTTATATGTCAAAGGATGCGAAGCAATGGAAAAAAGATTTACTTCGTTCCAAAGGGGCAAATGTTTTAGAATTTAAGGGTGATTTCAGCAAAGCAGTAGATGAGGGAAGACGGAGGACCCATGCAGACCCTGATGGATATTTTATAGATGATGAAGACTCAAAGCACCTGTTCCTAGGCTACAGTGTGGCTGCTTTAAGGCTAAAAGACCAATTAGCTGATAAAAATATAAAAGTTGACCGTAATCATCCACTCTTTGTTTATTTACCTTGTGGAGTAGGAGGTGCTCCTGGTGGGATTAGCTTTGGTTTGAAACAGGTGTTTGGGGACAATGTTCATTGTTTCTTTGTAGAACCAACCCATTCTCCATCTGTATTAATCGGGTTGGTTACAGGAGAAATGGACCGTGTTTCCGTTCAGGACTTTAGGGTAGATAACCAAACTGAAGCAGATGGATTAGCCGTGGGGCGTCCGTCAAAATTTGCTACTGAGATAAGCGACAAGCTCGTGAGTGGCATATATACGATTGAGGATGATGAACTGTTTAGGCTCCTCGCCTTACTTGCTGATCAAGAAGGTCATTATGTTGAACCATCGGCCACAGCAGGGCTACTTGGTCCAGTTATGATTCAGCAATCAAATTATGATAAACGCCATAAAATTCATCCACAACATGTCACTCATATTAGTTGGGCAACCGGCGGATCTCTTGTACCTGATAAGGATATGAACGTGTTTTATCAAAAAGGGAAAAACAATTGAGGTGATCACTTGTCAGATTCAAAGAAAAAGAAATGGCCTCAGGGGTCAGGGATAGGGGCTGGTCTAGCTATCGGAGTTGCCATTGGTGTAGCAATGGATAATATCGCCATCGGAGTTGCCATCGGAATAGCCTTAGGTGCCGGCATTGATGGAAACAATCATAAAAAGAAATAACGAACATCATATGTAATGGGCTATCTTTTCCTAATAATATCCAAATCAGAAAGGTACCAAAGCGTATTGAAACCTTTTAGCTGTTGAATCGTATATAAGAGTAGCCACTTATGGGAGGTTTCAATCATGTTATCTACTATGGAAGAGCTTTTATTAATAGCCATTGACGATGAAACAGGTCAAATGAATGCATCAGAATCGATTCACTTCGGTTTAGCAGGGGCAATCATAATGGAGTTAACATCTAAAGGTTGTTTAGATTATCAAAAGGGTAAATTGGTATTTTTAGATCAAACCGATGCTGGCGATAAACTGTTGAATGAGTCACTTGCTTTTTTAAGGGAGAAGCATAACAATGGAAAACTACGAAATTTAAAATACTGGGTAGAAAAACTAGGAAATGAAATACACAGGAAAAAACTACATTTATCTTATATTGACCGTTTAATCGACAAGGGGATTATCAAGCAAGAAGAGACGAAATTCCTTTTCTTTTTTACCAAGGATGTTTATCCTTCGCTTAAAACTGGGAAGGAAAATGCGATTCGAGCAAAAGTGAAAGAGGCAGTGTTGGATGATAGTCAAGAGGTTGATGAACAAACCATGGTTTTAATAGGCCTCTTAAAAGCCTGTAGTCTTGCCAAGACAATCTTTAGCAAAGATGAATATAAAATAGCAAATAAGAAAATAAACGAAATGATGAAAAATAACCCACATGGAAAAGCTGTTTCTGATACGATTCAAGCAATGGAAGCAGCAGTAATTGCTATTATAACCGCAGCCACTGTAATATCCACGACAAGTTCATCATCCTAAATAAAAGCAAAGGAACCTTTCATAAAAGAGGTTCCTTTGCTTATTTTAAGACAATTACGCCTTTTACTGTTTAAGTCAAACTATACCCAAAGTAATAAATACTAAACACTAAAATATATACCGTTTCAGCATACAATAAAAATTGGCCTAATTTTGATTTTTGAAGCTCCTTAATGTTATAGGTGAATTTATACAGTTCTAAGGTAATCAAGATTAAGGAAATGATGATGACAATAAAATTTTTCGTAATCGCCGTGGCTATAAAGTAGAGTAACCATTTAAAGATAAATGCTCCGACAATTAACAATCCGATTTTTTTCCATTTACTTAATAGTATCTGGTTGTCATCAATCTCCTTTAAATCCTCCTTAACCTGCTTTCGTTCCCTAATGGTTGAAAATTTGTCTAATAACAGAAAGATGCAAAAGATAAATAGAAGGATATCCTCTAGGTTCCAGGTAGAAAAATTCATCTTTTTTCTCCTTATTTATTTTTCCAATCTTCCGGCATTCGCCCAGCCTTTTTAGCTGCTTCACGCAACAAAAATTCCACGTGACTGTTTACACTACGAAATTCATCCTTTGCCCAAATCTGTAAGACTTCATACAGCTTTGGATCAATTCGAAGTGGAAAATTCTTTTTTTTAGCCATGCAAAACCCTCATTTTTATACCCCAGGGATAACTTGGAGTATCTTTATTGATAAAGACTTAAAGACTTCCCGTATTCACAACAGGTTGTGTTCCTTTTTCTGACACAATGGAAACGAGTAAGTTATTAATCATGGTCACTCGGCGTTCATCATCCAAATCCACAACCCCATCCTTTTCAAGACGGTTAATGGCATCCTCTACCATGCCAACTGCTCCATCAACAATTAGTTTTCTAGCTGAAATAATGGCTGATGCTTGTTGTCTTTGGAGCATCACCTGGGCAATCTCTGTCGAATAGGCGAGATGTGTTAACCTAGCTTCCATTACCTCAACGCCAGCAACTTTAAGACGGTCCTGTAATTCTTTTGTGAGTTCATCAGATACTTCGGAGGCATTTCCTCGTAACGATAGAGTATGATTGTCAAAGGTATCATAAGGATATTTCGTTGCGACATGGCGAATAGCTGTCTCACTTTGTATTTCAACAAACTGTTCATACTGATCCACATCAAATACCGCTTTCGCTGCATCCACGACCTTAAACACAATTACAGCAGCAATCTCAATCGGATTTCCTTCTACATCGTTGACCTTGAGTCGCTTGCTGTTAAAGTTGCGAACACGTAAGGAAATAGTACGCCGTACCGTAAACGGAATCGTGACAAAGATTCCAGCCTCTCGAATACTTCCCATATATTTCCCCAAAAATGTTACAACCACAGATTGATTCGGTTGTACAATTGTGATACCTGTAGCTAAGGAGCTTGCTAGGATAAAAATCACAATCGCAGGGATAATTTGTCCTTGAAAAAAGACATACGTAGCTCCCCCTAATAAACAAGCAATCAGCAAAATCCCCATAAAACCATTTAATGTCCAAGCCTTTCTCTCCTGCATTCCTCCACTCTCACTTTCATTTCATATTTATATTAAAATGATATCACTTTTGGTTGAATATGTAAATTGAAAGATATCAATTTAAGGTGAAACTTAGCTATTGTTTATTGACAACCAACTAATACATGGTAAAATTTAAGTAAATTCATATGAATGCACCACTAGGGGAGCCTTATGTAAGGCTGAGATTAAAGTGAACTTTAAGACCCTCAGAACCTGATCTAGTTCAGACTAGCGTAGGGAAGTGGAGATGATCTATATAATCTCTCAAGCAACCACTTCTCTACGCAATAGGGAAGTGGTTTTTTAATGTTTACAAAGGAGGCTACATATGAAGTTTTCACAGTTGGTAAAGGAAGAAGCAAAAGCTTATTGGGAATCCAGTTTTAATCATCCGTTTGTGAAAGGAATCGGGGATGGTACACTACCATTAGAAAACTTTCGCTATTATGTGATGCAAGATTCTTACTATTTATCTCATTTTGCTAGAGTACAATCGATTGGTGCAGCAAAAGCAAAGAAGCTTGAGACTACTAATCGAATGGCCGCACATGCCCAAGGAACCTACCAGGCCGAAATGGGGCTCCATGAAACCTTCTCCAAACTTTTAGGGATTACGAAGGAGGAGCAGGAAAGCTTCAAGCCATCACCAACCGCCTATGCGTACACATCCCATTTGTATCGTGCTGCATACAATGGGCATTTAGGGGATATCATTGCAGCTATTTTACCTTGCTACTGGCTTTATTACGATATCGGAGAAAGATTAAAGGACTCTAAACCTGATGAGCCGATTTATCAAGAATGGATCTCAGCCTATGGCGGTGACTGGTTTAAAGCATTAGTAGAAGAGCAAATTGATCGATTGGATGAGATTGCTGAACAAGTAACCGAGCAAGACCGACTACAAATGAAGGAACACTTTCTCATTAGTAGTTCCTATGAGTATTTATTCTGGGAAATGGCCTCCCAAAAAGAGTCCTGGCCACTTGCATCTAAATTAAGCTCTTCTAACTAGTAAAATAACAACATAAAATGACAGTAGCACTAGGGGAGTCAAACGACTGAGATGGACATATCCAGACCCTTAGAACCTGATCTGGCTTCAAAACCAGCGTAGGGAAGTGGCAGCTATAGGATACCTTTCTATACATACACCACTCCTTACTTAGGAGTGTTTTTTATTTATGAGGAGAATGTGGTATGAAGAATGGGAAACTTCACGTTATTACGAATGGAAAACAGTCAAACGACAAGCTCATAAATATTGCTAAAATTATTCATCCTTTCATTGATGCAATTCATATACGTGAAAAAGCCAAAACAGCGCAGCAAATCTATCATCTAGTTCAACAGCTCTATAAAAACGGAGTGCCGTCATCAAAATTAATCATCAATGACCGGGTGGATGTTGCACAAGTATGTAAGGTGAAAGGGGTACAACTAGCCTATCATTCTTTGCCTGTACAAGAGGTCAAGGATAGCTTTCCGAGTTTACAGGTGGGCTGTTCCTGTCACAGTCTAGAAGAGGGGGGAAGGGCCCAACGGAACGGGGCTCAATATATTTTATTTGGACATATTTTTACATCTAATTCCAAACCAGGGGTGCCACCAAAGGGGTTAAAAGCTCTTTCTAGGGTAAGCCGACAACTAGATATCCCCGTTATAGCAATCGGGGGTATAACTCCAAAACATGTATCCCAAGTGATGAAGGCTGGTGCTTCGGGCATTGCGGTAATGAGTGGGGTGTGGGAGGCACGTGATCCACTCAATGCTGTTCAGTCATATAAAAAACATTTAATAGATAGGGGGAGTTAGATGAGTCAATTCTATGATGCAATCGTCATTGGTGGTGGGGTGAATGGTGGTTCTGTTGCCTATCAGCTTGCGAAAAGAGGGAAAAAAGTTTTGGTCTTAGAGAAAGATCGAATAGCCAGTAAAGCATCAGGTGCAGCAGCCGGAATGATTGCTGCCCAGGCAGAATTACAGGATGATGATCCATTGTTTCAACTCGCACGAAAGAGTAGAAAGCGTTTTGCTAGTCTTGCAGAAGAGCTTAAGGATTTAAGTGGCGTTGATATTGAATTGATTAATAAAGGGATGTATAAAGTTGCCTTAACAGATCAAGAGGTGCACGAATATAAGCAAATTATTGACATCCAAAAACGAGCTGGGGAGCATGCAGAGTGGGTGACAGGAGACGAGGTTCGGAAACAAGAAGCAAATGTATCTGATGACATATTAGGAGCTATGTATATTGAACATGACGGGCACGTATCAGCACCACAGTTATCCCAAGCTTTTATTAAATCAGCTGCAGTTCTTGGCGTTACCATTCAAGAATTTGTAGAAGTACAATCCATACTATTTGAAGGTGAGCAGGTTGTAGGAGTAGCAACAAACGAAGGTGAATACAAGGCCGAAAATATCATAGTGACAGCAGGCGCCTGGAGTAGTTCGTTTTTACGTCAGACGGAGCTGGACTTACCTGTTTATCCTGTAAAAGGAGAATGCTTTTCCGTTCGAACCCATCAGCCTCTATTAAAGAGTACTATCTTTTCCCATGGGTGCTATCTTGTCCCGAAAAAAGGGGGACGAATCATCGTTGGTGCTACGGTAAAACCACATACTTATAATCAACAGGTAAGCGTGGAAGGGGTTGCTGGGTTATTAGAAAAAGCGAAACATCTCCTTCCTTCTATCGGAGAAGCAGAATGGGATCAAACGTGGGCAGGAATTCGACCACAAACAGCTGATGGACTTCCCTATTTAGGTGAACACCCAACATACAATGGATTGTTTGTCGCAACAGGGCACTTTCGTAACGGCATTCTTCTGTCACCTATAACAGGCGAGATTATGGCAGATTTAATTGAACGAAAAGAACCAGCAATTGATGTTCATCCTTTTCGATTAGATCGCCTAACCGCAACGAATGTTTAGATGGGAGGAGTAACATATGCGTTTTTTTATTAATGGAGACCAGGTTGAGGTCCCAGCATCTGTTCAAACAGTGGGAAGTCTGTTAGAGCATTTTGATATCGATAACAAAGTCGTGATTGTGGAGCATAATGGAAATATTTTATCTAAAGATACACAAACGGAACAAAAACTTGAGGACGGGGACCGTTTAGAACTCGTTCATTTTGTAGGAGGCGGATAATCATGTTAAAAATTGGACCTTATGAATTTTCTTCAAGACTATTATTAGGTACAGGAAAATACCCAAATTTTGATGTGCAAAAAGAAGCAGTAGATGTTTCCGAGACTGAGGTTTTAACTTTTTCAGTACGTAGAATGAATATTTTTGAGCCTAATCAACCGAACTTTTTAGAAAAGCTAGAAGTAGAAAACTATACCTTACTTCCGAATACAGCAGGAGCAAAAACAGCTGAAGAAGCAGTTCGTACAGCAAAGCTAGCGAAGGCAAGTGGATTATGTGACATGGTTAAAGTAGAAGTCATTGGGGACCAAAAAACATTACTCCCCGACCCTATCGAGACATTAAAAGCATCTGAAGAGCTATTGAAGGAAGGGTTTATTGTCCTACCATATACTTCGGATGATGTTCTCCTTGCTAAAAGACTAGAAGAAATAGGCTGTCACGCCATTATGCCGGGAGCGTCTCCAATCGGCTCAGGACAAGGCATCGTAAACCCATTAAATCTGGAGTTTATTATCGAAAACGCCAATGTGCCAGTTATTGTTGACGCGGGTATTGGTTCACCTTCAGATGCTGCGACGGCTATGGAGCTAGGTGCTGATGGTGTGTTATTAAATACAGCTGTATCAGGTGCAAAGGATCCTGTGAAGATGGCCAAGGCAATGAAGCTCGCGATTGAAGGTGGAAGACTTGGCTATAAGGCTGGTCGCATTCCGAAAAAACGTTATGCGACAGCAAGTAGTCCAACGGAAGGAATGAGTATTGGGTGAGTGAGCGTTATTCCCGTCAAGAACTATTTGACCCTATCGGAAAAGAAGGACAGATGAAAATTCAACAAAAGCATGTGTTAATAGTTGGTGCAGGTGCACTAGGCACGGGGAGTGCAGAGGCACTAGTGAGGGCTGGCGTGCAAAAGATTACAATTGTGGACCGGGACTATGTAGAGTGGAGTAATCTCCAACGTCAACAGCTCTACCATGAACAGGATGCAAGAAACAGACTCCCAAAGGCTGTGGCGGCAAAGCGGCGACTCACGGAAGTCAATTCTGAGGTTGAAATCGATGCGCGAGTAATGGATGTAGGGGTTGAAGAAATTGAGGAGCTAAGTCGTGATATCGACTTAATTATGGATGCGACGGATAATTTTGATATTC
Organism: Salinibacillus xinjiangensis; assembly: GCF_009649735.1. GTDB lineage: Bacteria > Bacillota > Bacilli > Bacillales > Alkalibacillaceae > Salinibacillus > Salinibacillus xinjiangensis. Next base: position 345,813 of record NZ_WJNH01000003.1, read on the forward strand.
GCATGATGATTAATGATATGTCACAAAAAGCGAATATACCTTGGATCTATGGTGCTTGTGTAGGTAGCTATGGAATTAGTTATACGATTATTCCAGGGGAAACGCCTTGCCTGCAGTGCATACTTGAAACAGTTCCGATCGGAGGATTAACGTGTGATACGGCCGGTATTATTAGTCCAGCCGTTCAAATGGTTGTCTCTTATCAAGTATCAGAAGCAATGAAAATATTAGTAGAGGATTTTCAGTCGCTTAGAAAAAAGCTTGTCTCCTTTGATTTATGGCAAAATCAGCATACGTTTATTCAAATTGACAAGATAAAAAAACCGAATTGTTTATCATGTGGTCATGAACGTACATATCCGAATCTATCCTTTACCAATCAAACGAAAACAGCGGTTTTGTGTGGCAGAGATACCGTCCAGATTCGCCCAGCAGAACCTGTTGAGAGAGATTTGGATCACCTTACACAAGCTTTATCTATTGACGGTGAAATTGACGTGCAAAATCCATATTTATTATCAGTGGATATAAATCAACATCGTCTAGTCATCTTTAAAGATGGTCGAGTACTCATTCACGGCACAAAAGACATTTCAGAAGCAAAGTCATTATACTATCGCTATCTCGGTTAAGGAGGAGAAATATGGATGTAGCAAAAGCACTAACAATAGCAGGCTCAGACAGTGGTGGAGGGGCAGGTATTCAGGCGGATTTAAAAACCTTTCAGGAGCTAGATGTTTTCGGAACTTCAGCCCTTACAGCTGTAACAGCTCAAAATACACTAGGCGTACAAGGAGTCTACCCCTTATCTGTTGATGCCGTAAAGGAGCAAATTCAGTCTGTAGGAACCGATATAGCTCCGGGCGCTCTAAAAACTGGTATGCTTTTTAGTAGTGAAATCATTCGAACCGTTTCCGACATGATACAGGAGTTTCAATGGGAAAAGCTAGTGGTTGACCCTGTGATGATTGCCAAAGGGGGCTCTGCTTTACTACAGAAAGAGGCCATTAAATGCCTGAAAAAGAATCTTATCCCTCTGGCATATTGCATCACCCCTAATTTGCCTGAGGCTGAAGAAATTGTCGGATTTTCCATCACAAATAGAGAACAGCAAGAGCTGGCAGCACAAAGCATTTATAAGATGGGAGCAAAACATGTCGTTATAAAAGGGGGTCATGGTGATGGCGAGCAAGCTACCGACCTTTTATATGATGGTGAAGATTTTCATTTCTTCACAGCCTCTCGAATTCAAACGAAACATACACATGGGACAGGGTGTACTTATTCTGCCGCCATTACAGCAGAATTAGCAAAGGGGAGGCCAATATATGATGCAGTGTCAACAGCTAAATCCTTTATCCAGGATGCAATTGAGAATCAGTTAGGTATAGGTGCTGGTCATGGACCAACCAATCATTGGGCCTATCAAAAGAGAAAGGCTAATCAACAAATCTCTTTTTGACATAACTTGACAAATATGTCGAAAAATCAAACAAACGTTTGATTGAATTTTTAGGAGGGGAATGGAGGGAGTGATTTGAATGATCGCAATTCAAATGTTTGGTCTCGATTTAAAGGGAAATTGGCCGAGAAATATATCTCCATTCCTATTACTCGCAACATGATTCAAAAACTGGTGGAACAAAATAAGCCAAATGTTATAAAACATATACGAATCGATTTTGACAATAATCAGCACTTGATTGTAGAAGGAAAAGTAAAAAAACTAATCGAAATTCCATTTATTATCAAGTTAAAGCCTTTAAAACCTTTAGGGAGAAAGCTAGTTTTTGACATTGTACATATGAAACCAGTTCAAAATCAGATTATCAACAGAATGATATTGAATCGTTCACCTCTAATGACATATCAACAATCATTGATCCTTGACTTAAATCAAATGAACAAAATTAAAAAGATTCCTTTTGGCAATATTAAAAGATTTGAAATCAGGGATCAAAAACTCTGGTGTGGAATTGGAGTATAAATGTTTAGGTCTATAATTAATGTATAGTTAAAAATTATTTTAATAGTTTAACATTTTGCCAAATTATTTACATTTCACCCCCCTAGGTTTACACTGTCATCTGTAGAGATAAATATAGGGGGTTAAGAAAAGTGAAAAAATTATTTTTATTACTAAGTATTGCACTTGTGTTCGTTTTAGCGGCTTGTGGAAGTTCATCTGATGAAAACAGTGCTGAAGATGCAAACGCTTCAGAAGACACAACAGAAGAGCCTTCTGAAAACAATAAAGAATTGAAGTCTGCACTATTGAAAAATCACATGGAGGTTGCAAACACCGTTCGCAACAACTATAAAAAGATTAATGATTATGTTGCAGCACTTAATAATGAAGAAATCAAAGCTGAAGAACTAGAAGCTCTAAAAGCAGATGCTGTTGAAGCAGCTGAAAAGGCAGTATCAAACGTTGATGCCTATACATTTGTGAAAGAAGAAGGCTTAACTGATGATGCAAAGGCAACATATGAAGAAGCAATCGGTGACGTTAAGGGAGCTTTCGAAGCTTATCAATCAGCTTTAGAATCAGACTCAACTGACTTCACAACAGCAGAAGAAAAACTGGCTGGCTATACAGAAAAGGTTGGAGCGCTTTTCGAAGAAGTAGGACTATCTAGTTCAGCTGATTTAGCAAAAGAACTTCAATAGTAAATGAAAAAACAAGCTTGGAATCCAGGCTTGTTTTTTTAATTGTGATTTTTTTGATTAAACTCAGCATGTTTAATAAAAGATCGTTCATCCTCAATCAACCCACATACACCACATTGCACCTTATATTCAGGCCCCTTATAGGTAACGTGCATGATATCTACATTATCTTCAGCAAATTCCGTTAACACATCACCTGATTGAGGGTCTAATTTTACAGGTGTTGCCTTTTGTTCAATAATGTTAAAACGCGAACGATTGGTTCTGCAATTTGGACATAAATAAGGACTAGCCATTAATAGCACCTCCACATGCTTATTATTCTAAAATTATTAATCATTATGCACTTCGAGTTAAAAAACATTTTACACATTCACCATTTTCATCTACATTAAATATGCTAAAGTATTTAAAGAAAAGGATGAGTTTTAATGAAAGCATTAATGGTAGCCCCTAATTACCACCAGGCTCGAGGTAATACGGTCACTGTAAATCGTATGGCTGATGGTTTAAAGAGTTTAGGGGTTCATATAGACATCATTTCTCATACAAATGGAAAAACAGAACAGCCTATTCCAGAGGCTGACATTGTCCATGGTTTTCATGCGTATCGATTTTACACATTTATGGAAAAACTAAACGAAGACATACACCCCTATGTCTTAACCATTACAGGGACAGACTTGAATCATGACCTGTTCGATGGTAACAAGCGCGATCAAGTGGTAAAAACACTACAAGGTGCCCGTGCTATACATGTCTTTGATAAACAAGCCAAACATGTACTTAATCAAGAAATTCCCGATATAAAGTCAAAAATTTATGTGATTCACCAAGGGACGAGTTTCTTACCTAAATCAGAACTTAAGGTTCAAAGGGAGAAAGACACTTTCTTATTTGTACTGCCAGCTGGAATTAGAAAAGTAAAGAATGTACCATCGGCTATTCACATGCTACAGAAGCTTCGTCGGGAATTTCCTTTTATACGTTTATGCATCGTCGGGCCCGTTTTAGAAGAACAAGAAGGAGAGTTGATTCGAAAACTTGTATCTGAACATGATGAATGGGTCCAGTACTTAGGCGAGGTGAAACACGAAAACATGGGCGCTATTTATGAACAAGCAGATACAGTGTTGAATACCTCGATATCTGAAGGACAACCAGCTGCTATCCTAGAGGCAATGAATTATGGTCTACCTGTGGTTGCGGCCGATAACCATGGGAATCGTAGTATTATTCATCAAGGTGAAAATGGCTTTATTTATCACAGTGAAGACGAATTCCTTGATTATGCCGAGAACATCATTAATAATAGTAATCTGAGAAGAATAGTTGGAAATTCGGCTAAACATTACATCTCTACATATCACTCTCGTAAGTATGAGGCTGAAAAACTATTCGACATGTATCAGAATGCAGTTAAAAATAGTAAGAAAGGTTAGGGGGCTTTTTTATATGTCTAAGAGAGACGAAATTATTAGGTTAACAACTTTGACTACAAAAGGTGGCTGAGGATGCAAAATAGGTCCTGAAGACCTGTCGCAGGTTCTGCGGCACATACCTAAATCTGAGCCAAATCCAAATTTATTAGTAGGGTTAGATACTTCTGATGATGCAGGAGTTTATAAAATTAATGATGATACAGCGCTAGTACAAACTTTGGATTATTTCACACCAATTGTCGATGATCCATATATGTTTGGCCAAATTGCAGCTGCTAATGCTTTAAGTGACGTTTATGCAATGGGTGGTAAGCCCATTACGGTAATGAATATTGTCGGTTTTCCAATTAGTAGTTTGGATAAGAGTATTTTAGCCGAAATCCTAGCTGGCTCATCAGATAAGGTTCGTGAATCTGGAGCTGCACTTGTCGGTGGACATTCTATTGACGATCAAGAGCCTAAGTTTGGCTTATCTGTAACAGGAACCATTCATCCAGATAAGATTCGTGCCAATGTAGGGGCAAAACCAGGTGATAAGATCATTTTAACCAAACCAATTGGTATCGGTATTCTAACAACGGCTATAAAGCGTGATTTATTAGATGAAGAAGATTTAAATCGAGTGATGGCTGTTATGGCTACCTTGAACAAGGATGCAGCAGAGGCCATGGAAGGTTACAATGTTAATGCATGTACAGATGTTACAGGCTTTGGCTTACTAGGACATACACTGGAGATTGCGGAAGGCAGTGACGTTGGGATTACTATTCAAAGTCAGGAAGTACCTGTTCTCCCTAAGTCAAAAGAATTAGCTGAACAAGGAGTTGTCCCCGGAGGTTCAAAGAAAAATCGCAAGTGGCTTTCAGACCGAATTGACTATGATTCAAGTGTGAGTGAGATTGACCGAACCATATTATGTGATGCGGTCACATCAGGAGGTCTGCTCATATCAGTACCAGAGGAGGAAGCAGAAGCACTCCAAAATGAACTTCAATCAAGACAGGTTGAATCGGCCATTGTTGGTGAAGTTACAAAAGAAAATAAAGGAAGAATTAAGGTATTATAAAAGGACTCCACTATGAGTCCTTTTCTTCCATAAACACGAAAGGTGGTCATCATGAAAAAAATATTTTTTTACACGATAGGAATTTTAACTATTCTTTTCCTTGCTGCTTGTGGCAATACCGAAGATGACAATAATGCAGAGCAAGAAACGGGAGGGGATTCCTTTTCCATCGGTGTTATTCCTGCCCAAACTGAAGGAGCCATGGAAGGAGCGATGGAAAAGCTACAATCCATTTTATCAGAGGATTTAAATCGTGAAGTCACCGTTGATGTGTATCCCGATTACAATGGAGTTGTGGAAGCATTAAACTACGATAAAATTGATATGGCTTATTTAGGACCGTTAACTTATGTCATTGCACATGAAAATAGTGGAGCCAAGGCTATCATCACACAACTGATTGATGGTGAGCCATTTTATTACTCCTATATGATTACCCATAAGGATAATCCATGGAATTCTTTAGATGATTTGTTAGATAACCCAGGAGAAATTGATTTTGCCTATGGTGATATTAATTCAACATCTGGCTCCTTAATTCCAAGTATCGAGTTACAAAATCGTGGCGTCTATGAGTCTGAGGATGAGCATGAATTTAATTCTGTTCGCTTTACAGGCTCGCATGATGCTACTGCGCTAGCTGTTCAAAATCAACAGGTTGATGCAGGAGCGATAGACAGCGCGATTTACAATCAGTTAGTTGAGTCTGGGAAAATAGATCAAAATCAAATAAAGAAAATATGGCAATCAGATAAATTATTCCAATATCCATGGACTGTACACAAGGATACGGATGAGGAAACCATTGAAACACTTCAACAATCCTTCCTCGATATTGAGGATCAGGAAATCTTAGATGCGTTTGGTGCATCTGGATTCACGAAGGCTAGTAACGAAGACTATGAAAGTATTCGACAAGCAGCGCTTAAACAAGGAATCATTGAAGAATAGAGCTGATTAGATTGTGGTTTAAACGAAGTAGTATAGTAACCTTTCTTTTGTTAATTCTGTTTATTTATTTGAGTATGAAACAAACAGAATTTGATTTATCCAAGTTTGCAGACTTTCGAAATATGATTGACTTTTTGTCTCAATGGTTCCCGATGGATACATCAAATCTGCCGAGAATAATTGAGGATTCGATTTTAACCTTGGCCATGGCCTTTCTAGGGAGCTTTCTAGGATTGCTCGTGGCCTTACCTATTAGTTTTTTAGCAGCCTGGAACACTGCACCGTCACGTTTTTTATATCAAATAACCCGAGTGATATTAAGCTTTGTGCGTTCCATACCTGAAATTGTATTTGGTCTTATTTTACTTACTGCACTCGGACTTGGACCATTCCCAGCTGTTTTAGCAATCATGTTTCACAATATTGGGGTTTTAGGTAAGTTAGTTTCAGAGCTAATAGAAGCTTCAGATCCAGGCCCACAGGAAGCCATGAAAGCAGTTGGGGCAAAGAATGGCTTGGCCAATTTATTCAGCATTCTACCTCAAATTTGGCCTAATGTATTATCAAACTATTTTTATCGCTTTGAAGTGGCCATCCGCACCTCGCTTATTTTAGGATTTATTGGTGGCGGAGGAATTGGTCAACGTCTATTTAATGACTTTAAGACCTTTCAATACCCAGCCGTTTCGTTGGATGTCTTTGTTATTATGATTATTGTGATTGTGGTGGATTTGCTTGGCAATATAGTCCGAAAACGAGTCATATAAGGAGTAAGATTTATGTTAGATATACAAAATTTATCTGTACAATACGCTGGCAATGACCAGGCCGCTTTATCCGATGTGAACTTATCCTTTAAACGAGGAGAATTTGTTTGTGTATTAGGTAAAAGTGGAGCTGGGAAGTCGACATTAATCCGGTGTATTAATGGGCTACTCAAACCAACGAATGGTGAAGTTCACTTTGATGGCAAGGCAATCACAATGTTAAATGAAGCAGACTTACGACAGGTGCGGAGAGAAATGGGGATGATTTTTCAGCATTTTAATTTAATCCCTCGTTTAACGGTCCTCCAAAATGTATTAACTGGGACATTTGGTTACCGAAGTAGTTTTCGGAATTTGATTGGCTGGTTTTCATCAGAAGAACTAGAAAGGGCCCACCGTGTGATCGCGGATGTCGGACTGACTGATCAAACGAAGAAGAGGGTGGAGCGTTTAAGTGGTGGACAAAAGCAACGAGTGGGAATTGCACGTGCTTTGCTTCAACGTCCAAAGGTGTTACTAGGAGATGAACCAGTTTCAAGTCTGGATCCTGGGACGTCTAATCATATTTTTACTTTACTCAAAAAAATCCATGATCAACACCAACTGTTAACGTTAATCAATGTCCATGATGTGAACCTAGCCAAACGCTATGCAACAAGAATTATCGCAGTTACAAATGGAAAAATAACCTTTGATGGTGCACCAAACGACTTTAACGAAGAGGTCTTTGAACTCACTTATCAGTAAAATAAGGAGGGATTGAGGTTGGCGAATTGTCCATGAGTAGTCGATCACACAGGGGTCGTGTACGACTCTAAGGATGAAAACGTGATGACGAAGGTGAATACGAGCAAAGAAAAATCTGTCGTCTTAACATTTGATGATGGTCCTAGTAAGATTCTTCCTAGTATTTTAGATTGCCTACGAGAAGAAAATGTACCCGCTATATTCTTCTGGCAATCACGTCTTTTATATGACAAAAGGCCGTGGAAACGGGTGTTAGAAGAAGGACATCAGATTGGGACTCATTCATCGAAACATGTAAATCTTGTCAATTTGCCTTATGAAAATCAGCTTAAGGACATTAAGCAAAGTGTAGAGCAAATCGAAGGTATAACCGGTCAACCCGTCAAATTTTTCCGACCACCATTTGGTCAGTACAACGATGATACCATACAAATAGCTCATGAGCTTGATCTTAAGCCGGTACTATGGAGAATTTCTTCAATGGATTGGGAGCTAAAGGGTAATCCAGGTCTCATCATAAATAATGTGGTGGAAAACTTAGAAGACGGAGCGATTATTTTATTACATGAGCTATCCCAGACTCTTGAGATTCTACCTGATTTGATTGAAGGTATAAGGGAGCAGGGTTACCAATTTACCTTATTATAGAAGAAGGCTATATTCTCGGATTATGATACGAGAAATATAGCTTTTTTTATTGGTGTGGATCTATACGTGCTCTATTGGTGGTGGACTTGGGGATTTGATCAAAGGCGTTTGTGACTGAATTAGATAGGATATAGAAAGGAATATGACAGTGATTGACCAGATTATTGTGAGATGACTGAATAATTGGCAATCTAACAAAATAATGCTGCTAGATGACTGGATTATCAGTAGTACAGAAATGATTCTAATTCCATAAGACCGAATAAACTATAAAACAGACTGGATCTCCCTCATTCTTACCATATATAATAAGAGGATTTAAAAGAAAGCAGTGGAATATAATTATATAAAGGGGGAATACATATTGAATAAAAGACGTTTCTTTAGGTGGTTACCCCCAAAAGTTAGAGTTTTTATTATGCAGCTGATTGGCTGGATTGAGTTCGGTATTCAACTGGACTCAATCCAGCCAATTTTTCTTTTGATCGTTCATGGTTGTACCAGTAAATATATTCTTCTATCTGT
>NZ_WJNH01000004.1 GCF_009649735.1 Salinibacillus xinjiangensis
GTAAAAGAATTAGAGACCAAATGGGAAGGTGGACACATACAGAATTGGTCCTTAGCTATGAACCAGTTATTAGTTGATGATCGATTAAAGGATCGAGTTCTGAAATATATCTGAACTTACACACTTTACTTGACAAGCCCAATGACCACATCAAAAACGCCCAGTTCAATTACCCTGGGCGCAAATGGTCACTATTTATTTTTATTTCCCAATCGCAAATGTAATTTCCGCTTCACAAGCAACCTCTCCATTCACAGTTGCAACGCCCTTCCCTTTTCCAATAGGGCCCTTAACACGAATGATTTCTACTTCTAGTCGAAGCTGATCACCAGGTGTTACTTGGCGCTTAAAACGACACTTATCAATCCCAGCGAGAAAGCCAATTTTCCCTTTGTTCTCTTCCTTTTGTAAAATGGAAGTTGCCCCAACCTGTGCCAAAGCTTCAACAATAAGTACCCCTGGCATCACAGGATAATCAGGGAAATGTCCCTGGAAAAACGGTTCGTTAATAGTCACATTTTTAATCCCAACAGCCTTTTCCCCTTCTTCAAATTCAACAATTTGATCGACGAGTAAAAAAGGATAGCGATGCGGAATGATTTCCTTAATTTGGTTGATATCCATTTCCATGTAAAGACCTCCGATTTATGTATGTATTTTTATTAATCATAACAGAAAATTGGGTGGAGTGCAGGGTGGTGTTGGTGTATCCACTGGGGCAAGTTCAGCATTTTCATGGTGGACTTTAGCATAAACATCGCGCACTCCAGCATGCTCGACATTATGTTGAGCATCCTATCTATACCTTATCTTTAGCATTTAACCCTGGCTTCAGCATATTAATTGATAATTTCAGCTTTTCAACACCATTCTTCAGCATCCCCAGTCTGCTCAGACGCGTTGAGTGGATTCAGCATTTTCATGAAAAACTTCAGCATAAACACTGCATACTCCAGCATGCTCACCACCATGTTCAGCATCCTATACCTAATCTTCAGCATTTAATCCTAGCTTTAGCTTATTGTTTAACAACTTTAGCTTTTCAAGGTCATTCTTCAGCATCCACAGGCTGCTCAGACGCGTTGACTGGATTCAGCATTTTCATGATAAACTTCAGCATAAACACTGCACACTCCAGCATGCTCACCACCATGTTCAGCATCTTATACCTAATCTTTAGCATTTAACCCTGGCTTCAGCTATTAGTGAATCAACTTCAGCTTTTCAACACCATTCTTCAGCATCCACACAGCCCGCTCACTCTCAATCCCGCACGCCTAACTCGCCCACAAAACAAAAAGGACCTCCCACCCTCACAGCAGAAAATCCCTCTCCCTCAATATAAAGATTCTATTCCTTCAACACAATATCCACAATATGCTGCCACGTAGAACGCTCAAGAACATCGGTTGGAGAGCCATCCCCAATTACGCCATAGCCCATCATCAATCCGCCGGCTAGTGCTCCAATGCTTAACAGTATGGCTACGATTACTCGTAACCAAATTGGAAAAATTCTTCGGCGCATTTTTTTTGGTTTGACCTCAGCTTTTTGAGCCTTCTTTTCTTTTCTTTGGGCACGCTTTGTTATTTTTTCTTCTTTTTGAGCCGATTTCTTGCGTTGTTTCACTTGTTCTCTTGTTTGTGTTCGACTCTGTTTTCGATCTGTAACCATACGAAAGCTCCTCGTCTTCATTTTAGAAAACTTAGGTTTTACTCATTAAATAATGAATGATTTCTATCCCATCATAACATACGACGCAATACCCCAACTATCGACGCAATTGGTTAATTAAGCTCGACATTTGATCGCCAATCGAAATACTTTGGCTGTTAAATTGATATGCTCGTTGAATTTCCAGCATACTGGTCATTTCCTCACCAAGATTCACGTTGGAGGATTCTAAGGCACCCACTTGTAAGTTGAGATCTGCAACATTTTCTAGCATGCCTGCTTCAGGACCATTTGGAAAACGATAGCGATTTCCACCTGCTGATTCAAGTGAACGAGGACGGTTAATTTGCACGACGTCAAGTGTATCTTCCACTTGCTTCGCTTGGCCACGGGTTACAACGATGTTTCCATTATCCTGGATTTCAACATTATCCATTCCCCCCGCTATCATAATAGGTCCATTTTGTCCCATTAGGGGATTCCCTTCAGCCGACACCAACATAACCTGTTCATTGTTATTCACAGGCTGTAAATATAAATTTCCAGCACGGGTATACTGAGTTTCGGTTGCCCCATTATTGGTCACTTGCACTTGAAAATATTGATTTTCATTGGTTAAAGCAACGTCTAGTGGGCGATCGGTTTGCTGCAGTGAACCAGCAGTCATTCTCAAATTGGTATGCCCAAGTCTTGCACCTGTACCCTGGCGAATGCCTTCTGGGGTTTGTCTTGGCGCTTGATCATTAGGCTGGTTGATTTGCTGGGTGAGTAGTGATGAAAAATTAGCCGTTTTGGCTTTGTATCCTGTTGTATTGGCGTTGGCCATATTTTGTCCTACGATATCAAGCTTTTTTTGTAGTTGCCCCATGGTTGTGGCGGCTAATAATGAACTACGCATCTAAAATCTCCCCTTAACGAAGCTTTCCAATTTGATTAACAGCTATGTCCATGCTTTGATCAAAGGCCTTTAACACTTGCTGATTCATTTCAAAGTTACGGAAGGTTTGCATCATGCTAGTCATGGTCGCGGCCGTATCCACATTTGAACGCTCTAGCATACCTTGTTGAACTTCAAATGTTACACCCGCTACATTTCTTGCATTTTCAATTGCCTGTCCATTTTCAAGCTGATACAAATCGTTATTTCCTTTAGTTAACTCAGTAGCATTTGGATGATAGGTAATCCCTAATGGAATGGTGTTTCCATCCACGCGAATTTGTCCATCCTTTGTTACTGAAAATTGGTCATGATTGGGCTGAATACGATTTTGATTTTCATCCAAGACGTAATAACCACTATTGGTTACGAGATAGCCTTGTTCATCAATGGTAAAATTCCCGTTTCTTGTATAGCTTGTCTCACCATTTTCATTTTGGACGGTGAAAAATAAAAAGCCATTTTCATCCGGGAGCTGCCCATTCCACAAAGCTACATCCGTATTCATCCCTGTTTGCTGAACATCACCCTGCTCGAAGGATGGAATGGTTTCTTGCATATAAACACCTGTGTTGATGCTGCCAAGTAATTTATTTGATGGAATTTTAACAGAATGCTGAACTGGAATTTGTTCCGCACTTTGTCGTTGAATTAAAAGCTCGGGAAAGGCACGCAAAGTCGTTTGATCTGCTTTGTAACCTGGCGTTAGTGCATTGGCCAAATTGTTAGAAAGCACATCCTGACGCCGTTGCTGTGAAATCATTCCCGCCGCAGCTGTATTATAGCCTCTCAGCATCGCTGGACACTCCTTTACTATGGATAAAAATTAATTTTTCACCTTAGGCAATTTATCGATATGCTCAAGCATTAATCCTGTACCTTTAGCAACACAGTGCATTGGCTCTTCTGCAATGAGGACAGGGACCTTCAGTTCATCGGAAAGGACTTGGTCTAAACCGTTCAAGAGTGCCCCACCACCGGTTAAAATGGCTCCACGATCAATAATGTCAGCTGATAGTTCTGGTGGTGTTCTCTCAAGGACGGATTTAGCAGCTTGTACAATTAAAGCAACCGCTTCGTTTAATGATTCATTAATTTCTCTAGAATTGACTGTAATAGTCCGAGGTAATCCTGTCACAAGATCTCGTCCACGAATATCCATTTCTTCGTAACGTCCATTTGGATAAACGGTAGCGACGTTGATTTTGATTTCCTCAGCAGTACGATCCCCGATTAATAGCTTATACTTTTGCTTAATATAATTCATGATTTCATAATCAAACTTGTCCCCGGCCATTTTAATCGAGGAGGCGGTGACAATATCTCCCATGGACAATACTGCAATGTCCGTTGTTCCACCGCCTATGTCTAATACTAAATTACCGCTAGGCTGAAAGATGTCCATGCCGGCTCCAATCGCCGCCACCTTTGGTTCTTCTTCAAGATAGACCTTTTTGCCACCGCTTTTTTCAGCTGCTTCTCTAATTGCCTTTTGTTCTACTTTTGTAATGTTGGTTGGGCAGCAAACTAAAATTCGTGGTTTCGACAAAAAGCCTCTCACGTTAATTTTTTCAATAAAGTACTTTAACATGGCTTCTGTCACATCAAAATCTGCAATTACCCCATCCTTCAAAGGGCGCATTGCGACAATATTACCTGGAGTACGTCCAATCATGCGACGGGCAGCTTCTCCTACTTCAAGCACTTTCCCTGTATTCCGATCCATTGCTACAACGGATGGCTCATCCAGTACAATTCCTTTTCCTTTTACATGTATGAGTACATTAGCTGTTCCTAAGTCGATTCCGATATCCCGTGAAAACATGTACTTATAGTCCTCCCTGCGTCTTCATTCTTCCTATTTTACATACTGTCCGTAATTATACCATTCTATTTCTACATTTTAACATAAAAATTGTCAAATCGTCTCATAATTTTTCGAAAAATATTGGAGTATATGGATATAAACGCATGGGAATGGAGATTTTTGGCTTTGGTGACTGTTGGGGATTATGTAAGGGTGGATTGTTCTGGTTGTTTGTGCAGGTTAAGGACTTTGTGCTCAGGCTAGACCAGGTTGTTAGGATTTACAGATACAGGGAAATGCAGCTGCCCACTATGAAATGGTTTTACTTTTCGGTTCTGTTTGATCACTGTACTTCTTTTTCGTCGCTTCACCACCACGCAGATGTCGAATTGATTTGTGATACGTTAATATTTCCTGTACCTCTTTCCAAAGTTCAGGATTAATTTCTGGCAGTCTTTCCGTTAAATCCTTATGGACAGTACTCTTGGACACTCCGAATTCCTTCGCTATCACTCGGACTGTTTTCCTTGTCTCCACGATATATTTCCCTATCTTGATCGTACGTTCTTTGATGTAATCGTGCACACCACTCGCCTCCCTGAGTTGGATCTCTTAAAGGCGTGAAATGAGACAAGGTGATTGGACTAAGATGACTAGGTCGGTTCGATTTATCAGTTAGATGTCCATTTTTTGCTTCTAATTGTTGGTTGGCTACAACACACACTTTCCCACCTCAAACCTTTCTTTGAGTTTGTTTGTAACATTTTATTAACGAGGTCGGCCGAATATGCTTAAAATTCAATAGGGACAAGGTGTTTGTTGGTTTTTTGGGTGAAAAAGGGGTATTCTCCTTTATTGTACATAAAAGAAGAGTATGAAGGACAGAGCTTGATTTAATTTCAATGGAAATGTCCGTCATTATGGCCATAATGAACAATATTTAGTTATCTAACTGATAAAATGTCCGTCATCGGTGCCTTGACGGACAAAGTTTGGTCAAAAACTAAGAGAATTGTCCCTCATCAAATTTATGATGGACAAGGCCTGAATCTATTTTAACTATAATGTCCTTCATGTTGGTGTTTCTGTGAGAAAACGCAAAAAAAAGACCGCCTCCACGTGGAGACAGTCTGTTTCATAATGTTTATGCTGTTGTTGATGAAACTGACGATTGAGATTCATCTTCACCGGCATTGTCGCCTTCCTCATCGTCACCCGTTTCATCATCTTCATTTCCGTCTTCTGATACATTTTCATCTTCTGTAACGTTATCTTCTTCCGTTACATTCTCATCACTATTCTCACCTGATGTTTCTTCCTCTTCTGTTGCCTCTTCACCATTATTTCCTTCTTCACCCTCAGTAGCTTCATCTTCATTGGCCTTTTCATCAGATTTAGGCGCTTCAATGTCGCTAATTGGTTTATTGAAGAAGTCTTCTGGGTTGATTGGATTTTCGTCTTTACGCACTTCGAAATGTACATGCGTTCCATTCGCTTGTCCATATAGGTTTTTACCAGCAGTACCTAAAACATCACCTTGACTAACTTCTTGGCCGGATTCTACGGCTACTTCTTCTAAACTAGCATAATGAGTCGTTACACCATTGTCATGTGTAAGCTCAACTACCATACCTAGTAAAGGATCTTCTTTCACCTCTGTAACGCTACCAGTCAATGCAGCTGTGACATCAAATGGTTCGTCGTTGGCAGACGCAATGTCAATTCCTTTACTTTGATAGTACTTATTATTGTAAAGGATGAGTGCCTGTTCTTGCTCTTCCTCTGATGCGTTGTAATCATAGAATTTGGTTACAATCTCTGTATCATCTGCACTCGCGACAGGCATCTTCAAGAGCTCATCTTGATCCACAACCGGAACTGATTCACCGTCAGGGCCTTGTCCTAATGGATCTGTCACTGTACCTTCTGAATCAAGTTGGTCTGACTGATCTGCACTTTCGTCTGGTAAATCAATAGCTGTATTTTGATACCAGATGACACCTGTTAAAATCAAAGCTGCAAAAGTCAAATAAACTGCTGGATAAAACCACTTCTTGCGTATAAGCCTACTCCAAGTTGAATTTTTTTCTTCTTTCATTTTATCACCACCTCAGCAATCATTCTGAGCAAAAGTGATAGTTTATATACCTCAAAATTAAATTTTTCTACTTATTTTTTGATAAAGTTGTGATTTTATGCGGATTTTTAGAAAAAAGTTGTGTGGAGTGAGGGGTTTTTATGCCATCATAAATTAAATAACAGTTATATAAAGTAATCTAAGACGCACTTTGATTGCACATGTAAACCCTGAATTAAACCTTCAACGCAGGCCTATATTTAAAATAAAATAGCATATTGGAGGTAAGTAAGGAAGTATGCAAGAACGAAATGAAATGGATTTTTTCTTCAAATGGATCAAAAAAGAAGATGGTAAACTACCTAAGGATATTAGTGAGGATTTCTTTAAAGTTTTGGAAAGGAATGCTGATAAACACGAAAAAACAATTGGTGGACAGATAAGTGAGTCTCTTACCACATAAGTCAGCACAGCAAATAACCATTGAACTAAAAAAACAGCGGACCGCATAATACGATTGCCGCTGTTTCTATATTACTGTTTCAACGCTGTAACCCGCTCCGGATCAGATTCGATTTCCGTAATTTTTGTTCCTTTATAATAGTACTTTAAAATTTCCTTATACGTCTTTCCCTCTTCCGCCATACCGTTTGCACCATACTGGCTCATCCCAACACCGTGACCATAGCCTTTTGTTCTGAAGACAAGGTGATTACTTTTTTGTTCGACGGTGAAATCACTAGAGCGCAAATCAAGAGCCTCCCTTACCTTACGACCAGAAAACTCCTTCCCCGCAATTTTAATGGTCTCGATTCGATTGCTGCTAGTTCGCGCTAAGGTTTCGATCGTAGGATTGGCATTAAAATTAATACCCAGCGCCTGTTCCGCCTTTTCAATCGTCACAATTTTTTGATCTTCAAATTTAGGGGATTCCCGGTCCCATGGGCTTTCTACACTCACTAAGTATGGAATTGGGTTTTGCCAATAATCCTCAGAGTTTTCGGTGTACCCGTTACTAGTAGAGAAGAACGATGGTGTAATTGGCTTCCCTTCATATGTTATAATTTTGCCCTTTGTTTCAGCAACTGCCTTCTTGACCTTTTTTATCTTCCACGAATAATCCTCTTTCCAAATTCGCTTTAGTTCTTCTTCACTTTTATAAACCTGATGCTGAACTGTATCCGTAATGGGGTCGTTCTTTTCATCTCCCCCACCATTTAATAAGTACTTCACTACATAGGTTCTAGCTGCCAAAGACTGTGCCTTCAATGCCTCTAACTCAAATTCAGCTGGCATTTCGGATGCCACCACTCCCACCACATATTCCTCTAGTGGCATGTCATCAACCGTTTTATCCTGTGATCTGAACACAGAGACAACATAAGGATCTTCCTCTTTAGCAGTAGGCTCTGCTGATAAATTTTCTTGCTTTTCTCCACTTGTTTCTGCTTGATTGTCATCCTGAACATTCGCCCCCGCGCCAATATAAGGAGTCACAATGGCAGTAGGAATAATAACGATGATGGAAACCAGGACAAGAACTGCGATGATACTCACTTTCTTCACATTCAATACACAAAGCCTCCTTTCATACTCTACTATGAAATCTATTCAGGAGGTTGAAATGATAGAACAAAAAATTATCAGTTCATAGACTTGTCCCGGTGGTGTGTGGGCTTGGGGTGCGTGTGGGGTGCGTGGTCATGCTGAAGTTCCTTGGTTATTTGCTAAAGATTATGCATATATGCTGTAGATGAACGGAAATGCTGATGATTGGGCGATTTATGCTAGAGGTTGAGGAGGTTTTGCTAAAGTTGCTCTTTAATTAACTAAAGATCGCGTGCTGTTTGCTGAACCCAGTTTCCAAGCTGAAGTCTGGCCCCTAGATGCTGAACTCCTGCTCTTGTTTGCTTAAGTTTGCGTGCAAATGCTAAAGATGAGGGGAAATGCTGATGATTGGGTGATTTATGCTAGAGTTTACGAGGGTTTTACTAAAGTTGCTCTTTAATTAACTAAAGATCGTGTGCTGTTTGCTGAACCCACTCTCCTTGCTAAAGACGGCCCTCTAGATGCTGAACTCCCGCTCTTGTTTGCTTAAGTTTGCCATGCAAATGCTGAAGACCACTGCATATGCTGAAGTCCAATGAGATTATGCTAAAGTTAACGAGAACTTTACTGAAACAACTAAAGAGCCCCCATCAAATGCTGAAACCGCCCCCCAAGGCACCCACTCCACCCCAGCACAAAATAGAAAAACAGGTGGCTCCACCAGAACCACCTGCTTCCTATAAAACACACACGTACGCCCTCATTCTCAGGACTATAGTGAGGATATTTTACCTTCGTTTTCTGTATCTTCTTCGTCTATCATTTGCTCTTCGCCTTGAACGTCTCTTACTCTAATGATGTCGGCACCTAGTTGCTTTAGTTTTCCGACGATGTTTACGTAGCCGCGATCCAGATGCTTTAATTCGGTCACACGTGTATAACCGTCAGCAACTAATCCTGCTAGAATTAAGGCTGCGGCTGCTCTTAGGTCTGTTGCAGATACTTCTGCACCTTGTAGGTCAACAGGACCTTCGATAATGGCACTTCTTCCTTCTATTCGAATGTTGCCGTTCATGCGACCAAATTCTTCTACGTGCATAAAGCGATTTTCAAATACGGTTTCACTAATTACACTGGTTCCTTGAGCTCTCATGGCAAGCGCCATTAATTGCGCCTGCATATCGGTTGGAAAACCAGGATGTGGTAACGTTTTGATGTTCACTGCTTTGAGTTTTTCTGGTCCAATAACACGAAGACCTTCTTTTTCCTCAATAATGGTTACGCCCATCTCTTCTAGCTTTGCAACCGTTGAGCTTAAGTGCTCCATTAAAGCTCCCTTTACATATACGTTTCCACCTGTGATTGCCGCGGCGACCATAAAGGTTCCCGCTTCAATTCGGTCTGGGATCATGGTGTGTTCGGTACCTTTTAACGTATCGACTCCATCGATTTTAATTGTTTCTGTACCGGCACCAACAATTTTAGCGCCCATTTTATTTAAGAAGTTGGCAAGATCCACAATTTCAGGCTCTCTTGCGCAATTTTCGATTATGGTTTTACCTTCAGCAAGGGCCGCTGCCATCATAATATTTTCGGTAGCCCCAACACTTGGGAAATCTAAATAAATTTTGGCACCTTGGAGTCGTTGGTTGGTTTCCGTGTAGGCTTCTACAAACCCGTTGCCTACATGAACCTTAGCCCCCATCGCTTCAAAGCCTTTTAAGTGTTGATCAATAGGTCTTGAACCGATCGCACAGCCACCAGGCATTGCCACTTTTGCATGCCCATAACGTGCGAGGAGAGGACCTAAAACAAGGACAGACGCACGCATTTTTCTTACGTATTCTAATGGAGCCTCTGTTTTCAGATATCTTGCTGCGTCTACTATTAGTGTGTTATTGTGTGATAAAACATTTACATTCATATATCGTAATACTTCGCTCATCGTGTCTACATCAGCGAGAGCAGGTACTTCATGAATCTTACTTTTCCCTTCATTTGCCATTATACTTGCTGCTATGACGGGTAAAACAGCGTTCTTGGCGCCGGAAACCTTCACCGTGCCGCGCAGCTGTCTCCCACCACTTACGATGATTTTATCCAATGCTTTCTCCCTCCGCGTCCTCATTTTCACTATTATTAATATTCAACAACAAGGATTGGCGTTCCAACAATTACATTCGAACCGTGTTCCAAGCCATTACGTACCGCCAATTGAATATTCATTTTTTCCTCATGTGATATAGGTATTGAGTCTATCTTCCATTTGTGAATATATCCAGAAATTGTTTTAAAGTTTTCTTCGTTTACTGATGTCAATTTTTCCATATTTGAAAATTGTTGAAAATTATCTACTAACAAATTACTTTTTATATTATCACTACTAGTTGCCTTCATACAAGTGAAAAAAGATGGATATTTGTCGAATCTCTTAAAAATTTGTTGAGTCATCTTTTTTTCTAATTTCGTCCTGATTTCGTCATTCCATTCGCCGCCGGTAATGATGTATTTCATTTGGGCTTGTTGACTATGTTTTTGGTGGACTATTGATAACTTTTCGCGCATGTTTTCATTTTTATTGTGGTTGTTTATAAAATATTTCATGGTATCCTCTTCAACCTGCTTTTGAATGGACGCGTGAGGAAAAAGCTGTTTCATGATCTGTGGCACTTCTTCCTTCTGTTCTACAGTAATCTCTTCCTGCATCATCACTTGCCATTCCTTGAACTGTAACTTTTCCTGTTGAAAAAAATCATAAATGTCATCAAGTGGCTTAAGCTCCTGGTTACCTTCTGCCTGCGGATGATTAGTGGATATTTGAATGAATGAGATTAATAGAATAATAGAAATCATTGCTTTTTTAAACATAAAAAAACTCTCCCTCTCCCGTTTTATCTATCATTAATTATGGACGGGAGAGGGAGAGTTTATACTCAACCTTTAAAATAAATAGACTAAATCCTGTGACCAGCTTAGGATGTCTAGAAAAAAGTTACTAGCTGTGGCGCCAATGGTTATACATACAAGGATGAACAGAATTCTAGCCTCCATCACTTTTCCTTTTTTAAAAAATTGTTCAATACGTAAGCCTTCAAGTACTTTCCACGTAACGACAAAAAAGATGATATGTGAAATGATTCCTGTAAAAGCTGACATTCCAATAGCTTCAGTCATGTTATTCCCTCCTATATTACTCTCCATTCACTTTGCAATATTTAGGAGTGATTGTCAATTTAGTGGAAAAAATTCAGTGCAATAAACGGGAATACACCTAACCCGATAGTTCCAGCTACACATAAAATCAACGGAACAGATTGTAGTCTAGCAATCTTTGTTGTTCCCTCGAGCTGAGGCTTACGAATATACATTTGCACCATAATGTTGAAGTAATAAATATAAGATACGACTGTCATGACAGCCATGGTTCCCGCTAAAATGTACTGTGCCGGATCAGCAGCAACCGCGCCGACGAAGATATTAAACTTTCCGATAAACCCGGCTGTCCCTGGTATCCCTGCTAAGGATGCGAGGAATATGGTCATGATAATGGCTAGAGCAGGCGATTCTCGGTAAAGCCCCGTAAAGATAGAAATGTCCTCGGACTGTTTTTGCTGCTCCAGTATGTAGATGACCATAAAGGCACCGATTGTCATAAAAGCATAGGCTAAAAGATAAAACCAAATATTTTCTAAGGACACAGGAGTCAAGGAAACAAGCGGGATCAAAATATAACCAGCATGACCGATGCTTGAATAAGCAAGAAGTCGTTTCATGTTACGCTGTCTAAGTGCGACTAAGTTACCGATGAACATCGTTAAAAAGGCGAGAACAGCAATAAAATCAATCATCGTTGCAAATAAGGTGTCACTTCCGCCAAATGTTGCATTGCCGAATATCCCCCAGAAGATACGAACAATAATGATAAACCCTGCTGATTTTGATACCACACTCAAGAAGGCTGAAACAGGTGTCACCGCTCCCTCATATACATCAGGGGTCCACATATGGAATGGAACCGTGGAAATTTTAAAGGCGAGACCAACAAACATAATGATAAATCCGATGATAGCAACCGGTTCGCCACTTCCTAGTGAACCTGACATTTCCCGGGCAATATCGACAAGTTTAGTTGATCCTGTTAATCCAAAGACGTAGCTCATGCCGAAAAGCGTGAAAGCTGTCGCAATTGAGCCGTTGATAAGATATTTCATCGCTCCTTCGCTGGAACGGACATCCCTTTTACGTAGTCCAACCATAATATAGGAAGACAGGGATAGGAGCTCCAAACCGACAAACAACGAAATCAAGTCTCCGCCTGATGCGACCATCATTCCCCCGAGAAGGGCCGCTAGCAATAAATATAGATACTCTCCTCTGTCTCGGACTTCCTGTTGTACAGTTCTAGATATGACCATGAGTAAAATAAGTAGAGTCGCGATGAGTAGAATCAATTTAAAATAAAAGGCGAAGGAGTCGAAAACATAGGTATTACCTAAAATCGATATATCTCCATGCCCATATTGAAATAAAAGGAAAATAATAGCCACGCCCACACCACCAACGGCAAGCCACGGTAATGATTTTTTCCATGTATCTTTTCCAAATAAGTCAAGTAAGGATAACAGGATACCGACAATCAGTATGGTGAATTCTGGTGCCATCATTCCCCATTCAAAGCTAAGTAAAGTTTGTATATCCATGAATTATCCCCCTATCCCTACAAGTAGAGTTTCGAGTGTCTGTTGAACTGTTAAGGCGATGGTGTTCGGGTAGACCCCGATAACGACGATACAGATTAACAGGATGGTTGCTGGAATCAGTTCTCCCATTCCTAAGTCGTTCATGTCGCCGAACATATTGCGATATGTTCCATAGGTCATTTTTAAAATGGCTCTCAGCATGTAAACGACTGTCATGATGATTCCCAGTGTCCCGATTGCACCGATTACAGGCATATTTTCAAAGATTCCTAGGAAAACGGTAAATTCACTTACAAAACCACTCATTCCTGGTAATCCTAGGCCTGCCAGAGCGGCTACCAAAAAAAATCCGGCTAAAACAGGTGTTAGTCGTGCCAGACCGCTTAGTTTTCTTAAGTTGGTTGTTCTCGTTCTCACCAACAAGATTCCGACTAATAGGAAGAACAGGGCTGAGATTAATCCGTGGGATACAGACTGGAAGATGGCCCCTTGAATCCCTGCTTCGTTTAGTGCTGCTACACCTAACAGTATGATTCCCATGTGGGAGATACTCGAGTAGGCCAGCACGGATCTAAGTTCTTCCTGCACGAGGGCTAGATAGGCTCCATATAACAGATTTACCAAGCCTAGTATGGCAATGAGTGGAGCTAAGGTGGTAAAGCTTGCCGGCAAGATGCCTACTCCAAATTTAATAAGTCCATAAGCTCCTATTTTCAGTAACACCCCCGCATGAATCATCACCAAAGCAGGTGGTGCATGAACGTGGACCTTCACCATCCATGAATGGAGTGGAAAGATGGGTAGCTTCACTCCAAATGCGATGAGGAAAGCAATGGCTATACCCAGCTGCAATCCCGCTTCATTTGATGTGCGGAAATATTCTGCTGCTTCGCTAAAGTTAGTCGTCCCTGCTGTAACAAAGATTGCGGCAATGGCTATCAACAACACCATGGAGCCAAGTCCATTGTAAATAATATAACTAAAAGCTGATTCCTCTCGATCGGTTCCACCCCATTTTCCGATTAAAAAGAACATTGGAATCAACGTTATTTCAAAAAAGATGAAAAAGAGAATTAGATTGTCAGCAGAAAACACACCGAGAATCCCAAATTCTAGTAAAAACATTAGCATGAAAAAGAGATGTGAATTTTGCTTGATTTGCCAGCTACTCGTAAACACAGCCAATACGGCAATGATGGTTGTGAGTAGAATCAAAATGACACTAAAGCCATCTACTGCGAGTTCGTAATTCAAGGTTAAAGTTTGTTCTCCTACTTCAAATTGCACCCAACGAAGTATTTCGCTTAAGCCACTGCCTGCTTGATATTGGGCGTAAACAAGTATGGACAAAATGAGCGGAATCAGACTACTGAAAGCAGCGATTCGTTTGGTAATGTTGTCTGACTGTTTTCCGGCCAATAGTAATGCGATTAAACCAATAAACGGGGAAAATACCAATAAGGAAAGTGTACCCATGTTAATATCCCCCTTTCAGCATATAAACGGCGGCGAATAGGACAAGACCTAGAAAGGCGACAGCCGTATAGGTTTGCGCCTGACCCGTTTGTGATTTGGAGCCCGTTCTACTAAATGTCGTTACAAGATCGCCAATAAATAAAATGATGAGTCGGACAAAATATTTTTCTACATATTGAAAACCTAGACCAATACCGCGTGATCCCTTCACAAAAGTGTTATCGTAAAACTCATCCATGTAATATTTATTTAATAGCATCTGGTAGGTACCTGATGTTTTCCAATTTTCCTGATTCAAGGCGTTCTTTACATATATGAGATAAGCCAGTGCTATTCCACCTAATGAAACTACGGTTGCTAATAACATTAGCCAAATGGAGCTACCATGGTGGATGCCTTCTAGGTAGGTTGCTCCCTCTTCTAAAAAGTCAGCTATATATGTTCCGAACCAGCTCGTATTGAAAAAGCCTGAAAATATCGCAAATAAAGCCAACACCATCATTGGAATTTTCATCGTCATCGGGACTGGCTTTACTTTATCCAATGTGAGTTTGCTTTCTCCATGAAAGACGAGGAAATAGAGTCGGAACATATACACTGACGTGAGGAATGCAGCAACAATAGCGATGATAAACAACCCATATTGTCCTTCTGCCCAGACAGATGCTAAAATTTCCTCCTTACTGAAAAAGCCTGAGAATAATGGGAAACCACTGATGGCTAGAGCACCAATTAAAAACACCGCGCTGGTCAGCTTTAATTTTTGATTAAGTCCACCCATTTCCTTAATGTTCTGTGTGTGAACGGCATGAATGACGCTTCCAGCCGCTAGGAACAATAGTGCTTTAAAAAAGGCGTGTGTGAACAGGTGAAATATCCCTGCGGTGTAGCCTAATACACCCATCGCAAGCATCATGAACCCGAGCTGTGAAATGGTGGAATAGGCTAGAACTTGTTTTAAGTCGTTTTGGACAAGTCCAATGGTGGCCGCATAGATGGCTGTAAAGGCTCCAACAATCGCAACAATCATCATTGCTAACGAGCTTGCCATATATAGTGGATACATGACGGCGACGAGATAAACCCCCGCTGCTACCATCGTTGCGGCGTGAATTAATGCTGAAACAGGAGTTGGCCCTTCCATCGCATCAGGTAGCCATGTGTGAAGCGGGAATTGACCTGACTTTCCAATCGCACCGATAAAGATTAAAATAGCAATGAGCGTTATCATGCCTCCACTCATGTCTCCATTGGTCACTGCTTGATAAATGTCTACAAAACGTAAACTATTTGTTTGCCAAAATAGCAAAATCAATCCAATTAGGAGTCCAACATCCCCAATCCGTGTCATAATGAAAGCTTTTTTAGCCGCTTGTTTGGCACTATTTTTATAGAAATAGAATCCGATGAGCAAAAACGACCCGAGTCCGACAAGCTCCCAGAACATATAAAATTGTAGTAGGTTTGGTGACATGACCAAGCCTAGCATCGCTGAGGTAAAAAGGCTGAGGTAAGCGAAAAAGGTAGAAAAACGCTGATCCCCATCCATATAGCCGAGCGAGTACATATGTATAAGAAAGCTGATAAAAGCAACTAAGAGAAGCATGAGCCCATTCAGCGGATTCAGCAGGATTCCAAATGAAATGTCAATGGAACCGATTGTGAGCCATGACCACTCCATTAGAAAATTTCCTACATCTATAAGCTGCAAAAATACAAGTGTGGCGACGATGAAGGTGATTCCCGAAATGAGAACAGCGACATAGCCACTTGCTTTCTTTAATTTTTCTCTTAGGACAATGAGTAATAAAAATGTAAGTAATGGTAACGCTGGGATTAGCCATGCGAATTCAATCATTTACCTCAAATCCCTTCTTCAGATCAAGGTGATACTTTCGCACCTCAATCGGTTAATCTTTTAATCCGTCCATCTCATCTACATTAACCCCATTTTTATGTCGATACCACGCAATCAGAATGGCCATACCAACTGCCACTTCTGCAGCTGCAATCGTGATGGTAAATAAGGAAAAAACTTGACCTGTAATTCCAGGATTATTGCCCAATTGGCTAAATGCGACCAAATTCAAATTGACTGCATTTAACATGAGCTCGATACAAATTAACACAATGATGGTATTTCGTTTCGTTAGCGCACCAAAAAGTCCGATACAAAATAGGATGAGGGCGAGAATAAGGTACGCCTGTAAAGGTATAGTTGTCATTTATTCTCCTCCCCTTCCTTCCTCGCTAACACGATTGCTCCCATTAAAGCGACGAGTAACACAATGGATACGAGTTCAAATGGAATGACATAGTGAGCAAAAATGCGTTCCCCAATTTGTTGTGTATTTTCTACATGTAATCCTTCCGCTCCAGGGCCGAAGAATAGGTTATCAATGGCTCCATATACCGTGAAGAAAAAGACCAGCACCCCAACTCCCACCAAAGCAGCGCGTAATCGGTTGGATGTTCTCTCGTCTCGAGCGGTATGTTTCGTGAGCATGATTCCAAAAGCTAGGATGATCGTAACAGCGCCTGAGTATATAAGGATTTGTACAACCGCAACGAATTCAGCTGATAATAATACATAAATTCCAGCTAGGCTCACAAAGGTGAGAACAACCGACAACAGCATATGGACGACCTTTTTTAAGTTCAACATGAGGATTCCACCGAGAATAGCTGTGAACGAAAGGATTAAAAAGGCAATAAATTCACCATTCATCTTAATTCTCCTCTCGAACATTTGTATCATTTTCATCAAGCCATTGGAGATCCTTGAAGAGCTCATCTCTTGAGTAATCGGCAAGCTCGAAGTTATTAGTCATGACAATGGCTTCGGTTGGACATACCTCTGTACAAAGGTCACACAGTATGCAAATTTCAAAGTTAATATCGTAAGTCTCAATAATTCTTCCCTTGCGATCGGGGTCGGGATGTTTTTTCCCAGTGAGCTGGATGCAGTCTGTCGGGCAGATGTTGACACACTGGTTACAAACGATACATTTTTCCGGATAAAATTTTTGAATGCCTCTGAAACGGTCTGGCATTGGAACTGGTTCATCGGGGTATTGATAGCTCATCTTCTTTTTCGACATGTTTCTCAGCGTATGGGCTAACCCTTTCGTAATACCTTTCATCGTACAAACACCACCTTTTATACAGATATTTTCTAAAAACCTAGGTTTCTAGAAAAAGATTTCTTTTAAAATGGCTGATAGAAATATATTCAGCATGGCTACAGGCAGGAGTACTTTCCAGCCAAATTCCATCAGTTGGTCTGGTCTGATTCTTGGTAAAGTGGCGCGAACCCACATGAAGACGAATACCAAAATACTAAACTTGATGCCGAACCAAACGAGGTCTGGGATGAAGCCAAGTCCGATGATTGGATTCCATCCGCCTAAATATAAAACGGTAATGAGGGCGGACATGGCAAACAAGTATACATATTCCGCCAGCATGAAGAAGGCGAAACGGAAGCCAGAGTACTCAACATGATAACCGGCAATCAGCTCAGATTCAGCTTCTGGTAAGTCAAAAGGTGTACGGTTCAGTTCAGCGGTTGCGGCGATAAAAAAGATGATAAATCCAATTGGCTGGAGCAAAATGTAAGGAATATATTGCTGCTGCTCCACGATTTCAACTAAATTCAAAGAGCCGGCGAATAAAACGACACCTACGAGCGCCATCAGTAGCGGGATTTCATAGGAGATCATTTGCGCAGCCGAGCGCATACCACCCATGAGTGCATATTTATTGTTAGATGCCCAGCCTGCCGTCAGCATTCCGACTGTCGTGAGTCCTGAGATGGCGATAAAGTACAGTAAGCCGACACCAATGTTGGCAAACATCACTGACTCTGTGTACGGAATAACCGCAAGCACCATGAAGGAAGGTACAAAGGCGATGACAGGTGCTAAAATAAACAATGGTCGGTCCGCTTCCTTTGGTCGGGTGTCCTCTTTAATCAGTAGCTTAAGAACATCAGCTACTGTTTGCAGGAGGCCAAATCTTCCCCCTGTTCGGTTTGGACCATACCGCAATTGCATGTAACCAAGCACCTTTCGTTCGGCTAAAATCGCATACGTAACAAATCCGAGTACGATGGACAATACAGGAAGCGTTAGAATAAGAAACGTCGATAGATTGCTAAGCCCTGGCGGTGATTTTAACAGCTCCATCATCCATTCCATTTATCCGTCCACCTCCCCAAGTACGATATCCACTCCGCCTAAAATGGTGACTAAGTTGGCCATGTTTTCCCCCTCCAGCAGCTTCGGAAGGATTTGAAGATTGTAAAAGGATGGCCGGCGAAACTTTAATCGGTATGGTGATTTTTTATTGTCACTTGCAATGTAACAGCCAATTTCACCACGTGGGGATTCAATGCGAACGTAAACCTCCCCTTTTGGCGCTTTAATAATACGTGGAACTTTTCCTAGCACCTTGCCTTCTTCAGGGATTTGCTCTACCGCTTGTTCTAGGATTTTTAAGGACTCCTCAATTTCCCCCATCCGACATTTGTACCTAGCCCAAGCATCACCAGTTTCTCCAACAGGTACATCAAAATCAAAGCGGTCGTAAATGGAGTAAGGCTCAACTTTTCGAATATCATAATCGACACCCGTACAGCGAAGATTTGCTCCACTTAAGGAATATTGAATGGCCTCTTCCTGCGTATATTGGCCAATTCCTTTGACACGGTTAAGGAATATTTCATTACCTGAAATAAACCCATGATAGCCATCAAGCTGCTCACGCATATACGGGATAAATTCTCTCACCTTATCAATCCAGCCCTCGGGAGCATCCCACTTTACGCCGCCGATACGCATATAGTTAAAGGTAAGACGTGCCCCACAAAGTTCATTTAATAGATTAATAATCGCTTCTCTTTCTCTGAAGGCATACAAAAATGGACTGGTTGCCCCCAAGTCAAGTAAGTACGTTCCATACCAAACAAGGTGACTGGCAATTCGCCCCAGCTCCATCGCAATCACACG
This sequence comes from Salinibacillus xinjiangensis, assembly GCF_009649735.1. Taxonomy (GTDB): domain Bacteria; phylum Bacillota; class Bacilli; order Bacillales; family Alkalibacillaceae; genus Salinibacillus; species Salinibacillus xinjiangensis. Next base: position 19,229 of record NZ_WJNH01000004.1, read on the forward strand.
TAAATATTCGGCCCGTTCTGGAACCTCTAAACCCACAATTGTCTCAACAGCATGACAAATGACATAATTGTTTGTCATGGCGGAGAGGTAATCCATTCGATCTGTATACGGTATGATTTGGGTGTATTGAAGATCCTCCGCAAGCTTTTCCGTTCCTCTATGTAAATAACCAATCACCGGTGTAGCCTCACGAATGATTTCCCCCTCAACCTTTACAACGAGACGAAAAACCCCATGGGTACTCGGATGCTGGGGTCCAACGTTTAATAGCATTTCCTCTGTTCGAATCATAGCTACACCTCCACATCATAAGGTTCATAGTCTTTACGCAGCGGATATCCTTCCCAATCTTCACCAAGAAGGATTCGTTTTAAGTCTGGATGATTGTTAAATTGGATTCCAAGTAAATCGTACGCTTCACTTTCTGGCCAATTCGCTCCCTGCCATATAGGCGTAAGAGAATCGACAACTGGATGTTCTCGGTCCACTTTAACTTTTAAAGCAACCGAATACTTTTTTGTCATCGAATATAAATAAACATACATTTCCATATGGGTTTCATAATCAATGCCATGTAAGTCTGATAAATAGTTGAATTGGAGCTCCTCATGATCCCGCAGAAGCTTTGCGATTTGAAAATAGCTCTTTGGTGTGGCAACAATGGTAGGAAGGTCTTTTGAGTTGCGATTAATACTAGCTTCTTCAATGGCTTCTTCACCGAGGTTTGTTTTGATTACGTTTACGTAGTGGTCTAGGATCGGTTGGTTTGGCGATGGTCCAAGGTCTTCAGGCTTTTCTTCTTTTTTGGCACGAGGTTTTCGTGGTCGTTTGGGTCGGTCTTTTTTCGGCTTTGGTTTGTCTGTTTTGGCGGATGTGTCTTCTTTTGCGTTTTTGGTGGATTCTTTGTTTGAAGGCGATTCCTCTTTAGGTGTGGTGGGTTCGGCTTTTGGTTCTTTTTGGGATTCATCGGCTTGATTTTTCGTTTCTTCTACTTTTGATTTTTCGTTTTCTTCATTGGATTGTGGTTGGTTTTGATTTTCATCTGTCACTTATTCGTCACCCGCTTTCCTGTTTTGGCTTCATAGCGGATTTTTTCCTGTAATTTATTAATGCCATAAATTAATGCTGCTGGGTTTGGTGGACAACCAGGAATATAGACGTCAACTGGGACGATTTGGTCAACTCCTTTTACTACAGAATATGAGCGGATATATGGTCCACCTGCAGTCGCGCAAGACCCCATGGCAATAACCCACTTCGGTTCTGGCATTTGATCATACAGCTTCCGTATAATCGGTGCCATTTTTTTCGTTACTGTACCTGATACAATCATGCAGTCTGAGTGTCTTGGGGATGAGCGGAAAATGGATCCAAATCGGTCTAAGTCATAATGAGAGGCTCCAACCCCCATCATTTCAATAGCACAGCAGGCTAATCCAAACTGAACTGGCCACAAGGAGTTGCTCCGCGCCCATGATTTTAGTTGCTCAAGTGTAATAAAAAAGACATTCCGCTGCAGTTCCTCTTGGTCTTCTACCTTTATATTTTCTAAATTCATCTCCACCTAAGTACCCCCTTTTTCCATGCGTACACTAATCCTAAGAATAAAACGACGATAAAGATCAACATTTCAATCAGAGCGAATATACCGAGCTGCTCATATGCAACAGCCCATGGGTACAAAAAGACGGTTTCAACATCAAAAATGACAAACATTAAAGCGAATAAATAGTAGCGCACATTAAACTGAACTCTGGCATCTTGAAAGGGTTCTATACCACTTTCATATGTGGTCATCTTTTCTTTGGTAGGTTGATGTGGACGAAGAAGTTTTCCTGCTGAGAGCGCTACGATCGGGAGTAAAATGGCTACAAACATAAATACGACAATGAAGGTGTAGCTGTTTTGATAGATGTGAAGAGAGTCCATAGATTCACCTCTATGTATTGAATTTTGAATCTTTTTGAATCTTTTAAATTATCAATCTTGCAATCGGTTCCATTATAGCATTATAGTTTCATAATGTCGATATTTCGTAAAGTCTATTGTTTTATTGAATCACTATATTTGTATGTTGGTTAGGAGTGAGACATGCAGAGGAATGTGTTTTCTTTGGATGAAATTGTGGGGAAAGTTCGGGGTATTGTCATAATTTTGGAGTGTGGCTTGAGGGCGAACTGCGAAGAACTGGCCAGCGTAAGAGCCATGATGGATGTATTACTGTTTCTGATGATGCCTTGCTTGTCATGAGCACACTATAACACATGTTTTACTCTTTTTACCGATGTAATGTACGTCATGCATAGCTCTTAACTCGTGTCTTAATGTCAATGCTAATCAGCCGTAGCTCAACGGTGGTGTGTCACAATTTAACTATCTTGTTAGCCAAAAACAACCTTCCCTTAGAAAAGTGCGAATACAAAAACCAGAACCTCCGCATTACCACGGAAATCCTGGCTTCTACTGTTATATTCTGAAGAGATGAGGGAACGATCCCTCCATCCCTTCCTGGTGGGACAAGGGACCTGTCCCCCCGTCCCTATTTATTAGCTCCTGCTACGTTGATGCGGTTAATGGCACGTCTTAGTGCTGATTCGGCTCGTTTGAAGTCGACATCGTCTTTTTGGGATTGGAGACGGCGTTCGGCACGTTCCTTTGCTTTGCGTGCGCGTTCGACATCGATTTCATCTGGCATTTCAGCGGACTGAGCTAGAATGGTGACCTTGTCAGGACGAACCTCTAGGAATCCTCCGCTGACCGCGATGTGATCGGTGTTTCCCTCTCCTTTTAGACGGACAGCACTAATGGTTAATGGTGCAACAAGGGGAATGTGTCCTGGCAAGATACCAAGTTCGCCATTTTCCGCCTTAGCGCTAACCATCTCGTACGCATTTTCCAATACAGGGCCATCAGGAGTAACAACACTCACAGTCAGTGTTTTCATGTGAACCCCTCCTTGGGCTTGAGATTAAGTTAATCACTTGCACGATTGAATTCCCCGTTATTATTCCATACCTTGTGCTTTTTCGACAACTTCCTCGATGCGGCCCACTAGGCGGAATGCATCCTCAGGAATGTCATCATGCTTCCCGTCAAGGATTTCTTTAAATCCTTTAACCGTTTCGTCAACTGGTACATAAGAACCTGGTTGACCAGTGAACTGTTCAGCAACGTGGAAGTTTTGAGATAGGAAGAATTGAATACGACGTGCACGGGATACAGTCAACTTATCCTCATCACTCAATTCATCCATACCAAGGATTGCAATAATATCCTGAAGCTCACGATACTTTTGCAATGTTCTTTGAACCTCACGTGCAACTTCATAATGCTCTTCCCCAACAATGTTCGGGTCAAGGGCACGTGATGTTGATGCAAGTGGATCCACCGCTGGGTAGATACCTTGCTCAGACAATTTACGCTCAAGGTTTGTTGTTGCATCCAAGTGAGCGAAAGTTGTCGCTGGTGCTGGGTCAGTATAGTCATCGGCAGGTACGTATACAGCTTGGATAGAGGTAATGGAACCTTTATCTGTGGATGTGATACGCTCCTGTAATTGACCCATGTCTGTTGCTAGTGTTGGTTGGTAACCAACGGCAGATGGCATACGTCCAAGTAGGGCGGATACCTCTGAACCAGCTTGGGTAAAGCGGAAAATGTTGTCGATAAATAGAAGTACGTCTTGTCCTTCTACATCACGGAAATGCTCAGCCATTGTTAGACCTGTTAAGGCAACACGCATACGTGCACCAGGTGGCTCGTTCATTTGTCCGAATACCATGGCTGTCTTTTTGATAACGCCTGAGTCGCTCATTTCGTGGAATAGGTCGTTCCCTTCACGAGTACGCTCCCCTACACCAGCGAATACGGAAATACCACCGTGCTCTTGAGCGATGTTGTTAATCAATTCCTGGATCAATACGGTTTTACCAACTCCGGCACCACCGAATAGACCGATCTTACCACCCTTAACATAAGGAGCAAGCAAGTCTACTACTTTGATTCCAGTTTCTAAAATTTCAGTTTTAGTTGTTAGGTTTTCGAATTTAGGAGCATCGCGATGAATTGGGTCACGCTTTACGTCCGCACCAATTTCGTCTTCTAAATCGATTTTATCTCCTAATACGTTAAATACGCGTCCAAGTGTTGCGTCCCCAACAGGTACAGAGATTGGAGCACCTGTATCTACTACTTCCATTCCGCGAACAAGACCTTCTGTTCCGGACATAGCGATGGTACGTACTGTATCATCACCTAAGTGCAAAGCTACTTCTAAAGTAAGGTCAATATCAACGCCTTGGCCTTCTTTGGCTTCATGACGTACGGTTAAGGCGTTGTATAGTTCAGGTAGGTTGTCATTATTAAACTTAACGTCAACAACCGGACCTGTTACCTGTAAAATATGTCCTTTGCTCATCCTTTTTCCCTCCTTACATTTACATATCCTATTCTAGTGCGGCTGCTCCACCAACGATTTCACTGATTTCTTGTGTGATGGCTGCTTGACGTGCGCGGTTATATTTCAGACTTAAGTCATCAATAATATCGTTCGCATTGTCCGTAGCATTTTTCATCGCTGTCATACGTGCAGCATGCTCACTAGCTTTACCGTCCAGGATTGCCCCATAAATTAAGCTTTCTGCATATTGCGGCAATAGAACTTGTAAGATTTCTTCTTGGTTTGGTTCGTATTCATACGAGCTTGTTGCTTTTGAATTGCCTTCGTTTAAATCTGTAAGTGGGAGTAGTTTCTTTTCCGTTACCACTTGTGAAATTGCACTTTCATAATGATTGTAGTACATGTACAATTCATCAATTTCTTCATTTGCGTATAGGTTTACCGTTTCATTCGCCAAATCCTTAATATCAGCAAAGTCAGGTTGATCATTGAGTCCTACAATCTCTTTAGAAACGGGCATATTGCGGTTTTTGAAAAATTCACGACCCACTTTTCCGATGACAATAATCGTATACTCATCAGAGGACTTATGTCTTTTATTAATCGTGTTATAAACAGTTCTCAGAATGTTACTGTTATAAGCACCAGCAAGTCCACGATCAGATGTAAACACGAAGTAACCTGTTTTCTTTACCTCTCTCGATTTTAACATCGGATGGTCGACATCAAGGTTACCTGTTGCAATGCTAGCAACCACCTCTTGAATCTTTTCCATGTATGGAACAAATGAACGGGCATTTTGTTCTGCTTTGTTCATTTTAGAAGCGGAAACCATTTCCATTGCACTTGTGATTTGTTTCGTCTTTTTCGTGGAAGTAATTCTTCCTTTAATGTCACGAAGAGATGCCAAGCCGTTTCACCACCTTTTCTGGACTACGCTCTCAAACTCACTTTATTATTCTGAAACGACAAATGTTTTCTTGAAGCCTTCAATAGCCTTGTTGAAGTCTTCTTTTTCAGGTAATTGACCTGTGCTTGTAATATGCTCAAAGATTTCATTTGCGTTCTTTTCCATCCAAACAAACAACTCTGACTCAAAGCGTTGAATGTCCGCTACTGGAATATCATCAAGGAACCCATTAACAAGTGCATAAATAATAGAAACCTGCTTTTCAACAGCTAGTGGTTGGTGAAGTCCTTGCTTTAATACTTCAACCGTTCTAGCACCACGGTTTAGTTTTGCTTGTGTTGCTTTATCTAGATCTGAACCAAATTGGGCGAAGGATTCAAGCTCACGGAATGCGGCTAAGTCTAAACGCAATGTACCGGCAACCTTCTTCATCGCTTTAATTTGGGCGTCACCACCAACACGGGATACGGAAAGACCTGCGTTAACCGCTGGACGTACACCGGAGTGGAAAAGATCAGATTCTAAGAAAATTTGTCCATCAGTGATGGAAATTACGTTTGTTGGAATATAAGCAGAGATATCTCCTGCTTGTGTTTCAACGAAAGGTAATGCAGTTAAAGAACCGCCACCTTTTGCATCACTAAGCTTCGCTGCACGCTCAAGTAAACGTGAGTGAAGATAGAATACATCCCCTGGGAATGCTTCACGACCTGGAGGACGACGAAGTAATAGGGAAAGTTCACGGTATGCTGCCGCTTGTTTTGATAAGTCATCATATACAACAAGTACGTGCTTGCCGTTGTACATGAACTCTTCACCCATTGATACACCCGCATAAGGAGCTAGGTATAATAATGGAGCTGGTTGAGATGCACTTGCTGTTACAACAATTGTGTAGTCCAACGCACCTTGTTGACGTAGAGTTTCCACAACGCCACGTACAGTTGATTCCTTTTGTCCAATTGCCACATAAATACAAATCATGTCTTGATCCTTTTGGTTAATGATGGTATCTAGGGCAACAGCTGTTTTACCAGTTTGACGGTCACCGATGACAAGCTCACGCTGACCACGACCGATTGGAATCATAGAGTCAATTACTTTAAGACCTGTTTGTAATGGCTCATGTACTGATTTACGATCCATAACACCAGGTGCATCCGATTCAATTGGACGTGTTTTAGTTGTTTCAATCGGTCCTTTGCCATCTACTGGTTGACCAAGAGAGTTTACCACACGGCCAAGAAGCTCTTCTCCTACAGGCACTTGCATAATGCGACCTGTACGACGAACCTCATCACCTTCACGAATGTCCTTATATGGTCCAAGGATTACGATACCGACGTTGTTTTCTTCAAGGTTTTGGGCCATACCCATCGTACCATTTGAAAATTCAACAAGCTCACCGGACATCGCATCATCAAGACCGTGTACACGTGCGATACCGTCACCAACTGTGATTACAGTACCTACATCGTTAACTTCTATATCAGATTCATAATTTTCGATTTGCTGCTTAATCAGTGCACTGATTTCTTCAGCTTTGATGCTCATCCAATTTCACCCCTATCTTATTTGTTTGCAGAAACCAGTTGACGTTCGATACGCTCTAGTTTACTACTTACTGTGCCGTCATAAATTCGGTTACCAATTTTCAGCTTAACGCCACCGATAATGGTCGGGTCAACAATGTTCGTAATGTGAAGAGCCTTCTTGTCTAGTTTTGCTGCAAACACTTTTTCTAGTGACTGCTTTTCATCATCTGATAACGCACGGACCGAATAAACTGTCGCTTCGGCAACTCCTTGCGCTTCATTATTCATTTGAATGAAAGCTTCAGTCATCGGGAGAATTTCACTTTCACGATGACGTTCAACCATAATGAGTAATGTGTTCAACAATTCCTTAGAAACATCTTTGAACGCATCCTTCAAAAGCTCTTTCTTCTTTTCTACTGGAATGCTCGGATGATTCAGGAATGTTTGTAGTTGTTCATTGTTTTGAAAAACCTCTTGAACACCACGAATTTCGATTTCTAGTGTATTTAACAACGATTTCTCTTGTCCTAGTTCAAAAAGAGCGGTGGAATAACGATTCGCTACAACAGAATTACTCATCGCTATCTCCTACCTCTTTTAAATATTCGTTGATCAATTTTTCTTGATCCTGCTCGGAAAGTTCTTTTTCAATTACTTTGCTAGCAATGCGAACGGACAAGGAAGCCACTTGATCTTGCAAGGCTGTAATAGCTTTTTCTTTCTCTTGCTCGATTTCTTGACGAGCGGATTCTTTTATACAATCTGCTTCTGTACGAGCAGCAGTAACGATTGATTGCTCTTGTTCTTTAGCTGTTTGCTTTGCTTCTTCAATGATTGCCTGAGCCTCTTGTCTAGTATTCTTAATACTATCCTGTGCCTCTTTCGCTAAGCGTTCAGCTTCTTGACGATTTTTCTCAGCAGTATCGATTTCATTTGCAATGTGATCTTCACGCTCTTTCATGATCCCCATTAAAGGACCCCAAGCGAATTTTTTCAAAAGAGCTAATAGTATAATGAAGGTAATTAGTGAAACGGCAATATCGCCACCGTTCAAACTAAATCCAGCATTTAACACAAGTACGCTTGTATCTAACACGCCACCCACTCCTTTCGCCAATTGTTTTGATTTAGGCTTTACATTCGAAAAACTTGGTCGACCAAGTCCTTATGGCGAAAGCCTTTTTACTTTGATACGTTTTGCTATTATGATGTCTAGCTGCGGCTGCCAGTCGCCTCCGCTTTTCGTTGTCATAAAGGAATGGCGAAGTTAAAAAGCTGTTACTCCGCCATTTTGTTGAATTTTAGATGATGGTCGTTACATTACCATAAATGCGATAACAACCGCGATGATTGGAAGTGCCTCAACCAACGCAACACCAATGAACATTGTTGTTTGAAGAGCACCACGAAGTTCTGGTTGACGTGCGATACCCTCAACTGTACGACTTACGATAAGACCGTTACCAATACCTGCACCTAGTGCGGCTAAACCTACTGCAATTGCTGCTGCTAATGCTCCTGACATTTCAAATTCCTCCTCATATTTTCAAAATTAGTTTTTGTTGATTATAAAATTAATGGTCATGACTCACTTTGTGTGCCATATACACCATTGTTAACATTGTAAAGATAAATGCTTGAATTGCACCTATAAATAAACTAAATCCTTGCCAAGCTAACATCGGAATAATACCACCGATGAACCCACCTACCCCAGATGTCATCAATCCAGCCAGTAGGCCTAAGAGAATTTCACCTGCGTAAATGTTACCAAATAGACGAAGACCTAATGTCAACGTATTGGCAAATTCCTCAATAATCTTAAAGGGTAGCATAAATGGGAGTGGCTTTAAAAAGCCTTTTGCATACTCTTTAGCACCTTGCATTTTGACACCGTAATAGTTTGTTAGAACAATAATCATAACGGCGAGTGACAAGGTAATCCCTGGGTCAGATGTAGGTGACTTCCACCATAGCTCATGGTCCACACTAATCATCATAATAACCCCTAAAATGTTGCCAACGAAGATGTATGTAATCAACGTTAACCCTAAAGGAAGAAACTGTTTACCAGTTTTCCAATCCATATTGCCACCAATAATGCCTTTTACAAAATCAATAAGCCATTCCATAAAGTTCTGTAGCCCAGTCGGTTTCCGCTGAAGGTTCCGACTTGCTAGGACACCTAGCGTAAAGACAATAAGTGCTGTAATTATCATCATTACTACGTTGGAAAGGTTAAAATCCAACCATGAGATGCCAAACACGTCTTCTTTAATGGGTGCTCCGTGATCCAAGATAATTCACCTCACTTCCTAGGGTTTAGATCTTTGTGATGTAACAAAAAAATCTATCATAATGACAAAATAAATCGTCATTAATCCAATAACAACTGCTATCATATGGAAATGTTGCGGATAGCGGAGTGCAATCAAAACCGCGAGTACTGCACTAGCAAATCGTGAAAAAGTACCAAGTGCTCGTGCTGTCACTTGCTTCGCTGCTGCTTGTCCTACTTGGTTAACCTTGCGTTGCAAAAGCCAGAGGTTAAAAAAACTGATTGAGGAGCCTAATAGTAGACCTAAAAATATGTCTGGATAAGGCGTGAGACCCCACCCTAAGACAAAGAGGGCCAGTACATAAAGCATCCATTTTCTTTGACGATTGACCATAACCTTATATTGCATGTCAGAGATCTCCTGTGTACTTGTTAACTAAATAAATTGTGCCATAAACTCCTGCACCTAATCCAATCATAAGGCCAATAATTAAAAATAATGGCGATAATCCAAGTTTTTGATCAATCCATCGACCGAAAAATATGCCGACAAGCGTGCACCCTGACAAGTTTGAAACGATTGCACTCGTCAACGCAATAGCGTGAAATGGCTTTTGATTTTTCCCCATTATATAAGCCCCCATCTTGTGGGTTCCAAACGTGTGATAAGGGCATACTGAAAGCCCTATCACACACCTAGATTAGCATACAATAGTAGCTATTTTCTGTCAATAAATATGGTGCAAATTTCGAGTCCCTAAGGAAAGAGTTGAAAATCTGTCACAAATGAGCTGTAATCTGAGCCATTTAGTACCTTGACAAGCGCTATATAATGCTCTCTCCCCACTTTTGCTTTCGGCATAATCCCACTAAACATTCCAGCCTTTACATCATTTTCCTCCACGATCGTCTTTATATATCGTAAGGAGTAGGGGTCATATAAATCAACAGTGAGCTTATCCGCACCATCCGGCAAATACATACGATATTTCAATTGCTCATCCTCGAACGGAGAAACCGATAATTCTAGTCCTTCGATTTTTGGATAATCTGCTGTTTGATTCACAAATAAATAAGGCAATTTCATTGGATTGTTTTCATTATATAATGTTATCCAGCCTTGATGTAGCCCTTTTTTCAAATTTCCAGAATTAACCCGTAATTCTACTTTTATGGATTTCTTTTCCTTTGGCTCTAAATAAAAGGTTTGAGGCAAATGCCAGGTCATACCGGGATGGTTTTGTGGTATATCAAATCGAAATTTTTTCTCTTTATCTGAACGATTTTCAATCACTAGCTCCGCAGTTTGCGTTTGGTTCCGTTCATTTACCTTTCCTAACGCTAAACGACTTCCGTATACCATAACATCAGGATTGATGCTCTTTTCAGGCTGAATTGAACCCATCCCTTGTTCAATCGGAAAATATAGACTTCCTACTTTATTACGGAATGGTTTTGTTGTTGAGAGAACCGCAGCTTTGAGCTTTTTTGGCCCCCAGTCCGGATGAGCTTCCTTAATCAGCGCTAAAACCCCTGCAACATAAGGCGACGCCATACTCGTTCCCTGTAACTTTTGATATCCTCCTCTAGGTACCGTACTCGCAATTTGAACCCCTGGAGCTATTATCTCAGGCTTTATATCCCAGTTGGCCAAAACCGGTCCTTTTGAGCTAAAGGTTGCTAGCTTATCCTCCTGATGTTGATAAGCTGTGTGGAGCCACCTCTGTTTATTCATTTGCTCCATCAACCATTTCCCATCCTTCTGATTAACAGCTGCAACAGGGATTGATGTTGGCATTGTTAAACCGCCCTGAAGCTCCCCTTTTTCATTGTTGTAAATAATGACACCAACTGCACCGGCCTCTTCTGCTAGTTTCACTTTTTCTGAGAATGGAATTTCCCCGCGCTTAAACACGACAATTTTTCCTTGGGCATCTGTTGGAGGCTCTTTTCCTAGTCCTCCATCAACGAGTTTATAAGGCTTTGTAAAATCCCAAGCCGGGGAACCTTGCATCATAGCAAGTGGAATTTTTTTATCCTCCAACGGAACTGACACATAAGGAATATTTAACTCTGTGATGGAGGCGCCGACTGATAGAGCCTTCACCGATGTAGCAGGGGATGAAACCGTCCATTTTCCTGGCCCTTCGTTTCCATTGGCAATCACAACCGCAACGCCCATATCAATCGCTTTATTAACCGCTACACTTGTCGGCCAATCCGGACTGTTCACCGTACTCCCTAGAGAAAGGTTGATGATATCCATACCATCTTCAACAGCACGTTCAATCGCCGCAATAATGCCGACCGATGAACCCACACCACCTGGGCCAAGTGCTCGGTAACTGTGAATCTCCGCGTTAGGCGCAACCCCTTTCATTTCACCATTTGCTGCGATAATTCCCGCAACATGTGTACCATGCAAGGTAGCCGCGCCCTGCTCAGGAAGTGTCTCCATAGGGTCATCATCGAAATCCACCAGATCATAGCCCCCTTGGTAAACGTTGGCTAAGTCTGGATGTTCATAATCAATCCCCGTGTCAATCACCCCAACCTTGACTCCTTTCCCCGTGTATTTGGACTTCACAGGCCGTTGTGGAGGCTCAATTTTGTTTTTTGAGTTTTCACTAGATTGGGGCATTGGTGTAGGCACCTTGTATGTAGTGGTTGGATGTACATGTTTAATAAAGTCCTCTTTATCAATATTGTAAACATCCTTAGTTGTTCCTTTAATGGCTAAAGCATTCAGGATGGTGTCATACACCTGTACAACCTCAACAAACGGATGATACTTCTCAATGTACTCCTTCCACTTGTGCGGATCCCCATCCACCTCTACAATCATGGAAACCTCTTCGCCAAGTGCGTGTGTTTGATTAGGTGAAAATGTGCTTAAAGGTAGAGCTGTGATTAATAGTAGAATGATGATTGGTTTGATCAATTTTTGTAGTGTGTTCATAGTTCAGGTCCCCTAGTCTTTGCTTTTTGGCATTAGTTTTTGCAAGTTGAGGGGGTTTTATGCTTTGAAATTTCCGACTGGTAGACTGATGGCGGGGTTCAGCATTTTTCGGGTGGACTTTAGTTTTTGCATGAATTATTTTAGCTTTTCACTGGGGGTCTTTAGTTAATTACAGGGATTCTTTAGCATATCAAGGGGGCTTCAGCATATTGCTGTAATATTCAGCATTTGGGGAATGTGGTTTAGCTTTTACTGAGTTGCCTTCAGCATTTAGTAAACTTTATTTTTTAATCATGTTTATAGCATTTGAAGCTCGTCCTTCAGCGTAGTCGGTAAAAACTTCAGCAAATTGACGATGAACTTTAGCATAATCACTGTACTTCAGCATTTTCACCGAGATTTTTGGCAAAAAAAGTACCATCTTCAGCACGCGTCTGGCCAGGGTTAACACTTCATTTCCTATCAATAAAAAAGCCTGAATCAAAAAACTAGATTCAGACTTCACTATCGAAAAACTACTTCGTTCCATACAACCGATCGCCAGCATCTCCTAATCCCGGGATGATATAGCCTTTTTCATTAAGCTTTTCATCTAAGGCTGCTAGATAAATATCCACATCTGGGTGTTCTTCCTTCACGGCTTCGACTCCCTCTGGTGCTGCAATTAGGCACATGAGACGAATTTGCTTAGCGCCACGCTTTTTCAACGCTTCGATGGCCACGTTAGCAGATCCACCAGTAGCAAGCATTGGGTCGATAACAATTAATTCACGTTCTTCAATGTCAGATGGTAATTTCACATAGTATTCAACAGGCTGTAAGGTTTCTGGGTCACGATATAAACCGACGTGGCCTACTTTTGCTGTTGGAATGAGGCCTAAAATTCCATCTGTCATACCAAGACCTGCACGTAAAATCGGAATGAGTCCAAGCTTTTTCCCTGCTAGTACTTTGGAGTTTGCCTCTGAAACAGGAGTTTGAACGTTTACCTCTTGAAGCGGTAAATCTCTCGTAATTTCAAACGCCATCAAAGTCCCTACTTCATCAACAAGCTCTCGAAATTCCTTCGTTCCCGTTCTTTTATCACGAATAAATGTCAATTTATGCTGGATTAATGGATGATCAAACACGTACACTTTTCCCATGAACCGAACTCTCCTTTATTTAAAAGTTATATCCTACAAATTGTACTGAAATCCGACATTTCTTTCAAGGAATAGCTGGATTTCAGAAATATTTGATTACGAATGGGACGGAGGGACAGGTCCTTTGTCCCAGTGGGACGATGGACCTGTCCCCCTGTCCCACGAGGACAATCCCTATTCCGCAGCAACCTCAAGCTCCGATTCATTTAAAATATGCACAAAATCTGTTTCCACATCCCCATCTGAAAACGTATTCCCATTCACAGATTGCTCTGGAAATGTTTCTTGATTTGACTCGTCATATGGAATCCAGCCGATATAGATGGAATGATCCGGCATCCAACTGGAAAACAGTTTATCAGGTTGCCTGGCTTGCATCACTTTTGCATTTGCCTCTTTAATTGCAGCCCATTTTTGCGGAAACTTCAGCACACCATAAGACTTCTCTTCAAGCGAAACCTTTTTCTCCAGCTGAATTCGCGGCGTATAGTGATGGTTTCCTGCAGTGATTTGATATCCTCGCTTTCGAATTAGATAAAATTTCATATAACGAAGACGATCATTAGGATGCATATTCCAAATAATATGGAAGGTTGATGGATCTTTTTTATCTACTTTCCATATCATTGGTTCCCCGGTGGTATCAATCTTTTTCACCTTCCACTTGTACATGTCCCATACCCAATAACTAAGCCCATACTCATTATTTTTAGAAATAAACGGGACAAATACATGCTTATCATCGAGTTGAATGGTGTTCTGTATTTTTTCGGCATTTGCTCTCGTGAAAACTTCATTTATTTCGGTAACCAATTGATTTTTCGTTGGCAGAGGAGATGGTTTTGAAAAATACATCCAGTAAATAGCAGCTAAAATAATTACAATTAGAACAATCCCTAAAGTTAGTTTTCTCTTTTTAGTCATCATTCATTTCCCTCCTCTAACAACGATTGATCGGAGCGAAAATAGCGCTGCTTTTCAGGTGTCAGGATAAGTAATCCTTTTCCGTCGTCCTCAAGGTAAATGATTGCTTGACTGCCACTTCCCCATTTGGGTGTTGCATTAACTAGCTGGTACGGGAACCTTTCATTCACTTCTTTTGAGTCATTTCTAGTTAAATCATAGTACCAATCATCACTAGAAATAGTTGATTTCTGTAATCGTTCTATTCCATCTAAAAGGGTGTCTTTTTTGAGTGATACATCCTGACCTGAAGGATGGATGGTTATGAAATAAGCCTCTTCTACACCAGCAATATATGTATCTATTTCATTCTGAGGGTAGATGGCCTGATGCACCGGCGTCGAGATAAGCGAAAATAGTAAAAATATAAAATTTGCACCAAATCCAAGCCAAGCAAAACGACGGTAGATTTCCCATCTCCCCTCTTTTGAATTCAAAATAAAATATAAAATCCATACCCCAAGTGGTAGAATAGATAGTCGAACTGCCTCACCAAACAGGTTAAAGTTGAAGGAGAAAGAAAACATCCCAATCCAAAATACAATTAAAATTTTCCACCCTTTTGGTTTAACCCGCCGCTTATTATAAAGACGATAAATGAGATATACGACTATTCCCCACGCTAAAGCTCCTGATAAAACCTCGATAAGATTAATATTTTGAAAAGCCAAATACTCACCCACTTCCTTCTAAATCGGGACAGGGGGACAGGTCCGTTGTCCCAGTGGGACGATGGACCTGTCCCCCCGTCCCACAAAAAAGACTGGCGCCTAAGCCAGTCTTTATCAATCATTATTCATACAAAGGAAACTTCGCAGTCAAAGCAGCTACACGCTCTTTCACCTCTTCAAGTTTCGCTTCGTCTTCAACATTTTTCAAGGTAAGAGAAATGATTGCTGCAATCTCATCCATCGCGTTAAGATCAAAGCCACGAGTGGTCACTGCTGCTGTTCCAATTCGTACACCACTTGTTACAAATGGACTTTCAGGATCAAACGGAATGGTGTTTTTGTTTGCGGTAATCCCAATTTCATCAAGTGCCTTCTCCGCAACTTTTCCAGTTAACCCAAGTGGGCGAACATCTAGTAATAGGAGGTGATTATCTGTTCCGCCTGAAACGACACGCACTCCTTCTTTGGTAAGTGCCTCGCCTAGTCGTTTCGCATTGTCTACGATATTTTGAGTATAGGTTTTAAACGCTGGCTCAAGGGCCTCTTTAAAGGCAACTGCTTTTGCCGCAATAATATGCATGAGTGGTCCACCCTGCATGCCAGGGAAAACAGATTTGTCTACTTTTTTCGCAAATTCTTCTTGGCAAAGAATCATTCCACCACGTGGTCCACGTAATGTTTTATGAGTAGTCGTCGTCACAAAGTGGGCATGTGGGACTGGATTCGGATGAAGTCCTGTTGCAACAAGCCCTGCAATGTGTGCCATGTCTACCATTAAGTAAGCTCCAACCTCATCAGCAATTTCGCGGAATTTCGCAAAATCAATCTCTCGAGGGTAGGCACTTGCTCCAGCAACAATTAGCTTTGGCTGAACCTCTTTGGCCTTAGCTAAAACAGCGTCATAATCAATTTGTTCACTATTTTCATCAACGCCATAATCAACAAAATTATATAGGGTACCACTAAAGTTTACTGGACTTCCGTGGGTTAAGTGTCCACCATGGTTCAGGTTCATCCCTAAAACGGTGTCACCAGTCTCAAGTACCGTAAAATACACAGCCATGTTTGCTTGGGCACCTGAGTGCGGCTGAACATTGGCGTGATCTGCTCCGAATAATTCCTTCGCACGATCACGGGCTAAGTTTTCAGCTACATCAACAAATTCACAGCCACCATAATAGCGACGACCTGGGTAGCCTTCTGCGTATTTGTTGGTTAGTACGGAACCTGCTGCCTCCATAACCGCTTCTGATACAAAGTTTTCCGATGCAATCAGTTCAATTTTATCCTGTTGACGCTTCTTTTCCTTTTCTACTGCTGCTAGAATTTCAGGGTCTACGTTTTTTAAATGCTCCACGATTTCTCCTCCTCACATTTTGAAAAAAGGTTGCTAGGTCTATTCGAAAAATTCTCCACTTTTAGTATAACATTACTCGCAAGTATCTCCAGAGGAATCTGGGATTTGATAGACGGCTCTCTGTCCCCCAATGAGCTTGGGTCTTGTGTAGGCTGCCGTTACATGGGCTTTGCCGATATTTTTTCTTGATAATCTCACTGGGACTGCCACGGATTTTAAGTGCATACCAATAAAGGTGTCCCCAATATCCATTCCCGCATGGGCGCTGATGGACTCTACTAGCACAGGGTCATCCATGTGTCTATACGCATAGGCGGCCATCGAACCTCCTGCACCAGGAATGGGAACCGCCGCAACCCTGGTTAGGTTATATTTCTCCATCACCATTCGTTCGACCACAAGAGATCGGTTTAAATGCTCGCAGCACTGAAAGGCAAGCTCTACACCAGTTTGTTGCTTCAAGACTTGTAGCTCCGTAAAAATTGTTTCAGCAATCTGCTCACTTCCCGAGGTGCCGATTCGTTCACCGGCTACTTCACTAGTGGAGCATCCTAAAAGAAATACATGTCCCGATTTCAATTGATCAAGGGAAGCCCAATCTTGAACAAGCTCATTTAGGTGCGATTTGATTTCTGTAATAAGTTGATCTGTCATGGTAATCACTACCTTAAACTATTTATTTTCATATTCAGCGATTTTACCAATACGATTTTCGTGACGGCCACCTTCAAATTCGGCCTCAAGCCAAGCTTTTACAATTTCACGTGCCAATCCTGGGCCAATTACTCTCTCGCCCATCGCAATGACATTGGCATTGTTATGAGCCTTTGTCATTTTCGCACTAAACACATCGTGGACAAGTGCACAGCGAATCCCTTTTACTTTATTGGCCGCAATCGTCATGCCAATACCTGTTCCACAAATTAAAATGCCTAAATCATAGTCGCCATTTGCCACTTTTTCGGCTGCCGGAATCCCGTAATCGGGATAATCAACAGAATCCTCGCAATCACAGCCCATATCATCAAAATCTACTCCCATTTCAGAAAGCAGGTTACCAATTTCAGTGCGCAGATTTATTCCACCATGGTCTGAAGCTAATACAAGTTTCATACAGGTCACATCCTTCTGTTATTTTTCAAACTTATGAATTTGCTTGTTTAAACTTTCCGCATGCTGTTCTAGATGAGTAGCGAGATGACTAATTTTTTGGACAACTGCACTTTGTTCTTGGATGGATGCACTGACCTCTTCGGTTCCAGCTGTGGTTTCTTCAGCAATCGCTGCCACTTCTTGAGATTGTCTAGTTGTCGCTTCCATGGTTTCTAACTGCTGGTCCATTAAGTCAGAGATATGACCAACAACCTCAGCTACTTCATTGACTGAAGCAGAAACCTTCTCAATCGCCGTATTCGACTCTTCACCTTTTTTTGCCTCTTGCCGGGCAAATTTCACCTGTTGCTGAATCCGCTCCACAACTTCATTGACGTCCGTTTGAATGTTCGAAATAAAACCTGAAATGTTATGGACAGCCGTAGCACTTTCATCGGCAAGTTTGCGTACTTCCTCTGCGACTACCGCAAACCCACGTCCATGTTCACCCGCTCTTGCCGCTTCGATGGATGCGTTAAGAGCTAGTAAATTGGTTTGATCGGCAATTTCACCCACAAGAGAGATGATTTTTTCTACTTCCTGCGCATTTTTCTCAAGACGTTCTACCGCTTCCAATGACGTTTCCTGTTCTTTAGAAATATTTTGTACACTGGAAACCAGCTCTTGAATAATGGCCTTTGACTGATCTAAGGTACCAATCATCCCTTGCGATAACGAACGAGAGTGCTTAGCTTTTTCTTGAACCTCTCCCGCGACAATGGTTGCATCTTCAATGGACTGTGCTGTTTGCAAAATCGAGGAGGAGGAGTTCTCCGCCCCTGATGCAATTTCGCCAACAGTTTGGGCTATGGTGTTCGCTTGATTCTCCGCATTTGTTAAAGAATCTTTAATCGCGCCAACCGATTGATTGGTTTGGTCAAAGTTTTTCTCAATATTGGTGATAATATCACGCAAACTAGCAAGCATTGCGTTAAAAGCAAGCCCCAGTGAACGGATTTCATCATCCGACTTTGAGACCTGAACGTCCTTCGCGATATTCCCATCTGCTGCTTGATGTGCAGCATCCCTTAAGGTTAATAACGGCTTGGTTAACATTTGAGCAGCAAAATAAGCAAGTATTCCAGACCACAAAATCCCCATGAATAGAACCATAACCGTATACAATTGCTCCGATATTCCTAGGTAGGCCTGAATCTGGCCAGAAAAGGCGTAAATAAACAGAGCACTTGTACCATATGTAATGACCGCTAATACTGTAGTAAAAATAACAAGCTTAATCCGTAAGCTAAAGCGATGTTTTTCCTTCATCCCGCATCCCCCAATTCGAATTCCCAAAAAAGCTATTTTTCTCTATTGTCTATCTTTTGCAGAAGAAGTTCAATATATTTTTCCAGTTCAGAAAGGGTTTTTCGATAGATGTTCACATCTCCGCCAAAAGGGTCCTGAATATCCACATTGTCGAGCTGTCTTTCCAGCTCCATGATTTCCTTTTGCGTCTCCTTCATTTTGTTCTCCAGCTGTTGGTCCTGATTCGCCTGGAATAACGCCCGGTCCGTTTCGAGCGCCGCATAGGCTTCCTTTAGCTGATTCCAAATCTGTTGCTGTTCGTCGTCTACATATTCTTTTAAGGTAAAAATTTTGTTCTCAGCATTTGGGAACTGCATGAGTATGGACTGCTTGTGGTTCATCGTCATCGTTAAAATGAGATCCGCCCACTCGATTAATTGAGGGGTAATCGGTTGTGATTGATGCTGACAATCAATCCCCTTTTGGGACAGTACATCCTTTGTTCCCTGGGAAGCAGACTGTCCATGACCTGCGAAAATTCCAGCTGATTGAACATTTATATATACATTTTTATGCTTCAGCAATGCCTCAGCCATCGGACTGCGACACGTATTTCCGGTGCAAACAAATAAAATATTTTTCATGAAGCCGAACCTCCATTTGGTACTCTCTTTTGTCTTAAATATATCATTTGGGCGGGGTGGGTGTCACTTTTTGCGAAGGGGATTGATATGGTGTGGGATGTGCTGAAGATTGGGGTGCTTTGGCTAAGGTTTATAGGCTTTTTGCTAAAAAAGTACTTTATAAGCTAAAGACGTCTTGAAATGCTAAAGAACGACTTGTGGATGCTAAAGATTCGGGGGAGGGTGCTAAAGTTTCCGATTCATGTGCTGAAGCTAAGGTCTATTTTGCTAAACTCGCACTCCCGCCTATGTACTCCTACTCCGGATGCTGAAGATACTCCTCCAAATGCTAAAGTTAGAAAATAAATACTAAACTTCCAGCCAAATGCTAAAGTCTGAGATGGTTTAACTAAAGTTGCCTTTCCATTCGCTAAAAAAGCACTTGTAAATGTCAAAAGACACTAAACAAATGCTAAAGCACGCCTCCCACCGCCACGGTCATAAACCCCCACAAAAACAAAAAGCCCCCCACTCATCCACATCGGACAAGTGACAGGCCTCACTGCTTGTCTACAAAATCAACTGCAATCCAAACGCACATAAAATACTTCCACCCAGCATTTCACTATAGGAGCCGAGTAGTGCGGTTGCTTTTCGTGCAAGTAAGAATCCGAGCCAGGTTAAAACAGCACTGGCTGAGCCAAATAATATTAGAGCTACGATTGTTTTGACTCCGTACATTCCTAAGCTTAGCCCCACGGAAAAGCTGTCTAAGCTTACGGTAAAAGCAAACACGAATAGGCCAAAGCCGTTCACTAATTTCGTGTTCCGTTCATCTGAAAAGGAACCGATAAACATCTGGATTCCTAAAACGATTAGTAGCACTCCGCCCATTAATGCCGCGAAGGAGCCAAATTGTTTGGATAGAATATTTCCGAGCAGCATCCCTAAAAAGGGCATAACCATATGAAAGATTCCAATTAAAATACCGATAATTGCAATTTTACGTAGGCGCAGATTAAGCATTCCCATTCCGAGGCTCACCGAAAAAGCGTCCATGCCAATTGCGATTGCCATTAAGGATAGGGTTAGCCATTCGCCAATAATATATGAAATCATGTGAAACCTCCTCGGACATGCTAAAAACAATATATGCGAGGAGGATAAGCTTTAGAATAAATGATTATATCTTTATAATTTTAGACGACGCTTTTTCCAAACGATTCATTACGGCAACCCCTAAACCTTTCTTCGTAAAGGTTTCACCAAGAATGACATCTACATTTTCACGATTAAAGGTCCTTAGCACATCGTAAATTTGCTGGGCGACCTCGCGCAAATTTTCCCGAGATCCACAGCTTTTCACAATCGCATGCTGGTAATGTGCTGCGTTTTCTTCACTTGCCATAACACCAACGTTTAGACCGTCCTGATTCAGTCGGTTTATTTCTTGCTGCATTGCATCAGCACTACCCTCTACTAACCAAAAAGGAGCATTCGGTGCATAATGGGTGTATTTCATTCCCGGCGATTTCGGTTGCTCCTCTTTATTTTCCACAGCAGAATCTGTGCTCACAGTCTCAACAACTTGCTCTAACTCTTCTTTTGTCACGCCACCAGGTCGTAAAATCACCGCTTGTTCACCTGTGCAATCTACTACAGTTGATTCAACCCCAACTCCAGTCGGTCCGCAATCCACAATTCCGTATACACGGCCAGCTAAATCATCGTACACGTGCTGAGCCGTTGTGGGACTTGGTCTGCCCGACCGATTAGCACTTGGCGCAGCTACAGGTACTTGGCTAGCTGTTAACATCGCTTGTGCAACAGGATGATCAGGTATTCTTACCCCCACTGTGGATAAACCTGCTGTTACATTGTCCGCCGAAGCACCGTTACTATTTAAAATCAACGTAAGAGGACCTGGCCAAAAGGCTTCCATTAGTTTTAACGCCATATCCGGAATATCCTCTACCACTTGTTCCACTTGCTCAATTTTAGCAATGTGAACAATGAGAGGATTATCCCCAGGACGACCTTTTGCTTGAAAAATTTTATCCACTGCTGAATGGCTGGTCGCATCAGCGCCCAAACCATAAACGGTTTCAGTAGGAAAAGCAACCGTTTCTTGTCTCCTGATTGCCTCAGCTGCTGCTATTATTTTTGAGTTATTCACATCTATTTTTTCGTCTTGTACATTCCAGTATTTTGTTTCCATTTCACTCATTGTGGGCACTCCTATTTCTATTTTCCCTTTCTATTATGTGCTTGATGGCTTGTATACGCAAGTTAGGCTTTCTCTGCAGGGTCTGCGACAGTGGTTATGAATCCTTTAGTCAGGGATTAGAACCTTTATAGCTATGACCTGAACATGAGCGGGCTGCAAATGAACTGTTTACAAATTTATTGAACCGTTCCGTTAAATAATGAGTACGTTCGCCAAAAATTACTCCTGATAAAGAATTATTAAACATTTAATTAAAGAATTACAATAATGAAATGTTCATTTAACCCCTTCTCGCCCACAATTAAAATTTTGCCATCTTTCTAGTAGCTACCCACAACAGTTATGCACAACTTATCCACAATATCCACCTACAACCCACAGTTTATCAACAATACTTATCCACATCTCTTGATAACTCTACAGCTGATATCCACCAATTCCCCTCTTCATCTACACTAAGGGGCTCATTTTGATTCATTTTTTCAAAGCCCCATGTCTGAAAAAGAGTGTCCGTTGAGGAATTATGGCTATATACCATAAGTTGTTGATAGCCTGATTGTGCAGCGTCCTCCTTAATCCAATCAATTAACACCATCAGAAGTCCTGCATTTAACTGCTCCGTAAAATATAACGTACGCAACCAGCCCTTTTCGTTCAATACCGGAACAATGGCATAGAATCCTTTCTTTTCGCCCTTAATTTCTATGAATCTACCATACTTATGCAGCTCATCCTTTGAGGATTGCTTGTCCCATTGTTCGCCAAAAAAGTCCCTTACCGTTGCTCGATCATTCGCCAACACAATCTTAATCATAAAAATATCACTCCCGGATTTTCATTTCTACTTTACTCTATGAAAATAGGGAGTGATTTATGATATTTAAAAGTTTTATAATCTCTCTAAATTGAGTTATCTAGAAAAGCCACGTCCAGCTGCAGGGCCTAGCGCTCGGGGATGACCGAGGCCCTTCCCCTTTCGCTCTTTTAAAAAAGATTTTTAACCCAACCTATAATACTATCAAACCATGTGATAAGGAAAAATTGCACTTCAACTTTCTTTTCATTTTCTTTAACCTCTTGGTTCTCTTCTAAATGTTCGTCTTTTTCCTCATCGTCCGCAACGGTTGTACCATTCGAGAAGTCTAAAAAGCAAAGTGGCGGGAAGAGTACGCACCACCAGTTATCGCCTTTTCCATCGCCAATCGTAATGAGTAAAGCTTCATAGATTCCACCTGGATATACCTTACCACCATAAACCTTAGTAGGGAACTGAACATCTCCAAACTCTAGATCAAACGTTTGATTGATATTTTTTTCCGCTAAAGTCTGTTCTACGATTTTCTCTATTTCTCCTAAACGAGATTCTATTAATTCACGAGCTGAGGAAATAGAGTTTAAGTCGTTCACCCATGTTGTAATCTCTGCATTCACCCTATCACGAATCTCGCGCTTAAGTTCTTGATCCTTTTCACTATTTGAATGAGCTAGAATCCGCAGGCGAATCGATTCATCTGGGATCACCTTATACTCCGAATTCTGCTCCTGCTTTCCAGACCCAATCATCGGATTATAAAAAATAATAAATGCTGAAACAAATAAAAAGATAACCTTCTTCATCGTTCTGCCCCCTTAACCCTTCTTGGTCATCAGTATGGGCAGATGTTTTCATATCTAAACGTATGAAATCATATTTTTTTAGATTGATAGAAAGATTATTAAAAATGCATCACTTTTTAACAAGGTGTGAGCAATAGGAGCTATCAGGAATGTAACCATAAAACCTGTGGATAAAGTTACCCACAGGTTTTATTTCATCCAACTATATACAATTCGATCCTTCTGATTAATGTCTTGCATGACTTTCGGCTCTGCTTTTGGAAACTTATGCTTAATAATTTCCTGGACTGCAACTCCCTGTTGATGACCGATTTCGAAGGCGACAAGTGCCGGACGATTCATCACTTCAGGCAACTGACTGACAATTTTTTTATATGCAGCAAGCCCTTCATCCTCTGCAAATAGAGCTAGCTTCGGATCATGCTTACGTACAACATCATCCAAAGAAGTCTCGTCCTCAGGTGAAATATAGGGTGGATTCGAGACAATGACATCAACCCTTTGTCCACTTTCAACCAATGGACTTAAAAAATCCCCCTCTACAAATTCCACATCAGCATTCAAATCTTGAGCATTTTGTTTGGCTGTTTGTAAAGCATCCTTTGAGATATCCACAGCTTTTACATGTAAAGCTGGAAGTTCTTTTTTTAAGGTAATGCCAATGATTCCAGATCCCGTACCAATATCAACAACCAAAATCTCATCATCCTTGGAAAAGCCGGCTTTTATTTCCCGTAAAACCAATTCCACTAATTCCTCTGTTTCTGGGCGTGGAATCAACACGTGTGGGTTCACAGCAAATTTTCGACCATAAAAATATTCATAGCCGATCAGATGCTGCACCGGCGTCCCTTTATCCACATGTTGATAAATGCCTTCCATAAAGGTTTCTTGGATATCCTGTGGAAAATCATCCTGCATGGCTGCGAGTAGCTGAGATTGGGACATCGACAATAGGTGCATTAAAAGAATGTCAGCTACTCCTTTTTCACACCCATGCTCCTGCAAAAAAAGAGAAGCCCAGTGGCGGGCTCCCCAAATGGTTGTAAACTGCTCCACATTACTCACCAATTTCTTCAAGCTTTTTCGTTTGTTCTTCAATGATTAGTGCGTCCACGATTTCCCCAAGCTTACCTTCAAGGATTTGGTCGAGCTTTTGAATCGTTAAGCCAATACGATGGTCTGTGACACGATTTTGTGGGAAGTTATACGTACGAATACGCTCAGAACGATCTCCAGTTCCAACAGCTGACTTTCTGGATTCATCATATTCCGCTTGGGCTTCTTTTTGGAACTTCTCATAAATACGAGCACGCAATACCTTCATCGCTTTTTCCTTGTTTTTAAGCTGAGATTTTTCATCCTGACAGGAAACCACAATTCCGGTAGGCTCATGAGTTAGTCGAACCGCAGACATCGTAGTGTTAACACTTTGTCCCCCTGGTCCACTGGAAGCAAAGGTGTCGACACGAATATCCTTTTCATGAATGTCAACCTCTACTTCTTCAGCCTCTGGAAGAACAGCGACGGTAGCTGTTGAGGTGTGAATACGTCCACCAGATTCTGTCTCTGGAACGCGTTGCACACGGTGAGCGCCATTTTCATATTTAAGCTTCGAAAAGGCCCCATTCCCGTTTACCATGCAAATCATTTCCTTATAACCACCAACATCTGATTCGTGATATTCAATGACCTCGACTTTCCAGCCTTGTGCTTCCGCATAGCGAGAATACATGCGATATAGGTCACCAGCAAATAAAGCTGCTTCATCTCCACCTGCAGCGCCACGAATTTCCATGATAACGTTTTTATCATCATTTGGATCTTTCGGAATCAATAAAATCTTCAGCTTTTCTTCTAGCTCTTCTTTTTCAGTTGATAGTCCATCAATTTCTTCCTTCACCATGTCTTGCATGTCATCATCTAAATTATCCTCTAGCATTGTCTTCGCATCAGAAAGCTCTTCTTGAACTTCTTTATAGCGACGATAATTTTCCACTACTTCTTGTAAGTCAGCTTGTTCTTTGGAGTATTCACGTAGTTTTTTTGTATCATTAATCACTTCAGGATCACTGAGCATCTCATTTAACTTTTCATAACGATCCTCAAGGGCTTGTAGTTTATCTAACATGTTTTCCACCTCTTCTTCTACTAAACATACTCATTATATTATAGGGAGTGCGATATGGTCAAAGGGAGCTGTTGAGTGTAGATTTTTTAACATGGCCTTTATGTACATCACGTCAGCTTTAGGGGTATTCAAGTCAACCCCAATTATAATTAAGTCATAAATAAGATAAATACCAGTCGGTGGCAATGATATTTCTGCCACTCTTCACGGTTATTCTGTCACTTTACATCATTCCCGTCGGCTTACGAAAGAATCACGTCACAATCATAATTATTCAAGTCATCATCCCTATTTATCAAGTCCGTTCCGCTCTCTACCACCTAGCTTCACACCGCCATAAAAAAAGACCTAACAGCAGAAAAAACTCTGCCATTAGATCTTTACCTTAGTCAAAACTGCTACTTAACTTCAATTTCCATTTCAGCATCCATGTTATTGGAAGTTACCTTAATGGAAAACGCTCCTCTCGCTAATGCTGTTAATTCGTTCGTTGCTGTATTGAACGACGCGGTGTATTTTCCGGATTCTTTTGCCTTCTGAAGCTCTGCACCTGAACCGACAAACACATTCTCATCGCCTTCCCAAAGAACGGAAGCGGGATATTCCAGTGGAAAGTCTAAACCACTCTGCTGATGGCCTGTTGCCTGAATTTCCACCGTCTCTCCTACTGCTAATTCCTCTGGAGCATCCATTGTAATGGCTTCTAATAACGGTCGAACCTCTGCCTGAATCCACTCTGTTCCTCTAACCTTGCTATTCCCTGCTGCCTCTTCAGGTCCAGCTGCTTTTTCCTGAACTGGAGTAGGATCTACCCCAAACATCGTCCAGGCATAAAAACCTCCATTTGTTGGAGAACCATACGGAGATTTCCCTGATGAACCTACCACCATATACGGAACTCCCTCTACACGTTCCACATTTACGGTATGTGCGTGACCACTAACATACATGGCCCCTTTTCCTTTAGAGCCCTCTCGAAATTCAGTCAGCCATGTCTCAATGAGGTCAGCTTCTTTTCTATCTGATAGCTGGCTATTTTTCGTCGGCAGCGGATCTCGCGTTGGGTGATGACCAAACACAACTACATTATTGATCGATGGGTTTGTTGCTGCATCATTTAACGATTTCTTTAATTCTATCAATTGCTCAAAATCACTCGTTCGGAAGCTTCCTGTAGACGTATCAAGTAAAATAAATCTTGTTCCCTTATGATCAAAGGTGTAGCGATTTTCTTCAAATACTTTGAGGAAGTGATCAAGGTTTCCAGGGCCGGCAATTTCATGATTACCCGGGATATAGTAGACAGGAAACGCATCGCCTACTTCCTCCTCTAACACTTGTTTTGCCAATTCAAAATCCTCTTTCCATGCTGAATCTACTAAGTCACCATTTATAACTAAAAATTCAGGATCCTCAGCAACAATTTGTTGTAAGGATTCTCTTGCCATTTTTTCTTGTGAGCTATTTGAAGTGCTGGCTTTAAACTGACTATCAGCCAACACAGCAAATTTCCAACGATCTTTACCCATCACTTCATTTTGCATAACAAGTGGGTCTTCCTGATCCTTGCTTTGTTCAGGAAAATCAATAGCTGGAGGTACTTCCACCGTTAAGTCATCGAAAATGAGTTCTCCGGTATACTGATCATTTTGGTTCGTCTCAACTGGGTAAATCCGCCATAGTTTAACAGGGTATTGGATTCCATCAGGTAACGTGGCTTCAACATGTTTCCATCCCGTCCAATTTACTTCATCGGCTAATGTTAACGTGTAATTCGTGCCCGTCGCATCCTCAATAACGGTTCGGAGCCATGCGCCGTTACCATCACCATGAACCCACAAGCCCATTTTTTGTACATCACCTGGGAGCTCTATTCTTGGAGATGCTTGTAAGTAAGCGGCACGAGTAGCGGTTGTTGTTGTAAAATCATAGCTTAACTGTATGCCATTTCCTTCTCGACCTGGAACTACATCCATTGAAGCTCCTACACTAGAAGGATATTTCGTAGACGACCAACCTTCACTAGATTCAAAATTAGACACATTTTCGGTGGTTAACCCAATGGTTACAGGCAGGTGTGTCTCTTTTCCTTGTGTAGTTATAGAAATGGTTGTAGATGCGCCGTCCTGTATAGGTTTAACCGTATATCCACCATCAGCGGATTTTTTTACTTCAATCACTGATTGATTATACTCAAGCTCCAAATCCCTCGGTTCAATCGGTGCAGAATACCCATTTTTGTCATAACCAATCACGGAAAAACTGCTCTCTCTCCCCATTTCCATTCCAAGTGAGGATTCCGTTGCTTCCAATCGGTCTAACTCTCCTAGCACAGTGAGTTTTGAGGTTCCTTTAGCTGATTCTATTTGTGCTTGAGCAACGGCTTTGCCAGCTTTTTTAGCGTGAAATATTCCCTTTTGATCAAATTCCCCAACATCGCCAGGAAGTGCTTTCCACTTAATTCCCTCTGTCTCTACTGGTGAATAGTTTTCATCATATCCTAGACCGACAAACTTTCTACTTAGTCCAGGAAAAACCCTGTGGCTGTGCTCGGAGTCAATTGCTGGCTCCACAGCAAAATTTGCTAATTCGCCGCTTCCAGCTTCAGCAAAAATACCGATTCCATTTGGGATTTCACGCTCAGCTCCATCAGAAGGGTTATTGACCACTTCCGTATTTTCCTCACCGGGCTTACGAGCAATCATTGTTGATGAACCTCCACCATCAATGTTTAGTGCTTGGTGTGCATCGTATTCCTTCATTAGTTCTCCTAATTCCTTATAGGTCATTCCACGGCTATCTGTCTGACGCCCATCCACTAATGCGAGAATCATCGTTTTTCCATCTTCAGAAAAGCCAACAGCTGTCCTTGGAGCCGAAGTACGGTCATCTAAATCAGCTGGTACCTCACCATTTTCGACCAGTTTTACATTTCCACCAACTGCAAATTCCATCAATGTTTCTCCATCCACTTTCGGAGCATAAGAAACTTTTATTGGATCACCAACAGCAAGTTTCTCCAATTGATTGGCCCCATCTTCACGACCCACTAGGATAAAACTGTTCTCATCAATTGGTCCTTGTCCTGTTTGGTCAGATACCTTCACAACTTTCCCGTCCTTAATCTCTACTTCGATGACTGGGCTTCCCCCTCCAGGGCGTTCAGCCTGTCCCCAAACAGACGTATACAATCCAATACCATTTGCAGGAATGCCAGATTGATTAAAGGCCGCTAATGGAACCTCTCCAGTTGGAAGTTTTATTGTACCTTCTAAAAAAAGATCAGTGATTTGCCCAATTTCCTGTTCATTTACTCCTGCTGTTAGGGTATGTGAGCCCTGTGGACCCTTTAATAATGTTCCATTTTGAATCATGGACCCTAACGGCGCTTTAGTATCATTGATATCAAAAAAGTCCCCATTTACCGCGCCGACAGCACCCGCCTCGTTTGCCATTTCTGAAAGTGGCTTAGCATCTGTAATGACACCTGGAAAAAGTAGATCTGTTGATATGGCATCATTTGTTAAATCCACCGTCATTACTTCCCCGTTTAACCAGCCTCTAGCATCAAAACGTTCAAAGCTATGAAGCTGAATCCCTGGTGCGATTGTGGTTGTTTCCTCATTTGCTAAAAGTGTTTTCCCAGACGGTCCCACCGTAACAATAGGCTCTGTACGATCTGAAGATGATCGGGCATCAGACACTGGGTTCGTTTTTGCCTTCACATGCACTGCAGGTATAAAGGATACCATAGCAACATTTGCCGCCAACAACATACTTAACCACCGTTTTCTATTAATCACAATCTCCCCTCTCTATGATTTATTCATGGCTATTCTAGCAAATAAATATTAAGAAAATGATAGAATTTTGTGAATTTTAGTAGGGCAAAGGTATCAATTTTTCTTCTAGTTCTAATAGAGTGGATAGTAGATTCTCTAAGTGAGATGTTGTTCCAGTCAGATCCATTATTTATCACGTTGACTTCTTGTTTAATCTGGTCAACTTGCTTCCTTTTCAAGTCAAAAGTCTCCCGGATTCAGTCTCAACATTTATGTAAAAAAAATAATTCAGTCAAAAACGCTTTTAATTAAGTCACTTCATTATGGGATCCTGCCATACCCGTCGTCCATCACGCCACATTTCGACTTAATCCCCTTACTTTCCCTCTTATTTCAGTCACCACCAACTATTCTAGTCAACATCACCTATAATCACGTCACTTCAGAGGATATTCAAGCGAGTCGTACTTATAAACAGTCCCGCAATTTACTAAGCAACGGAATAAAAAAAGACCCAACAGCAGCTATTATCTGCCATTAGGTCTGTCCACCTTCTATTTAATCTCTTTATTTAATATCGGTTCAACAGCCAGCTTAGGCTTGTTCGGCACCTCATGATGATGACGACAACGCGGCTCATATGACTCTGAAGCCCCCACTAAAATCACCGGATCATCATAGGATGCAGGCTTTCCATCAATTAAGCGTTGGGTCCTACTTGCTGGCGATCCACACACCGGGCAAATGGCATTTAATTTCGTTACCGATTCGCTAAGTGACATTAGCTCAGGTACTGGTCCAAATGGTTCGCCTCTAAAATCAAGGTCAAGTCCTGCCACAATGACTCGATAGCCTTGGTTGGCTAGGTCTTGGCTCACTTCTACCACATGCTCATCAAAAAATTGAACTTCATCAATTCCAATAACATCCACTGTTTCATCTATTTGATCATAAATTTGCGTTGATTTTTCGATTGGTCTCGCAACTAAGGATGACCCATTATGGGAAACGACTGCCTCATCTGCATAACGGTTGTCCAAAACAGGTTTAAATACTTTTACATTTAAATGACCGTATGTAGCACGGCGAACGCGTCTAATTAATTCCTCAGACTTTCCTGAGAACATGCTCCCACATATCACTTCTACCCAGCCATTTTGCTTCATGACATGCACTGAAGCCTCTCCCCTTTCCAACGAATAAAACATCATATATTAAGGCATTTGTATTTTTTGTTTATATAGTTATTTTATAAATGATTTCAACGAATAAAAAAACAGGCAAAATAAAGCAAATTTGCCTGTTTTCTTCATAACATACGGCTCCAGTACTTATCATAGGACTGGAAGTATCAATTTAAAAAGAGGAAAAATCGGCGGTTAAGCCGATTTTATCTGAAACTGACGGTTGATTTGCATCAACTTTACATCGTCAGCATATCTCTTACTTAAGGTTATATTTTTTCTTAAAGCGATCCACACGTCCGCCAACCTTGTCAGCCTTTTGCTTACCAGTGTAGAACGGATGAGAAGCTGAGCTAATTTCCACGCGAATTAGTGGATAAGTGTTGCCATCTTCCCATTCGATTGTTTCATCAGAAGATTGTGTTGATCCGCTCAAGAATTTGAAATCTGAGCTTGTATCAAGAAATACAACTTTTCTGTACTCTGGGTGAATACCGTTTTTCATGCTTATACACTCCTTTTTGCCCTGAATCCTTTGGAAACAGAGTTATAGTTGAAATCGTTGCTGCAATTCATTTGCTACGATTGAATAAAAGTATCAAATTAAGCTCACATAGAAAGATTATATCAAGGTCAAATTCTTTTTGCAACCTAAACATCGACCCTTTAGCGCTTTAAAGCAACTGGGGTCTGTCCCCCATCGTTTTAGAGCGTTAAAGCGTTAGGGCGAAATCAAGCAGGGTTTATCTTCTGCTTGATGATTTGCCTTTCATTTCGACATCCATGATTTGGAAGAACTCTTCGTTCGTTTTGGATGCTTTTAATCTTCTTAAGAATCGTTCTAGGAAATCTGGGGAGTCACTCATTGTTTTATGAATCGCCCACATTTTTTCAATGTGATCCTTAGGTAGCAATAGTTCTTCTTTCCGCGTTCCAGAACGACCAATGTCAATCGCAGGGAAAATACGGCGTTGAGCTAGGCTACGATCTAAGTGGAGCTCCATGTTTCCTGTTCCTTTAAATTCCTCATAGATAACATCATCCATACGTGAGCCTGTATCAACCAATGCGGTTGCGAGAATCGTTACACTTCCGCCTTCTTCAATGTTACGGGCTGCCCCAAAGAAACGCTTAGGTCGGTGGAAGGCTGCTGGGTCAATACCACCTGATAGTGTACGGCCACTTGGTGGAATCACTAGGTTATAGGCTCTCGCCAGTCTTGTAATACTATCCATTAAGATGACCACATCTTTTTTATTTTCCACAAGGCGCATCGCACGCTCAAGCACAAGCTCAGAGACCTTAATATGATTTTCCGGTAGCTCATCAAACGTAGAGCTAACAACATCCACATCATCGTGAACAGAGCGCTCGATATCAGTAACTTCCTCTGGTCGTTCATCAACGAGTAGAATAATCAATTTTGTTTCAGGATGATTAACGGAAATGCTGTTGGCAATCTCCTTTAAAAGCATCGTTTTCCCGGCTTTAGGCGGAGCCACGATTAAACCACGCTGCCCAAAACCAACAGGTGCCATGATATCCATAATTCTTGTTGATAATTTTTGGGGTTTGTGTTCAAGCTTCATTAACCGATCAGGATAGAGCGGAGTGAGTGCTGGAAAGTGAACCCGTTCCTTCGCTGTTTCTGGGTCTTCACCGTTCACTGCATCAACATGGAGAAGTCCGTAGTAGCGTTCGTTTTCCTTTGGTGGTCTAACTTTTCCTGATACCTTATCCCCGTTACGTAAATCAAATCGACGAATTTGTGAGGCTGATATGTAAATATCCTCTGCACTCGGCGAATAATTAATCGGTCGTAAAAAACCAAATCCTTCTGACGGGATCACCTCTAAAATTCCATCCATAAATAAATATCCATCTTTTTCAGCCTGTGCTTTTAATATAGCAAAAATCAATTCTCTTTTTGTTAATTTGCTGTAATAAGAGATTTTAAAACTACGCGCTTGCGCATATAATTCCTTTAATGTCATTGACTCAAGTTGTCCAATTGTAATTGAAGACACATTATCACCACTTTTATTTTCTATTAATATTTATCCTATCAGAATATAAGTTTTCTTAATCTATCATTTCTATGAAACCAGTAAAATGGAATATATAGTTTTTTCCGGAGAGACCAGGAAGTGATTTCGAAGTCACTTGGTATAGAGGCTTTCTCATTCAATAAAAACATTATCATTTTAACCTTATTTATATAAATTATTCAATACTAAATCATAAATTCCTTTATTTTTTAGTAATAGAAAGATTAGGTGGGGATTTCATAGGGTTTGAAGCTTATCCTATTATCTATAAATGAAGTGCTAAATGATCTCCAAAATCACTTAGCACTTCCTGATGCAATTTATCCTTCTTTGATGACGAGGTTGGGTTTCTTTTTTAAGCTATGATTTCCATCAATAAATCGTACGGTGCCTGATTTTGCTCTCATGACGATGGTTTGGGTTGTTCCTTTTGTACCTTTAAATTGAACTCCCTTTAAGAGCTCACCATCAGTTACGCCTGTAGCGGCAAAAATGGCGTCATCCCCACCGCAAAGGTCATCCATCGTGAGCACTTTGTTGATATCGGTAATGCCCATCTCCTGACAGCGAAGTTCTTCTTCCTCATTGGATGGAACTAATTTACCTTGAATTTCACCGCCTAAGCATTTTAGGCCTACAGCAGCTAATACGCCTTCAGGTGCGCCTCCAATCCCAAATAAAATGTCGACACCTGTATGATCAAAGGCTGTATTGATAGCCGCCGCAACATCTCCATCCGGAATTAGCTTTATACGGGCTCCTGCCTCACGAATCTCATCAATAATGGCTGAGTGGCGGTCACGATTAAGTACGGTTGCAACCACATCCTCAACATCCTTATTCTTCGCTTTGGCAACGGCCATTAAGTTGTCGGTAACAGAAGCGTTAATATCAACCTTGCCAACAGCCTCAGGTCCCACTGCGATTTTGTTCATATACATATCTGGTGCGTGTAGCATTTTGCCATGGTCAGCAACAGCAAGTACAGCTAATGCATTCCATGTACCTAATGCCACAATATTCGTTCCCTCTAATGGGTCAACGGCTACATCCACTCGTGGACCATAGCCATTTCCTAGCTTTTCACCGATATAGAGCATTGGGGCTTCATCCATTTCCCCTTCCCCAATCACGACAGTCCCCTTCATTGGAATGGTATCAAAGACATTTCTCATCGCAGTTGTAGCTGCATCGTCCGCTTCTTCCTTTTTACCTCTTCCCATCCATCTAGCTGAGGCTAGTGCTGCCGCCTCTGTTACGCGTACTAATTCCATTGTAAGGCTTCTTTCCATGGTATAATTCCTCCCCAAAATAATAAAATATCCTTTTTCTCTCTCTATTGGTTTCTCTCATATCCATGGAACCTTACTGATTTTTATGACTCTTGAAATTGTTCGGCTTCTTCTTCTGTCATCTCTTCACGCCAAACCTTTGCTCCTAGGTTGATTAATTTATCGGTTAATCCTTCATAGCCTCTGTCGATATGCTCAAGTCCGGCTATTTCCGTCACACCCTCGGCCACCAAACCAGCAGCAACAAGGGCTGCACCAGCTCTAAGGTCGCTTGCTTTTACCTTTGCGCCTTCTAGCTGAACAGGTCCTGCTACGACGGCTGAACTGCCTTCCACCTTAATATCCGCGTTCATACGACGTAATTCGTCAATATGCTTAAAGCGGGATTGATAAATGGTATCTGTCACAATTCCTGTGCCATCCGCCTGGGTTAATAAAGTGGTAAACGGCTGCTGCAGGTCGGTTGGAAAGCCCGGGTAGACGAGCGTTTTAATATCGACACTTTTTAGTCGTTTATTGCCTCGAATAAGCAGTTGATCATCGATAACATCGACAATCACGCCCATTTCTCGGAGTTTCGCTATCAGTGACTCAAGGTGCGTCGGTATCACATTGTCAATTAGAATCTCGTCACCAATTGCTGCTGCAATAATTGTATACGTTCCCGCCTCGATACGGTCAGGTATAATCGTATGCTGGCAGCCACTTAAGCGCTCAACTCCTTCAATCCGAATGACATCAGTACCTGCACCTTTAATTTTGGCTCCCATACTTGTAAGCAAAGTAGCCACATCAATGATTTCAGGTTCTTTTGCTGCGTTCTCGATGATGGTTTTTCCCTTTGCTTTTACGGCTGCAAGCATAATATTGATTGTTGCTCCGACACTTACGACGTCCAAATAAATCCTAGCACCACGTAATTCGTCGGCCCGAAGATACATGGCACCCTGCTCATTGGTCACTTCAGCACCTAAAGCCTCAAAGCCTTTAATATGCTGGTCGATAGGTCTTGGACCTAAATTACAGCCACCTGGAAGCCCGATAACCGCCTTTTTGAATCGACCTAGCATTGCCCCCATGAAGTAGTAAGAAGCTCTTAACTTCTTCACTTTTCCGTTTGGTAAAGGCATGGAAACCATGGCTGAAGGGTCCACGGTTATATCTTCACCCGATTGTTTAACACTCCCACCAATTTCTTCAAGTAAGTTTTTTAAAATACTAATATCAGAAATACTCGGGAGCCCCTCGATGGTAACAGGTGAATCAGCTAGGATTGTGGCGGGAATAAGCGCCACTGCACTATTTTTTGCACCGCTAATTCGAACCTGGCCCCGAAGTGTTCTGCCACCTTCAACTAATAATTTCTCCATATGCAAATACGCTCCTCTATTGCTACCAAATGTTGTCAGTTGAAAACTCTACACGGGTAAAACTATTCCTCTTATGATTAGTTTTAACAATAACTTAACATTTATGCTTACTTTTGCTGATTCCAATCAGCTAAAAATTTCTCAATACCTTGGTCTGTTAATGGATGCTTCACCAATCCTTGTAGCACCTTTAGTGGAACCGTTGCAATATGGGCTCCATTAAGCGCTGCGTCAGTGACGTGCATAGGATGTCTTACAGATGCTGCAATAATTTCAGTGTCAATTCCGTGGATGTCGAAAATTTCCCGAACCTGCGCGACTAATGTCATCCCATTTTGGCCAATGTCATCTAGACGACCGAGAAATGGTGAAACATATGTAGCGCCAGCACGTGCTGCAAGAAGAGCTTGGTTTGCGGAGAAAATCAAGGTGACATTTGTTTTTATGTTTTGATCGCTAAGTTTTTTGACCGCTTTTAGGCCCTCTAATGTCATGGGAACTTTGATGGTGATGTTTGGGGCAATGGCTGCTAATTCTTCAGCTTCTTTCAGCATTCCTTCAGCATCCTCAGAAATAACCTCAGCACTAACAGATCCTTCTGTTACCTCTGTCGTAATTTCTTTTAGACGATCGTGGAAGGAAACACCTTCTTTAGCTACTAGACTTGGATTGGTTGTAACACCTGCTAAAACACCTAATGCGTTGGCCTCGCGTATTTCGTCAATATTGGCTGTATCAATAAAAAATTTCACTAAATAAACCTCCCTTTTTTTCATTCAGCGCAAGCGCTTTACTAATGCATGAAAAGGAAACCGCCAAAAATGACGGCTTCCTTAAAGACTTTTTATGC
This sequence comes from Salinibacillus xinjiangensis, assembly GCF_009649735.1. Lineage (GTDB taxonomy): Bacteria > Bacillota > Bacilli > Bacillales > Alkalibacillaceae > Salinibacillus > Salinibacillus xinjiangensis. Next base: position 54,973 of record NZ_WJNH01000004.1, read on the forward strand.
TTTGTTTGAAGAACCGAATTCGCGCATTTTGCCGATTACGGTTTCTTTAATCGCTTCTGTACCTGGTCCTAAATACTTACGTGGGTCATAAAGATCAGGCTTTTCAGCTAACACTTCACGAACTCTTTTCGCTTGTGAAATTTGGTTTTCTGTATTTACGTTTACCTTTGCAGTACCAAGGGAGATGGCTTTTTGGATATCCTTTGTTGGGATACCTGTTCCACCATGAAGTACAAGTGGTACATTAGTAATGTTAAATACCTCTTCCATACGGTCGAAGCCAAGGTTAGGCTCTCCTTTGTATGGTCCGTGCACAGAACCTAGTGCAGGTGCAAAGCAATCGACATTTGTTTCATCGATAAGCTGTTTACACTCAGATGGAATTGCATAAGCTGCCTCAGCATCCTCTACAACTAGATCATCTTCTTGACCACCAATTCGGCCTAGTTCTGCTTCGACAGAAACACCGTGAATGTGAGCAAGCTCGACAACTTTTTTCGTTAAGGCAATGTTTTCTTCTAATGGATAGTGTGAACCATCAATCATAACGGAAGTGAATCCAGCTTGAATGGCTTCAGCACACTTTTCAAAGCTTGAACCATGGTCAAGGTGAATCGCTACCGGAACAGTAGTGCCATATGATTCCATTAAGGATTTCACAATAGCTACTGCTACTTTGAAACCACCCATATAGCGTGCAGCACCCTCAGAGACACCTAAAATAACTGGTGACTTTTCTTCCTCGGCTGCTTGCAAGATCCCTTGCACATATTCTAAGTTGTTAATGTTAAATTGTCCGACTGCATACCCGTTGTCTTTGGCCTTGTTGAGCATTTCTCTCATGGATACTAGTGGCATGACGGAATCCTCCTTTATTGTACGAATGTCCTGCACATCATTTTTTGGACATACTTTAATTTATGTAACTATAAGCACTTTTATAGCATACCAAGTCGAATAAACATGTGCAACAAAAGAGGATTCAAATTTAAGGATATTTTATGACGGCGTGTTTTCTTTTAGTAGCCCAATTACCTCCGTCACGTCAAACGGCTTCTGCAAAAATCCCTTGATATTAGGATTTTTCATATCCATATCAATTTCGTCCATCGAATAACCACTCATTATATAAACTGCCACTTGATTTCCATATTTTTGCGATAAACGATCGGCAATTTCTCTCCCATTCATAGCAGGTAAGCTGTAATCCACAAAGACAAAATCGGGCTTGTTTTTCTCACATTCCTGAAACAATGCCTGACCACTTTCAAATTCCTTTACTTGATGTCCTTCACTCGAAATGATTTCCTTGAGTAATAAACGTATTCCCATTTGGTCATCCACGATAAACGTCTGTTTTTTGCCCACTTTTTCATCACCTTTTTGTTCATATTAAAAAATAACGTACAACTATGTTATATTTATACTGCTTTCTATATATAGGTTTTGAATTCCTTCTTTTACGTTCTAAATAGTGAAAAAGACGGATTTTATAGGGAACGGATGTTCTCTGAAAGGAGATGTACATAAATGCTACAATTGTTTACTACCCAATTAATAAACAAGTTAAACCAAATACAAAATGAAGAAGAGCTCGCCTTTGAAGAGGCCGCCCGTTCTTTAGCGAATGCAGTCATTGGTGATGGACATATTTATTGGTATGCCACTGGTGAAATGCAGGCCTTATTAGCTGAAATCGAGCATGGAGCAGAACCTTTTCCATCATCAAAGCTATATGACGGACAAGTCGATTTGTCTTCTACGGATCGTGTTGTTGTGGCAGCTCGGTTTGCCGATGATCAGCAGGCTGTTGAATTCATAGAAAAAGTTCAACATCAAGGTGTAGAGGTTATTGCTCTTTCAGCGGTAAAATCTGAGCAAAACCCACTCCCACAATTCGCCAATTACCATATAGATACGAAGCTCGTTGAAGCTTTGGTACCGTTGGATGAAGAGAAAATTGCATTTCCAGCAGTTATGACCATGCTCTATACTTATTATGGATTATATGTCACTACAAAAGAGATGATTGCTGATTTTGAAGGGGAATTACCTGGTGGGATGATGTAGGATTGTTGGTCATGCGCAGGTTTATCAGAAAATACGACGTAACTCGGGTGTGACTGGTTTCCAATGATGACTTTGATGAGTGCACAACCATCGCTCCGGAAATACACTTCGCTTTCCGCGGGCGAGCGCTGAGCCTCCTCGCTGTGCTCCGGGGTCTCAGCTGTCTCTTTGCTCCCACAGGAGTCTCCGTGTATTTCCTCCGCTAAAAACCGTGCCTAATTCGTTGATTTAGAGGTGAACTATTGGAAAACAAAAGCTTTTAAACATGCATTCATCAGAACACTACTATAGTGAAGGCAGAATACGGAGACTCCTATGGGAGGAAGCGTTACTTCCGAGGAGACTGAGGCCGTGCCCATGGAAAGCGAAGTATTCTGCCGGAACGGTTTGCATGCACTCATCAGAATGACTTGGGAGACACTTATTTACGTCGCATTTTATATTTATTAAACCAAAACAACTTGTTCTTAAAAAAGAGCGATCAGAATAAAGCACCAAATTAAGAAAGGCCAAGCCCCCAAAAATAGGGCTTGGCCGTTTTTTTAAGCCTTCACACGACTTGCAATTGATTCCTTCACAAAGTCACGGAATAAAGGCTGTGGATTGGTTGGTCTGGATTTAAATTCTGGATGGAACTGGGATGCAACAAACCAAGGATGATCCTTTAACTCGATAATTTCGACGAGACGACCATCTGGACTTGTCCCTGAAAATACAAACCCATTTTGCTCCATTTCTTGACGATAATGATTGTTAAATTCATAACGATGGCGATGACGCTCATACACCACTTCATCCTGATAAGCCTCATAAGCTTTAGTCCCTTCCTCAAGCTTACAAGGATAAACACCAAGACGAAGCGTTCCACCTAAATCATCTACATCCTTCTGCTCTGGTAGCAAATCAATAATAGGATGAGTCGTATTCGGATTGATCTCAGCTGAATGTGCATCTTTAAATCCTAACACATTACGTGCAAATTCAACGGATGCTAATTGCATACCTAAACAAATGCCTAGGAATGGAATTTTGTTTTCACGAGCATATTTGGTCGTTACAATTTTACCTTCAATCCCCCGGTCGCCAAAGCCACCAGGGACTAAGATTCCATCTGCTCCGCGAAGCGTTTCTTTTACATTGTCTTCATTAACATCTTCCGCATTAATCCACATCACATTGACATCTGAATTGTAGTTGTAGCCCGCATGCTTTAATGCCTCTACAACAGATAAATAGGCATCCTGCAGCTCCACATACTTACCAACTAGTGCGATATTTACAGTATCAGAAAGGTTGGCAACCTTGTTTACAAGCTGAGTCCAGCTTTCCATGTCGGCTTCTTTACACGTTAAGCCAAAGTGGTCACAAGTAATTTGATCTAAGCTTTGTTCCTGTAGGTTTAGCGGAATCTCGTAAAGGTTTTCCGCATCCTTCATTTCAATAACTGCTTTTTTGTTAATGTCACAGAATAGAGCGATTTTATCCTTCATTTCCTGGCTAATTTCACGCTCGGTACGCAGAACAATCGCATCAGGCTGAATCCCTAAGGAGCGTAATTCCTTAACAGAGTGCTGGGTCGGCTTTGTTTTTAATTCACCTGCAGCTTTAATATACGGAACCAATGTACAATGCAAATACATCACATTTTTACGGCCAATATCACTCTTAATTTGACGGATTGCTTCTAAAAATGGAAGAGACTCAATGTCCCCAACAGTTCCGCCAATTTCAGTAATGACAACATCCGCGTTGGTTTGTTCACCTGCACGAAAAACCCGGTCTTTAATTTCATTTGTGATATGTGGGATGACTTGGACCGTACCGCCTAAATATTCTCCTTTACGTTCTTTACGGATGACGGAGGAATAGACTTTCCCTGTTGTTACATTGCTGAATTTGTTCAAATTAATATCAATAAAACGCTCATAATGGCCAAGGTCAAGGTCTGTTTCTGCCCCGTCCTCTGTTACAAATACCTCACCATGCTGATAAGGGCTCATTGTCCCTGGGTCCACGTTAATATAGGGATCAAACTTTTGAATGGTTACTTTTAAGCCACGGTTTTTTAATAATCTACCGAGTGAAGCAGCTGTAATTCCTTTCCCTAATGAAGATACTACTCCGCCTGTTACAAAGATGTATTTCGTCATGTTCAAACCTCTCTTCCATTTAGTACATATGCTATCCTTCTTTGTTTAGTTAAGAAAGAAATCATTGTCAATAAGTATATTTAGTAATTTATGAAAGGACTAGATTCCGAAAAGTTAGTCGGACTTAGTTTTACCTACTATCTTTTCGTCTAACCGAGTAAACCTAGAAAACTTGGCTTGTGACAAGTTGGACTGATTCACTCGTAAACGTTGTTGAAATAACAAAAGCGCCCCCGATTTGTATCGGGAGCGCTTCATTTCCGTTCAAAGGAGCCCAAATAAAATTTTATCCATTTCGACTCTCAAAGTCAAGATGAAAAATTATTTATCGTCTTCCTCATCGTCATCTTCACTTAAGAAGTCATCATCGTCATTATTATCATCACTGCTATCATCTATATCTTCAGCATCAAATCCGAAGTCTTCATCTAAATCTTCCTCAAAGTCATCAAAGTCTTCGGTCAGATCCTCTTCAACTTCTTTTTCTTCTACTTCCTCGACAACCTCTTTTTTAGCAGGCTTTTTCTTCGCCTTTTTCTTTTTCTTCTTCTTAGGTGCCACATCTTCTTCAATTTGATCAACAGGATACCAACGCTTTAATCCCCACATATTTGAACCAACTGTCATGAACTGGCCGTCCGTGTTCAAGTCTGTATAAAATTGCGCAATGACCTCTTCCTTTTGTTGATCTGTTAATCCTTTAAATTCTGCCACTCGATTAAATAATTCATTAAAATCCATTGCTTTTTTTTCATTGGTTAAAATCTCTGTTGCTACTTTTAACAATGAAACTTCAGCAATGTCTTCTTCATTGTATTTTTCCAATTCCAAGCTCATGACCAGCACTCCCTTTTCTTTCGATTACTATAAAGATTATAACATCTCGCTATTCGTGTTGCCGTTTTTTAACCATAGTATACATTATATACAAAAAAATAGCATTTATGCTAGGGGGAATCAAGTGTTGAGGGTTTGATTGGTTGGGTGGTTGGTGGTTTGGATTTAAGTTTTGTGCTTTGTAGGGTCAGACCCCACTTGATTTGGGGTTGATATGTAAGGACTGACCTCTTACCTAGGTTGGTTGGTTCATTTTGTTAGCAGTAAGAGGTCAGACCCTGGTGCTTTCCATTTTATATGGCTTTTGACTTAATTTGGTTGACGGTGTAGTTTTCTTTGCCTTTTGTTTTAGCTTTTGACCTTACATATTTCTCCTATATTGGCCGCCAACTTCATATAGGGCGTTGGTAATTTGGCCTAGGCTTGCTACTTTCACGGTTTCCATGAGCTCAGCGAAGATGTTGCCACCGCTTGCGGCGACCTCTTTAAGGCGATTAAGTGCTGCTTCACATTCGCCTTGATGTGCTTGCTGGAACTTGCGTAAGTTTTCAATTTGCTGATCCTTTTCTTCCTTGGATGCACGTGCCAGCTCCATGGAATTGATGTCGTCCTCTGAAGGTGGATTTGGATTTTGATAGGTGTTCACGCCGACAATTGGCAGCTCACCAGAATGCTTTTTCCCTTCATAATATAAGGACTCATCTTGAATCTTTCCACGCTGATATTGACGTTCCATAGAACCAAGTACGCCACCACGGTCGTTTAGGCGTTCAAACTCCTGTAGCACTGCCTCTTCCACCATGTCTGTTAGCATTTCAACAATAAAGGAACCTTGAATGGAGTTCTCATTTTTAGTTAAGCCAAATTCCTTATTGATGATCATTTGAATCGCCATCGCGCGGCGAACTGACTCTTCCGTTGGTGTCGTAATGGCCTCATCATAAGCATTGGTGTGCAGTGAATTTGTATTATCCTGAATAGCCAGCAACGCCTGTAAAGTTGTACGAATATCATTAAAATCAATTTCCTGAGCGTGCAAGGAGCGGCCAGATGTTTGAATATGATATTTGAGCTTTTGACTTCTTTCATTGGCACCGTATTTATCACGCATCACAATCGACCAAATTCTTCTCGCCACACGTCCTATCACGGTATACTCAGGATCTAGCCCATTTGAGAAGAAGAAGGATAAGTTTGGCGCGAATTTGTTAATATCCATTCCTCGACTTAAATAGTACTCCACATAGGTAAACCCGTTCGCTAGTGTAAAGGCTAACTGTGTAATTGGATTTGCTCCAGCCTCGGCAATGTGATAGCCAGAAATGGAAACAGAATAGTAATTTCTGACGTTATGGTCGATAAAGTATTGCTGAATATCCCCCATCATCCGTAACGCAAACTCGGTGGAAAAGATACAAGTGTTTTGTCCTTGGTCTTCCTTTAAAATATCCGCTTGCACTGTACCGCGTGCTACTGCTAAGGTTTCCGCTTTGATTTGGTTATATTCGGCCTTATTTGGCTCGCGACCCTCTTGTTCTTTAAACTTTTGAACCTGTTGTTCAATCGCTGTATTAAAGAACATCGCTAGAATAATTGGAGCAGGTCCATTAATGGTCATGGAAACAGAAGTGGATGGGTGACAAAGGTCAAAGCCGTCATATAGCTTTTTCATATCCTCCAATGTACAAATGCTAACACCACTTTCTCCAACCTTACCGTAAATATCAGGGCGTTCATCAGGGTCTTCCCCATATAACGTCACCGAATCAAATGCTGTACTTAAGCGTTTCGCATCATCATCCTTTGAAAGATAATGGAAACGACGGTTGGTTCTCTCCGGTGTTCCTTCTCCAGCAAACTGACGCTTCGGATCCTCTCCTTTTCGCTTGAATGGGAAAACTCCAGCAGTAAATGGAAAGGCGCCTGGCACGTTTTCCTTGAGTAACCAAACGAGACGGTCGCCCCAGTCATGGTATTTCGGTAGGGCAACTTTAGGGATTTTCAGACCAGATAAACTTTCAGTGGTTAAATCCATGGTGATTTCCTTGTCACGAACCTTATACGTCATTTGTTCCTGTTCATATTGGTCCTTGACCTCATCCCACTTTTCAAGTCGCTCGATATTTTCGTTTTCAATTTGTTTTTCATAGTGTTCAATTTTTTCATTTAACTCTTTTAAGGTCGCCTCTTCCCCTAATTCTTCAGCTGTTCCTTTTAATTTATAAAGCTTGCGTGCTGCTTCAGCTTGTTTTTCAGCCTTTTCATGGTAGTTTCGCACGGTTAGAGAAATGTCACGTAAATATTGTCGTTGCTCATTCGGGATAATTAGGTTTTGTTTTTCAACGACATCTGTTTTTTCAAAGGATGTTGTCGCATTCCAATCATAGTCCTCATTGATTTTGTCAATGATTGCGGCGAATAAGGTGTTGGTTCCTGGGTCATTAAATTGACTTGCAATCGTACCGTATACAGGCATTTCTTTTGGATCGGAGTGGAATAGCATATGACTGCGCTGATACTGCTTACGAACCTGGCGCAATGCATCCTCAGATCCCTTTTGCTCAAACTTATTAATGACAATAAAGTCAGCAAAGTCAATCATGTCAATTTTTTCAAGCTGAGATGGTGCACCGAATTCACTTGTCATGACATACATGGATAGGTTGGTGATGTCTGTAATCGCAGCATCCCCTTGCCCGATGCCACTTGTTTCTACAATAATGAAATCGTAGCCAGCCGTTTTTACAACATCAATGGCGTCTGTTACCGCCTTCGAAATCTCGGTTTGAGAATCGCGAGTGGCAAGCGAACGCATATAAATGCGATCATTAAAGATGGCATTCATGCGAATTCGGTCACCAAGTAGGGCTCCACCTGTCTTCTTTTTGGTTGGGTCAATCGATAAAATGGCAATCTTTTTATCTGGAATTTCGGTAATAAAACGTCGAATGAGCTCATCAGTTAGCGAGCTTTTCCCGGCGCCTCCTGTACCTGTAATCCCCATAACAGGAACGGTTTTCTTCGGACTTTCTAGTGCCTTTTCGACCACTGCAGCCGTTTCTTCACTCTGTTTTTCGTGATTTTCCACATAGGTGATAAACCGCGCAATTGCTTGTGGTTCGCCTGCCTTTAAGCGTTTTAACTCGTCTTCAGGATTGATTGGATAAATGGCATCACATTCCTCGAGCATGGTATTGATCATGCCTTGAAGGCCCAACTCTCGACCATTTTCAGGTGAGAAAATACGTGCCACTCCATAATCATGGAGTTCTTTAATTTCGCGTGGAATAATAACTCCACCGCCACCTCCGTACACTCGGATGTGACCGGATCCTCGTTCTCGTAGTAAATCAACCATATATTTAAAATACTCGACGTGGCCGCCTTGATAGGATGAAATGGCAATCCCTTGCGCATCCTCCTGAATGGCTGCATTCACCACTTCTTCAACAGAACGGTTATGCCCTAAGTGAATCACTTCTGCTCCGCTCGCCTGTAAAATTCTCCGCATAATGTTGATGGACGCATCATGACCATCAAACAAACTGGAGGCGGTTACAAAACGAACCGGATTCTTCGGCATATAAACCTCAACTTTTTCCATTCTATCTCGTCCTCCCTTTTTCTTGAGGTAATAGATTAAGTTAACTTTAACGATGTTAAGAGATACTCAATCTGCTTATCGGTATACTCCTCAATCGTAAATTCCTTTTGCAGAATCCAACGACGAAAGCCCCACATATGTCCATGAACAAAAATATTGTTGGCAATCAGCTTAAGCTCCTGATCCGAGATTTGATATGGCAGGCTGTTTTCAATCACAACCTCCAGCATATGAACCATATCCTTTTCCTTCTGCAAAATATATTCCCGCGCATCCTTCGACAGGGCCTTAATCTCCTGATACATAACTAGAATTTCGTCCTGGATATCATGAATGAGCTGAAAATAGGAACGGACAGCATCAACAAGACATTCGACACTTCTGTTTTCCATATCAATTGACCCTACCATTCGTTCTTTTACATTCTCATAAATGTCATCACAAACGAGAAACAGCACATCCTCTTTCGTGCGAATATATTCATATAACGTCCCGATGCTAAAGCCTGATGCTTTGGCAATTTCCCTAGTTGTCGTTCGGTGAAAGCCTTTTTCTTTAAATAACGTAACGGCACCCTTCACCATTTGCTTGCGTCGTTTTTCGATTAATTGCTGGTCCTTTATAGATGTGGGTACGTTTTTAGTCATCCTTCTTCACCCCCACGTTTTTCCATTCCGAAAGCCACTTGCTAGCTAATTTGTATGGGTCAGCCATTTCGGATAGGGCCTGCGTCTTGGTGTCATCAGATTCGATAAAATCCTGCACATCCTTCCAGAGCTCTTCCCGCATTAATTCATAAACCTCAAAGACCAGCTGCTCCTGGCGCTTTTTTTGCCCTTCTTCCGTATCGAACAAATAGTCTCGATGCTCGGTGCACTTTTTCCAAAGTTTTTCGATTCCTTTGTTTTCCGTAGAAATAGTCTCCACAATGGGTGCCTTCCAGCCTTGAGGGTCGATGATATGCAAAAAATCCTTCAGCTGACCTCTTAGCTTTTGTACGCCTGATAAATCGGCCTTATTAATGATAAATAGGTCGGCAATTTCCATAATGCCCGCCTTGAAAATTTGAAGTACATCACCACTATTAGGGGTGAGCACCACCGCTGTAGAATCCACAACCTTCATAATGTCAAGCTCTGACTGTCCAACCCCAACCGTTTCAACAAGTACACAGTCAAAACCATAAGCATCACAAACACGAATGGCATCCTTTGTAGAACGTGCAAGCCCTCCTAAACTTCCTCGTGTTGCCATACTACGAATAAACACACCCGGGTCAGTAAAATGCTTGTGCATCCGTACCCGGTCCCCGAGTAGTGCTCCACCGCTGAATGGACTCGTCGGATCAACGGCAATAACGGCCACCGTTAAGTTTTGCTCCCGTAAATGGGTTACTAGTCGGTCTACTAAGGAGCTTTTCCCTGCCCCTGGAGATCCCGTAATCCCAACATAGTACGCCTTTTTCTTGATGGAGGCGATATCACTTAACAGCTCTAATTTTTCTGGATGATCATTCTCCACCATCGAAATGGCTCTGGCCAATGCTCGTTGATCTTGTTTTTGAATCCGTTCAGCTAGCGAGTGCATCAAATCTTCCTTTCTATTCCTTTGTCAACATCCGCCCAATCACGAGACGTTGGATTTCATTGGTTCCTTCATATATTTGAGTAATTTTCGCATCACGCATATAGCGTTCTACTGGATAGTCCTTTGTAAACCCATAGCCACCAAATACTTGAACCGCTTCGACAGTCGATTTCATCGCCGTGTCTCCTGCAAACAGCTTCGCCATCGCAGACGCTTTCGCATATGGAAGACCTTCTGATTCAAGATAGGCTGCTTGATAGGTTAAAAGTCGAGATGCTTCTACTTCGGTTGCCATATCTGCTAGTTTAAAAGAGATTCCTTGGTTATTGGCGATTGGCTTACCAAATTGCTCACGCTCTTTGGCATAATCAACCGCTGCATCTAAAGCTCCTTGCGCAATTCCTACGGCTTGAGCGGCAATTCCATTACGCCCACCATCAAGGGTCATCATGGCAATCTTAAAGCCTTCTCCTTCTTTTCCTAGCATATTTTCCTTAGGTACTCGGCAATTTTCAAAGATTAGCTCCGTTGTTGGAGATGAACGAATCCCGAGTTTCTTTTCCTTTTTCCCGAAAGTAAAGCCTGGAGTATCTTTTTCGACAATAAAGGCACTGATTCCTCTATGGCGTGCATCCTGATCTGTTTTAGCAAATACAACATAAATATCGGCTACACCACCATTGGTAATCCAAACCTTGCTTCCATTTAACACATAATGGTCGCCATCTTCCTTGGCTGTTGTTCGCATGGAGGCAACATCAGATCCCGCGCCAGGCTCAGATAAGGCGTAAGCTCCTAATTTTTCACCTGTCGCAAGCTGCTTAAGGTAATGCTGCTTTTGCTCTTCGTTACCAAATTTAAAGATTGGCCAGCTAGCGAGTGAAATGTGCGCAGATAGTGTCACCCCTGTTGATGCACACACTCTTGATAGCTCCTCAACGGCAATTACATAGCTGACAAAATCAGCGCCAATTCCTCCATATTCTTCAGGCCAAGGAATCCCTGTTAGACCAAGCTCAGCCATTTTATCGAAAATTTCACGGTCAAAGCGCTCCTCTTCATCACGCTCTGCGGCCGTCGGTTCTACTTCCTTCTCAGCAAAATTACGTACCATGGTTTTTAGCATTTCTTGTTCTTCTGTCAATTGAAAATTCATCTATTTTTCCTCCCTTTATCAGTCCCTTAACAGGTGTTTGCTGATGACTTTATGTTGTATTTCATTGGTTCCCTCATAAATTTCTGTGACTTTCGCATCCCTAAAGAGTCGTTCGACTGGATAATCCTTTGTGTAGCCATAGCCCCCAAATACCTGCACAGCCTCAATCGCTGATGTCATCGCTATTTTGGACGCATACATTTTGGCCATGGATGCTTGTTTTCCACATGGCTGCCCTTGAGCTCTTAGGTTCGCAGCTTGATAGGTTAATAGTTTAGCTGCCTCCACCTGGGTCGCCATATCGGCTAGCTTAAAGGCAATCCCTTGGTGTTGCAATATCGGCTTGCCAAATTGATTTCTTTCCTTCGCATACTCGGTTGCATGCTCGAGAGCCGCTTCAGCAATACCAAGAGCTTGTGCAGCAATACCAATGCGTCCGACATCAAGGTTGGCCATGGCAATCTTGAAGCCTTCTCCCTCTTCGCCGAGTAAGTTTTCCTCTGGCACTTCACATTGATCAAAGGTTAATTCCACTGTATTGGAGCCATTCAGCCCCATTTTCTTTTCCTTTTTCCCAATGGTGAGTCCCTTTTTATCCTTCTCCACAATAAAGGCGCTGACTCCTTTTGACCCCTTGCTTGCACTTGTACGGGCAAAGACAATGTAGGTGTCTGCTTCCCCTCCATTGGTGATGAACACCTTTGATCCATTTAATACATAGTGGTCGCCTTGCTTCTTAGCCCGTGTTTTTAAGCTTCCCGCATCCGAACCAGCACTTGGCTCGGTTAAGGCAAATGCACCTAAATATTGACCTGATGCTAGTTTAGTGACATATTTTTGCTTCTGTTCTTCCGTGCCAAAATATAAAATCGGATTCGTTCCCACGGATGTATGCACAGATAAAATAACGCCTAACGCTGCACTTTCCTTTGCAAGCTCATTGATGGCAATAATGTAGGAGGTGAAATCCATTCCAGCCCCACCATATTGCTCAGGAATCGGTATTCCCATTAGCCCTAGCTCTGCCATTTTATCGACCACCTCACGCGGAAAACGGTCCTCCGTTTCCATTCGCTCAACTGCTGGAGCAACTTCATTTTTGGCAAAGTCCCGTACCATCTTGCGCATCATTTCTTGCTCTTCGGTAAAATTCAAATTCATGGTTGCACCCCCATGTTCATGATGTTCTTGCTTTGCATGTGAAGGGCGAGCTTTAGTTATCGTAGACATAGAATCCACGTCCTGTTTTACGTCCTAACCACCCGGCTTTGACGTATTTTCTAAGCAATGGACATGGACGATATTTGCTATCGCCAAATCCTTCGTAAAGCACTTCCATAATATATAGACACGTATCCAGCCCAATAAAGTCTGCCAATGTTAACGGCCCCATTGGATGATTCATGCCAAGCTTCATGACCTCATCTACTGATTCCGGCGTTGCAACTCCCTCATACACGGTGTAGATCGCTTCATTAATCATTGGCATGAGCACTCGGTTGGAAACAAAGCCTGGAAAATCATTGACCTCTACTGGCGTTTTGTTCAATGATTTAGTTGCATCTTCAATAGTTTTGTACGTTTCATCAGAAGTAGCTAGACCACGAATAATCTCTACTAGCTTCATGACAGGAACTGGATTCATAAAGTGCATTCCGATTACTTTTTCTGGTCTGTTTGTTACAGCTGCAATTTCAGTGATTGGTAGAGATGATGTATTAGATGCTAGGATTGTATGTTCAGGTGTGATCTCGTCTAGCTGGCTAAACACCTTCGTTTTCACATCCATGTTTTCCACAACTGCCTCAATAACAAGGTCTCGGTCCTTAGCGTCTTCTATGTTTGTCGTTGTGGTGAGATTGTTGATTGTGTCGGATTTCTCTTGTTCTGTGATACGTTCTTTTTTCACGGAACGCGATAGGTTCTTCTCGATTGTTGCGATTCCTTTTTCAAGAGATTGTTCTGCTATATCATTTAATTTCACTTCAAAACCGGTTTGAGCAAACACTTGGGCAATGCCAGCTCCCATTTGCCCTGCGCCGATGACCATGATTTTTTTCAATTTTAGTCCTCCTTTGCGGGCGTCTTTTATTTTTGTGATAGATTATAAGAATTTATTTGCCAAATTACCCCTTAGGCACCTCAACTAGTACCGCGTCACCTTGCCCTCCACCAGAGCAAATGGCCGCAATACCAAGTCCGCCACCACGGCGTTTCAATTCAAGAACTAAAGTTAAAATAATCCGTGTTCCACTTGCCCCGATTGGGTGACCGAGTGCAACAGCTCCACCATTGACGTTTACTTTTTCAGGATCAACATTAGCTATTTTGCCACTTGCTAATGCCACGGCAGCAAAGGCTTCGTTAATTTCAAACAAATCAATATCATCAATCGACTTACCTGCTTTTTTCAATAACGAGTTAATAACGAGACCTGGTGTTTGTGGGAAGTTTTCAGCCTCAACAGCTACTTCATCATGCGCTAGAATAGTAGCTAGAGGAGTTAATCCTTCCTGTTCGGCACGGGCATCTGACATAAGTAACATCGCACCCGCCCCGTCGTTCACACCTGGTGCATTTCCTGCCGTAATGGTGCCGTCTTTATCAAAGGCTGGCTTCAGTTTTTGGAGTTTTTCAACAGATGTATCTTTACGAGGAGCTTCATCGGTGTCAACAACCATTGGGTCTCCCTTTCGCTTCGGAACTTCTACGGGTACAATCTCTTCAGCAAAAATGCCTTCTTCTGTCGCTTTGGTTGCTTTTTGATGACTGCGATAGGACCATTCATCCTGAGCTTCACGAGTTAATCCAAACTCTTCTGCTGTTTTATTTCCGTAGGTTCCCATGTGTACACCAGCAAAGGAACAGGTTAATCCATCATGAACCATCATATCCACTACTTTTTGGTCGCCCATCCGCATGCCCCATCTTGCTTTTGGCATGTAGTATGGCGCGTTACTCATGCTCTCCATACCACCAGCGACGATCACCTCTTCATCACCAACACGAATAATCTGATCAGCTAATGTAACACTGCGGAGCCCTGAGGCACATACTTTGTTGACGGTTTCTGTTTTCACATTCCAAGGAATTCCGGCGTTTCGGGCAGCTTGTCGTGAAGGGATTTGCCCCTGTCCTCCTTGAAGCACTGTTCCCATAATAACTTCATCTACTTTTTCAGCTGAAAACCCTGCTCTTTCTAAGGCACCCTTAATCGCAACGCCTCCCAACTCTGATGCAGTTAGTGAACTTAGCCCACCTCCAAATTTGCCAAAAGGCGTTCTTGAGCCTGAAACGATCACCGTTTTAACCATTACTTATTCCTCCTCTAAATTGTTGTGAGCGTTTACATAACAACGATTGAACGCTCGCTCAATGTTATGACAAAAGGGGAGGTCACCCAAACAAAGTGGTGACCAACCCTTCAGTTATCCATTTATACATCTACCAAACGATTAAGCTGATGTTTCTTCTTTTTCTTCCCCAAAGATAGATTTTGCTAATACTTCGGCAACATCCATCGTGCTCACGTTATCTTCTACTTCTTTTGCCTTCGTTCCGTCACTTAACATCGTTAAACAGAACGGACATGCACTTGAAATGGTTGTTGCTTTTGTTTCTAAGGCTTGCTCAGTACGGGCAACGTTCACACGATTACCTGTTTTCTCCTCTGTCCACATGAGACCGCCACCGGCACCACAGCACATGGCATTTTCTCGGCTACGTTTCATGTCAACATAGGTAACTCCTGGGATTGCCTTAAGTACATCACGAGGCTCATCATAAACCTCATTGTATCGTCCTAAGTAACAGGAATCATGGTACGTAATTGTTTCATTGACCGCATACTTCGGAGCGAGACGACCTTCCTCTACTAGCTTGGATAGGAACTCGGTATGATGATAAACCTCTGCCTCCAGTCCGAAGTCAGGATATTCATTCTTAAAGACATTGTATGCGTGTGGGTCAGTAGTGACTATTTTCGTAACCCCGTTTTTCTCAAAGTCTTTGATGTTCTTCTCCGCAAGCTCTTGGAATAGAAATTCGTTTCCTAAACGGCGAGCCGTATCACCAGAGTTACGTTCTTTATTTCCAAGAATCGCAAACTTCACATCTGCTTTGTTCATTAAGCGAGCAAAATCCATCACGACTTTTTGACTGCGGTTGTCGTATGATCCCATAGAGCCAACCCAGAACAGAACATCGAATTCTTCATCAGATTTCTTAAGTTCCTTAACGGTTGGGATATGAACGGATTCGTCAGCTTCTCTCCAATTTTCACGCTCTTTTTTCGATAGACCCCAAGGATTTCCTTGGCGCTCAATATTCATCATGGCACGTTGCGCATCTGGGTCCATTTTTCCTTCTGTTAAAACTAAATAACGACGAAGGTCAATAATTTTATCCACGTGCTCGTTCATAACCGGACATTGATCTTCACAGTTACGGCAAGTTGTACAAGCCCAGATTTCTTCTTCAGTAATGACATCACCAATTAGGCTTGTAGCTTGAATCGTTTCAAGGCCAGCTGCTGCTTCATCATGTGCTGCACCTCCACCTTGTTTAGCCATTTTCGCTAACTGGTTCCCTTCAGTACCAGCGAAAGCATAAGATGGAACCCATGGAGCTTTTCCTGTTACAGCAGCTCCTTTCTCGGTTAAATGGTCGCGCATTTTCACGATGAGGTCCATCGGCGACAGCATTTTTCCTGTACCTGATGCGGGACAAACGTTTGTACAACGACCACATTCGACACAAGCGTAAAAGTCAATCATTTGCAGCTGGTTGAAGTCCTCAATCTTTCCGACCCCAAAAGAAACCTCTTCCGCTTCTTCATCATCGACATCAAAATCAATGTTAGAAAGCTTTCCGGGTGATTCATTACGGCTCAAAAAGACGTTAGCCGGTGCTGCAATTAAGTGAGCGTGCTTGGATTGCGGCACATAAACTAAGAAAGATAGAAGCGCAATCAAGTGAATCCACCATGAGACAAAAAATACAACAGCGGCTGCAGTTGGGCTCATCCAACCAAATACCGCAGCAATACCAGAGGCGATTGGCTCGCTCCACGCAAGTGCTTCACCATGCCAAATAATCGCCATTCCGTTACCTAGTAAAACCGATAGCATTAAAGTACCGATAAAAATAAGAACAAGTCCTGCTTTAAAGCCTCGTTTTAAACGAACGAGTTTTTCAATGTAACGGCGATAAAATGCCCAAATAACCGCTACCAAAATCGTTAAAGTAACAATTTCCTGGAAGAAGGTAAATCCAGGATACAGAAAGCCTAACGGAAGGTGTGACCCTGGTGCGAGACCCTTCCAAATAAAATCAATGGCACCAAACTGTACGAGTAAAAAGCCATAAAACATCATGACGTGAATGGTACCTGACTTTTTGTCCTTCAATAATTTCTTTTGACCAAAAACATTGATCATAATTTTTCGGATTCGCTCTTTCCAAGCTTTATCGAATTCGACTTTGCGACCAAGCTTGATATAGGCAATACGGGTTCGGACGACTTGAACGAAGAGTCCGATAGCATATACGGTGACAGCTAAAAATAAAACCCAATTAATAATTCCTAATGTATTCATCCTTTAACCCCCAGTCCTTTTATCTAACATTTTAATGAAAGCGGATACGATATTCAATAGATTTTGAAACAAAATAATTTTCTGACTGTTATTTATTACTTTATATTATGAATGAGCATTCAGTCAACACCTTTCCGAAATTAAATTTAGTTTAGCCCCCACTAAAACCGTGAATACTACCTGTAGAGAAAGGAGAACGAGCATGACTTGGATTGCGGCGATTGGAATAATCCTTATTTGTCTTATTTTTTTGACTTGGTTAGATTTCTATTTCGGAAAAAAGCATCATGTAAAGCATAGAGAAAAGCTATATTTTCCTATTTCGAACGGACATTATACGTTATACCAATCTGGTAGTCCCCTTTTTCATGATATGTTTCAAAATATGAAAGATGCGAAGAAAGAAATTAACGTTCAGTTTTTCATTGTCAAACGAGATGATATTAGCGAGCAACTATTGAAAATGTTGGAGGAAAAAACCAGGGAGGGGCTCAAGGTCAGGCTGTTAGTGGACCGAGTTGGAGGCTTTCGACTAACTAAGGATATCCGTTACCGCTTAAGAGAGGCTGGAGTTGAGTTTGCTTTCAGCTCACGACCCGGATTCCCATTTTTTCTATATCGATTAAACCGCCGCAACCACCGGAAAATCGCCGTCATTGATGGAGAAACCGTTTATGTAGGCGGATTTAATATTGGCAAGGAATATATTGATGGGAATGTTAAGTTTAGTAAATGGCGTGATTATCATGTTCGCCTACATGGTCCTGTCGCTCACGATTTTCAGCAGGTGTTTTCGCTTGATTGGAGAGAGTCCGCCAAGCCTATTGAGGTATATAAACCTCAATTAAGGCGGGAGAATGGTGAAGTACAAGTTTTGGCTACAGATGGTGTTGGCTTAGAAAATTCCTTCTTGCAGTTGTTTAGCTTTGCAAAAGAAGAAATCATGATCGGATCTCCGTATTTTGTGCCAAGTCGTGCATTAGTTCATGGATTAAAATCCGCAATCAATCGTGGGGTTTCCGTCAAAATCATGGTCCCTATGCGCGCGGATCATCCACTCGTTAAGGAGGGGGCCATTCCCTATTTGTTCGAAATGAAAAGGGTGGGGGCGGATGTCCGTTTATATGATCAGGGATTTTTTCACGGCAAGGTGCTGATAATTGACCAAAAGGTGTGTGACATTGGAACAGCTAATTTTGATCGCCGAAGTTTTTTTGTCAACAAAGAAATTAACGTGATTATGTATGACCATACCTTTATTGAAATAGCTCGCGAACAATTCATGCGCGATTTTAACGCGAGCATTGTCCTAAGCGAAAAATGGTACCAACAACTCAGCTGGTGGACTCGTATTATCAAAATCCCCCTAGCCAAACTATTCCGCCCCCTCCTTTAACCCTTTAAAGCACTGAGGGTCTGACCCTCAGTGCGGTGTCGCGTTAGTGTGGTGAAGTGTTTTGGGGCGGGAGTGGGATAATGCTTTCTTACTATATTTAAAGATAAACTTTCCATAAAGTCGCTTCGCCCTTGCATGCCACTCCATACCCATTAAAAAAAGCCCCCCCATCCATCAGGGAGGCTTCACTCATCACATCTTTTCTGGTGCGTGAACACCAATCAATTTCATCGCATTCGCTAGCGTAATTCGTACTGATTCAATTAACGCAAGGCGAGCTTTCGTCCGATTTACCTGTTCCAAATCTAGTACTTTTTCCGCATTATAAAAGCTGTGTAAGTCTGAAGCAAGATCGTAAATGTATTGGGTTACCCGGTGCGGCATGCGCTTAGTAGCAGCTTCAGCCACAATTTGCGGGAATTCACCCAATCTCTTCAATAAATCTACCTCTTTCTCTGCCCCAAGCACTGACAAATCAATATCAGCACTCGGCGATAAGCCTTTTTCCTCTGCTTGGCGGAGCATGCTGCAAATCCGCGCATGTGCATATTGTACATAGTAAACAGGATTTTCATTAGACTCAGCGGTTGCTAAATCCATATCAAAGTCTAAGTGTGTATCATTGGAACGCATCACGAAGAAATAACGCACCGCATCAAGGCCAACCTCTTCGGCTAATTCAACCATTGTTACAGCTTTCCCCGTACGCTTACTCATTTTGACAATTTCCCCATCCTTCATGAGGTTCACCATTTGAATAATGGACACTTCCAGCTGCTTCGGATTATAGCCTAAAGCCTCGATTGCCGCTTTCATCCGCGGAATATAGCCGTGGTGATCTGCACCCCAAACATTAATTAGGGTATTAAATCCGCGCTCAAATTTATTTTTATGGTATGCAATATCAGGTGTTAAATAGGTGTAGGAGCCGTCTTGTTTGACGAGCACACGGTCCTTATCATCCTTGAAATCGGTCGTACGGAACCAAACCGCCCCATCCTTTTCATAGACGTAGCCTTTATCCTTCAAGGTCTCGATAGCTTTTTCTACTAGCCCCTCATCATAAAGAGAGGTTTCTGAAAACCAATTGTCAAACGGAACACGGTAATCCTCTAAATCCTTTTTAATCTGGTCTAATAAAAAGTCCAACCCATATTGACGACAAAATTTCACGCGTTCATCCTCAGATTCGTTCGCCCACTTATCACCGAACTCATCAGCCATTTTCTTCCCAAGCACGACGATATCCTTTCCATGGTAGCCATCCTCAGGCATGTCAAAATCAGAATTGCCAAGTGCCTGCATATAGCGCGCTTCAACAGACTTAGCTAAATTATTCATTTGATTTCCGGCATCGTTAATGTAATATTCACGCTCTATATCATAGCCTGCCTTTTCCATAATGTTCGCTAAGGAATCCCCAAATACCGCGCCTCGCGCATGACCAAGATGTAAGGTTCCAGTCGGATTGGCCGATACAAACTCGATTTGAACCTTTTCGCCTTTCCCAGCATCCGTCTTCCCGTAATCATCCTTTTCTTTTAAAATCGTTGGGACTAAATCCGTTAAGAAGGATGTGTCTAGGAAAAAGTTAATAAAGCCTGGTCCAGCAATCTCTATATTTTTAATCGATGCCTTGGACTGATCAAATTCAGCGACGAGCTCCTCGGCAATTTTACGCGGGGCTTTTTTAGCAATTCGAGCAAGCTGCATCGCCATATTGGTTGCGTAATCCCCGTGCGCCTTTTCCTTTGGCGTCTCTAAAACGACCTCTGGAAGCTGCTCCTCTGTTGCCAATCCAGCCTTCACAACAGCCTGTGCAATCTCGGCTTTTAATTTTTGTTCGGTTTGTTCTACTATATTCATATACCTTTACTCCCTTTCATATGTAAGCGTCAATCTATGACTTTGTGGCTCCTGTTCGTTTATGCTTAGCAAATAACTAATATCCACCTGGCCAAGCAGGCCCTTTACCGGTTCTGAAAACTCAATATCCTTTGTTTCTGTCTCCATACGCATTGTGCCATATGGATGATAGTAGGTGCTTTCCGTAATTCGGTCCTCACGAAAAATTTGATTCATTTTCACCTTGCCCTTACGTTTCACGACCACTTTGTCCTGAGAGATGGTAATCATGTTTCGGATGGCATTCCCATCCTCATCATGTTCATTAAAAATTAACACATGGGTATCATCGTTATCATAGAATTCACCCTTCTCCACTACATCCATTTGTTCACGAAAACTCTGGTCTGTAATCTCAGTTTTTAATGTTACTTTAACATTCATTGGGTTACCAGCCAAGATGTATCGCTCCGATCATTGGTTTAGGTCTTATCTATTATAAAGATTTGGGGGGAAATTCTCAAATGTTTGGGGGTGGTGCGCGTTGGGGGCGGTGGATGCTAAAGATTAACTAATAAAAGCTAATGTATACATTATTTTTGCTGAAGAAACTTAAATTAGCTAAAGATCACCTTATATATGCTGTTGTCCTCTCATATTTAGCTAAAGCATTCAGTTACCTTGCTAGAGTTCCACCATCAAATGCTGAACAACACACGCACACACACGCGACCATGCTTATCACCTGCAGCTATCCGCTACTTCACCCACCCCAACAACATCTCACGCACAAACTTACTAGCAGCAATCGGGGTCTTTTCCGTCGGATCATACACAGGAGCCACTTCAACCAAATCAGCCCCGACCACGTTAAGGTCCGACTCGGCAATCTTTTGAATAGCCTCAAGAAGCTCCTTGGACGTTATCCCTCCTGCTTCAGCGGTTCCCGTTCCAGGCGCATAGGCTGGATCAAGGACGTCAATATCAATGGTGACATAGACAGGTCTACCCGCTAAACGAGGCAATACCTCACGCAACGGCTCTACTACATCATATTTGGCCATATACATGCCACTATTCACAGCATATTGAAATTCCGCCCGCATGCCTGAGCGGATACCAAAAGAAAACACGTTCTCTGGTCCAATTAGCTCACAGATTTTACGAACAGGTGTGGAGTGACTTAGCGCCTCTCCCTCATACTCCTCACGTAAATCCGCATGGGCATCAATGTGAATCATCGCCAAATCGGAATATTTTTTATAAACTGCCTGAATTATCGGCCAGGTGACGAGATGCTCACCACCAAGGCCCAATGGAAATTTGTTTTGCTCCAATATTTTTTCAACATAATCTTGAATCATATCTAAGCTTCGTTGCGGATTTCCAAACGGTAATGGAATGTCCCCCGCATCGAAATAGTTCACTTCCTCAAGGTGCTTATCCATATAAGGGCTGTACTCCTCAAGGCCTAGTGACGCCTCGCGAATTCGATTAGGGCCGAACCGTGAGCCAGGTCGAAAGCTTACCGTCCAATCCATGGGCATACCATAAATAATCGCATCTGCTTCTTCATGGGTGGGACGGCTCATGATAAAAACTTTTCCGGAATAACCTTCATCAAATCGCATCCGTAACACCTCACACATTATGTAATATAGAGGGAGCGAGTCCACTCCCTATTTACTTTTCCGTCAAATCCTTCACAAATTTCGGCAACACAAAGGAGGCATAGTGAAGCTCCTTCGTGTAATATTTGGTATCTATGTCATGGAATCGTTCCTGATTTACCTTTAATGGATCATGAATTTTGCTTCCTAGCGTAAAGGTCCATAACCCACTTGGATAGGTTGGAATATTGGCTGTGTATAGACGGGTAATTGGAAAAATTTCTTTGACATCGTGAAAGACCTGATAAATAAGGTCTGCTTTAAACCATGGATTGTCTGTTTGAGCAATAAAAATGCCGTCTGTTTTTAAAGCCTTTGATATTCCGTCATAAAAACCCCGCGTAAACAGGTTCACCGCAGGACCCACAGGCTCTGTAGAATCGACCATGATGACGTCATATTCTTTTTCACTCTGGGCAATATGCATAAAGCCATCATCGACTTTCACCTCTACTCTCGGGTCATCTAGGCTTCCTGCAATTTCAGGTAGATATTTTTTTGAGTACTCAATTACTTTTCCATCAATTTCAACTAAGGTTGCTTTTTCAACAGAGGGGTGTTTCAAAATTTCACGAATCACCCCTCCATCTCCACCGCCTACAACCAATACATTTTTTGGACTTGGATGGGTAAACAAGGGTACATGAGCGACCATTTCATGATAGACAAACTCATCTCTTTTCGTGGTCATAACCATGTCATCTAATACAAGCATGTTACCCCATTCTTCTGTATCATACATATCTAATTTTTGATAATCGGTTTGTTCTGTGTGTAACGTTTTATTTATTTTCGCTGTGATACCGAAATTCTCTGTTTGTTTTTCCGTAAACCATAAGCTCAAGTCTTCATCTTCCTTTCTGACAGTCATCCACCAAATTATAGGGAATTAAGCCATAAATGTTAAGTACTTTTTAAATCGGTATAATCCGACAATTTTTTGTTTAAAAACACATTTCCATTTCCATACTGAATAATAAGCTTTTTCAGATGTCTGGTTGCGGCTCCTACACCCTTGAGGTCATAAAGTCAATCCTTTTCGTGACAAAACCGTCACTACAAGGCTCGTCTTATGCCTATTAGGTGTAACCAAGTCGCCTACGCACTTCTAAGAAAGGTGGAGCTATTTTGGAACGTGGTCACCGATTATTAAAATGGTTTATATATAGCTTTCTCATTGGCTTGGGGGTTATGTTTATTTGTGCCCTAAGTGTGTATTTTTATAGTTATTCTCAAGGACCTCCTTCCCTCACTAGTGACCAGAATACAGTTATTTATTCAAATGCGGAAGAAGTGATTGGGGTAAAACACGGAAATCAAAATCGTTACTGGGTGAAGCTTGATGAAATTTCCCCTCATCTAAAAAAGGCTTTTCTCATAACGGAGGATCGATCCTTCTATGAGCATTTTGGGTTTGACATGTCTCGAATTGCCGCCGCTATGATAAAAAACATTGTTAATATGGACAAGGTCGAAGGGGCAAGCACCATTACCCAGCAATATGCCCGCAACTTGTTTCTAAATCATGAAAAAACGTGGACCCGTAAAATCAATGAGGCCATCTATGCTTTACGGTTGGAGATGTTTTATGAAAAGGATGAAATATTTGAAGGCTACTTAAATACCATTTACTTCGGGCACGGCAATTATGGAGTGGAGGCTGCAAGTCGCTATTATTTTGATAAGCATGCCAATGAATTGACCATTGCAGAAGCGGCATTGCTAGCTGGAATTCCTAAAGGGCCTTCCTATTATTCGCCGATCAATCATCCTGAACATGCCACAGAGAGACAGCAAATGATTCTAAAGCTTATGGCCAACCAGGGTGAAATCACCGAGACTGAACTCAAGCATGCTAAGCAGGAGAAGCTGGCAATTGCACAGGAAGAGGAACGACAAGGAAAACAAATTGCACCCTATTTTCAGGATGTTGTCATAGGAGAAGCAACAACAATATTAGATATCACAAAGGAGGAGCTCATAACAGGTGGGTACAAAATACACACCACCTTAGACACAAAAAAGCAAAAGGCATTAGAAAAAACAGCCGAAAACCAGATGGATGACTCCTCTAAAATTCAAGTGGCTGCGGTCAGCATTGAGCCGAAGACCGGTTCTGTTCAAGCTTTATTAGGAGGGCGTGACTATGAAGAGAGTCCATATAACCGGGTAGTACAAGCCAAACGAATGGCAGGCTCAACCTTTAAACCATTCCTGTACTATGCAGCTTTAGAGCGGGGTTATACACCTGCAACACCGCTCGAGAGTGCACCAACACAGTTTGAATTAGCCGATGGGCGCGTTTACGCACCCTCGAACTATAACGGCTATTATGCCAACGATGAAATTACACTGGCTCAAGCCATTGCGCTATCCGATAACATTTATGCGGTCAAAACGAATCTATTCTATGAGCCTGAAACCTTAGTGGAAACGGCGAAGGAATTTGGTATTAAAAGTGAACTTCCTGCTGTCCCATCACTTGCCTTAGGTACTGCATCTGTATCAGTCCTGGAAATGGCAAAGGGCTATAGTGTCTTGGCTAATGGGGGTAAGGATGTGATTCCACATACCATTACCAAAATTACAAATGCCGAGGGCGAAGTTTTATATGAGCGCAAAAAAACAGAAAAGGAACAGGTGCTTGACCCTAAGCAGTCCTTTATCTTAACCCATTTAATGACCGGGATGTTTGATGAAAACTTAAATGATTACAGTCGGGTAACTGGCGCCGCCATTCAGGATATGCTCAGCCGTCCATATGCGGGCAAAACTGGGTCTACCAATACCGACAGCTGGATGATTGGCTTTAGCCCTCAGGTGACTACTGCCGTTTGGACAGGCTATGACAAAAATGAAAAAATCACGAAAACAGAGGAACAAGCCTATGCGCGAAACATTTGGGCTCATTACATGGAGGCTGTACATAAGGAGCTCCCAGTGAAAAAGTTTAAGCCACCTGAAGGCGTTGTTGCGGTTTCCATGGACTCCCACACCGGAAAAATTGCCCATTCTGGCTGTGAGGACCAGCGTGTTACCTATTTCGTCGAAGGAACCGAACCGAGAGAATCCTGTACACTTCATGTGCCTAAAAATCTGTTTGATCCGAACCAACCAAAGGATGAGAAAGAGGATGGAAGCTCTCTTTGGGACTGGGTAGGATTTTAATGGTGTTAGCGCAAGATGCAATTGGACGATTGGATGTGCAATGTGGAGATGTTTTTTGCAATTGATGAAATAGATGTTGAAAAGTAAAGATCTATATTCAATCCCTCTAGTTAGTGTTCAATTGTGTGGAAAACGGTTCAATTATTTTAAAGGCTGTTTTCGTAAACATTGTTGCTGTTTTATTTAGCAATAGATATAAATTGCGACGTAACTTTAGCATGACTCGTTTCCAAATATCAATTTGATGAGTACGAAACCGTCGCTACGGAAATACACTTCGCTTTCACCCAAGGGCACAAGTGCGACATCTATTCAAACTCCCTTTGGTCGTTTTCATAGTGTCTTCTTTGCCGCGGGCGAGCGGTGAGCCTCCTCACTACGTTGCGGGGTCTCACCTGTCTCTTTGATCCCACGAAGAACAGGACGTTCGAGTGTCGGTGTTGGCCACAGGACGTGGCCGTTTTTAACCGACCAGGAGTCTCCGTGTATTTCCTCCGCTATAAGCAGTGCCTCATTCGTTTATTTAGAGCTGAACTTTTGGTAATCAAAAGCTTTTTAAATATGCATTCATCAGAACACTCAAATAGTGGAGGCAGAATACGGAGACTCCTATGGGAGGAAGCGTGGTGAAGACCCCGCAGGAAGCGGTCTTTGCTTCCGAGGAGGCTGAGGCCGTGCCCATGGAAAGCGAAGTATTCTGCCGGAACGGTTTGCATGCACTCAATATTATTCAGAACGACTCAGCAACACTAAAGAGTCTAACTATGTCGCAGTTACTATCAACTGCGAATTAATAAAAAGCAACAAACTTTGCGAAAACAGATTCTTTAAAAAAGAGCAATTTACACCGTCTCACTGCAATCCATTTTTCACCCTTGCACCACACCCATGAACCCCATAGAAAAAGGGCCGACCGCAATTAATGCTAGGTCGACCCTTTTTCTTGTCCTAGTAAACATGTAAACCCATGTGTACTTATTTTACAAAGTTCCAGTGAAAAGCACAAGATATTCAAAAAACGTTCACAATTCTTTCAAATTTTTCCTTCAGCCTATTCGTCAAAGGCTTTATGTACTTCTTCACGAGAATTATCCCACATGTCAGGATTGAATTCCTTTAGAAAATCACCTAAAACCTTTTTGGATTTATCGTCCATGTGGTCAACAATCACTCTACCTTTAAGAGCCTTATCCATATGATTAACATGCTCAGGTAATAGCTTGTAGCCACGGCGAATTTCGCGATCTACGACTAATTCACTTGCTGCCACACCGTAATAAAACGGACCTTTTTCATCCCTTTCTACGGTTGTCCATGCAATCCAATATAATTTTCCATTTGGGACTTCATTGCGGTCTGGTAAAAACTTGATACGTTTTTCCACTACACTTCGGGCATGCATGGCTCCCATATCCACAAATGCCTTCTCCTCATTTGGATCTACAATGATAGGCGATAAATTCTCAAGACTAAACGATCCACCTCCACTGTAGCCTGGGTGGCCATCTATTGGATCATCCTTCATTATTGTAAAGCTTTGGGTTTTCTTTGGTTCTTTTTTATCTGCCACTTCCATAAACCTCCTTCAGTTGTTCAGGGAAAGTTTGATTATCATTTTAACATATTCCAACACCTAAACACATCTTCAACGAATTCCCACTCGGACATACTTGGCTTTTTTAGAAAAGTGAAATAAACTGTAAATAACGTTAAATAAGGAGGGAATCACCATGCCATATGTAAATGTCAAAATGCTAGAGGGTCGTTCTGAGGATCAGAAAAAGGCCTTAGTAGAAAAAGTAACTGATGCTGTTGTAGAGACCACAGGTGCCTCTAAAGAGAAAGTCGTTGTGTTTATTGAAGAAATGTCTAAGAATCATTACGCAGTCGCTGGTAAACGCTTAAGTGACGAAGATTAATCTACATACTCAAAAAGGCCAAGCTCCTAAACTTATAGGAGATTGGCCTTTTCATCACTCTAGAGGAACCTCGCCATCCCGTCGATGCACCCAAACAAAGTCCTCGTCTGTTAAGGTTTCCTTTTTCAACTGCTGGCGTTTCTGTTTCATTACACTCTTTCGTAATTTCCTTTTACTATAGACAACCCCAACTTTAACCTGTTGGACCTCTTTTACCCCCTGAATAATAAATTGCATGGCTATAATCGATAGCATAAATGCGATTAACACCCAGAGGATAATCCAATAACGATTGCCTGACATCGCATATGTGGTCGATCCGATTAATCCTGACCACTCATAGGTAATCGACCTTGGTGGATCGGGTGGATTTTCAAAGCTAACATTCGTCCCACCGAAGAAAAAGTTAAAGACTCCAAGGTGGATAAAAATGAGTAGTACCTGAATAAACTGCTGCCCGAAAACAATCGTCAACCTTGGACCAATGTGTGGAATGATGTGTTTCCATAAAACGTGAAATTTGCTTCCACCTAATACCTTTGCACTCGTAATAAACTCTTTATTTAAGGTTTGCTTCATTTCATTACCAATTAAAACTGTAGTCAAAGGAACAACCAAAATCGTCAATATAACGATTTCGATAATGATTCGCTCACTAAAGCTATAGGCAAATCCGACTCTTGTTTCCATTAAAATCGGAGCCAACAATAAATACGCAATAATGCTGAGCGGGAGAAAATGTGTGGAATCTACGAGTTTCTCAAGCCACTTTTGTCCCCTTGTATTTAAGTGAAATGCATAAAATGTACCCATCAGAAATCCAATCAATACACGAAGTAGCGCAATGGCAAGCGCAAAGATAAGCGTATACTTAGCCCCAATCACTATTTGGTCATAAAGGCTAAAGCCAAGCTTGTCAGACCCTAATAAAAAGGGTTCAGGTGGTGCATGAGGTGGAGCTGATTTTATTGTCGCTCCATCCTCCTCATATACGATTCTCTCCTGGTCTACATGATTATCAGTCGTGATGGAATAAAGAGCACTATAGACAATTAAACCGATAAAAAATAGACTACCAATCGCAAATTTAATATTTTTCATATGAACAAAAAATACTTTCAATGGATAAACCATAAGCAGCCGTGGTTTACGAATTTGCTTGATGGACCTACCAAAGCCTTCTATGAAATTTCGTAAACTGACTAACGGCTGAATGGCTTGAACCCTACGCCATCTACTTCTCTTTTGACCAATCACTTTGCCATAGACTCGTTCTTCTTCTAACCAAACATCAATGAACTGGTAAAAAACAAAAAACGGTGTAAACAGCATGATGAGGGAAACAGCTATCGTAATCGGGTCGAACCCCTCGACCATATAGAAGGTCAATCCTTCTATACTAAAGATTCTCTCAATGATAAATTGGCTTGATAAGGTTCCCCATAAAATAACTTTTGAATGATAAAAAGCACTCGGCGTAATGTTTTTTAAAATATGCCGTAAAATGATGGCCTTACGTTTGATCCCTTTGCTCTCTGCGAATACTACATAGTCTTTCAAAAATTCCTCCTCTACCATTAGGAGCAGCACTTTGAACAAAGACACCATTGGCAAAATGGCGAGTGTAATGATAGGGGCTAAATAAATCTTTGAATCCATATAGGTTGCAATGCTAAAAATCTTGACTCCTGTTGCCTTATAAATATAAATGACTAGCATTTGTAAGAGAATGGCAACAATAAGGTCTGGTACAGATTCCAGCAAATCAAGCAAACGTTTGATTGGATTTAACAGTACTTTCGGTAAAAAGTTTGCAACAAAAGCAAAAATAAAAGCTATTAGGAAACCTAGCAATAGGGCACCAAGTAATATTTGCATCGAATAAATAAACGGGTCCCACAAGACATCAAGCAAAGGAAATTCCTTCGGCGGGCGCCCTGCTATGTACACCCATGAATCAGGGTTAACGAACTGTTTGAAAAACTGACTTAAATCGATAAAGTAACCTTTGATGTCAGTTAATCCTCGAGTTTGAAACACCTGAGGCATAATACTAATACACAATATGCCAACGATTCCTAATATGTAATAAATGAATGGTTTGATAAATTTCATAAGTCCACCCCTAGTAGCATTTTCTTATATACAATAGACGGATGATGTGAGTCTTTTGTTTCAGTATTATTTAAACTTTCTGATATTTCCGGGTGTAATTTTGCTTAAGCTACAGGTGTTAATCGAGAGGTGACTAGTAAAACTAGCTGAGACTTTAGCATTAATCCTTGTTCTTCAGCTTGTCTGCAGTAAACTCAAGCGTACCTGTGACAAGCTTCAGCATAATCGGAGACCTTTAGCAAAACACGTTAAATCTTCAGCATTTTCCCGGTTCTCTTTAGCCCAAGCACTCAGCGCCATTTTTAGCCAAACACCAAGCCAGCATCAGGCTCAGTCCTCACAAGATGAGAAAAAATCCACCCCTTCCTCATCTCCGGGTGGATTCCTTCATCTTTTAATGCTGAATACCCATATCGCCAATAAAGTTCCAAGCCTGCTGCAGCTCTTCGCTCGTATAATTCTGTTTCTTCTTCACGGTTAGCACTTTTTCTTCTACTTCCTCTTTCGGCATCCCTTCAAAGAACAGCATCGTGGAAACGAGCTCTAGAAACCGGGAGCTTGTCTCACTCATTTTTTCAATATGTTCATCCATATTCGGCATATCTAGGTTGTAGTGATCCAAAAACTTTTCGCCCTCACCTGTTAGGGTGTAACGATATTGATAGTAGCCACTTTTCTTTTCCTTTTCTTCCTGTAAAAATCCGAGATTGATAAGTTCTTGCACTCTTAAAGTTAGCTCTTCGGAATAAGGACCATAGAAGTGAAACTGATATCGTTCCGAAAAAGGAAACTGACACTTTTTTAAGATGTAGATCATCTTTTGCAATCTTTTTCTGCCCACAAGCTCCTTGCACTCAGAAAAGAACGTAATTAATTTGGCATGTTCCTGTAACACAATTGGTCAACTCCTATCCCTCTAAAATCTCCAAAATACGTTTTTTAATATGACTATCATCAGATAAGGCTTCGATAAAATCAGATGGAAAATAAAGTTTGTGATCCGTACGTTTTTTGCCTGAAATCGCCTCAACGATATCGGACTCGCGGGAAAGCTCTCTTAATTCATCGTTTTTCATCACCAAATGAATCGGCAAACGTTCCTCATCCTCACCCGGGCGGTAAAAATCGTACGGTAGATCTGACGATGAATCCACTTCTAAATAATAATCTGGATTTATTCCCGCTTCTGTAAAGAGCTTATGTAGCTCCATCCACTGCTCAAATTGATGGTTCGGATTAAATTCAATATATTTAAATAAGTGCCTATTGACGAATCGATTACATAAATCACTCAAAATCTCATCGTCTTCATCCTTCCAAATTTGGAAATAATACATGACGATCGATTCATCTAGCTTTAAGTAATCCTCAAGGGTTGGTGCCTCCTTGAAGAAGGATTCAAAATGAAGCGGGGCAAGTTTGAATTTGTAATTTTGCTCATACAAATGCTTTGCTCGGTGTAAAATTTTCGTCAAAATAACCTCCGAGCTTCTCGTCACAGGGTGGAAATAAACCTGCCAGTACATTTGGTAGCGACTCATGATGTAATCTTCAACGGCGTGCATTCCTGTTGCTTTAATGACAACCTGTTCATCCATAGGCCGCATCACTCTGAGTATGCGTTCCATATCAAAATGCCCATAGCTAACCCCAGTAAAATAGGCGTCCCGCTGCAAATAATCCATACGGTCCGCATCAATTTGACTAGAAATGATACTCACAACAAGCTTATTAGAGTAGGTCTTACCAATCACATCGGCAACGTTTTGCGGAAATTTAGGATCCACACGCTTTAAAATACGATTTACGCTCGTATCCCCCAAAATAATTTCACGCGTGTAGTCCTCGTGATCGAGATTAAATACCTTTTCGAACGAATGTGAGTATGGTCCATGTCCCAAATCGTGTAATAAACCAGCTGTTAAACATAAAAGACGCTCATCTTCATTCCAATCCGGATGCTCTTTAAAGTTCTCTAGTATCCTTCTCACAATTTCATAGACTCCAAGGGAATGGTTGAAACGACTGTGTTCCGCTCCATGAAATGTATAAAAAGAAGTGCCTAGCTGTTTAATTCTTCTCAGTCTCTGAAACTCAGGGGTACCAATTAAATCCCAAATCACACGATCTCGTACATGAACATAACGGTGTACAGGGTCTTTGAAGACTTTTTCTTCCCTTAGCTGCTCGCTCTGATACGACATTTTTCCCGACCTTTCCGCATTAGATTCCGTTTAACTTTGTTTTATTATATAAAATTTATCGTCAAAAAAACACCTTGACTTTTTCAGGTGTTGACAAATTTCGTGCGCAATTGCGCTTATTCTAAGGTGTTGGTTCATAAAAAAATTTTTGTGACTAATTCTAAGTGTAGTTGATTACCCATCATTCTTACAAGCCTAATATTTTGCTATAATAGAATAGTTAGATTGACATAAAGGAGAACAGAACATGAAGGATCTTCATCCTATATTACATTTTGATCAAGTCCGATTTTTAGATCAATCCAATTTCATTCATATACCCGCCATGCAATCCTTCGCGACTGATGACGCCCTTTGCCTGTCTGTTAGTGAAGGGATTTCGACTCCTACAGCACGATTATGGGTGCATGACCGCACGATTGTACTCGGGATTCCTGACAGCCGTCTCCCCCATTTGCAAGAGGGAATCAAATTTTTACAGGCTAATGGATATCAGATAGTGGTAAGGAATTCAGGTGGTTTAGCTGTAGTTCTTGATCCTGGCATCTTAAACCTTTCACTCATTTTTCCGACTGGAAAGAAGCTCGGCATCCACGATGGGTATGAAGCCATGGTCTCGTTTGTGAAGGAGTTGTTTATGCCTGAGCAGGTGAATATTGAGGCCTATGAAGTCGTAGGGTCCTATTGCCCTGGGGATTACGACCTCAGTATTAACGGGAAAAAATTTGCTGGCATTTCCCAACGACGGGTCAAAGACGGAACTGCAGTCCAAATCTACATGTGTGTGGATGGTTCCGGTTCAGAACGGGCAGCACTCGTTCAACAGTTTTATGAAAAAGGATTACAGGGTGAATCGTCTCGTTTCACCTACCCTGATATTCAACCAGATTCAATGGCATCTTTGAGCGAATTACTCGGAAAACCAATAACAGTTGAGGACATTCGGAATCGTATTTTATATAAATTAAATGAAATATCTAATACCATCAAAACAGAACCCTTAAATGACCAGGAGTTAGTCTGGTTCGAGAAGCGACTTGAACAGATGGTGGAGAGAAATGAAAAAGTGTTTGGATAAAAAAAGGGTGCAAGCAAATGTTGAAAAACAAATTGCTTACACCTTTTTTGTATTATCCTATAGATTGAGCCGCCGTAATAATGGATAGCTTATAAACATCATCGGCACTACAGCCTCTTGACAGGTCGTTCACAGGCTGATTAAGTCCCTGCAAAATTGGACCCACCGCATCAAAGTTACCCAAACGTTGTGCAATTTTATAGCCAATATTTCCTGCTTCTAAGCTTGGGAAAATAAACGTATTGGCATCTCCTTGGATTGGAGAATCTGGTGCCTTTTTTTTCGCAACAGACGAAACAAAGGCTGCATCAAACTGGAACTCACCATCTACCACAAGATCAGCATTCTTTTCCTTGGCTAGTTGAATGGCATTTTCCACTTTTTCTGTTTCCTCAGATTTAGCTGATCCCTTCGTAGAGAAGCTTAGCATCGCGACACGTGGGTCAATATCAAATAGCTTAGCTGTTTGTGCACTTTCTACCGCAATTTCTGCTAGATCCTCACTGTTTGGTGCGATGTTTATAGCACAATCAGCGAACACATACTTTTCATCATCGCGCACCATAATGAATACTCCGGAAGTCTTTTTAATTCCTTCCTTCGTTTTAATGATTTGTAGGGCTGGGCGCACGGTATCTGCTGTTGAATGAGCCGCACCACTGACTAGACCATCCGCTTCATTCATATAGACAAGCATTGTTCCGAAGTAATTTTCATCCTTCAAAACAGTACGTGCTTTCTCTTCTGTTGCCTTCCCTTTTCTTCTCTCCACAAAGGCATTGACCATGTCATCAAATTTGTCATAGTTCTCTGGGTCTACGATTTGACAATTGTCCACATTGACATTAAGCTGCTCTGCTTTCTGTTTTACTTCATCCGCATTTCCGATTAGTACAGGCGTAACAACACCTTCCTCAGAAAGTTTACCTGCAGCTTCAATAACACGTTCATCGGAAGCTTCAGGCAATACGATTTTTCTATCATTATTATGTAATTTTTCTTTTAAGGTTGTAAACAGATCACTCATGGGTTTCCCTCCTAAAATCTGCATCTGTTATATATTTTAACCTATTTGCTGTATTAATGAAATCATTTTGCTATATCCCATATCCTTCCAGCTATCCCTTCTTACTATTCCCTGTTTGATGTATTTTAATGACTAGAGGATTCTAATCACTTTGTACACAAATTTGTCGTATTTACAGCGTGTTTATGTTTTTAATATTGCCAATAACTTGTGTTATATTAAACATGGAAAGTATGTACGAAGGAAAAAGGAGCGATATAGATGAGTGAAGCAGTTGAAACCTTAGATGGCTGGTATTGCCTGCATGATTTCCGTACCATTAATTGGGCGGCATGGAAAGAGGCATCTGCTACAGAACGCGAACTAGCCCTTGCAGAACTTAGAAATGAATATGAAAAATGGCAGGAAAGGGAGCAAATCAAATTAGGTAGCTTTGGCGTTTATTCCATTGTTGGTCAAAAAGCTGACCTCATGTTTATGCACCTTCGACCAACTATGGAAGAATTAAATGAAATCGAAACTGCCTTTAATAAAACCAAATTTGCCGAATTTACTGAGCCTGTATACTCATATGTTTCCGTTGTAGAGTTATCCTCTTACATGGCAAAGGATAAAGATCCAGAAACGGACCCTGAGATTCAAGCAAGGTTAAAGCCGATTTTACCAAAATGGAATCATGTTTGTTTCTATCCAATGGACAAGCGTCGTGAAGGGAATGATAACTGGTATTCTCTTTCTATGGAAGAGCGCGGTAAGCTCATGTACGCTCACGGAAAAACTGGCCGTAAGTATGCTGGTAAAGTACGCCAGATTATTACTGGGTCCGTTGGCTTTGACGATTGGGAATGGGGCGTCACTTTATTTGCACATGATGTACTACAGTTCAAAAAATTGATTTATGAAATGCGCTTTGATGAAGTAAGTGCACGATTTGCTGAATTTGGTTCCTTCTATGTGGGCCACCGCAAAACATTTGATGAGCTTGTACCCTTGCTTCATGTGTAAAAAATTCAACTAAATAAGTTCTAAAAATCCTATGTTTACATATGTTGAACATAGGGTTTTTTTATGATTCCTCTTTGCATCCTCATGCATATCCCACGTTATGAAGCATATAAATTTTATAGGTAAAGGTATATTTTTTTGGAACTTTCACCCATTTTACGACATAGACTAAGGTGTAATGTCTATTAGGCATATATGGATTAGACCATGAGAGGAACCCCTATTGAAGCTGGTTTGAAAAATCACGAACACTTAGCCTAGGTAAAGTGAGGTGATCTATTTGGCAGTGATTCCCTTTACTGCTGCAGGTCAAAAATTATTAGCAAGACTAATGCGTGCTGAGGCTGAAGGTGATGGGCAGCTAGGGATGTTAATGGTTGGAAATACCGGGGTCAACCGTGTACGTGCTGATTGCCTGGATTTTAAAGACATACGCACCATAAATGACATGGTGTACCAATCACCTGGTGGCTTTGAAGCAACACAGAAAAGTTATTTTTATCAAAGAGCTAGAAGTAAAGATTTAGATTTAGCCCTTAAAGTATTAAGAGGAAGACGGGAACATCCCGCTACCAATTCTTTATGGTTTTTCATGCCTGAAGGAAGCTGTCCGGCACAGTGGTTTGGACAGTGGAACACAGGTAGATATAAATCCCATTGTTTCTTTTCACCTACTCAATCAGAATGTCCAACTGTATTTTAGAAAGGAGTGTCCATGTAATGGCTGAAGAAAATGCATCAAATGGTATGGGGCAAGGCCCTAGCGCACCATTTCAAGGCGGTCCACAGCAGCAGCCGCAAGCACAAGCACCTGGATTTCAAGGAGGTTTCCCAGGAGGTCAACAAGGAGGTATGCCACAAGGAATGGCCCCAGGAGGTATGATGCCTGGAATGATGCCAGGTGGAATGGGTCAAATGCCTGATGGGATGCAGCAGATGCCAGGCGGTATGGGGCAAATGCCTGGTGGAATGCAGCAAATGCCACCATCTGGAGCACCTATAGGACCTGATGCAGGTATGGGACAAAATGGTGGTGTCCCATTTGAGGAAGAGTCCTACATTGAAAATATTTTACGTTTAAACCGAGGTAAAATGGCAACGGTTTACATGACTTTTGAAAATAACACCCAATGGAATGCCAAAGTGTTCAAAGGAATCATAGAAGCGGCTGGTCGAGACCATATTGTGTTAAGTGATCCACAGACAGGTCGTCGCTACCTTCTATTAATGATTTATCTCGATTATGTAACCTTTGATGAAGAACTTGAATATCAATATCCATTTGCGTAATAATCACATGGATGACGAAAAAGAAGATTGATAGAAAAATCCCTTGTCATCTTACTATTGACAAGGGGTTTTCTTACCGTTCAAACGGGACGAGTATATATGAATGTTTATGCTGAAAGGAAGAGCATGATGAGACATCAGGCTGAGAAATTTTTTCAATATCAATATCTTTCCTTATTTACTAGCTTTCTATTTGGTGTTTTAGCTCTCTGGCAGAGTGATACACCTTTATTTTTCCTTTTTGCGTTTTATGCCCTATCTTTAAGCTTTATGTTTGAAGGGCTCGCTTACCAATCACGTCGAAACCATGTTCAATTTGTGGAGCAAATCATTCGAGCTCTTTTAATCTTTTTATTGTCTTCATTTCTATATTTTTAAATATATTTAATAACGGCATAGCCGAGCATGATCCAACCAATTAGAAAGGCTACGCCTCCTAACGGTGTAATCATTGCAAACGTTTTAATTGCAGTAGTGGAATAGATATACAAACTACCAGAAAACAACAGAATTCCGATAAAGAAAAACCAACCCGCTCCTGTTAAGGATTGATTCAATTTTAAAGCGAGAATACCTGTAATAAACAATGCGACTGTATGGAACATTTGATAGGTCACAGCTTTATCCCACGTAGCAAGCATTTTTGCACTCAATTTTCCTTCGAGGCCATGGGCACCAAAGGCACCTAAAGCAACAGCAAGAAAGCCATTAATGGCCCCTAGAATTATAAATAACTTCATAAACTTATTCCCCCTAGTTTGTTTGTGTTTTTTTGATTAAAAGTCAAAGATTGAGGATCCGTTTGCTCCTTCATGGTCGATTGATTGTTGTCCTGTTTGTTGCATTTGACGGGTCTCTTGTGGTTGTACAGCCTGAGTTTTCATTTGTTTTTCCTCTGTAAGCTTGGCTAAAACATCTGTTTCACTTGTTGAGGATTCTTCATCTATAAACAAATCGGTTAATAACCGGACTGATTTAATGTGTTCCTTCATTTTTGTTGCATCATGTTGGTTTTCCATCGCCTTTTGGACTTCATTCATCATTTTGCGGAGTACTTTTTGATCTGAAACCGGCACTTCTATCTGCCTCCTTTATGTTAAATGTCTGGTTTATTATAACATGATTGTGGGGTGGGATGAACTAGGTAGGCGGTGGATAGGGGGATCAGGTCAGTTTACCCTTGGATTTCGGTCGCCTCGTGGATTATTACTGTCAGTAATTTTCTTTTTCAAGTACCAGTCACTCTAATCACGTCACCTCTCCTCTCAATTCCGTCAATACCGCATATTCCAGTCACTTCATACGATATTCAAGTCACTCCAGCTTATATTCACGTCACAAATTTAAACATTCACATCTCCCTCGTCTCCCACTCCCATGGTCATCTCTGCTCAAATTACATAAAGCAGACGCCTTAGCTCAGCGCCTGCTTTTAACAATCCTGTTATTTTGTAACTTCTATCAAACCAGTTGCTCCTTTGGTTGCATGATTGAATTGGTGAGTGACAAATGGATAAGTTCCTTATATAAAAAAAAGCCCCAAGCTAAACTTGGAGCACTTCCATAAGAAATATATTCGATTACGCTTGGACCCATCTTTTTTCTACTACCTGTAGCAAATACGTTAAACCGAGCACAATAATGAGATAGATAACCGCCACGGTGATATACGGTTCCCACACGACGTAGTACTGGCCAACTGCGGCATCCCCCCAGTACATTAATTCCTTAGCCGCAATGACAGAAGCTAACGACGACTCTTTAATAAGGGTGATAAATTCATTCCCGAGCGGTGGAACCATTCTCCGAACAGCCTGGGGTAATATAACGTATCTCATGGTTTGAACCTTATTCATGCCTAGAGAGCGAGCGGCTTCGGTTTGGCCGTTGGCGATTGATTGAATACCCGCTCTAAAGATCTCCGCCACATATGCTGATGAATTTAAGCTCAGTGTAACTATCGCAGAGACCATGGCTGTTGCATCAGGATATATAGATGGTAGAAGAGCATAGTGAACAATAAATAGTTGCACTAGGACAGGTGTACCTCGAAAACAGTTTATATAGGCTAGAAACGGAAAACGTAGCAGCTTATTCGGTGCCATACGGCCAAGGGCTACAAACAAGCCTAACAAAACCCCAATGAGGATCCCGGCTAGTGAAATACCTATTGTCAATAACGTTCCTTTTAAGAAAAAAGGCATATATTCTTCTATAATATCCCATCTTATATTCATGCTGACTTCCCCCTAATGCTTTAGCGCTTTAAGGCACGTGGGGTCTGACCCCACATGCGGTAAATTTTTACTGTGTTAAAGTGCTCATGTCTGGTTTTTGTCCGAACCAGTCTTCATAAATTTTTTCATATGTTCCATTTTCAAATACGGTGTTCATCGCTTCATTTAATTCTTTCGCTAATTCACTATCTTTTGGATACATGAATCCGTAATACTCAGAGTCAAAGGCCGAAGAATCGTTTACTGCCTTAATAGCCTCATCTGGATTATTCTTAATATACTCCTGTGCGACCACATTATCCACGATGACTGCGTCTACATCACCCTGCTGCATGGACATAATCGCAAGTGGAACTTTGTCATATTGGTTCACTTGGTCTGAATTCGCTCCGAAGATTTTTTCAGCAGCTGTTGCACCTGTTGTTGAAATTTGAACCCCTACTTGCTTATCTTTTAGGTCCGCTACACTACTAATTGATGAATCCTCAGGTACTAAGATTAATTGAGTAGACTCAAAGTATGGTAGAGAAAAATCATAGGTTTCCTTCCGATCATCTGTAATCGTAATCCCCGCAACAGCCAAGTCAGCCTTTTCGTTCTTCACATCCTGCAGCATCGTTTCCCATCCTACATTTTCAAAGTTTGCTTGATATCCTGCTTCCTTCAATACTGCTGTCGCAAAATCAACATCAAAGCCTGTTATTTCACCTTTATCCATATATTCAAAAGGTGCAAAGGCAGCATCTGTAGCGATGGTAAGCTCCTGTAATTCCTCTGCACTGCCTGATGTATCCTCACTTCCACAAGCAACTAATGATATAAGTGCAATTCCTATAAATAGCATGGCTAATTTTTTCATTTTGTAAGTCTCCTTTGAATTAATTTTAGTATATTTATTCGTTGTAGTTAATAATTATACATTGATTTGTATATTTGTAAATAGATTTTTGTCAAAAAATGAAGAATCCCAAAAAACTTTATACACCCTTACCGCGGATGCGTTTACATGTCTAATAAATTAAAAAATTATAACTATTAATATCCACTTACATATACTATGATGGAAATGAATAGATTCATAGAAAGGAGTGAATAAAATGGATTTTGAATTGAGTGCAGAACAGCAACTATTAAGAAAAACCGTACGAGACTTTGTAAACAAAGAAATCCTCCCACACATCGCAAAGTGGGATGAAGAGGGGCGCTATGACCAATCCCTCCACAAGCAAATGGCTGAGCTTGGATTAATGGGTGTTTGTATCCCTAGACAATACGGCGGGAGTGGCATGGACTACAATTCTCTAGCTATTGTTTGTGAGGAACTAGAGCGTGGGGATACCGCATTCCGTACCGCCGTTTCTGTACATACAGGGCTAAATAGCATGACACTTTTGCAATGGGGAACTGAAGAACAAAAAAATAAATACCTTACACCCCAGGCTAAAGGAGAAAAAATTGGTGCCTTTGGCTTAACAGAGCCTGGAGCGGGATCCGATGTTGCGGCTATGCAAACGACGGCCGTAAAGGATGGGGATGATTACATTCTTTCCGGGCAGAAAACCTGGATTTCCCTCTGTGATGTTGCCGATCACTTTATCGTCTTTGCCTTAACAGACTCAAAGAAAAAGCACCACGGCATATCAGCTTTTATTGTGGAGAGAACCATGCCAGGCTTTTCATCGAAGGCTATCAAAGGGAAGCTTGGGATCAGGTCCGGAAACACAGGTGAATTATTCTTTGATGAGGTCAGAGTTCCAAAAGAGAACTTGCTCGGGGAAGAGGGAGAAGGATTTAAGATTGCCATGTCCGCATTGGATAATGGAAGATTCACAGTAGCAGCCGGGGCATGTGGACTCACTATGGCCTGTCTTGAGGCAAGCGTGAAATACTGTCATGAACGAGAAACGTTTGGCAAAGAAATCGGAAAACATCAGCTCGTCCAACAAATGATTGCCAATATGGAGGCAGGTCTACAAATGAGTCGCCTGCTTGTGTATAGGGCTGGAGAGCTCAAGAACCAAGGGAAACGGAACACAAGAGAGACCTCACTAGCAAAATGGCAGGCCTGTGATATAGCCAACAAATCTGCCGATGATGCTGTGCAAATTCATGGGGCGTACGGATACTCCAACGAATACCCAGTCGAGCGATATCTTAGAAATTCCAAAGCACCTGTGATCTATGAAGGAACCCGCGAAATTCATACCATTATGCAAGCCGAATATGCTCTAGGCTATCGAAAAGACAAACCACTAAACAAAACACTACCAGCATGGGATCCTGAATAACCATAAAGGTTGCCTGTCTCCAATAACAGGCAACCTCTCATTTAAACTATATCCTCCTTAATTTTCACCCCTCTTTTCGCCATTTCTTGAATATAAAGTCTTCCCGGCACGATTTTTTCTGGTGGATAAACCCCTTTTTTCGTAATGGACTGCTCACCAATCATTTGAGCCACAACCGAAATCGTATTGGCCGTTGCACGTGCCATAGCTGTAGTTTGACGTTGTCTGTCCTTAAAGGTCATCATTTCGTATTGATAGCAGACCTCCTTACCGCCCTTAAGCCCACCAACCACGACTCTTAAAAGCACTGCATCATCTTTATCCTTTAAATCTAAAATAGGGTCCAACACCTTTAATAGAATCTTTCGCGGATATACAGTTGAACCGTTAACTTGAAGCTCTTTTCTCGTTAAATTTAAGTCTACCAACAGCTTAAATTTCTCTGCATGACCCGGGTAACGAATCGTTTTGTATTCTAGGGTTTTTAAATGGGGGAAGGAATGTGGGAGAGTTGAGGTTCCCCCTGAAGTATGAAAGGCTTCTAAGGGACCAAATTTCTCAAAATAGATGTTCTCCACCTCAGATAACGATGGGATTTCCTGTTTCATTCCATTTCGAATGATGAGCGCTGGGTCTGTATAATGGTCCATCAGCCCTTCCATGGAAAATACATGATTATATTCCAGCGGTGGCTCGGGATGAACAGGGATTCCTCCGACATACAAATGAATTGATTCGGCAACGTCTAACTTGCTCACCCCATATCCTGATAAAATATTTATCATTCCTGGAGCCACTCCTAAGTCTGGAATGACGGTTACATTGGCCCGCCTAGCATCCTCGTGTAGCTGCAAAACAGAATCTGTAATATGACCAATGTGTCCTCCTAAATCAACGCAATGAACGCCAACCTCTATAGCTGTTTTAGCGACCTGCTCATTAAACGTGTAAAATAAGGCATTAATGACGACTTCAAATGTCTGCATAAATTCAGCGAGCTCATCTGGGTTACTTGCATCTACCTGGTATGCCTGAATTTTAGGCGAGTTTAGCTGCTGACATACTTTTTCGCCCTGCTCCAAATCGATATCAGCTAATCCAACGAACTCTACCTTATCACTATTGACCAAATCGCGGGCTGCCTCCTTGCCCATTAAGCCTGCTCCTAGAACTGCTATTTTCATAGATTCATCACCCTCCTTAGTCAATATCAATCTGAGCTCGTTGTAATTTGCCGCTGTAATCGACATAGACAGCCTTCCATTCCGTAAACACATCTAGGGCTGCGGTCCCTGAATCACGATGACCATTCCCCGTTCCCTTCGTCCCCCCAAATGGCAGGTGAATTTCCGCTCCAGTTGTTCCTGCATTCACATATACAATCCCTGTATCTAAATCCCGCTGAGCCGCAAACACTTGATTGGCATCCCTCGTAAAAATAGAACTGGAAAGACCGAAATCAACTTGATTATTGACCTCAATCGCCTCTTTAAAGCTCTTAACAGGAATAAGGGACACTACAGGACCAAAAATTTCTTCCTGCGCTATTTGCATATTTGGGGTAGCATCTGTAAAAAGGGTTGGTGCAAAATAATTGCCACCCTGGAATTGTTCCTCATTCATCACATGGCCGCCTGCTAATAATTTGGCTCCTTCCTCCCTTCCAATGTCTATATATTTCTCAATCTTAGCTAGCCCTTGTGCATTGATGACGGGTCCAACCTTCACACTCTCATCCAGTCCGTCTCCAATGGTTAGCTTTTTCATTTCGGCTAGCAGTTTATCTTCTAAGTCCTCCTTTACATCCTCATGGACAATCACTCGGCTGCAGGCTGTACATCTCTGCCCACTCGTACCAAACGCACTCCATAAAATGCCTTCTACGGCTAAATCTAAATCCGCATCATCCATCACAATTACCGCATTTTTGCCGCCCATTTCTAAGGACACCTTTTTCAGCTTTAACCCACACTTGCTAGCAATCGTTCGCCCTACTTCATTTGAGCCTGTAAACGAGATCACCCGAAT
This sequence comes from Salinibacillus xinjiangensis, assembly GCF_009649735.1. Classification (GTDB taxonomy): domain Bacteria; phylum Bacillota; class Bacilli; order Bacillales; family Alkalibacillaceae; genus Salinibacillus; species Salinibacillus xinjiangensis. The sequence goes on from NZ_WJNH01000004.1 coordinate 97,244, forward strand.
GCCATCGTTGTCGACCATGGCCTCCCCCACCTTTGACCCCGTACCATAGACTACATTGAGAACACCCTCAGGTAAGCCTGCTTCATGAAAAATTTTAGTCATTTCATGGGCCATTAACGGTGTTTCTGTTGCGGGCTTCCAGATGACAGCATTTCCTGCAACAATAGCCGGAAAGGACTTCCAAGTCGCGATGGCAATTGGAAAATTCCATGGCGTAATGATGCCTACTACTCCAACTGGTGCCCTTACACTCATGGCAAACTTATCCCTTAATTCAGATGGCGTGGTTTGACCAAACAGACGACGTCCCTCTCCTGCCATATAAAACGCCATGTCTATTCCTTCCTGAACCTCCCCACGAGCTTCTTCTAACACCTTGCCATTTTCCATGGTTAAAATTTTGGATAGGGTTTCCTTGCGTTCCTTCATTAAATGCCCAACCTGATACAAAATCTCTGCTCTTTGGGGAGCGGGAACCTGCGCCCAATCCTTTTGTGCCTGAGCCGCTACTTTCACCGCGGCATTTACATCCTCTAAAGTGGAAAGTGGTACTTGAGCAATTTTTTGCCCATTTGCCGGATTAGTTACCGGTGTACTCTCTTCCCCTTTCCCATCAACCCATTCTCCATTGATAAAATTCCGTACTTTTTTGTCCGTAATCATTGATTTAGCCAAATTAAAAAGCCTCCTTACTTGTTGAAAATAAATGATTAATTGTAATCGCTTACGGTTTTTCTTTTGCTAAATATCCTATGTTCAGTGCCTACATTTGGGTACTCTGGGAAATGAATCTTTCTAACCTGAGGTGCTGACACTCTGAAGCAACCGTGATATCCTAATTTTAATAGGGGGAATTGGGATGGAGAATTGGTTTGGAAATATCATGACAGAACCATTTCAGGCTTTTTCAATCAGCCATATCATCATGCTCGGACTATATATCCTAGGAATTATTCTGTTTATCAGCTTTTTTCAACAAATTAAAAACCACAAAGGAATAAATGAAGTCCTTCGATGGAGTTTATTCACCCTACTGCTACTATCTGAAATTTCCTATCAAACCTGGGCAGTAGTTAATGGAGTATGGAATACAGTGGAACATTTGCCATTACATTTATGTGGCATCGCTTCGATTTTGGGGATGTTGGCCCTAATGACCAAAAATCAAAAGCTTGTCCAAATCACCTTTTTTATTGGGATTATTCCAGCCATGCTCGCACTTGTTACACCTGAACTCCCACATGCATTTCCGCATTACCGGTTTATGAAATTTTTTATCCATCATATGATCATCTCTTGGACCGGAATCTATTTAGTTTCCATTTATATGAACAGACGTGTAACCTTTAAGCATGTGCTCGAGACATTCGGATATTTGAATGTTTATGCTTTACTAATGGCGGCTGTTAATGGCGCACTTGGATCGAATTATTTATATTTAAACCAAACACCAGAAGCCACTACCCCGTTAAGCTTCTTTGGTAGTGGCTTTATCTATTTTATAAATTTAGAAATTGCTGCGTGCTTTCTCTTTACGCTGCAGTGGTCAGTTTATCGCGCAATCACGAACAAGAAATCAAACCTAGAGATCCAACACGAATGGAACTACGAAAAATAATACACCTGCAATACCGGCTGCAATGAGAGCCGGTTTTAGTTTGAATTTAGCATACTGCATCGGGTTCAAATCTAATATTCCGGCCGTTGTATTGGTATCATCACTTAACGGCGATGCAAATGCGCCAAAGGTTCCACTCGCAAATACGGCCCCGATGACATAGGCCAAATCCATTCCCGACACCTGGGCAAGAGATACACCAACCGGCATTAAAATCCCCCAGGTTCCCCAGGATGACCCGATAAAATAGCTTAATGCACAGCCGACAATAAATAATAGGCCGCCTACGAAGCTAGGAGGAATCCATGATAAGGAAGAAGACACAATATCGGCAAAATTTAAAGCCTCTGATCCGACACTTAATGCCCAAACTAATACAAGTAATACAATAACTCCCATCATTTCGTTTCCACCGTCAACAAAGTTCTCCATCATCGTTTTTAATTTATGATTTCGTAACAAATAAACTAACAGCCACACCGCAGTAAAAAGCAGACCTAATACCATAGCATCTAGCACATTGGCCTCAAGAAATACCTCCAATCCTCGAGAACCACTTTTTAACCCTAAAAAATACATGAAAAAGAATGTAGATAAAATGACACTCGCCAATGGTAAAAGCAAGTTCAATGGCTTGGCAGGAAGGTCCTTAGCAACAGCTGGGTGACAATCAACCCAGTCCTCCTCTTCTTGGTTGGAATCCTCCTGTACCTTGATCGATTTTTTCACATTATGAAATAAAGCAAAATAAACTCCCGTTGCCAGCATCGCAAAGGCAAAGAAATTATAGGGAATACTACTTAAAAAGAGTCCATAGGCATCCTGTTCTGTATCGGATTGATGAAGGGACAATTCAATCACTGACGTCATATAGCCTACAAACGCAGTGGCAACCGGAATCAGTACAATTAAGGGTGAGGCTGTCGTTTCAATAATAAATCCGAGCTCCTCCTTTTTCATGTTGACCTTTTTCCGCATCGCCTTCATCACAGGAGCAATGGTTACAATCCGAAAGCTCGGTGCACTAAACGTACCTAAAGCTGAAATCCATGTTAAAAAAATTGCACTTTTTCTTCCTTTGACCTTTTTGGAGGCTGTTTCCACAAAGCCTTTAATTCCCCCAGACATCCTCATAATTCCTACTACTGCCGAGAACAAATATAAAAAGATGATGATTTTTAAATTGTTGGGATCGGTTAAGCTTTCAATCACAAAGCGGAGGGTTTCCGTTAATCCGTTTAACCAGTGAGGCTCGGAAAGATACCCCGCTGTCAGTACACCTAAAAACAAGCTTGGGATTACCTGCTTTGTCCAAATAGCAAAAATAATGACGACAATAAAAGGTAGGATTGCTAGCCATTCCATAGACATGTTCCTTTCTCTATACCTTAAAATTTTGCCTCTGATATGTTGCGTTTATTTCAACTAGTCTCCTGTTATGTTGTGAACGAAGGAAGGTATCTATTCACAAAAGGCTCGCAGTCTGCTACTTTCGTCAGCATGAAATATGGCGTATGATATAGGTAGATAATCCTTTTTGACTCTGAAGAGATAGGAGTGTACAAACATGAAGAATAGGTTAAACCAAATTATTGATTGGATGATAGATGCAAGCATTGATGTAGCATTTTTGAATTCAACTGAAAATGTATTTTACATATCTAATTTTTATACCGACCCTCACGAACGGCTAATGGGCATTTTTCTTTTTAAGCAAGCGGAGCCTGTCTTTATCTTACCTGCGATGGAGTCTGGACAACTAAAGCGTGCCGGATGGGAATATGACATTATCGGGTATTCTGATGATGAAGATCCATGGGAGTTATTAAAATCAAAGTTTGAAACGAAGGAACTTGGCCAAGTGGAAAAAGTGGCTATGGAAAAGGATGTTCTTACATATAGACGCAGCGAACAATTCCTATCCTTCTTTCCAAAGGTAGAAGTCGTTTCAGTAGAAGAACAATTAAATGAAATGCGTGTAGTGAAAGATGAATCGGAAATTGCGATTATTCGCAAGGCAGCAGAAATTGCTGACTTCGGGGTTCAGGTGGGTGTCGACGCACTTGAAGAAGGTATAAGTGAAATGGAGGTTTTAGCCAAAATCGAATATGAGCTAAAGAAAAAGGGAATTCGTGAAATGTCCTTTTCAACCATGGTTCTATTCGGTGAAAAATCTGGTGATCCTCATGGCAACCCTGGTGATCGTAAACTAAAGCCTGGTGACATGGTGTTGTTTGACCTCGGCGTTGTATTAGATGGATACTGCTCAGATATCACCAGAACGGTAGCCTTCAAATCAGTCACAGAAAAACAAAAAGAGATCTATCAGACTGTTCTAAAAGCCGAGCTAGCTGCACTTGAGGCAAGCAAGCCAGGCTTTCGAATCGGTGATTTAGATCATGTTGCCCGCAATATCATCAAAGATGCAGGCTATGGAGATTTCTTCCCGCACCGAATTGGTCATGGAATGGGAATTAATGTTCATGAGTTCCCTTCTATTAGTCATAAAAATGATGGAACACTGAAGGAAGGAATGGTTTATACCATTGAACCAGGCATTTACCTCCCAGATCTCGGTGGAGTTCGAATTGAAGATGATGTACTCGTAACTAAAGACGGATATGAAACTCTAACAAAGTTTCCCAAAGAGCTACAGATCATTGAATAGTATGCCTAAGAACAAAAAAAGCACCTTGTTGTGGATAACAAGGTGTTTTCCATTTGAAAATCATTTCGCTTTGCGCTGATTTCCGCCATACTCTTCTAAGTATCTAAGAAAAATGGAATATAAAAACTCTGTCTCCTGCTGATTCAATTTGCGGCCAAGCTTTCCCTCAAATTCCTCAACAAGATTTTCAAAATCAAATTTGGTATTCATGCCCTTCCCCCTTACAAAAATACCAACCCATCTATCATTATACAACGAAATCTTCTATTTGTTGATAAAATTTTCTAATTTTTTGGAAATTATATTACTAATAATGCTATTTTATGTCCGTTTTTCCAAAAAACAGTTATTTTTGCTTAGAAGTTGTAGAAAGAAACCTACCAAAGACCTAGTAATCGTGCGCATTTCGTCGCAAATATAAGTCAATATAGCTATTCAAAATAATTAGAAAATTTGAAATGATAGTATAGAAGTTATACTTAAAAATTAATAGATTAATAGGAGGTTAATGGATGAAGAAGAAAATTGTTTCCCTATTATCAATTGGTGCATTGACACTCGGACTAGGTGCACCGGCAACTGCAGCAACAACAGATGGACAAGCAACATCCAAGTACGCTAACTTTGATACCGAGCGTTATACGGATCGAGTGGATATTGATGGGTACTTGAATAAGTTAGCGGAGGATGAGGATTTCCAAAAGGAAGCAAGGGAAAAGATTAAAGCACAAGCTGATGAAATTAATTTTAATGAAACAGGAGAAGCAAAATCTGAAAGTGCAGATGGTAACTTTACTTATAACGGTGGGACCAAACCATTTTTAACTCGTAATCTATCATTTAAGAATTTCACTCTCCGTAGTGTTGGTGAACATGTTGAAATTTGGGTTGCAAATGACCTTTCCTTCCCTGATGATCGGCCAGCACACATTGTAACTCAAGAACAAGTAGATAAACTTCGGGACGAGTTTGATAGCAACATTTATCCTACAGATACTGGATTTTTTGGTACACCAGACAGTCATGATGGAACGAATGCAGTCCTAGAGGATTTAGGAATTGTTCCTGAAGGTTTTTATAAAGGTGACGGAGACAAAATTGTCATGCTAGTGGATAACATTCAAGATGAAAACTATCAAGACCCAGACTACCCATTCTTTGTTGCAGGTTTCTACTGGTCAACACTTGAAATGTATCACGACCGTAACATCATCACCATCGACACAAACAACTGGGAAGAACGCCTAGAAAACACATTCTACGGAACTACTATTCACGAGTTGCAACACTTAATCCATGACGACAACGATAGTGATGAAACCACTTGGTTGAATGAAGGAATGTCTACTTTCTCTGAATTCCTTGGTGGGTATGGATTAGATACTGGTTCCATTAAATTTTTACTGGATCATCCTGAAAACTCTTTAACCGCTTGGGATGAGCACTATAGTGCGGAAACAGGTCCAGAAACTATCGCCGACTATGCACTCGTACAATTATTTACTCTTTACAACTATGAGCGCTTTGGACAAGAATTTATTCGTGAAGTTGCCACTAACGAAGCAAACAGTATTGAAAGCTATAACCAAGCATATGAAAACAACAACATTAATTTAGATTTCCAGGATGTATATAAGCGCTTCTCTACCGCTTTACTAATTGATGATTCAAGCCGTAAAAACGGTATTTATGGCTTTGAAAACATTGACCTTCGCAACGATATTTTAGAGGAAGATGGAACTCCACGTGGAGAAACCGTTAAATTTGAAGAAGTGAAAGAATATGAAAAAGAAGGCGTTCCTGCTTGGGGCGGAGATTATAAAAAGCTAGATTTTGATGAAAAGATCGATACCATTAAGTTTAACGGTGTTGACTTCTTTGGTACTAAGTGGAAAACAACTACAGACCCATTAGGCTCTGATAACCAAGTTTATTGGGGTAGTGAAGGCCACGAAGCAGATAACACCATGGTATTTGAAGCTGATTTAAGTAATGTATCGGAAGCAACTTTATCTTTTGATAATTTCATTGATATTGAAGAGCAATGGGATTTTGGTGTAGTTCAAGTTTCCACAGATGGTGGTGACACTTGGACCTCCTTAGCCAATGAAAATACACGTTCTGATGTAGTAGCTGAAGGTTATCCAAAGATTAAAGACAATCTACCAGGATTTACTGGTCATTATGAAGATTGGCAAAAGGAAACATTTGACTTAAGCGAGTACGCTGGTCAAAAAGTACACGTTTCCTTCCGTTATCTAACTGACTGGGGTTACAACGACACTGGTTGGTATGTGGATAACATCGAAATTCCTGAAATCGGCTTATCCTATGACGGCTCAAGTCTAGACGGGTTGAAGTCAGTAGATGAGGTTCAAGAAAACTATGTAGAATATGGTACAACCTTCATTAACGAGAAAAACGGAAAGTACAAAGTGTTCCATGTTGATCCTTACAACGTAACCGAAGAAGATGCACTTCAACTTCGTCAGCTATTTAAGGATGGCAACAATTACATGCATACGTATTATGCTGCACCACAAGATAGCTTAGATCCTGTTGAATATGATTATGAAGTTATATTCAAGGACAATGGTAAGAATAAAAATAAAGAATAAATGATTAGACAAAAGGGCATCCATTACGGATGCCCTTTCTCTTTGCCCAGTTCTATTGCTAAAATAAAGGGAAAAGGAGGCCTATAAATTGCATAAATTCATCTCCAACTTACTTAATCAAATTCAGCACCAAAACCCTATTACAAAAGTTACTCCAATCTCAGGCGGCTCAATCAACAACGCCTACTACGTAGAAACAACCAAATCCCGTTTTTTCATCAAAACGAACACAGGCGTCTCTCCCCACTTCTTTCAAGCCGAAGCAAAGGGTCTTCAGTTCATTGAGGAATCCAACACCATTGACGTTCCCCAAGTTTACTTTTATAATAATCCTGCTCCAGATGAAACTGGAGTAATTGTTTTAGAATGGATTGAAGGCGAAAAGACAGCCCAAACTGATGAACAGCTAGGGCATTCTTTAGCGAGTCTACATAAAACAACAGGCAGTCACTTCGGTTTTGAAGAGGATACATTTATCGGGGAACTCCCACACCCCAATGGCCTATATGAGAATTGGGTAGCTTATTATCGAGATTGTCGGTTAACCCCGCAATATAAAACGGGGATTCAATCAGGTAAAATAGTAGGCCAAAGAAAACGTCAAATGGAGAAGCTACTGAATCACTTAGACCAATGGCTCAACCACTCTCCCAAGCCATCGTTATTACACGGTGACCTCTGGGGCGGAAACTGGATTGTAGGGCCAGCTGGGAAGCCTTATTTGATTGACCCATCTGTACTATACGGGGATCACCTTTTCGAATTGGCTTTTACTGAGCTATTTGGCGGCTTTTCCTCAACCGTTTATCACGCATATGAGGATGTTTTTCCAATTCCTACTTACTATAAAGATATTCAACCTCTCTACCAGCTATATTATCTACTTGTTCACCTCAACCTATTTGGTGAAGGATATGGCAGAAGCGTAGACAGGATTTTAAAACGATATATTGGGTAAGCTAAATTGGCATTTACCTTATCGATTAGAAAGGTTTGTTTACAGCATGCTTAGCAATCATCTTAAGTTTATTATTCCTTCGTTAATTGGGATATTCTTTTTTATGACTCCGATTTCATACGAAGGGAGTCTCACTATCCCTGTTGCACTGTTAGCCAATTGGCTACAGGAGCTACTCGGAGATCAATTAACCCGTATTATGACCGTTATTATTACGGTCACAGCTATTCTATCTTTACTATTTAAATTATTTATAAAGAAAAGCAACTTATCACCTTTCTTAAACAGTTTATTGCATGTATCCTGGTTTTGGACCATTGTTCGAATTTTGGGGGCTGTTTTTGCAATCCTTACCTACTATCAAATTGGCCCTGAAGCTATTTATTCAGCGGCAACAGGCGGTCTTTTACTTAGGGATCTACTGCATATTTTATTTTCGGTCTTTTTATTTGCAGGCTTACTACTACCTTTACTCTTAAATTTTGGCTTGCTAGAGCTTTTTGGTACAGTGCTGCAAAAGGTAATGCGTCCCCTTTTCACCTTACCAGGTCGCTCATCTATCGATAATCTTGCATCTTGGTTGGGCGACGGTACAATTGGTGTTTTGCTTACGAGTAAACAATATGAGCAAGGCTATTATACGAAAAGGGAAGCAGCTGTTATTGGAACGACTTTTTCGGTTGTATCCATTACGTTTTGTATTGTTGTCATTGAACAAGTGCATCTAGAGCATATGTTTATTCCCTTTTATTTAACGGTATTAGCGTCAGGAGCTGTAACAGCCCTCATAATGCCTAGAATTCCACCGCTTTCAAAAATTAAGGATGATTATTTTAGGGAAAATCAACAAGCATTTGACGAGACGATTCCAGAGGGTCGTTCTTCCTGGGGATATGGTTATGAACTAGCCGTAAAACGGGCTGGAAATAGCAAAGGGGTAAAACAGTTTGTAACAGAAGGCTTTCAAAATGTACTAGATATGTGGATGGGTGTTGCTCCTATTGTCATGACATTTGGAACCATTGCCTTGATTTTAGCTGAGCACACGCCCCTTTTTACGTGGCTAGGATATCCTTTTATTCCACTCCTTGAGCTGATGCAGCTGCCCGATGCTAAAGCAGCTTCAGAAACACTTTTAATAGGTTTTGCGGATATGTTTTTGCCAGCATTACTCATTGAATCGGTTTCTAGTGATCTCACCCGTTTTGTGATTGCCTGCTTATCTGTCACGCAGCTCATCTATATGTCAGAGGTCGGGGGATTAATTTTAGGTTCCAAGATTCCCGTGAATATTAAGGATTTGTTTATCATTTTCCTTCTAAGAACGTTAATTTCTTTACCTATTATCGTTGTTATAGGGCACATTATATTTTAATTTTGTAACATCAAACCCCTTGTGGCCAGACGCCTCAAGGGGTATTTTGGTGCTTATCGAATTTCTCCACTCGTATCTAACTTGTTCGTTTCCCACCCTAATGCTGATGGCTCCTCCTTCGTTCGATTCATCCATTGATAAAGTTTCTTTTGATAACGCTACATCATCCAGCCTAAAATTTTCCGATAAAATACGCTGCAATCAGTGTACCAATTCCAATCGATCCGAATGATTTTATGAAGGTTAAGCAAATAGCTCCAGCTACAAACACACTTAATAAATCACCCGTAACCTTAGCACGATTTAATGTAGAGCCTGTCGTGGTTAAAATAGAGGATAAACCTATTTCAAAAGCTGCCTCACAATTTTGGGACATTGTGGAGTAGCCATTAGAAAAAACATGAATTCCGCCAAAAATGGCGAAATTCGATGTCTTTTCTTATACTTAATCCGACTAATCTTATATTTTCTTAAAGTGCACAAAATGGCCGCCAACTAGATGTTGATGGCCATATTTCCTATTAACCTAAATCAATTACCCATTCCCCATTACGGAAAATCGATTCTATTTTACCGTCCTTAGTTTCCGCATCAATATCTAATTCAGCAGACCCAATCATAAAATCCTCGTGTGTAATGCTTGTGTTCACTCCATGTTTTCGTAGTTCGTCCTCAGACATCTGAGAACCGCCTTCAAGATTGGTTGGATACGCCTCTCCTAATGCAATATGGCAGGAAGCATTTTCATCAAACAGGGTATTAAAGAAAATTAAATTGGATTGTGAAATAGGCGATGAATGTGGTACTAAAGCAACTTCACCTAAATAGCGAGAGCCCTCATCCAAATCCAATAATTGCTCTAACACTTCTTCGCCAGATTCTGCCTTATAATCGACAACCTTTCCATCCTTAAAGGTAAGGGTAAAGTTATCAATTAAATTGCCGTTATAGTTTAGTGGCTTCGTGCTTGTTACCGTACCATTTACTCCTTCGCGATGAGGAAGGGTAAACACCTCTTCAGTCGGAATATTTGGATTAAAAACAGCGCCAGTCTCGGCAACAGATGATCCTCCGTGCCAAATATGATTTTCAGGAAGCTCAATAGATAAATCTGTACCTGGAGCCTTATATATTAATTTTTTGTATTGTTTTTCATTTAGAACCTCACGGGCATTACGAAGGGTTTCGTTATGCTGATTCCATGCATCTAGTGGATCTTCTTGATCTACACGTGTAATACGGAAAATTTGCTCCCATAGCTTTTCTGTCCCTTCTTCTAAGCTATCATCAGGAAGCACCTTTTTCACCCAATCATCTGTTGGGATTGCTACGATGGACCACTGAATGCGGTCATTCATCATATAATTGCGGTATTCAGCTAGTGCTTGGCCAGCAGCTTTGTTAGCAGCAGCCATTTTCTTCGGATCAATTCCCTTAAGGAGTTCTGGGTTAGGAGCATAAACTGACAATACTGCCCCTCCATTCTTAGCGTGTTCGGTTAATTTTTGTACACGCCATTCAGGGAAATTCTCTAACACATGTAATGGTTCATTTTTATACTTTAGTCTGGTTAGCTTTTCGTCAATCCACTCGACCTGCACATTTTCAGCACCTGCCTCATACGCCTCTTCCACTACATAGTGAACAAAGTCCGCTCCTTCAATGGGTGCGTTGATCATAAGCGCTTGGCCTTGTTGAATGTTAACTCCTGTACGTATGGCTAGTTTGGCATACTTTCTTAATAATTCCTCAGTTACTTTCATTCAAGTCCCCTCTTTCTGGTCATTTTTTAACATTCCAAATCACAACAATACCAAAAATAGACTACCCTTTTATTCTTACATAAACTCCCTTCACCATCAAAGTATATAAAAAAATACGACCACGGGCATCATCCCACAGTCGTATTTTCTAGCATTACATAGCAGTTGAAAGGTCTTTTTCAATTGCCTCTTTATCATCAAATTTTTTCTTGTCTAGTTTACCCATAATACGGGAGGTTAGTGTACCTGATGTCATGGCATCATTAACATTTAACGCAGTACGTCCCATGTCAATTAAAGGCTCAACTGTAATTAATAGACCCGCAAGTGCAACTGGTAGGTCCATAGCTGATAATACGATTAAGGCAGCAAACGTTGCGCCTCCACCTACACCGGCAACCCCAAAGGAGCTAATCCCTGTAATGATGACTAACGGGATAATAAAGCCCGGATCAAGCGGATTAATACCTTGAGATGGTGCAATCATAACGGCTAACATAGCTGGATAAATCCCTGCACAGCCGTTCTGTCCAATGGTGGCCCCAAAGGATGCTGACATGTTCGCAATTCCATCTGGTACCCCAAGGTTGTTCTTTTGAGCTTGAATGTTTAATGGAATCGTTCCCGCACTAGAACGTGACGTAAAGGCAAACCCTAGCACAGGCAACACTTTTTTCACATATGTTAGTGGGTTTAGTCCAGATACCCCAATGAAAATTAGGTGAATCACAAACATCGCAATTAAAGCTACATAGGATGCTAATACAAATTTACCAAGCTCTAAAATGCCGGCCACATCTGTTGATGCTACCGTATTGGCCATCAATCCTAAAATCCCAAATGGAGTTAAGCGTAAAACTAAGGTTACAATTCTCATCACAACCGCATATATGGAGTTTATGATTTTCGTAAACATCTCAGCTTGTTCCGGATTTTTTCTTCGTACTCCAAGAACAGCAATACCTACAAATGCAGAGAAAATAACCACTGCAATGGTTGATGTTGAACGTGAACCCGCCATATCTTCAAATGGATTTGAAGGAATAAATTCGAGAATTTTTTGCGGTGTCGACATATCCTCTATACCTGACAATGTATCCTCTAACATGCTTCCGCGCTCTTGCTCTGCTTGACCTGCTTCAATGTCTTCAGCATTTAAATCAAACGTAAGTGAGCTGCCTACTCCTACCAAAGCAGCGATCATAGCTGTACCAACTAAAATGCCTATAATCCAAGCTGACATTTTTCCTAGCTCAGATGATTTTTCCAATTTAATGATGGATTGAATAATCGATACCATCACTAATGGGATAACAATCATCATAAGAAGACGAACATACCCTCTACCTAAAATGTTGTACCATTCACTAGTTTGGCTTACGACTTCAGATCCAGGACCGTAAGCAATTTGTAAAAAGGTACCGAGTAGTATCCCTAAGCCTAAGCCTGTAAATACACGTTTACTAAAGGATACGTGTTTTCTCTGCATATAAATTAATAATCCTACTAGTGCTAGAATAATAGCAATATTTAACAAGACATATGTCGTTGTCATCGTATTCCCTCCTTAAGGTTACTTTCTATAATATATAATTCCTATGTGCTTAGTATGCTTTTTTAATATACATCCACATGGACCCAACGTCAACCCTTGTGCATGAGAATGAGCACTAGGCCCAAAAAAAGTAGTTCAATTATGGAGTTTGCACCCCAAAATTGAACTACTTTTTTGTTTACCCTTTAATGGTAAGAGTCGGTTCTAACTCAATATCTACATTTCCCTTAATCGCTCTTGATATCATGCAGCTTACTTCGGCCTTTTCAGTAAGTCTTTTTAGCTTTTCTAAATCCTTTTCTGTTGCTCCAGCCTTCAAGCTCACTGTAGGCTTATGAATGATTTTTTTATACGTAATCACACCATTCGTTACATCTACAATCCCCTCAGACTCCATATCCATTTCATGAAGAGGGAGTTTAGCTCTTTCAATCATTGCTGCCAATGTAATCACATAGCAGGTTGCCGCTGCCCCTAAAAGCATCTCATCTGGATTCGTACCAACTCCGGGGCCGTTCATTTCAGGAGGAATCGAGACCTTTGTTTTTAAGTTACCAGCATCAATTGCGCCTACGCTGTTTCTTCCTCCAGGCCAATCTGCTTTTAAGTGAAACGTATGCTCCGCCATCGTAAATCTCTCCTTATGACTCTTTTTCCTCTAAATACTCTTTTAACACGATTGCATGATTGTGCACAGAGTCTTTAGCACCATAGATTAATGTAACAGTTTCGTTCTCACTTAAAAGAAGCACTCTCGACACCGCTGCAATTTTTTCTGGATGCGTATCTAATTCCTTACGATATTCCTGCTTAAATTCCTCAAAACGATTGGGATCATGCTGGAACCATTTACGAAGACTCGGGCTTGGAGCTATATCCTTTTCCCACTCATCTAACCTTGCCTTCTGTTTCGAAATGCCTCTTGGCCAAAGCCGATCGACCAAAATACGTTTTCCATCCGAATCAGATGCCTCTTCATAAACTCTCTTTAAGTGTAATGCCATTTTAGACTTCCTTCCGAGCAAAAGAATCATACAAGCTGTTCCCACTTTTCTATGGCGGCCTCAATCTCTTTTTGTTTTTGTTCTACAACGGAAAAGTCAACAGACTCAATATAATACGATTCTAACTTATTTCGTAAAATATTGCTTTCCTTTAGCTTACTTGTTGCCTTTTGCATCGTTTGCTTGTATTGGTTTGCAAAGCTTTGAATTTGCTCTTTATATTTTTCATCTGTACCAGGGGTAATGACCTCCTCATACATATCCACAATTTCATCTCCTTTACGGGAAGGAAAATGCTCATGTGGACTTGTGCTATCAAAAATTGCGATACCTAATTCCCTGAAAATTAACATATCCAGGCTGTGGGGGTCAAAGCCACAATGGTAAACCTCAACATCAATTCCTCTTTGTTCTGCTTCACTTACCAGCTTTTTCAGCATCGTCGACTTCCCTGAGCCCGGTCGACCTTTTATAAAATAACGTTTTGGAACATCATCCGTTAAATTTTGAATAAAATCCTTGGGTCCGTCTGGTGTTGCTGCTCCTAGGAAACGATGGACTGTATTTCCGTTCTTATGAAGAGAAATCGTACCAAAAAACGTTTCCTTTAAATAATTAGTCAATTCTTCAGCTTTTTCAACATCGATGTTATTTATATAGATTTTTTCCCAATCATCATGTATGCGTAAGGCTTCAGCAAATAATTGATATGCCTCGTCGTAGCAGGCCTTAATTTGACTTTTAACCTGTGCGACGTCCTCTTTATGTTGTCTTAGTTTTTCTGAATCCCACGATTCTCCTAAGTTAATGTATTCTTCTACTATTCCTGGATATCGTGGTTCCACGACGTGTGGGTCTGTTCCATCGATTACCCCTATCTTTAATGCAGGAATGATGACACCATCAATGGAACCATAATCGGCAGAGCAATGTACATATTCGATGTCATACTTCTCTCCCCATTTCTCGCCGATTTTTTTCATTAAGGTGGATTTTCCTGTTCCAGGTCCACCCTTTAATATAAACACGCGCTCAAGCTGTTGAATAACCTCTGGAAATAAATCATAAAAGCCTTCCGCTGTGTTGCCTCCAGCATAATAGTTATAAATTCGACGTGCCACACGATCACCTCTTTTTAAGTTACTTACATCACATCCTATGCAAAACTTGAAAAATGGGTGAATGCCTATGTGTTTTTTGGGTAGTTTTTTTATGGTTGAAGACGTTGTTTATGTAGACAGTGCAGGATTTGCTGGATATGGGGGCGTGAATGCTGAAGGTTTAGTTTAAAAAGCTGAATATACAGGTAGAATGCTGAAGAGAGCTCCATAAGCTGAAGATCTAGAGAGAAAAGCTGTAGAATGGGAGTTAGATGCTGATGAAGGTGTGGACATTGCTGAAAAATTAGCTTCAAATGCTGAACCAGTCCTAGGGGGAATACTCCTTGAAAAAGTAAATAAAAAAGGCAGCCGCACAGGCTGCATTTTCTTAATCAACTGAAGGTACAATCGTTACAGGACACGGGGCTTCATGTAGCACGCTGTAGCTTACACTACCCAAAATCTTCCCCTTCATCAAACTTAACCCTCGTGTCCCCATAATAATGTTCTCAGCATCTACCTTTTCTGCTACATGACAAATCTCTTTTTCAGGAAGACCAATAAGCATTTGTTTTTCAGCAGTTCCAGGGAAATCCTTAATGACATCATCGACCTTCTCAAATGCCTCTGTTGTCATTGCTTCCCTAAACTCCTTAATTTGACGATCTGTAACGAACCTTTTCACATAAGCATTACTTAAATTCGGTTGTACATTAACAATTAATAAATCATTTTGCAGAGGTGTAGCTAGCCTGGTTGCATAAGCTAAGGCCTTTAACGAATTATCCGATCCATCAATTGGAACGATGAATATCCCCATAGTAATCCCTCCCTAATTAATACTTTCGAGATTAATATAAGGATTCCTTAAACAAGTTGTGAATAATTTATGTTATTTTTCTTCTGCTTTGACAGCCGTTCCCTGAACTGGATCACTAACCGTGTTTTCTTCTTTATTGCCACCGAAGAACCAACCGGCAACTAAAATAGCTATAAGTACAATGTAAAAGGTTACTTTCCAGCCTGTTGAGTGTGGAAAGTGGGAATCGATAAGTCCAATTGAAGGGTGTGCTAGAGTTATAACAAGTAATTTAACCCCAACCCAACCTACAACGATAAAAGCACCCGTCTCCAAGCCTGGTTTACGGTGAAGTAGATTGACGAAAATGGAGGCTGCAAAACGCATGATAACAACCCCAATTAGACCACCCGCAAGGATTACAAGGAAATGTCCTCCATCCATTCCACCAATCTGAGGAAGATCGGTTAACGGTAGGGCAACAGCTAAGGCAACAGCAGCTAAAATAGAATCAACAGCAAAAGCAATATCAGCAAGTTCTACCTTCATGACAGTTACCCAGAAACCAGATCCCTCTGGCGTGGTTTCCTCTTCCTCTTCTTCATTCTTGTCTTTATCCTCTGAGGTATCCTCTTTCTTCTTCTTCACAAATTTCTTAACTAAATGATTAATACAAATAAATAATAAGTACGCGGCTCCGAGTGCTTGCACCTGCCATACATCGACCAAAAAGGAGATGATAAATAAGGAACCTATTCTCAGTATAAAAGCACCAAACAATCCGTAAAATAAAGCCTTTTTCCGTTCCTTCTCCGGTAGATGTTTCACCATAATGGCAAGGACTAGGGCATTGTCTGCTGCCAATATCCCCTCAAGTCCGATTAAAACAAGCAATACCCAGCCATATTCTAATAGTAATGCAGTTTCCATGTACGTCTCCCCTTTTAATAGTCCTTCTGTTCTTTTCAACCTATAAAAATATCAAAAGGCCTTTACCCGTGATTGGTAAAGGCCTAAAAAAAGACCTTTACAGATAATGCTACCTGTAAAGGTCTCGCTAACAACGTCAGTTGCCAATAAAGCCGGAGGAAATTTTCCCTCGAAATGACGACTTTATTGAAGAGCTACTCCCCTTTATGAACTAAAAGAAGTTTTTAATTGTATTTATATCTTACCGACTTTTTCTTTTTTTGTCAATTTATTCGTAATACTTTTATCAAATAAGGTAAAGGCCTGAACCAAATGGCTCAGGCCTTTACACTATGAATTATTCACCTGTTACGGCTTTAATTTCTTCTACAAGCTTATCTAAAATTTCACCATTTACTGTTGAAATTTCTTCTCTGTAGTAGTCACGTACAGGTAAAGCTAGCTCTTTAAATTCTGCACGTTGTTCTTCAGTCAACTCGATAACCTCTGTTGGGTTCTCAGTATCGTTTTTCATTTCTTCAAGATACTCAGAGTTTTGACGTTCTTGCTCTTTGAAAATCCAATCTTGCATTTCTTGAGTAGTCTCATCAATTAGCTTTTGAACATGCTCTGGTAAACCATTATACCAGTCTGTATTTACAGTTGTCATCGCTACATAGTTGTTGTGGTTTGAGATTGTTACAGTATCTTGAACCTCATGGAAAGAAGCATCATAGATGAAGAATACAGGGTTTTCTTGTCCATCTACAGTTCCACGGTCAAGCGCTGTGTACAATTCACTCCAGCTAAGCGCTTGTGGGCTTGCACCATATGCTTTATAAGACTCTTGCATTAATGGTGATTCTTGGATACGCATTTTAAATCCGTCAAAATCAGATGGTTCTTGTAATCCATCATTACTTGACCAAGCTGTTGCACCCTCAGTCCAGAATGCAAGTGGAGTAATACCATGCTCTTCATACTTAGCCTTTAAATCTGTATTTAAGGCTTCACTTGTGTTCAAGATTTCTTGTGTTTGTTCAACACTTTCAGGGAATAGGAAGTGTAGGGCAAAGATTTGTCCTTCCTTAACCATATTACCTGTGAAACCTGGAGACATGACAGCCATTTCAACAGCACCATCTTGAAGAGCTGCTACCTGGTCAGTTTCACTACCAAGTCCACCATACTCATATGGTTCGATTGTGATGGCACCATCTGTTTTTTCACTTATACGCTTAGCAAATTCTTGAGCGTAAACATATTGCACTTGTCCTTCAGTTTCCTCTGTAATAAAACGCCAAGTTTGTTCTTCATACTCTTGTCCGGATGCACCCTCTTCACCAGAGTCGCCAGATCCTTGTTCCGTATCTGTTTCACCGGAGTCTCCAGAACCTTCAGAATCTCCTTCACTATTTCCACCGCAAGCGGCTAGAAATAGACTTAACATTAAAACGAATAGTACAGCAAGAATGTTTTTCTTGTTAAAAATAATAATTACCCCCTAGTAATTTTTCTAGAAATTTTTTATCTTTAAATATCCCCACTGTCGCGAGGATATTTAAAATCGATAATTAATCAGGCAACAGCATTAAGGACAATTCTGGAACAAAAATTAACAATACACCAATTAGGAGTAGCATGATAATAAATGGTGGTGTCCCTTTAATAACGTCTAAATATGGTTTATTAAATACCGCACTCGCGGTAAAGATATCGACCCCAAATGGTGGTGTTGCAGAACCTAGGGCTGCCTGGAATGTAATAATTATCCCTAAGTGAATTGGGTCAACACCTGCAGATGCTGCCGCTGGTGCAAAGATTGGTGTTAAAACAAGAATAACTACAATCGGATCCACAAACATACATCCGATAAAGAAGAAAATACTTACCATAATTAATACAAAAATTGCACTTGGATCTGTACCTAGCACAGCTTCTGTAATTTGCTGTGGAATTCTTGCATACCCAAGAACCCATGTGAACACTTGCCCACCTGCAACTAATATAAATACAACAGATGTTACAAGACCTGTTGATAATGCAAGCTTCGGCAGTTGTTTAATATGAACGGAACGATATATAATAACTTCTAAAATAAAAGCATATAGCACTGAAATACCTGCAGCTTCAACTGGTGTTACAATACCTGAATAAATTCCTCCAACGACGATAACTGGGAAACCTAATGGTAATAATGCTTTTCTAAAGTAAACCCAGCGTTCTTTCCAGCTTGCACGGTCGGCTAATGGTATATTTTTTACTTTGGCATAAAAATAACTATAAATGGCAAAGCTTAAAAATACGATAACACCTGGTATAATACCTGCTATAAATAGGTCACCGACTGATACTTGGCCAGCTGCTAATGCATAGATAATCATCCCAATACTTGGTGGTACAAGTAAAGCTACATCACTTGAATTGATAATTAAAGCGATTGCACTTGAATCCTTGTATCCGGACTTCAGTAGTCGCTCACGCATTGGTCTACCTATTGCAACTACGGTTGCTTGGGTTGACCCTGATATGGCACCGAATAATGTACATGCTGCTGAAGTTGTGACGGCATATCCTCCTCGTATATGACCAACAAATGAACCAATAAAATCTAGTAGTCTTTCAGAAGTTTTACCTGACGTCATAATGTCTGCCGCAAAGATAAAAAGAGGCACACATAGTAGTACAGGAGACTCTATCCCTGTTAAAAGCTGGTCCATTAATAGGTCTGTACGTAAATTGGGAAAGAATATAAAAACGCCCACAATCGGAGCTACGATGAGTGGAATCATCATCGGAAAGTTCAGCAACAACAAAACAACCATAATCGCTATTAGTGTTGTTAACATAACAGATTCCTTTCTATTAAAAATCTATAAGTTTGTAATTTCTTGATCAAGTTCACTTTTTTCTTTGTCATTATAGTCCTCTGCGTCTATACCAAGATAAACCTTTTCTTTTACACGCAAATTGATCCACATGTTACGAAGGAATTGAATTCCCCCAAGAGCGAAGCCTAATGGAACAAACATAACGACTAAATATTGTGGGATTTGTAAAGCCGGAGTTACCGTACCTTTATCTAACTCGGATTGGGTATATGTAAAAGAAAAGTAGGCTAGAGCAAATAAGATAATTGCAGTGACAAGATGGATGAAAACGATCATAACTTTTCTAACCTTAAATGGGGCAAAATCATAAAATGCTGACATACTAATATGTCTACCTTTTCTACCTGCATAGGCAATTCCCATAAACGTTGCAATGGTAATCGCAATATTACTAACCTCTAAATTAAAATAGAATGCACTAGAATTAAAAACTTCTCTTGCAATCACATTTCCGATAATCATAATAGAAATGATAATAACGGAAAAACTGAGAATAAACTCTTCCGCTTTCATAATAAATTTGTCTATCAAACTAAAGATTTTCAACCCTTTTATCCCCCTCCAATGGAAATAAAGAACTATTTTTAAAGACATTTTTCATATACTTAAAATGTTAGTTGAAAACCATCTTTCACTCAAACGTGATATAATTTGATTTGACGTAATTATCTGACATTTAATGGTTTTATGTATATATATTATACAACCTTTTCAAATATAACCAAAAATGCTAGAAAATAATCTCTTATGCTTCAAAATCGCTCCTTGACTTTTAGCCTTTTGACTTATGAATAGCCAAACAACCACATACAAAAGTCCTAAATATAAAAATGACCTTAGCCCATACAGGGTCTAAGGTCATTCATAAAGAGCTTATACACTCTCTTGATTTACATAATTTTGTTCATATTGTTCTCTACGTCTTTTAGCCGCTTCACTTACCTGTTCATCCGCATGATAGGAGGATCTCACCAACGGCCCAGCCTGACAATGCTTAAAGCCTTTTTGGAAAGCTACCTTACGTAATTCCCCAAATTCCTCTGGACGATAGTATCTTTCTACCTTCAAGTGTTTACGAGTTGGTTGTAAATATTGACCAATTGTCATAATGTCCACATTGTGAGCTAAAAGATCATCCATAGCCTCGTAAATCTCTTCCTTTGTTTCACCAAGTCCTACCATAATACTTGACTTTGTTGGCACGTCAGGCGCAATTTCCTTTACACGTCTAAGCAATTCCAATGAACGATCATAGGTTGCCCTAGCTCTAACCTTTGGCGTAAGTCGTCTAACCGTTTCTATATTATGATTGAAAATGTCCGGTTTGGCATCCATTAATGTATGAAGACTTTCATAATCTCCTGCCATATCAGATGGAAGTACTTCAATGGAGCAGCCTGGGTTTCTTCTTCTAATGGCGCGGATGGTTTCAGCAAAGACAGCAGCTCCCCCGTCCTTTAAATCGTCACGAGCTACTGCCGTTACGACAACGTGACGTAGCCCCATAATCTCAACAGATTCTGCCACGCGTTCTGGCTCTTCCCAATCTAGTTCATTCGGTAAACCTGTTTGAACTGCACAAAAACGACATCCACGGGTACAAACCTTACCTAAAATCATAAATGTTGCGGTTTTACGAACTGCCCAGCATTCATGGATATTTGGGCATCTCGCCTCTTCACAGACCGTATGTAAATTCTTTTCTCTCATCATTTTCTTTAAGCCTGTGTAGTTTTTATTCGTATTCAGTTTAATTTTTAACCACTCAGGTTTTCTTAAGTACTCTTCGTTTTTACTCACGTAGCAACACTCCCTAATCTAGTTAACGTGACATTGTCCACGCCTCTGTTTGATATCTCGTCTCAGCTAATTCCTCTACCTCTGCTAATTGCTCTTGGGATAAGTAAAATGGCTTAAGGTCTACGTTTAATCCCTTTTCAAAGCCCTTCTTAAAAGCTGTTTTTACATCATGGATGGTCTTCGGTTCACGACTTAGTTCATTAATTGAAATGGCTTTTTGTTCAAAAGACTTCCTTGCCCTCTGCTTAACTCTTTCATTTGGGTATAGAAACAAGTCAAATAAAACATCCTTATCTAATTCAATCGGAACTGAACCGTGCTGAAGAATGACACCCTTTTGTCTAGTTTGGGCACTACCAGCCACTTTTCTACCTTCTACAACAAGCTCATACCACGAAGGCTGATCAAAGCAATTGGCTGAATTAGTTTTCGGCAATTTACCTTCAGGGATTGAAAATTCAGCTTGTAACCCCAGATTCCGGAAACCCTCTAGAACCCCTTTAGATAACACACGATACGCTTCTGTGACCGTTTGAGGCATTTTTTCGTGCTGCTCAGATACAATCGTACTGTAAGTAAGCTCATGGTCATGCAACACAGCCCGGCCACCAGTAGGTCTTCGTACAAGCTCAAAGCCATGTCGATAAACTGCCTCTACGTCAATCTTTCCACGAATCTTTTGAAAATATCCCAATGATAATGCGGCAGGCTCCCACGTATAAAAACGCAGAACAGGAGGAATCTTCCCTTCACTATGCCAATTCAATAACGCTTCATCTAAGGCCATATTCATAGCTGGAGACATCGGTTTAGTATCTAAAAATAACCACTGCTCTGACATGCTGTTGCCTCACTTTATGTTGATTTTTCCTGCACAGTACAATAATACCAACCGCTTTGTGGAATGTAAAACAGAACAGGTTAAGCGCTTTAACACTTGTGAGGATAGGGGTTTGGGTACTTTGAGGGAGGGATGAGTAGAGAATTTTATAAAATTTCGTTGTTTTTAGTAAAAAGTCGGGGGTGGGGTGCTTTGGCTACTTGAATGCTGATAATGAGTCGAGGGTGCTGATGAATTATGGTCGCTGGCTGAAGTGCTCCCTATTAAAGCTGAACACTTCCCTGGTCGGCGTACTTCCCCTGGGAATGCTGATAATGGGTGTGATTTCGCTGAAGATTTTTCACTTATGCTGAAGAGTGAGAGCTTTGCTAAAGATGACGGTGAGCATGCTGAAGGTGGGGCGGTTCTTGCTAATGTTTCAGGTTTGGCGGCTGAAGTGCTCTCACTAAATGCTGAACTCACAACTTGGCCAGAGCGCTCCCCTGGAATGCTGATAATAGTTGTATTTTCGCTGATGTTTTCTCTGTTATTGCTGAAGTTTGACAATTTTGCTAAAGATGACGGTGAAGATGCTAAAATCGGGGCGACTTTTACTAATGTTTCAGGTCTAACGGCTGAAGTGCTCCTCCCAAATGCTGAACTCACAACCCTGCCACGCCAGACATCATTCAACCCATTCTAGGTTTAGCTATTATACTATACCGTTGACAGCCATCATCCTGACCTCTACAATATGTTCAATTATTCCCATAGGGAAAGGAGACTTCTAGCATGAAATGGAAGGATTATTCTAGTATTCAAGCATTTTCAGATAAAGTGTCACCATTTCTGTTGAAGCAAGAGGCAGCAAATAATTTGCCGCTCGGGATTATTGATGATTTAGTTAAAAATGGAAAGGAAAAGCAGGTGCTAACGGCAACCATTGAAGATCAAAAACAAATTTATGCATCATTTCTTATGACACCACCCCACCATCTCATTGTTACCATTGATCCCTATGCACCCATTAAAGATGTCATTTTTACTGCTATACAAGCAATAATGAAAGGTCGAATTGAAATTCCAAGTATTATAGGAGAAAAAGAAACGACTCTTTATTTTGCTAAACAATGGTCGAAACAAACACTAAGCTCATATTCTATCGGTATGAAACAGCGCATTTTTCAACTAAAAGACGTCAACCAAATACCAGAATCCCCTGGTCAATATGCTTTAGCAGAAATGGACGATTTGCCTCTTCTTGTTATGTGGATGAAGGCCTTTATTAAGGAAACACATGAAATGCCGTTATCAAATGAGGATATTGAAAATCGGATGCGGTCAAAAATTGAAGGTAAAACTTTATACTTGTGGAAGGTTAATAGAAAGCCCGTGACGATGACAGCTAAGGGGCGCCAATCCCCAAATGGTAGAGTCGTTACCCTAGTTTATACACCGAAGGAATTTCGTGGAAATGGTTATGCCTCAACACTTGTAAAAAAGGTTAGTGAACATATTTTAATGGATAAATCATTTTGCACCCTTTACACAGACCTAGCGAATCCTACATCAAATAAAATCTATCAAAACATTGGGTACGAGCCTGTTCAGGATTCTATCGTCTTGAAATTTAATTAGCGCTAGCATCCTATTGGACACTAGCGCTTCACTTAATTTTTTAATAAATTTTCCATATCTAATAGCATTTCTTCATCATAACCTGTTAAGAGGATTTTGATATAGGTGAGAGGATTTAGTCGTTTGAGTAGTTCCTCTTCCAGTCCCTCTAAGATGCTTTGCACCCCGTCCACAGACGAACAAACCTCTGATAGCATGATTCCTTTTTCCTGTGCACGATTAATAATCTCAAGCTTTAATTCTTTCGATAACGAATCACCTGCATCAGCTATACGAGTACATAAGTTACTAGTTGTTTCGTTTACACGGTCAGTTGTTTCATCGACTACTTCTGTTACTTCATCAATCGTTTTCTCTGTTTCCGTAACGACTTCCTCTGTCGATTCTTCCACCTCATCCGTAGTTGACTGCACTTCTTCGGTCGTTTTTTCAACCAGTTCCTTGGTGTCATTAACGGTTTTATTTACTGTTTTGCCTGTTTCCTTTGTAGTATCCTCTACTTGTTTAACTGTATCATCCACTACCTCTTGCACAGTCTTTTCTTGTTTGACAACCTCTTTAACCGTATCGGTAGTCTGACCCAGAGTTTTTTCTAGCTGCTTTGTTGTATTTTGAGTGGTTTCTTTTGCATTTTGCACTTGATTCTCCTGATAATCGTTTAGCATAGCCAGCAGATATTCGGTTCGATTTAGAGTTGCCAACACATCGTTTAGTAAAGTACCAATTAATAAGTTAACATTTCCCACTGTATGGTCGACCAAACCAATGGTATCCTTCAAGGTTTCATCAATTAATTCTGTCGTATCGTCAAGAGAACCATCAATGACATCCTCTAAGTCCTCAGGTATATCACCTACAATATCATCTACATTATCCAAGGGGGTATCTTCTATGTTTTCGATATCATCGATAATCTTCTCTAATTCATCCGGGAGGTCTTTTTCACCGTCTGGTAATAGACCTGTTACACCGTCAAGACTCGGAGAATTTTCGTCGTCTTCATATTCATTTGGATCACAATTTAAAGGCAGCTGCTGATTTTGAATATTGTCAATTTCATCCTTGAGCTGCTCTAGCGGGAGGCCCAGCAAATTCTTTAATAAGGTTGTGTGTGTTGGACGCTCCACCTCTCCTGATGATTTTTTCGTTTGGAGCATAAGCTGCTGCAAATTCGAATAATCGGCATTCATATAATGGGCATTCATGGAGACGTTTTTCATCCCTACCTGAGGCAAGGTTTTACCAGCAAATAAACAGGCACCTTCAAAGCTGACAACTGAAGCATCCACTGTCATCCCTTCGATTGTGACAGGACCTTTAGCCTCCATGTGAATCATAACATCACCATTACCTGATGATAATGGTTTCACTAATCGCATCCCATATATTGTTGCTTTTTCGTACTGCAAACGCAGCATCGGCTTTGCCTCACTGGATGCGGTTTCCTGCATGACAATACTTGGTGTTAAATTTTCCCCTTCTACGAGATCAGCCTCTATAATAAAGCCTCCTGCAGCAGTACCATCTGCGTGGACCTCTTGTTCTTGTAAGAATGGTAACCAAGTGCTCATAACACACACAATAGCTAATGCTAACATGCGTTTTCCTTTTATTTTCATAATCATCTCCACCTAAACCGTTTGACTTGCAGATGCTGGTGGGTCCTCTTGGGCCTCTGGTGTGTTTGTTTTTCGTTTAGCTTTCTTATTTTGTTCTTCATTGGGATCAATGGTTCGCCAGGCAATACTCATTGCTCCTCCTATTAACCCAAAGATGGTTCCAAAAATAAATCCTCCAAGCGCTCCTATAATGGATAAGATAGATAAAAAGATTGTAAGAATACCGATAATCGTAGAAAATTGGGGGAAGAAGAAACCTAAAAGTCCTAGTAAGATAATGAGCCCACCAAATAAAATTCCGATCACAGCCATACTGCCAGGTAAAAATGCACTTAAAACTAGATTTAAAGGTACCCAAAGAATGGTTAGCCCAGCAAAGGTTGTGATTAAAGATCCCCAAAACGGGCGGGAACGTCTCCAACGTCTAAATTTCATTGTTTTCACCACCAAATGATTTACTTGTCAATATAATCAACCGTTAGCTTCATACCATTCATATTCATTTTTTCCTGGAATAAGTAGTGGGTTTTCAGTTTGGCATCCTTTAATACAATCGATGATGAGGTTTGTTGAAACTGCTCCTGCCAATTATCACTGTTGTTTTCCTCTAAAACTAGGTCTTGGAAGCTAGCATTGGCTTGAATCATTCCGGCATCATGCTGTAGTCCCTCGATTTGAACTGGCTTTGAAGCAGTGATTTTTACTCTAATCCAGCCATCGCCAATATCAAAATCCTTATACAGCTTTAAATTCTCAATCGTCAACTCATCAATTAAGTTGGTTCCTTGTGGAGCACTGTCTGCAGCACTGGTTTCCCCTAACTTGGGATAAAACTCGTAACCTGTTCCTTCCAGACGATCAAACTCTACGTAAAAATCCCCAACACCCGCAATGGGGACTGCATAGGCCACTCCTGATAAACCAATGGACATGAGTAATATTCCAAGTGCTAGAATACCCGATCCAAATGCAGTAAAGAATACTTTTTTATTTGTTTTGCCTTCCAATTCACTTTCCTCCCTTGTACTCTGTTGAAATCGCTTACTTATTTATATTAAATATGATTCATAGCCTATGAACAATAACGAAAAATATATGTCATCAAGACACCTCCCCTATTTTCGTCGGGTTATCTCTTTTAAAATGGTTTAAAGTTCTTTACAATGAGTAGTAAAAATACTTGAGGTGATGAAATGCCATCGAAAAAAGAGCTAGAACAAGAGATTGCACAATTAAAAATGGACTACATCCGTATACAAGGTGATTTAGATAAAATGGAGTCTGTTGGCGGAAATGTTTCCTCACTTGAAAAGACGTTGGAAAGAATGGAACAGCAGCTTTCTACATTACGTGAGAAACTTGCTAATGCAACTGAATAAACACACCCTTAAGCTCATGGACCTTTACCATGAGCTTTTTCTATCTTTCCCACTCCTCTCTAAGAAGGAATTTACTACCATTCACTAGTCCTATTTCCCTAATGTTTATGAATTTTTGTTGATAAATGTCATTTCCACTCTAAAAGTGTTATTATGGTAAAAAAACCAATGCTTTCCTAACCTGGGACTTGTTTTTTGGAATGGGTGTATAAGTAAATGACACATTTTAACAATAACTCATAAAGGTGATTAGTTTATGTCGAATCTAGAGAAAAACCACATGCTTTTTAATGAAGATGAAATGTTTCAAATCTTTACTTCCCTTTTTGATATCGTTTATTTAATGAAATTTGAACCACCCAATCAATTTCGTTACATAAAGGTTAGTGAAAGTGCAAAAAAGTTAGCCATGCTTAGTGATGAGGATATTGGAAAAACAATAAAAGAAATTTATCATGAACCGATGGCCTCCCATTTAACAACCTATTACTATGATGCCGTTTCCACTAATGCCACCGTGACCTTTCGAGACCGAATGGGCATTGATTCAGAGAAACGTTTTGGAGAGTCGGTTTTAATTCCTTTTACATATAGTGGTGAATCCTATGTTGTAGGGTTAACTCGAGATATTACTCATGTAGTGAACCTTGAACAGCAGCAGGCAAACGATCCCATTACCGATTTACCCTTCGTAGAAAATTTCATGAATATTTTAGAGTCCACCCTACGTTTAAAGAAGAACGAAGGAACCATTTGGAACCTCTATTATATTTCCATAAACCAGCTATCGTTTGTTCAATTTTCCAATAAAAGCACCGAGGCTGATTTGCTAAAACAAATTACGAATCGCTTAAAGCGCTTTTCAGAAAATGATGATCAGCTGAGTAGGGTCTCTGGTAACGAATTTATTTTGACGATACGCGCAACTCAAAATGATGATAGCAAGAAAGTAGCCACTCAGATTTATGAAGCTCTTCATCAGCCTTATCGTACGGATGACTATGAGGTCGTTGTTCAGCCTACCATTGGCGTTTCTAAAATTAATCCAGAAACACTTGATGTACGTGGTGCTATGACGGAAGCCTTTCAATCTATGCTAAGAGCAAAGTCCAAAAGTGAACAGCAAATTTATTTGCCCTTTGATAAAAAGAACAGGCACCGTAATACGAGACATGATAAATTAGAGCGTGATCTCGCCTATGCTTTACAACGAAATGAACTTGAAATTTACTATCAGCCAAAGATTGATATCCAAAAGAATAGCTTAAACATGGAAGCGTTGTTAAGGTGGAATCATGAAAAGTTCGGTATCATTCCTCCTAATGAATTCATCCCTATTGCTGAAAGTAACCAATCGATTAAAACTATTGGACGTTGGGTCATTAAACAAGTTTGTCAAGACCTAAAAGCTTTTCAAGAACATGATTCTAATGTGAAAGTAGCCATCAACGTGTCCCCGATTCAATTGAACGATCCCCTTTTTGTAAGGGATATTAAGCAAATTGTCTTAGATGGTAAAGAAGATCCTCGGCGAATCGAATTAGAGATTACCGAGAATGATTTACTTAATTTATCTTCTGCTCAGAAACAATTCGATGCCTTAAGTAAAGAAGGGTTTTCATTGGTGTTGGATGATTTCGGGACTAGTTACTCCTCACTCAATTACTTAAAGGAATTATCTGTACAGAAAATTAAGATTGATAAGTCGTTTATTATGAATATGGATTATCACAAAAAAGATCATCAAATTGTACAGATGATTATTAAACTAGCTAAAAACCTGGACTTAGAAGTGACCGCAGAAGGTGTAGAAAAGTGGAGACATGTTGAAATGTTAACGAAAATGGATTGTACAGAAATCCAGGGTTACTATATTAGTAAACCTATTCCCCTTCAGGTACTTCTTAAACAAATTGAGGATAATAAAATTATGATTTAATATGAAAAAGGGTGAAGCCGATGTAAAATTCTTCGATGCTTCACCCTTTTGCTGTGTTATTTTGCTATTGATCCTCCTCTGTAGCCCTCATTCCTTTACCCTGTCTCCCTTTCTTGGAGTTGCGATTTGCACCTTTCATCACATTTTCATCAGTATATTCAGCTGCAAATTCCATGTCGGGTTGACTCTCAGTAGGAGTTTTATTGTTTTGCTTTGCCGCTTTATAGGCTGTTTTACGTTTGGTCATCTCACACCCTCCTTTTGAAATTAGCTTTTGCTAAATATAAAAAAGGATTCGTGTAAAGACTCCATTCAATTTAACACATAAGCAGCTAAGACACTTTGCACTTCATATATATTCAACTGCTTATTGAACTGCTTTTGGATTGGGGTTGAGGAACCCGAAACCCAAATTTTTAATTCCGCATCCAGATCTAAAGTGCCTGCCGTTTCTATACTAAAATGGGTTACATTTTTGTATGGGATGGAGTGAACGTCTGTTTTTTTCCCTGTCATTCCTTGCTTATCGATCAAAATGAGTCGCTTATTAGTGAAAATGAAAAGATCACGAATGAGTTTATATGCTCGTTCAATACGTTCCTCTGGTGCCAGTAATTTTCCAAATTCCTTCTCGACCTCTTCCAACTTAACCTCTGATGCATTTCCCATTAAGCCATCAAATAATCCCATTATCGATCAAACCCCTTTTCATTTGGATATTTTTTGCCCCTTCTCAATGGCCTGTTTCAAAATTCGTTGCATGTCACCAATTCCTTTAGTGCCGTGGAGTGGAAAGGAAACTTGAGCATTTGAATATAGCTGATTCATAATCGGCTTAAACTTCTTTCCACCTAACATGATGATATTTGAAAAGTGCTGCAAGCCTTTGTCGTCAAGCTGTTGCTTCATAGTTTCAATTGATATTACCTCTGGATTACGTTTTATATTAAAGGATAAATCATAAGTTCCCTTAACTTCATCATCAGGTCTCAATAATCCATACTTGGGGGATATTACCACCCATGGGTCTGAAAATTGTTTCACATATTGCTGACACAAACGATGAAAAGTACCCGTATATGCCTCATTCGCCTTAGTGGATCCAAGCTCGGGATTGCGGTCCCAAATCTTTGGTTTTCCAGATGGGATGATATATAGTGTATGATTAGTCTTCAAATGTCTTTCTCCTTCATATCTGCTATCCATTCTTTAATAGCTTCAAAACTGTCAGCATTTGATAGCAAGCCATCATGGGTTGCATTGTCGATAGTTTTTACACGGGCACCTTGAGTATGCTTTGAAAATAAGGGCTCATATGCCGTATGCTCAAATTCCTCATCCTTATCCCCAACTAGCACGAGTGTTGGCTTTTTGATTGAACGCAGACTTTTTTTATAGTTCCTCGGCAACCGCGACATAAATAAACGGTAGCTAAGAAAATTTAACTTTGAAGGGTTGTCACTTTCAATATGATTCACGGATAATACAGTCTGATGATTCCACTTTTTCATCCAAAACCCATTAAAAATCATTAATTTAATCATTGTCCCCATGTGGGCTTTGTTATTGCTTTCCGTTTCCCCTTTTGACTTTTTCATGATTGGTGCCATAAAGTGCACAAAAGGGGCTAGAAGCAGGTATCCACTAATATACTGGTCGTACTTGTGTGTCAGCATTCGAAGAGATGTGCCTCCCCCTGCTGAATGCCCACCCATAATTAGCTTTGTATCCCCGTGAGTGCTTTTAATCTTATCAATCAATTCCATTAAATCATCATCGTGCTGGCCAAGATAATCAATATCCCCTCTTCGCGCAGCATAATCACCGTGTCCCCTTAAATCCGGTGTGTAAACATGCGCTAAATTCTCATCAGCTATATACTCGGCTGCGGTCGTAAATACTTGTGATCCTCTGCAATTCCATGTACCAAAATAAGGACTACATTTGTGTTGGATGGAAAATGACGATAATACATCCTTGTATTGTCCTTTAAAGGAAATGACTCAAGCTCCGGTAACGTTTGATGCACAGTGTTTCACCTCTCCACACCTTCCAGTTCTGATAAAAACCGTTCTAATTTTTGATTGATACTATCTACATCAACTTGTTCTACTTGTTGATTATTAATGTTATACTTTTCCTTTGCTTTTAAAATTCGATAAACACTTTCATTTATCCTGCTTTCAGAAATCTCCCCACTTAGAACCGCTTGTTTAAGCTTTTGAAAGGTCTCAACAACATTTTGCTTATGATGGGCAATTAATAAAAGATCATTTCCCGCTTTCACTGATTGAACTGCCGCATCACTCACAGACATCTGATTAGTTACAGCTTTCATTGTTAAATCATCTGTAATAACTAAACCGTTATAATTTAGTTGGTTACGTAATAGCTCAGTAATAATGGGTTTAGATAGTGAGGAAGGCTTCTTAGAATCAAGCTTTGGTAGAAGCAAATGAGCAATCATTATGGCATCAACATCTGCTTTGATGGCTGCTTTAAAAGGTTTTAGTTCCACCTTATGCAATTCTGATAAATCTTTATGGATGGTCGGCAAGCTAAGATGTGAATCCTTTGACGTATCGCCATGTCCAGGAAAGTGTTTGACAACAGGAATGACACCAGATGACCTCATTCCTTCCATTACCGCAACTCCATGTGTTATAACTTCCTTAGGAGATGTGCCAAAAGCCCGCTCTCCTATAATCGGGTTACTAGGATTATTATTCACATCTAATACAGGAGCATAGTTCATATTAAAGCCAAGCGATTTTATTTCCTGTGCAATGGTTTGACCAAACCGGTAGGATAACTTAGGCTGATTGAGTTCACCGATTTTACGTGCTGCTGGTAAAGATGAAAATTCATCTGGCACCCGACTTACCCGGCCACCTTCTTCATCTAAACTCAGGAACAACGGAATTTGCCCTTGGTTCTTTTCCTTCATTTGATTTAAAAGAGCGACGGTTTGTGCGGTATCCTTAATATTTCTCTCAAATAAAATTAGGCCTCCTACCTGGTATTGGTTAATATAAGCTTCTAATTCAGCATTATAGGAATCCCCCATAAAACCAACCATAAGCATTTGCCCAATTTTTTCATCCAAACTTAGGGAATAGATCTGTTGTTGAATATGATCATATGGGCCGAACGGAAGCGAAATCGCCTTCGTCTTATAAGGCATAATAAAACCAAATAACAAAATAATAATAACAACGACGAAGCGAATATTTCGTATCATCATACACCTCTTATCCTTTCACTAGTCAATCCAAAAGAAAAGTATCAATGGATGAACTCCAATCGATACTTTTCCATTGTTTTAATATTATTTTGTCCAGGGTAGGTCTGTTCCAAACTTTTCCGCCATCTCTTTGGAGTTATTCCTTCTCTCCCTTCGATATTCCGCACGTCGTACTGCTCCCTCATGCAGCCATTTTTCCTCATCGGACTCAGGATAAACCTGTGGTACAGGGGTAGGCTTATTATCGTCATCAATCGCCACCATCGTTAGGAAGGCAAAAGCACATATTCTACGCTCGCTTGAAACTAAATCCTCAGTCACAGCTTTTACAAATACCTCCATCGACGTTTTGTGTGTATAGGTTACGAAGGCTTCCAAGCAAATCGTATCGTCCTCAAAAACAGGATTTAAAAAGTCCACGGAATCCGTCGAAGCAGTCACAACAGATTTTCTCGCATGCCTTGATGCCGCAATGGCCGCTACATCATCCATATACGCCATCAGTTTTCCACCAAATAATGTACCATGTGTATTGGTATCTGGTGGTAAGACGTGTGAGGTTTTAATGGTTAAAGAGTCTATACACGGCTTCTTATCCATATTGAATCCCCCTAGCTACCATTCTGTCTGGTTTTTAATCTCACCTTATCTTTAACTTTGTGGTAAAAAATTATGTTAAACAGGAAATGAAAAGAAACATTCCGAATACTAAAGGTAGAGGTAAGAAAGGGGAATTTCTATGGATTTCATTGATCAAGCTATACAATTTAGTGCTAAAGCACACCATAATCAATTTCGTAAGGGAACGGACTTGCCATACATTAGTCATCCTTATGCAGTTGGGATGATTTTAATGAAGCACGGATGTACCGAAAAGGAAATTACCGCCGGGATATTGCACGATACAGTAGAAGACACGTCTGTTACGTTGAAGGAAATTCAAGAAAAGTTCGGTAAAGAGGTTGCGGATATTGTGGAAGGATGTTCAGAGCCAAATAAAGACCTTTCATGGGAGGAGCGAAAACAGCATACCATTGACTATTTACAAACCGCTCCAATTGAAGTACGGTTGGTAGCCTGTGCAGACAAGTTACACAATATTCGCTCCATTAGCCACAATGAAAAAACAGAAGGACCGACGATCTGGAACCGATTTAAACGGGGAAAGGATGACCAAGCTTGGTATTATCAAAATGTGATGAAAAGCCTTGAGTTTCAAGGAGGCTTTCCATTATTAGAAGAACTAAAAACAGAGGTGAAAGAACTATTTTCTTAAATAGGATAAACAGGCAGCTTAACCTAAATTTAAGCTGCCCTTACCATTCTTATTTACTATTTATATTTCCATGATTCATGTAGTCTGCTAAAGCCTGTTGAAGAGTACCCTTAGTTTCTGCTTTATGCTCAAGACCGCCGATTTCAACCACTTTTCTAACCAACCCTGGTCGTAAACCAGTCAAGACTGGCTTACATCCCATCATCGAGATTCCATCAAGTAATTTTAACAATTGGCTGATGGTTTCAGCCTCCATATCATAAATTCCTGACAAATCCATAATTAAGGTTTGAATACTTAGGTTACTTATTTCAATTAAAACCTTTTCTTCTATCGCGGATGCTCGATAATAATCAATCGAACCAATTAAAGGCAATACGCAAACGGAGGAAGTAATCGGAATAATGGGTACAGACAGTCTCTCTACTAATTTTCTTTGCGACTCAATAAGCTCATCCTTATACTTGGAATAACTGATGAAAAAGCTATTTAAAAACTGATCAACTTGTTCATTTATTTTACTTTCTTGGTTATAAAAGTCTTCTGGAGTAATTTCCCTTCCTGCTAACGTGTCATATTCATAGAGAAAATTCCATAGGGTTCTTCGAATGGCATGAACCCATTCTAATTTAAATGTCAATGTTAATGAGTGTTTCGCCCATGCAATTCCTTCTTGTTTTGCGAATGCTTTTACTTCCTCATCTTGTTGATCGACTATGTATAGAATTAGCTTATGGGCATTATTTATTAAATTAATATTACCAATACGATGAATCTCATCAATTTTTTCTCGAACGTTTACAGCTTCTGTTAACAAATTTTTTTCAAATTGATCTCGATTACTAATTAAAAATTCTTTCACATCTTGTCCTTTTGTATAATTGAGTTTCAAAAGAATCGTCTCCTATTCTTTTTATTCATTGATTGTTTTTAGCATATACCCCTAAGTATATCAAACGGACATGGTCTCGTACATTTCGAAAAAGGTCTTGATATGTCGATTTATGCAAACTACATAAAAAATAGCGCAGTTCCCACGAGGAGAACATGCACTATTCGAAGACTCATTTAATTTTTTTCAGCATGTCTGCTGTCATGGATTCTAGATTATACTCCGGTTTAAAGCCCCATTCTTCTCTCGCAGCAGAACAATCAATACCATTTGGCCAGCTGTCAGCAATAGCTTGGCGAGCAGGATCGACCTGATACGAAAGAGCGAATTCTGGTATGTGCTTGCGAATTTCACGGGCAAAGTCCTCGGGCTCTGCACTCATTGCAGATACATTAAACGCATTTCGATGCTTCAGCCTAGCCGGATCTGCCTCCATTAACTGAATAATCGCTTGAATGGCATCAGGCATATACATCATATCCATATAGGTTCCTGCTTTAATATAGGATGTGTACGCTTGCTGGCGGGCTGCCTCATAATACATTTCCACAGCATAATCCGTTGTTCCGCCACCAGGCTTAGTCACGTAGGATATGAGTCCTGGAAAACGAACACTGCGAGTATCTACATCAAATTTGTGATAGTAATAGTCACATAACAATTCCCCAGATACTTTATTTACGCCATACATTGTATTGGGCCGTTGAATCGTATCCTGAGGTGTTTGATCCTTTGGTGTACTTGGACCAAATGCCCCAATCGAGCTTGGGGTAAAAAATTGGGTGTTCAGTTCTCTTGCTACCTCAAGTGCATTCACAAGTCCACCCATATTTAAGTTCCAGGCTAACAGTGGATTCTGTTCCGCTTTTGCAGATAAAAGTGCAGCCAGATGCATGATTGTATCTACATCATGTTTTTTCGCTAATTCTGCCATGCGATTTTTATCTGTGACATCCAAAATTTCAAATGGCCCAGAATGAACGACATCACAATCCATTTCACGAATATCGGTAGCTAAAACATTGTCCGCTCCATACACTTCTCGAAGTTTCATTACTAACTCAGAGCCAATTTGTCCCAATGCTCCCGTCACAAGTATTCTCTTCATCGTAAATCCTCCTGGTTTTCCTCAGATGATCTATTTAAATAATGTTAAATTCTTTCCCAATCTTTTCATAAACGGCTAAGGCTTGATCAAGCATTTCCTTCGTATGGGCTGCTGTTGGCATATTGCGAACACGTCCTGTACCGCGTGGAACGGTCGGGAAGACGATTGATTTAGCATAAACCCCTTCTTCGTACAATCGCTTGCTGAATTGTTGGGTTGTTTTTTCCTCACCAATAATACATGGCGTAATTGGTGTTTCACTGTTTCCAATATCAAAGCCAAGCTTCTTTAATCCGTCTTTAAGATACTTGCTGTTTTCCCACATTTTATTTTGTAAGTCTGTACTTTCCATCAGCAAGTCGATTGCTTTTGTACATGCTGCAACATCAGCAGGTGTAACGGCTGTTGAGAATAAAAATGGGCGTGAACGTACCTTAAGCCAATCAATTAAGTTCTGATTACCAGCAACATAGCCGCCTATAACACCAATCGCTTTTGACAAAGTCCCCATTTGCAGGTCCACTTTATCCTGTAAGCCAAAGTGTTTTACAGTACCTGCACCTTTTCCTAATACACCAGAACCATGCGCATCATCAACATAGGTAATCAAGTCAAATTCTTCAGCAATTTCTACTATTCCAGGTAAATCAGCCACATCCCCATCCATGGAGAATACTCCATCGGTAATTACCATGATTTTATTGTATTGGCCTGATTCTACAGCCTCTTTCGCCTTTGCTCTTAAATCATTCATATCAGAATGGTTAAACCGAATAATTTTTGCTCTGGATAAACGGCATCCATCAATAATTGAAGCATGGTTTAATTCATCTGATAAAATTGCGTCATTTTTATCCATCACACCAGAAATAGCTGCCATATTACAATTAAAACCAGATTGATAGGAGATCGCCGCCTCCGTTCCTTTAAATTCAGCGATTTTTTTCTCTAATTCAATGTGAAGGTCTAATGTTCCGTTAATGGTTCGAACAGCACCAGCACCAACTCCGTGAGATTGAACCGCCTCAACCGCTACTTCCTTTAAACGTTCATCTGTCGCTAAACCTAAGTAGTTGTTGGAGGAAAGGTTAATTAATTCCTTTCCATCAAGCTTGATGACAGGACCATTAGCACCCTCTACAGTATCGATGTCATTGTACAATCCTTTTTCCTTTAAATCCTCTAAGTTCTCATTAAGAAATTGATTCAGCTTCTTACTCGTCATAAAAAATTACCTCCTCCACAAATGTAAACGCTTTATATACAATTGTCCTCCTGAGAAGAACAACCATCACGAACTTTACTTGTTATCACATATTATAATACCACAAACGATTAAAATGTACACTTCATAAGGACATCAAAATTATAAAGGTACTATATTTTAATTTAACCAACTTTGGGATATATACCTTGATAGATGGTGATTTTGGAAGTCTTAATTGAAGAATCAGGGCGGGAATTAACATTTTATGGATTGAATTGGTGCTCTAAAACACTTATTCGTACTATTTTTTAGGTAATTAAAATGTTCTCAAGGTTAATTTAGCGTGAAATTAAACCCCAAAACTGTATCATTAACCAAAACTTCTCTAAATAAAAGAGGCTGACCCGCTTTATAGGTCAGCCACCATCTATTAAACAACTATAATACACCAAACTCTTCATCTCTCAAATCTGTAATAAACATATGCCCTGGAGCATGAGAAATCATCAATTCAGGTTTCACATGCATCGCAACCGCTTGGGGTGTCACACCACAGGCCCAAAAAACGGGTACTTCACCTTCTCTAATGGTTACAGAGTCTCCGAAATCTGGTGAATGAATGTCTTGAATTCCTATACTCTCTGGATTTCCAATATGAATAGGAGCACCGTGAACAGATGGAAAGCGGCTCGTTACTTGTACCGCCCTAACCACATGTTCCTCTGGCATAGGGCGCATACTTACGACCATCGGACCCTCAAAACGTCCTGCTTTCACACATTGAACATTCGTTTTGTACATCGGAACATTACAATTTTCCTCTCTATGTCGAATCGGAACTCCATTGTTTAATAGAGCATTCTCGAATGTGAAGCTACATCCAATCAGAAAACCAACCATGTTTTCGTCCCATAAATCTTTCACATCCGTTTTTTCTTCTATCAATTTTCCATGTTGATATATACGATATTTGGGTATATCCGTGCGTAAATCCGCTTCAGGCGCCACGATTTTAGGCTTGTATTCTCCTGGCTCTACAACATCTAAAATCGGGCAAGACTTAGGATTACGTTGACTAAAAAGAAGAAATTCAAAGGCCAGTTCTTTTGGTAATACAGCTAAATTTGCTTGTGTAAATCCATTTGCAACACCTGATGTGGGCTTAATCAACTCATTATTTCGAATCATCTCACGTGCCGTGGCAGGTGTTAATGATGAATGGTCTTGCATTTGAACTCCCCCTTTTAACTAAATAGATTCCCAAAACCGTTAATCATACTATAGATACCCATATAAGCCATTGCAATTACAATCACAATACCTGTAAACGTCAGCCAAACCGGGTGTTTATAATCGCCAACAATTTTCTTGTTGTGTGCTGCCAGCAGCATTACACCTAACGAGATAGGTAAAATTAATCCATTTAATGAACCTACAAATACTAATACTTTTGCTGGCTGTCCAATAAAAACAAACACGATGGTAGAAACGGCTATAAAGGCAACGATTAACCATTTATGATACTTCTCCAGCCAACCACTGAAAGTACGAATAAATGAAACAGATGTATAGGCTGCGCCAACGACAGACGTGACCGCTGCTGCCCACATGACAATACCGAATATTTTATAGCCCACATTCCCGGCTGCATGCTGGAAAACAGATGCAGGTGGGTTTTGTGGATCTAGCTGTAATCCTTGTGCGACGACTCCTAATGCAGCTAGGAATAAGAAAATACGCATAATCGATGCAATCCCGATAGCTGAGACTGAGCTTTTTGTCACCTCAGGAAGAGATTCCTTACCTTTTAGCCCGGCATCTAACAATCGGTGACCACCTGCGAAGGTGATGTATCCTCCAACTGTTCCACCTACTAAGGTGACAATTGCCAAGAAATCAATGGTATCAGGTGCAAACGTCTTCACAGCTGCTTCACCCAATGGAGGTTGAGCCGTAAACATAACATAGATGGTTAACGCAATCATGACAAATCCCATAATTTGCGCAAAGCGGTCCATAATACGGTTAGCTTCCCGAACTAAGAAGATGCCAATCGCTAAAACTCCACTAAGAAGAGCTCCAAGTTCAGGAGAAATGCCAAACAGTACATTGGTTCCTAAACCAGCCCCTCCGATATTTCCAATATTAAAGGCCAGTCCTCCCATCACAATTAATATCGATAGAAAGACTCCTAACCCCGGCAAAACATCATTGGCAATTTCCTGTGCCCTTTTACCAGAGACAGCAATAATACGCCATATATTTAACTGAACACCAATATCAATGATAATAGAGATTAAAATAACAAAGCCGAAGCTCGCGGCTAACGTTTGGGTAAATGTTGTGGTTTGTGTTAAAAAGCCTGGTCCGACAGCAGATGTTGCCATTAAAAAGGCAGCACCTAACAGAATGCTATAATTACTAGATTTCTTCATGTTGTTGAAAATCCCCCTATGAAATTATTTAATATCACTTATTTTTCTTACTTCAATTCCTGCTTCCTTCAATGAATTTTTAATGGTCTTCGCAAACTCTAATGCGGTAACACCATCACCATGTATGCAGATTGTGTCAGCTTTAATATTGATATCGTTGTCATTTACAGTGTTTACCTTTTGTTCTTTTACCATTCGAATCACTTGATTGATAGCCTGTTCACTATCTGTAATTAACGCATTTGTCTCGCGTCTTGAGGTGAGATTACCATCGTCCTGATAGGTACGATCAGAAAAGACTTCACTAGCTGTACGTAGCCCAGTCTTTTCCCCTGCCTTTACTAATTCCCCTCCAGCTAAGCCGAAGAGAATAAGGTCAGGATTTACCTTATAAACGGCTTCAGCAATGGCTGAAGATAGTTCTGCATCCTTGGCTGCCATATTATAAAGCGCACCATGCGGCTTAACATGCTGAATGGTGCCGCCTTCAGCTTGAACAAAGCCCTGTAAAGCACCCATCTGATAAACGACCATATCATAGGCCTCCTGAGGAGAGATAGCCATGCTTCTTCTCCCAAAGCCTACTAGATCTTGAAGTCCAGGGTGTACGCCAATTCCAACATTTTTCTCAATAGCCATTTGTACAGTTTTCCGCATTGTGGCAGGGTCTCCAGCATGGAACCCACAGGCAATATTAGCTGATGTTACATGTTGCAGTATTTCGTCGTCGGTTCCTTTCTTATATGCTCCAAAGCTTTCTCCCATATCACAGTTTAAATCAACGATATGCATGATTAGTTCCTCCCTATCTTTAGTAGAATTCCATTTTTAAGACTCCTCATGTATTGTTCTCTAGCTAAATAAAGCCTTTGTGCCTCGCTGTGATTTATAAATTCGAATCTCACCGCTTCCCCTGGCTTTAATTGAGCCATACAGGGTAAATCGACTGTTGCTACCTGTGCAATCTTCGGGTATCCACCTGTCGTTTGTCGGTCTGCTAATAAAACGATTGGATTTCCATCAGAAGGTACTTGTACAGAACCAAAGCTTACCGCCTCTGAAATTAGCTCCTCAGGCTCCTTCAAATGTAATGCTGGACCCTCTAAACGATAGCCCATTCGGTCCGATTGGGTAGAAACTCGAAAGGATTCCGCTTGAAACTGTTTTTGGCTTTCTTCGGAAAACAACTCATATTGTCTTCCTTTTGTGACCCGAACAGCTGAGCGGCCTGTTAACTCGGGTAACATTTCTGTAGCAACCGACCAATTCGCATCCATGAAGGACTGTGAAGAATCTCGATTAGCCTTCACAAGCTTGTCCATTATACGATTTGCTCTCTCACTTGAATCCCCAAACGCCACTTCATCTCCAGCCTGTAAAGCACGACCATGATAGCCACCAATCTCCCCTCGAAGGTAGGTTGAATAACTATCCATAATGATTGGAATATCGAATCCACCCGCAACAGCTAAATATGCTCTACAGCCTGTTTCAGCAGGTCCGAATCGCAGCTCACTACCTTTTTTCACAAATATAGTTCGCCACATATAAATAGGTTTATAGTCAATTGTCGGTGTTAAGTTCCCTCCACATATGGAAATGATGGCATCCTGCTGAAATTCAATAACAGGGCCAAGCAATGAAATTTCCATCGTCGGACAGTTTTCGTCATTTCCGACTAATAAATTGGCAACTCGATGTGAAAATGGGTCCATGACACCACTTGCAATAACCCCATACTTTTGGTATCCATATCGCCCTAAATCCTGAATACTTGTAAGGAGGCCAGGTTTTAGTACTTTGATCATTCTACTTCCTCCTCCCAGTCGTTAAATTCTTGTTGTGTAATCGGTTTAAAACGAATTTGATCACCAGCCTGTAGTAAGCTCGGTTGATCATGATTGGGACGAAATAGTTTAATAGGGGTTTTCCCAATTAATTGCCAGCCACCAGGTGTTTCAATAGGATAAACACCGGTTTGTTGTCCCGCAATTCCAACGGTTCCAGCTGGTATGTTTAAGCGAGGAGTTTTTCGCCTTGGAGTAGCAATTTCATTTGACATTCCGCCGATATATGGAAAACCAGGGGCGAACCCGATCATATACACTAAATAATCTCCGCCTGAGTGAATATCAATGACTTCCTGTGGAGTTAAATGATTTTTTTCTGCAACAGTATGTAAATCAGGTCCTACATCTCCACCGTATAATACGGGAATTTCCACAATGCGAGATTCTGTGTCGTTCCCTGTAGTCACGTTTGTAAGCTTTACTTTTAGTTGCTGACATACTAAATCATATGGCAGTCTACCTGAGGAATCATTTAAATGATTTAATACTTTAATAGGATCGTAAAATACCGTGACAGTAGTAAAGGCAGGAACATATTCAACCATCCACTCTTCAGGATGCTCATCCAACAATGCGGTAACTATTTTTACCTTTTGGTGAGTGTCCAAGTTGATTTCCGTCCCTAGTTCAATAATTACTGCATGATCCCCTAAAGGATGTAACTCAAATTTCATTCCTACACCTCTTAACTCTAATGATTATTTTCCTCACCATTCACATTATTGAAAATATCCCCACTAATCCTATTAAATAAATATAGATTACTTAATTATACAATAATTCTTAAAATACGACTACTAGGTCCCCGGATGAAAATGTTCTCCATTATAACCTTTACCTTTGCAGTAAATTCATGGTATGTTTAAATTACTAAAACTTTTAGGAGGTGATGGTTAAGATGATCAACGCATGCAAGCACGTTATTCAAATCAATAAGCTTTATTTGAACCGTGCGATTACTCATGATTTTGCGGCTAACGGGATACGTATGCCCTTTTTTAGCAACTAAATCATGACATGTGTTGGATCTTAACCTAGCTCACAAACGGATAATCTGCCTGCTTTTTTAAAAGTAGACATTATTTGAAGAAAACTTCTATGTTTTCAAAAGCCTAGGGTCAGTGAATCCTTAGGCTTTTTTTGTTTTCAAATAGGAGGTATAAAAATGATTGTGACATTAAAAGATGCGAAAAAAATTTTAGGGGGAGACGTCATTTTTGAAAATCTTACCCTGGAAATCAATCAACAGGACCGTATCGGCTTAGTAGGTCGGAATGGTAGCGGGAAAACAACAATTTTTAAGCTTTTGGCGAAAATAGAACCTCTTGATGAGGGCCATTTATTTATAAAAAAGGATGCTCGAATTGGATATTTAGCACAAATCCCAACCTACGAAGGGCCAGTAATCCATTACTTGCAAGAGAGCTTTAAAACACTTATGGACTTAAAACAACAAATGACAGCCTTAGAAGCAAAAATGCTTGACCCTGAGCAATTTGAACGTACAATGACACGCTATGGTGATATTCAAGAGCAATTCACCCGTCTAGGCGGTTATGAAATGGATTCCAAAATTGATCGTGTTACCCACGGGTTAGCTATACACAATCTATTGGACCTCCCTTTCTCAACCTTAAGCGGCGGGGAAAAAACAAAAGTAGGGTTAGCACGTGTATTGCTAGAGGAACCAGATGTTCTTTTATTAGATGAGCCGACCAACCATCTAGACCTACCCTCGATTGAATGGTTAGAAAGTTATGTAAATGAGTATTCAGGAGCGTGCTGTATCATCTCCCACGACCGCCATTTTTTGGACCAGGTTGTGACAAAAATAGCTGATTTAGAATCTGGTGAAATCACACTGTATAAAGGCAACTATTCTAGTTTTGTACAGGAAAAAGAAGAGCGACTATTAGCAGAGTTTAAGGCTTATCAGGAACAACAAAAAAAGATTAAAAAAATGAGAGAAGCGATTAAACGATTACGTCAATGGGCAAATCAAGCCAATCCACCGAATGAAAAGCTGTTTAAACGTGCTAAGCACATGGAACGAGCCCTCGAACGGATGGAAAAGCTCAACAAGCCTTTATTAGACCCTAAGAAAATGGCACTCTCTTTTCAATCTGAACAAAGAAGTGGTAAGGATGTGGTCAGGTTAACAGATGTTCATAAAGAGTATGGCTCTAACAAGGTTTTAGAGGGTTTGAAACTACACATCCGCTTTCAAGACAGGCTTGCTATTGTTGGTCCAAACGGGAGTGGAAAGTCAACGATATTAAGATTAATCATGGAGACAGAAACTCCAACATCTGGTAAGGTGGAAATAGGCTCACAGGTGCAAATCGGATACTTGTCTCAACAGCCTCTACAGGATGCCAAACCGAACACGAAATTGATAGATTATTTCCGTAGCTACATTCGTGTAACTGAAGGTCAAGCAAGACAAATATTAGCCCGATTTATGTTCTATGGTTATTCGGTTTTTCGCTCGATACGACAATTAAGTGGCGGAGAGCGAATGCGACTTAAGCTCGCCATCTTTATGCACCAAGATTTAAATCTACTCATTTTAGATGAACCGACGAACCATTTGGATGTGGAATCACAGGAAGTACTAGAGGACGCGCTAGCCAAATTTACGGGTACCGTCATCTGTGTATCCCATGACCGTTTTTTCCTGAATCAATGCTTTCCTGAAACAGCCTATTTATCTAAAGGGAAGCTACATCGATTCTTTGGTACCTATGAGGAAACTAAACACCATGTTGCTTTTTAAATTAGGCTGTTTTCGTAAACATTGTTGATTTATACTTTTGCAGTAGATATAAAACACGACATATCCAGAGTGACGTTTTCCTATGGTCAATATGATGAGTGCAAAACCATCGCTCCGGAAATACACTTCGCTTTCACCCAAGGGCACAAGTGCAACATCTACTCAAAATCCCTATGGTCGTTTCGTAGTGTCTTCTTTGCCGCGGGCGAGCGGTGAGCCTCCTCGCTAACGCTGAGGGTCTCACCTGTCTCTTTGCTCCCACAGGAGTCTACGTGTATTTCCTCCGCTAAAATCAGTGCCTTATAAGTTTATTTAGAGGTGAACTATTGGTTAATCAAAAGCTTTTTAAACATGCATACATCAGAACACTCCTATAGTGGAGGCAGAATACGGAGACTCCTATGGGACGAAGCGTGGTGAAGCCCCCGCAGGAAGCGGTCTGGGCTTCCGAGGAGGCTGAGGCCGTGCCCATGGAAAGCGGAGTATTCTGCCGGAACGGATTGCCTGCACTCATGTTATTCAGTATAGAACGATATCTAAACTTAACTACGTGGCAGTTTATATTTTTTAGTCACAAACAACATTCTGTTAGAAATGAACGTTAATAAAGGTGCCCTAATGGGGCGCCTTACAGATTTTGAGGTGATCACAATGTCGAAAAAGCAAACTCTAACCATTACAGTTATGACCGTGTTGAGCTGTGCGATTATGCTATTGATTGAACAAGGATTAGAAACTACCTATGTGACGAAAACCTTAGCCAAGATTGTGATGTTTCTAGTGGTACCTCTTATTTACATCCGATTCATTCTTAAGCAAAGGATATTAGAGTTTTTAAATTTAAAACATATAGATATGAAACGACTGAAAAGTGGATTCCTATTAGGTCTCCTCGCCTCTGGTATTGTTTTACTCACATTTCTATTACTGCAAGATTTCATTGATACAAAAGCCATTATTTCCGATTTAAAAAACCGACTTCACATTACTGCTGAGGTATACATTTTTGTTGCCTTATATATTACTTTTGGGAATTCTTTACTCGAGGAATTTTATTTTCGTGGATTTATCTTTTTGAAGCTCTATCAAACGAATCAAAAGGTCTTTGCCTATGTATTTTCAGCAGGTTTATTTGCTTTTTACCATATTGCTATTTTCGCAACTTGGTTTAATATATCTTTAATTTTATTAGCTTTAGTTGGTTTATTCACTGTCGGTCTTGTTTTTAATTGGCTAAATACTAAGTCAAATAATTTTTTAAACTCATGGATTTTGCATATATTAGCCGACATCGCCGTGGTTTCTATTGGATTTTACCTTTTTCAAGTTTCGTAAACTAGACAGATATTTGATTATCACAAGTTGTTGTAAACGCT
Source organism: Salinibacillus xinjiangensis (assembly GCF_009649735.1). Classification (GTDB taxonomy): domain Bacteria; phylum Bacillota; class Bacilli; order Bacillales; family Alkalibacillaceae; genus Salinibacillus; species Salinibacillus xinjiangensis. Next base: position 141,861 of record NZ_WJNH01000004.1, read on the forward strand.
TTCATTTTCCGATAAGATAGCATATGATATAGAAAGAGAGATTTATATATTACAAAAGGGGAGTGAGCATCATGCATCAATCAAAGGATCGTCATTTTAATACGAAGGTTATCCATAGCGGTTATGATTCCAAACAGCATTTAGGAAGTTTAACAACCCCACTGTTTCAAACCTCGACTTTCACCTTCGATACTGCAGAGCAAGGGGAAAACCGTTTTATGGGTGAAGAGAATGGATACATTTATTCTCGACTCGGAAACCCTACAGTCCGTGCACTTGAAGAGCGAATTGCCGAATTAGAAGGCGGCGAAAAGGGCCTTGCTTTTGGTTCTGGTATGGCAGCTGTTTCGGCGATTTTGATTGCCCTCACGAAAGCAAATGACCACATTCTTTGTTCGAAAGGGTTGTATGGCTGCACATTCGGATTGCTCAGTTTAATGGAGGATAAATATAATATTCAAACCGACTACTCTGCAATGGAAACGGAGGAAGAGATTCGTTCCTTGATTCGACCTGAAACAACCTGTATTTATGTAGAAACTCCTATTAATCCAACAATGAAATTAATAGATTTAGAGATGGTTGCAACGGTAGCTAAGGAACATAATATCCCTGTCGTAGTAGACAACACCTTCTCCACACCATACCTGCAAAGACCTCTCGAAAAATGCTGTGATGTTGTTCTTCACAGTGCCACCAAGTACATTGGCGGACATGGGGATGTAGTAGCTGGCTTAGTTGTAGGAAATGAAGAATTTATGTCAAAAGTAGCCATGACAACACAAAAGGATATTGGCGGTATCATTTCACCATTTGACGCTTGGCTTTTACTACGAGGACTTAAGACACTACCCGTCCGACTAGATCGTCATACAGCAAACGCTGAAAAAATCGTGGAACGTTTAAAGCAACATCCTAATGTAGAAAGCGTCTATTACCCAGGAGATGCAGAGCATCAGGACTATGGCATTATGCAAAAACAGATGAGCCGAGGTGGCGGCCTTATTTCCTTTGAAGTTAAAGGGACAAAAGAAGATGCTCAACGCATGCTGAATTCATTATCCTTTATTTCTTTAGCTGTCAGTTTAGGAGATGCTGAAACCCTTATCCAGCATCCATCTACCATGACTCATGCTGTAGTGCCTGAGGAAAATCGTTTGGAAATGGATATTACGGATCAGCTTATTCGCCTCTCTGTTGGTTTAGAGGACTGGGAGGATATTTGGTCTGATTTGAGTCAGGCTTTGGATGTGCTGTGATTTTATTGTGAATGCGGCTACGTGTGATGTGTGGTCTGCGCTGAAGGTTCTGGGGTGCGGGGGTTTTATGCTGAAGATGTGGTTGGGTTTGCTGAAGGAAGGCACTCATTCACTAAAGTTTTTAAATTGTGCTGAAGTTCAGGTTATATGCTGATGTTAGGTATTTTTATGCTAAAGTATCTCAGAGCCGTGCTGAAGTTGAAACAAACTAAGCTAAAGAACCCGCCTTAAATGCTAAAGCCAGTCAATTCAATTCATCCTCCCACCATGCAAAACCCTATATTTTCTCAGCTAAATCCCTTATAATAGGAGAATCATCTAAGTGAATTGAGGGAAAATCATGGGGGATCGAGAAACAAAATTAGGGATTATCTTTGCTGCATCAGCCTATTTCTTTTGGGGGCTTCTCCCTATTTATTGGAAGCTTGTTGAAGCGGTACCAGCTGGTGAGATTTTGGCACATCGCATTGTTTGGTCGTTTGTATTTATGCTGTTTATTCTTTTCTTCAGTAAAAATTGGAAACCATTTATAGCTGAAACCAAAAAACTAATCAAAAATAAAAAACGTTTGATTGGCATTACCTTAGCTTCAATTGTGATCAGTATCAACTGGCTAACTTATATTTGGGCCGTGAACAGTGAGCACGTAATTGAAACGAGTTTAGGTTATTACATTAACCCACTCATTAGCATTCTACTTGGCGTGATTGTTCTAAAGGAGAAATTATCCTTTTGGCAGATTATCGCCTTTATTGTGGCAATGCTCGGGGTTTTGAATATGACAATCCATTTTGGGTCTGTTCCTTGGGTAGCCCTTCTGTTAGCGACAAGCTTTGGGTTGTACGGCTTATTAAAAAAATTGGTCCAAATTAAAGCAATGTATGGATTGACCATTGAAACATTAATTGTGACACCAATTGCTTTGCTTTTTTTATTGAACGTAAATATAGGCGGAGAACCCTCTGGGGGTCTTACAGCAGCCCTTATTCTATTATTAATCGGTGGAGGGATAGCAACAGCTGTGCCCCTATTGTTATTTGCTGGCGGAGCAGCACGCATTCCATTATCCATGGTAGGCTTTTTACAGTATATCGCACCGACAATAATGCTCATCCTAGGCGTGTTTGTTTATCATGAACCATTTACAGCCGTCCACCTTACATCATTCATACTTATTTGGACGTCCTGCACCATTTACAGCTTGTCTAGGACGAAATTTTTAACGAAAATAGAGCCGAAATTATTTGTAAAAAAACGTTCGGCATAACTTAAACCTTAGCTCTTAATTAGGAGCTAAGGTTTTTTGTTGAGGCCTTATGATAAGCGGATGTGAATAGGTGTGCTTTTGACGGAAATACGTGATGAAGCGACTTAATTATAGCGTTTTTGGGCGTAAATAAAAGGGACTGACGTGATTAACCGGAAAAACGGCGAATTAACAAAAAGGCGACGTGAATCAAAACCATTCTGACGTGATTCTCCTATAAACTCACGGAATAAACCAATAAACAGACCTAAAACCGCCATCAATATCCACTAGTCATCAAACATTTTCACACACAACACGCTCTCCACTCCAAAATTTCGAACTACCCAATGGTTTATTTTTTCATAAGTATGTATTTTCACTTCTTGGAAAAATTAACAGTAATCATACATATGAGGAGGTATGTTCGTGACTCAAGATAAACCTTTAAAAAATATGATGCCTACTTTTCCTGAGCCCTATTGGAGAGATTCAGTGGAGTTTGAGAGTTTTGAACCATTGGAAGAGGATATTGAAGCCGATGCTGTCGTAGTTGGCGGCGGGATTACCGGGATCACAACAGCTTATTTATTGCAAAAGGAAGGCATGAATGTCGTGATCTTGGAGGCCAGCAATATATTAAATGGCACGACAGGACACACGACGGCCAAGCTAACCGCGCAGCATGATGTCATTTATGATGAATTTATTAGCCATTTAGGAAAAGAAAAAGCAAGATTATATTACGAGGCTAATATGGATGCCAAAAAATTCGTCCAAGACACTATCGAGGAACATGGAATTGACTGTGATTTTAAAGAACAGGAAGCCATTATTTATGCAACCTCTCAACAGTCGCTAGCAAACCTCGAAAATGAATGGAATGCTTATAAAAAGCTTGGCATTGACAGTGACTTTGTCGACAGCATTCCAGTTGATATTGAAGATGTAAAAGGTGCCCTTGTTATGAAAAACCAGGCACAATTTCATCCGTTAAAATATCTTAAACACCTTGTCGATGATTTTCTACAACGAGGTGGGAAGATTTACGAAAAAACGACCGCTGTCGATATCTTAGAGGAAGCAAGACCGAGAGTTATGACTAGAAATGGGAAAAAAGCGACATGTCATTATGTCATTTCCTGCTCTCACTTTCCTTTTTATGATTTTAAAGGCGCTTATTTTTCGAGAATGTATGCAGACCGTTCCTACGTGATTGGAATTAAAGCAAATAAAGAATACCCTGGTGGGATGTATTTAAGTGCTGATCAGCCAACACGGTCATTACGTTCAGCCACGATTAATGGCGAGGAAATGATAATTGTTGGTGGGGAAGGTCATAAAACAGGGCATGCAACGAACACCATGAAACACTACGAGGCTCTACAGCAATTTGCGAACCAAACATTTGGTATTAAGGAATTTCTATATCGATGGTCAGCCCAGGATTTAACCACATTGGATAAAGTTCCATATATTGGTCATATTACCTCTAATGACCCGAGTATTTTGGTTGCGACCGGTTTTCGGAAATGGGGTATGACCACAAGTACAGTCGCATCATTATTAATGAGTGATATGATTTTAAAAAAGGATAATCCATATATGGAGCTTTATGACCCAGCAAGATTTAATGCCGATCCCAGTGTACGAAAGTTTGTGAGTCAGAACTTAGATGTTGCGGGCCACTTTGTGAAAGGTAAAGTTGGGCTGAAGTCTAAAGCTATTGACGACATTCAAGAAGGTGAAGGTGCCGTCGTTAAGATAGATGGCAATCGCGCAGGGGCTTATAAGGATCAAAATGGAAAGCTCTATGTCGTTGATACTACGTGCACACATATGGGCTGCGAATTAGAATGGAATAATGGTGAGCATACCTGGGATTGTCCTTGTCACGGTTCAAGATTCTCAATTGAGGGAGAAGTTGTAGAAGGTCCTGCGGAAACACCTTTACCGAAAATTGATGTTGATTAGACTTAAATAAAACCCCAATGCTTGGAGGCATTTGGGGTTGTTTTACTTTAATAACGGATTTAAATCGTTAATAAGCTGCTGCAATTGCTGTGACTGCTCATAGTAAAGCTGTTTGGCTTCTTTATTTTTGGTTTGTAATGCAAAGCCCTCTAAATCAGCCTGAATCTTCCTCAGTTGTGCCGCAAGCAACGGCTTCTGTTGAATTTGTTGGTCATCGGTATCATCCACATATAAATCGACATAAACATTACCTTTGGAGTCAATCTGGGCAAGAAAAACGTCTGAAAAGTTCTGAGCACCCTGCTTTTCAATTTCGCCCTGTAGCCATTCCTTTGTATAACCATACTCTTTTAATTTCTTTTCAATTAGTTTCCCATCAATAATAACCAATTGTGGCCGATGGACTTCCTCCACCATGAGACCAAGCGTTTGTGGAGTAACTGGCTGTGTTTCTGCCTTTTTCATGACACTAACCTTCCCGTCTGTTTCTAGGACAGCAAGTTCAGCATCAGAGAGATTAAACACGTTTTTTTCTCTTAACATAGTCATTAAATCATCATAGGTAAATCGAACTTTTTTTAAATTATCTTCCAGTATTTTACCATTCTCTACCAAAATGGTCGGGCTTCCTTCTGTAGCGTCACGAAATACAAATGATTTCAAGGCTATGTAGGAAGTAATCAACAAAAAAATCGTTAAATATATCAATGAGTAAATGCCGTTCATGATTTTTACATTTTCATTGACTGCAATAGATGCTCCAATACTACCAATGGTAATACCCACGACATAATCAAAAAATGTGAATTGCGAAATCTGTTTCTTTCCCATAATTCTGGTTAAAATTAACAAAACGACAAAAGCGATAAATGTACGAACAAAGGTTAATAAAAAATCCGTCATAAAGGCTTTCCCTCCCATACACACATACTTTCTCCATATTTAGAGAAAATATGAGTACTTAATTTTATGAAAGGGCTGTTAAACATGCTGAGGCATATTGTTTTTGCTGTGTTACTTATAACTATACTTGCAGGCTGCGCTGCTAATGAAGAGGCAAAAAATAAAATTGAGGACAAACTTGAACAAGTGGAGGCAGCAACAAAAATTTCTGACTGGACTCAGGCAGAAGAAAATGTAAAGAGTGCAAAAAAGGAGTATCAAAAAGAATTATGGAAGATGCAATTGCTTGGAGACCAAACGTCCTATGATAATTTAAAATTAGCTATTGATCAGCTTAAAGCTGCAGTAAAGACACAAAATAAAAATGAGATCAGTTCTCAAATCGCCAAGAGTAAATCTTATTTATCGGAAATCTTTAATTAGAACAACGCAAGGGCTAAAAAACCCCTCCATGTTTATGGAGGGGTTTTCGTTTAAAAGCCTTTATATTCAGGCTCTTCCTGTTCAATTTGCGTTACGCGTGGTTCAAGGGACTGCACAAGCGATTTGGTTTGCTGAGCAGCATTATCATAAAGTTGTTTTGCTTGTTTGTCTTGTGTTTGAAGGGCAAATTGTTCAAGGCTTGCTTGTGCACTTTTTAAACCTGCTACAGTTTGCTTGACTTGGGCTGATACGGTCAACGTATTTCCCTCCCTTCATCAGGGTACAACTTTATTATTTGATTAATTTTCTGACTTATTTATGGTTTTTATTGTTATTTTAAAGAAAACTTGGCGAATACCTATTTACACTTATACTCTCTCTTAAAAAACTTATTGTATTAAAGACTTGTGTATCCAAATGCCTGCCTGCGACCCTTCGCCCATAGCGATGGTGACTTGTTCGGAATGGGCGACAACATCTCCTGCCGCCCATACATTAGGGACATTTGTCATTTTGGATCGTGAATCAACAGGGATATGGCGGTTTTCTAGTCTCTCCACACCTAGCTGTTTGGCAATATCAGATCGAACTTCATTCCCGCCTAATGCTAAAAATCCCTTCTCCGCATTTATCTCTTGTCCATTCTCTAAGCGTACACCCTTAAACTGGCTATCCTGAGCTAAAATATCTTCTATTTGAAATTCTTCATATTGTATATGATGTTGGCGCAGTTTCTCTAGCTTGGATGGGGCTATATTTTCCTTTTCATGATTTACATAAATAAGATCATTCGACCAATATGTTAGCGTTAATGCCATATTTGCCCCCGCATGACCTGATCCCATTATAATTGTCCTTTTATCATTTATCTCATAGCCATCACAATCTGGACAAACATAAATACTTTTGCCTAAGCAAGGGTAAATTTCAGCAAAAGAAGGAATTCTGTCCATGACGCCCGTCGCAATCAGAATTCGTTTTGCTATTAAGTCATAACCCTGTGCAGATTTCAAGGTAAATGTATCATCTTGTTTTTTGGCTGTAACAACTGTATCTTCATTAAATTCAACCCCAAGCGTCTCGGCTTGGGACCTTCCGATAGTGCGCAATGTTTGACCACTGACTCCATCTGGATATCCTAAAATATTATGATAGCTTTGGCATATGGTTGATCTCCCATCGTTTGAATCGACCACTAATACCTTATGTTTATATCTACCTAATTGGATGGCTGCCTGCAAGCCTGCAATCCCACCCCCAATAATGATGCAATCGTAAACCATATTTCCACTTCCTTCTTGCTTATACTCTTAAAAGCAATAAAGGTTCTAACGAAAAATTTCGTTAGAACCTTTATTTCATTACTGCTTTTCTACGTTAGCAGCTTGTGGACCTTTTTGACCTTCTTCTACATCAAAGGTAACGGATTGACCTTCTTCTAAGGTCTTAAACCCTTCACCTTGAATAGCAGAGTAATGAACGAATACATCGTCAGATCCTTCCACTTCGATAAATCCATAGCCTTTTTCTGAATTAAACCATTTTACCGTTCCAGTTGCCATTTCCATCCTCCTGAATCATTACTAAATGTGATACATTTTTGTATCACTACATTCCTAATATGTGTTTAAAACCTTAAAACAATACAATATTTCACAAAAAACTCGATGTATAAACATAAAAAGTTTACATTCATACAGAAAAGAACGAAATACCAGAAAAAACCACAAAAGAAGTCAAAGTCATTTGACATATAATGACAGGCTTTTTAATGCTTGTCCATTATAATGGAGAAAAAATGCGAAGTGGTGAACAAGAATGATGGAGAAACCTGTGACAGTTTACAAAATCAAGCACTCACAATTTCATATGGATTTTCATCGTCTAGAGGACCGCATGGAACGTGACGATTTTTGCTTTTATCTTTTTGTCGGAGGTGACTCGAATGAAACGAAACAGCTTTTTGAACACCTACGTCAATTAAAAAGTAAGAAGCTGCTTGTAATTGGTATCTTTCGGTTTCCTTTTCGCTTCGAAGGAAAGAAAAGAATGCAAACAGCTATTACCCAATACTTCCATATGAAAAACTTATGTGATTCCATCATTTTCTTTCATGGTGATGGAATGTTAGATATGATTCCACCCGGAACAACTGTTTTAGATGCTCACGATATATTCAATTCATTGGAGGAGGAAACAGTCCGTGGATTAGAGGAAATGATCTGTGAGCCTGGAGAAATGAACATTGACGCCCAGGACATACAAACCTTTATTAAGGACAGCAAGGGACCACTCTTTTTACATACCATTGAAGATGATTCCTTTGATGAGCCACTTAAATATTTAATTTCGGCTCCATATTTACCGAACAATTACTCCGATGGAAAACAGATGATTTTAAATATCGGCTTTACACGTGACGTGGACATGGACTCATATCGCCAAATTAATTTGCGCCTGCATGATATGTTTCATAAGGCCGACTTAGTTAAGCTAGGCTCTTATTTTATGAATGAAACTGGAAAACGATTTAAAATAACTATTCTCATTAACGGTATCGATGATCCCTATCCTCAGCCGAAACAATTAAAGCAACCACCAAAAGTGTCCTTTAAGTCCGACTGGCTAAAAGAAAAATGGGATCGATTGATTGAAAAAGGTATCAAATTAGACATTTCTTCATTCGATAAGGATCATTCTATCCATTCATTCGACAAAAAGGACAATATACACTCATAAAACCAAGAAGTGGGGCAAACCCCTCTCCTTGGTTTTTTAGTTATTGGGTTACATTGATTTCGCCTACATCTGTAATTGCTTTAATCACTGGACCATCTGTTTCGGCATTCATTATAAATGGCCCCTGAACATCAACTTCCCCTACATTACTATTGACTTCTAATCCTACCTCATCAGGAATATTTTTCACCTGTACGTTAATTTCCCCTACCTTTGACTGTAATGTGACATCGTCTGTTACCTCATCCATGGTTACATGAATCTCACCTGTATCGGTCTGTACATTTACTTCTCCTACTGCACTCTTTAAGGTGGTCTTACCTACGTTGGAATGTAGGTTAGCCTTTTGACCAGAAAATGCTTCTATTAATATTTCCCCAACATCACTTGTCACATTTAGTTCGTTTACTGCAATTTCTCCAAGTTTAATTTCACCAATGTTTGATTCAACATCAAGCTGATTAATCATTTCTTTTGGAAGACTTACCTCAATGTATCGTTCTCCATTACCATCAAAATGAATAAAAGGGATGGAAATGAGTCTTTTTTCATCTTCTTCTGTGGTCACATACAGTACTTCTCCGTCTTGTTTTATTTCATATTGATATCGGTCAAGGTGACGTTTTGCCATTTCTGCATAAACATGAACTCCTATTTTATTGTTTGTGCTTTCCTTGACCTGAATGTTACCAATCTCGGATTGAATCACTACCCGTTCTACACCATTGGCCTGGAATGTTTTTGTTTCATCAATTTCCGCTTTAGGTCCTATTGAGAAGCCTGTCGCAAGCACAACTGTACCAATCAAGCCAATGCAAACAACAATTAACGCTCCCACTAAAATCTTTTTCATTTGATCTCCACCCTTGGAAGTTTTTTCTATCCCCTTTTCACATTTACCAGTTTACTCCTTTTTCCACTTTTTTTATCAGCCTTAAGTCCTAATTTATATCCAATTGGAGACGTGTTTTTCGTTACACTTGTTTATAAAAAAATTGAAATTATTTCTGCCCACTTCTATTTTGAATAGAATATGATACATTAGTACAGAAATCCTATTCTGCTTTTGTTTTACTATCTGAATGAATGGGGAAAAGTAAAAAAAACGTATGAATGAATTCATTCTTGGTAGGTGTGATTAAGATGAAAAAAATTGGTATCTTCGTCATTATATTGGTAATTGCCGTTTTCGTAGTATTTTATATAAATAATCTCTTTGAGGGTTCAAATACACCTCCTTCCACTACTCAGGATGCAGAGGAAGAACAACAGTCTAGTGAGGAGCAATCCGAAACAACTGAGGATGAAGAGGACGAGACCATTACAGAAAAGATTTCTCAATCTGTAACAGAGGTAGTCGATAAGACCATTAATTTCTTTGTTAAAGACAAACTTAATGTAGTGGCTGTTGGGGATTCCTTAACACAAGGAGTAGGGGATTCAACAGATAATGGTGGTTATCTTGGTGTATTAGAAAATGCACTTGAAAATAGCACGCTTGATGATTATACCATTTCAAACTATGGTAAAAGAGGGAACAGAACTGATCAATTATTAAAGCGATTAGAGGAAGAGCCAGAATTATCACAATCAATTCGAAAAGCGGACCTCATACTCATCACAATTGGTGCGAATGATATTATGAAAATCGTTAAAGAAAACTTTCTATCCTTAAGCTACGATGACTTCACAGTGGAACAGCCAAAGTATCAAAAGCGATTACATGACATTTTTAAAAAAATACGGTCTGAAAATAGTGAAGCTCACATCTTCTTAATAGGCTTATATAACCCTTTTTCTCAATACTTTGAGGATATCCCTGAGTTAGACAAAATCATTAATGATTATAATTTTATCAGCAGGAAGGTCCTCGGTAGCTATGAACCTGCTACATATATTCCAGTAGAAGACCTATTTATCAATGCTAATTCTAACTTATTTGCAGAGGATAATTTTCATCCCAATAAAGAGGGCTATAATCAAATTGGGGAAAGGGTCATACGTTACCTTGAACAAGCTTTTGAAATTGAAGAAAATTAACGGCTAAAAGAGAACATCCTACATGGGGATAGGAGATCGATAATGCAAAATATGAAAAACAAATGGAAAATCATGTTTTACGGGCTAGCGGGGTTTAATATCTTTATCGTTATTTGGCTACTATTACTGATATTGCTTCCGATTAACGGGGAAGAAATTAAAAAAATAGAAGATATTGATAAAGGTGAAGCAGAGTTTACCATCTCTTCAACAAAAGAAAATATTAATAAATTAGTTAATACGTATTTAGATGAGCTATCCAAACATAGTGATATCAATTACTCGATTAATATTGGGGAAAATGTACAACTAATTGGTACCATCGTGGCCTTTGATCGAGAAATCCCATTAACGGCTCGATTTATTCCTGAAGTCCAGGACAATGGTGATCTAATTTTAAATCTTGAATCCATTTCCTTAGGACGGCTCGAGCTTCCTAACAAAAAGGTTCTCGAGTATGTTAAAAAGAATTACCCGATGCCAGAATGGGTAGTGGTGAATCCTGGAGATGAAAATATCTATGCCGCTGTCACTCAAATGGAAATGAAGAGTAACTTTAACGTAAGAGTAGAGCAATTTAACCTAACCGATGAAAATCTTGCTTTTAAAATCACGGTCCCAAATCAAACCTTTGACCTAGGTGGAGCCTTTTAGATTCATGGATTATTCTCCTTTGGTTCATACTAAAACCAAAAGGAGGAGAACTATGGAACTGACACAGGCTATGGCATATACAACCATTGCAATGAAAAAACTTGGCTACAGCAAAAGAGAAATCGAGAGTATCACAAATACGATGTTAGATGAATACAAGCATTATGATGATAGTGAAGTGGAAGGCATAGCGGATGAAATTTTGTTTAATGATGAACAAAGCTAAATCCCCCGAAGAGACAAGCTCTTTGGGGGATTTATTCGTTTATATGATAAACAATCGATTCATATGGTCTTAATGTCATTCTCTGAAAGTCAGTAGGGGAATCCTCATAATTGGATAGTATAATGGAGCTTTTGTCACTTGAAAAAGAAAGCTGTGACGGCAGCTCAAACTCTACTTTATCCGCATAAAAATTATTAACTACTAATAATCTCTCTCCATCACCATTTCTAACATAAGCAAATATTTGATCATGGTCCTTTAATATAAGCTGATAATCACCGGTTGTAATCACATCATAGGTTTTTCTAAGCTTGATGAGCTTTTGATAGTGATAAAATATAGAGTTTCGATCGTTTACAGCCTTTTCTGCATTAATCGTTTCATAATTAGATGCAACATGAATCCACGGTTCTCCCTTGGTAAATCCAGCATGCTTGGAATCATTCCACTGTACAGGGGTTCTGGAGTTATCACGGGACTTCTGCTGTAAAATCTGAATAATTTCTTCCTCAGATTTACCCTCTTCTTTTAATTGCTTGTAGATATTTAACGATTCCACATCTCGATAGTCGTCAATTTTGGAAAAATGCGGATTCGTCATGCCAAATTCTTCTCCCTGATAGATATAAGGGGTTCCCTGCATCATATGGATAGTAGTAGCAAGCATTTTAGCTGATTCGTTATGAAATTCACCCTCATGTCCAAATCTCGATACGACCCTCGGCTGATCGTGGTTACACCAAAATAACGCATTCCATCCGCCACCCTTGTGCATTTCCGCTTGCCACGTAGACAGAATTTCTTTTAACTGTAGAAAGTCAAAATCAGCATAAACCCACTTCTCTCCATTCGGGTAATCGACCTTCAAATGATGAAAATTAAAGGTCATACTTAATTCCTGACGATCCGCTCGGGAATATTTTATACAATTTTCGATCGTTGTGGATGACATCTCACCAACTGTCATAAATTCTGGATGATTCACAAACACCTCTTGATTCATTTCATGCAAAAATTCATGTACTCGTGGACCATCTGTGTAAAACTTCCGCCCATCACCCGGAGGTACAGACCCATCGTCATTAGGAAAACGCTGGTCCTTTGAGATGAGGTTAATAACATCTAGTCGGAAACCGTCAACACCTTTTTTAACCCAAAAGTTCATCATGTCATATACTTCCCGGCGAACCTGCTCATTTTCCCAATTTAAATCAGCTTGGGTCACATCAAATAAATGCAAATAATATTGCCCGGTATTTTCATCATATTCCCATGCTGAACCACCAAATTTGGACTTCCAATTGGTCGGTTCTTCACCTTCATTCCCATTCTTCCAAATGTAAAAATCTCGATATGGGTTATCCTTTGAAGACCTAGATTTTACAAACCAATCGTGGTCTGTTGATGTATGATTCACAACAATGTCCATTATAATTTTAATATTTCGTTCATGGGCTTGGGACAATAGCTGTTCAAAATCCTCCATTGTCCCGTATTCCTCATGAATGGAAAAGTAATCACTAATATCATAGCCGTTGTCATTTTGAGGGGATTTATAAATAGGGGTAAGCCAGATGACGTCTACCCCTAATTCTTGTAAGTAATTTAATTTTTTGATAATCCCCTGAATGTCGCCAACGCCATTTCCAGTTGTATCATGAAAGCTTTTCGGATAAATCTGATAAACGACCGCTTTTTTCCACCAAGGTGTACTCATCCATTACAGCTCCTTCTTGTCGTACTTATTTATTCAATCTCCGTCTTGCGATGAAATAGGTAATGATAAAAGGCACGATAATCACTACTGCCATGCCAATTAAAAAGGACATCCAATATTCAGGGACAATGGATAATGGAGCAGGAATTCCTCCCACACCAATGGAGCTTGCCTTTACTCTTTGAAAGGTTATAAATGCTCCAGCAATACCTGTGCCGATAATGGCTGCGAAGAATGGATATTTATACTGCAAATTGACCCCAAACATCGCAGGCTCTGTAATGCCTAACCACGCTGAAATGCCTGATGTTCCGGCAAGACCTTTTACTTTTTCATCCTTAGCCGCTAGCATGATGGCAAAAACCGCTGCACCTTGGGCAATATTGGACAATGCCACAATTGGCCATAAAAAAGTTGTCCCCGTACTTCCGATAAGTTGAAGATCCACAGCCAAAAAGGTGTGGTGCATACCGGTAATGACGAGCGGTGCATATAGCAAGCCATATAATAGGCCACCGATAATTGGAAAGGCATCAAAGACAGACACAACACCATTTGTAATCCAATTTCCAATTGCAAATGTAATCGGACCAATAACAATGAAAGCTAAAAAGCCAGTGACCAACAGAGCGATGGGAGCTACAACTAAGAGCTGTAGTGCATCCATAACGTACTTCTTAAGAAATACTTCAATTTTGGCTAGGACCCACGATGCGAATAATACCGGTAAAACTTGACCCTGATAGCCAACTTTTTCGACCTCGAATCCAAAAATGTTCCACGTCGGAATGGTTCCTTCTCTTAATGCTTCACCATACCCCCACGCATTTAACAGATCAGGATGGACAAGAATTAAACCTAAAACCACCCCTAATAATTCATTACCACCAAATCTTTTTACGGCTGACCAGCCAATTAATGCGGGTAAAAAGGTGAAAGCCGTATTGGCAATAATGTTAATCATATTGGCGATACCAGCCCATTGTGGATACATCTCCGTTATGGCTTCATCACCAAAGATTGGATTCACAAGAACATTATTAATCCCCATCAATAAACCTGCCGTTACAATGGCTGGTAGGATTGGAATAAAGATGTCAGCTAAAACTTTTATCCCCTGCTGAATCGGATTTTGTTTTTTCCCGCCAGCTGCTTTTACATCTTCCTTCGATGCTTCTTCAATACCTGAACCTTGGACCATTGCTTTATAGACCTTATCCACCGTACCTTGTCCAATGACTACTTGGAATTGCCCATTGGCAGCAAATGAACCCTTCACGATATCCATTTCCTCTAAGGCTTTGTGGTCTACCTTTTCATCATCACTCAAAGCAAAGCGCAGTCTAGTTACACAATGGGTTGCTGCATCAATATTCTCAACCCCTCCAACAGCAGCTACAATCTCCTCAGCTTCCTTGCTGTAAGGTGTATCATTTCGACTTGTCTTCGTTGTTTTGCTTGGTTCAGCCTCATTTTCTTTACCTTTTACTTTTGTTTGAAAAAGCACCGTATTCCCTGCTTCAGCATTTGTCTCCTCTGTTTTTTCAAAGGTCTCCAGTGCATCACCGTTCGTAATAACAATAGGCGTAATATGACTTGATGCCTTTTCTTTAATAAAGTCCAAATCAAACGTAACTAAAGGATCACCCTTTTTTACCTGATCGCCTTGTTGTATATGTGCTTCAAAACCTTCACCTTCTAGGGCTACGGTATCTAAACCAATATGAATGAGAATTTCTACCCCTGCATGACTGCGCAGTCCAACAGCATGTTTGGTTGGAAAAATCTGCATAATTTCACCATCAAGAGGAGCAATAACCTTTCCGTCAGTTGGCTCTATGGCTACCCCGTCACCCATCATTTTCTCAGCAAAGGTTGGATCGGGAACATCTCCGAGTGGTAATACCTTCCCCGTTAAAGGCGCATATATGGTTTCCTCCGGGTATGTTACATTATTTTTTGCCATGGTCGAATTCCTCCTATAGAGAAACTAATTGCTAACCATTAATTTTTGTCTATGGGATTATCTTTATCCATTAAAAAAACGAAAAGTGCTGGATGGGCACTTTTCGTTTTGGGGTCTTGCTAATGAGTTTTATAGGCTAAAAATGGTGCTGTTGTTTATGATGAAGTTGGTACTGTTGATGCTGAAGTTACCCTGTAATATGCTAAAGAACTTGAATCAAATGCTAAAGAGTAGCTTATATGCTGAAATTTCTTACGTTTTTGCTAATGATTCAGCACGGATTGCTAAAGCAGGCATAACTTATGCTGATCATTCACATTCATATGCTAAACCCCTCATCAACAACCCCACTCACTCAAACAAATCACTAGTCAAATACCGTTCACCAGTATCAGGGGCAATCGCTACGATAACATCTGATGGACTTTTTCTCTTCGCCACCTCAAGCGCTACAAAGCAGGATGCACCAGCTGATGCGCCGACTAAAATGCCTTCCTCCCTTGCTAGTCTTCTCGTGACATCATAGGCTTGTTCGTCCTTTACCTGAATGATCTCGTTATATACATTTTGATTTAATATGTTTGGAATAAATCCCGGACTAGTTCCGACTAGCTTATGCTTACCCGGTTGGCCTCCAGACAGTACCGGCGAGCCAGCTGGTTCTGCCACATGGATAGATAAATCAGGATAATGTTTTTTTAATTCTTCACCAGTTCCTGTGATGGTTCCACCAGTACCTGCTGTTGCAACAAACGCCGTTAGTGTTTTATTGATTTCTTTCATATCGTTGATAATTTCTGTTGCTGTTGTATGTCGATGTGCATCTGGATTTGCACTGTTATCAAATTGTAACGGGATAAAGCTATTTGGAATTTCTGCTTTTAGCTGCTCCGCCTTTTTAATTGCTCCAGGCATACGTTCTGCACTAGGTGTCAACACAATTTCTGCCCCATAGGCTTTCATCAATTTAATTCGTTCTTCTGTGGCAGAGTCGGGCATTACCATAATGGCCTTGTACCCTCTTGCTGCTGCATTCATAGCGAGGCCAATACCAGTATTGCCACTGGTTGGTTCAATAATGGTTGAGCCTTCCTTTAAAAATCCTTGCTTTTCTGCCTCAATAATCATGTTAAAGGCTGCTCGGTCTTTTACACTTTTACTTGGATTAAACATTTCTAACTTTAAATAGATTGTTGCTCCGTTTTCAGGGGTAATTTTATTTAATTTTACTAGCGGTGTATCACCGATTAATTCCGCTATATTATCTACTTTTCGTAGCATCAAAATCATCCTTTAGTTAGACTTTGCTAATGATTTTATCACATTAGGAAAAATTATCGAATGTAGAAGGTTTTAGATTCTGTGAAAAGAGCTATTTAAACCTATTTCAAAAAATTATTAAACCACTAGCGAATTTTAGTTAAACCTATATGAGATGAATGGCTATTTTAAATACTGAATTGCACTTCTGAAACATTTTTTAAAACCAACAACGAAATATTCAACCATATACTTTTAAAAATTATGACTTCACGGAATAGTGATGCAATTCTATTCCTTTTTAAAAAATATTTCGGTATGATATATATTTAGGGACTCGAAGTATTTAGAAGGAAGGGATTTATCATCGACCGAGAAAAAGTAGCAAAAAGAAATTTGGCTATTATGTGGTTTGCAAATTTCTTTATTGCTGGCAGCATGACTATGGTTATACCATTTTTGTCTTTATATATTGAAACCTTTGGTAACTTTTCTGATCAATATGTGAAAAGCTGGTCGGGTTGGGTCTTTGCCATAACGTTTGTGACCGCTTTTATTTTCTCTCCCATTTGGGGGCGTTTCGGTGACCATTATGGAAGGAAGAAATTTTTAGTTATTGCAGGATTTGGACTAAGTCTTTGTGTGTTTTTAATGTCCTTCGTTACAAGTGTCATCCAGCTATTCCTGCTGCGTTTGTTTATGGGGATTTTTACTGGATTCATTTCCACGGCACAGGCAATGATTTCCACTCAAACACCCAAAAAAAACGCCGGCCAAGTGTTGGGAACTCTTCAAACTGGAAATGTATCAGGAACTTTACTTGGACCATTATTAGGTGGGGTTTTAGCAGACAGTGTTGGGTATTCCTATACGTTCTTAGTTACGGCTATTCCATTGGCTATTGCTGCATTATTGGTGACCTTTGGTGTGCAAGAATATAAGCTAGAATCCAAGGAGGAAAAAGAGCACAAATATTCAAGCAAAGAAGTGATCCAATTTATATTCCGTCACCCTGTATTGTTAATGGTCATCGTGTTGTCCATCTTGGTCCAAATTGCCCATTTTAGTATTCAGCCTATTTTATCCCTCTATGTGGGAGAGCTTCACGGACCTGAAAATTTAGCCTTTTTCTCAGGTATTGCCTTTTCCATAACAGGGCTTGGCAACCTACTAATGGCGAGAAGATGGGGTAGACTGGCAGACAAATTTGATCATGAAAAAATTCTAGTTGTGTTACTTATACTAGCAGCAATCGTCTATTTCCCAGGTGCATTTGTCACGAATATTTGGCAACTTATCGTATTACGTTTCTTACTTGGTGTCACATTAGGTGGAATTATCCCTGTGCGGGTGGCCTATATACGTCAGGTGGCGCCTGTTTCCATACAGGGAGAAGTACTTGGCTATAATACGAGTGTGCGATTTTTAGGAAACATAATTGGTCCATTAATTGGTGGACTATTATCTGGTTACTTCGGAATTTCCGCTGTCTTTTTCATTTCAAGTTCTTTATTACTGTTTGGTGGAATTACTCTTATGATTACATTGCTACGGCATCAAAAGCCAAAGGCAATAAAGCAATACAATTAAGGTTAAGGGGATGATTAGATGTTGAATCAAAGACTAAAAGAACGCGCCGAGGATTGGTTAGTTGAAGCGACGATTGACGACATTCAACAAGCATTAGAAAAAGAAGAAGTCACATCTAAGGAACTGGTTCTCATGTATTTTCATCGCATCAGTCAGTATGATCAAGATGGGGTGAAAATTAATAGTGTTATGGAAATCAATCCAGATGCATTGCATATAGCAGAGGCATTAGACAGGGAGCGGAAAACAAAAGGAAGACGAGGACCTTTACATGGAATTCCTATTCTCTTAAAGGATAATATCGACACGAACGATAAGCTTCATACGAGTGCAGGCTCACTCGCCCTAAAGAATCACCATGCGGCAAGCGATTCCTTAGTTGCCAAACAACTACGGCATGCAGGTGCTGTCATTTTGGGAAAAGCCAACATGACTGAGTGGGCAAACTTCATGACAGATAATATGCCAAATGGATACAGTTCACGTGGAGGACAGGTTATAAATCCTTATGGGCCCGGGGAATTAGATGTAGGTGGGTCAAGTAGTGGGTCAGGCGCATCTGTAGCAGCGAACTTAGTAACAGCTGCAATTGGCACGGAAACTTCAGGGTCCATTTTAAGTCCGGCTAGTTCAAACTCGGTTGTTGGAATCAAACCAACTGTTGGCCTTGTGGGTCGAACAGGAATTATCCCTATCTCCCACAGCCAAGATACTGCAGGCCCTCTTACTCGCACGGTTAAAGATGCCGCTATGGTCCTAAGTGCTATTGCCGGAATTGATGAGGAAGATCCTGTAACGAAGAAAAATCCTCAACCATCCGTAGATTATGTCTCATTTTTAGAATCGAAGGGTTTAGATGGCATGACAATTGGTATTGCAAAGGAGCCATATTTTGAACATTTAAATGAAGAGGAAATGGAGCTTATGGAGCATGCTTTGTCTATATTAAAGGAACATGGTGCCTATATTGTAGATGACGTGAAATTGCCATCACAGGAAGAAAATTGGGACATCAACACTCTTATTTATGAATTTAAAAATGGAATCAACGCATACCTTCAGCAAACTGAGCCACATATCGAGATTAAATCATTAAAGGATTTAATTGAGTTTAACGACTCACATAGTGACCTCATGCTTAAGTATGGTCAAACCATGTTAACGAAAAGCGAGGAAACAAGCGGAACATTAATAGAGCCCGACTATTTGAACAGTCTACAGAAAGATCTATATCTATCACAGGATCGTGGTGTCAATGCTGTGATGGATGAGCATGAGCTGGACGCCATCCTATTCCCAAATAATGTTGGAGCTGGAATACCGGCGAAAGCAGGATACCCATCTATTTCTGTTCCAGGTGGATACACCAATAAAGGAAAACCGCTTGGTATTACCTTTACTGCTGGAGCCTTTGAAGAGGGGAAACTGTTAAAAATCGGTTATGCTTTTGAACAGGCATCCAAACTGCGTAAGCCGCCAAAGCTAGACTAACGATAAAACTGTCACACGAGCTATAGTGTGACAGTTATTTTTTTAGAAACCTATACGTCAATATTAATCCTACTACATATAAAATTACTAAAAAATATACAGGTAAAAGATGAATAAAGGTGGTATATCCAATATACAAATGAGTACCAATCCCTGCAGCAAAGGCCGGAATGGCTCCAATCGCAATTGTATTCCATATCCACCTCTCTCCCTGTCGAAACCCCCATAAAGACAACATTAACACCAATAACCCAACACTTATTAGGGCCCCTCCAAATCCTGTCCGATCATGAGCAATGACGGGAATTAGTTTGTCATTCATTTCATTTAACATCTCTGCCGGCATGCAGAGAAAGCTCAAGTCGGTAGATACAAATACATCCGTGACTCCTATTGTTGAGATGACAATACCACCCACCACAATCGCAAAGCCTAAAACAACAAACAATAGCTGACCATATAGACCCTGGAGCCACGCTTGATTGTTTCCTTCATTCTTTGATGTCGGGGCTTCTTTTGCCTGCTTCCCTTCCTTCCAGCTTAGAAAATAAATTGGTAGTAAAATGAGCCAAAACAACCCGTGGAGCCAATCAAAATAACCATATCCAATAAACAAAAGGATACCGAGAAAGCCAACGATGGCAGCTGTATGAAAGGCTACCTTTGCCCAATGCAGACCATATCTAATTCCATGACGAGCTAGTTGAATATAAATAATACCACCAGATATCATTGTTCCGGCCAAAGACATCCTGTCATGTGACATAAATGCTAAAATGAGAGGATTAACCTGAAGTATTTCACTACGTGTGATCCCTAAGAATGCTTCATCATAGGGCAGAATAATGCTTGTCAAGCTAAAGTACAGGGCGATTAAGCCACCGATTAAAATTGCCAGCCCAAACAGAAATGACCAATGCCACTGATAGGTTGTTGCATCATGTTGGTCATAAAGTAGTCGTTCATGAATTCGTTTCGGTAATCCAGGTCCTGCCTTTACATATCCAGTGGTTAATAGCATTAAATCGACGCCTGCCTCGTCTAGTAATCTAGCATCAGCTGGATCTTCTATGCCACCAGAGGTTATGATAGCAAAATTAGGATCAGACTTCTTAACCTTTTTCACCGCTTGGACTAAGGTTTCGTTCGCGTTTTCTGATTCATGCAAGTATCCATCATTCTCAATCATTGGTGCATCTAAACAAATTCCTTCTACTCGATTATTTCTTAGGAAATCATTCTTTTTTATCGCTTCATTTGCTGTGTATGCCATAATTAATGGTCGAATAATTTTGTGCTCAGATAAACTCTCTGCTTGTTTTTCCGTTACGACTAACGCATTCACATAAGGCGTTAAATGGTCAATTATAGCAATAGCTTCATCTAGCGTTAGCTTTTGATCCAAACGTGCTAAAACGGGAACCTGTACGTCTGTATTTGTCAGCACTCGAATAGCACGCTGTAAGGTTACCTTTTCAGCGTGTCTAGAAATTTGAATTTCTTGTCTATCATCCGTTGTAATCGGGGGCTCAGCGTCCATAAAATCCTGAAGTACGACCGGCCCTATCTCTATAAACCCAAACCCGAGATGTTGAAATGCCCTCAAGCCTGTCAAATTGGGATCAATTATTCCACTCAACCCTATCGGTGATCGAGCATCTACTAGATTTGTCTTTCGTTCAGATTGAGAGGATGGTTTCATATGACCTAGAAATTCGATTACATGTCTCCCACCAGGTATAGACGCAATCTGACTCATAGATTGGTGTATAAACTCACGGCTATTAACTGGTCTCATTTTGGATAATAGTAATTTTTTCAAGGGATGATACGACCAATCAGGCATTGTCATCACCTGCTTTAGTTGATTTGATTTTAGTTTAACATGGAATTTATAGGGGCTAAAGGATTGACTGATAGCCTAGGTCCTCACTGTGGCTCCCAAACAAAAACACCGAGAATCATAATCCCGGTGTTGACTGCTTACTGCATTAAATTAACTTGTTAATTGACTGCTTACTGCATCATTTACTTTTTTGATCACACGGTCAATATCTTGCCCACTCACGTCATAATGAGTAACAAATCTCACTGTATTTGGACCAAATGGTACTGCTAAAACACCTTCTTTTTGAAGAGCTGTTAAAAATGACTCAGCATTATGTCCCGTATCCTCAACATTGATAAGGACGATGTTCGTTTCCACTTTATTTTCAACTTTAAGCCCTTCCATATTCGCTAATCCTTCAGCTAATACCTCAGCGTGTTTATGGTCCTCACTTAAACGCTCCACCATCTCGGTTAAAGCGATGTAACCAGGCTCTGCAATCACACCAACTTGACGTAATCCTCCTCCGAGTCGCTTCCTCCATTTCCTAGCCTGCTGGATAAAGGATTTACTACCCGCAATAATGGACCCAACAGGAGCACCGAGTCCTTTAGATAAACAAATTTGAACAGTGTCTGTATAGCCCGCATATTCACCCACTGAAATACCTGATGATACAGCTGCATTAAAAAGTCTCGCTCCATCCAAATGGACTGGTACATGATGATTCTTTGCTATTTGATAAATACCCTTCATATTTTCAAACGGTAAAACAGCTCCACCTGCTTTATTATGGGTATTCTCTAGGCAAATCAGTCCCGTCTCGGGAAAATGAATATCCTCTGGACGAATCGTTGCTTGAACCTCACTTGGGTCCATGGCACCTTTATGTCCCTTTAATGTACGCGGCTGAACACCAGCAAAAGCAGAGATTGCCGCTCCTTCATACATATATATATGGGCATTTTCCTCTAAAATAATTTCATTACCTGGTGAACAGTGGGTTAAAACCGCAATCTGGTTTCCTTGGGTACCACTCGTAACAAATAGAGCAGATTCTTTCCCCAACAGTTCAGCTGCTTTTTCTTCTAATTTATGTACGGATGGATCCTCACCATATACGTCATCTCCTACTTCAGCATTGTAGCTTGCTTGACGCATCTTTTCTGTTGGCTTGGTTACGGTGTCACTTCTTAAGTCAATCATCTTAATTCCTCCCCCAAATCTATGTACCTTTCATCATACTATAGCATTGGTATTTTGATAAACATTGAGATGGAAAATTAGCATATTTTACACTCTTTTATGACAGGCTATAAGTAGTACATAAAATATGGAGGTGTAAGGATGGACACTCAAAGGGCTCAACAAATTATTGATTCACCTGATCAAATTAATGTTTCGTATAATGGTACCCCTATCTACATTGAAAAGGTACTAGAAGATGCAAACATGGCGCGAATCTACCCATTAGACTCACCCGATCGCGAAGAGGATGTTCCTTTAGAGAGACTAGTTGAGCATTAATAACTTTCAAGAGGCCTGTGAACAATGTAGTTCACAGGCCTCTTTTGTTTAATCGTCTGCTTCATCCTTCATTTCCCTTTTCTTATGGTCGCAATGCGGAATATAGCCATTTTCCTTTAGCTTTTCCTGATGTTTTTCCATCTTAGCTAGCTTCATATCTGCCTTCTCTTGACTAATAACGCCGAACTCAACATACTTATTAATCAACTGCTTGTGAAGCTCGAACATCTCATTATGTAAGGTTTCAAGCTCTTTTGTCTGCTGTTCATTTAATTCAACATTCGTTGGTTCAGCCTCCCCATCAGCTTCAGCGCTTACCTGAATGCCTAAAGAGCCTAGGGTTAAAAAGAAGGCAAAGCTAAATAAAAGAAATTTCCTCATATGCACACTCTCCTTTATGTTTGTAATCCGTATTAGTTTGTATAATTATTAGTGGATTATTCAGCCAAATTAGTAAAAATATACTCAAATAGCATCTATTTTTCATAATCCTGTAAAAAAAGGATTACTTTTTCAAACTTTGATGGTAGAATAGTCCTTGATATTACATTCAATGGAGGTGAAAACATGTCTGTTTCAAGAATTCTAAAATGGGTAACAGGTGGACTTGAAGCTTTACTAGGTATTCCAGTACTAGGTGGAGCAATTATTTTAAGCCTTGCTTGGACACCACTTCTTATTATGTTAATCTTACATATCGTTACATTAGTTATGACGAAAAAAGACGGTGGAAAATCTGTTGGTAGTATTTTAGGTATTATTACTTCTTGTCTAGGTTGGATTCCAGGTGTTGGTATGGTGCTTCACATTCTTTCAGCGGTATTCCTAATGATCAACGCAGCTCAACCAGACCAAAAGTCATCAGAAAGTGCGGCCTTATAATTTTTTATACGATTAGGCACAAAAAAGGGCTATTGACACAACGTCATATAGCCCTTTTCTATTTCTTTAATCGTTCGGATTCACATTATGATTATGTCTAAATAGGTTTTTAGGATCATACTTCTTCTTAATCCCTACCAATCGGTCATAATTTGCTGCATAGGTTGCTTTGGTGGCGGATTCAATTGTTCCGATGCCGTTTAAGTAAGAGGCGTTGCGGTGAGAGTAAGGAAGTAAATCTGTGTAAATTGAGTGAATCCACTGTTCAATCACATCTTCATCCATTCCAGGCATCGCCATGGCGTCTAGTAACAGTACAAACGATGCGTCGCGTACCGAGAATGGGGTTTCACTTTCTGGAACACGGTTCATTTGTCCATGTAGTGCCCATAGTTGGGATAAAACAGTCGGAACAGGTGCATGATCTAACTTTTCCATTAAAACATCTACCGTTTCTTCATTTAATTCGGAGAAATATAAAGATGTACCATAAACAGGAATATTATTTTCCACTAACACATCTAATTTGCTTTGAAGTTCAACATAGGACATTACTCCTGTCTGATCAACGATAGGCACTGCCCATTCACGAATGGGTTGCACAATCTCTTCCCCCTCTTTGGGATCACCCGCATACATCCCAGACACTGCCACAACCTTTTTATGGTGAAGAAATTCTGGTAAAAACGGAGCTGGAGGCAGTTCCATAGCTGTTAAATTAAAGGAGACCTCATCAGGTGCATCATTTAAAAACTGCTGGGCTTTAGTAAAAATCCTTTTCGCATCCTTGTAATCATACATCACATCAATTCCAAGGACTTCTGGACCAACTTCATGAAGCTGAAACTCAAAGGATGTGACAACCCCAAAATTACCCCCTCCGCCACGAATAGCCCAAAACAGGTCAGCATGTTCATCAGCACTCACATGACGTACAATTCCATTTGCAGTTACCACTCTAGCACCAACAAGATTATCACAGGTTAAACCATATTTTCCTCTTAAATAGCCAAGACCCCCACCTAAGGCTAACCCTGCGATACCTGTCTCAGAAACTGTTCCTGTTGGAGTGGCTAAGCCATACTTTTGTGTTTCTTTGTCCACATCACCTAAAGTGGCTCCACCTTGTACAATCGCAACCTTTCTTTTTTCATCCACTTTTACCTTGCGCATCTCGGATAAATCGATCATAAGTCCATCATCACATACACCCGTACCGGCAACATGATGGCCGCCACCTTTTATAGCAATCGACATTGCTTGTTCATTCGCATATTGCACAGCTGCCACCACATCCGCCTCTGATTGACAAAGGACAATCGCATTCGGATAACGATTGATCGCTCCATTCCAAACTTTTCGTTTCTCTTCATACAATTCATCCTGAGGTACAACCACCTTACTTCCTAACCGTTCTCCAAGTGTTCTTGACAACGCAAATTACCTCCTTTTTAGTGAACACTTAGATTATACCTGTTTTAGAAGGGCGGGTAAATGTTTTTCTGAATATTTAAAACCATTAATAAAAAAACTCGGCATACCTAATTTGTATACCGAGTTTCAACTAATATTAGCTTACTTTTTTCACTTGTTCTTGCTGTTCCTTCATTTCCTCTTGGTGTTCTTCATACATAAATTTGGCAACCTTTACAGATGTCCAAACCGGTGGTAACAGAAGAAGTGAAACAGGGACAGCTGTAGCAACAATAAAGTTTTGAATAGCCTGAATACTACCTTCCCCTATAGTTAATAAAACGGTAGTGATCACACCAAACATAATGGCCCAGAATACTCTCATCCATCTTGCCGGCTCATCTGAACCAGTTATGGTCACTGCCACTGTATAAGACATCGTATCTACAGTCGTTGCTACAAACACAATCGTAACAAGCAAGAAACCAACAGCAAGGAAGAAGCCAAGTGGTAATTGCTCCATAATAGCCATTACCGTCGCTGGCATGCCACCTTCATTAAAGGCTTCAGAAATGGAGCCTGGTTTTTCCAGTTCTTGGAATAGACCCGTTCCTCCTACTACAGTGAACCATAAATTACTCACTAATGGAGCAATGAAGGCGACTGCAACAATAAGCTCACGAATGGATCTTCCTCGAGATATTTTACTGATAAAGATGGCCATCATCGGACCATATCCTAGGAACCAACCCCAGAAAAAGATCGTCCACCAACCTAACCAGGCTTGATCTCCTCTATATAAATTCATTTCAAAAAAGTGTTGTAATTGAAATGCTTGTGCCCCGATAAATGAATCAATAATAAACATTCCTGGGCCAACTAGTAAAATGACAAGTCCTAAAAACAACACCATTCCAACGTTAATACGGCTTAATAATTGGATTCCTTTATCTACCCCCGTCGCTGCTGAAATAGCTGCAATGGTAACTAATCCAGCAATCACGATGATGTTCGTTGTGAGCGTATTCGGGATATCAAATAGATAATTCAAGCCATAGCCAATTTGAACACCTAAAAAGCCAATTGGACCCATGGTACCTGCAGCAACTGCAATGATAGACACAATATCTGCAATCGATCCAACTACACTTTTACCAAATAGTTTCTCGCCAAATAATGGATATAAAATGGTCCGAGGCTTTAATGGATATCCCTTATGATAATGAGCATACATGAGGACGATGGTTGCTAATGTTCCTAAACTTGCCCAAGCAAGGAATCCCCAGTGCATAAAACTAGTAGATAATGCCGGAAGTACTTTATCTACTGGCGACATCCCCTCTTCTGCAAATAAAGGTGGGGTACTAATAAAGTGCTGAATCGGCTCTGAAGCTGCCCAAAACACACCGCCGCTTGCAAGCAATGTACATAAGATCATGGAGACCCAACGAAAATAGCTATTTTCGGGTTTATCTTTTTTACCTAGTTTTAATCTACCATATCTAGATGAAACAGCGAGTCCAATACCAACTACAAATATTGCGAATAATAATAGCTGCCAAAAGGCACCAAAATATTTAACTGACCAATTAAATGATTCAGTCACCCAAGTTCCTACCATATCTAAATCAATAAATGAAAAAATAACAAAAAGTCCTAAAAATCCACCACTTACTAAAAATGTGGTCCAATCCGTTTTCGGTTTAAACGATTTCATTCTTTTCCTCCTAATAAATTTTACCGCGAAAATTTTCCGCTTTGTTTTTTGACCGATTTGTCATAAGGTTTTTCGAATGAAATCATCATGGAACCGATTTGCATACGGCTTTTCTCAAGATGTTCAACATCCTATAATAGTCGTCTTGGATAATTACACCTACCCTATTTATTTTATATAAACCTAACAATGTCTTTTAATACCCTATTAGGATTCTTTTCAAACACTATTTTAAAATTATAGTAATAAAGTCTAATAGCGTCAAATAGGTTAAGGATGTAAATCATGGCAAACTCCTTCATAACGATACATCTGCAGGATTAAATCCCCACATCTTATCTTTTGCTCTATCTACCCTCCAAATGCTCTAAAACACTTCCCCTTGTATCATTACCGGACTGGGTTTCATGTAATTTGGCATACATTCCACCTTGTTTTAATAATTGCTTATGTGTGCCTTGTTCAATAATTTTCCCTTCGTGTAAAACAACAATCAAATTAGCATTTCTGATTGTGTTGAGGCGATGGGCTATTACAAAGCTCGTTCTCCCCTTCATCAACCTAGCTAACGCCTCATTGATTTTTATTTCTGTAATGGTATCAATGCTACTTGTGGCTTCATCTAATATCAGGAGGGATGGGCTTGCTATCATTGCTCTAGCAATCGCAATGAGCTGTCGTTGACCCTGACTGATATCTCTTCCATCTGAATGAAGCAACGTATCATATCCTTCTGGTAACTTCATAATAAATGAATGTGCGTTCGCTTCTTTTGCTGCTTCTATAACATCTGCATCACTTGCATCCAGCTTTCCGTACCTAATATTTTCACGAACTGTCGTATGGAATAAAACGGAATCCTGTATGACTACTCCCATCTGTTTTCGTAAGCTTGACCTCGTGATCTCGGTGATATCGTTGCCATCGATGAGAATTGTCCCTTTATTAGCATCATAAAAACGTGACAGGAGTGATGTAATGGTTGTTTTTCCAGCCCCAGTTGGTCCTACTAAAGCAATGGTGTCCCCCGGTGCGGCTTTAAAGCTAACATCATGTAAAGTCTGGTCAACATCCTCATACGAAAAGGAAACAGAGCGGAATTCAATTTCTCCTTTTATTGATGGGATATCAACTTCTTTACGAAGATTTAAGTCTTCCCTGTCTTCATCAATGACATGAAACACACGCTCAGCACCAGCTACCGCAGATAAAATAGTATTAAATTGGTTAGCTAGGTCATTTAAAGGGCGAGTAAACTGCCTGGAGTAGGTTGTAAAGGTCACAATTACCCCAATCGACACGGCACCTTTTACTGCCAGCAATCCGCCAACCCCTACAATAATCGTAAAGCTTACATTATTCAGCATGTTCATCAGCTTAGGAATGAAGCCAGAATAGGTTTGAGCAAAATAACCCGAATTCTTAAGGGCCTCATTTTTTTCATGAAATTCCTCAATCACCTTTTGTTCCTTTGAAAACATTTTCACGATAGTATGACCGGCAAGTGTTTCTTCAATATAACCATTTAACTCCCCTAAATGACGTTGCTGCTCTTTAAAATAGACTCCGGTTCGATTCGTAATCCATTTCATTCCCCCATACATCACCGGAACTACTGTTAAGGTTAAAAGCGTGAGTACAGGGCTTAGCCAAAGCATAACTCCAATTGTCCCTAACAATGTTAATATACTAGTTGTTACTTGAATAATCGATGAATTTAAGGTTCGGCTCACGTTCTCCATATCATTGGTAAGACGACTCATAATTTCGCCATCATGGTTCTTTTGAAAATAAGAAATGGGTAACTTGTGAAGATGAGAAAATAGATGGGAACGCATCTCCCTAACAGTACGCTGAGCCACCGTGATCATCCAATAGTTTTGTAGCCATTGTGCTGTAGCCTGCCCAGCATAAACTACAAGGAGCCAAATTAACATTGTCGCAAGTATAGTTGTCTCAAAATCTTCAATAAGTAAATCCACCGCAATACCTAATAAATAGGGTCCTAAAAGGGAGAGAACGGAACTGATGAATACCATCGAGAGAACCCCAATAAATAAGGTTCTATCCTTTGCTATATATGCCCAAATTCTAAGCAAGGTCCCTTTCACATTCTTCACCTTAGGGCGCTTCCCTAAGTGCATATGCGGGTGACCATTTCCTTTCCAATTACGATTTATCTGTGTTTTAGCCACCGTGAATTACACCTTCTTGCTCTTGAGAATAATAGATTTGCTGATAATAGCTGTTTTCCTGTAATAAAGTCTTATGACTTCCACATCCGACAATCTGCCCGTCCTTTAAAATGATAATTTGATTCGCATCTCGAACAGAGCTAATTTTTTGTGCCACTAGAATGATTGTACAGTGTTGTTCCTTGAGTCTACTTAAAATCCTCTGTTCCGTGTGGGCATCAAGCGCACTCGTACTATCATCTAACAACAGAATTTTGGGTTTTCTTAACAGCGCCCTCGCAAGTGATAGTCGCTGTTTTTGACCACCTGATAAATTCGTTCCCCTTGCCCCGATTATAGATTCATATTGCTCAGGAAGACCCATTATAAAATCATGAAGATCAGCTTCTTTAGTTGCCTCGACCATCTGATTCATTGTCGCTGTATCATTCCCCCACCGAAGATTTTCTGCAATACTACCGGAAAATAGGTGAACCTCTTGGGGAACAACACCAACCTCATTCCTTAATTCTTGTGGATCGATGCTCGTCACGTCTGTTTGATCGATTAACACTTGGCCCGAAGTTGGATCGATTAACCTTGGAATCAGTTTGACTAAGGTTGATTTCCCAGCCCCTGTTTCCCCAAGTATTCCAACCATTTCTCCTGGTTTGACGTGAAAATCTATATCCTCTAATGCGGATTGCTCCATACCTGGAAAAGTAAAGGAAACCTGGTCAAAGGTAATGTCACCCTGCAGATCAAGTAGTTTATTTGTACCCCTATGAATGCTTTCATCTTCTGGTTCATCCAAGACCTCTTCAATTCTAGACGCAGATGCCTTCCCTCTCGAAAAACTCATCATTAAGAAGGAAAACATTCCAATGGAGATCATAATACGGGTTCCGTAATTTAAAATTGCGACAATCTCCCCAGGCTGTGCAGTCCCTGCTGCCATTTCAAAGGAACCAAACCAGAGGATTAATAGGATACTAGCATTCATCCCTAGCATAATCACTGGTACAGAAAGCTCCATTAGACGCAGGGCATTGACATTGCGTTCCATTAAATTTTGGTTAACCCTTTGAAAGCGGTTCTCTTCATATTTTCCACGATGAAAAGATTTAATGAGCTTCATACCAACTAAATTTTCACTAATAACAGAGTTTACATTGTCTAGCCTTTTTTGAACCAACTGAAATCTAGCTACCCCTTTTGATACAATCCATAGCATTACCACAACCAAAACAGGGACAGCTACTAATAGAATCATAGATAGTCGAGCATGAACAGAAAAAGCCATGATTACCCCGATGAATACAAAAAGTGGTGCCCGTAGCATAATGCGCATGCTCATAAACAAAAACCCCTGTATTTGAGTAACATCATTGGTCAATCTCGTTAATAACGAGGAGGTTTCAAACTTTTGCATATGGGCTGTTGCAAAGGTTTGAATTTTCGTAAACACATCTCTTCTCACATCATACCCAACCCCTTGACTCACGTTAGCCGCAAAATAGGAGCTCACAATCCCACCAATAAAAGCAAGCAATGATAGACCCAATAGAATACTTCCCCAAATCACTACCTTGGACATGTCACGGGTGACAATTCCTTCATCTATAATAATCGCCATAATGATGGGCTGAACTAATTCTACAAACAGCTCTAAGCCCATTAAAAGTAAGGCAACAGCTGCCGATTTTTTATAATGTAACGCATAACCCAGTATGGTTTTCATGTTTATCCCCTTCAATCTATATAAAACGCCTGGCACCCTTCTCAGGTACCAGGCAATTTAACTCTCTTTTATCTCATATTTCTCCTCTGGTACGTCATGCAGAAAATGACTTGGTTCCCCAATTGACATTAACACAAGCTCGTGCATCGCCCTTGTGCATGCCGTGTAAAATAGATTTCGCTCTGAATCTTGATCGTAAACCTCTTTACTTACATTATAAAGAATGACGCCATCAAATTCGATACCCTTCGCTAAATATGCAGGGACGATGACAATGCCTTTTTCAAAGGTTGTGGTTTCTTCTGTAATTAAGCTCACAGATGAAAGAAGCTCTGATAACCTTTCATATGCCGCCTGACTTTCCTCCATGGATTTGCAAATTACGGCGATTGTCTCATATCCTTCTGCTCGCCAGTCTCCAACCTGATTCATGATGGCATATAATAAATCCTTTTCATAGCTCACTTTTTGAAGGGTTGGCTTCTCCCCTTCACGGTTAAACGGTTGAATGAGGTTCCCATTTTTAACTAAATGCTTAGTGAATTCCACGATTTCCTTTGTGGAACGATAGCTTCTCGTTAAAGTGAGCTTCTCCATTTTTTCTTGATGTTCAGCCTCTAAAACGGTATCCCCTTGCAAAGCATGGGCATAAATGGCTTGATTCATATCCCCCAACACAGTGAATTGACTGCTAGGGAACTTCTCTTTCAAATATGCAAATTGGAAATCCGAATAATCCTGGGCCTCATCTATAAAAACATGGCGGATTGTCTTATTGGCAATAAACCCTAACAACCGTTCTTTAAAATATAAGTATGGTGTTGCTTCCTCCCAGGAAAAATGCTTTCGTTTTAAGTGATCAACACTATGTTCACAAATAGCTTGCCAATTTTCAGGTACCAATTCCTGTTGGTTATTCTGCTGTGACCATTCCTGATAAAACTTCACATACGTAGCCAAAACATTGACAAAAGCCAGCTTTTCAACCTTTTTCTTGAGTGGATTCAGCCTTCTGGCAACGACTAATTTACGGAGCTGGTCCTCTTCACGGATAAAGTCATCAAAGGTATCCTCATTAAAGTTCTGCTCCTTATCTAGCTCATGAAAAATCCGCACATAGTCATCCTTATCGAGCAATTCCACCTCTTCTAATACCCAATCCTTTTCTCGTTCAGCCCTTTCCATCTCCTTTAATCTAGTCAAAATCCACTGACTGACTTCATCCATTCGATGACCAATGGACACCGTATCGTCTAAGGAATAAAAATAGTCACGAATCTCTTCCTTTTTCAGCAGAACATTGCCTTTAAACGAAATATTTCGGAACTGAATACCCTTTCCTGATAAATCCTTAATATAATTATCAATCAATTGCTTAAACGTTAACGTTGATTTAAACTGAATTCCCGCTAATTTCTCATTATGGTTTGTATAGCTTTTCGTTAAAAAAGCCTCCATTTGTTCAAATGGTGTTTCCATTTGATAACCCGAGCCTAATCCTTCCTCTAAATGTTGTTGGAAGGTCGTCTGTTTCATATTTTCTTCTCCCAGTTCAGGGAGTACATTAGCTACATAGCTATTAAAAAGTGGGTTCGGGGAAAACAGCAAAATATTCTCTGATGTTAATGTTATACGATGGCGATATAGCAAATATGCTACACGTTGTAGGGCGGCAGATGTTTTTCCGCTACCTGCTACACCTTGCACGATAAGAATTTTATTTCGTTCATTACGGATAATCTGGTTTTGTTCCTTTTGGATCGTTGACACAATACTCTCCATCGTATCGCTAGCATTTTCACCTAAAACAGCCTGCAATAAATGGTCCCCAATGGTAAGTCCGGTGTTAAACATTCCCTTTAATTGACCATTACGAATGATGTATTGCCTTTTTAATGTAATTTCACCTGATATGGTTCCATCGACGGTGTCATATTGAGCCTGACCAGGTGGATAATCATAGTACATGCTTGAGATGGGTGCTCGCCAATCATAGATGAGAAAGTTTTCGTCCTTTGCATCCATTAGCGAGGCAATCCCAATGTACACCTCATCCGTTTCTTGCTCCCCATCCTCAACAAAATCAATTCTGCCAAAATAGGGCGAGCTTTTCAGTCTATCCAATGTCTTCAGTCTTTCGCTCCATTGTCCATGACTCCGCTCACGTTCGGACAACAGTTCTGCTTGCTGTTTTATGCTTGCCTGCGTTTCAATCACATCATCCATCTCTTCAAGATTGACCGTCACATCCTCCCAAAAATTCTCACGGAGTTCAATGACACGGTCTCTAACCTGACTTAGACTTGTCTTTAATTTCCTTTTTATAATTTCAATCTCATGTTTCACTTTTTCTACTCGTTCTTGTTCTGCTAACCAATCTTGACTTTGTTCATCCATCGTATCTCACAACCTTATATCTATAAGTGGCTACTACTTCTCATACTATTATGGAATGGCTTGAACTATTTCTATACAAAAAGAAACGCCCTTTTCTAAGAGTTTGTTGTTTTGACTAAAAGATATAAAATGCGACGTAGCTAAATATAGTTTCATTCTGTAATAATTTTATCAAGCTCTTGTCCTAAGTCCAACGAGACAAAAAAGAGGGATATAGCACCAATAACCACTGATGCCAAAAACTCGGAAAAGAACTTAATTTTAATGATGGGGTGAAAATATAGAAAGGCAATAAAGCCTAATCCTCCAGCTACAACTGCATAAACAAAATCCTGCCATTGTCCTTGAAACATCACTAAAAAACAGCCACTAGCAATAGCCGCAGCGATCACTTGGAACCACTTAGGAAATGTATTGCTCGATTGGTCTATTTCCATTAGCATTTGATGGGCCTCGGAAACAGAAAGAATTCCTGCACTAATTTTTCTAGAAACATCATTTACCTCTGCTACCTTATGTAAGTCCGTCGTTCGGTCTGTAATTCGAGTTAACTTCGTTGGACCGTCACCATCCGTAGAGAACATAATTCCTGTTGGCATCACAAAGCTATGAGATTCTTTCAGCCCACACGAAGCAGCCATACGCATCATGGTATCCTCAACACGATACGTTTCTGCTCCACTTTGCAGGAGTATTTTCCCCGCCAGCAAGCAAAGATCTACAACTGCATACCGATCTATTTTTATCTGTGACATGTCTTCGCTCCTTGTTGAACTGGAAAGCTTACTGCTCACTCACTCGGTTTTGTAACACCCCTACCTTTTCGATCTCAATTCGAACCTCGTCACCATCATGAAGAAACTGTGGTGGGTCCATCGCAAATCCTACTCCATTAGGGGTTCCTGTTAAAATAATATCCCCTGGCTGTAAAGTAATCAAACTTGAAATAAATTCAATTAAATAGGGAATAGTAAAAATCAAATGCTGCGTATTTGAATCCTGTCTTTTTTCACCGTTTATAAAGGTTTGGATATTTAAACTCGATGGGTCAGGAATTTCATCGGACGTCACCATCCATGGACCAACTGGAGTACTTTTATCTAATGTTTTCCCTTGAAGCCACTGAGGAGTTCTTTTCTGCAAGTCTCTTGCTGACACATCATTCCCTATTGTGTAACCAGCTATGTATTGCAAAGCCTCTTCCTTAGGAACATTTGAAGCCTTTTGCCCAATTACAAGCGCTAGTTCCCCTTCGTAATCTAATTGATTTGTATGCGGGCTCTTTTGGATCGGTTCTGCAGCACTGATAATGGCATTATCAAATTTCGAGAATAACACTGGATATGTGGGTAAATCACTCTCCATGCCGCCTTTACTCATTTCCGCCACATGATCCCGATAATTTTTACCAACACAAATAATTTTCGCTCCAGACTTTACCGGGGCACCAATGCTTACATCAGATCGTTCAAAGCATACATCAGAAATTTGGTGCTCTAATACAAAGGACAATGCCACTTGACCCCGTTCTATACTAGCTTGTCCTAATGCGATAAAGTCTTCCCATTGAGCAGGCACTAAATAATCTGCACTGTCCAATTGATTGTCACCCTGAAATACAAGGTATCTTTTATAGGCTTCGTTTACATCAATAATTTTTTCTTCGACAACTGCCCCTACCCGGTAGGATCCAAATGTTTTATTATGTCGATATGATACAAGTTTCACGGTTATCCTCCCCTTTCATTTGTACATAATCTAGCCCAAGCTCTAGGGGATGTCAACCGAATACAGAATCTTTAGAAATAATTTTCCGGGCACCGAAAAAGTTGTTGACATAGGTGAAATCATGTGGTAAATTAAAAATTTTGTCATTCTAATATTTTGTGATATAATGGAGTCAAGACAAAACTTGGGGGTGTCCTATTGTTTAACATTGGTGATAAAGTTTTCTACCCAATGCATGGCGCTGGGATTATTGAGGCGATTGAAGAAAAGGAATTCACAGGAGAAAAGCAGCTTTATTACATCATGAAGATCCCCACACAAAACATGAACGTTATGATTCCTAAAGGCAAGGAAGAGGACTTACGTTTACGAAAAATTGTGGATTCCGATAAATTTGATGAAATTCGGACGGTCTTCTCTGATGCAGAAACCGAAGAAAATGTTCACCCAAACCAAAGACATCGCCTTTATATGGATAAAATAAAAAGTGGCGATATTTTGGAAGAAGCCAAAGTCATACGTGATTTAACTCGAATCAGTAAAACGAAAAACCTAGGGACAGCAGATAAAAATATGCTTACCAATGCTCAGCAAGTTTTGATAAGTGAACTCGTTATGGTAAAAGGAATTGATGAGAACAAGGCTCACGAATATTTAGATCAAGTTATTAATCAGTAACAAACTAAATAGTAAGGCCAATGCTGTCTCGAGGGTTGAGGCAGCTTTGTTTTTGTCCAAAAGAAACTGTTACTCCCAGCTAGGAAGTAACAGCTTTTATTTTACATATAAATCCCGAGGAAACTTGGCAAAGGTTTCAATTCCCTTTTCGGTCACCACAAAGGACTCGCTAATTTCAATACCAAAATCATCGTACCAAATACCAGGAATGAGATGAAAGGTCATGTTTGGTCGTAGTATTGTTTTGTCTCCAGCCCTCAAGCTTGCGGTGTGCTCACCCCAATCAGGCGGATAGCTCAATCCCATTGAATATCCGATACGAGAGTCCTTAATAAATCCGTGCTGGGCTATGGTCGTACGCCATACTTCTTCAATTTCTTCACAGGTTACACCGGGTTTGATAAAATCAAGTGTTTCACAAATCCCTTCGTTTACTACTGCCGCTAAATCTGTTGCCTCCTGGCTCGGTTCACCAATGGCAAGTGTTCGTGCGAGTGGAGCATGATAACGTTGGTAGCAGCCAGCTAATTCGATAATGACATAATCACCTAGTTTATAGGTTTGATCCGACCAAGTAATATGTGGAGAGGAAGTTCTTTCACCTGATGGAAGAAGCGGGACAATGGCAGGGTAGTCGCCTCCATATTTTTCTGTTCCCCATATTTGGGAATGATAGATCTGAGCTACGACCTCATTTTCACGAACCCCGACATTAATTTCTTCAATTGCGGTTTTCATTGCCTTTTCGACAATCGTCCCCGCCCGTTTCATATACTCAATTTCTAAGTCTGACTTGATCATTCTGACATAATTAACGAGCAAGGTGGAATCTTTGAACACAACATTCGGTATTCCTTTTTGTAGTTGTTCATAGGCCTTGGCTGTAAAATAATAATTTTCCTTTTCAACGCCCATTACACAGTTATTTAAACCCTTTTCATCTAACACTCTAGCAATGACGTCCATCGGGTGCTTAGTAATGGAGTGCACGTAATCATCCGTATAGGAGTAAATATTTTTCTGGTCGAGCCATGTAGTGGCTTTTGCTGAATTGGCGTCCTGTTTTCGGCCAATCCAAAACGGCTGTTCTTCCTTTAAGGTCACGACGAGCATTTGATGTACATAAAAGGACCAAGCATCATAGCCTGATAAATAATTCATATTCGACGGATTTGTAATCAGCAAGACATCAATACCCTCTAACGCCATTTTCTCCTTCGTTTTCTTTATCCGCTCTTTATATTCCATAATTGGGAACATAGGGATTCCCCCCTTCTATTTTCTTTTGAAATTTTACTTGGAGGGCTAATTTTTGATTTCTTTCCCAACAGCTTTTGACTGTAGTTCTTGATATGCTGCTAGAGCAATGGCCGTATCCTGTACTCCTGTTCCGGTTAAATCACAAATTGTTATCTCTTCATTCGACTGACGCCCTTGGTACTTACCTGAAATCACCTGCCCAAGCTCCGTTACCTCGGTTTGGTCTGTTATCACTCCCTGGTCAACGGCATGATGGAGCTCTCCTAGACGTACGCATTGAGATCTCACATCACAAAAAATTCGATCCACACTTGAAAACACTTTCGAATCAATCTCCTGCTTATACTCCGCATCCGACCCCATTGCTGTAATATGGAGGCCAGGATGTAACCATTCTTTTTGAATAATTGGCTTTTCAGCTGGGGTAGTTGTTACTACGACCTCACTGTTTTTCACTACCTCCTCTGCTGTTGAACAAACCTTCACTTCAACACCTAGCGACTTTTCCATTTCCTGTTTGAAAAGGTTAGCTTTATTTTCATTTCGGCCGTATACTAACAGCTTTCGAATGGAACGCACCTGTTTTAAGGCCTTCATTTGGAAACGTGCTTGACTACCAACCCCAATGACACCAGCTGTTTTCACCTCTTCCTTAGCAAAATATTTTGCACTAATGGCACCGGCTGCCGCTGTTCTTACATCGGTTAAATAACCATTATCTAAAAATATGGCGTCTGGAATCCCTGTTTCTGTACTCAACAATATCATCATTCCATTTCCACTAGGCAGACCTCGTTCCGGGTTTAGAAAAAAACCAGAAGAAAGTTTAATCGCAAATTGATCGTATCCAGGGATATAGGCTGATTTTATATCGACCTCCCCTTGAAATTCTGGGACATCAATTCTCATGATTGGCGGCATCTGCACCTTTTTTGTTACTAAACTAGTAAATCCACCTTCTATCACTTTGATGATTTGTTGATTAAGATGGATCGTCTCTTTAAGCTCCTTTTCTGTATAAATAATCACATGCACGCCCCCTTTTTCTGTTCTAGCCCTCTAAATTTAGACTCTTTGAGCGCTGAAATGCTGCCGTTATTACCACTGATAATTAATACCACATCATTCCCTAAACCTTGTAATTTTTGTTCCAAAATAGCGCCTACCCCAACGGCAGCCGCACCTTCTACGATGAGTCGCTCCTCTGCTAATAAATAAATCATCGCCTCTTCTATGGTATCTTCAGATAGTAGAGTGAGGTCATCCATTAAATGCTTTACAAGATGTAAAGTATATTGATTATTAGCCCCGATTCCACCAAGTAAACTATCGGCAAGTGTCTCCTTTTCAGGTACGTCCACAGGATAGCCCTTTTTCAAGCTCTCACTCATTGCCGATGCCCCTTCAATTGATACACCTGAAACTCGAATGGCTGGGTCTACACTTTTTAGCGCTATTCCAATTCCCGATAGTAGACCTCCTCCTGATAAAGGAATGACACACTGATCAATACTAGGTAAATCCTCAAACAGCTCTAGGCCAATGGTTCCTTGACCCGCAATAATATCTGTATCATCGAAGGGTGGTACAATGGCCATTCCGTACTCTTGTTCAAGATGCTTACAATGGTTAGCCGCATCATCCTGGCTCTCTCCGACTACATTGAGTTCTGCCCCAAGCTTTTGCAAGGTATCAATTTTAGCCTCGGGTACTCGATTAGAAACACAGATCACAGCTGGAATTCCCAATTGATTCGCCACATAGGCCACGGCTAAACCATGATTTCCTGTAGAAAATGTGGTAACGCCTTTTTCTCTCTCTAGTTTAGATAAAGAAAGAATTTTGTTA
Source organism: Salinibacillus xinjiangensis (assembly GCF_009649735.1). GTDB lineage: Bacteria > Bacillota > Bacilli > Bacillales > Alkalibacillaceae > Salinibacillus > Salinibacillus xinjiangensis. Next base: position 180,542 of record NZ_WJNH01000004.1, read on the forward strand.
GCGGCCCCTCGCAACTTAAATGCTCCTACTTCATTAACGGTTTCTAGCTTTAAATAAATATTTTTGTTTGTTAACTTCGACAGTTCTTTAGATTGAATTAAAGGTGTCTTTTTCACAAATGATGCAATACGCTGCTTCGCCTCCCAAATTTGCCGTGGAACGATGGAATCTATTGTGTTCAACGTCTACATTCCTCCTCTTCGTCCTCATAACCTTTTTAAGAAAATATGTCCAAGAGCAAAAAATCATTCTATGAAATTTAATTTTAATGGGGACACGGGGACAGGTACCTTGACCCACTACTTACAAAAAAATTTAAAAAAGTGATTGACTTCTATTTTGATATCCCATATTATTAAAAACATACTTTTTAAAGTAATCTAAAATTAAATAAACCGATATAGATTCTTATCCAGAGAGGTGGAGGGAAAGGCCCTGCGAAACCTCGGCAACGGACTTTTTATTAGTACCGTGCCAATTCCTACAAGTTGATGGGATCAACTTGAAAGATAAGAAGCTGAGTGAGTACATTATTGTAACCCTCTCTTCTTATCTTTGCATGGATAAGAAGAGAGGGTTTTTTGATTTTCAGTAGGACGGAGGGACAGGTACCTTGTCCCACTGAGGATTTACATCAGAATGGGACGCGGAACCTGTCCCTGTGTCCCAGAGGAGGGGAGCTTGTGATTGAATTTAGAGAAGTTAGTAAGGTCTTTCACACGTCTAAGCAGAATGAGGTGAAAGCTGTAAATGATGTTTCGTTATCCGTAAATGAAGGTGAGATTTTCGGTGTAATTGGCCTGAGTGGTGCCGGTAAAAGCACATTGCTAAGACTCGTGAATTTACTTGAAAGTCCTACATATGGAGAAGTGCTCGTCAATGACAAATCAATCAGCACTTTATCCCCAAAGGAACTACGCCAAATGCGTCAGAAAATCGGCATGATTTTTCAAAACTTTAATCTATTTAACTCGCGAACGGTTTTCGGAAATGTAGCTTATCCGCTGAAAATAGCAAAAGTTCCGAAGCAGGAAATTAAGAAAAGGGTTAATGAACTATTATCATTCGTGGGGCTAGCCGATAAAGCCGATCAATATCCTGAACAGCTGTCTGGAGGACAAAAGCAACGTGTAGGGATAGCACGAGCCCTTGCTACATCGCCTGATATCTTAATCTGTGATGAGGCAACTTCAGCACTTGACCCTGAGACAACAGGGGAAATCTTAAATCTACTAAAAAAAGTAAACCGAGAATTCAATGTCACAATCTTGCTTATCACTCATGAGATGAACGTTATTCGCACCATCTGTAATCGAGTGGCCGTGATGGAAAATGGTGAGGTGATTGAGGAAGGGTCTGTCTACGATATTTTTACGAATCCACAGGAGAGGACAACTCAGAAGTTTATTAGTTCCGTATTAAACGACCATATATCTTCTAACCTATTTAAGCAGTTACAGGCCAGTAAAAAAGGTAGACTTTACCGCGTTATTTTTATGGGAGATGCAACTAACCAACCTGTTTTATCAAACATTGCCAAGGATTATAACGTAAGTGTCAACATCATTAACGGAAACATAAGCGAACTCCAGGAAGCACTGTTTGGCAATTTAGTGGTGGAGCTACAAGGAAACGACAACGAGATTGATCAAGTGGTTGAGGAATTACAGAAACAGGTACAAGTAAAGGAGGTTACTGACCATGCAGGTTGATTGGAATACATTTTGGCCCCGGATTTTTGAAGCAACGGGTGAAACGCTGACCATGGTCTTGTTTACCCTACTCTTTTCATCGGTATTCGGGATAGCATTAGGATTACTGCTTTACGTTACTAGGGAAGGGAACATCTTGGAAAACAAGGTATTATTCAATATCCTAAACGTTTTTATTAATATTATCCGACCGATTCCGTTTATCATCCTTCTAGTTGCTTTAAGTCCGGTAACTCGAGTAGTGGTAGGAACGACAATTGGCACATGGGCAGCAATATTCCCCATGACCATTGCTGCCTCCTTTGGAATAGCTAGAATCGTGGAAAATAATTTAGTATCTATTGACCCAGGAATTATAGAAGCAGCTAAAGCGATGGGAGCCAGTCCCGTCAGCATTATATTTACCGTTTTAATTCCTGAAGCACTTGGACCATTAATCCTCGGACTGACCTTTATATCAGTTGCTCTAATTGACTTTTCAGCTATGGCCGGAACAGTCGGGGGCGGAGGTTTAGGGGACCTCGCCATGACATATGGGTACCAACGATTTGATAATTCGGTCATGTTTGTCACTGTTTTACTATTAATTGTTTTAACTCAAATTGCACAATTTATCGGGAATTATTTAGCTAGAATTTTCCTTCGTAGATAAGAAGGATGAAATATTATATAAAAGGAGATTTTTAACATGAAAAAAGCATTTTTATTAGTAGTTTTATCAATTATTTCTATGACTCTACTTTCAGCTTGTGGTAGCTCATCCGCTGAAAGTAAGAAGGTTACCATTGGGGTTACAGGAACAGACGGAAAACAGTGGGAAGTGATTAAAGAGAAAGCAGCTGAAGAAGGTATCGAAATCGAATTAGTCGAGTTTTCTGATTACACATTGCCAAACCAAGCACTCGCCAATGGGGACATCGATTTAAATGCGTTCCAACATATCGCTTTCTTAAATCAATTTAAACAAGAGCACGACTTAAATCTCGTTCCAATCGGTACAACATTGATTGCTCCTATGGGACTTTATTCCGAGAAGTTTGCATCACCAGATGAAATTCCAGATGGTAGTGAAATTGCTATACCAAATGATCCAACCAACCAAGCCCGTGCACTTAAACTTTTACAGGATGCTGGCTTACTAACGCTTAGTGATGACTTCGGTCTTTTTGGTACTCCTGAAGATATTGCCGATAACCCTAAAGGACTTAAGATTACACCCATTGTCGCTCAACAAACACCACGTGTTCTTAAAGATGTAGCCGCATCTGTCATCAATAACGGTATTGCAGGTCAAGCAGGTTTCGTACCGAACGAAGATAGCATTTTCTTTGAGGATCCAGATAATGAAGGGGCAAAGCCATATATTAATATCATTGCAGCCCGTGAAGAGGACAAAGACAATGAAGTATATAAAAGAATCGTTGAAATTCATCAGTCAGAGGCTGTTGAGGAAGCCATTATAGAAGATACGAATGGCGGGTCAGTTGTGGTAAGGACACCTATTTCTGAACTGCAGGATGTTATTGATTAAAAAGCTTTAAGCGCCTCACTTAAGGCGGGGCGCTTATCCAAATAAACATAGGGAGTGGTTGAGATGACTACACAAGCAATTTCACAAAGAGATGTTATTGTAAACAATATTGAGGAATCAAAGGGGCTTTATTTAGATACAAGTCACCGTATTCACAAAAATCCAGAAATTGGAAATGAAGAGGTTTTCGCCTCTAAGCTTTTAACGGACATTTTGGAAAAGGCAGGCTTTGAGGTTACACGTAATGTGGCAGGACATGAAACGGGGTTCGTAGCAAGGAAGGGTTCAGACAAGGAAGGACCTAAAATTGCTTTTTTAGCTGAATATGATGCCTTAGCCGGTTTAGGACACGGTTGTGGACATAACATTATTGGAACGACAAGTGTTGCTGCAGGTATTGCTCTATCGAAAGTAATAGATGAAACAGGCGGAGAAGTGGTCGTATTTGGAACTCCCGCAGAAGAAGGCGGACCTAATGGAAGTGCGAAGGGTAGCTTTGTGAAACATGGCTTAGTGGAGGACATCGACACGGCACTCATGATTCATCCAAGTTCAAAAACGAGCTTGACCAGCCCAACCTTAGCCGTCGATCCATTAGACTTCCATTTTTACGGCAAGCCAGCACACGCATCTGGTGCACCTGAAAAAGGGGTTAACGCCTTAGATGCAGTCATACAGCTATATAATGGCATCAACGCTCTCCGTCAGCAATTACCTCAAGATGCCCGTATTCACGGCATCATCACACATGGCGGTGACGCACCGAACATCATCCCTGAATATGCTTCTTGCCGTTTTTATATTCGCTCACAAACGTGGAGCCGTTGTGAAGAGGTATCCGCTAAAGTGCGAAATATCGCTGAAGGAGCTGCACTAGCTACAGGAACCACGGTAAAAATAGAACGATTCCAAAATGAAGTAAAGGACTTTATTTTAAACTCTACATTAGATTCCATTTTAGGCGAAGAGCTTGAGGGATTAGGAGAAGATGTCTTTCGTGAAAAGGGTACAGGTATTGGGTCAACAGATGCTGGAAACATTAGTCATGAAACACCGACTGCCCATCCACACATTAAAATAGGACCTGATGACCTGGTTGGCCACACCGTCGAATTTAAAGACGCTGCCCGGTCTGAAAAAGGGGATGCTGCATTACTTCAAGGTGCGAAGGCTCTAGCATTATCAGCCTATCGTTTATTAACAGAACCTGAGCTGTTGGAGAAAGCGAAGAAGGATTTTCAGGAGGCGAAGGCAAAGCAATAATGTCATGATAAAACCCGCATTCCTGCTATGTCACTGGTAATGGTGACAGCAGGGGTGCGGGTTTTCAGTGAGTTTGCGGAGGTTACTTTAGCATATTATTCGAATCTTTAGCGTGTCTGCAGACAGCTTTAGCACTTGTCGTCAGCTTCAGCATTTCAGTGTGTGACTTTAGCATATTGGCTTGGAACTTTAGCATCATCCTGCGCTGGTACTGGGTTTAGTATTTGTAGCGCGTTTTTTAGCTTAGTACACAGCAGCTTCAGCATTCAATTCCCGTTTTTTAGCAAGTCCACGCGCAGCTTTAGCTTTTTCACCCTTCTTCAGCTTTTCCACACCAAACTTCAGCATTACCACCCTCATTTTTAGCATCTCACCTCGCACGGGCAGGCTTCAGCATTTCAACCTGATTCTTCAGCCTAAGTCACGCTATCTTCAGCACCCCTCATACTCTTCCCTATTCCCGAAACAGCTCCTTCCGTCTCCATCCACCAAACCAGAAGTACAAAAAGGCAAACACACTACTAATCACAAAGCTAATGCCCATTCCATAAGCAATCCCTTGATCCCCCATCCAGGAGGAAAATAGGTATGTGAGCGGATACCGCAACACCCAGAAGGAGATGATGTTCAAAACTAACACCTGATACATCGCGCCTGATGCTCGAACTACCCCATTTAAAATAAAATTAATCCCTAGAAACGGATAGAAAAAGGCGACAATTTTTAAATACTCAGCACCAAACCGAACGGCCGCCTCATCCTGTATAAAAAGCTGAATACCAAAGTCCGCAAACAATACCAAAATAAGAGCTATCAACAGCATAAATGACATGTTGTAAATAAATCCGTATTTGGCAATTTGATTAACCCGTCCCCATTTATTTACCCCAATATTTTGACCTGCCATACTATTTACAGCTGTCCCCAAGGCCTGTGCAGGTAACATAAGGACACTATCTAAGCGTTGAGCTGCACTGAAACCAGCCACAACCGCTCCACCAAAGGAAGTTACAACACTCATAATGGCTGCAACTCCTGCAGAAATAACTGACATTTGCAATCCTGATGGTATCCCCAAATTTAAAATCAGCAACACTTCTTTTTTCTTAGGCAGGCTAGGAATCGTAAATGGAACTAGCTTCTTTTTCAGCACTAAAAATAATCCATACAGTAACGCCATCCCTTGGGCCGAAACAGTAGCTAAGGCTGCCCCGCTTACATCAAGGTCGAGCACAGAAATAAAGAAGGGATCTAAAACTGTATTTAATAAAACTGCAATCATAACAAAGTGCAATGGTGTGCGGCTATCTCCTAACGCTCTCAAAACTGTCCCGATAAAGTTATATCCTAATAAAAACAAAACCCCTAAGGAGTTAATTTGTAAATATATTTTCGCATCTGCTAGCATGCCTTCTGGTGTACCTAGCAGTGATAAAATCCATTCGGCAAACACAAATCCAATGGTGCCTAAAATCATACCCATTACAGTTAAAACTACGACAAATGCGTTTAAATATCGCTTAAGCCCTTCCTCATTTCCTTTGCCCTTTTGTTGGGACAAGATCGTTAGGGTGGCATTATTGATTCCGATAATAAACGACAGAATGGTAAAAATCACCGTACTAGATACTGCAACGGCACCGAGGGCACTAGCCCCAACTAAGTTTCCAATCCACAGACTGTCAATAAACTGATAGGACACCTGTAGGAGGTTGGTAAACATAATTGGAGTTGAGAAAAATAAAAGCTGTTTAAATATACTTCCACTCGTGAAATCCTGTTGTTTACTCATTACGAATCCCCTTTAACATTACCCATAAGTTTATGAATATGTAGAAAAGGTTGACCTAATTATTCAGGTCAACCTTTTTCATCGTATATCGAATTAAAAATAATTGCTAATAAACAATCCTACCGTTAATAACAAGCCAAAAATAGTATTGGTTTGTGCGGTATACTTCATTGCAGGCATCATGTGCATTGGGACTGACTTTCCAACAAAACCACGATAAGCCTTTAATGGTTTTGGTAGACTTAATAAAACCACTAATGACCAAGGGGATAGTGTTCCTAATACTACTAACCCAATAATCCATAAATAAGCTATGGCAAACATACTTCCTAAAAAGAACACAGCCTTATGATGACCAAGTAAAATCGCTAGCGTTTTTCGCCCGGATTTCTCATCGCCTTCCCGGTCCCGAATGTTGTTGGCCATATTAATAGCACCAACTAAAATAGCAACAGGAATGGAAACAAGGATACTATCCATATTGACATAGCCTGTCTGGATAAAGAATGAAATAATAATGAAAATAGAACCCATACAAAGCCCAGCCATCAACTCACCTAATGGAGTTGACGAAATCGGAAATGGCCCGCCAGTATATAGATAACCTACAGCCATTCCGATAAGACCGACCACAGCCAGCCACCAAGAAGAAGACATACAAATGTATACCCCTAATAATAAGGCTACCCCATAAGAAGCAAGAGCTAAATTTAACACCGTCATCGGCTTAAAGCCATCACGGACAATAGCTCCTCCAATTCCAACAGAGTCTTCTGTATCTAGTCCTCTTTTAAAGTCATAATATTCATTGAACATATTGGTGGCAATTTGAATAAATAAACAAGATAAGAGCATCGCCATAAAAAGGCCGAAATGAATTTGACCATAATGCATCGCTAATACAGTCCCAATTAAGACGGGAACAAAGGATGCGGTTAAGGTGTGAGGTCGTGTAAGCTGCCACAATACTTTGCCTACATTAGGGCTTGCAGCTTTATCTAAAAAAGGATCATTCGTAGTCATTTTCAAATGAATCGCTCCTTGGATTAAATACTTAAATATTTTTCTTCAAACTATATATTATCATAAAAATGACATCTTTTTGTCATACAGATTTAGCTAATTTTTCATGAACCTTCTATTAATGGTTGTATTTCAACTGATGGCATAAAATATGATATAGTATAAGTAATTATAAGGGGGAATTACGATGGTAAATAATCAAATTTCGATTGTCCAGCAAAAACAGACCAGTACATTGGAGGTAGGAAGAATGGCTACCTACCTGCAAAGCAAGATTATAGAAGCCCTTGATGAAAATGGAAAAACATACTACCTGTTTTTCTATAAGAATGAATACCTTACCTACTGTAAAGCAACCCATGTTCACGATGAATCCTTTTTAAAATCCGCCTTCACCTCTGGAATCACCTTTTCTTCACATCACCCATTAACACAAGTTTCACTTAACTTAGAAAAACCTTACCGGAAATATTCTTTTCAGCAGCTGTGTAAAAGAAATGAACAAAAATATACGCATCAGGAATGTGCCGTTATCGCAACATATTTTGACTCCTTTATCCCAAAAGACGAATTGCTAACGTACATAAAGGAAATATTTTATCAGTATCAACGTAATGGGCAAACCTATTTGGGATATCGAATTATTAAAATTCTTCAATCCTTTGCTCCAGAAGATCAGTGGGTGCAGGATTTTGGGAGTAAATTAGCCTACAACAAATATGAAGACATTTACAATAAACCTTCTGAAGAATTACAAAAAAAGGATCCTGTTTGGGCTGAACAAATGCTATTTTTGCAAATGGATCAGGACTTATACTACGACAGGCTCTGTTCTATCCTCAAAAAAGAACATCGCATGACCGAATTAATAACCATTGCCTTACGAAAGTTTTCCATGTCCCCATCGCAATCTGTCTATTCCTCCCTTTTATCTTTATGCGAAGAACATTTCAACCTCGACCAAACGGTTGTCATTTTAGAAACCTTGCTTACCCAGCATCCGAGCTTTGAACCATTATATAAAGATATAATGAAAATTTATAAAACCCTTAATCAACCGACAAAGCTACTGCAGCTTGTCATTGAAAATAATCTCCCTATCCCTCATAACCAACTGACTTATTTTGAGTCTATCTTTGACCAAATTGATTTAGAGAGTGAGAACATTAAGGTAGAAAGCTTAAATAAATTCATCCCCAAAGTCTACAGTTCTGACGTAGAACGACAAGAAAAATTCATTCGTAAATGTGTTCACCATTTATTAAAAAAACATGATATTACCTTTATCGAAGAGTGGGTTGGGCCCATGAAGGCAAATGGACATAACCTACCTATTTTCCATAAGATTGAGCAAATGCTTCAAATACGAAATGACCCTGACCAACAACAGCAGCTAGGCGAGCTATATTTTCAATTTCAGCACTTTGATCAGGCCATTGAATGCTTTAGCTTTGAAATGGAGTTAAAGGAAAACGACCCTAAACCAGTCAAATGGCTATCCAAGGTGTATCAGGAGATTGGTTTAACCGAAGAATCAAAAGCCTATCAACAACTCTATAAAGACATGCAGAAAAACGCTTAAAGGGGACGGAGGGACAGGTACCTTGACCCTACCGAGCGGGACAAGGTTGATGTGACCCCCTGTCCCAGACACAAGACCACACATGGGTGAATAGGATATCAGGAATTCATTAACATGGGGTGATCTTGTGTGATGACATTACCTAATATTCTGTTAGGACCTATCATTCGGCGGGTATCACTAGAAGAGGTCTACATTTGGATTGCAACCAGCAAACGCTTTAACATTGAAGCTGAGGTTTATCATGTTAATCAATCTGGTGAAAATGAAACAACATACAAACCTGTTTCCAATAAATCGAAACCTACTACCATTCAAGCGGGGGCTCACTTATTTTTTCACTTAATCAAGGTTTCACCAGCAGGCCGGTCCTTCCCAACCGATACGTTATTAGGCTATAATCTATTTTTCACTGAATATGGGAGCTGGTTAGATTTAGGAGATTTTCAACTTTTATCTCATGAAAATCCTAACTCCATTGTATATGGAGATTTAGACTACCCGACCTTTATAATTCCGCATGAAAACCCTACGAATATCCTATATGGTTCTTGCAGAAAGCCACATAGCGAGGGTGAGGATACACTAGTAGGCGCCGACATCAAATTGCAGCAAACACACCTCCATTTAGAAGACCGACCGAACACCCTTTTTATGATGGGAGATCAAATCTATGCCGACGATGTAGCCGGTCCACTCTTTCCTGTTATCACTTCATGGGCCAAAGAGCTAATGGGTAGAAAAAGAGAGGAAAAATTAACAAAGGTTGATCCCCGTCTAGTTAAATCTCCTTTTCACTCGGCTATAGATAAATTAAATGGACGGCAATATATCACCGAAAAATTTTGCAAGTTTACATCAGGAAAAGCAGATAATCATTTATTCCGTTTTCACGAATATGTGGCCATGTATTTATTTATGTTCGGCACTCCATTGTGCGAGATTAGGGATGAAAAAGACTCCTTTCCTTCATTTGAACAACTACTTATCCAAAATCAGGTCTACTTTATCTTTTCGGGTTATGGAAATCACTCAAACGAACGTATTAAAGAATTAGAAGAAACGGAATTACGATACGAAGAGCAGTTAAAAGCCATTCGATTATATGCTAAAAACCTTCCACGAATACGTCGCGTACTTGCCAATACACCTACGTATATGATTTTTGACGACCACGACATTACTGATGACTGGAATCTGTCTCTTGAATGGAAGAACAACGTCAAAAAATCTCCATTGGGGAGGCATGTGGTGGCCAACGGATTATCCGCTTACTTTTTATTTCAAGGATGGGGAAATGATCCAGATTCCTTTGACCACTACTTTATAGACACCGTATCGGATTACTTTAAAAACTTTTCATCTAATTCCCATACTTATACGAACTGGATTAATTTATTGTGGGAATTCCATACTTGGCATTTTACCGCTCCTACCAAGCCTAAAAGTCTATTTCTGGATACAAGGACGATGCGCAAGTATGAACTGGATCCGCAGCCTATTCAGATTGAAGGTACCTTTAAAGAAATGGTTAGGGCCCCACAGATGATTGATGAAAAGGGCTGGAAGGACGTAAACAATCGATTAGCAAATAGTGGTTGGAATCGAGGTGAACCATTGATTCTTGTTTCCCCTTCACCTGTTTATGGTGTGGGACTCATCGAAAACCTCCTTCAAGGCTATATGTATCCACTCCGCTCATTAGGGTTACCTGTACGCTTTAACCTAGATTTTGAGGGATGGAGCTATAATGAAAAAGGATTTCATCGTTTGATTCAACAAATTTCACAATGGAATCCAAATCCATGCTATATTTTATCAGGAGATGTTCACTATGGCACAGCATTAAAGTCCTTTATACGAACAAGAACTGGCCAAAAAAATACACTTTATCAATTTACGAGTAGCCCCATTCAAAATATAAGTTTTTCAGGTCTGTGGGGATTTTTAATAAAACGCGCAGTCTGGTTTAAATCCCTTAAACGGAAACAAAACACCATTTACAGAGCTTATGACCAACATGAAGATGTTTATGTCAACGAGCTTCCTTCATCTGATGCAAAAACCTTAAAATGGCGTGAAAAAATGGATTATCTTCGTTTAGAAAATGGCTCTGTTATGGAAACGGATAATCATATGGGTTTATTATCTGTTCAAGGTGATAAGGTAGATAGTTGCTTTATAAAATATAATGGAAAACAAAAGCGTGAGATTAAACATTTGATGTGAACCATTTGGGAGCACTAAACAAACTGTGCTCCCCTTTTTAATTCCAAGGCATAACTTTCCTCCTCTTGTAAAATATTAAAATTAACAAAATAGTGTAGGAGGTTATGTAGTGGAAAAAATATTTACCGATTCCCTCATTGTGCTAGGGAGAGTTTTAACCATTATGCCACTACTACTGTTCATAGGGATTTTCATGGGTAAACGAGCTATTGGTGAACTTCCTGTATTTGGTTTTTTAATTGTTATCACGCTTGGGTCTGTTGTTAGTGCTGATAATCGCAGATCCTAAAATTAATCATTTTTTAACCGTCCTTGCTATCATTTTAGTTGGTATTTTACAAAGGCTTGTTGTTCATTGGAAAATAAAAAATAGAAAAGTAGGACGTTTCATTACCTTTGGCCCCACTGTAGTCATTCATAACGGAAAAATAATTGAGGATAATCTAAGACAAATCCGCTATTCAGTGGATAATGTTTTACAGATGCTTAGGCAAAAGGACGTTTTTGATCTGAACGAGGTTGAAACGGGGATTATTGAAGCCAATGGGCAGTTGAGCGTTTATAAGAAGCCCGCTGAGCATACTGTGACCTTAAAGGATATGGGCTTAGTGAAAACTACACCCTCCATTGCCTTCCCTGTGGTTGTGGAAGGAAGGTTTTATTCGGATGAATTGAAGGACTTCCAGGTTAACGAGGAGTGGCTGATGAAGCAGCTGAACAACAAAGGCATTTGTCAGTTAAATGATGTTTTTTATGTCTCTATTAATCGAAGTCTCGAATTACATATTTCATTAATGAATGAACAATCAAAATCTGTTCCTAATTTTTATCATTAAAGGTGCCGGGAGAAGCTTCCGACACCTTCCTTATTAAAATATAATTGTCTTGTTCTCATGGACAATGATTCGATCCGCTAAATGCCATTTTACAGCACGGGTTAAAACGCTTCGTTCAATTTTTGCTCCAATTTTTTTCAAATCCTGGACTTGATCTTTGTGATCCACTCTCATCGTATCCTGTTCAATAATCGGCCCTTCGTCTAAATCGTTTGTGACATAATGTGAGGTCGCACCGATTAATTTTACCCCTCGTTGAAATGCCCTTTCATAAGGCTTTGCACCCACGAATGCCGGCAAAAATGAGTGATGGATATTTATAATTTTACGTTCATAAGCCTCTACAAAGGATGGGGTTAATATTTGCATATAGCGTGCCAGAACGATGAGATCCACATCATACTCCTTTAATAACTGCTTCTGCTTTGCCTCCGCTTCCTCTCGAATTTCCCTATTTGCGGGTATGTAATGAAAAGGAATGTGAAAGGATTCCACTGTTTCTCTTGCCTCTTCATGATTGCTTACCACCATGACAATATCGGTCATTAAATCTCCTGTTTGCCACTCCCACAATAATTCCCTCAAGCAATGTAATTCCTTTGAAACGAAAATAGCTGTCCTTTTCACGTTTTGAACTGCTGTCATTTGCCAGTCCATGGAAAAGCTCTTAGCTACCTCTTCAAAACGCTTCTTTAAAATGGCTTCTTTTGCCGCTAAATCCGGACATTCAAATTCCAGTCGAATAAAAAAGGTCCCACCCTGAGGATTGGTTGAATATTGATTTGACTCCAAAATATTAGCACCAAACTGAAACAAAAACTTTGAAACCGCAGCAACGATTCCAGGCCGATCAGGACAGCTAATGAGTAAACGACCGCGGTTTTTTTGACTTTCCTTAAATTCACGTAGTCTATCTTCCATATTCACTGCTTTCATTCCTTCTTTAATGGTTTGTACCACATTATACTTTAAGAAAATGGATTATCAAACCAATCGGCGCAAAAAGGGGTGGAGGGAAATAATTAATCCTGTCATTTTGCCCTTTATTCCGTCAACCTCCATTACTCCTGTCACTTCTTCAGATATTCCCGTCTCCGCCCACATGCCAAAAACAAACAAAAAAAGACAAGTAGATATCACCTCCACTTGTCTTCTCCAAACATATTATTTTTTAAATTCCATTTTCCAGCTAAAATAATCATTATCCTTATTTTTTTCATACCTTAAGTAGGCATTAAACTTCTTACCCTTTTTACTCGTTAAGCCTTTTACATAGGCAACATCGCTCTTCAACAATGATTTCACCATCGTTTTGTTCGGCTTTTTCTTCATAGTAGCCAGGAACTTATCGTTTTTCCAGATAGTGAATTTACAGCCCTTTTTCCAATTCTTACAGCCAAATCCTTTTGACGTTTCCACTACACCTTGTCCACATAGAGGGCATTTTCCTAACACCTCATTTGTTTTCCTGGTCGATGAAACTTCATTTATAATGATATCTTGTTCATTTTTTATTTGTTCAACCGATTCGCGAGTAAAGGAAAATACAAGATTTAAAAAGTCATTTCTCGGGACCTTATTTTTCTCAATGTCAGACAATGTTTTTTCTAAGCGTCCGGTAAATTCAAGGTCAAACAGGTCTTTGACTGGAAAAGTCTCCACAAGCCTGTTGCCTAAAGAAGTGCAAACTAAATTTTTCTTATCTGTGGTAATGTAGCCAATATCTTTAAGTTTTTTAATCGTTTCAGCTCTAGTCGCCGGTGTGCCAATGCTATATCCAGCTAAAATACTCCCTAGCATTTCCTCACTATCATCCGTTTCCTTAACGTTTCTCCCACAGGTCTCCATCACCTTTAACAGCGTCTTTTCCGTGTGTGGTTTGGGTGGTTTGGTCATATGGGAGGTAACCTTGGACCCTTTCACCTCAACTTGGTCATCCTGATTTACCTTAGGAAGGATGGTGTCCTTCGATTCAATGTTCTCTATTTTTTTCCACCCTTCTACTAACTGAACTTTACCCTTTGATAAAAAGTGCCCTTTCACTTGCTCATCCTGTATCTTGGTGATGATCTTTGTCTGCTCATACTCAGCTACGGGCATAAACTGCATAATAAAACGATTTTTAATCGCAGTATGAATGATTTCTTCATCTCTAGTCAGTCGCTTTGGTTTTAAATAGGTCGGGATAATTGCGCTATGACTCTCTACTTTCTGATTATTAAACACCCGCTTAGTCCTCATAAATTTGATTTCATCCTGATAGGGAAGTCCCTCAGAATGAACCTTTAAAACCTTAGCCGTTTTCCCTACCAAGCTTTCATCTAAGGCGACACTTGATGTGCGTGGATAGGTGATTAATTTCTTTTCATAGAGTGATTGAGCGACTTTCAACACCTTATCACTAGACCAACCTCGATATTTATGAGTAATAAAACCTTGCAAGTTTGATAGATTAAAGAGAAACGGCGGAAACTCTTTTTTCTTATCCACTTGTTTATCCACAATGGTAGCTTGTTGATTGTGAATAAGCTGCTGGATTTGATCTAACGAAGCCCTGTCTTTGAACTTCTCCTTTTTATTATCCACATATGTACCTTCATAAGTCTGCTCATCCTTGGTGAGAAAGGTTGCGTTTAATTTAAAATACTCCTCTGGCTTAAAGTGCTTAATCTCCTCATCGCGATCATAAATAATCTTCAACGTGGGTAATAGCACACGACCAATATTAAGCGCTTTACCTTTCCCCTTTTGAAACTTCAATGTCGCAACTGATGTAAGGTTAATCCCAATAACCCAGTCCGCCCATTGCCGACTCATCCCAGCGTGGAGCAAAGGACGCATTTCTTCATTTGGCTTTAACTTCCCAATCGCCTCTTTTACCCCCTCTGGTGTCCACTCATTTAATAGCAAGCGGTATACGGGCTTTGAGGGCTTTTGTTTATAGATAATACTATCTCCAATTAATTGTCCTTCCCGGTCATAGTCACACGCAGATACAATCGATTCCACATCACGTCTCTTCATTAATGAATGAACTGTTTTTAATTGTTTTTGTGCACCGAAATCAGGCTTAGTGCGATTTTTTGGATTGCTTTTTACTTTATATTGAAAGCTTGCTGGGATGAATGGAAAATTCTCCATCCGCCATTTAGCCATTTTAGAATCATAGTCTTTTGCATCATAGAGCTCTAGCAAATGACCAAACGCCCAGGTCACAATATAGTTATTCCCTTCAAAATAACCGTCTTGTTTACCCTTTATATGTAATGCCTCGGCGATATTCTTCGCAACAGAAGGCTTTTCAGCAAGAATTAATGTATTTCCCAATTGATTATGAACCTCCTTTGGGACGGAGGGACAGGTCCCTTGTCCCTCAAATTACGTCAGAGAATCTATCTTTATCTACACTGTTCTGATATAACACCTCTTGATCAAAATAACCCCATTCTCCCAGTAAACGGTACCAGCAGTTTCATCTATTTCGACTGTTAAAAACAAGTCAATGTTATCACGTATATCAGCCAATACACCTTTATCTGATTCTAAGAATTTTTTATCCAGTAAACGATACTCTTTCTTTTCAAATTCCAAAATTAACTTGAATGTTCTAGTTGGATAAACAGAGGTTATATCATTTTATCACCTACCTAAATTTTTTAATTCCTCCATCCTGCATCTGTATCCAGTTATATTCTAGAATTTCTTTATTTTTGGCAATATCCTTTAAGTTCAATCCATTTAAAGAACCTTTTAAATGTTCCACATATATTGTAAAAACAACTTTTTTTATAATGTAAATATGAGGTGGGATGTGGTCATTATAATACATATATATGTATGAACCCCCAAATTCCCATCTCCATACCTCCCTATATTTTACCTTAATTTATATAGAATATCACTTTCATCCTCATACAACTCAGTGTACGTACCTTATTTTATAAACAAAACAATTTAAAAGTCACATGGGGAAAACTTGGTTTTGAGATTAATAAGGTGCTTTAAAGTTCTACTTTTAAAATGACAGAAAATGAATTTTAGACGGGGAATTGAGCCATATATACATATTTGCTCTAATTTAGAATGAATTTAAATGTGGAGATAACAGGGTATAAATAGAATAATTGAGGCTTAGGCGCAACAAATTACAGATTTCGCAAAGGTGTGAGATGATACTGAACGGGAATCTTCAGCTTCTTTTGATGGACTTCAGCATAATTGTAAGTAGCTTCAGCCTAACACGAGTGAACTCTAGCTATACACACGTATTCTTCAGCATCTTCGGGCATCTTCAGCAAAAAGCCAGTCCACTTTAGTTTATTAATGGAATCTTTAGCATACTCCACACCTTCAGCATGTGAGCCACGCTCTCCAGCAAAAGGACACCAAACTTTAGCCTAACGCGTCAATTCTTCAGCATCCTCCAAGCCACCTTTAGCATTCAGAACAACCTTTAGCATCCCAATCCCCATCTTCAGCCAAAAACTCCCTACTTCAGCACCCTCCCCGCCACACCCACCATCCACCCTACTCATAAATTTACCAAAACAAAACCATTGCAATTTCCCCTCAACCGTATTAGTATTCTCTAGTACTCCTAAACATCTAGAAAAGAGTGGTATAATGCCAAAACACATTTGGTTACTCATTATTGGTATGACGGTCAATGTAACTGGGGCCTCATTTATATGGCCATTAAATACAATTTATATGCACAATGAACTCGGAAAATCTCTTGCGTTTGCAGGGGTTATTTTAATGCTCAATCAGGGATTTGCGATTCTAGGAAACCTAGTGGGCGGAACTTTATTTGATAAATTTGGCGGATACAAAACCATCATGCTCGGAACCTCAATCGCGATGGTTTCAGCCTCCATTCTAGCCTTTTTTAACAGCATTGTCCCTTATGTCGTTTTACTCATGCTCATAGGGCTTGGCTCAGGAATGGTGAAGCCTTCCATGTTTGCATTAGCAAGCTCTGCTTGGCCAGAAGGAGGAAGAAGAGCCTTCAACGCTATCTATGTAGCCCAAAACCTCGGGGTTGCCCTCGGAGCATCCTTAGGTGGATTTGTTGCAGCTCTTTCTTTTTCTTACATCTTTATCGCCAATGCGATTACCTTTTTCATATTCTTTTTACTTGTATGGTTTAAATTTAAACCTATTGAAAATAAGCTTGATAACTTTGCATATACAGGTGGGATTGACCAGCCAACCGCTATTGCCAATAAAGAAGCCTTCAAGTCACTTATTATATTAAGCATCGGATTCTTTATTTGTTGGGTCGCTTATGTTCAGTGGCAAACGACGATTTCCTCCTATACACAGGATTTAGGCATCTCGATTAGTAGCTACAGCTTACTGTGGACTATTAATGGTGTGTTAATTGTAGCCGGGCAGCCTTTGGTCAAACTAGTGGCGAGTGTGATCCCGTCACCAAAAACGCACATTTATATTGGAAATACAATTTTCATGCTATCGTTCATTTATGTATCATTCGCTGATTCATTTGCCCAATTTGCTACTGGTATGGTGATTTTAACCTTAGGTGAAATGCTCGTTTGGCCCTCTGTTCCAACGCTCGCCGATCAGCTAGCACCTAAAGGCAAAACTGGGTTCTATCAGGGCATTATCAATGGCGTCAGCACCGCAGGAAGAATGATTGGCCCTGTACTTGGTGGGCTTATTGTCGACCATTTTCATATCCAATTTTTGTTTTACATCCTAATCTTTTTATTTACTATTCCTTACATTACCACGTCAGTTTATGACCGTAAGTTTCGCAATCGGGAAATACATGACACTAAACAAGAGGCTGTCTCACATTAGATGAGACAGCCTTTTTTCGTGTAGGTGACTTTGTTGATTCATCTTTTTACAGTCATGATTCCTTACGCTTGTTCATATGCTTGAACATAGATATGGACAAACTGAGGAGTGTCAGAATTTGAAAAAAAATGTACTCGACTGGCCTACTTTTGTACTTACCTTTGGATTTCTAGTTGTGATTTGCTCGACGATATTCTTATATCCTAACCAAACCGAAGTGTGGCTGGATCAAGCACACACTCTATTAATGGATAAAATCGGCATCCTTTACCTTTGGGTTGGTTTTTTATCCGTTCTTTTTTTATGTTGGATTGCTTTTAGCCGCTATGGTCGGATTAAACTAGGTCCTAAACACGAAAAGCCCGCCTTTTCAACCTTTAGTTGGATTTCCATGCTCTTCTGTGCAGGTATTGGTGGAGGCGTCATTTATTGGGGAACCATTGAGTGGGCTTATTATTATGCAACCCCGCCGTTCGGACTTGATGCTGGTACGGCTGAAGCCATTGAGTGGAGTGCAACCTATGGCATGTTTCACTCGGGGCCAACAGCCTGGGCCATTTACTGCTTACCAGCCATTCCAATGGCTTATTTATATCATGTAAAGGGAAAGAAAATCCTTAAAATTAGCGAAGCCTGTCAGCCCATTTTGAAGCATCATACGAATGGCTTTTTAGGCAAAGCGATTGATTTGATGTTTATGTTTGGTCTGTTGGGTGCCTCTGGGACAACCCTTGGACTCAGTATTCCGATGATATCAGCTGGGATTCACCGCGTGTTAGGGGTTCCCCATACTTATTTATTGGATATTGTAATTCTTCTTATTTGTACTATCATTTTTTCTATCAGTGTTTATTCTGGATTGAGTAAAGGGATTAAAAGATTAAGTGATATTAATGTATATTTAGCCATTTTCTTATTGGCATTTGTTTTCATATTAGGTCCTACCGTGTTCATTTTAAAAATGACAACCAACAGTATAGGGTTAATTGCAGATCATTTTATTCGGTTAAATACATGGATTGACCCTATTATGAATACAGGATTTCCAGAAAAATGGACACTATTTTATTGGGCTTGGTGGATTGTATTTGCGCCCTTTATTGGTCTTTTCATCGCCAAAATCTCTAGGGGAAGAACGCTAAAGCAAATGATTTTAGGCGCTGTTGGGTTCGGTTCGTTAGGCTGTTGGTTATTTTATTCGATTCTCGGAAACTATGGTCTATATTTACAATTAAACGATTTGCTGCAGGTGTCTACGATTTTAGAGGTTGCGAATGGTCCTGAAGCGATTGTTAGCATTATTCACTCGCTACCATTCGGGGATTTTATCGTATTGTTATTCTCTGTACTATCTATTATTTTTATTGCGACAACATACGATACATCCTCATATATGTTAGCGGCCGTTACGCAGAATCAAGTGGATGATGATCCAGTTCGATGGAACCGACTGTTTTGGGCCTTTGGTTTGGCTCTACCGCCAACTGCTCTCATGTTTATTGGCGGATTAAAGGCATTACAGACCGTTACGATCATCGCCGCTTTGCCATCTGTATTTATACTTGTTTTACTGGCCTTTTCCTTTTTACGTATCATTGACCAAGATCGGTTATAAAAAACCGAACTGCTACTCACCAAACACCTTAAAAGCTTTACTGTTTCCCCCTCAACATCGTCACTTATGGTAAAATATACCCAACAGTAAAGCGAGGTGTTTGTCTTGCAAATAAAAGAACGATCAAATTTATTAGAGGATCAAAATGTAGCACTCACCAAGGTAACAGAATATATCTTCGCCCCTTTTCATACATATGTGTTCCTAGACCTTGATGAATTAAAGTTTAATAAAGAATTAGATGTACCTAGCAAACTCATAAACTCATTAAATAGCATTCCGATAACCAATCATAACTTAAACGCAAAAGTACAATGGAATAGAGAGGATTCGAATGAATTAAAAAAGGCTAAGGGTGTTTTTGCCAATCAAGGGCAAAGCAATTCCCTGATTTACGCTGAGTTGATTCCTACTGAAGGAAAAGGATTCCCGATCTTGGAAAAGGTTAGTGATAAACTACCACAAAATGCTTTGTCATTTGAAAAGGTAAGGTTTTATTTTCGAGAATCCGGTGTTGGAACTTGTTCGGCTAAAATTCAGATTGAGTCTATTGATGACTTTAATTTAATTGAACTTGAACATATATCAGAATCCATCAACAAATTATTTAAAGTGTATTTTGAAGATATTTGTTTTGAACTAACACAAGCATATAGTCGGGTTATATCAGAATTAAGTATTAGTGCGTTTTCGTTTGATTTTATGCCGACACTAAAAAAGGAGAATAAGGAAAAAGCCTGTATACCTTGGACACATCGAATTTATCATATTCACGATGAGCGTCTTTTTGAATTAGATAATCCTGGACAACCCTTCAAATACATACTAACTCCATCAAAAAAAGAGGATATTGTTGATCTATCTATTTATGAAGATAAGTACATCTACTTTGGTTGGGGACATTCCCTCATTTTAACAAAGGATACTACTAAAAATTATGTACAAACACAAACACAAGTAAAAGAATATGTTCGTTTAGTTGAAATTGCTCAATCAAACTGGCAATGCTTTGATTTACTTTCCAATATAGTAGATTTAGCTAGATACTCCTTTAGTCGTAATGGTAAAAAATTATCCTTTAGAAGACTGAAAAGGGATATATATGAAATTCGATTCTTCAATAAGTATGTTGATCAAATCCTTGATGATGCGAGAGAAATTCGAGTAACTTTTGATACGGAAAAGCGAAATCTATTAGTTGAAATGCAGAAAAGGTGGAACTCTTTGGATATGCTATCTAATGTTCAAGAAAAAATGGCATTGGTAGAAAATATGCTAGACTTTTTGTATCATCGACTTAAGGAACAAAGAGACGACACCTTAAATGTAGTCTTACTATTTATTACCATTCTAAGTATGAGTCAAATCATTGCGATTATAATTGATTACACACAAGAAATTTTTCAATTTAGCCCGTATATGAAGCTATTTATTTTGGGTAATGGGGTCTTGGCTACTTTGTTATCTATCTTTTTAATTCTTAGGAGTAAAAGCTAGGATCAACGCTACTAGAGACAAGGGGGCATGAACATGGCGTGGATCAATGAAAAAGATGGAGACGTCATTATATTAGAAGCAGATGGTGTGGTTGCAGATGATAAGGGATACGGCTATGGTATTGCAGAACAGTTGAAGCGACTTAACTTTCGGCCAATTGTAGTTTCATTAAAGGAAAATAGCTGGCGTTTAGATGATCTCCCGAATTTGCCTTTGATTATATCTGGGGGAATGACCGAAGCATCAGCTGATATTCCATGGGTAAATGAAGCACGTGACTTTGTAAGAAAACGAATTTCATTTAATAAGCAAGTAGATCAAGCCAAAAAAATTCCGCTCCTAGGTATTTGTTTTGGTGCCCAATTAATTGCAGAATCACAGCAAAAGGGCAGTGTTACGTATTTAAATCAACCTCAAATGGGTGTAAGTACGATTAAACTGGACAAGCAAAGCTGTCCTTTATTTGTAGGTTATGAAGGGGAATTACCTGCTTATTCATTTCACTACAATCAAATCAAAATAGACAATGTGAATATTATTTCCTCACATAAATTTTCTGGTGGAGAATTTGTTCAAGCATATGAAATTGAGGATTCCTATTGTTATGGTGTTCAGTTTCACCCTGAGCTGACTTTCCCAATATTTATGCAGCTCATTAGGAATTATCAAACTCTATTAGAAAATGACTTACAATTATCGATTAAAGAAATTGAGAAAAATGTGAGGGACATTCCCGCTAATAAACAAATTTTCACAAATTTCATGAGTTTACAAGAATCATAAAGAGACCCCACACTTATGGCCTAACAACGTATGTGTGGGGTCCTTTTTTGCAACAAATCAAGTATCTACCTTAAATAAAACATTTGGATGTTCATACACTTTTTCAAATTCAGAACTGGCACCTAATACTGTATATAAATCTTCAGGTGAAAACCATAAATGGTCATTTTTCATTTCAAAATTAGCTCCATAGTAGTAGCTCAGCCACACGAGCTTGGAGCAATAAACATACGCCCATGGATTTGTAAGTTCTGAAAGGGAGAAGAAGAAAACAGGCTTTTCCTCGCCTTTTTCCAAATTCTTTTCATAAGTAGCTAAATATTGCTTAGCAAATTCTGCAGCACCGACTCCCATTTGTTCTTGAATAGGTCGGAATTGGGCATGCTCGGGATGCTTTTCTAAAAACTGTTGAATGGTATCTTGTTTGATTGCGGGATAACCACCTGGGCTTTCGATTAACTCATTCTCATTGATTACAAGCGCTGCATGACCCATATAGCCTGTCATTTGTTGCATAACGTTATCACTTGAAACCAAAACATCCCCTGGTTTGAAGGTTCGTTGACGACTCCCCTTTTGCTGTTCAAGTACGACAAATCGAAACTGCTGCTCATAGAGAGGGGGATAACCTGAAGCTTGATGAAATGTTTTAACGCTCAAGTGATGCTGTCCAGGCGGGAGATGCCCCTTCCCCATTTGAAATTCATTCCCTTTATATAGTAAAGCTGTCAGCTGATGATCAATATAAATAGCCGTTATACTATTGGGGATATCATCAATTTTCCTCAGCTTTATCCAATCTTTATTTTGTCGCAGTAAAAATGGCCCCTGCACGAATATCACCACCCTATAAACACCATATTCATGCTAGGGAATTACGTTCCTCGCTTTAACACTTTAAAGCGACGGGGGTCAGGCCCCACATCCTTTAAAGCGCTAAAGTAAGCGTATTCTTATGTGAATGTTTTCACTTTATGCGTGTTTTTCCATATCTCTAATAATCGTTAGGAAAACTAACAATATGTAAGCATTTTTAATAATCAACTATCTTAACTTGTTTAATCATTACAAAGCATAAATAATGCTTGTTAATCATTATTAATGTGATTTGATAAAATTTTCTGTCATTACTATGATTAATTATGTACTTATTTTGATTTGAAAAATAACGTTTACGAAGGGAGTATTTACTATTATTAATAGTCAAGTTGTTCTCGAGCCATCGACACAGGATTCGGTTACGTTTGAGAAGCCGAGTGTAGAAGATGGTAAAGCGATGTGGGAATTAGTGAACAATTCGTCACTCGACCAAAACTCTGCGTACAAATACATCATGATGTGCGAATATTTCGCAGATACATGTGTTGTTGCAAAGGAAAATGGTAAATTAGTAGGGTTTGTTACCGCATTTATCCCTCCTGAGAAGAAGGATGTTGTGTTTGTTTGGCAAATTGGGGTTGATTCCTCACAACGCGGTAAAGGTATCGCATCCAAGCTATTAAATGCCTTAGTTGAACGTCAAGCCTGTAAAGACGTTAATTACTTGGAGGCAACCGTAACACCATCAAACAAGGCATCTCAATCCCTATTCAAGCGTTTAGCCCGTGATCATCAAACCGATTGCAAAATCTCAGAATGCTTTACTGAGGATCTATTTCCATCTGATGACCATGAAGAAGAACTTAGCTTTTTAATTGGGCCGTTTGAAAGGTCTTAATTAGAATTGTTTAGTTCTTAAGTTGATAACATATTACTCTTACCATACAAAGTTTTCATAAATAAATAGAATGCGAGAAGGTCTTAACTTTAAAACCTATCTAAAATAGGTAAAGTTTATTAAGGAGGAAAAAATTTGGGTAACACAAATATGAACATTTTTGAAAAGTACGAATCAGAGGTACGTAGTTATTGCCGAAGCTTTCCAACTGTTTTCAACAAAGCTAAAGGATCAAAAATGTGGGATGAAGAGGGGCGCGAATACATTGACTTCTTCTCCGGCGCTGGTGCATTAAACTATGGCCACAATGATGACAAAATGAAAGCGAAATTGATTGAGTATATTCAAAATGACGGAATTACTCATTCACTAGATAAAGCTTCAACAGCTAAAGGGGAATTTATCCAAAAATTTAACGATGTGATTTTAAAGCCTAGAAAACTTGATTATAAAATTATGTTCCCTGGTCCAACAGGTACAAATACAGTTGAGAGTGCCCTGAAGCTTGCTCGAAAGGTAACAGGTCGTACGGATATCATTAGCTTTACGAACGGTTTCCACGGCATGACCATTGGTTCACTTTCTGTAACAGGAAACGCCTCTAAACGTAAGGGTGCTGGAGTTCCACTACAAAATGCTGTCACAATGCCTTTTGACAATTATGTCAATGAGGACATGGATACATTAGAGTACTTCGAGCGTTTCTTAGAGGATGGCGGTAGTGGAGTTGATATCCCAGCAGCCGTTATCGTGGAAACAGTTCAAGGTGAAGGCGGAATTAATGTTGCTCGTTTCGAGTGGCTGAAACGTTTAGATGAGCTTTGTAAGCGTTGGGACATTTTGTTTATTATCGATGATGTTCAAGCTGGTGTAGGACGCACAGGAACATTCTTTAGTTTCGAACCAGCTGGGATTAAGCCTGATATCGTTTGTATGTCCAAATCCCTAAGTGGTTATGGCGTTCCATTTGCTATTACCTTATTCCGCCCTGAGCTAGATGTTTGGAATCCAGGTGAGCATAACGGAACTTTCCGTGGAAATAACCACGCATTTGTTACAGCTACAGCTGCCCTAGACTATTGGGCGGACCCGAAATTTGAAAAAGAAGTGCAACGAAAAGGAAAGCTCACTCGTGAATTCTTAGAAAACCTAAACAAAAAATATCCTGAATTAAAGGGAGAAGTTCGTGGTCGTGGTTTAATGGCAGGAATCGCGAGCGATGTTGAAGGGCTAGCATCCAAAGTTGCAGCTGAGGCCTTTAACCAAGGATTAATTATGGAGACTTCAGGATTTAACGATGAAGTATTTAAGTTATT
The DNA here is from genome assembly GCF_009649735.1 of Salinibacillus xinjiangensis. Classification (GTDB taxonomy): domain Bacteria; phylum Bacillota; class Bacilli; order Bacillales; family Alkalibacillaceae; genus Salinibacillus; species Salinibacillus xinjiangensis. The sequence continues at coordinate 205,264 of NZ_WJNH01000004.1, forward strand.
CCCAGCTATTAATATCGATGATGAGACATTGAAAAAAGGATTTGACATTATCGAACAAAGTGTAAGAAAATTAGTAAAAGAGCCAGTATTCAATTAATTTAGAGGAGGAACTAATCGATGAAAACAGTAAAACTAGAAGACATTCAAGGAACTGAACATGATGTAGATGGTGGTACTTGGGTAAGCCGACGCCTTCTTACTAAAAAAGATAACATGGGGTACTCTGTAAATGACACGATCATTAAAGCAGGTACTGAGACTCATATTTGGTACCAAAATCACCTTGAAGCAGTATACTGCATTGAGGGTGAAGGTGAAGTAGAAACCCTAAAGGACGGCAAAATTTGGCCAATCAAGGCTGGTACTCTTTATGCTCTTGATGAACATGATGAACATCTTTTACGTGCTAGCGAAAAGGGAGATATGCGCATGGTATGTGTATTCAACCCGCCGCTAACTGGTAAAGAAGTTCATGATGAAAACGGCGTATACCCTGTGATGGACTAAACATGAACGAGAACTTCCCCACTTAAGGTTAACCAATATTTCATAGACAAAGCCCCTTTCCGGAGTGGAAAGGGGCCCTTTTTTACTTTTACCACGTTACCTTGAACAACTTTTTCCATGCAATAGTATTGGCTATCAGTAAGATGATTAAATATATATAGACTCCATAATCATAAAGTGTTGCTAAGAAGTGCACGATTGCAAATACACCGATTAATATCATATATGGAAGGGTCAGCCACCCCTCTTTTTGTTGGGCAGTATCAAACGGCTCTGAAAAAGGAAGTGATCCTTTCAGAATGGTAAAGCATATCGCAATATAAACACATGAACCTAACAGAATAGCGATAACGTCCGGAACAATACGAAATCCGAATAACCAAATAAAAATAGCACTAAGAACCACGTAAATCGGAATATGGAGCTTGATAATAAAAGCCTTTAAGGTCCCTTTATATAGTGGCTCTAAGTCATTTATTGGTATCGTTTTATAGATCCAAGAGCCCTTGTAAGTTCCTGAGTATTTTAGCATCATGACTGCAGTCGGAATCATAATGAAACAAAAATATAAAGATAAATACAATTTACCCGTGGCGATTTCCGCTAAACTCTCCACCTGTAATTGATTAAAAATAAAGATAAAGGGAAAAACGAGCGAAAAGCCTAAGGAAGGGTACACCTTTAACCGAAATTCTCGCTCATTTTTCATCATATAACTCGCAAAGCGGAAAAATGCCCTTTCTTCCTTTGATGCGCAAACTAGCTTTAGCAATCCCACCTTCCCTGTTTTTTGTTTAGGCTCCTTGCTCACAGCGTGATTGGCAAGCTTCTGTAAATTAATTTCAAAAGCTGACATGGACCTGATATAAACAAGTAAGGCTGCAATTGGGACAGCAACGGCGATGACCGTAAATATAACAAACACCTGATCATCATTTTGACCTAACACTAACTCAAATGGTGATGCAAACCACATAGGCGGAATGAACACGTGCCACCAAACTGGGTTAAAGGTAATGTCAACATTAACAACATTAAATGCACGTGCCAAGATTTGATAGCCCACTACCATCGTAATCGAAAGGCCAATCTGTACATAATTAATGATGTCCTTCAATTTTTCTCCATCAAAAAGGCGTAAAATCAGAATATATAGCAAGGCCGTTAGCACGACAACAAGGATATCAATTAAAACAATATTCAATAGGAAAAGAACTGAAAACATAAGTCCATGCCTAAATATGCCCACAATAAAAGGAATTGCTACGACTGCTGTTGTTAATAAAAATAAATATGAACAAATATGTAAGGCCTTTGCGGTACTGATAGTCATTTTATCCACAGGTTTTGTGGACAAAATATTTCGATCACGAATATCCAAAAGAACTGTTGAGAAGTCGGAAATCATTGCTGTCATAATTATAAACATCATGATGCCAAACATTATACTCATTTGAAAAAAATAATTTTCCCCCAAAAACATAAATGGTATGAGAAAAAGTCCAAAAAACACGTACATCCACAATGACCTTAGAAAGTAGTTTTGATCCTTTTTCTTTTTTTGGTTTGGCTGATTGAAAAGTGTAGGCACCCTTCGTTGGTCCATGGTGAGTTTGACTTGTAGAATCCTCCTCATCACGGGGTAGTCCACGCCAAATCTAGTAAAAATCCACTTAAATTTGTCGAAAAACCTTAGTGTCAGGTAGTCTTTCATGTCAATCACGACTCCTGAACGATGGAGACAAACTCTTCAGCCAATCCTTTATGCTCATCAAAGCCTGTTAATTGATTAAAGATTTCCTCCAACGTTCCTTCCTGGTTGTGTGCCTGTAAATCTTCAAAGCTACCATCTGCAACAATTTGGCCACCATTGAGTAGAATAATACGATTGCTTATCTTCTCCACAACATCCATGATGTGTGAGGAGTAAAAAATGGTTTTACCTTGTGCTGCAAGCTGGGCGAGCACCTCTTTGAATACCATCACACTATTAGCATCGAGTCCACCAATGGGTTCATCTAAAAATAGTAAGTCTGGGTTATGTAATAGACTTGAGATAATGAGAGTCTTTTGTTTCATTCCTTTGGAGAAGGAAGATATTCGACTATGATAAGCCTCCTCCAACCCGAAGATTTTCATGAGCCTGATAGCTTTTTGGTTTGCTACGTCAAAATCTAATCCATACAGTTCGCCGATAAACGTTAAATACTCGTGAGCTGTAAGATTGTCATAAAGCTCCGCAATTTCAGGTACATAACCTATTCTTTGCTTATATTCCACATTACCATCAGAAATATCCCGTCCAAAAATTTTCACTCTACCTGAATAGGATTGCTCAAGTCCAAGCATAATTTTCACCGTTGTGCTCTTGCCCGCACCATTTGGGCCGATATAGCCGATGATTTGCCCTTTATATACATTTAAATCAATACCATCTAATACACGCTTTGCGCCATAAGATTTCCCCAATCCTTCAAGCGAAAGAATCGGTTCATTAGCTGCCGTAGAAATAAGATCACCTTCCCAAAAAATGCTAATCCCATCATAACATATAACCCAAACCAAATTTCCAAATAAATCCTTTAACACTTTAAAGCGACTGGGGACTGTCCCCAACTGCTTTAAAGCGCTAAAGGGAGATTATTGTTCTATTTGTGATACATTGCGATTAAACGTTATGGAGTATAGTCGATCTAATAGCCCACCTGAAAGAGAGGCTAAGACCTGTTGAAATAGCATGCTCATAACAACTGGAACGATCACAGCTGCAGGGAAGTAGGTGATGGCAATTACTGCTCCCGTACTGATATTACGCATTCCACTATTAAAGATCAGCGTCACAGCCGTATCTTGATTAGCTTTAAGTGCCTTGGATGCAAACCACCCCAACACATAGCCTAGTGCAGCTAATAAAAACACAACTACTCCTACTAGAACTAACTGCCAATTAATATTAAGAAAATAGGAGGCGGCTTGAGAACTATTAATCATGACCACAGCACCTAGTCCAATCTTGGAAAAAGGGGCTAGATTGGGTGCCAATTGCTCGTTGACCTTCCCTTTGGTCATCTGATTCAGAGCCATACCCAGAACAGACGGAATCACAACCATCCATAACAAACCAATCATCATATCCACACCGTCCATATTCACAGATGAACCAACAAACACATTTAAAATAGCCGGAACTAGAAACGGAGCCAGAAACATATCTATTAAGACAATGGAGAGCGTTAAGACAATATTCCCCTTATATACCGAAACCCATATTAAACTCGTAATCCCAGTTGGAACTAGAAATGCTAAAATAAGACCGGTCACAAAGTAAGGTTCATCATAGAAAACTAGACTCCCGACCCCAAAACAAATTACCGGCATGACAATATGCAGAATCAATAAACATATAAACAAAGGCAACGGATGAAGCATAACCTTTTTCAAATCAGAAAAGTTTGACCCTAGACTTCCTGCAAAGGTCATAAAAGCAAAAATCCATGGCACGAGATATTCTAACGGGATTAGCCAATCTGAAAGCGCCACCCCAATAACGACCGATAGCGGTGTAATCAGAGGCATCCAGCGTTGTAAAAATTGATTAAAAGTTTTTAACATGAAAAGACTCCTTCATCCCTTTAGCAAACTATGTACCTATCATAATATAAAACTGGTGTCATATGTTAAAAAGACTACTGTTACCTCGAAACAAACCGATTCCCCGTCACCCAATAACGCCAAGGATAATCCTTTGCCTCACCACTATTTTCAATACCAATCCGAGGACCCTTTGAAATGGACGCTGGCTTCGGGCCCTCTGCTATGTAAATCGGTGGCTCATAAAGACTTCGACGGTAATCCTCCATCGTAATTCCTAGGGCCTTCGTTAATTTTCCGGGTCCATTGGTTAAATTCACTTCCTTTTTATCCACACCACGTCTTTCATACATGAGGTCAATTCCGTCTTTTGGTTCAACGGCACGAATTAATACCGCTTCAGGCCTATCCACCTCACCACTCACAACATTTACCAAACAATGGGTGTGCATAGAATACGTATAGACCAACCCCGGTTTCCCAAACATGACCTCTGTTCTTTTTGTTCTCCGATTTTGATAACTATGAGCAGCTCGATCCTCTGGTCCCTTGTACGCTTCTGTCTCAACAATCCATCCCGAGGTCAGTCCCGATGAGGTTTCCTTCACAAGTAGCTTCCCAAGAAGTTCTTCAGCCAAAGTCAGGGTAGGCATATTATAAAAGGACGAACCAAGTGGAGTATATCGCAAACACTCTCCTCCTCTCTCTTTTAAATGGAATTTTGAGCTTCAAGTAAATGCTTTAGTAATTCCCTAGCATGCTGTAACTGTCGTGTTTCTTCCTCATTTCCGCTGTGGTGATTGTGTTCCAGTTCATTCAATAGCTTTTGTGCCCTAAATAAATGCTGCTGTGCCTGCTGATAATGCTCAGGGTCTGTATTTCCTTGTGCATCTAAAACGGCTCTTTCTGCATCATGGACAGAGTTAATTGCTTCTTGAAATTGTTGATTCGTCATCTGTAAATCCCCTTCCAGTACTTATTTTACTTCTAATTTTTGTTATCACAATGTCCGTTATTCATCCTAAGAAACATATCTATATCTTTTTGTGGTACAACCCCTCTTCTATGAATACACATGAATTAGACAAGCTTTATTTCATAAGGGGTGGACAAATTGAATACGTTTTTCAGCTATATCTTATTAGGATTATCACTAGCTATTCCCATTGGACCTGTTAACGCAGCACAACTAGACCTCGGTATTAAGGGGGGGTTTTTTCATTCTTGGCTAGTTGGACTAGGAGCTGTTATAGCCGATGGAATTTATATGCTAGTCGTTTACTTAGGGGTAGTTCATGTTATCGACACCCCCTTTATTAAAACCTTTTTATGGCTATTTGGTAGCTTTGTCTTACTTTATACAGGGTTTGAAAGTATGCTATCAGCCAATAAAATGAGCATTGAAAACCAACGAAATGTCGGTCCCTTTTCTAAATCCTTTTTAAAAGGATTTATGATGTCCTTAATGAATCCTCTTACCATTCTGTTCTGGCTGGGGATTTACGGTTCAGTCTTAGCCGAAACTGCATCTTCATATGGAAACCAACAACTTATTTTATATAGTACGGCTATTTTTATTGGTCTTATGAGCTGGGATATCACCATGGCGACAATTTCAAGTAGCTTTCGAAAGCTTTTAAATACCCGTATATTACAGGGTCTATCTGCCATTTCAGGTTTATCACTCATTGGTTTTGGTGCTTACTTTGGGTACCAAGGCTTGAAATTATTGCTTTAACCTCGTCTTTGAAACTTCCATCGTTTAGACATGATGATGGTGACAATTCCAATAACAACAACAAACCCTAGGCTAATAAGAAAGCCTGGACGACTAGCTGCATGAAATAAAGTTCCACTAACTCCTAACAACACAAGAATAATCCCAATAGTAAATTTCAGACGATCGACGGTAGACTTTTTCAACAGCCTGCGAGCAGATAGGATAATAAAGAGCCAATTATAAATCAGCATTAAGCTTGCACCTGTTGTAACATATTCATAAATTTTATCCGGCAGTAATAAGGCCATAAAAATGGAAATTAACAAACCAATCACAAGTAAAGTGAGCGAAGGATAGGGAATGGCGAGTCGTCCATCCTTCGCAAAAAATGCTGGGGCATCCCCGTCCTCGGCTAAGGACCGCAATATACTAGCAACTCCAAATAAAGAAGCCACCATTGTGGAAAAGCCAGCAATAACTAGTGCACCATTAAGTACATGCGTAAAAAATGGTAAACCTAGCTTGTTTAAGACCTCTACGAACGGGCTTTCCTCGGTACTAAAGGAATTCATAAACAATAGAGCTAATCCTAACGAAATCACATAAATGGTCACTAGAGTAAAAATCATAACTTTTCCCGCTTTGGGAGCTTCCTTTGGGTCCTTCAATTCCATTGCCATTAATCCCATGATTTCAATTCCTCCAAAAGCGTAAAGAGCAAAAATAAAGCTCGACCAGACCCCTAACATTTGATTCGGAAAAAAATCATTTATGGTTTTAGGCAAATAAATTTCACTTGAATAGTCAATGAAACCTAAAATAAAAGCCCCAGCAATGAATATAAACATAACAATCGCCGCTGTTTTTATGATTGCAAAAACGTTTTCTAATTTGCTGAGCCTTTTAGAGCCTGCTAATAGTACAAGTAAACCAAGCACTGCATAGATGGCAGCGAAGATCCACATTGATATATTTGGAAACCAAAATTGTGTGAAAATCGATAAAGCTGTTAATTGGCTTCCCATAATTAATATTTCAGATGCCCAATAAACCCATCCAATCGTAAAGCCAGCCCAATGGCCAAATGCTTTTTTACCATAAGATCGAAAGGATCCTTTTTGCGGATCCTGAGCTGTCATTTTGGCTAAGGCATCGAACACAATATAAGTGGTGAGCCCCGCAAAAATGAAAGCTAATAATATGGCAGGTCCCCCAAGTCGTATGCCAATACTAGAGCCAAGAAAAAATCCCGTACCAATCGTACAGCCTACCCCAAATAGTGATAGCTGCCACCATTTCATATTTCCTTCCTGTTTACTCATCTACATCCTCCTCTAAAGTAAAGGATGCCCAAAATTAGAGACGATACGACTGACATTTTATGATTGTCTCTTTTCCAACTGGGAAATGTCTGTTTATTGATATCCTGAGAGCAAACCCTTATACTTTTTAGGGGATTTCTTTTTGAATAAACGGTCTAGTTTCCTAAAGATAGTAGAAAAAATGTGTTTCATCTAAGGTTTAGAGGAATACTACAGATACAACTAGATGAAGGTGAGGATTTACAGTGAAGAACGAAAATCATACATATTGTACAATGGTTATTTTTGGTGCTACAGGAGATTTAGCCAAACGCAAGTTATTTCCATCGATTTATAACCTTTATAAAAAAGGGTACCTTGATGAGAAGTTTGCAGTAATTGGAACAGCAAGGCGTGGTTGGAGTACAGAGGTTTTTCGTGAAAATGTGGAAAAGGCTCTTCACGATTCCAAAATAGAAGTGGAGGCTAATGTAGAGGACTTTTTGGCCCACTTTGATTATATTCCTATGGATGTAACCACAAAAGAGTCCTATCAGGAACTTAGTAAGCTAATTTCAAGCCTAGAAGGTGAATTTCATATACCCGGAAATCGGATGTTCTACTTAGCCATGGCACCTCAATTCTTTGGAACGATTGCTTCATTCCTAAAATCTGAAGGTCTAACGAACGGTGATGGCTGGAATCGATTGATTATCGAAAAGCCATTTGGACACGATTTACCTTCTGCTAAAAAATTAAATGCAGAAATTCGCCAAGCCTTTGAGGAGGATGAAATATACCGAATTGACCACTACCTTGGCAAAGAAATGGTCCAAAACATTGAAGTCATCCGTTTTGCTAACGCGATGTTTGAACCACTGTGGAATAACCGTTACATTTCAAACATCCAAATCACATCAAGTGAGTCATTAGGTGTGGAGGAAAGAGGCGGTTATTATGATAAGTCTGGCGCACTTCGAGATATGGTTCAAAATCATATCCTACAAATGGTAGCTTTACTTGCCATGGAACCGCCAATCAAGCTGTCCACTGATGAAATTAGAAGTGAAAAAATTAGAGCATTACGTGCTCTCCGCCCGATGGCAATTGATGAAGTAGACGAGTATTTTGTCCGTGGTCAATATGGTCCTGGACAAATAGAAAATCAGGAAGTGCCTGGCTATAGAAGTGAAGAAAACATTAACCCTGAATCCAACACTGAGACATTTGTGGCTGGAAAGGTGTTAATTGATAATTTCCGTTGGGCAGGTGTACCATTTTACATTCGCACAGGGAAACGAATGGCTGAAAAGTCTACGAAGATTGTCATTCAGTTTAAAGATATCCCTATGAACCTTTATTATAAGTCAGAGGACGAAATGCATCCTAACTTACTGATTATTCATATCCAACCAGACCAAGGGATTTCCATTGTGATGAACGGTAAAAAGCTAGACAACTCCAAGGAAACTACACCAGTCAAATTGGATTACTGCAATAACTGTGTCGATCAACAAAACACACCTGAAGCCTATGAAAAATTGTTACATGATGCCATTAATGGCGACGCTACGAACTTCACTCACTGGGATGAAGTCGCATTATCCTGGCAGTTTGTCGATACGATTTATCAAGCATGGGCGGAGAAAAAAGCAACGGACTTTCCAAACTATGATTCAGGAACGATGGGTCCTAAAGCCGCTGATGACCTATTAAATCAGGATGGCTTTAAGTGGTGGCCGATTGCCGACGATGGCGATTATTCCATTTAAAAAAGGAGAATTTGTATGACGAAAATGTACGATATTACACTTCCCGTTTATAAAGGGATGCCTGTTTATAAGAATAAACCAGAAAAGCAACCCGAGTTTGCAACCAAAACAAACGGACATGTAACCGAATCAACCATTAAAATGGATGCTCATACCGGAACACACATTGATGCCCCTCTTCACATGATTAATGATGGTGATACCTTTGAAACTATTCCACTGGATAAATTAATCGGGGATGTGAAGGTGTTTGATTTAACACATGTAGAAGAAAAAATTGAAGAGGAACATATTCAAGACCTTGGTATTGAAAAGGGTGACTTTGTTCTGTTTAAGACCCAAAACACCTTTGATGAAGAATTTAATTTTGAATTCATTTTCTTAGCGGAAAGTGGGGCCAAGTATCTTTCCGAAAAAGGCATTACTGGAGTTGGAATTGATTCACTCGGAATTGAACGAGCTCAAGAGGGTCACCCAACACATAAAACCTTATTTGCTCATGACATTATTGTGATCGAAGGACTAAGTTTTAAAGAAGTAGAACCAGGCACCTATCACATGGTGGCTGCTCCCTTGAAGGTTTCTGGAATTGACGCTTCACCAGCACGAGTGTTGTTGTTTGAGAAGTAGGATTGTTGCTTGATGGCTCCGGTTGGCGGAATGCTGATGATTGGCTGATTTATGCTGATGATTCTTATCAAAATGCTGAAGAAGATCATTTTAGCTAAAGTCAGGGGTTTTTCTGCTAAAGTTGCCTTAGACTTTGCTAAAGAATCGCACCTCTATGCTAAAGTATTAACAAAATTTGCTGAAGCCCCGGCCCCGCCTTCAACCACTACCAAATAAAAAGACGTGATTGCCACAACCAAAGGCAATCACGTCTTTTTTAATTAATACCACTCTGTATGGAAAGTTCCCTCTTTATCAATTCGCTTATACGTATGTGCTCCAAAGTAATCTCGTTGTGCTTGTAGTAAATTGGCTGGTAGTGTAGCCGTTCGATAGCTATCATAATACGAAATAGCACCAGATAATGCTGGTACAGGAATTCCCTGTTCAACCGCAAGCGCAATGACTTTACGCAACGAGCCTTGGTAGGACTCGACAATCTCCTTAAAATAAGAGTCTAGAAGCAGATTGTCCAAGTTTTCATTGCGGTCATAGGCCTCCTTAATATTTTGAAGGAAACCAGCTCTAATAATACAGCCTCCACGCCATAGCATGGCAATTTCACCAAAATCAAGGTTCCAATCGTATTCCTTTGATGCCGCCTTTAATTGGGTAAATCCTTGGGCATAGGAGCAAATTTTACTCATATAAAGGGCTTTACGTACCGCTTCGATTAATTCCTCTTTTTCCATGCTTAGGGATGGCTTGTCTTGCGGTCCTTGTAAAACTTCACTAGCAGCGACACGCTCATCCTTTAACGCAGAAATAAACCTTGCAAAAACGGATTCAGTGATAATAGGCAGTGGAACCCCTAAGTCAAGTGCGCTTTGACTTGTCCATTTCCCTGTACCCTTTTGACCAGCAGTATCAAGAATGACATCAATAATCGGTTTTCCAGTTTCATCGTCTTTTTTCGTGAAAATATCCGCAGTAATTTCGATTAAGTAGCTATCTAATTCGCCTTCATTCCACTTAGAAAAGATTTCATGAAATTCTTCAGCTGTTAATCCTAGCGTATGCTTAAGGAAAAAGTATGCCTCACAAATCAACTGCATATCGCCATATTCAATTCCATTGTGCACCATTTTCACATAATGACCAGCACCATCTGGGCCAATATAGGAACAGCAAGGCTCTCCATTTACTTTAGCCGAAATATCTGTCAGCAATTTTTCTGCTTTTTCATAAGCATCCTTCTGACCACCAGGCATAATCGATGGGCCTTTAAGGGCTCCCTCTTCTCCTCCGGAAACACCAGCACCAATGAAGTTGATCCCTTTTTCAGCTAATCGTTTATTTCGACGCATCGTATCCTCAAAATATGTATTTCCACCATCAATTAATATATCTCCTTGGTCCAAATAAGGGAGTAACGAATCAATGGCTTTATCCGTAATGTCACCAGCTGGAACCATCATTAGAATTTTTCTTGGGGTTTCGAGCATCTCAATAAAGTCTTTTACATCACTTGTTCCGACTAAATTCTTTTCACGATTCTCCTCTAGGATCTTGGAAATCGTATCCTCTGATATATCATATATGGCAGGGGAATATCCCTTACTTTCAAAGTTTAGGGCTAGACTTTTTCCCATTACGCCTGCTCCCACAACACCAATTTGTTGCTTTGACATTCTACATTATCCTTTCTGTATCAACATTGACGTTTTTTAGTAAACGTTAAAGAAAACTCATTTTCGTCTCTATTTTATATTATGTTGAGACGGATGTGAAATTATGAAATATGAAAAACAGAATTTGTTTGTCTAGCTTTGTTCATAACTGTAACATTTAAGGAATAAAATGTTATTAATAAACGTTTGTCTACATAAAATCTTCTGTCTGTTTAAGGTGTTTTAAACTATCGATAACGAATCAAATTTACAAAAAATTTAAACAAAAATTTACAAATTCTTAAATTATGATAGAATAGATTATGATGTCATGTGCAACCGCTTTACATGTGCTATTTTTGTTGTCATTCTCGGTAACTTAAACTCTATTATTATCAAATATTTAAGTTACATGAGAATCATATAAATATTAAAGGGGGAAAATTGCATGAAGAAAACAATCACAGTTGCTTTATTTTCCATTATTGCACTTGTATTAACAGCATGCGGAGGTGGAGGCACCAAAAATGTCGCCATCGGTCCTGCTGGTAGTGGTACACAAGCTGCTACAAAAGTCATTCTTGAAGGTGCAGGTCTAGAAGAAGGAGAACATTATGAAGCATATGAAGAAGGCTTCGGTAATGCGAAAGATGGTCTACAGGATGGAAACATTGATTTGTCCTTTGGTTTATTAGGATTACCAGCCGGAAGTGTGAATGACCTGCAAGCTACAGCTGGCGATGCAAAGCTAGTTAGCCTTTCTGACGAAACAATTAGCTACGTAGAAGAAAACCTCGGCTACATGGAATATACAATTCCTGCTGGAACATATGACTTCCAAGAGGAAGATGTTAAAACCGTAACAGCCTATGCTGTACTCGTTGGTAACACAGATACAATTGACAACGAGCTTGCATATGAGCTTGCAAGAATTTCGGTTGAACACGCTGATGAAAACACCCACGCTCAGTCTGCTCATGCCACAATTGAAAATGCTTTAAACGGATCACAAGGCTTACCTATCCACCCTGGTGCGAAAAAATATTATGAGGAACAAGGATTAACAGTTGAATCAGAGGAAGCGGAAGTTAGCGCAACTGCTGACAGCCGTAAAGAAGAACTTGTTCTTGGTACAGGTAGTGCAGGTGGAACCTACTACCCACTAGGTGGTGAAATGGCTACGCTATGGAGTAACTATATTGATGGTGTTAACGTAACAGCTACCGAAACTGGTGCATCAGTTGAAAACCTTGCTACTATTGGTGAGGGCTCTATGGACCTTGGTATGACTGTTCACGTACCTGCTCAAGACGCTTATAACGGAGAAGGCGAATTTGAGGGTGCACCAGTTGAAAACTTCGCGTTTATTGGTCATATCTATCCTGAAGTAATGCAAATTATTACACGCGAAGAAACAGGTATCACTAACCTTGAAGATTTGAAGGAATAAATAGCTAGTTAAGCAAATCTAGCAATCTTTCATTTTTGTGGGGACCGACACAGTGTGTCCGGTCCCTTTTAATCTCAATTCTTATAAAAGGTGGTGAAAGGTGTGACTAAAAAGAACAACAATCATAAAAACGAAGAAAAAGTCACCCAAGAAAAGAAGAACCTCACATCAGAAATCACTGAAGAAAACGGTGAACAATTGTCTGAACAAGAGCTGCTAGAGAAATATGACCGTGAAAGTACCTATCGAAAAAATATAGGGAAATGGACATGGGTTGTTTCTTTTATTGCTATTTACCTGACCCTGTTTCATCTATATACAGGGTATTTTGGTACGATGCAATCACAAATCCAAGGTGCCGTCCATGTTGGTACTGCTCTAGGGCTTATTTTTTTACTTTATCCCGCGAAAAAAGGTTTGCATAAAAATAAAGTGCCTTGGTATGATGTGGTGCTTGCTTTTACCGCAATTTTCGTTGGCTACTTTAAAATTATTCAGTTTGACCATATTTTAGATGCACGTGTCCACGGTTATGAAACCCTTGATATTATTGTATCTGTTTTAGGTGTGCTTCTCTTACTTGAAGCAACAAGAAGATGTGTTGGTTTACCAATCGTTATTGTAGCTTCTGTGGTAATCCTTTATGCCCTATTCGGAAACCACATTCCAGCACAAATGTTGTCCCATGCAGGATTCTCATTTGAAAAGGTAATGACGGATCTTTGGTTTAGAGAGAATGCTATATTTGGTATACCTGTACAAGTGTCCTCAAAATTTATCTTCCTCTTCTTACTATTTGGGGTGCTACTCATCCATTCTGGTGTAGGGAAATTTTTTAATGATATTGCATATGCCCTAACAGGACGATTTACAGGTGGTACGGCAAAAGCAGCCGTAACAGCAAGTGCCCTGCAAGGTATGGTTTCAGGAAGTTCTATTGCAAACACTGTTGCTTCTGGTTCTTTTACCATTCCTATGATGAAGAAGGCCAAATTCAAGCCAGAATTTGCTGCAGCTACTGAAGCATCTGCATCAACTGGTGGACAATTAATGCCTCCAATTATGGGTGCTGCTGCCTTTATTATGATTGAATATACAGGTACTTCTTACGGTACGATTATGTTAGCGGCCCTAATCCCTTCCTTGCTTTATTTCTCAGGGATTTTTATGGGTACACATTACGAAGCGAAAAAACAAGGAATTTTCGGCTTATCTAAGGATTTCTTGCCAAATGCAAAGGAATTATTTAAGAGAAAAGGCTACATGCTGTTACCGTTAATTGCAATAGTCGGGACGCTGTTTGCAGGATTTACACCTCAAAGAGCAGCATTAAGCGGTATTTTGGTTGCCTTTTTAGCTAGTTTTGTTCGAAAAGAAGACCGTATGAACTTTAAACAGGTTCTTCATGTTTTAGAACAAGGGGCAAGAGTAGCTCTTCCCGTAATTGCTGCAGTTGGTACAGCCGGGATTATTGCTGGTGTAGTCGGGATGACAGGTTTAGGTGGAAAAATAGCTTCTGGAATTATTACGTTATCCAATGGAATATTACCATTAGCTCTTTTCTTCACGATGATTGCTTGTATCATTCTCGGTATGGGACTTCCTACAACAGCAAACTACGTTGTTACAGCTACTGTTGCTGCACCTGCATTAATTAATGGTTTTGGTGTGGATATCCTAGCAGCACATTTATTTGTTTTCTATTTTGGAATTGTTGCCGATATTACTCCACCAGTTTGTTTGGCAGCCTATGCTGGAGCAGGTATTGCACGAGCCAATCCATTTAAAGCCGGAGTCACTGCCGTCAAGCTGGCAATCGCAGCCTTTATCATCCCATATATATTTGTATTTAACCCGATATTAGTTCAATCGGGAGATTATAACGTCATAGTACTCATTATTGCTGTTGCAACAGCACTGCTCGGTATGATGGGAGTAAGTAGTTCGATTATGGGCTACTTTAAGCGGAAGGCATATGGTTGGGAACGTTTGGTACTACTTGTTGGTGGTTTAATGCTAATTGTTCCTGAGAATATTACAAATATTATTGGCCTTGTTTTAATTGCTGGTATTTGGATGCTTCAATCACAACGACCAGATGACAGCCAAAAAATCGAACCATCATTACAAGCGTAAAAGCTAACACGGGAGGGACTATACCTCCCGTGTTTTTTTGTTATACGTATGCTACTATAGAGATAAAAGAGGTGAATAAGTAATATGAAAAACGATATGATTAAAAGATTTACATCTTACGTAAAGGTAGACACACAGTCAAACGAAAATAACGAATCTTGTCCTTCTACTCAAGGACAACTCACTTTAGCTAATCAGCTAGTTGATGAGCTTAAAGAGATAGGGATGGAAGATGTTGGTATAGATGAACACGGATACGTAATGGCCACTCTCCCAGCCAATACCAACAAAGAAGTAGAAACAATTGGCTTTTTAGCACATGTGGATACAGCTACTGACTTTACGGGCAAAAATGTGAATCCACAAATCGTCGAGCAATATGATGGTAATGATATTGTGTTAAATGAATCCTTACATATTGTACTTTCACCAAACGATTACCCAAACCTTTCAAATTACAAAGGACATACACTTGTTACAACTGACGGTACCACTTTACTTGGAGCTGATAATAAGGCAGGGATTGCAGAAATAATGACTGCCATGGATTACTTAATTCAGCATCCAGAAATTAAGCACGGCAAGGTCAGAGTTGCCTTTACTCCTGATGAGGAAATTGGTAGAGGACCTCACAAATTTGATGTAGAACGCTTTAATGCCTCCTATGCATATACAGTTGACGGTGGGCCAATTGGTGAACTTCAATATGAAAGTTTTAACGCTGCTGGCGCTAAAATCACAATTAAAGGAAACAATGTACACCCAGGTACGGCTAAAGGAAAAATGGTCAATTCCGTTAAAATCGGAATGGAGCTAAATGGTATGCTTCCAGCAGAAGAAGCACCAGAACATACAGAAAAATATGAAGGCTTTTATCATCTTCTATCCTTTGAAGGAGATGTAGAGCAAACAAATCTTACCTATATCATTCGCGACCATGATAAGGAAAAATTCCAAGCCCGAAAAGAGAATATGGAAAAGGTAGTAGCCGATCTACAAGCAAAGTATGGTGAGAGTAACATTATTTTAGAAATGAAGGACCAATATTACAACATGCGAGATAAAATTGAGCCGGTTAAGCACATTGTAGATATTGCTTATGAAGCTATGGACACTCTAGATATTAAACCGATTGTTGAACCGATACGCGGAGGAACAGACGGCTCTCAGCTATCCTATATGGGGCTACCTACACCGAATATTTTTACAGGTGGGGAAAACTTTCATGGTAAATTCGAGTTTGTTTCCGTCGACCACATGTTGAAATCGACTGAAACGATCGTTCAAATCATAAAATTGTTTGAACAAAAAGCATAGCCACTATATAATAGTTAGTCAGAGCTAATCCGATTCCAAAGAATTGGATTAGCCTTTCTTTTCGAGTAAAAATACCAGTATATACGTATATTACAACTAAAAAAGTAGAATGATAGAATAAAAACGGTTAGGATGTTCGTGTTATGCTTAGAAATCAATCGTCAAAAGGTATGTTTACAAATAAGGTTTATCGACGTGGCTTAGAATATTATAATCAAGGTCGTGTACACTATTTGAACTCTTCAAATCATGAAGATGTTTGGAAGGGACTTGTTGTTGGACAAGACGAGTATGTCGTAACAATTGAATTTAACGATGATGGAATTTCATACGTATGCGAATGTGCTGCTCACGATAAATATCGAGCTTGTAAGCATTCGATTGCTGCAATGTTGGAAATTTCCGATGAAATCCATGATGTGCAAAATAAAACGACTCTAAACAACTTTCTTAGTCAATTTGAAGGTGGACCTATGCTCAGACAAAACAAGCCAAGAAAAGCACCTGATTTAACCAATGAAATGATAAATCTATTTTCAAATTACTTGGAGACTTCTGAATCTCCTCAATCAACATCCATAACGAGTAAGCCATTAACCTGTGAATACATATTGAAGACGCGCAAAAGACCCTGGGATAGTCCACTTTTGACGATTGAACTGAAAATTGGTGAAGAGAGAGTTTACGTAGTTAAAAAAATAAGAGAGCTTCTAGAGCATATTGAGCAGCAAAAGGAATTATTTTTCACGAAAAAGTTTTCCTATGACCCCCGTATCCATCATTTTACAAAGGAGGATTGGGAGGTCATTCGCTTACTGATCGATATTCATAAAAGTGAAGCCTTTTATCAAACCAGTTGGCTAGCAGCCTCAGCAGATGAAAAACGAGCAATGTCCATTCCACCACTATTTATTGATCGGTTTTTACAGCTACTACAACAACGGAACTGTCACTTTACTAATATAAATGGCCAAACCTATGAAAATATTGAGTGGAGTGAGGGTCCTCTGCCTTTCAATTTTGAGCTGACCCGTGATCAACAACAAGAGAATTACAATCTCGATTTACACTTTCTCAACGATGCAACAATTTTTGAGGATTACAAATATATTTTAACGGAAAATACGTTTTATAAGCTAAACACAACTCAATTGGGCATTTTAACGGAAATGGGCAATATCATTGAACGAGTCCATAACCGCACATTACCCATTGACTTAAAGCAAATCGAGCCGTTTTTATCAAATGTCATGCCCTCTCTTAATAAAATTGGAGAGTTAAACATTACAGAGGACGTATCCAATGAAATTATTCATCCACCCTTACAGGCAAAGCTTTATTTAGACCTTAATGAGGAACGCCTGGATGCTAATCTTGAATATCACTATGATGATTACGTTTTTTATCCTTTTGATCGAAACCAGGAGGAGACAAGACCTGAAAGCAATCAAATTCTAATACGAGATATGGAAAAAGAGCAAGAAATTATGAATGTGATTGAGAATGCATCCTTTAAATACAATGGGTATGAATTATATATTGATGAAGAGGATGAGATATTTTCCTTCATCTATGACCTGCTACCTCGAATTGAGGATAAGCTAGATATTTTTATGACCAATCAAGTGAAGCAATTATTGGTTGAAGAACGACAATTGCCGAAAGTAAACGTAGATTTAGATGCGAGTGAGAATTTCTTAGAGATTAATTTTGATTTTGAGGATATCAATCAAGATGAAATTCAGCATATTTTCCAATCCATTACGGAAAAGAAACGTTATTATCGCTTACCAAATGGGACGTTTATCCCCCTTGAGGAGGAATCGTTTTCACCCATTACAAAGCTGTTTGATGAATTGAATCTTCAGCCAGATTCCATTGAGCAGGGGAAGGTGACATTACCTGCTTATCGAGGTCTGCAGGTGGAAGAATTCATCAATAAAGAAACCGGGGCCAAATATAACAAAGCCTTCCGACAGTTAATTCAGGATATTAAAAATCCTGATGACAATGACTATTCCATTCCTGACTCCCTCCAAGCTGATTTAAGAGACTATCAAAATGTAGGGTTTCAGTGGCTAAAGGGGCTTAGTTATTATCGTTTCGGCGGTATTTTAGCTGATGATATGGGACTTGGTAAAACGCTACAAGCGATTGCCTTTCTGCTTTCAGAATGGGAAGAGCATAACCATACCAACAAACCATCTTTAGTTATTTCACCCGCTTCTCTCGTCTACAATTGGAAGAGTGAATTTACGAAGTTCGCCCCCCAGTTAAACGTTGTAGTAGTGAGTGGAAATAAAGACGAGCGGCAGGCTCAGATTGAAGGCTTCCAAGAAGTAGATGTAATGGTAACGTCTTATCCTTTAATACGTCAGGATGTAGAATCCTATCAAGAATTAGAGTTTTCAACCATCATTTTGGATGAAGCACAAGCCATTAAAAATCATTTAACCAAAACAGCCAGGGCCGTAAAGTCTGTAAAGGCCCAACAGCGTTTTGCGTTAAGTGGGACGCCGATTGAAAATTCGTTAGATGAACTTTGGTCGATCTTTGATGCCATTTTACCTGGCTTTTTTCCTAATAAAAAGACGTTCAATACCTTACCACAAGAGCAAATTTCTAGGATGAGTCGACCTTTTATTTTACGCCGACTCAAGCAGGATGTTCTGAGGGAATTGCCAGACAAAATTGAAACGGTACATACTTCTGAACTCACCAAAGAACAAAAGCAGCTATACCTTGGTTACCTCGAGCAAATCCAAGGGGAAGCTGCGCACGCCATTTCAACAGAGGGCTTTCAGCGAAGTCGAATGAAAATACTAGCAGGCTTAACAAGGCTACGCCAGCTATGCTGTCACCCATCCTTATTTATTGAGGACTATCAGGGAGAGTCTGGTAAACTAAATCAATTGTTAGAGCTTGTTCAGAATACATCTGAAAACGGGCAAAGAATGCTCATTTTCTCCCAATTTTCTAGCATGCTGAAAATTATCAGGGAAAAGCTTCAGGAGCTTGGTAAGGATGTTTTTTATCTAGATGGTCAAACACCTTCACGTGAGCGGGTAGATATGGCTGAGCGATTTAACCAAGGGGAAAAAGAAATTTTTTTAATTTCCTTAAAGGCTGGTGGTACAGGGCTTAACCTTACCGGTGCAGATACGGTTATTCTCTATGATCTCTGGTGGAACCCAGCTATTGAGGAACAAGCAACAGGACGCGCTCATCGCATCGGCCAGAAAAAGGTCGTCCAAGTATTCCGTTTGATTACAGAAGGGACGATTGAGGAGAAAATCTATTCCTTGCAGCAGAAAAAGCGAGAGTTAATCGAAAATATTATCCAGCCAGGAGAAACGATGTTTAAGAGCCTTAGCGAGGATGAAATTCGAGAATTGCTTAGTGTATAGAATAGATTTTAAAACTGTTTTACACTGAACTGTACAAGACGCTTGGGATGGTGGTTACCCCCAAAAGTTAGAGTTTTTATTATGCAGCTGATTGGCTGGATTGAGTTCGGTATTCAACTGGACTCAATCCAGCCAATTTTTCTTTTGATCGTTCATGGTTGTACCAGTAAATATATTCTTCTATC